>NZ_AXBA01000004.1 GCF_000473085.1 Azorhizobium doebereinerae UFLA1-100
TGCCCAGGGTGACGGCTTGGCGTACCGCTCGGGCCAGATCTTCTCGGGAGCGATTCCGAGGAAATCGGCCAAGGCTTTCTCGCCTGCCAGGTGACGGCGGACGAGAGCGGAGCGGCAGGCCGATTGGTCGAGACCGGCTGCGAGGGCGATTGCCGTCAAAGTGGTCTCGCGCCGATGCACCTCGGCCCGGATCGCGTGCCTGTCCCACACGACAGGCGCCGACTTGGTCATGTTGAACTCCTCGGAAGCCGGCTCCTGCCAGAGCCGGTTTTTTCGGGGCATTGCGCACACGAATGAGATCGCGAATGCGTTCACTTGTCGCGAGAATGTCCATTTTTGTGGAGTTATGCAACCGCAAAAATGGAGTTCCGACCTGCGGGCGTCGATGCGCATCCACAAAAGCGGGATTCCCGTTGTAATGGTCGATGGTTACGACAGCTCGGAACCGGCGGACGGAGCGGGTGAGAAAGTTCCGGGCTGGACGCCGGAGCTCGGAACCCGCCTGAAAGCGGTGCTCAAGCGGGTTGGTGGCCTGAAGGGCGCATCCACAATTGTGGGTTACAAGGCGGAGCAAATCGCTAAATGGCGAGATGGGAACGCCCGCCCACCCTTCTATGCCCTTCAATTGCTGGCCAAGGCCGCCGACGTCTCGCTGGATTGGATCGCGGGCGCGGATACGGGGCGCGATCCGCGGCCGACGCCACCGGGCGCCATCAGTGGGCAGTCGCAGGCATCCGTAGATGAAGAATTGATGGGGCGGATCACCGACGCCATCTCTCGGCTCTACAAGGAAGAGAAGGTCGGCTTGGCCGCCATCGACCTCGGCCGGCTCACCGGGCGCAAATACGCGGAAATCACGGCGGCGACCGAAAACGCCGACGAACGCTTGGCGATGATCAAATTGGTGGTCACCCAACTCCGCGCCGATTTGCGCTCTGCCGCAGAAGCGCCGGGCAACGGTAAACGCTTGGCCTGAGGGTCGTGAGAAAGGCCATTCTCGGCGTTATCGTTGACGCTGCGCTGGAGTTCGCCCATTCCATGCTTGCCTCTGGCTGCCGCTAAGAGCCTGATATGCAAGCAATGTTTTTACCCGTCACCTTCCGGTTGCGGCCAAGCTCAAGCCTCAACGGTTTGCCGGCAATCCGGTGCCGCAGCACTCGCAATCGGTGTGGGGATATGTCTCGTCGGGGGGCGACGAGAGAGGACGTAAGCGGGTGACATTCGATCTTGCGCGAACCGACGAAGCGCGCCGCGGTGCCATTTGATCTTGCGCGGCGGCCGAAGGTGCCACCGGCGGCCGACAATGCGGCCAGCTCTTTCACCGCAAGGCTTTCCCGCTCATTTCCGGCAAATCCCGCCTAATCCCGGCTGTGCCCCTGGATGACATCTGATCCTGCGTGTCACAAGAATGCGCCGATCTGGAACGTCCGCCCGACACCGCGAATCCGCGAAGGGGCAGGGGCGCCGAGCCGGAGCGCCGGCGGGTGCGCGGGAAATTCCGCGCCGGTCCAGAGGCTTGGCGCGAGAGCGGCAG
The DNA here is from genome assembly GCF_000473085.1 of Azorhizobium doebereinerae UFLA1-100. Taxonomy (GTDB): domain Bacteria; phylum Pseudomonadota; class Alphaproteobacteria; order Rhizobiales; family Xanthobacteraceae; genus Azorhizobium; species Azorhizobium doebereinerae. The sequence continues at coordinate 1,535 of NZ_AXBA01000004.1, forward strand.
GGCGGCGCCGCGGCCGGCCGCCGCGGCCGCGCCGCAGAGGGCCCGGCAGGTCCGGGACGGGAATTCGTTCTGTTTCCTTACGGTTGCGGAAATGGTGTGTTTCGCGATTTATGACATGGCGCCCTTGCTCTAGCTGTCCCGCATTGGAGATCAAGCATAAGAGGCAATGATGTCGTTCGGGTCCCGCGCCGCCGCCGCCCACCCCTCCGCCGGGGCGGCCAGCCCCCGGCTTGCCATGGGTCCCGACCTTGCCGCTCCCGGCGCCGCCGCCACCGAGCCGGTCCGCATCATCGAGACCGGGGAGGCGCTGTCCGGCCTCGACGAGGCCGCGTTCCGCTTCGCCGGGCGGCCCGCCGCCCTCGCCCTCGCCTATGTCTCGCCCCACGTCTCCTTCGAGGCGGTGGTCTCGCGCCTCCAGCGCATGGCCGGCCCGACCCGGGTCGTGGCCGTCTCCACCGCCGGCGAGTTGAGCAATGCCGGGCGCGGTCCGCTCTACAAGGCCGCCGACGGGCGCTGGACCAATGTGGTGGTGCAGATCTTCGCGCCGGACCTGATCGAGACCGTCCACGTGGCCACCGTGCCGCTGCATTGCGAGGACATCCGCTCCGGCACCGTGCGCCTCGGCCGCGATGCCCGCGTGGAGAAGATCGTGGCCTCGCTGCGCGAGGTTTCCGTGCCGTTTCCGCTGCGGGCGGAAGACAGCTTCGCCCTGACCCTGATCGACGGCCTGTCCAATTCCGAGAACTATTTCATGGAGGCGGTGTACCGCTCCGGGAAGTTCCCGTGCCTGTTCGTGGGCGGCTCGGCGGGCGGCAAGCTCGATTTCCAGGAGACGCAGCTGTTCGACGGCCGCAGCGTGGTGAAGAACCACGCCGTAGTGGCGTTCGTGAAGCTGGCGCCGGGCAAGCGCTACAGCGTGCTGAAAAGCCAGAACTTCCGCCGCAAGGAACAGTCGTTCGCGGTGCTCGACGCCGACATCAACACCCGCAAGGTGCGCGCCGTGCTGGACCGCGCCACCGGCGCCCCGGTGTCGTTCGTCGATGCCCTGTGCGCGGCGCTGCGCACCACGCCGGCCGGGCTGGAGAAGGCGCTGGCCGGGCAGACCTTCGGCATCAGCCTCGACGGCGAGCTGTTCGTGCGCTCGGTCGCCGGCTTCGACCTGGAGAAGGGCTCGGCCGCCTTCTATTGCGACGTCAGCCCCGGCGACGAACTGTTCCTGCTGGAGAGCGTGGATTTCGCCGAGCAGACCCGGCGCGACGTGCAGGCCTTCCTGCGCGGCAAGCCCAAGCCGCTCACCGCCATCCTCAACGACTGCATCCTGCGGCGCCTGCTGAACGGCCCGGTGCTGGGCAAGACCGACGATGTCTGGAACATTCCGGTGGCCGGCTTCTCCACCTTCGGCGAATTGATGGGCATCAACATCAACCAGACGCTCTCCGCCATCGTCTTCTTCGATGCCGCGGACGGGCCGTTCCAGGATGAGTTCATCGACAATTTCGCCATCCACTACGCCAACTTCGCCAATTATTTCACCCGCTGCCGGTTGAACAACGCGCGCGTGCTCAACACCATGCGCTCGCAGGTGATCGACCAGCTCTCGCAGGCGCTGAACTTCGTCTCCAAGGTGGGCGACATGCTGGAGGACATCTCCGGCGTGGGCGAGGTGATGGCCGGCATCCGCGACGTGGTCTCCGCCGGCGCCGGCGGGGGCGGCGGTGCGCAATCCAGCAATGCGGACCGGCTGGCGCACGAGTTCGCCAGCGTGAACGATGCGCTCGGCTCGGTGCGCAAGGTGCTGTCGGTGATCGACAGCATCACCGGCCAGACCAACCTGCTGGCGCTCAACGCCACCATCGAGGCCGCCCGCGCCGGCGAGGCGGGCCGCGGCTTCGCCGTGGTGGCGGGGGAGGTCAAGAAGCTGGCGGGCGATACCAAGACCACGCTGGGCCAGACCCAGGCGGCGATCGGCGGCATCGAGGGCTCGCTGCGCCGGCTCGGCGGGATCATCGATCTCACCCGCGACGAGTTCTCGGCCGAAGGCCTGCGCTACAAGAGCGTGATCGACCAGGTGGAAGCCATCTTCGACCAGTCCGCCCATGTGCAGGAGGCGCTGGGCAATCTCCAGCGCGTGGTGCACGAGCAGCACAGCGCCTCGGCGGACATGACGCGCCACCTGAACTTCCTGCGCGCCCTGGAAGAGCAGAAGACCAGCGCCGCCTGAGCGGCGGCGCCTACCAGGCCAGCAGCCGGCGGCCGAGCAGGGCGCCGGCGAGGGTGACGGCGCCGATGGCGAGCCCGTACCAGGCCAGCACGAACAGCGGCGAATCGTCGGTGCAGTGGAGCGCGTAGCACGCCGCCCCGAGCCCGCCCGCCAGCAGGCCGGCGGCGGCCCCCGCCCAGGCCGGATGGCCCGGCGCGCCGCGCCGCAGCGCCAGCAGCACGGCGCCGAGCACCGGGGCCGCCATCAGCGGGATCAGCAGCACGCAATAGACCGCATACTGGCCGACCAGCCCCGGCATCCAGCTCCGTTCCGGGGTGCGCGCCAGCTCGGTGCCCACCCCGATGGCCAGCACCAGCAGCGGAACGAGCAGCAGCCGGGCCGCCGGACGCGCCGCAGCGCCCGGCCGCGACAGCCGCAGGGCGAGGGCGGCGGCGGCGCCCGCCAGCGACAGGGTGACGGCGAATTTCAGCAGGATGCGCGGGTCCAGCAGCAGCGCGGCGAAATTGGCCCGCACCGCCAGCGTCGCCGCGAACAGCAGCGCCGTCCCGGCGAGGCCGGCGCAAAGCGCCAGCGCGAGGCCGGAGCCGAGCCCCGGCCCGGTGCGCGTGTCGGCGGCAAGGCCGCGCAGGAGATCTTCGGTCTTCACGGTGCAGCTTCCATCTCAATCGTCCGCCCGCAGGCGCGCGGCGAGGCCGGCGAAGGCCCGGTGCAGGGCCACGCGCACGGCGCCCGCGGTCATGCCCATGTGGCGGGCGGTGTCGCCGATGGAGGCGCCGTCCACCGCCACCGCCTTCAGGACGGCCCGCTGCTTTTCCGGCAGCAGGGCGAGGTGGCGCTCCACGTCGGCGGCGTCCGCGCCGGGGCGCTCCTCGGGGGCGGACAGGGTCTCGGCGAAATCCTCGATCGGCACCTCGACCCGGCGGCCGCGCCGGCGCAGGTGGTCCACCAGCTTGTTGCGGGCGATGGTCCACAGCCAGGGGCCGAGCGGGTCGGTGGTGCGCCAGGTCTGGCGCTTGAGGTGGACCGCCAGCAGCGTGTCCTGCACCACGTCCTCGGCGTCGTGCGTGGCCATGCCGAAGCTGGCGAAGCGCCGGCGCACCACGACGCGGACCGCCGGGGCGATCTCGCGCAGCAACTGCTCATAGGCCGAGCGGTCTCCCGCATGCGCCGCCAGCATCATCTGCGTCCACCGCCTTTCGCGTTCGTCCATCGACAGGTTCCCGAAGGTCAGTACGCGCGGCGGGCGGCGGACGTTACAGGCGGCGGCGGGACGCTGCCGGAAAAATTCTTCCGCATCTTTCTTTGCCCGCCGCTGTAACGCAATGGCCGGGGCCTCCGAAGAAGGGAATGGCGCACCGCATCGGCACGACGGCCGGTCCGGCGCAGCGCCCGACTTTCACGGAGACCTCCCATGACGACCAAGACGCGCATCGCGGCCACCGCTCTCGCCGGTTCCTTCGCCACCGCACTGAGCCTCGCCAGCGCCTATGCCGGCCCGGTCGCGCCGCAGCCGACCATGGACAAGTGCTACGGCATCTCGATGGCCGGCAAGAACGACTGCGCGGCGGGCGCCGGCACCTCCTGCGCCGGCACCTCCAAGGTGAATTACGACGCCAAGGCCTGGAAGTACGTGGCCAAGGGCACCTGCGACACCATCAAGACCCCGAACGGCATGGGCCACCTCAACCCCATGTGACCGGCGGATGTGAACCGCCCGCGTGAAGCCGGGGGCGCCGGCGACGGCGCCCCCTCCCGTTCGAGGAGAGGGTCATGACCCAGCAACTTCCCTGTGGCGCCGGCGTCGGCTTCAAGCCGGAGCATTTCGCCGCCATCGCCGCCGACGCGCCGCCGCTGGCCTTTTTCGAGGTGCATGCGGAGAATTTCATGGGCGAGGGCGGCCGGCCCCATGCCCAGCTCGCGCGCCTGCGCGAGACCTATGCGCTGTCGATCCACGGCGTCGGCCTGTCCATCGGCGGGGAGGGGCCGCTGGACAGAGCCCATCTCGCCCGCCTGAAGGTGCTGATCGACCGCTACGCGCCGGAGAGCTTCTCCGAGCACCTGGCCTGGTCCTCGCACGGCGGGGCCTTCTTCAACGATTTGCTGCCGCTGCCCTACACGCCCGCGACCCTGGCCCGCGTCGCGGACCATATCGGCGAGGTGCAGGATCGGCTCGGCCGCCGCATGCTGCTGGAGAATCCATCGACCTACGTGCGCTTCGAGGAGAGCAGCATCGGCGAGGTGGAGTTCCTGCGCGAGCTGGTGCGCCGCACCGGCTGCGGCCTGCTGCTGGACGTGAACAACGTCTTCGTCTGCGCCACCAATCACGGCACCGACGCGCGCGCCTATCTCGCCGACTTCCCGTTCGAGGCGGTGGGCGAGATCCATCTCGGCGGCCATGACGCCGACGTGGACGACGCCGGCGCCCCGCTGCTGATCGATGCCCACGGCAGCCCGGTGGCCGATCCGGTGTGGACCCTGTTCGGCGAGGTGATCGCCCGCGCCGGCCCCCGGCCGAGCCTGATCGAATGGGACAATGACGTGCCGGACTGGCCGGTGCTGCGGGCCGAGGCGGAGCGGGCTGCGGCCATCCTGGCGCGCGCCGGCGCGGCGCGGGCGGCCTGAGCCATGGCCACCCTCTCCGGCTTCGCGGCCGCTTTGACCGCCACCGACCTTCAGCCGCCGCCGGGTCTCGCCGGGCCGGCCGGGCGGCGGTTCGCGGTCTATCGCAACAATGTGGCGGTCGGGCTGATCGGCGCGCTGGAGGCCCGCTTCCCGGCGGTGCGCGCCCTGGTGGGGGAGGAGTTCTTCCGGGCCATGGCGCGGGATTTCACCCTTAGCCACCCGCCGGCCTCGCCGGTGCTGATGGTCTATGGCGATGCCCTTCCGGACTTCATCGCGGCCTTTCCGCCGGCCGCGGACCTGCCCTATCTGGCGGATGTGGCCCGCATCGAGGCCGCCCGCACCCGCGCCTATCACGCGGCCGACGCGCCGCGCCTCGGCCCGGCGGCGTTCGCCGGCATCGACCCCACGGCCGTGGCGGGACTGCGGCTCGACCTCAACCCGGCGGTGGAACTGGTCGCGGCGGCGCATCCCGCCTGCACCATCTTCCGCATGGCCCTGGGGCTGGAGCCGGCGGGACCCATCGACCCCTGGCTGCCGCAGCACACGCTGGTGGACCGGCCGGCCCATGACGTGACCGTGCGGCTTCTGCCGCCAGGAGCCCATGCCTTCCTCGCCGCCCTGGGGGCGGGCGCGCCGCTGGGCGCCGCCGCCGCCGGCGCGGCCGACCCCCGCTTCGATCCCGCCGCCGCTTTGGCCGAGCTGATCGGCAGCGGCCTTGCCTGCCGCATCCATCTTCCGGAGACGCACGATGATGACGCTTGAGAGTGCGACCGCCTCCCGCCGCGCCGGCCTGGTCCCGGCCGTGGAGCGGGTCCGCGCGGCGCTCGATGCCATTCCCCTGTCGCTGGTCACGCTCTGCGCGCGGGTATTCCCGGCGGCGGTGTTCTGGCAGTCGGGCGAGACCAAGGTGGAGGGCTGGCGGGTGACCGAGGGCGCGGTGGCGCTGTTCCAGGAGGAATACCGCCTGCCGCTGGTGGACCCCTGGCTCGCGGCGCATCTCGCCGCCTTCGCCGAGCACGCCTTCCCGGTGCTGCTGGTACTGGGCCTCGCCACCCGGCTGTCGGCGCTCGCCCTGCTGGGCATGACGGCGGTGATCGAGGTCTTCGTCTATCCCGACGCCTGGCCGCTGCACGGGGTGTGGGCCACCTGCTTCCTGCTGCTGATCGCCCGCGGGCCGGGCGTGCTCTCGCTGGACGCGCTGATCGCCCGCCGGATGGCCCGGGGACGGCGCGCCTGAGCCCGCCACGATAGGGTAAAAAGCCCCGGCGCAGCCATGGGTTGCCGGGCCGGGCCGGCCATGATTCGAGCCGTCCCGTCTCTCGCCACACTTTGTCCAGCTTTTCGCCGGGACCGGCCGAGCCTTCCCCAGGGGCGCCTATACCGCGGTGCGGCACCGGCCGGCGCGGCGCAAAAGATCGCAAGCTAAGGTAAACGAAGGCTTTGCGGCGGGTTGTGCGGTAGCATGATGGGCATCACACCAGCGTGTTGTTCCTGCAACACTCCCTGGAAAAGACCCTGCCACAGGGCGTTTTGGAGCAGGTCCACGTTGATCCGGGGGCGGGCTTTTGTAAGGTGACATTGCGACGAAGGGGGGCAGTCCCCGGTCGCCCCTTCCTGTGTGTGTCCCAGCCGGGCGCGTGCGGTGGGGGAATCGGGGCAAGACCTTCTCGGGGTGCGACAGCACCGTCGATGCGGCGCTCGCTCCCTCGGAACAAAATTTTGGAGGTCACAATGAAGATGGTGAAGAGCCTTCTGCTCGGTAGCGTCGCGGGTCTCGCCGCCGTCGCCGGCGCCCAGGCTGCCGACCTTCCCGTGAAGGCGAAGGCTGTGGAGTATGTGAAGGTGTGCTCCGCCTACGGCGCGGGCTACTATTACATCCCCGGCACGGACACCTGCCTGAAGATCGACGGCTACGCCCGCTTCGACACCTACGTGAACGCGGTTGGCACGTTCAACCCGAATATCTCCAGCGTTGCTGGCACGGCCTTCAACGGCGTCGGCGCCGGCGTCGGCGGCTATCCCTATTCGGACGCTGACGACAACGACTACCTGACCCGCGCTCGCGCCGTCATGGGCATGGATGCCCGTACGCAGACCGATTACGGCACCCTGCGTTCGTACATCCGCTTCGGCATGAACTGGGATTCCCAGACGGGTGGCAACGCTGGTTCGGGCATCGGCCTGTACTTCGAGCGCGCGTTCATCCAGTTCGCTGGCTTCACCTTCGGTTACACCCAGTCGTTCTTCGACACGGGCACCAGCTACGCGTACACCACGCTGTATGCCGGTTCGAACCAGTGGACCACCGCCCTGGCCTACACCGCCCAGTTCGGCAACGGCTTCTCGGCGACCCTCGCCCTCGAAGACGCCGTGAACCGCACCACCGGCGTTCAGGCGGCCTCCTCGGGTCTGTACGCCGCCGGCGGCACGGGCCTCGGCTACTCCAACTACCAGGCTGGCCAGCAGTTCCCCGACATCGTCGGCAACCTGCGCGTCGACCAGGCTTGGGGTTCGGTGCAGCTCTCCGCGGCTGGCCATCAGGTCCAGGCTCTGACCCCGGTCAGCTCGGCCACGGGCACGACCTTCCTCGGCCAGAACTCGTCCGACACCTGGGGCTGGGCCCTCGGTGGCGTGGTCGAGATCAAGCTCCCGATGATCTCGCCCGGCGACAGCCTGTACATCCAGGCCAACTATGCTGACGGCGCGCTCAGCTACCTCGGCCTGTCGGGCACCAGCCAGGGCCGCGCTTCTGGCCTCGGCTCGATCGACGCCAACACCACCCTGCTGACCTCGAGCGGCGCCTTCTATCCCATCGCCGACGCGGTGTGGAACGGCAGCTCGCTGTCCTACTCGACCGAGACCGGCTGGGCCGTTCAGGCTCAGTACCGTCACTTCTGGACCCCCGGCGTTCGCTCCGCGGTGTTCGGTGGTTACACCGAGGTCAACGTGCCCCAGAACACCGTCGGCGCTGTCGACGTGAACATCTGGCAGGTTGGCGTCAACACCATCTGGTCGCCGGTCAAGAACCTCGACCTCGGCGTCGAAGTGCTCTACTCGAAGGTTGACGGCGGCCTCGGCACGCTCGGCAACTACAACAACACGACTGGCGCGGCTTGCGGCACCGTCACCACCAACTGCTCCACGGTTGGCGGCTCCACCGACGTGTGGTCGGGCGGCATCCGCGCTCAGCGCAACTTCTGATCCTTCCGATCAGCGGTTTTGGAAGACCCCGGCGGGCAACCGCCGGGGTTTTCTTTTTTGCAGACGTGTTTGGTGGGCACGGCGTGTCAGGCTGGTGTGCGGCGTGTTGCGTGAGTGTTACTGATGTAACGCGCGTGGATCCGGGCCGGTGCGATGTTCAATCGCATGTTCCGTGCAGTCCTTTTCTAGCTATCTGTATGAAGCTCTGGAATCGCTCCAAGAAAATGCCGGCGCTCTATTCTTCCGATGCGCGCTGAAGCATAGTGACCCAAGCGGTGGGCGATAGGATCGGGGGAGTCGGATGACCGCATTTCGAACCGCTGGGTTGCCGCGCGCGCTGCTGGGCGCCGCCGTGGCTGTGGCCGGCCTGGGCATGGCTGCCGCCGGCCTCGGCATGGCCACCGGCGCCGCGCAGGCCGCGGACCTGCCGGCCAAGGCCGTGGGCGTCAATTACGTGCGGCAATGCACCGCGGAGGGCGCCGGTTTCTATTATGTGCCGGGCACCGACACCTGCCTGCGCGTCGGCGGCTACCTGTATGCGGAAGGCTATTACAACACCTATTCCAACTATCCGCTCCAGAACAACAAGACCTATTCCGTCTCCACCGGCGGCCTCATCCTCGATGCGCGCACCGCCACCGATTACGGCACGCTGCGCTCCTATATCGAGATGCGGCTGCGCTGGCGCTCCTCCGATCCCTGGTCGGATGGCCCGAACCAGGCCGAGGCGGATTTCTACAAGGGCTTCATCCAGTTCGCCGGCTTCACCTTCGGCCACGCGGAATCCTTCTTCTCTTATTATGCCAACGCCAACGTGCTGGGCACCGACCCCGCCACCATCGGCGACGACACCAAAATCAACCTGATCGCCTACACCGCCGAATTCGCCAACGGCTTCAGCGCCACCCTGTCGCTGGAAGACGCCAACCAGCGCACGTCGGGCGTGAACAGCTTCGACCCCGCGCTGCCTGACACGCTGGGCGATTACCAGGCCGGGGTGCAGGTGCCGGAATTCGTCGCCAACATCCGCAATGACGGCAAGTGGGGCACGTTCCAGCTCTCCGGCGCGCTGCACCAGGTGCGCAGCCTCGACCTGAACGACCAGTTCGCCGCCACCGACACCTGGGGCTACGCCCTCCAGGCCGGCATCATGTTCAACCTGCCCATGGTGGCCGAGGGCGATACCCTCTACCTCCAGACCGCTTATGCCAACGGCGCCACGTCCTATCTGGGCCTGCAGAATCCGTCGGGTGATTTCGCCGCGCCGGACGCCTATCTCACCGGCTCCGGCCTCTCCCTGGTGAGCGGCTGGAACGTCACCGGGCAGTATCTGCACAACTGGTCGGAGAAGTGGAACAGCGCCGTGTTCGCCGGCTATGCTGAGTGGGAGATCAACAATGCCGTCGCCCAGGCCGCCTATGGCGCCACCGGTGGGCGCAACGCCAATGTGGGCGCCAATCTGGTGTGGACCCCGGTGGCCAACCTGATCATCGGCGTGCAGTACGACTTCACCCGCTATTCGGCCAGCAACTATGTCCAGACCGACTACGGCCTGCCGATCCAGACCGTGAACGCCCATCGCGGCCTGCTCTATCTGGAACGCGACTTCTGAGGGCGCGTCCCGTCCGGACATCTCCGCCCGCGCGCCGGGTGGAGGCGGCGCCCCGGCCGTAAGCGCCGCGCCGTGCGCGAGCGCTGTCCCGGCGCCCCGCGCAAGCGTCTTCCCACGCCACGCGCCAGCCGCGCCAGAGCGCTTCCGGCGCGGCGCAAGAGCCATGCCGGTATCGCGCGCAGGTTGACGGCGCGGCGATGCCTCCGCGCGGCCGGGGCGCCATGGCCTGTGGCTGCGGCGGGCGTGGGGCGGCGTTCCTGTCCCGCGCCATCGGCCGCCGCCTTGCCGGGCCGGAGCGCGATCCGATCGGTGAATCGCCCTCTCACTTGACGATGGAGCACGTGCCTCGACGCGCCGGCTGCGGTCCGGCCGCGCGGATGTGGTATCCGCAAATACACGGCATGGTAGGCATGTATTGCGGCGATCACCTTAAGTAATGCGGTGGTAGCGCAATCCTGATGCAAGATAAGGCGCCTAAGGGATGATGCTCGTGTCCCGCCCCTCGCGCGCGTCACGCCTCGAGACCCCGCATTGCCCTGCTGGAGATGGCGTATGTCCTACAAGAATTGGCCTATGATCTGGAAAGTCGTCAGCCTGCTCATGGTGCTCGGCCTCACGAGCATCGGCGGCGCCTATTACGCGACGCTGAAGATGGCCGATCTCGACCGCATGTACACGCAGATCCTCGACGGGCCGGAAGTCACCCTGTCCATGCTCGCGCGCGCCAACCGCATGGCGACGGCGGCCAGCGTCGCGGTGTATCGCAACATCGCCGCCGTCACCCCGGCGGACAATGTCGCCGCCTCGCAGGCCCTGGCCACCGCGGTGCGGGAATATGACAGCAGCGCCGAGGAGGCGCGGGGCGCCACGCCGGCCTATGCCGACAAGGTGGCCGGGCTGATCAAGGATTTCCACCGGGCGGTGGAGACCACCTGCGCCGCCACCGTCAAGCTGGCCAGTGACGCGTCCGATCCCGAAGCCATGAGCCGGGCCAGCCAGTCCATGCTGACCGTTTGTGAGCCGGCGATCAACGCCGTCATCAGCGCCGGCGCCACCCTCGGCAACACGGTCAAGGCGGAACTGAAGGTGCTGAACGATGCCGGCACCGACGCCTCGGTCCGTGCCGGACACATGACGCTCGCGGCCATCGCCATCGCCACCCTGGCGGTCATCGGCGTCGCCGTGGTGCTGGTGCGCGGGGGCATCGTCGCCCCGCTGCGCGGCATGATGGGGGTGATGGAGGCCATGGGCCGCGGCGACCTCGGCCGCGCGGTCGAGGGCACCGAGCGCGCCGACGAGATCGGCGCCATGTCGAACACGCTGGAGCTGCTGCGCGAGCAATTGGGCGAGGCCGAGGTCGCCCGCCAGCAGCAGGCGGCGCGCGAGGAGCAGGAGCGCCAGGTGCTCGCCCGGCGCTCGGCGCTCAGCGAGGCGTTCGTGGGCCGCATGCGCGACCTCGCCAGCGGCTTCGCCCAGTCCTCGGGCGAGGTGGCCGAATCGGCCCGCAACCTGTCCGAGACCGCCGACGAGACCTCCCGCCAGGCCCAGGCGGTGGCGTCCGCCGCCGAGGAGGCCGCCACCAACGTGCAGACGGTGGCCGCCTCGTCCGAGGAACTGGCGGCCTCGGTGCGCGAGATCACCGGCCAGGTCAGCCATTCCGCCGACGTGGCCGACATCGCCTTCAACGAGGCGGAAGCCTCCAATGCGCGGATTGGCGACCTGTCGGCGGCCGCCGCCGCCATCGGCGACGTCATCAACCTGATCAAGGGCATCGCCGACCAGACCAACCTCTTGGCGCTCAATGCCACCATCGAGGCGGCGCGCGCCGGCGAGATGGGCAAGGGCTTCGCCGTGGTGGCCGCCGAGGTGAAGCAGCTCGCCGACCAGACGGCCAAGGCCACGGCGGACATTTCCAGCAAGGTCAACGAGATCCAGCAGGCCACCCACGGCACGGTCGCCTCCATGACCGAGATCGTGCGCGTGGTCAGCGACATCAAGCAGATCTCCTCGGCCATCGCCGGGGCGGTGGAGGAGCAGGGCGCGGCCACCGGCGAGATCGCGCAGAACTGCCAGCAAGCGGCCACCGGCACGCAGCAGGTGACGCAGAATATCGGCGGCGTCGGCCGCGCCGCCGAGATGACCGGCGCGGCGTCCTCGCAACTGCTGACCCTGTCGCAGGGGCTGTCGGGCCAGGCCACCGACCTGCGCAACGTGGTGGAGACCTTCGTGCGCGACCTCAACGCCGCCTGAGGCGGCGGTCGGACGGGCCGCCCCGGGGCGGCCCGTCGCATTTGTCCCGCGCGGCCCATGCCATCGGCCGCCAACCTGCTCTAATGTGCCGCGTCCCCGGCCGCGCGCCGGCGGAAGGCGGGAGAGGCGCATGCATGCGAGGTCGGGTCCGGGGCGCCGGGCCGGCACGATGGACGGAACGCGGGCCGGCGGCGCGTGGCGCTGGGATGTCCGGGTGCTCGGGCTCGGCGCGCTGCTGTTCTGCGCCCTGGCGGTCTTCGCCGTCGTGGACAGCCGGCCGGACGTCGAGGCCGACCTGACCCAGCGCGCCGCCGAGCAGTTGGAGGCCACCGGCGAATCCTGGGCGGTGGCCCGCTTCTCCGGGCGCGACGCCACTCTGTTCGGCGAGGCGCTGGCGCAGGAGGCGCGCGACAAGGTGCGCGCCGCCGTGGAAGGCGTGTCCGGCGTGCGCGCGGTGGAGGACGCCACCACCCTGCTGCCGGAGCGCCGGCCCTTCACCTTCTCCGTGGTGCGCAGCGGCGCCACCTTGCAGATCGAGGGCTACGTGCCCTCGCAATATGCCCTGATGGGCATCGCCGAGGCGGTCAAGGCGCTGCCGCCGGGCCTCACCGTGCGCGGGCTCGACCGGCTGGTGCGGGCGCGCGGCGCGCCGGCGGGCGATTTCGCCGCCGTGGTGGCCTTCGCCCTCAAGCTGCTGGCCCAGTTACCCGCCGGGCGGGTGACGCTGTCCGACGACAGCTTCGCCATCGAGGGCCGGGCGCCGGACCTTGCCACCTATGACGCGCTCCAGCGCGTGCTGCACGAGCCGCTGCCGCAGGATTTCCGGCTGGCCCGCTTCGCGCTGCGCCCGCCGGTGGTCTCGCCTTATGTCTGGTCCGCCGCGCGTGACGGCGACACCGTGCACCTGAAGGGCTACGTGCCCTCCGAGGCGGCGCGGCAGGAGGTGGTCAAGGCGCTGCACGACACCATGCCGGACGCGGGCGTGGCCGACGGCACGGTGCTGGGCGACGGCGCCCCCGCCACCGACCTCTGGCTGCGCGCCGTGCGCTTCGCCGCCGCCCAGCTCGCCATCCTGCCGCGCGGCCAGGTGGGCCTGTCGGACATGGCGATCACGCTCGAAGGGGCGGCCGGCAGCTTCGCGGTCTATGACGCGCTGGTGGCGGCGCGCCGCGCCCCGCCGGAGGGCTTCCAGATCGCCCGCTTCGCCATCGAGCCGCCGCCCGCCGTGCCCTTCGTCTGGCGCATCTGGCGGCAGGGGCCGCAGGTGCGCCTGTCCGGCTACGCCCCGGGTGAGGAGGCCCGCCGCGTCATGGGAGATGCGGTCAAGGCGCTGTTTCCCGGCGGGCAGGTGAGCGACCAGGTGCGGCTCGCCTCCGGCGGCCCGCCCTCCGATGCCTGGACCGCCGCTGCCACCTATGCGCTCGCCCAGGTGAGCCGCATGGGCGCGGGCGAGGCGACGCTGCTGGACAATACCCTGACCCTCTCCGGCGAGGCCACCGACAGCGCCAGCTACGCCAATCTCGCCGAGGCGCTGAAGGCGCCGCCGCCGGGGGTGAGGCTGGAGGCCGCCCGCGTGCTGCCGCCGGTGATCTCGCCTTATGTCTTCGCCGCCCGCAGCGACGAGACCGGCGTCACCCTTTCCGGCTTCTTTCCCGATGCCGACACCCATGCCCGGGTGAAGGCGGCGGTGGCGCGGCTGTTCCCCGCCGCCCGGCTTACCGACGTGGCGGCGGTGGGGGCGGGCGCCCCGGCCCATTTCGCCGAGGCGGTGGAGGCGGCGCTCGGCCCGCTGGCGCGGCTGGAGGCCGGCGACCTGCGGTTCGGCGACGGGCAGGTGATGCTCGCCGGCACCGGGCGCTACCCGGCCGCCGGGGCGCTGGCGGCGGCCGAGCTCAAGGCGGCGCTGCCGCCGGGTTTCGCCGCCGAGGTGAGCGTGGACGCCCCGGCGCCCGGCCTGCCGGTGGGGGCGGCGGAATGCGTCCGCCTGCTCGGCGACGCGGCGGCGCGCGGCCTGTCCTTCGACGCCGCCGGACGGCCGGCGGGCGACAGCCTGCCGACGCTGGACCGCATGGCGGCGGCGGCGCTGCGCTGCCCGGTCCTGCTGCTCCAGCCGGCGCCGGGAACCACCATCCCGTCCGCCGCCGTGGCGGCGCGGGGGGCGGCGCTGAAGGCCCATCTTGTGGCGGCCGGCGTTCCCGACCACCATGTCATCTGGGCGCCCGACGCGCCGGAGCCGGTGCCCGGCGATCCGGCGCTCACCGTGGCGGGCGTGCGGATCATCGTGCGCGCGGCACCGTAAGGCAGGCCGGCGCGGACGGGTGCGCCCGCCGGGAAGGAAAAAGGCGCATGATGTATCTGGCGGTGAGCTTGTGGCCCTATGAACTGGCGGCGTTCGGCCTCGGCTTCGCCACCGTCTACGGCGCCTTCCGGCCGTCCAGCTCTCGCGCGTCCGGGTCCCGGTCATGATGGGGTTCGACGTGGACGTGGTGGTGCTTCTGCTGCTGGCCTTCGCCCTTGGCGGGGCGCTCGCCTATCTGCTCCGCCTCCGGGCCCGGCGGCGGGGGCTGGAGGCGCTCGCCCGGGCGACCCTGACCGCCATCGATCCCAAGGGCGCGGCCGCGGAAGCCCATTTCGTCCGCGCCGTGCGGCCGTCCGAGCCGCCGCACGGCGAATCTCCCCACGGCGAACCTCCCCACGGCGAGACGCCGCATATGGCGCCGCCGCCCGAGCATGTGCCGCTGGCGCCCGAGGATCCCGAGCTGCCGCTCGACCTGCCCGCCGCCCTGCCGCCCTCGCTGGCGCCGCACGCTTTGGCGCGCGGCCGGCGCATCAAGCCGCCGAAGGAGGCGGCGAAGCGGCCCGAGCCGGTGCCTCCCGCCCACGGCACGGCGCCGCCGCTGCTGGCCGCGCCCGAGGGCGCGGCGGACGACCTCAAGCGGCTGAAGGGCATCGGCCCGCAGAACGAGCGGCGGCTGAACGCGCTCGGCATCTTCCATTTCCGCCAGATCGCCGCCTGGACGCCGGAGGAGGTGCGCTGGGTGGGGGCGACGCTGGCCTTTCCCGGCCGCATCGAGCGCGAGGGCTGGGTCGGGCAGGCGAGGGCCCTGCTGGCCGGCGGGACAGGGCCGGACGGCGCGCCCGGCGCGGCGGACGATGGGGACGGCGGCCCGGCGGCCTGAGCCCGGCGGCGGTCCCGGTCCTCGCAGCCCGCATCCGGCCCTTGCATCGGGCCACGCATCCGGCCCACGCATCCGGCTCTTGCGCTTCGCCCGCGGCGGGCTTAGACACGGCGGTACATCAAGAGTTGGGCCCGACGCCCAACGCCAACCTGCTCCCGAGCAAGGTGGCGCTCCCCTCACCGGGAGGATGTGGCCGAACCGGCAACTAAACGGGTCATGCCACGTGCGTCTGTCCAGCTCCCGACGTGGAGGACGCGACGCACATGCCCATCAAGATTCCCGACGACCTGCCGGCCCGCTCGACCCTGGAGGCCGAGGGCGTGATGGTGCTGCGCGAGACCGACGCGGTGCGCCAGGACATCCGGCCGCTGCGCATCGCCTTGCTGAACCTGATGCCCAACAAGGTGCGCACCGAGACCCAGTTCGCCCGGCTGCTGGGGGCGAGCCCGCTCCAGGTGGAACTGACCCTGGTCAAGATCACCAACCACGTGGCCCGCAACACCGACAGCGGCCACATCGCCGCCTTCTACCGCGACTGGGAGGACGTGCGGTCCGAGCGCTTCGACGGCCTCGTCGTCACCGGCGCGCCGGTGGAGACGCTGGCGTTCGAGGCGGTGACCTACTGGGACGAGCTGCGCCGCATCTTCGACTGGTCGCAGACCAATGTGCACGGCAGCTTCACCATCTGCTGGGGCGCGCAGGCGGCGGCGCACCATTTCCACGGCCTGCCCAAGCATCTGCTGGCGGAGAAGGCGTTCGGGGTGTTCAGCCACCGCAACCTCGCCCCGGCCTCGCCCTTCCTGCGCGGCTTCTCGGACGATGTCGCGATCCCGGTGTCGCGCTGGACCGAGATCCGGCGCGCCGACATCGCCGCGAACAGCGGGCTGGAGGTGCTGATGGAGTCGGACGAGGGCGGCCTCGGCCTGCTGCACGACCCGGCGCACCGGGCGCTGCACATGTTCAACCACATCGAATACGAGTCCGGCTCGCTGGCGGACGAGTATTTCCGCGACGTGGCGGCGGGCCTGCCGGCGGGCAAGCCGGCCAACTACTTCCCCGACGACGACCCGGCCCGCCCGCCGCGCAACCACTGGCGCAGCCACGCGCACCTCTTGTTCGGCAACTGGATCAACCAGATCTACCAGACCACGCCGTTCGATCCGGCCGCGATCGGCCGCAACTGAGGCCGGCGGGAGGCTCTCACGCCGCCCGGTTGCCGAGGCCGAGGCGCATCACCGTGCGGCGCAGCGGGCCGACGCGGTCGAGCAGATAGAGGCCGAAGCCGCGCGCGCCCTGCACCGGCACGAGGTCGGACAGGAGCGAGCGGTTGAGCACGTCCACCGCCGCCATGCGGCCGTGGATGTCGCGGTCGCGGTTGGCGGCGTAGCGCTTCAGCATCTCCGCGCCGCCGACCTCCAGCTCGTGCTCTCCGGCGAGGTCCACCAGGGCCGCCGCGTCGCGCAGGCCGAGGTTGAGGCCCTGGGCGCCGATGGGCGGCATCACATGGGCCGCCTCCGCCATCAGCGCCACGCGCGGCGCGGTGAGCGCGCGGGCGGTCTCGGCCACCAGCGGGAAGGCGGCGCGGCCCGTCTCCACCTCGAAGGCGCCGAGGATGGAGGCGGCGCGGCGCTCGAACTCGCGGGCCAGCGCCTCGGGGGAGAGGCCGAGCAGGCGGACCGCCTCCTTGTCGTCCACCACGCAGACGATGCTGGAGCGGTCGCCGGGCAGCGGCACCAGCGTGAACGGGCCGGTCTCGGTGTGGAATTCGGTGGAGATGTCCCAGTGCGGCCGGGTGTGGCGCACGGTGGCGGTCACCGCCACCTGCGGATAGTCGCGCTTCTTCATGTCGATGCCGCAGGCCTCGCGGACCCGCGACTGGCGCCCGTCGGCGGCCACCACGAGGCGCGCCTCCACCGTGTCGCCGCTGTCGAGGGCGAGGCGGGCGCGGTCGTCGTCCACCGACAGGCCGGTCAGCGAGGCGCGCACCACGGTGAGGCCGGGCGTGTCCTCGGCGGCGGCGGCCAGCTCGCGGCGCAGCGGATCGTTCTCGATATTGTAGCCGAACGCCTCCAGGCCGATCTCGCTGGCCTTGAAGGTGACCTCCGGCGCGCGGATGAGGCGGCGGGTGCCGTCGACGATGCGCATGTCGCGCAGCGGCGCGGTGTGCGGGGCGAGGCGCTCCCACACGCCGAATCGCTCCAGGATGGGGATGGAGCTGCCGAGCAAAGCGGTGGTGCGGTGGTCGGCGGCGCGTTCCGGGCCGGTGACGAGCACCGTGGCGCGGCCCGTGGCGGCAAGGCCGATGGCGGCGGCAAGGCCCGCCGGTCCCGCGCCGACGACGGCGATCTCCCCTTGCGTTGCGCCTGCCATGACCGAGCCTCCGTCTACCGATGATCGGCCGCAGTCTAGCGCGCGCGGCATCGCCCGTCGCGCGGGCGCTTCGTCCCAGCCGGCCGGCACCTGCCCACCCGCTGGCCGGGAGCGGGCGTTGGTCTGCAACCGGGGCGAGATTCTGCCTCCGTCTATTCCCTTATAAGTTGTATAATCCTTTCGCCGCCACCTATGATAGCGGCGTGCGCAGGGCGCCCGGCTGGCGGGTGCCGGCGGCACCAAGGGAGGGTTTCATGGCCACCTACAACGGCACCTTCACCGTCGTGAATTGCACCAACAACACCATTTCCAACGTCTCCGTCGTCCACACCTGCGGCAGCTTCACCAACAGCGCGACGGCGGGCAGCCTTGCGCCGGGGCAGGCGGTGGCGACCAGCCTGAATTCCCAGTCCGGCTCCAACGACCTCTGGTCGATCACCTTCACCATGAACGGCCAGACCTATTCGCGCTCCGGCAAGCAGTGCAACTACATGCCGGACGACTCCCCCCAGGGCGTGGTGATCTCATTGTATCTGAAGAATTTTTCGGTCCTGCTCCCGGTCACCAGCTCGTGCCTGAACAATTATTATTCGACGCCGTCCACCGCCAAGGACGAGGCCCTGGCCGCCGCCGAGACCACCGGCGGGGTCAAGGAGGACTGACCGGCCCGGTGCCTCCGGCGGGCGGCTGCGCCCGCGCACGCCGGAGGCGCCGTCCGCCCGCTTCGGCGCGGACCGCATCCTTGCGCGCCGTCGCGCAGCACCTATGATCCGCCCCGGCAGGATTGGCTCGGGGGACGAACGATGGTCGCGGCAGTTCGGGTGCATCAGGTGGGCGGGCCCGAGGTGCTGACCCTGGAGACCATGGAGCTGCCGCCGCCCGGCCCCGGCGAGGTGCGCCTGCGCCAGACCGCCATCGGGCTCAATTTCGTCGATACCTATTTCCGCTCCGGCCTCTACAAGGCGCCGGCCCTGCCGTTCATTCCCGGCAGCGAGGGCGCCGGCGAGGTGGAGGCGGTGGGCGAGCACGTCACCGATTTCCATGTGGGCGACCGGGTGGCCTATGCCACCGCCATGGGCGCCTATGCCCAGGTGCGCAACATTCCGGCCAGCGCGCTGGTCCATCTGCCGGCCGCCATCGACGACCGCACCGCCGCCGCCATGATGCTGAAGGGCATGACGGCGCAGTATCTGGTGAAGCACACCTATGCGGTGAAGCCGGGCGACGTGGTGCTGATCCAGGCCGCCGCCGGCGGGGTGGGGCTGATTCTCGCCCAATGGGCCAATGCGCTCGGCGCCACCGTGATCGGCACCGTGGGCTCGAAGGAAAAGGCCGAACTGGCGCTGGCCAGCGGCACCGACCACGCCATCCTCTATCGCGACGAGGATTTCGTGCACCGGGTGAAGGAGATCACCAACGGCAAGATGTGCGACGTGGTCTATGACGGCGTGGGGCAGGCCACCTATCCCGCCTCGCTCGACTGCCTGAAGCCGTTCGGCCTGTGGGTGAGCTTCGGCAACGCCTCCGGCGCGATCCGGAATTTCGACCTGCTGGCCTTGTCGCAGAAGGGCTCGCTCTATGCCACGCGGCCGACGCTCGGCACCCATGTGGCCACCCGCGCGGCGCTGGTGGCCACCGCCAACGACCTGTTCGAGGCGGTGCTGACCGGGGCCATCAAGGTGCCGGTGCACCAGAGCTATCCCCTGAAAGAGGTGCGCAAGGCCCACCATGACCTGGAGAGCCGCGCCACCACCGGCTCCACCCTGCTGCTGCCCTGATCCCGCGCCACCGGCGGCGAAGCCGTGCAATTCATTCGCAAAAATGCGCTGCGCGACTTGCGCGGCAGGGCATACTGCATGATATGTGCCGAGCTTAAATAATGACACGGCGGCCGGGTCCGGCCCGCCTGTGCTGCGACGGACCGTGCCGGCCATGATGCGCCAATACGAGCTCGTCGAGCGCGTTCGACGGTATAATCCCAACACCGACGAGGCGCTGCTCGACCGCGCCTATGTCTACGCCATGCGGGCGCACGGCACGCAGGTGCGCGCCTCCGGCGACCCCTATTTCTCCCATCCGCTCGAAGTCGCGGCGATCCTGACCGATCTCAAGCTGGACGATGCCACCATCGTCGCGGCGCTGCTGCACGACACGATCGAGGACACCGGGGCCACCAAGGCCGAGATCGAGCGCCTGTTCGGCGCGCAGATCGCGCAATTGGTGGAGGGCCTCACCAAGATCAAGAAGCTGGACCTCGTGTCCAAGCAGGCCAAGCAGGCGGAAAACCTGCGCAAGCTGCTCCTCGCCATCGCCGACGACGTGCGCGTGCTGTTGGTGAAGCTGGCCGACCGCCTGCACAACATGCGCACGCTGAAATACGTGCCGCAGGAGAAGCGCGACCGCGTCGCCCAGGAAACGCTGGACATCTACGCCCCGCTCGCCGCGCGCATGGGCATGCAGGACATGCGCGAGGAGCTGGAGGACCTGTCCTTCCGCCAGCTGATGCCGGAAGCCTACGCCTCCATCACCTCCCGCGTGGAGGAGCTGCGCGAGCGCAACGGCCCGCTGGTGCAGGAGATCGAGCGCGAGCTGCGCGAGGAGCTCGAACGCCGCGACATGAAGGCCGAGGTGAAGGGGCGCGAGAAACGGCCGCATTCCATCTGGGGCAAGATGGAGCGCAAGGCGATCTCGTTCGAGCAGCTCTCCGACCTCTACGGCTTCCGGGTGATCGTCAGCAGCGTCGAGGATTGCTACCGCGCGCTGGGGCTGGTGCACACCAAGTGGCCGATCGTGCCGGGCCGCTTCAAGGACTATATCTCCACGCCCAAGCCCAACGACTACCGCTCGCTGCACACCACGGTGATCGGCCCGCGCCGGCAGCGCGTCGAGTTGCAGATCCGCACCCGCGACATGGACGAGATCGCCGAATACGGCATCGCCGCCCACGCCCTCTACAAGGACGACAGCGGCGCGCCGGGCGTCATGCTCTCCAATGAGAGCCGGGCCTATGCCTGGCTGCGCAAGACCATCGAGAATTTGGCGCAGGGCCTGTCGCCGGAAGAGTTCCTGGAGCACACCAAGCTCGAACTGTTCCACGACCAGGTGTTCTGCTTCACCCCGAAGGGCCGCCTCATCGCTTTGCCGCGCAAGGCGACGCCGATCGACTTCGCCTATGCGGTGCACACCGACGTGGGCAATACGGCGGTGGGCTGCAAGATCAACGGCAACATCGCCCCGCTGGTCTCCGAGCTGAAGAATGGCGACGAGGTGGAGATCATCACCTCCAAGGCGCAGACCCCGCCCGGCGCCTGGGAGACCATCGCGGTCACCGGCAAGGCCCGCGCCGCCGTGCGGCGGGCGACGCGGACGGCGGTGCGCGCGCAATATGCCGGCCTCGGCCGCAAGATCGCCGAGCGCGCCTTCGCCCGCGCCGGTAAGGCCTTCTCCGACGAGGCGGTGGCCAAGGGTATGCCGCGCCTCGCCCGCACCGCGGTGGAGGACGTGTTCGCGGCGGTCGGGCGCGGCGAGATCAAGACCGACGATTTGATCCGCGCCGTCTATCCCGAGTGGATCGCCCAGCGCCCCGAGGAGCGCGCCGCCGGCAGCCGCGCCCATGGCGAGGGCTGGTTCGAGCTGAAGAAGGGCCACAACCTCAAGTTCAAGATCCCCGAGGGCGGGGAGGAGGCGTCCACCGCCGCCGCCATCCCGATCCGCGGCATCAATTCCGACCTGCCGGTGCGCTTCGCGCCCGAGGGCGGGGCGGTGCCGGGCGACCGCATCGTCGGCATCCTGGCGCCGGGGGAGGGGATCACCATCTATCCCATCCAGTCCCGTGCCCTGCAGCATTTCGAAGACGCCCCCGAGCGCTGGCTCGACGTGCGCTGGGATGTGGACGAATTGTCCGACGGGCGCTTTCCCGCCCGCATCCTGGTCACCGCCCTCAACGAGCCGGGCACGCTCGGGCAGGTGGCGACCGTGATCGGCGAGCGCAACGGCAACATCCAGGGCCTGGAGATGCGCTCGCGCTCGCCGGACTTCACCGAGATGGTGATCGACCTCGAAGTGTTCGACCTGCGGCACCTCAACAGCATCCTCACGGACCTGCGGGCGCGGCCGGTGATTTCCAGCGTGGAGCGGGTGAACGGATGATCCGCGCCGCCTGAAGGAGAGTGAGCCCATGACGTTTCCCGCCCCGATCCGGCTCGGCCTGAACGTGGACCATGTGGCGACGGTGCGGAACGCCCGCGGCGGCGCCCATCCCGATCCGGTGCGCGCGGCGCTGCTGGCGGCGGCGGCGGGCGTCGACGGCATCACCGCCCATCTGCGCGAGGACCGCCGCCACATCCGCGACGCCGACATCGCCCGCATCAGGGCCGAGGTAGCGCTGCCGCTGAATTTCGAGATGGCCGCCACCGACGAGATGGTGGCGCTCGCGCTGGCCACCAAGCCGCACGCCTGCTGCCTGGTGCCCGAGCGGCGCGAGGAGCGCACCACCGAGGGCGGGCTCGACGCCGCCGGGCAGGCGGCCGACCTCAAGCCCAGGATCGCGGCGCTGAACGCCGCCGGCATCCGCGTCTCGCTGTTCATCGCCCCCGACCCGGCGCAGATCGCCGCCGCCCGCGCGCTCAAGGCGGCGGTGATCGAGCTGCACACCGGCGCGTGGTGCGAGGCGCTCGCCGCCGGCCGCGCGGCGGAGGCGGAGGCCGAGTTCGCCCGCCTGACCGCCGGCGCCCGCGAGGCGGCGGCGCTGGGCCTGGAGGTGCATGCCGGCCACGGGCTCGACTATGACACCGCCGAGCGCATGGCCCGCCTGCCGGAGATCGCCGAACTGAACATCGGCCACTTCATGATCGGCGAGGCCATCTTCGAGGGCCTGGACGGGGTGGTGCGGCAGATGCGCGAGGCGATGGAACGCGGTCGCGCGGCGGGAGGGCTGGCGGCATGATCCTCGGCATCGGCTCGGACTTCTGCGACGCCCGGCGCGTCGAGAAATCGATCGCGCGCTTCGGCGCCCGCTTCCTGGAGCGGGTGTTCACCCCGGTCGAGCGGGCCAAGGCCGACCGGCGCGCGCGCCCGGCGGAGACCTATGCCAAGCGATTCGCTGCCAAGGAGGCCTGCGCCAAGGCGCTGGGCACCGGCATCGCCCGCGGCGTGTTCTGGCGCGACATCGGCGTCGTCAACCTGCCCTCCGGCCAGCCCACCCTGGCGCTCACCGGCGGGGCGGCGGCGCGCCTCGCGCAGATGGTGCCGCCCGGCTACGAGCCGCGCATCGCCTTGTCGCTGACCGACGAGGGACCGCTGTCGGCGGCCCATGTGATCATCAGCGCGGAACCGGCCGGCACGCCGGGCTGACGGCGGGCGCCGGGGCCGGCGGGACGCGCCGCCGGACACGATATGCTGAAAAGGCCCGGTTCCCGATCGCCTCCCCTTGGGGCGCGCGTTGCCGCAGGGCGGTGAAACGTCTATAGCAGCAGCATCCGCAGGTGGGACGGTGCTGACGCTAGGATAGGGGAATTCGACCCGTTTTTCGGCGCAGTTTGCTGCACACTGGCGCGGACCTTATTGCACCGGACCCTCTATGACCGCGACCAGTGACTCCAAGAAGGACGGCGGGTTTCTCGAAACCGTCCGCGTTATCGTCCACGCGCTGCTGATCGCACTGGTGATCCGCACCCTGCTGTTCCAGCCCTTCAACATCCCCTCGGGATCGATGAAGGACACGCTGCTGATCGGCGATTACCTGTTCGTCTCCAAGTACAGCTACGGTTATTCCCGCTTCTCGATCCCGTTCTCGCCGCCGCTGTTCTCCGGCCGGATCTGGGGCCAGCAGCCGGCGCGCGGCGACGTGGTGGTGTTCAAGCTGCCCAAGGACAACGAGACCGACTACATCAAGCGCGTGGTCGGCCTGCCCGGCGACGACATCCAGATGATCAACGGCGTCCTCAACATCAACGGCGTGCCGGTGAAGCGCGAGCGCCTCACCGACGTCACCGAGGATGACGGCAGCGGCCGCATGGTGCCGGTGAAGCGCTGGCGCGAGACGCTGCC
This sequence comes from Azorhizobium doebereinerae UFLA1-100, assembly GCF_000473085.1. Lineage (GTDB taxonomy): Bacteria > Pseudomonadota > Alphaproteobacteria > Rhizobiales > Xanthobacteraceae > Azorhizobium > Azorhizobium doebereinerae. The sequence continues at coordinate 25,038 of NZ_AXBA01000004.1, forward strand.
CAACGGCGTGTCGTTCGAGACGCTGGATATCGTCGACAACGGCTTCTACGACAACACCCAGGTCTACCACGTCCCCGCCGGCCACTTCTTCATGATGGGCGACAACCGGGACAATTCGGCCGACAGCCGGGTGCTGAGCCAGGTGGGCTACGTGCCGTTCGAGAATTTGGTGGGGAAGGCGCAGATGATCTTCTTCTCCATCGACGAGCATGCCGCCGCCTGGCAGGTCTGGACCTGGCCGTGGGCCGTGCGCTGGTCGCGCATCTTCAGCATGGTTCGATGAGCGGGCACGCGCCGGACCTGACGGCCCTGGAAGCGCGCATCGGCCACCGCTTCGCCGATCAGGACATGCTCGCCCTCGCCCTCACCCATATCAGCGCGGTGAAGGGCGCGGGGCCGCGCGTGCGGTCCTACCAGCGGCTGGAATTCCTCGGCGACCACGTGCTCGGCAGCGTGGTTTCGCATATGCTGTACGCCACCTTCCCGAACGCGGAGGAGGGCGAATTGTCCCGCCGCCTCGCGGAACTGGTGCGCGAGGAGGCCTGCGCCGAGGTGGCGCAGGACATGGGCCTGGGCGACCACCTGCGGCTCGGGCCGGGCGAGAGCCAGTCCGGCGCGCGCCAGCGCCGGGCGATCCTCGCCGACGTGGCCGAGGCGGTGGTGGCGGCGGTCTATCTGGACGGCGGCTACACGGCCGCCAGCGGCGTGGTGGAGCGCTTCTGGCGCTCCCGGCTGGAGGCGCCCCGGCGCCCCCTGCGGGACCCCAAGACGGTGCTCCAGGAATGGGCGCAGGGCCGCGGCCTGCCGCCGCCGGCCTATCGCGACGTGGCCCGCACCGGGCCGGACCATGCCCCGAGCTTCCGCGTCGCGGTGGAGCTTCCGGGGCTCGCCGCGGCTGAGGCCGACGGCAATTCGAAGCAGGCGGCGCAGAAGGCGGCGGCGTCTGCCTTTCTTGCCCGCGAGGGCGTTGTGACGGAGAGTGGTGCATGAACCAATTGGTGCGGGCGGAAGCAGAGGGCGCGGAGCCGACGCGGTGCGGCTTCGTGGCCTTGCTGGGCGCCCCCAATGCGGGCAAGTCCACGCTGACCAACCAGTTGGTGGGCACCAAGGTGTCCATCGTCTCCCATAAGGTGCAGACCACCCGCGCCATCGTGCGCGGCATCGCCATCGACGGCTCGTCCCAGGTCATCCTGGTGGACACCCCCGGCATCTTCTCGCCCAAGCGGCGGCTGGAGCGGGCCATGGTCTCCACCGCCTGGACCAGCGCCTCAGACGCCGACCTCGTGGCCCTGCTGGTGGATGCCAACCGGGGCGTGGACGAGCATATCGAGGCCATCCTCAAGCCTTTGTCCGAGGTGAAGCGCCCGCGCGCGCTGATCCTCAACAAGATCGACCTGATCCGCCGCGACACGCTGCTGGCGCTGGCCCAGAGCCTCACCGAGCGGCTGCCGTTCGAGCAGGTGTTCATGGTCTCCGCGCTCAATGGCGACGGCGTGGACGACGTGCGCAAATGGTTCGCGGGCAAGGTGCCGGCCGGCCCGTGGCTCTATCCCGAGGACCAGATCTCGGACGCGCCCATGCGCATGCTGGCGGCCGAGATCACCCGCGAGAAGCTGTTCCTGCGCCTGCACGACGAGCTGCCCTACCGCTCCACGGTCGAGACCGAGAGCTGGAAGGAGCTGAAGGACAAGTCGGTGCGCATTGAGCAGACCATCTTCGTGGAGCGCGAGAGCCAAAGGAAGATCGTGCTCGGCAAGGCGGGGGCGACCATCAAGGCCATCTCGTCCGAATCGCGGGCCGAGATCGCCGAGATCATCGAGCAGCCGGTGCACCTGTTCCTGTTCGTGAAGGTGCGCGAGAACTGGGCCGACGACCCGGAGCGCTATCGCGAGATGGGCCTCGAATTCCCGCGCGGAGACTGACGCCTCACGGCGTGACCTTGGGAACCTCGAAGCCGATGACGGCCGGGCTGATCTGCCTGAGGGCAAAGCCGGATGCGGCGAGCAGGCTGTTGGCCGCCGCATCCTTCGGGAACAGATAGACCCGTCCGTCGATGATGGCGGAGACGATGTTGCCCTGGGCCTTGACGCCAAGCTTGGAGAGCAACTGGATGGGATCGCTGTCCCGTTCCGCGAAGCGCTCGTTCAGCCTGCGGACTTCCCGCAGGACTGTGTCCAGTTTCTCCGCCGCAGCGTCCGACTGCTTGGAAAATGTGTCGAACTTTTCCGTCCACTTCTCGTTGGCGGATGATATTTTTTCCTCAAGACGCCCAAGGTCATGGGAGAGGCTGATAAGAAGAGGGAAGGACAAGCCCATGAGCGCGGTTGCGATCGGCAGGGCGACCGTGCCCACCCATTCTGGAAGCCGGATGGTCAAACTGCCGGACATGGCTCTTCCTTGCGCCTTCAACCTCCAGTTTAACAGGTATCGCTAGACCGTGGAATGGACCGACGAGGGGATCGTTCTCGGCGTTCGGCGCCACGGAGAGAGCGGGGCCATCGTCGAGCTGATGACGCGCGCGCGCGGGCGCCATGCGGGGCTGGTGCGCGGCGGCGCGTCCCGGCGCCTCGCGGCCCTGCTCCAGCCCGGCAACACGCTGCATGCGGTGTGGCGGGCGCGGATCGAGAGCCAGCTGGGCCTCATGGTGGTGGAGCCGGTGACGCTGCGCTCCGACGGCCTCATGCGCAGCGCCCACGGCAGCTTCGGCGTGACCTATCTCACCACTTTACTGCGCCTGCTGCCGGAGCGCGATCCCCACCCCGGCCTGTTCGCCACGCTGGATGCCATTCTCGACGCCTTCGAGGCCCCCGCCGCCGCCGGCGAGCTGCTGGCGCGGTTCGAGGTGGCGCTGCTGGCGGAACTGGGCTTCGGGCTCGACCTGACGCGCTGCGCCGCCACGGGGGGCAACAACGACCTCGCCTTCGTCTCGCCGAAGAGTGGGCGCGCGGTCTCCCGCGCCGCCGGCGATCCCTATGCGGACAAGCTGTTCCCGCTGCCCACCTTCCTGATCGGCGGCATCGTGCCGCCGAGCCTGGCGGACATGGAGGATGCGCTGCGCATGACTGGGCATTTTCTCGCCACGCGGGTGCTGGAGCCGCGCGGCCTGTCCGTGCCGGACGCCCGCGCCGGCTTCCTCGCCGCGCTGCGCCGCGAGATGGCGCCGGGGGCCGGCGCGCGCTGAGCGGCCCGTTCCTTTACCCGCGATGCGGGAGAGGGCCGCGCGGCGCGCGGGCGGCAGGTGTCAGGCCCGATCCGGGCCCGTCCCGCCATCGTCCTCAGCGGGCGGCGATGGGCTGGGAGCGGTCGGTGCCGAAGCGGGCGCGGTAGGCGAGGTAATTCTCCATCACCCGCTGCACATAGTTGCGGGTCTCGGAATAGGGGATCAGCTCCACCCAATCCACCGGGTCCACGTCCGGCGAGCGCGGGTCGCCGTAGCGGTCGATCCATTTGCGCACCGAGCCGCGCCCGGCATTGTAGGCCGCGAACACCAGCACGGTGTTGCCGCCGTAATTCTCCATCAGCTCGCCCAGCTCGGCGGCGCCGAACTGCACGTTGTAGGACTGGTCGCTCATCAGGCGCTCCTCGGAGAAGGGCACGCCGGTCTTCTTGGTCACCTCGCGGCCGGCTTCCGGCGTCACCTGCATCAGGCCCATGGCCTTGGCGCTGGAGAGGGTGCGCGGGTTGAACTGGCTTTCCTGCCGGGCCACCGCATAGACCATGGCCTTCTCCACCGGATTGCCGATGGAGGTGTAGGCGGGGATGCCGAAGGTGGGGAAGGCGGCCGCGTCCAGCGGATGGCCCTCGGCGAGGCTCTCCTTGCCCACCACCAGCGCGCCGCGCGGGTCGTTGTTCTCCTGCGCCAGTTGGTAGAGCATCTGCAGGTGCGAACTGTCCTCCATGCGCCAGGCGAGGTCGTAGAGGATGGTCATGGCGATGTCGCGCTCGCCCAGCGCATAGAGCAGGCGCACCGCCTTGACCGGCTCGATGCGGTCGAAGGTGGAGCGGGCGCCGCCCTCCGGCGCGCGGCGCAGCGCCACCGCGCTCTGGCCCAGCCGCTGGCGGGCGAGCTGGCCGTAATAGCTCGTGCTGTATTGCGCCGCATGCTCGTAATGGGCGCGGGCGGTGCCGGTGTCGCCGGCCGCCTCCGCCGCGCGGCCCTGCCAGAAGAAGGCGCGCGACAGGGTGATGGGATTGCTCTGGCCGTGGGCGATGCGGGAGAAATGCGCCTGCGCCGTGCGCGGGTCCTTCAGGAAGGCGAGGGCGATCCAGCCGGCGGTGAACTGCTGCTCGGCGCGGTAATTGTCCGCCACCGGCGCGGCGCCGGTGGCGGCCACGCGATAGGCGGTCTTGGGATCGCCGGCGTCCAGCAGCTCGCGCGAGACGAGGCGGCGCTCGATCCACCATTCGTCCGGATCGACCACGGCGTCCGGGTTGCCGGCGCCCTGGAGCAGCGCGGCGGCGGCCTCCTGGTCCTTGCCCGCCCGGCGGGCGAGCTGGGACTTGGCGAACAGGTAGGCCGGGTCGGCGGCGAGGCTGAACGGCACCTGGGACAGCAGGCGCGCGCCTTCCGGCGCCTTCTTGGCGATGGCGAGCCGGGCCTGGGTGAGCAGCACCACGTCGGAGCCGGCGCGGGCGGCGGCGCGCAGGGCGCGGGCCTGGTCGGGCTTGTAGCTGTAGCGGTCGGCGCGCGCCTTGTGGTCGGCGCGGGTCAGCAGCACGCCGAACTCGCCGAGCACCTGGTTCTCGACGCTCTCCGACAGCTCGTCGCTGCGCCAGGCGTCGCGCACCAAAGCGGCGGCGGTGTTGCGGTCGCCGGAGGCGGCGAAGGCGCGGGCCAGCGCGATCTTGCCCTCGCCGGAGAGCGGGTCCTGGTCGGAGAAGAAGGCGCGCACGGTGCCGGGGTCGCGATTCTCCGCCAGCAGCACGCGCTCGGCGCGGCGGCGCAGCGTGCCCGGCGTCGGCCAGCCCGGCTTGTCGCGCAGGAAGGCGGAGATGTTGTCGAAGCCGTAGTCGTTGGGCGCGTGGCGGATCACCAGCCAGGTGACGAGCGTGCGCGCCACCGGATCGTCCATCTGCCGGGCGGCGGCGAGCGCCTCGGTGCCCTTGCCGGCCTTGGCGAGGGCGACCGCGCTGCGCAATTCGCCCAGCTCGCCGGTGGGGAGGGCGGCGGTGGCGGCCAGGGTGAGCGGCGCCGCCTTCGGCGCGGGGCGCGCCGGCAGGCCGGCCGTCTTGGCGGGGGACTTGGCGTGCGTGCCGGCTTTGGCGTCCTTCTTGGCGTCCGGCTTCTTGGAATCGGGCTTCTTCGCGTCGGTCTTCTTGGTGTCGGTCTTCTTGGCGTCCGCCTTCTTCGCGTCCGCCTTCTTGGAACCGGACCCGCCGTCGGAGGTTGCCGATGTGTCGCTCTGCGCCGCGGAAGCCGGCGCGGCCATGGCCAAAGCCAGGACCATGGCGGTGCAGGAGAGCAGGAGGCGGGCAGACGACATGATGTATCCTCGCGGCGCAGCGCCGAAGCGGGGACGCGGCCGATCGTGTTCGACCTCTATCTTGTTCGACCAGCGTTGACGAAACGCTAACCACCGGACGCCGGGCACCCTTCATGGCAATGCGGGCGGAAGCAGGGCGCTGCCATCTTGAGGCGAAGCCGCGCGCGGATCAACCATCCCGCGCAGGGCTTGCCCAGGGCCTGCAAGGCGCGGGCGGGGCGGGAGCGGCGGGCATCGCGCGCCATGCCCTTTCCGTTCCGGACACAACACTGTATCTGAAGCGGTCCGCCGTGCCCTCGCCAAGGGGCCGGCGCATCGACACTTGAAAACAAGGCTTCAGCCATGTCGTCCGTCACGTCGTCCGCATCGTTTGCCGCACAGTTCCGTGGGTCCTTCACCGCCCTGGTCACGCCGTTCCGCGATGGTGCGCTCGATGAAAAAGCCTTCCGGGGCCTGGTGGACTGGCAGATCGCGGAAGGCACCAACGGCCTCGTGCCCGTGGGCACCACCGGCGAGAGCCCGACGCTGAGCCATGCCGAGCACAAGCGCGTGATCGACTGGGCGGTGGAGCAGGCCGCCGGCCGGGTGCCGGTGATGGCCGGCGCCGGCTCCAACGACACCGCCACCGCCATCGAGTTCTCGCAGCACGCCCAGAAGGCCGGCGCGCAGGGCCTGCTGGTGGTCACGCCTTATTACAACAAGCCCTCGCAGGAGGGCCTGTACCAGCATTTCGCCGCCATCGCCGGGGCGGTGGACCTGCCGATCTTCATCTACAATATCCCCGGCCGCTCGGTGATCGACATGAGCGTGGAGACCATGGCGCGTCTCTACGAACTGCCGAACATCGTCGGCGTGAAGGACGCCACCGCCAGCATGGCGCGGGTGTCGCTGCAGCGCCAGACGCTGGGGCCGGACTTCATCCAGCTCTCCGGCGAGGACATCACCGCGCTCGGCTTCATGGCCCATGGCGGGGCGGGCTGCATCTCGGTGACCTCCAACGTCGCCCCGCGCCTGTGCGCCGAGTTCCAGGCGGCATGCCTCGCCGGCGACTTCAAGACGGCGCTGGCGATCCAGGACAAGCTGCTGCCGCTGCACACCGCCCTGTTCATTGAAACCAACCCCTCGCCCACCAAATATGCCCTGTCGCTCCTCGGCAAGATGGCCGAGGACGTGCGCCTGCCCATGGTGCCGGTCTCCGACACCACCCGCGCGGTGGTGCGCAGCGCCATGGTGCATGCCGGCATCATCAATTAGGCGCCGCGCCGCCCCCCGGCCCGATCTGGCCGGGGGCGGACGCCCGGCGCCGTGCGGGGGCGTGCCTTGCCGGCGGGTATCTTGCCGGCGCGCCCCGTTTCGAGAGTTCGATGGCTGAGAAGAAGAAAGAACTGCCCCGCAAAGTGGTCGCCGACAACCGGCGGGCGCGGTTCGACTATGAGATCGGCGAGGTGCTCGAAGCGGGCATCGCCTTGACCGGGACGGAGGTGAAAGCCCTGCGCACCGGCAAGGCCACCATCCATGAGAGCTATGCCGCCGGCAAGAACGGCGAGCTGTGGCTCTATAATTCCTATATCCCGGAATATCTGGAAGCCAACCGCTTCAACCACGAGCCGCGCCGGCCGCGCAAGCTCTTGATGCACAAGCGCCAGATCCACAAGCTGACCGTGGCGGTGGAGCGCGAGGGCATGACCATCGTGGCCATGAAGGTCTATTTCAACGAGCAGGGCCGGGCCAAGGTGGAAGTGGCGCTCGGCAAGGGCCGCAAGGCGCACGACAAGCGCGAGGCGGTGAAGGAGCGCGACTGGAACCGCGACAAGGCCCGCCTGATGCGCGACCGGGGCTGAGCCCGGCGCCCGGCCTGACGCCCGGACGGGGCTGAACCCCGCCCGCGCATCGCCGGGCTTGGCGGACGGGCGGCCGCGCCGCCCGTCTTCGGTGGCGTCAGCCGCCGTACTTCAGGTTGATCAGCGAGGACGAGACGCTGCTGCTCACCGTGCTGCCGGAGCTGTCGATGTTGAACAGCGCCAGCACCGGATTGTTGGACGCGGTGTTGTTGGTGGCGTCCCACACGGCCGAGAAGCGCTGCAGCAGGTGGTTGACCTTCACCGGATCCTGCAGATCCTTGATGTTGAGCTTGGAGTCGATGATCTTCTTCTGCTGCGTCACGTCCACCTTGCCCATGCTGTCGGGCAGGTTGAACACCGTGGACACCACCTTGTAGAGCGCCGCGTCGCCCAGCAGGCCGTAGGCGGAGGTGACGCTGGCGGCGTTACGGCGGAAATAGAGCGCAAGCTGCACGCCCTGGTCCTGCTGGCCGAGCTCGGCCTCCAGCGACTGGGCGAGGTAATTGTTGGTCACCTGGTCGGTGGTCGCCGGCGTGTAGAGCAGCGAATTGGTCGGGTTGAGGTTGCTGAAGGCCTTGGCGAAGGTGACGAACTTCGAGTCCGTCAGCTTCATGGCGAAGCTGGTCTTGTCGGACAGGTCGCTGTTCAGCACCTTCTTCATGTAGGCCTTGGCATGGGCCATGTCGCTGAGGCCGTAGGCGGTCATGGCGAAGTTGAACAAACGGTAGTTGTTCACGAAGTCGTCCACCGACTTCACCTTGCCGATGTTCGCCTTGAAGTAGGCGATGTCGTTCTTGACCGCCGGTTCCGCCGCCTTGGTGGTCAGCGCCTTGGCTGCGTTCTTGTCATAGTAATTGTAGGTCGCGAACGTCGACCCGAAATAGATGCTCATGTGCTGACAGTCCCCACCGTCTGCGTTGCGGCCCGATGCAGCGGTCTTTCCCCACGGCGCGCATGGCGCCGCGCGGCCAGCATGCGGCACGGACATCCCGGCACCATAGCCGTTTTTGCGATGGAAATCCATCGCCGCCCCGCAGGTAGAACCTGCCTCCCATGAAGTCGTTCCGCCCCGGAGGCCGGCGGGATGTTGCTTCAGTTCATCGGCGACAGGACGCTCTTGTCCCCGGGCGTCGTGGATGTTCCAGGATGAACTGGAGATAGGGTGCGCTAGACGCTCGCTTGCGCGGTGCAAGCCCTGTGCAAGCCTGTCGTGACTTGATAGCCTGGGATTTTCCCTGCCCAGCCTCCTGCTCAGCCTCCCGGCCCGCCCCCTTGCCGGCGCCGTCCCCGCTGGCGGCGGCCGCGGTCTGGGCTAAGATGGCGGGCGCGGAAGCCCGCGCCAGCGCGCGCGTCATTTCAAGGGAAACGCCATGTCCGACACCGAGGCCCCGTCCGACACCGAGGCCCTGCCACTCGATCTCCCCGTGCCGGCGGACGACGGGGCCGCGGCGCACCTGCCGGGCCTGGAACTGCCCATCGTCCGCCTCATGGGCACGCACGGCCATCCGGTGGACCTGTCCGATCTGTCCGGCCGCGTGGTGGTCTATGCCTATCCGCGCACCGGGCGGCCGGGCGAGCCCTCGCCGGAGGGCTGGGACGAGATCCCCGGCGCGCGCGGCTGCACGCCGCAGTCCTGCGCCTTCCGCGACAGCCTGGACGACCTGCGCAGCGTCGGCATCCACCATGTGTTCGGCCTGTCGGCGCAGGAGACCGAATACCAGCGCGAGGCGGCCGAGCGGCTGGCGTTGCCGTTCCCGCTTTTGTCCGACCACCGGATGGAATTCACCCGCGCCATCCGCCTGCCCACCTTCACCATGGGCGAGCTGACGCTGCTGAAGCGCCTGACCATGGTGATCGAGGACGGCGCCATCGCCCACGTCTTCTATCCGGTGTTCCCGCCGCAGGAGAGCGCGCGGCAGGTGGTGGATTTCCTGCGCGCCCACGACGCCGCCCGTTGAGCGCCGCCGGGGCGGGCCGCCCGGCGGGGGAGTGCCACCCTGCGGGGGAAAGCCGCCCTGCGGGGCCTTGGGTCACGCCCCGGACTGCGGCCGCGACGGCACGATGCCCGGCACGCCGCCGATGCGGGCGGAGAGGAAATCCGCCAGCAGCCGCACCCGGGCGATGCCGGCGCGCTCGGGCACCATGAGCAGGCTCAGCGGCGCCGGCGACAGCGCGTAATCGGGCAGCATCACCTCCAGCCGGCCGTCGGCCAGCAAATCGTCCACCAGCCAGTGGTGCGCCGGGGCGAAGCCGCGCCCGGCCAGCAGCGCCGCGCGCGCCGCCAGCCCGTGGTCCACCTTGAGCCGGCCGCCGAACGGCACCTGATGGCGCGCCCCGTCCGGCCCCTCCAGCACCAGCATGTCGCTGCCCGCCACATTGGTCATGCGCACGCCCTCGTGGCCGGCGAGGTCGCGCGGCGCGGCGGGGCGGCCGCGCGCCGCCAGATAGGCGGGGGCGGCCACCAGCAGGCGGTGGCTCATGCCGAGCGGGCGCAGCTTCAGGGAGCTGTCGGCGAGCGGCGCGAGGCGCAGCGCGATATCGACGCCTTCGCGCACCAGGTCCACCCGTTCGTCGCTGAGGCTGAGATCGATCGCGATGTCGGGATAGAGGTCCTGGAAGGCGAAGATCAGCGGGGTGATGTGCCGCACGCCCAAGGCGGCGGTCGAGGTCACGCGCAGGGTGCCCGCCGCCGCGCCGCGCGTGCCCCGCGCCTCCTCGCCCGCCTGTTCCACGAGGCGCAGGACCTGCACGCAGTCCGCGTGATAGCGGCGGCCCTCATCGGTCAGGGTGACGCGCCGCGTGGTGCGGCTCAGCAGCGGCACGCCGAGGGCCGCCTCCAGCTCCTTGAGCTGCCGGGTGACGGTGGACTGGCCGATGGCGAGCTCGCGCGCCACCGCCGACAGGCTGCCCCGCTCCGCCACGCGGACGAAGGTGCGCATGCGCTCCAGGGTGATGTCTGATCTATCCATAATCCGGCACAATCATATGTATTGCTCAGACGTAGTGGATCGGCCGCCCATTGGCTAGCTAAGGCACATGTCCCGCTGACCGGAGGTCCGATCATGAATGTGCTGCTTGTCTTCGCCCATCCCGAGCCGCGCTCGCTCAACGGCGCCTTGCGCGATGTCGCCGTCCAGGAACTGGAGGCGCAGGGCCATCAGGTAAAGGTGTCCGATCTCTATGCCCAGGGCTGGAAATCGCAGATCGACCGCGCCGATTTCCCCGCTTTGGCGCCGGACGCGCGCTTCGACCCCGGCGCGGCCTCCGCCGCCGCCTTCGCCGCCGGCACGCTCACCGACGACGCGAAGGCCGAGCAGGAGAAGCTCTTGTGGGCGGACGTGCTCATCCTCCAGTTCCCGCTGTGGTGGTTCACCATGCCGGCCATCCTCAAGGGCTGGGTGGACCGGGTCTATGCCTATGGCTTCGCCTATGGCGTGGGCGAGCATAGCGATCGGCGCTGGGGCGACCGCTATGGCGAGGGCGTCTTTGCCGGCAAGCGGGCCATGCTGGTGGTGACCACCGGCGGCTGGGAGGCGCATTATTCCGCCCGCGGCATCAACGGGCCGATGGAGGACCTGCTGTTCCCCATCAACCACGGCATCCTGTTCTATCCCGGCTATCAGGTGCTGCCGCCCTTCGTCTCCCACCAGGTGCGCCGGCTCGACGCGGCCGGCTTCGCGCGGGAGGCCGAGCGCCTGCGCGAGCGGATGCGCACGCTGGCCACCACGCCGCCCATTCCCTACCGGCGGCAGAATGGCGGCGACTATCTGATCCCCAGCATGGAACTGCGCCCCGGCCTGGGCGACCCCGGCGCCACCGGCTTCGCCTTGCACCGCGACGCGGGCGGGGCGGGGTAGGGCGCGCGGCGCGGCAGGGGCGGCAAGGCACGGGCGGGCGGCGCGCCCGCCCGTGCTTGAAATCGCGGGTTTCGGATATATATTCCGAAGTATCGGAATGATTTTGAGGTCTGCGGTGGCAACGGGCGAGGACATGCTGAAGCCTGCGGAGGCCGCGCTGGTGGCGCATGTGGCCGTGGGCGACGTGCATCGGGTCATCGACGAGCACATCCTGCCGGACACGCTGTGGAGCGCGACGGACGGGCGCCATGTCCTCGCGTCCGCCTGCGGCCTCATCGCCTTCTATTTCGGCAGCGCCGGGAGCCTGACGGCGGAATGGCGGCGGGCCGCCATTCGCGAGGCGGCGGGTCGCCTGCGCCGTGCCGGCGCGGCAGCGCCGGACGCCGGCGACTGGATTCTGCGGGATGATTTCCTGACCATCGATCTCGCCCCCTTCATCCGGCGCGCCGACGAGCGCATGGCGCAGCTTGCCGCCGCGCGCGCGCTGGTGGTGCGCGACCCCGAGATATTGGGGGGAGCGCCCGTCATCCGGGGCACGCGCGTGCCGGCCTATGATGTGGCCGCTTCGGTGGCGGAGGGCGTGCCCATGGCGCAGCTTCTGTCCGCTTATCCCTCGCTCAATGAGAGGCAGGTGCGCCTGGCCGCGCTTTATGCGGAGGCCAATCCCGTGCGCGGGCGTCCGCGAAAGGCCGAGCCGCCGGCCGGCGCGGTCGTGACCGGCGAGCGCCGGGTGCCGCGCCGCAGGGCGGTGGGATGAAATTCCTCGTCGACGAGTGCCTCAGTCCCGAACTCGTTAGGCTCGCGCACGCGCGCGGGCATATGGAAGCTTCCCATGTGGTCTGGCAGGGGTGGGCGGGCCTCAAGGACTGGGACCTCAAGCCCCGCATCCTCGCGGGGGACTGGACCTTCGTCACCCGAAATGCGATCGACTTCCGCGGGCCGGCGTCGGCGCCGGGCAGCAAGGGGCAGTATGCCGGTGTGGCGCTTCATGCTGGCCTCGTATGCCTCAACGGGCCGCCGGGCCTGACGCTGTCCATGCAGTGCGAGCTGTTTGCCCAGGCGCTGGAGGAATTGGTCGCCGCGCCTGATCTCATCAATCAGGTTCTGGACATCACTTGGCAGGACGATGCCTTGCACGTCCTGCGCTACCGGCTTCCGCCGGACGCCTTGTGATCTCAGGTCGCTTCGGTCTCGGGCATGGAGCAGGCGTGCCGACGCCCTTACCGGGCTTCGGCCGGTGCTGCGCTCTCGGCGATGAGATAGGCGATGAGGTCGGCCCGGTCGGTGGCGGCGGGCAGGCCGGGGAAGCCCATGGTGGTGCCCGGGGCGAAGCCCTGCGGTGAGGTGAGCCAGGCGTCCATGCGCGCCGCGTCCCAGCGGCCGCCCGCCGCCTGGAGCGCGGCGGAATAGCCGAAGCGGGGATTGGCGCGGCCGACGGCTGCGCCCATGACGCCATGGAGGTTGGGGCCGTTGAGATTCTGCCCGCCGGCGCTGAGCGTGTGGCAGGCGGCGCAGCGGCGGAACAGGCGGGCGCCGGCGGCCGGGTCCGCGCGGGGCAGCAGGTCCGCCACCGTGGCGTTGGCCGGCACCGGCAGGCTCGCCCAATGGGAGGCGGGGGCGGACAGGCTCCAATAGGCGCCGCCCACCAGGACGGCGGTGGCCAGGAGCGCCGCCGCCGCGACCGCGAGCAGGACGAGACGCGGGTTCATGGGGGTGGGTTCATGGACGTGGATACCCTGGACGCGGGTTCTTCGGGCGCGGGCTCATGGTCGCCGCGATGCGCCTCAGGCGGCCGCGTCGAGGAAGGCCCGCACGTCGCGGAACACCGCCTGGAACATGGCCGGGGTCAGCACGCCGGTATTGGTGTTGTAGCGCGAGCAGTGATAGCTGCCGAACAGCGTCAGCCCGCCGATCTCGCGCCGCGCGCCGTGGCCGAAGCGGGCGCGGGACATCTTCTCGCCCAGCGTCACCACCACCGAATCATGGGCGATCTTGCCCAGCGCGACGATGGCGGCGAGGCGCGGCATGGCGGCGATGGTGGCTGCGAGGAACGGCCGGCAGGTGCGGATTTCCTCGGTGGTCGGCTTGTTCTCCGGCGGCACGCAGCGCACCGCGTTGACGATGCGGGCGTCGTGCAATTGCAGGCCGTCCCGCGGGTCGGCGCGATAGGTGCCGCTGGCGAAGCCGAAGTCGATCAGCGTCCCGTAGAGCAGGTCGCCGGCATAGTCGCCGGTGAACGGGCGCCCGGTGCGGTTGGCGCCGCGCACGCCGGGGGCGAGGCCGACGATGAGCAGCCGCGCATCGGCCGGGCCGAAGCCCGGCACGGGGCCGTTGAACCAGGACGGCTCGGCCGCCCGCCACTGGGCGCGGAAGGCCGCGAGGCGGGGGCAGAGCGGGCAGTCATGCCCGGGCTCCTGGGCGATCAGCGGGTCTCGGGGGCGCGATGGGGCGCGGGTGCTCGCTGGGGTCTGGGCGATCAATCGGTCAGGTCTCGCTGGGGTCCGCCATGGGGGCGCCGCGCCGCTCCAGGAATCGGGGCGTTTCCTGCATGCGGTTGGCGCGCTCGGCGGGATCCCGACCGATTTTCGACTGAAGGTCAACCAGATCGATGAAGACGTCGGCCTGCCGGCGCAGGTCGTCGGCGATCAGCGGCGGCTGGGTGGAGATGGTGGACACCACGCTCACCCGCAGCCCCTTGCGCTGGAGCGCCTCCACCAGCGAGCGGAAGTCGCCGTCGCCGGAGAACAGCACGATATGGTCGACGCTGCCGGCCAACTCCATGGCGTCGACGGCGATCTCGATGTCCATGTTGCCGCGCACCCGGCGGCGGCCCTGGCTGTCGGTGAACTCCCGCGCCAGCTTGGTGACGACGGAATAGCCATTGTAATCCAGCCAATCCAGCAGTGGCCGGATGGAGGAGTATTCCTGGTCTTCAACCAGGGTCGTATAATAAAAGGCCCGCAGCAGATAGCCGCGCCCCTGGAACTCCTTCAGCAGGCGTTTGTAATCGATATCGAATCCGAGCGCTTTGGTCGCGGAGTACAAATTGGCGCCGTCGATGAACAGCGCGATTTTTTCCATACCTTGCATCGGAACCCTGCTGATAAAAAACTAGTGGCTATTTTGGAGCGATTTTAAGCTAGAGCCAACGGCACAGTTCTCGGTCACTCCGCGGGCGAGTGCAAGCGAAAAACGCACCATTGGCTTGCCGCAACCTGCCGGATCGGATATAGGGCCAATCTTTCCCATGCCCTGCACCGCTGTTGCGCGCACGAAGGAGTGCCGAGTCCATGGCCCGTGTCACCGTTGAAGACTGCATCGACAAGGTCGATAACCGCTTCGAACTGGTTCTCCTGGCCGGCCACCGCGCCCGCATGATCTCGTCCGGCTCGCCGATCACCATCGATCGCGACAACGACAAGAATCCGGTCGTGGCCCTGCGCGAGATCGCCGACGAGACGGTCAGCCCCGAGGATCTGAAGGAAGACCTCATCCATTCGCTCCAGAAGTACACCGAAGTGGACGAGCCGGAGCCCGAGATGGTGCCGATGATCGCCAGCGGCGAGAGCGGCTCCGGTGATGATACGGACATCGTGCTGGACCGGATGACGGAGGAGGAACTGCTCGCCGGCCTCCAGGGCCTGGTGCCCCCGGAGCAGACGGACGACGACGAGGGCTGATTCCCGCCCCCGACATCCTGTGGTTGTATTTGCGCCGGTGATTGCCAAAAAGGTGGTCACCGGCGCATTGCGTTCAATGCATACCTAAAGTCTGTTTCGCCGTCAAAATTGCATGGATCGCGCGTCGAGACAAACCCCCGGCCGTGCCTTTTCGCGGCCGCGAAGCCGCCATCTTGCGGCACACGGTGTCGCAAGTGGGAAAGTCGTGCGGAATGACGCGGAATTCGGTGCGGAATCGCGGGAAAGTCCGTGGGTGATACACGGACCGTCCGCGGTCAGAAGCCGACGGCGGTGCCCATCAGGTCGTAGGCGTCCGAGCCCTCGATCTTGACCGTGGCGAACTCGCCCACCCGCAGCGGCCGGCGGGCGCTGATGCGCACGCTGCCGTCGATCTCCGGGGCGTCGCCCTTGGTGCGGCCGACCGCGCCGCCGGGCGTCAGGCTGTCGATGATGACCTGCTGCCGGCTGCCCACCTTGCGCTTCAGCCGGCGGGCGGAAATCGCCTGCTGCTTCAGCATGAAGCGCTGGTAGCGCTCGGCCTTCACCTCGTCCGGGACGGCGTTGTCCAGGGCGTTGGCGGGCGCGCCGGCCACCGGCTCGAACTTGAAGCAGCCCACCCGGTCGAGCTGGCCTTCCTCAAGAAAATCAAGCAGTTCCTGGAATTCTTCCTCGGTCTCGCCGGGGAAGCCGACGATGAAGGTGGAGCGCAGGGTCAGCTCCGGCACCGCCGCGCGCCAGGCCAGCACGCGGGCCAGGGTCTTCTCCTGCGCCGCCGGCCGCTTCATCCGCCGCAGCACGCTCGGGCTGGCATGCTGGAACGGAATATCGAGATAGGGCAACACCTTGCCGGCGGCCATCAGCTCCATCACCCGGTCCACATGGGGGTAGGGATAGACGTAATGCAGCCGCACCCAGGCGCCCAGCTCGCCCAGCGCCTCGGCCAGGTCGAAGAAGCGGGTGGACCAGTCGCGGTCCTTCCAGCGGCTCTCGGCATACTTCAGGTCGACGCCATAGGCCGAGGTGTCCTGCGAGATCACGAGAAGCTCGCGAACCCCTGCGTTCACAAGCTTTTCCGCCTCGCGCATGACCTCGTTCAGAGGCCGGGAGACCAGATCGCCGCGCAGCTTGGGGATGATGCAGAAGGTGCAGCGGTTGTTGCAGCCTTCCGAGATCTTCAGATAGGCATAGTGCCGGGGGGTGAGCTTGACCCCTTGTTCCGGCACGAGATCCAGGAAGGGGTCGTGCTTGGGCGGCACTGCGTCATGCACCGCGGCGAGCACGCTCTCATATTGCTGCGGGCCGGTGATGGCGAGCACGCTCGGATGCACCGCGCGGATCTGCTCGGGCTCTGCGCCCATGCAGCCGGTGACCACCACCCGGCCGTTCTCCGCCAAGGCTTCGCCGATGGCCGAGAGGCTTTCCGCCTTGGCGCTGTCGAGGAAGCCGCAGGTGTTGACGATGACGAGGTCGGCGCCGTCATGGTTGCGCGTCAGCTCGTAGCCTTCCGCCCGCAGCCGCGTGACGATGCGCTCGCTGTCCACCAGCGCCTTGGGGCAGCCGAGCGAGACGAACGAGATGCGGGGCGCGCCGGCGGGCGCGGGG
This sequence comes from Azorhizobium doebereinerae UFLA1-100, assembly GCF_000473085.1. GTDB lineage: Bacteria > Pseudomonadota > Alphaproteobacteria > Rhizobiales > Xanthobacteraceae > Azorhizobium > Azorhizobium doebereinerae. The sequence continues at coordinate 41,501 of NZ_AXBA01000004.1, forward strand.
GTGGGCGTGCTGGTGGGCGCGAGTTCGGCCATGGCGCGGCGCGCAGGTCCATTGTTGTGCGAGAAGCCCGAGGCGTTACGGGAGGATGGCGCCCCCGTCAATCCCATTGGAGCCGTTCCAGGCTTCGCGCGGCGCAGGGCGGGCATGCGCATACCGGCGCGGGGCGCCCCCGCCCGCCTTTCCATGCCCAATCGGAAGCGCTACAGCAAAGCAGGCGCGTCCTGCGGCGGCGCCTGCGGGAGGGGATAGTCGCATGGTGTATCTCATCGCATCCATCGCCGGCATCGCCGGCCTGCTGTTCGGCTTCGACGAGGGAGTGATCGCCGGCGCGCTGCATCTGCTGCGGGCGGAATTCGGCATTTCGCCTTTGGCGGAAGGCATCATGACCGCCACCGTGCCGTTCGGCGCCGTGGGCGGGGCGCTCATCGCCGGCTGGCTCGCCGGGCCGCTGGGGCGGCGGACCCTGCTGCTGGGCGCGGCGGCCCTGTTCGTGGTCGGTGCGCTGCTGTCCTCCCTGGCCGGCAGCCTGGTCACGGTGTGCATCGCCCGGCTGCTGCTGGGCATCGCCATCGGCGTCGCCGCCATGGTGGCCCCGCTCTACATCTCCGAGACCGCGCCGGCGCGCATCCGCGGCATGCTGGTCTCCATCTACCAATTGGCGATTACGCTCGGCATTCTCGGGGCTTACCTCGTCGGTTATGCCTTCTCCGAGAGCTGGCGCACCATGTTCGCCACCGGCATGGTGCCGGGCCTGATCCTGCTGATCGGCGTCGCCATCCTGTCCGATACGCCGCGCTGGCTGGTGCTGCGCGGGCGGCGGGAGGAGGCGCGCAGCGTCATCGCCAAGAACCAGGGCCTCGCCATCGAGGATGGCGAGGTGAGCGCGGAGCTGGCCGCCATCGAGGCGGCGGCGCAGGAGGACAGGAGCCAGGGCGGCTGGCGCGAGCTGCTGGGACCGACCGTGCGCCCGGCGCTGATCGTCGGCATGGGGCTGTTCCTGCTCCAGCAGCTCAGCGGCATCAACGCGGTGATCTATTTCGCCCCCACCGTGTTCCGCCTCTCGGGCTTCGACAACACCTCCACCCAGATGCTCGCCACCGTGGGCATCGGCATCGTCAACGTGCTGATGACGGTGGTGGCCATGGGCCTGATCGACCGCATCGGCCGGCGCCGCCTCATGTTCATCGGCTTCGCCGGCGCCGCCTTCAGCCTCGGCCTCATCGCCGTGGCGGCGGGCACCGGCTCCAGCGACCTCCAGGCGCTCGCGCTGGTGGGGCTGGTGCTCTACATCGCCTCGTTCGCGGTCAGCATCGGGCCGCTGCCCTGGGTGATGATGTCGGAAATCTTCCCGCTGCATTTGCGCGGGCCGGGCATGAGCATCGCCTCCATCACCAACTGGGTGTTCAACTTCATCGTCGTGCTCACCTTCCCGGTGCTGGTGAACGCCATCGGGCTGGCCGGCGTGTTCGGCATCTATGCGCTGGTGTGCGTGGGCGGCCTGCTGTTCACCGCCCGCCTCGTGCCGGAGACCAGCCAGATCTCGCTGGAAGAGATCGAGCGCCACCTGAAGGCCGGCAAGCCGTTCAGCGCGCTGGCGGCGCGGGCGGCGAACCCGGCCTGAGAGATGCCGCCCGGCCGCCGGGAGCGGCCGGGCGCTTGTTTGGGCGGGCGCTTGCTTCAGAAGGTGAAGCGGGTGCCCACCGTCACGGAGCGCCCGTTGCCGGGCTCGAACAGCGCCTGGTTGGCGCTGGCCCGGCCGGTGACGCTAACGCTGGCGATATAGTTCACATCCAGCAGGTTGCGGGCGTCCATGTAGAAGGACGGCCCCTTGCCGTTGTCATAGCCCAGCCGGAAGTTCAGCAAGGCGTAGGGCGAGGTATCGAGCGTGTTGGCGTCGTCCACATAATAGGCGACCGGCACCCATTCCACGTTCGGCCCGGCATAGAAGCCGCTGGGATGCTTGTAGAGCAGTTCCGCCCGCAGGTAATGCGGCGGGATGCCGGGCAGCCGGTTGTTGCCCCACACCGGGTCGTTGTTGAAATAGAAGTCGCTGTAGGTATAGGCGACGTTCAGCCAGACGGAGTCCGTGATCGGGCCGGGCGTGAACAGGTCCTTGAGCACCTGCACCCCGAAGCCGGCCTCCAGCCCCTGATGGATGGTGCTGCCCAGATTCACCACCGTGCAGGTCAGGCCCAGGGTGTTGCCGGGGTCCTGGCATTGCAGCTCGTTCTCCACCCAGGAGCGGTACAGCGACACGTCCCAGCTGTAGGTCGGCGCCTTGCCGCGCGTGCCCACCTCGATGGTGGTCGCGGTCTGGGCCTGGAGGTTGCCGATGATCGGATCGACGAAATTGGTCAGTTCCGAGAAGGTCGGCACCTCGCCGGAGCGCGAGACGTTGCCATAGACCTGCGCCCCCGGCGCCACCTCGAACACGAAGCCGCCCTTGGGCAGGAACAGGCCGTAGTCATTGCCGCCGGAGGTGGCGTTGTAGATGGCGGTGCGGTCAAGGCTGGCCGAGAGATACTGGAATGCCCCCACCAGCGCGAAGGCCGGCGTCAGGTAGAAATGGTCCTCCATGTAGTAGGTGGTGGTGGTTGCGTCGTCGTTCGACCAATAGGCCAGCTTTCCGGCGATGCCGGCGGTGTTCACATAGCGCTGCGCATCGGTGGTGCCGGTGCCGTAATTGATGCCGGCCACCAGGCGGTTGTTGAAGCCGCCGATGCTGCGCTCGTCCACCAGCCGGGTGAAGGCGCCGTACTCCTCGTAATTGTAGTTCAGCACCTGGAAGATGGGGTGGTTGAGGTCCTTGTTGGTGTAGAAGACGCCGCCCTCGATCTTGGTGGTGTCGGAGAGGATGGCGGTGGTCTTGTTGGCGAGCCGCACGGACTCGATGTTGCGCTGATAGTTCAGCAGCACGTTGGTGGGATTGGCCGATTGCGGCGAGTTCAGCGCCACGGTCTTCGAAACCGACCCGGGGATCTGCTGGTTGACGTTGGTGGCGTTGAGATAGAAGCGCGTTTCCAGGCTCTCGTTGAGCTGGATGCCGAAATTGGCGCTGCCGCGGGTGTTTTCGCCGGCGGAATGGTCGCGGAATCCGTCCTGGGTCAGCCAGGAGCCGGTGACGAAGCCGTCGAACGCCCCTTGCGCGCCGCCGGTGCTGGCCTGGAGCCGGTAGAAGCCGAACGAGCCCACATCCACCCGCCCCTCGAACGGGCTGGCATCACGGCCGGTGAAGGTGACGAAATTGATCGCCCCGCCGAGCGCGTTGGCGCCGAACTGGTAGCCGTTGGCGCCCTTGAACACCTCCACATATTGGAAGGCGGTGGGATCGATCTCCTGGAAGTCGCCGCCGCCGTCCACGGACGAGAGCGGAATGCCGTCCTGGAACAGCTGGATGCCGCGCAGGTGCGAGCTGCGCGAGACGCCGGAGCCCCGGATGGAGAGGCGGGTGTCCTCGCCCCATTTCGGCTGGGCGAACACGCCGGGCACGAAGTCCAGCATGTCCTTCACGGTGGTGGCCGGGGTGTTGGCCCAGGCCGTGTCGCCCACCACCTCGGCGCCGCCAGGGGTGAGGTTGATGGCGGCCCGTGCGGCGCTTTCCGAGGGCACGGTCAGCGAGCCGCCGGACGTGGCCTGGACGTTGACCGTGGGCAACTCCACGCCCGCGTCCTGGGCGAGGGCGGGGAGGGGGAGCAGGGCGGGAACCGGCAGAAGCGCGGAGGCCGCGAGCAGGGCCGGGCGCAGCATCCGGCGTCCCCAGGGGCGGTGGGGTATGAAAGGGGGCATGGCAAAATCCGGGCGTCCGGCGCGCGATCCGCGGCCGGGCCTGTGAGAATCAGAAAGAGGAGAGGAGGCCCGCGCGACGCCGAGGCAGGGACGGCTCGCCAACCGGCAGCCAGCCATGGGGAAACACCGTCCCCTGCTTCAACGGGCGATGGGCCGGGCAGCCGGGATCACGCGATCCGGCCGGCCCCGCTCCGGCACCGAGACGTCAGGCGCGGGCGGGCGGCGCGCGGGGGCGGGCGCTGGGAGAAAAGAGGGTGCGGGGAGGCGGCTGAGCGGCGCCGGGCGCGGCCAGCGCCAGCACCGTGAAGGACAGCGGCAGCCCGGCCAGCACCACGGGCGGCAGCACCGACGCGCCGCCGGCCAGCGGGCAGGCGGTGCAGTCGTGCTGGACATGCCCCGGCGGTCCGTCGCCATGGCCGGCGCCACCGTCGTCGGTGCCGGAGAGGCACAGCAGGAATGGGTCGGACCCGGCAGGCGCGGCCATCGCCCCGGCGGCAAGGCCGGTCAGGAGGGCCTGCAACACCACCAGATAGATCGCCAGCCATCGTCCCAGCAGCACGGCGGCCCGCAAGCCACGGCTCTCCCGGCCCCCGGCCCTCACGGGGCGCGGAAGCGGCGATGGCGGACGGGGTTGCGGGCGGAACACCGCTGAGCGCCTCTCGGTGGCTCGGGTTCGAAAGCGGGGCAGTTGAATTCGGACTGGGATCGTTGGTGCGTCGGAAATGACCGCGCGGCCAGGGCGTGACGCCATTGCGCGCGGCCGCCGACGCGCCGTAAAATCGCTGGAAAGCTGCCACCTTTGCGGCGGATCCCGCAACGGAATTGGCGTGCGTCACGGTAACGCAAGCGCCCGCCTCGTCAATTTTCATTTCCGCATTGCGGTGTGTTGGGGCTATAAATGCAGCAGCCAGCCAATTCCCAGTTGGGGATCGCCAGCCAACCGACACGATGGATATCGATTGCTGGTGGCGCGATGACGAAACGCGATGGTTCTTGCACGCCCGTGGCGCGTGTGCGGCGGGCAATGGCAACAGCTGCCGCGCTGTCCCTGGTGGCTCTGCTTTCTTTTGGGGCACAAGCTCAGGATAGGCCCCGTGTCGCCCAGGCGACGCCGGCCACGTCCGTTCCTACTTCTCCCGCTCCGGCGGTGACCCCGACGCCGGCCGCGCATCCCGCCGCGGCGGCTCCGGCCCCTTCGCCCTATGGCAGCGCCCCTCTGGCCCAGACGCCGCCGGCCTCCGCGACGGCCCAGACTCAGGCCCCGACCGCTCCGGCAGCCGCGCCGGTGCCGGCTGTGCCCCCCGCGCCAGGCAACTCCGTGTCCGCTCCGGACGCAGCGGGGACCGCGTCCCAGCCTGTGGCGCAGGCGCCCGCGTCCCCGGCCGCCGCCGCGCCGCCTCCCGTGACGAAGTTCGAGCTGCCGCACGACCTGTCGCCCTGGGGCATGTTCATGGCCGCCGACATGGTGGTGAAGGCGGTGATGCTGGGGCTGGCGTTCGCCTCCGTCGTCACCTGGACCATCTGGCTGGTGAAGGTGATCGAGCTCATTTCCGCCAACCGCCAGGTGCGCAATGCCTTGCACCTGCTGCGCCAGTCGCCGACGCTGATGGCCTGTGCCCGCGCCCTGCCGCGCAAGGGCGGTGCCGCCGGCCGCATGGTCCAGGCGACGCTCGGGGAGCTGGAAGTCTCCCGCGCCCTTCCGTCCGAGGGCATCAAGGAGCGCGTGGCGATCTCGCTCAACCGCATCGAGGCGGCGGCGGGCCGGCGCATGTCGCTGGGGACCGGCCTGCTGGCGACGATCGGCTCCACGGCCCCGTTCGTCGGCCTGTTCGGCACCGTCTGGGGCATCATGAACAGCTTCATCGGCATCTCGAAGTCGCAGACCACCAATCTGGCGGTGGTGGCGCCGGGCATCGCCGAGGCGCTGCTGGCCACCGCCATCGGCCTGGTGGCGGCGATCCCGGCGGTGATCATCTACAACGTGTTCGCCCGCGCCATCTCCAACTACAAGGCGAGCCTCTCCGACACCTCGTCGGAGGTGATGCGCCACCTCTCGCGCGACCTCGACCGCGAGGAAGCCGGCGCGCCCCGGCTGCGCGCCGCGGCGGAGTAGAGCGATGGCCGCCAAGCTCGACCTCGGCGGGGACGACCTCGTCGAAAACCACGAGATCAACGTCACGCCGTTCATCGACGTGATCCTGGTGCTGCTCATCATCTTCATGGTGGCGGCGCCGCTGGCCACGGTGGATGTGCAGGTGGACCTGCCCACCGCCAATGCCCAGCCCCAGCCGCGCCCGGACAAGCCGCTGTTTCTCACGGTGCAGAGCGACCTTGCCCTGTCGGTGGGTGACGATGTGGTGCCGCGCAACGCGCTGGCGCCGGCGCTGGACAACGTGACCCACGGCGACAAGCAGCAGCGGGTGTTCGTGCGCGCCGACAAAGCGGTGCCCTATGGCGACGTGATGGAGGTGATGAACCTGCTGCGCGACGCCGGCTATCTGAAGATCGGCCTGGTGGGGCTGGAGACGGCCGCCGCGGGCGGTCCGGCGCCGCCCCTCGCGGGGGCTTCCGCCGCCGCGGCCGCTCCCGTCGGCAGTGCTCCGACGGTCCCCGCTCCCGCTCCTGCCGCCATCCCGGCCGCACCCAGCCAGGGGCCGGCGCGGTGACCACGGCTCACTTCCACGATCACCACCATCATGACCATCGCCTGGCCTCCATCGCCGGGTGGTGGGTGCTGGCCGGTGTCCTGGTGTTTTCCGCCCATGCGGCGGCGGTCTACGTAGCCCTGAACTGGCACCGTCCCGAATATGCCAGCGAGCCGCCCGCCGCCGCCGTCATGATCGATCTCGCCCCATTGCCGGTGGCGCCGCCGTCCGAGGCGGAGGACGTGGCGCCGGGACCGCAGATGGTCCAGGCCCCGGATCCTGTGCCCGACGCGCCCGATACGCTGGAGGAATCGGTGCCGCCGCCGACCCCGGAAGTGGTCGAGCAGCCGGTGGAGAAGATGCCGGACCTGCCGCCGCCCCCGCCGATCGCGGAAGCCGTGCTGCCCGCGCCCCGCCCCGTCGTGCAGGAGCCGCCGCCGCCGGAGAAGAAGAAGCCGGACGAGAAGAAGGAGAAGAAGGCGAGCCGCCGCCCGGCGGCGCCCGTCACCAGCGCCGCTCCCAAGTCCGACGCGCCGACGGCGAACACCATGGCTGCGCCGTCCTCGGGCGAGTCCGCCTCGCGCTCGGTCGCGCCCGCCACCTGGCGCAGCATGATCATGGGGCATCTGAACCGGAACAAGCGCTATCCGGCCGAGTCGCGCTCCCGCCGCGAGGAAGGCGTGTCCCGCCTGCGCTTCACCATCGACCGCTCCGGGCGGGTGGTGGCGGCGAGCCTCGTGGGCTCCTCCGGCCATGCCGCGCTCGACAGCGAGACGCTGGACATGGTGCACCGCGCTTCCCCCTTCCCGGCGCCTCCGCCGGAGGTGGCCGGTCCGACGGTGACGTTCACGGTGCCGATCGACTTCAACGTCCGTTAGGTGCGCACAGCCCGGCGCACATTGCCGCGCCGGGCTGTGCGCATGTCATCCATGCGATGGCCGTGGCTGGGCCGCGCGGCGCGAAAGCTGCCGCAAAAGGGCGGCGCGGCGCGCAGGGCTGCCGCGCGCCGGTGCTTTGGACTTGAGCGGCGCGCTGTGATAAGCGGGCGCTCCTGCCGGCCACAGCTCCCGCGCGCTCGCCGCGCCGAATGTTTCGGAGATTACCCATGGCTTCGCCCGCTGCGAACAGCGCATCCGCCTCGGCGGACCTGAACCGCTTCTTCTCCGCCTCGCTCGCCGAGTCGGATCCGGAAATCGCTGCTGCCGTGACGGCGGAACTGGGTCGCCAGCGCGAGGAAATCGAGCTCATCGCCTCGGAGAACATCGTCTCCCGCGCGGTGCTGGAAGCGCAGGGCTCGGTGCTGACCAACAAGTATGCCGAGGGCTATCCGGGCAAGCGCTACTATGGCGGCTGCCAGTTCGTGGACGTGGCGGAGAATCTTGCCATCGACCGGGCCAAGAAGCTGTTCGGCTGCGGCTTCGCCAATGTGCAGCCGAACTCCGGCAGCCAGGCGAACCAGGCGGTGTTCTTCACGCTGATGAAGCCGGGCGAGACCTTCCTCGGCCTCAATCTGGCGGCCGGCGGGCATTTGACCCACGGTTCGCCGGTGAACATGTCCGGCAAGTGGTTCAACGCCGTGCCCTATGGCGTGCGCCAGGACGACCAGCGCATCGATTACGACGAGGTCGCGCGTCTTGCCGACCAGCACAAGCCCAAGGTGATCGTGGCCGGCGGCTCCGCCTATCCGCGCCTGATCGACTTCGCCCGCATGCGGCAGATCGCCGACAGCGTGGACGCCAAGCTGATGGTGGACATGGCGCATTTCGCCGGCCTCGTGGCCGGCGGCGCCCACCCGAGCCCGTTCCCGCACGCCCATGTGGTGACCACCACCACCCACAAGACCCTGCGCGGCCCGCGCGGCGGCATGATCCTGACCAATGACGAAGAACTGGCGAAGAAGCTCAACTCCGCCATCTTCCCCGGCATCCAGGGTGGCCCGCTGATGCATGTGATCGCCGCCAAGGCGGTGGCCTTTGGCGAGGCGCTTCGGCCGGAATTCAAGGTCTACGCGAAGAACGTGGTGGAGAACGCCCGCGCGCTGGCCGAAAACCTGCGCGGCCACGGCTTCGACATCGTCTCCGACGGCACCGATACCCACCTCATGCTGGTGGACCTGCGGCCCAAGCGGCTGAACGGCAAGGTGTCGGAGACGGCCCTCGGCCGCGCCCACATCACCTGCAACAAGAACGGCATCCCGTTCGATCCCGAGAAGCCGGCCATCACCTCCGGCGTGCGTCTGGGGACCCCGGCGGGCACCACCCGCGGATTTGGCGTGGCGGAATTCCAGCTCATTGGCGATATGATCGCTGAGGTGCTGGACGTCCTCTCGCAGAAGGGCGTCTCGGAAGATTCGCTGGTGGAAGAGGCGGTCCGCGGCAAGGTGAAGAGCCTGCTGGACCGTTTCCCGATCTACAACTGATCCCAGACGGGAAGGGGCGTTTCAAGCATGCGGTGCCCCTATTGCGGCAGCCTGGATACCCAGGTGAAGGACAGCCGACCCACCGAGGACAACACCGCCATCCGCCGCCGCCGGGTCTGCCCCGACTGCGGCGGACGGTTCACCACATTCGAGCGTGTGCAACTGCGCGAGCTCATGGTGGCCAAGCGTTCCGGCCGGCGGGTGCCGTTCGACCGCGACAAGCTCGCCCGCTCGGTGGAAATCGCCCTGCGCAAGCGCCCGGTGGAGACCGAACGCGTGGAGCGCATGCTGTCCGGTCTGGTGCGCCAGCTCGAAAGCCTCGGCGATACCGAGATTTCGTCCGAGACCATCGGCGAGATGGTCATGGAAGGCCTGAAGCAGATCGACGACGTCGCCTATGTGCGCTTCGCCTCCGTCTATCGCAATTTCCGCGAGGCGAAGGATTTCGAGAGCCTGCTCGGCGAGCTCCATCTCGGCGACGGCAAGCAGGCGGAAGCGCTGGCCAAGCTGAAGCGCGGCGAGCCCCGCGAGCCGGAGTAGCGGTCCATGAGCGTCCTGCCGCCAGCGGCCGCTGTCAGTTCTCCCGAGGAAGACGAGGCCCTGATGGCCGAGGCCCTGGCCGTCGGCCAGATCGGGCTCGGGCGGACCTGGCCCAACCCCTCCGTGGGGGCGGTGGTGGTGCGTTCCACATCCGGTGGCCCGCAGATCCTCGGCCGCGCCGGCACCGCGCCCGCCGGGCGCCCCCATGCCGAGCCGCTGGCGCTGGCCCAGGCGGGCGACGCGGCGCGCGGTGCCACGCTCTATGTCACGCTGGAGCCCTGTTCCCATTACGGCCGCACGCCGCCCTGCGCCGATGCGGTGATCGCCGCCGGCATTACCCGCGTGGTGGCGGCCATCGAGGACCCGGACCCCAGGGTGCGGGGCAGGGGCGTCGCGCGCATGCGTGCCGCCGGGCTCTGGGTCACCGTCGGTGTCGGGGCCGAGCGGGCTCTGGAGGATCATGCCGGCCATATCAGCCGCGTCACGCGCGGGCGGCCCCATGTGCTGCTGAAGATGGCCGTGTCGGCGGACGGCAAGGCCGGCCTCGCCGGCCCGCGCCCCGTCGCGGTGACGGGCGAGGACGCCCGCGTGCGGGTGCACCAGATGCGCGCCCGCGCGGACGCCATCCTGGTGGGCATCGGAACGGTGCTGGCGGACGACCCGCGCCTGACCACGCGCCTGCCGGGGCTGGAAGACCGCTCGCCGCTGCGGGTGGTGCTGGACAGCGACCTGCGCCTGCCGCTCACCTCCGTCCTGGTGCGCACGGCGGGTGAGGTGCCGGTGTGGGTCGTCGCCGCCGAAGATGCGGGCGCCGCTGAGGAGAAGGCGCTGGTGGACCTCGGCGTCCAAGTGCTGCGCGCCCCGCGCGCGGCTTCCGGGCGGCTGGACCTTGCCGCCGTGCTCAAGCTGCTGGGCCTGTTGGGCGTCACGCGCCTGATGGTGGAAGGCGGTCCGCAGGTGGCCGCGGCCCTGCTGGACGCGGGCCTGGTGGACGAGGTGGCCGTATTGCGCAGCCCCGATCCGCTCGGACCGCATGCCATCGATGCGCTCGCCGGGCAACCGTTGGCCCGGCTGCTGGAGCCGGTGGGCTTTGCCGTGGTGGAGCGGGCGACGCTGGGACGCGACACCCTGCTCCGTCTCCGGCGGCGTTGAGGCGCGCGGCTTTTTGCTGTCGCGATCCGCGTCCGGTGCTAGAGAACATGCTTCCGTTCCGGTGAGGCTCGCCGGCGCCTCGCGCGCCCCGAAGGTTCGCCGTCATTTTCACTGCGGCCCGGGCCGCGCGGACTGAATCATGTTCACAGGCATCGTCACGGACCTTGGCGAGATCGTCGATGTGGAGATGCACAATGAGGTGCGCAGCTTCGCCATCGCCACGGACTACAAGGCGTCCTCCATCGACATCGGCGCATCCATCGCCTGCTCGGGCGTCTGCCTGACCGTCACCAAGGTGAAGAAGCGCGGCCCCAAGCGCGCGGTGTTCCATGTGGACGCAGCGCCCGAGACGCTGGCCATCACCACCGTGTCCGACTGGCGGGAAGGCCACCGGATCAATCTGGAGCGCTCGCTGACGCTAGGCGGGGAACTGGGCGGCCATATCGTCACCGGCCATGTGGACGGCATCGCCCGCGTCGCGGCGCGGGAGGATTTCGAGGAGACCAGCCGCTTCACCTTCGAGGTGCCGGAGCCGCTCGCCCGCTTCATCGCGGTGAAGGGCTCGGTCTGCCTCGACGGCACCTCGCTCACCGTCAACACGGTGAAGGGCAACCGCTTCTCCTGCCTGCTCATTCCCCACACGCTGGCCGTCACCACCTGGGGCGGCGTGACCAAGGATTCGCAGGTCAATCTCGAAGTGGACCTGATGGCCCGCTATGCGGCGCGGCTTGCGCAGTTCGAGCCGGCCTAGTACGCCACGGGCCAACGCGGAGAAAAGACGACATGGTAAGCACGCGCAATGAGAGCGCGCGCACCGGGGAGCCCGTGACGGGCGCCCGTGTGCTGATCGTGGAAGGGCGCTATTACGAGGCGCTGGCGGACGAGCTCCTGGCCGGCGCCCGCGCCGCGCTGGAAGCGGCCGGCGCCGTGGTGGACGTGGTGACGGTGCCCGGCGCCCTGGAAGTGCCGATCGCCGCCGAGATCGCCCTCGAAGCCTCCGACGAGGATGACGAGCCCTATGAGGCCGTGGTGGCGCTCGGCTGCGTGATCCGCGGCGAAACCTATCATTTCGAGATCGTGGCGGGGGAATCCGCCCGCGGCCTGATGGATCTGGCGCTGGCGCACGCGCTGCCGCTGGGCAACGGCATCCTCACCGTGGACACCGAGGCGCAGGCCTGGGAGCGGGCGCGGGTGAGCGAGGGCAACAAGGGCGGCGGCGCCGCCGAGGCGGCCCTGACCCTGCTGCGCCTCAAGCGCCGGGGCGCGGCATGAGCGACCAGGCCTCCAAACCCATGCGCAAGAGCGCGGCGCGTCTCGGCGCCGTGCAGGCGCTCTACCAGATGGACGTCGCCGCCACGCCGGTGAACGAGATCCTGGCCCAGTTCGAGAGCCACTGGCTCGGCCAGGAGGTGGAGGGCACGCAATATCCGGAGGCCGACCGCAGCCTGTTCCGCACCGTGGTGCAGGGCGTGCTGGCCGAGCAGCGCACCATCGACCCCATGGTGGACGAGGCGCTGACCGCCGGCTGGCCGCTGCGCCGGGTGGAACTGGTGCTGCGCGCCGTGCTGCGCGCGGGCGCGTTCGAACTGATCGGCAAGCCCGAGGTGCCCGCCCGGGTGGTGATCGCCGAATATGTGAACGTGGCGGCGGCATTCCTCGACCGCGACGAGACGGGCATGGTCAATGCCGTGCTGGATTCCCTCGCCCGCAAGCTGCGTGCCGAGGAGTTCGCCAAGGGCGCGGTCTGAGACCTCCGGCCCGCTCCGGGACCACGCGGAGGGCTTCGCCCGGATGCCGCGCGGTCTCGACGCTTCTCGCAAGGAAGGACGCGACATGACGGCCGGAAGCGGCGAAGACGACATCATCGCCCGTTTCTTCCGGCCCATCGCCACGAACCCGGCCGCGCGCGGCCTGTTCGATGATGCCGCCTTGCTCACACCGCCGCCCGGCTGCGACCTCGTGCTGACCAAGGATGCGCTGGTGGCCGGCGTCCATTTCTTCCCGGACGATCCGCCGGACAGCGTCGCGCGCAAGGCGCTGCGGGTGAACCTCTCCGATCTCGCCGCCAAGGGCGCGCGGCCATTGGGCGCGCTGCTGGCGCTGGCGCTGCCCCGGCCGCTGGATGAAAGCTGGCTGGAAGCGTTCGCTGCCGGCCTGGGCGCTGACGCGGAGCGGTTCGGCTGTCCGATTCTCGGTGGCGACACCGTGGGCACGCCCGGCCCGGTGACCTTGTCCATCACCGCCCTCGGGGCGGTGCCGTCCGGCACCTTCGTGCCGCGCACGGGCGCTGCGCCCGGCCATGCCATCCTGGTCTCCGGCACCATCGGCGACGCGGCGCTCGGCCTCCAGGCGCGGCTCGATCCCGCGCGCGCCGGATTCGCCGGCCTGTCCGGGGGCGAACGGGAGCATCTGGCCGACCGCTATCTGCACCCCCAGCCGCGGCTGGCGCTGGCGGAGGCGCTGCGCGCCCATGCCGCCTGCGCCATGGACATTTCCGACGGTCTCGTGGGCGACGTCACCAAGATGCTGGCGGCATCCGGCTGCGGCGGTCTGCTGCGGGCGGGACAGGTGCCGCTGTCGGACGCCGCCCGCGCCGCGATCACCGCCGAGCCGGCCCTTCTGGCCACGGTGCTCGGCGGTGGCGACGATTACGAGATCGCCGCCACGGTGCCGCTCGATGCGGTGCCGGTGTTCCGGGCCGAGGCTGCGGCCCTCGGCGTGCCCATGTGCGTCATTGGTGAGACACACGGGGGGCAGGGGCTAGATCTAGTGGGTCTGGATGGCCAGCCGCTCCAATTGTCGCGCGGCAGTTTCAGCCACTTCTGAGCGTGTCCGCCGGCGGCCGCATCTGTCATGAAACCCACATGCGCTTGTGGATGATGTGCATAAGGACGGGCTCCCAGCCGGCTTCCGGAGCCGGCTGTCCACAGCCCCGAAACCGCCGCAAAGGGCGGCGGCTGAAGGGCTGTTAGGGGTTTATTAACAGGGTCGTGCGCACTATATTTAGTAGGCGAACCGGCCCTGGAGCCCCCAAATCTGTGTTTGACGGCGACGCCAGACTCGCTTTAGCGTCAGCCTCCTAAGCAGCGGAGACGGTTCGAGCCATAGGCTCGGTATCGTCCTGCCGCTTTCCCAAACACAGTAGTCCGGCCCCGGGACGGCGCGTCGCGCCGCGCCCATGCGTTTTATCGCGGCCTGCCCATTGATCATCTATGATGCCTCGGACCGCCGGGGCCCTGCGCTTGAGGGAGCATTCGGTCATGCGCGTTGAACGCCGCTACACCACGGAAGGCCGCTCGCCGTATGCGGACATCCCGTTCCGCGACACGGTCAGCGAGATCCGCAATCCCGACGGCTCGGTGGTCTTCCGCCAGGAAGGCATCGAAGTACCGGCGCAGTTTTCGCAGGTCGCCAGCGACATTCTCGCCCAGAAGTACTTCCGCAGGGCAGGTGTTCCCGCGCGCCTGAAGAAGGTGGAGGAGAATTCCGTTCCCTCCTTCCTGTGGCGCAGCGTGCCCGACGAGGCCGCTTTGGCGGCCCTGCCGGAAAAGGAGCGGGTGATCGGCGAGGTCTCCGCCAAGCAGGTGTTCGACCGTCTGGCCGGCACCTGGACCTATTGGGGCTGGAAGGGCGGCTATTTCGACACCGAGGCCGACGCCCAGGCCTTCTTCGACGAGCACCGCTACATGCTCGCCATGCAGATGGTGGCGCCGAACTCACCGCAGTGGTTCAACACCGGCCTGCACTGGGCCTATGGCATCGACGGGCCGGGGCAGGGCCACTTCTACGTGGACCACGAGAGCGGAGAGCTGACCGCCTCCACCTCGGCCTATGAGCACCCCCAGCCGCACGCCTGCTTCATCCAGTCGGTGTCTGACGATCTGGTCGGCGACGGCGGCATCATGGACCTGTGGGTGCGCGAGGCGCGCCTGTTCAAGTACGGCTCCGGCACCGGCTCCAACTTCTCCTCGCTGCGCGGCGAGGGCGAACGGCTCTCCGGCGGCGGCCGTTCCTCCGGCCTGATGAGCTTCCTGAAGATCGGCGACCGCGCGGCGGGCGCCATCAAGTCCGGCGGCACCACCCGCCGCGCCGCCAAGATGGTGGTGGTGGATGCCGACCATCCGGATATCGAAGCTTATGTGAACTGGAAGGTGATCGAGGAGCAGAAGGTTGCCTCCCTCGTCACCGGCTCCAAGCTGAATGCCAAGCACCTGAAGGCGGTGTTGAAGGCCTGCGTGAATTGCGAGGGCAATGGCGACGCCTGCTTCGACCCGGAGAAGAACCCGGCCCTGAAGCGCGAGATCAAGGCCGCCCGCAAGGCGCAGGTGACGGACGCCGCCATCCGCCGGGTGATCCAGTTCGCCCGCCAGGGCTTCACCGACATCGAGGTGCCGATCTACGACACCGATTGGGACGGCGAGGCCTACATCACGGTGGCCGGCCAGAATTCCAACAATTCCGTGCGCGTGACGGACGACTTCCTGCGCGCCGTGGAAGCGGACGCGGACTGGGATCTCATCCGCCGCACCGACGGCAAGGTCCACAAGACGATCAAGGCCCGGGAGCTGTGGGACAAGATCGGCTCGGCGGCCTGGCATTGCGCCGACCCCGGCATCCAGTTCCACACCACCGTGAACGACTGGCACACCTGCCCGGCGGGCGGCGAAATCCGCGCCTCCAATCCGTGCTCGGAATACATGTTCCTCGACGACACGGCCTGCAACCTCGCCTCGCTGAACCTCCTGCAGTTCCGTGACGGCGAGAAGCGGTTCGACGTGGAGAGCTTCGAGCACGCCGTGCGGCTGTGGACCGTGGTGCTGGAAATCTCGGTGCTGATGGCGCAGTTCCCCTCGCGCCGCATCGCTGAATTGTCCTACGAATACCGCACGCTGGGCCTCGGCTACGCCAATATCGGCGGCCTGCTGATGTCCGCCGGCATCCCCTATGACTCGGCCGAGGGCCGGGCCATCTGCGGCGCCATCTCCGCCATCATGACCGGCATCTGCTACGCCACCTCCGCCGAGATGGCCAAGCAGCTCGGGCCGTTCCCGGCCTATGGCGCCAATGCCGCCTCCATGCTGCAGGTGATCCGCAACCATCGCCGCGCCGCTTATGGCGAGGCCAAGGGCTATGAGGGCCTGTCCATCGCCCCGGTGCCGCTCGACCATGCCTCCTGCAAGGACGCGCGCCTCGTTGCCCATGCCAAGGGCGCCTGGGACAAGGCCCTGACGCTGGGCGAGGCGCACGGCTATCGCAACGCCCAGGTGAGCGTGATCGCCCCCACCGGCACCATTGGCCTGGTGATGGATTGCGACACCACCGGCATCGAGCCCGATTTCGCGCTGGTGAAGTTCAAGAAGCTGGCCGGCGGCGGCTACTTCAAGATCATCAACCGCGCCGTGCCCGAGGCCCTGCGCACGCTCGGCTACAGCGAGGCGCAACTAGCCGAGATCGAGGCCTATGCGGTGGGCCACGGCTCGCTGGCGCAGGCTCCCGCCATCAACCATGGTTCGCTGAGGGCCAAGGGCTTCGACGACGCGGCGCTGGCCAAGGCGGAAGCCGCGGTGAAGAGCGCGTTCGACATCAAGTTCGCCTTCAACCGCTGGACCTTCGGCGATGAATTCCTGGTGAAGGCGCTCGGCGTCACCGCCATGCAGCTGGCTGATCCGAAGTTCGACCTGCTGACCCATCTCGGCTTTTCCCGCGCCGACATCGACGCTGCCAATGTGCACATCTGCGGTGCCATGACGCTGGAGGGCGCGCCCTTCCTGAAGGCCGAACACCTGGCGGTGTTCGACTGCGCCTCGCCCTGCGGGCGCATCGGCAAGCGCTCGCTCTCGGTGGAAAGCCACATCCGCATGATGGCGGCGGCGCAGCCCTTCATCTCGGGCGCCATCTCCAAGACCATCAACATGCCCAACGACGCCACGGTGGAGGACTGCAATGCGGCCTACCTCCTCTCCTGGCGCCTGGCGCTGAAGGCCAACGCGCTCTATCGCGACGGCTCCAAGCTCTCCCAGCCGCTCAACGCGCAACTGGTGGCGGACGACGAGGACGAGGACGATGCGGTGGAGACGCTGGCGGCCCAGCCCGCCGCCGCCCGCACCGCGGCGGTGACCGAGAAGATCGTCGAAAGGGTGATCGAGCGCATCGTCGAGCACCGCGCCCACGAGCGCGAGAAGATGCCCGACCGCCGCAAGGGCTATACTCAGAAGGCGGTGGTGGGCGGCCACAAGGTCTACCTGCGCACCGGCGAATATGATGACGGCCGCCTCGGCGAGATCTTCATCGACATGCACAAGGAAGGCGCGGCGCTTCGCTCGCTCCTCAACAATTTCGCCATCGCCATCTCGCTCGGCCTGCAATACGGCGTGCCGCTGGACGAGTATGTCGATGCCTTCACCTTCACCCGCTTCGAGCCCGCTGGCCCGGTGCAGGGCAACGACACCATCAAGTACGCCACCTCGATCCTGGACTATGTGTTCCGCGAGCTGGCGGTCTCCTACCTCGGTCGCAGCGACCTCGGCCATGTGGACCTCTCGGACACCGGCTTCGACGCGCTGGGCAAGGGCGTGGACGAGGGCAAGGCGCCGAACCCGGCCTCGCGTGTGGTCTCCAAGGGCCTGGTGCGCGGCAAGAACGTCAGCCTGCTGGTGCCCCAGACTGCGGAGGCCCGGCCGGCGCCGGACAATGTGACGGTGCTGCGCGCCCGCACCGACGGTGCCACGGCCTTGAAGCCGGAAGCCGAGGTGCAGGCGGAGGAGGAGGTGGCGGAGCTGGAGGCGGCTGTTGAGAGCCTGCTTGACAAGGCGCTGCCCTGGAAGCCGGCGGACCGCACTCAGGACCGCCGCGCCGAGGCCCGTGCCCGCGGCTACGAGGGCGAATCCTGCCCCGAGTGCATGAACTTTACCATGGTGCGCAACGGCACCTGCCTGAAGTGCGACACCTGCGGCGCCACGACGGGGTGTTCGTGAGGTTCTGACGCGCCGTGTTTGTTGTCGTGCCACCCAAAGGTTGAGTATTTTGCGCCTTAGTTTGGCGCAGTGGCAGCCAAAGGTTGGCTCAGCGGTCAAAAATGCCGCGGATGCGCGAAAAAAAAAAGGGCCCGTCGCAGGAATGCGGCGGGCCATTTCAGCTTTGGTCGTGCGCACTCTTCTCTCCGCCTTAATCTAAACCTTTAGCTGTCCTCGGAAGTGAACGAGGTGAACCGCTTAGGCTTTGCCGGAGGACCTGACTCCAGAGACGATGGGGCTATGACGAGCAGGACGACAAACACGTTCTCTCCTGGCGCAACGGGTCGCCTTCCCGTTGGCGCGCGGTAGAGGTGACTAGGTTCGGAATGGCGGGTCAGGTCCCCATTCCTAGGACCAACCCCCTAAGGCCCTGTGCATCCGGGACATCTAAGTCCCGGATGCACATTGATGCGCTGTGACGCGGAGTAAGCTCAAGGAATGCCGGTGAGCGGTGCTCCTGCTTCGACGCGTCCAGGCGGCGGGACGCATATGATACGCCCTTGTATTTGAGCTTTAAGTGCACCCGCCGCGCATAGGGCTTAACGCTATTCTAGAACAACTCGTAATCCATCGGCGCCTCGATCGCGCTCACAGTTCTATCCTGCACCGGCAAGCCCACCGACAACGCCTTCATCGAAGCGTTTGACGGCCGCTTCCGGAGTGAGCGCCTGAACACGCACCGGTTCCTGACGCCTGCGGATGCGGCCGAAAAGATGGAGACTACAATGAGGATCGGCCGCACGGGGCCATCGGCCATAAGCCTCCGATCTCGTTGCAGAACCCCGGCGGCGTAGCCAGCCCGCCGCTGTGAAGCAGGCCGGAGACTCCAGCTTCCGGCGGTCCAGAAAATGGTCTCGGATCAATCAACCTGCGGACTCTCTCCTAAGGCGGAGGAGAAAAGGGGCTGAGGTCATCCATCGCAACCTCCAGGGTTGGGTGTTGCGACGCCCGATTGAACCCGCCCTCACGCTCGGTAAGGCATCACGCAAGGATGGCGCAACCCAGATCCGATATGGCTCGATCTGGAAGTTCTGGCAGGTGTCCCGTCAGTTACGTTCAGGCATGGATCGGGCCGCGCGCGACGTGCCAGAATCTGAGGTGTTTTAATTGCAGGGCTCTAAGCCGTTATGTTCCGAAAAGGATGCCGTCAAGTGCTCGATACTCTTTTAGAGACAGCCGGGAAAATCGATGAATTCCTGGACAGCGCCCGGGAAAATCCGGAGATAGTCCTGTATGGGGCCGGTTTCGCACTTCCAGAATTTCTGAGAAAACTAGAGCGGTACGGCTTCTCCGTACGGGCAATATGTGATTCGAATTCGGTAAAGCACGGGCAACATTTCCAAAATACATATCCGATCATGGCAATGGAAGAAGCTGCTGTGGATTTTCCTCGTGCACGCTTCCTGATCTCAAGTCCGGTTTATTATGAAGAAATCCGCACTAAGCTCCTCGCGAGCCTAGATGAAGCCAGAGTCTGCGACGTTGACCTTACGTGTGCGTATTTCTTCGGAAAAGGTGAATTCCGGAAATTTTTTTCCGAAAACATCGATCAATTCGAGGAGGTGTTGAGATCCCTTCATGATGAGCGGTCACGCGACGTATATCGTCGGGTGATCAAGGCGCACCTCAGCGGCGATCGCTCCGATTTTGAATGGGCTTCGACTGGTACCGATGATCTTTATCTGATGCGATCTCTCCTTAAGCCGACCATCGATACGGTTTACGTGGATTGCGGTACGCATAACGGGGACACCGTTAGATTATTCCTCGATGCCTCTGACGAGGGTTATCGCAAGGTCTTCGCCTTCGAGCCTGATCCGACTATGCAGGAAAGCCTCCAGGGTCTAGCGAATTCTCAGGGCGGACGTGTTGAGATTGTCGCAACCGGCGTCGGCGATTGCGACGGCACCATAAGCTTTGTCGTGGACGGGGTATTTTCGGCCATCGTAAAAGATGAACTCGGTCTCCCTGCTAATACCATCTCGATACCAGTCGCGAAGCTCGACAGCCTGCTGCTGAAAGATGACGTGTCAATGATAAAGATGGATATCGAGGGCGGCGAGTATGATGCGCTCAAAGGTGCAGAGCAAATCATTCGGACCCATCGTCCAAAATTGGCGATATGTCTTTATCATAGGGTGGATGATCTGGTGCGGATCCCGAAGTTGATAAAGGAAATGATTCCGGAATATAAACTCAGAATTGAACATCAATCCAGAAGTTGCACAGATACAATACTGTTTGCGACGTTGGACTGAATCTGGATTGCGGCATGCATCCAAATTCATGGGCTCACCCCCGGGTGCGCCTTGTAATGCGGCAGGAGCCCATTCCGAGGGATCTATCCGTGCCAGAGCGGGTACCTTGCGGAAGGTGAGGTGCGCTTCTCTGCCAGTAAATAAAAGAGAAACGGGGAGAGGCAGTGCTTCCCCCCTTCTTGGTCAGAGGATGAAATCGGAGTGCGCGAGAGTCAGTATGAACCGCCCTAGAGTCCTGGATGCCTTCTTCCCTAAATTTTGAGGCAAGGAGGCCCCGATGGGCAAAGCGAACTTCACCGAGGACTTCAAGCGCGACGCGGTCGTTCAGATCACCGAGCGGGGCTATCCGGTTGCGGAGGTGGCTGCGCGGCTGGGGATCAGCAAGTACTCGCTTTACGAGTGGAGGAAACGGTACGGCAAGCCTGCCGCCGTGGCCCGCGATGACGATCAGGCCGCTGAGGTCCGCCGGCTGAAGCGCGAGTTGCTGCGCGTGACGGAAGAGCGCGACATCCTAAAAAAGCGGCCGCGTACTTCGCCAAGAGTGCAAAGTGAAGTAGGCGTTCATCGCCGAGCATCGCCTGCTGTTTTCGATCCGCGCCCTGTGTCGGTGCCTCCGTGTCCAGCCCAGCGGCTTCTACGCCTGGCTGAAGGCCCCGCTGAGCAAGCNCGCGCAGGACGACCACCGACAGACCGAGTTGATCCGCGCCGCATGGCGCGAGAGCGGCAAGGTCAATGGCTATCGCAAGCTCCACGACGACCTGGCGGACATGGGCGAGAGCTGCTGTCCCAACCGGGTTGCGCGGCTGACGCGGCTTGCCGGCATCCGGGCGCAGATCGGCTACAAGCGCCGCCCCGGCCACTCTGGAGGCAAGCCATCCCTGGCGGTCGACAACACGCTCGATCGCCGGTTTGACGCGGAGGCGCCGGACAAGGCCTNGGTGACCGACATAACCTACATCCGCACCCACGAAGGCTTCGCCTATCTGGCGGTCGTGATCGACCTCTTCTCCCGCCGCGTCGTCGGCTGGTCNATGCTGGCCCGGCAGGCGACTAACGTCGTGCTTCAGGCGCTGCTGGCTGCTGTCTGGCGACGCAAGCCGAAGGGCCGTGTGCTGGTGCATTCGGATCAGGGGAGCCAGTATGGCAGCGACAACTTCAAACGGTTCTGCGCTGCCCATTCGCTCGAAACCAGCATGAGCAGACGCCGCAACTGCTGGGACAATGCGGTCGCCGAATCCTTCTTCAGCAGCCTGAAAAAGGAGCGCATCCAGAAACGCATCTNCAAGACCCGCGCCTTGGCGCGCGCCGATGTCTTCGACTATATCGAGGCGTTCTANAACCGAACCCGCCGCCACAGCCATCTCGGCGGCATCAGTCCCGAGGCGTTCGAACGCGCTTCCGCGTGAGGCTCGGCTTTGTCTACAAAACCAGGGTCGGTCCAAGGATAGCTCGGCTCTGTCTAACGGACCGGGGGCAGTCCAGTCCACTGCCGACCGACGCATTTGACAAGCCCTGCGGTCCAGGGGGCGACTAGGAGCAGGATCAGCAAGTCGAGCAGCCCACATTGCCAGTGACCGCAGGTCTTCGTCCTCGTTACACGCCAACCGGGGCGAGGCCGGCAGTCCTCAGTTCGATCAGTGGTGTCTATCGTCGTCGTCTTGGGACATTGGCTGTATGCGTTCGAGGCTTGCGGGATCATATTTGGCCTTGAGGTGATCGCCGCCCGCCCTCATCGCCTTGACTTTGTAGCAGCCGTCGTCGGAGCGGATCGAGAGGACGGTCCAGCCGTCGGCCTCCAGCTTTTTCTGGAGGGCTTGGCGCGGTTGCCAATCGCTCAGGGGGACGCTGCAGACCTGATCCGCCGCTGCCGGCACGGCACCGAGGCACGGGGAAAGGAACAGGATCGCCGCCACGCATTTGAATTTCACAATCCCTCTCCCGCCGGGTGAAGTCCGCCAACCAACTCAAGCATGCCGAACTGACGCCCACCTGAACGTCATCATCAATTAGCTCCCCCATTCGTTGATCCGGCGCGCTAAAATCGCATGGAACATTCCGAGGCGGCATATGCGCATCCTGTTGGTGGAAGACGATCCGGTCCTTGGCATGGCCGTTCGGGATCAGATTGTCGCCGACGGCCATTGCGTCGATTGGGTAAACCGGCTCGACGAGGCCACGGAGGCGATGCGTGCCGCCGCCTTTGAACTCGTCCTGCTCGACTTGATGCTGCCTGACGGGCGCGGCCTCGACTTCCTGAAAGGGCAGCGAGCGACCGGCAATGCGACGCCGGTGATCGTCCTGACGGCGCGAGATCAGATCACTGACCGCATTGCGGCCCTTGATACGGGGGCTGACGATTATCTGGTGAAGCCCTTCGATCTTTTCGAACTCTCCGCCCGGATTCGTGCCGTAGGGCGGCGTTATTGCGGCAATCCAAATCCTCTCGTCGTCATCGGCGGGCTTGAGATTGATCTTGCGGCCCGCTCCGTCCGGCGTGGTGGCAAGATCGTGCCGCTGACCGCCCGTGAATGGTCTCTGTTCGAAGTTTTCGTCCAGCGGCCCCATCAATTGATGTCGAAGCTGCAGCTTGAGGAACGGCTCTATTCATTTGATGCCGAGATCGAGAGCAATACCATCGAGGTCTATATCGCGCGCCTGCGCAAGAAGCTTGGGGCGGACGTGTTCGAGACGGTGCGTGGCATGGGCTATCGTCTTGGTGCGCCAGGTGGCGGCCAGTGATGGACGCTCGCCCCCCTCGTCGATGGAGCCTGCGCCGGCGCCTCGCCTTGTGGCTTGCCGTTGGTGTCACGGCCTTGTGGCTTGCTGCTGTCGCGGTGGCCGGGCTGGTGCTGCGCCACGCAATCGATGAACTGTTCGACAGTGCCCTGCAGGAGGTGGCGCAGCGCGTGCTGCCGCTGGCCTATGCCGAGCTGCTCTCGCGCGATGGGGGCGCAGGCACCACCCAGCACATGGCGCGGATCGGTCCCCACCGGGAATACATCACCTACGTGGTCCGTGATGCCGAGGGGCGCGAGCTGCTTCAGTCGAGTGATGCGGACCTCATGAAGATCCCGCGCGGCCTCGCTCCGGGCTTCCACACGACGGAGCGGTTGCGAACCTATACTGAGGCCGCCGTCCAGGGCACCGTCCTGGTGACCACAGCGGAGGAGCTTGCGCATCGCGGAGCGGCGCTCCGGCACGCTGTAGCGGCCTTGATCTGGCCGCTCGTCGCGCTGGTGCCGATCGCGCTGCTCGGTGTCTGGCTCTCGGTACGGTTGTCGTTGAAGCCTGTGGTTGCCTTTCGCCGCGCGATCGAAGCGCGGGGGCGTGGCAATCTCGCGCCGGTTGCCGGGGAAGGGCTGCCAGACGAGATGGCGCCCGTCGCGGAGTCGGTCAACGCCTTGATCGAGCGATTGCGCGGAACGCTCGAAGCCGAGCGCGGCTTCACCGCCAACAGCGCCCACGAATTGCGCACGCCGATTGCCGCGGCGCTAGCCCAGGCGCAGCGCCTCGTGGCCGAGCTTCCGGAGGGCGCGGCCGTTGAGCGGGCTCGCTCAGTGGTGACTGCCTTGCGGCGTCTCGCGCGCCTCTCCGAAAAGCTCCTCCAGCTCGCCAAGGCGGAGGGTGGAGGGTTGCTCGCGGAATCTCCGGCGCCACTGGGCCCGGTATTGCGACATGTGATCGAGGAGATCGACCGGCAGTCCGATGGCGGCGACGCTCTCATTGTCTCGATCCCACCGGATGGAGGCCCGCTCTCGGATCTCGACCCGGACGCCTTCGCGATCCTGGCGCGCAATCTGATAGAGAATGCGCTCAAGCACGGCACGCCGGATGCTCCGGTCCGCGTGCAGCTTGGCGAGGGCCTGTTCGAAGTCTCGAACCATGGCGCGGTCGTTCCGGC
Source organism: Azorhizobium doebereinerae UFLA1-100 (assembly GCF_000473085.1). Lineage (GTDB taxonomy): Bacteria > Pseudomonadota > Alphaproteobacteria > Rhizobiales > Xanthobacteraceae > Azorhizobium > Azorhizobium doebereinerae. The sequence continues at coordinate 65,215 of NZ_AXBA01000004.1, forward strand.
CGACCGGCTGGAGCGTCTGACCCGCCCGTTCGAGCGCGGCCCGACGCGGTCGGAGGGCTCCGGCCTCGGCCTTGCGATTGCGGCTGCCATCTGCCGTGGCGCCGGCCTCTCGCTCCAGCTTGCATCGCCAATCCCGGACGAGGCCGACGGCTTCCGGGCCACTGTACGGTTCACGGCGTCGCCACGAGCCTGACGGGAAGCTGAACGTCAATCCGCATCGGCTTCAGGTGGCCGTCAGACGCGAACACGAGGATGCCCCGGTCAACACCAGCCGAGGGACATCCCATGAAGACGCGAATCCTGATCGGAGCCGGCCTTCTCATTTCCACCGCCGGCATCGGCATTGCGCTGGCGGCGGCCGACTTCGACCTCTCGAACGGCCATCGACAGGAACGACACGACAGCAGGGCGATCGCCGACGCCCAGGGCCATCCGATCCGCATGACCGAGGGTTCCCAGAGCCGGGACCATGGCGGCGAGCATCACCGCCGCTCTCACCATGACGATGAGGGCGACGACGACGATGATGGCAAGGGCGCTCGTCCCGGCCCAATCCCACAGAACGGCCCGTCCGATCCCAAGGCATCGGTGCCCGACAACGGCCTGTTCAGCGGCAAGACCCGGCCCAAGGTCGAGGTTCAATGACGGACCGCCGTGCCTGATCATCCCAACTTTAAGGAACACCCCGATGAAATTCGTTCTGCCTGCGCTGGCCGCAACCGCGGCCTTCATCGCGCCGACCTTTGCCGAGGCACGGCAGGTTACCTTCGAGACCGCACTCAAGACATACGGCGGCAATGGCGCTTATGTCGTCCTCTACGTTACAGACGCCGCCGGAAAGTATAAAGGCACGCTCTGGATGGCGGGCGGCAAGGCGAAATACTATCGCCACCTGTCGGACTGGCAGCGCGCCTCCGGGGGGCGGCCGACCGAGATCGACGGCATCACCGGCGCCAGCGTCGGTTCGGGCAAGACGTTGAAGATCAGCCTCGACATTGCTGATGCCATGATCAACGCGGGCTACCAGGTCCACGTCGACACGGCGGTCGAGGATGGCATGGACAACCCCTCGGAGGTGGTCGCTCCGCTCGACACCTCCGCCTCCGGCAAAGCGGTTCCCGGCAAAGGCTACGTCAAATCCTTCTCGGTCACCTTCTGACCCGATCGGAACTCCTCATCATGCTTCGCCGCCTTCATTCGCTGCCGGGCATCATGCTCGCGCTGGGCCTCGCTGTCGTCACCCTCACAGGAGCCATGCTCTCGGTGGAGCCGGTGCTCGACCGCCTCGCCGCGCCGGAGATCGCACACGGCACCAGCGTCGCGACGCTCGCCGAGGCGGTCGCGGCCCGTCACCAGAGCATCGACTCCATCCGAAAGCGCGCGGACGGATCGATCACCGTCGCCTTCAGCGACGGGGACGTGAATGGCGTCGAAAGGATTGATCCGACCACCGGAGCGGGGTTGGGCCCCTATCGGATTTCGGCAGCCTCCCGTTTCATGACCAACCTGCACCGCTCGTTCCTGGCGGGCGATGCGGGCCGTGCGGCCGCAGGCACAGGTGCGCTTGCCATGCTCGTGCTGACGGCGTCAGGCATGATGATGCTTGCCCGTCGTCTGGGCGGATGGCGGGCGCTGCTCCGCCCGATCCAAGGGACACCCGCGCAGCGGTGGCATGGGGCGCTCGGTCGTCTTGCCGCCGCTGGACTGGTGCTGTCGTCCCTGACCGGCATGTGGATGTCGGCAAGCACCTTCGGCTTCATCCCCGAGAGCCAAGTCGCGGCACCAGCGGTGGTGGCGAGCGGCGGGGTGCCCGCGCCGGTGGGGACCCTCGCGGCACTCAAGTCCGTCGATGTGGCGGACTTGCGCGAGCTGACCTTCCCGGCCCCCGACGACCGCCTGGATACCTACTCCCTGCGCACATCGGCTGGAGAGGCGCGGATTGACATGGCGACTGGCGCTCAGTTGGCCTTCATGCCGGCGACGGCGCTTGACCGCCTTCAGGATCTGATCCGCATGCTCCATACCGGCCGTGGCGCCTGGGTGCTCGGCCTGTGGCTGGGCGTCTCGTCCCTCGCCGTGCCGGTGCTCGGCGTGACCGGAATCGTGCTCTGGTGGCGCCGCCGCGCCGCACGGCCGCGCATCACCATGAACGTTTCTGCCCGCACGGCCGACACCGTCATTCTCGTGGGCAGCGAAGGTAATTCGACCTGGGGTTTTGCCGCGACGCTGCATGCCGCGCTGACGGTCGCCGGTCATCGTGTTCACACCGCTGCGATGAATGAGCTCGCCCCGGTCTATGCGAGCGCTGAACGTCTGCTGATTCTGACGGCGACCCATGGCGACGGCGCCGCGCCGGCTTCGGCATCGAAGTTCCTCGCGCGCCTCGCCACGATGAAAAAACCTGTCCCAGTGACCGTTCTCGGCTTCGGAGACCGGAATTTCGCGCACTTCTGTCGCTTCGCGGAAGAGGTCTCGGCGGCGTTCACGGCGAGGGGCTGGCCGTGGCTCCTGCCGATGAAGCGTATCGATCGCCGCTCGGCGCAGGAATTCGCCCAATGGGGGCAGGATCTCGGCGCCGTACTCGGCCATGATCTGGTGCTCACGCATGTTGCCGAACGGCCGAAGACGGTCACGCTCGAACTCGCCGAGCGCGAGGACTACGGCGTTGCCGTCGGCGCGCCGGTCGCGATCTTGCGCTTCCACGGGGCAGGGGCCGGTGCCAAGGCTAGCCGCCTGCCCTCGTTCGAAGCGGGAGACCTCGTCGGCATCCTGCCGCCAGGCGATCCGATGCCCCGGTTCTATTCGCTGGCATCTTCGACACGTGACGGCGTGCTTGAGATCTGCGTGCGGCTGCGCGAGGGCGGCCTCTGTTCGACCTTCCTGCATGCTCTTGAGCCGGGCGACCGGATCGAAGCGTACGTCCGCGAGAACCCGGCGTTCCGTCCGGCCAAGGGCAGGGGGCCGCTCATCCTCATCGGCGCTGGTGCTGGCATCGGCCCGCTCGCGGGTTTCGTGCGCGCCAATGACGCTGGTCGTCCGGTCCATCTCTACTGGGGCGGCCGCAGCGCGGCTTCGGATTTCCTGTACGAGCATGAACTGGCCCAGCACCTTGCCGAACGGCGCTTGACCTCCCTCAACACCGCCTTCTCTCGCGGGCCGAATGGCGGAGCCTATATCCAGGATCGCCTCGCGGCGGACGCGCCCCGTTTGCGTGAGCTGATCCGGCAGGGTGCGCAAATACTGGTATGCGGGGGCCGGGACATGGCGCAGGCCGTGACCCTCGCGCTCGACACGGTCGTCCAGCCACTCGGCCTTGACCTTGCTACCCTCAAATCCGCAGGACGCTATGTCGAAGACGTCTACTGATCCGGCCCATAGCTCGGCTGTGCTCCGCCGCCACGCCCTGAGCGGCCCCGCCATGGGTTCACGCTGGTCGGCGTTGTTCCACGCCGGCGGCGACGTGGAGGAGGGGGCACTGATCCGCCACCTCCAGGGGGCTGTGGATCGCGTTGAGCAGCAGATGTCCAGCTGGCTGCCGGACTCGGATCTGGAGCGGCTCAACTCCGCTCCCTCGGGCGTCTGGGTGAAGATCCCCCGCGAACTGACGCAGGTACTCGCCGCGTCCCTGGAGATTGGCCGCCTGTCGGAGGGGGCGTTCGATATCGGGGTGGGCGATCTGGTCAAGGCCTGGGGCTTTGGCGGCGGGTCGCGCGTGCCCGATGGCGGGGGTATCGCCGCGCTCGCCGGCCGCTCCTTCTTCGAACCGCCGAAGACGCTCCAGCTTGATCACATGGGCCAGCGCGTGCGCCGGCTCGCGCCGCGGCGGCTCGATCTTTCCGGCATCGCCAAGGGCTTCGGCGTCGACGAACTGGCGCGGGCGATGACGGAGGCTGGCCTGTCCTCCTGGCTTGTGGGCATCGACGGCGAGATGCGGGCCGAGGGCACGAAGCCCGACGGCCGCCCCTGGACCGTGGCGCACGAAAGGCCAGACGCGGGAGAGCGCGAGATTCTCGGGGTGCTGGAGCTGTCAGGCGCTGCTGTCGCCACCTCCGGCAGCTATCGCCATCAGATAGAGGTGGGGGGACGGATGCTCTCCCACACCATGGACCCGTTTCGCGGCGCGCCATTGGAGAACGACCTTGCCGCCGTCACTGTGCTCGCCGAGACCTGCATGGCGGCGGACGCCTGGGCCACGGCCCTGCTGGTGCGCGGGGCGAAGGATGGTCCGGCACTCGCGCGCCGTCTCGGCCTCTCGGTGTTGTTCGTGCGGAGCGACGGGGAGGTGGAGGCAACATGGCCATGAACGGCCCGCAGCTACCCATGAACGGGTCGATTGGGCGGATTGGGCGTCGCTCTGCCGATGTTGGTATCACAACCATCATGGATTGGCTTCGCAGCGAAGTGAGGACTGCGGGCCACTGATGCATCCAGGAGCTCCGGCGTGCTCGAACATCTTGAGTGGTCTCGTAGCATCAGCTCGTAGTTGCTATGACCTGGCCGAAGCCGAATTTCTCGTCGCACCTTCTCCCTGGGACTGCTCCGCGCCGTCCCTGATGCCGTGACGCTCCATCTTGGCGTACAGGTTGCTTCGGGAGATGCCGAGTGCCTTGGCTGCGGCTTGCCGATTGGCATGCTTGTTCAAGGCATCAGTGATCATGCGGCGTTCCAGTTCCGCGACCGCACTGGACAGGCTCACCGAGTTCGGGGCTGGCTCAGCCGGTTTAGCGACATCGATTTCAAGTACTTCGGCGACGTCAGGCGCGGCGATGCCGTCGCCGTCGGTGCGCACATAGATCTGCTCTATGACGTTCCCAAGCTCCCGAACGTTTCCAGGCCAGAGGTGAGCCTCGAGTACATCCAACGCAGCGGGGGTAATCGGGCGGATGGGCATGGCGTAGGTTTGGGCAATCCGTTCGCTAAACTTCCTGGCAAGAAGCTCGATGTCTCCGTGGCGGTCCCGTAGCGGGGGAAGCCGGATCGAAAGGACGTTCAGTCGGTAATAGAGATCCTGTCGGAACGTTCCTGCTCGCACCATGTCGGTCAGCGAGCGGCTTGTGGCGGCGATCACGCGCACGTCCACGCGAGCGAGCTGGTTCGAACCGACGGGCTCGACTTCCCCGTCCTGAAGCGCACGGAGCAGTTTCGCTTGCAGGGCAAGCTGCATGTCGCCGATCTCGTCGAGGAACAGCGTTCCCTCATGGGCGAGCTGGAACTTGCCTGGTCGAGGCTGGCGGGCCGCCCCCGTGAAGGCGCCTGGCGCAACCCCGAAGAACTCCGCTTCCAACAGGTTCTCCGGCACGGCCGCGACGTTGATCGCAACGAAGGGCCTGTTCACGCGGCCAGATGCGGCATGGATCGCATGCGCCGCCATTTCCTTGCCGGTGCCGGTCTCTCCAAGCAGCAGTACGGGAGATCGAACCTCAGCCGCCCGGCGCAGTAGGCGTCCAACCTCCCGCATGGCAATGCTGGCGCCCAGGATCTGCTCGCTGGTGTATCGATGGGAGCGCGTGGTGGAGAGTGCCTGTTCCATGCGCGCCAAGCGTGATTGCAACTGATGGACACGCTCGGCGATCGGACGCAGATGCGGGATGCTGTTCTTCAAGGCGAAGGCGAAGGCGCCGATGATCTCGCCGGTCTCGTCCCGAAGCGGAAGGCGAGTCACGAGCAGGGACTTATCGCCATACTGGATGATGTCCATGGGCTGGGGCAGGCCCGTTTCCACCACTTCCCGGAGGCGGCTGTGCGGAATGACGCGTTCGATCTCCTGTCCGACCACGTCATTGAGGCGGACACCGCCGAGCAGGGCGAGCTGCCCCTCGCTGAACCAAACGACGCGGGAGCAACGGTCGACGATGGTGGCGCCATCGATCATTTCCTCAACCATTTGAAGCAGCGACCGGGCTGCTGAAAGCCGTTCTTCGGCCGAGGTTGGCATCGGTACTTCCTGGGTGGCATGTCCTAGATCTGGACAATTCTGATAAAAATCAGGACGCTCCAGGGTCGCGCAAAAGTAGCTGTAGTCAACGACTTTCCTGGCATCCGAATGGCTGGCTGTCCCGAGTGCTGGACATCGAGCGGATGCTTCGAAATTGGCGGTGACGCCGGACCCGTTGGAAATGCTGGAAAGGCTTCTGGCTCGCGGGTTTGGCATGGGGATTGCTGAAGCCTTGGCAACGGGCACCCCGCCCGGCGGCGTTGCTGATGCCGCCGGACGAAGGAAGTGCCCCGCGAAGCTTGGGGTGGAAATGCAGCGGACGAGGATCGCCGTCATCGGTGCCGGTCTCATGGGCCACGGCATCGCGCAGGCCTTTGCAACCGCCGACCATCTGGTCGACATTTATGAGCCCGATCCGGATCGGCGTGCATGTGTCCGGGATCAGGTCAGGGCCAACCTGCGCCTTCTCGGATCGGATGAGGCGGCCGGTGATCTCATCACGCTCCATGACGACCTGGCTGATGCAGTAGGTCAGGCGGCGGTGGTGATCGAGGCCGTGCCAGAGAGCCTCGACCTCAAACAGAAGCTCTTCATTGAGGTCGAGGCAGCCGCACCTGCGTCCGCCTTGCTGGCCAGCAACACGTCGGCCATTCCCATCACGAGCATCATGTCCGTGCTCCAAGACCGTCGTCGCGGCATGGGAGCCCATTGGTGGAACCCGCCGCACCTGATCCCGCTGGTGGAGGTCGTCCAGGGCCGGGACACAGGGGAAGCCGAAATCGCGGCGATGATGGCGTTGCTGTCCAGCATCGGCAAAACGCCCGTGCACGTGCGCAAGGACGTTCCGGGCTTCATCGGCAACCGCCTCCAGCATGCCATGTGGCGCGAAGCCATCGCCTTGGTTCAGGGCGGTATCTGCGATGCGGAGACGGTCGACACGGTGGTGAAGGCCAGCTTCGGGCGGCGCCTGTCGGTTCTCGGCCCGCTGGAGAATGCCGACCTCGTGGGTACCGACCTCGCACTGATGGTCCACCAGACCATTCTGCCCGATCTCGATCGCACGTCCGGTCCCCTGCCTCTGCTCGAAGAACTCGTGCGGGCGGGGCACCTTGGCATGAAGACCGGGAAGGGCTTTCGGGAATGGAACGGCGAAAGCGCGCAGGAAGTCCGTAATGCCCTCGCGCGCCATCTCGCGCAGACCTTATGTCCAGAGCAAGGAAGAATGCATGAAGGGTCGTAACGCCGTCGTCACCGGTTCCACGTCAGGGATCGGCCTTGCCATTGCCCATGCGCTCGCGGCCGAGGGCTGCAACGTGATGCTGAACGGCTTCGGGGATCCCGCCGCAATCGACGTGACGCGACGGGAGATTGCCGAGAAGACCGGACGGACGGTCCGTTATTTCGCTGCCGACATGGGGCGACCGGACGAAGTCAGGGCGCTGGTGGCAGCAGCGTCGAGCGCGTTGGGCCCGGTCGACATCCTGATCAACAACGCCGGAGTGCAGCACGTCGCGCCGTTGGCGGACTTCCCGGATGAGAAATGGGATCTACTGCTCGCGGTCAATCTGTCGGCGGCGTTCCATGCCACCAAGGCAGTGATGCCGTCCATGCTCGACCGGCGCTTCGGCCGCATCGTGAATATCGCATCCGCGCTGGGGCTGGTGGGTGCGCCGCACAAGCCCGCCTACGTGGCCACGAAGCACGGGCTCGTGGGGCTCACGAAATCCGTCGCTCTTGAGGTGGCGCAGGCCGGGGTGACCTGCAACGTCGTATGCCCCGGCATGGTCATGACGCCCATCATCGAGATGCAGGTCGCTGATCAGGCGCGGGTCACCGGCCTGCCTCCCGAAGAGGTGGTGCAGGGTGTCTTCCTGGAGAACCAGCCCATCAGGCGTCCCGTGAAGCTCGAGGAGATCGCGGCGGCTGTCGTCTTCCTCTGCTCGGACGCTGCGGCCGGTGTGACAGGGACGGCGCTCTCAGTGGACGGAGGCTATGTCGCGCGGTGAGGGCGCTCGCGATGCCCGGGTCAGAAAGCCATCAACGATAAAAGACAGACAGGGAGAAGCTACATGAAGGGTATCGTCCTTGCGGTCGCGCTCGGTGCCGCCGCTGGTGGAATGGCAGCGCCGGCGAGCGCCCAGATGTCGGACGGCAAGATCAAGATCGGCGTCCTGTCGGACCTCACGGGGGTCTACTCGGATATCAATGGCGAAGGGTCAGCTATGGCGGCACGTCTCGCCGCCGAGGAGTTCGGGAACGCCATCAATGGCACCCCGGTCGAGATCGTTGTCGCCGATCATCAGAACAAGGCCGACGTAGCGGCGAGCCTCGCGAGGAAGTGGATCGACACGGAGCAGGTGGACGTCATTGCAGACGTTCCCAACTCGGCTGCGGCGCTTGCCGTTCAGGGCATCACGAAGGAGCGCAAACGCATCTTTCTGATGTCGGGTCCAGGTGCGATCGACCTGACCGGCAAGGCATGCAGCCCGTACGGTTTCATGTGGACATGGGACACGCATTCGGTTTCCGCCACCACCGCCCGGGCATTGGTGGCCAAAGGCGATACGAGTTGGTTCTTCCTGACAGCCGACTATGCCTTCGGCCATTCGCTCGAGGACGAAGCGACAAAGACCGTCAAGGCGCTCGGCGGAACGGTGAAGGGTGGGGTAAGGGTGCCACTCGCCACTTCTGACTTCTCCTCATTCCTCGTGCAGGCCCAAGGATCGGGTGCCAAGGTCGTGGCGCTGGCCAACGCGGGCGGCGATACCATCAACTCAGTGAAGCAGGCGAACGAGTTCGGTCTGCCGCAGGGCGGTCAGACGCTCGCCGGGCTGCTGCTGAACATCAACGATATCCATGCCCTCACGCTGCCCGTCGCGCAGGGCCTGACCATGTCCAATTCCTTCTATTGGGACATGAACGACGAGACCCGCGCCTGGTCGAAGAAGTTCGAGGCGAAGACAGGACGAAAGCCCTCGATGAACCAGGCGGGCGTGTACTCCGCGGTCCGGCATTATCTCCAGGCGGTGAAGGATGTCGGGTCCGACGACGCGGACAAGGTGGCGGAGAAGATGCGCGCGACGCCCGTGAATGACATGATGATGAAGAACGCCGCCATCGGAAAGAATGGCCGGGTGTTCGGCGACATGTATCTGTTCGAGGTCAAGAAGCCGTCGGAGTCCAAGGGGCCGTGGGACTATCTCACCCTCGTTCAGACCATTCCCGGCAAGGATGCCTATATTCCGGAAACCGAGAGCGGATGTCCGCTCGTGAAGTAAGCCAGGCAAGGTCTCGCGATCGAGAGTCTCGATTGCGCCCTCGCGAGGTGTGGGGTTCGCTTCGCCCTGCTCCTCGACGGCGTAAGCGGCCCGACGCTATGAGCGTCGGGCCTCGTCCTTCGATCGACAGCAGTGGTGTTGACGTTGCCCCCAGGCTTTATTCAGCAGTGAGTTCACCCGGGCGGTTGGTTATGGCCTGTTGGCCGGATGTGAAGACGGGATCTGTGGCGGAGCCTTTGGTTGCGCTTCATGCTCCGGTCCTCATGTCGGGCCAAAGCAAACTTCACACTGGATTAGGTCGGTGGGGCAACGTCACTTCGATCCGGTGGTCCAGGCTGGCCGCGCTGCTGTTCAACCTGTGCGGCAAGCCAGCATGATGGTCCGCAATGCAATAGGCGATCAGTTGGGCGATGAGTTTATCTTCGCCAGACGCAAGATATCCCAGCACGGCATCGCTTCCTGTCCGGCAATGGCGATTTCGCGCGGCGGCATCGGTGGGCACCGCGAGATGCGGGCGCGGGGAAAGGCACCGACCCGTGCCGGGTGGCCTACGGACCGTCGTATCCGTCTTTTTGCGGACATTCGCCGGCACCGAAGGCGCGGTGCCGGCGAACGGGGTCGATCAGAAGAAGCCGAGCGCCTTCGCGCTGTAGCTCACCAGCAGGTTCTTGGTCTGCTGGTAGTGATCCAGCATCATCTTGTGGTTCTCACGCCCGATGCCAGACTGTTTGTAGCCGCCGAACGCCGCGTGGGCGGGGTAGGCGTGGTAGCAATTGGTCCACACCCGCCCGGCCTGGATCGCCCGGCCGAAGCGATAGGCGCGGTTGCCGTCGCGGGTCCACACACCGGCGCCGAGGCCGTAGAGCGTGTCGTTGGCGATGGAGAGCGCCTCCGCTTCGTCCTTGAACGTGGTCACGGAGACCACGGGGCCGAAGATCTCCTCCTGGAACACCCGCATGCGGTTATGGCCGCGGAACACGGTGGGCTGCACATAATAGCCGCCGGCCAGCGCGCCCTGGAGCTGGGCGCGCGCGCCGCCGGCCAGCACCTCGGCGCCCTCCTGGCGGCCGATGTCGATATAGGAAAGGATCTTCTCCAGCTGCTCGCCGGACGCCTGGGCGCCGATCATGGTGGCGGAATCCAGCGGGTCGCCCTGCACGATGGCCTCCACCCGCTTGAGCGCCTTCTCCATGAAGCGGTCGTAGACGCTTTCCTGGATCAGGGCACGGCTGGGGCAGGTGCAGACCTCGCCCTGGTTGAGCGCGAACATGACGAAGCCCTCCACCGCCTTGTCGAGGAAGTCGTCATCCTCCGCCGCCACGTCCTGGAAGAAGATGTTGGGCGACTTGCCGCCCAGTTCCAGGGTCACCGGAATGAGGTTCTGGCTCGCATACTGCATGATGAGCCGGCCGGTGCTGGTTTCGCCGGTGAAGGCGATCTTGGCGATGCGCGGGCTGGAGGCGAGCGGCTTGCCGGCCTCCAGGCCGAAACCGTTGACGATGTTCAGCACGCCCGGCGGCAGCAGGTCGGCGATCAGGTCCGCCAGCACCAGGATGGAGGCGGGCGTCTGCTCGGCGGGCTTGAGCACCACGCAATTTCCCGCCGCGAGGGAGGGCGCCAGCTTCCACGCGGCCATCAGGATGGGGAAGTTCCAGGGAATGATCTGGCCCACCACGCCGAGCGGCTCATGATAGTGGTAGGCGATCGTGTCGTGGTCCACTTCGCCGATGGAGCCTTCCTGGGCCCGCACCACGCTGGCGAAATAGCGGAAATGGTCGATGGCGAGCGGAATGTCCGCCGCCAGGGTCTCGCGGATGGGCTTGCCATTGTCCCAGGTCTCGGCCCGGGCGAGGAGTTCGAGGTTCGCTTCCAGCCGGTCGGCGATGCGGTTGAGGATGAGCGAGCGCTCGGTGGTGCTGGTGCGGCCCCAGGCCTCCTTGGCCGCGTGCGCGGCATCGAGCGCCAGTTCCACGTCTTCCGCCTGAGAGCGGGCGACCTGCGTGAGAACCTCGCCGGTGATGGGCGTGGTGTCGTCGAAATAGCGCCCGTCCACGGGCTCCACCCACTGCCCGCCGATGAAGTTGCCGTATCGCGCCTTGAACGGGGACCGCGACTGCGCCGAAAGGAATTCAGGTTTGTTCATCGTTTCCTCCCATGTGATGGGACAGCGGTTGCAGCAGGCATGCCAAGCACCGGCTTTCGCATCTGCAAATCTGCGCTGCATCGCGGGAAGTTGCTGAGACGAAATGGCATCTCAAATATTCGAGGGTGGCCCGGATCTGTTGCGATAGACGGGTGTGGCCGTGACGTGCGAAAGTAACGCCGATAAAGAGATGCCATCTGCGACATGTGTTGCAGAATGCCACAGTCCGGAGGACGCAGCCCATGGCACCCGCGGCGACGACCGATACTGTGCTTTCGGCCCGGCAGCGCTTTTTCAACCGTGGGGAGTTGGCCGAGGGGCTGGTGGCGGCGCCTATCCTGCGCTCCTGGCAACGCTGCGCCGAGCAGGGGCTGGACGTCAGCGACCCGCCCCGGGTGGAACCGCTCAGCGCGCCGGCCTTGCGCGAGCTTCAGCAGCGCCACGACCTGCTGCGCCGGATGACCCGCCCGGAAATCGATGCCTTGCGCGCCGACGCGAAGCTCACGGACAGCGTGGTCATCCTCACCGATGCGGCCGGACTGGTGCTCGACATGGCGGGCAACACGGTCTTTGCCGATCGCGCCTCCAAGGTGGCGCTGCGCCCCGGCGTGCCCTGGAGCGAGACGGCCACGGGCACCAACGCCATCGGTGCCGCGCTGGTGGAGCGTCGCCCCATCGCCGTGCATGGCGCGGAGCACTTCTTCAATCCGCACCGGATCCTCGCCTGCGCCGCCGCGCCGATCCTCGACCCACGCGGGGTGCTGGCCGGCGTGCTGGACATGTCCGGCCACGCCAGCGTGCGCCATGTCCATGCCCTCGGCCTGGTACGGCTGGCGGTGGAGCAGATCGAGCACCGCTTCTTCGAGCAGGGTTTTTCGCACTGCACGATGTTCCGCTTTCATCGTGACCGCGAACTGCTGGGCACGGCGCGGGAAGGCATCCTCGTGTTCGAGGGCGAGCGACTGGTGGCGGCCAACCGGCACGCGCTCCAACTCATCCAGTTCGACTGGTCCGCGCTCGACCGGCTGACGGCGCCCGAGGTGTTCGGGCGGGCGGAACCCTCCGGCGTGCCACGGCAGATGCGCACGGAGGCCGGCCTGGACGTGGTCTGCCGTGTAATCGCACCGCAAAGCCCCGGCATTGCGCGGACGGCGAAATCCCGGCCGCCCGCCTCCCGGCCGCATGGCGCACCCGAGCCGCTTCTGTCGTCGGAGACGCAGGCGGCGCTCGCGCGCGCCGTGCGGCTTCTGGAGGCCGATGTTCCCGTCCTCGTGCAGGGAGAGACCGGCACCGGGAAGGACATGTTCGCCCGCGCCGCCCATGGGCGCAGCAATCGAGCGGGACAGCCGTTCGTGGCCATCAATTGCGCCTCCCTGCCGGAGAGCCTGATCGAGTCCGAGCTGTTCGGCTATGAGGAGGGGGCTTTCACCGGCGCCCGTCGGCAGGGGCAGAAGGGTTTGCTGCGCCAGGCCGATCGCGGGGTGCTGTTCCTGGACGAGATCGGCGACATGCCGCTGGGCCTTCAGGCGCGGCTCCTGCGCGTGCTCCAGGACAAGGCGGTTTCGCCGCTCGGGAGCGGGCGTCCCGTGCCGGTGGATTTCGCCTTGATCTGCGCCACCCACCGCTCCCTGGGCGCGCTGGTGAAGGCGGGGCAGTTCCGGCAGGATCTCTATTTCCGCATCGCGCCTTATGTGATCGACCTGCCGCCGCTGCGCGCGCTGCCGGATCGGCGCGCGCTGGTACGGGCGATGTGGCAGCGCCTCGGGGGCGCGCAGGCGGGCGTGGTCCTTTCCTCCGACGTGGAGGATCGCCTGGCGGCTCACGACTGGCCGGGCAATTTCCGCCAGCTGTCGGGCCTTCTGCAAGCCATGCTGGCGCTCGCGGAACCCGGCCAGATGCTGGATGCCGCGGCGCTGCCGCCGGATTTCCGGCGGGGGACAGAGACCCCGGTTGCCGCTGGTCCTGCGGAATATCCTTTGTCCCATCTGACCCGCGAGGCGATGCGCGCCGCCCTGGAGGCGTGCGGCGGCAACGTCTCCCGCGCGGCGCGGCAGCTTGGGATCGATCGCAGCACGCTCTACCGGCGGGTTCTCCGCGGCCGGGGGGACGGGTGAGGAAACCGCTCGCGGATCCACACGGCGGGAGATCGCTCCCGCAACGAAGGGCGCGCTTCACCCGTCATATTGGCCGTCAGTGACCTTCTCCATCCAGTCGACCGACTTGCCGTCGAGGCGTTCCTGAATGGCGACATGCGTCATTGCCACGGTCGGCGAAGCGCCGTGCCAGTGCTTTTCGCCGGGCGGAAACCAGATCACGTCCCCCGGCCGGATCTCCTCGACGGGGCCGCCCTCGCGCTGCACCCGCCCGAGGCCCGAGGTGACGATCAGCGTCTGCCCGAGCGGATGCGTGTGCCAGGCGGTCCGCGCGCCCGGCTCGAAGGTCACGCTCGCGCCCGTCGCCCGCGCCGGATCGTCCGCCTGAAACAGCGGATCGACGCGCACGGTCCCGGTGAAATAGTCGCCGGGGCCCTTGCTGGAGGGCTGGGTGCCGCTTCGCTTGATATCCATCATGATCCCCTTCGCAGAGAGCCTCCCGTGGCGCCGTTGCCGCTCTCGCTCCATGGCCTCGAAGACGCTCTTCGTCAGGAGGCCAACCTGCCGAACCCATCGATGCCGGACTAGCCGGCAAGTTTCGCAAGCGCTTATGAGCTGTTCTCATGAAATGGCGGTGCCGATCGTTCTCACGCGAGCGTGTCGGGCTCCGACACGGCTGAGACTTGTCCAACTTCGCTCAATGGCCGAATACAATATGAGGGAGATTCATGAGTGGCCCGTCAAAACATCAACGACCTCATCGCCTTTCTGGCCGTTGCCAGGGAGCGGAGCTTCACGAGGGCGGCGGCAAAGGTCGGTGTCTCGCAGTCGGCGCTCAGCCACACGATCCGCCAGCTTGAGACCCGGCTCGGCATTCGCCTCCTGACCCGCACGACGCGCAGCGTCTCGCCCACCGAGGCCGGCGAGCGTCTTCTCCAGACCCTCGGCCCCCGGTTCGAGGAGATCGAGGCGGAGATCGAGGCGCTGAGCGAGCTGCGGGAGAAGCCGTCCGGCACGATCCGGATCACGGCCACCGACTATGCCATCGATACCGTCCTCTGGCCGAAGCTGAAGACGTTCCTGCTGGACTATCCCGACATCAAGGTCGAACTCACGATCGACTACGGCTTGGCCGATATCGTCGCGGAGCGTTTCGACGCCGGCGTCCGCCTTGGTGAGCAGGTCGCCAAGGACATGATCTCGGTGCGGATCGGCCCCGATGTCCGCTTCGCGGTCGTCGCGGCGCCGTCCTATCTTGATCGCCACGCCCGGCCGGAGACGCCCCAGGATCTCGTCCACCATTCCTGCGTCACCCTGCGCCTGCCGACCTATGGCGGCCTCTACGTCTGGGAGTTCGAGCAGGACGGCAAGGAGATGCGAGTGCGGGTCGAGGGCCAGGTCATCTTCAACAGCATCTTCCAGGTCTTGAAGGCGTGCGTTGACGGCCTGGGGTTCGGGCACATGCCGGAGGACATCGCCGCGCCTTATATCGCCAGCGGCGCGCTGGTGCGGGTCCTGGGGGATTGGTGCCCGTCCTGGGACGGCCACCACATCTATTATCCCAGCCGGCGCCAGTCCTCACCCGCCTTCGCTCTGCTGGTCGAGGCCCTGCGATATCGCGGGACATGACGGCCGGGGCCGGAGCGGGCGCGCATCGCCCGGCGGGGATGTCGCCGCCGGGCGCGTGACGAGGCTGTCAGACGCGCAGCAGCGTCTTGATCGCGCGCCGTTCGTCCATGGCGCGGTAGCCCTCGGCGACGTCCGCGAGCGGCAGCGTCAGGTCGAACACCTTGCCGGGATTGATCTTGCGCTCCAGCACCAGGTCGATCAGATGCGGCAGGAACCGGCGCACCGGGGCGGGGCCGCCGAGCATGCCCACCTGCGAGAAGAACAGCGACTGGCCGTCGAACTCGACGCCGTGCGGCACGCCGACATAGCCGATCATCGAGCCGGGGCGCGCGCATTGGAGCGCCTGGGCCATCGATTCCTTGGTGCCCACGCATTCCAGCACGGAATCCGCGCCGACGCCGTCGGTCAGGTCCTTGATCCGGGCCACGCCCGCATCGCCGCGTTCGGCAATGATGTCGGTGGCGCCGAATTCGAGAGCGAGATCCTGCCGCGTCTTATGGCGGCTCATGGCGATGATCCGCCCGGCGCCCATCTGCTTGGCCGCCAGCACGCCCATCAGGCCGACCGCGCCGTCGCCAACGACGACCACCGTCGCGCCGGGCTGCACGCGGGCCGCGTCGGCCGCGTACCAGCCGGTGCCGAGCACGTCCGAGCTTGCCAGCAGGCTCGGGATCAGGTCATCCGGCGGCAGGTCGGGCGTCGCCACCAGCGTGCCGTCGGCGAGCGGCACGCGGGCGAACGGCGCCTGCGCCCCGGTCATGAACTCGCGCTGCCGGCAGGACGACTGGAAGCCGAAGCGGCAATGCGGGCAGGTATTGTCTGAGATGCAGAACGAGCCGACGACGAACTGGCCCGGCCGGATGGTGGTGACAGCGCTCCCCACTTCCTCGACGATGCCGCAATATTCATGCCCCATCGCCATCGGCGAGGTGACATCGTTCAGGCCGCGGAACGGCCACAGGTCGGACCCGCACACGCAGGTGGCCGACAGGCGGATGATGGCGTCGGTCGGGCGCAGGATCTTCGGCTCCGGCACCTCCTCGTAGCGCACATCCCCCGGCCCATACAGAACAGTTCCCAACATCGGATGACCCTCTTTTCGCGGCGAAGCCTGCTTCCCGGTGCGCCCGATTGGCGACACCGCAATGCGAAGCCGCTCGCGGATGCGGCAATGGAAGAAGCAATCGGCAGGCGATTGCTTGCGATGCCGGGCGACTTCGGCCCCATCCCGCCTTCGCCGATAGACGCCTTGTCCTACAGCCGATGCGCAGCAAAGGTTAGCTGCGAAGTTGCGCATGAGCCTATGAACCATGTTCATGAATACGGGCCTGCCGAAGGCCCCTTCACCGGCCGGAGCCGCTCACCCGCGATAGCGCAGCGCGTCGACCAGCAGCGTGAACGCGGCCGAGGGCTGGCGCCGGTTGGGATAATAGAGGTGATATCCGGTGAACGGCGGGCACCAGTCCTCCAGCACGCGCACGAGGTGGCCGCTCGCTAGGTGCTCCTCGACGCGATCCTGCATGACGAAACAAAGGCCCGCCCCGGACAGGGCCGCGCGGATGACCATCCGGACGTCGTTGAAGGCCAATTGCCCCTCTACGCGCACACGCACCTCGCGGCCGTCCTTCTCAAGCTCCCATGCGTAGAACCCGCCGGAACTCAGCATGCGCAGGTTGATGCACTGGTGCCCCGACAGGTCATGGGGTGTCGTGGGGATCGGTCTGTCCTTGAAATAGTCCGGTGAACCGACCACAGCCATGCGCAGGTCCGGGCCGATGCGGACGGCGACCATGTCCTTCGCCAGCGCCTCGCCGAGGCGGACGCCGGCATCGAAGCGCTCGGCGACGATGTCGGTGAGGCCCGAATAGAGGCTCAATTCCACATGGACGTCGGGATAGTTGGGCAGCAGGCGCTCGATCACCGGCCAAAGCACCGTGTTGGCCGCGTGTTCCGAGGTGGTGATGCGGATGTTTCCGGCCGGCTTCTCGCGCAACTGGCTGAGGGAGGCCAACTCGGCGCCGATATCGTCGAGAGCCGGCCGCAGCGTGCCCAGCAGCCGCTCCCCGGCCTCGGTGGGCGCCACGCTCCGGGTGGTCCGGGTGAGCAGGCGCACGCCGAGACGTGCCTCAAGCCGCCGGATGGTGTGGCTGAGCGCCGATTGGGAGGTGCCCAGCCGCGCCGCGGCGCGCGTGAAGCTCATCTCCTCGGCCACCATGAGGAAGGCATTCAGATCGACGAGGTCTTCGCGCTGCATTGATGAATCATGAGCATGACTGTTTGGATTTCTCAATGGCTAATCCCGCCCCCGTGCCGGCCATGAAGTCGAGGTGATGCCACAGCCGGCTCAGTCCGTTCCGGGCTCAGGTTCGATCCGGTAACGCAGCCAGACCATGCCGCCGTCGAGGGTTTCGGTCGCGAAATGGCGCAACGATCGGCCGGCAGCGGGCCGCTCGTCCGTGTCCCCGGCATAGCCGAATATGCTGGGAATGCCCGCCAGCCCGTCGATGGCGGGATAGACCAGCAGGCTGATCTCGTCGATCAGGCCGGCCTTGAGGAAGGCGCCATTGATCATGCCGCCGCCTTCCAGCAGCAGTGTGCGCACAGCGAAGAGCTCGCTGAGGCGATCCATCGCCCTGGCGATGTCCTGGCCGTCCGGGCCGGCGAAGACGTATGACACGCCATCAGCGCGCAGTTCGGCCAGATAGGCGTCGGACACCTGCTCGCCCAGCACGGCGACGATGTGGTCGCCGTCCGCATCGTCCCGGCCGTAGTGCAGCCTGCCATGCGGGTCGATGGCGACCGCGAGATCGCGCCCGCCGGCCCCGGCGACATGAGGGACGCGCGGAAAGTGGGCGGTGGCAGGCGCCATCCGCGCCTGCCCTCGGGCGAAGGGCTCCATGGTCTTGCGGCCCACGATCCACCCATCGCCGTCGAGCCGTGCGGCGATCTCGTCGTAGCGGCCGCGCAGTGCCGCGGCATCGATGCCCGCGGCGGGGGCCGTCCAGCGGTCGACGCGCAGGCGCCCGTCGATGGAACTCACCATGTGGCAGATGATCTTCGGGCGCATGCGAGGGTTCTCCACTAATGGTGCGCGAGGGTGCGCGCGAGCAGCCGCGTGCAAAGCAGGCTGCCGATGCCGGCCAGGGCGATCACGCATCCCATCGGCCAAGGCGTGCCGTCGGCGAAGGCCCCGACCAGCCCGGACCCGACGATGCCGCTGCCATATTGCAGCGCGCCGACCAGCGCCGACACGGCGCCCGCCCGCTCGGGAAAATCATTGAGCGCACCGGCGATGGAATTGGCGACGATGAAGCCGGTGGCCGAGACGAACACGAACAACGGCGCCGCGAGGCCCCAGAGCCTGCCCCAGTCGGTCCGGGCGGCGAGCGCGAGCACCAGCGCTGCGCCCGCCGCGCCCATTGTTCCGTAAGTCAGCAGCCGGTCGCTGCCGAAGCGGACCACAAGGCGTGCATTGATCATGTTGGTGGCCATGATGCCGATGATGCCGGCCGCGAACAGCAGGCCGTAAAGCTGGGCCGGGACGTGATGATAGGTGATGTAGGAGAACGGCGTACCGGCGATATAGGCGAACATGCCGCCGTAGAAGAAACCGCCGGCGCCGGCATAGCCCAACAGCCGTCGATCGCCCAGCAACGCGCCGTAGCCCATGAGGGCGCGGCCCAGGGGCTCCCGGCTGCGCCGCTCAACGGGCAGGGTCTCGGGCAGGGTCGGCAGCGCAAAGAGCGTCAGGAGGCCGACGCCGACCAGGATCCAGAAGATCGCGCGCCATCCGGCGAGCGCAAGGATCTCCCCGCCGGCCACCGGCCCGAGTAGCGGGGCGATGGCCATTACCGTGATCAGCGTCGATAGCATCTGGGCGGCGCGCGGCCCCTCGAACAGGTCACGCACCATGGCCCGCGACAGCACGACGCCGGCGGATGCGCCGACCGCCTGCACGACGCGCCAGCCGATGATCGCCGACGCGCTGCCGGCCAGGGCGCAGCCGGCGGAGCCGATCACGAAAAGCACGAGTCCCACGGCGACGGGTGGGCGGCGGCCGTGGCGATCGCTGACCGGCCCCCAGAGCAACTGGCCCAGGCTGAAGCCGATCAGATAGCCCGAGACGGTCCACTCCATCATGCCGCTGCTGGTGCCGAGTGCATGGCCCATGGCCGGCATGGCCGGCAGGTAGAGGTCCGTCGAGATCGACGCGAAGCCCATAAGCAGGCTGAGGATGCCCAGCACCCACCAGCCCTGCTTGGCGGCCGGGACCCGCGCCGGGGGTCTGGCGCCGCTATCCGTGGCGGCGCAGGCGGCGCGCGGGGCCATGTCCAACGGGGCGACGGCGGCGCGCCGGCAGTCCGGTAGATTGGACTGCATGCGACTCACAGTTCCTGGGCGGTGGGGCGGAACAGGATCTCGTTCACGTCCACGTCGTCGGGCTGGTTGATGGCGAAGGCGACCATGCGCGCGAAGCTGTCCGCCGGAATGGCGTAGGCGGCGTAGAAATCCTGGATGCCCTTGGCCACATCGGCCTCGGTGACGCTCAACGGCAGCTCGGACTGAACCGCCCCGGGGGAGACGATCGTGGTGCGGATGTTGTAGGGCTTCACCTCCTGGCGCAGGCCTTCGGAGATGACGCGCACAGCATGCTTGGTGGCCGAGTAGACGGCGCCGCCGGCACGGACCTTATGGCCCGCGACAGAGGATACGTTGATGATATGGCCGCTCTTCTGCGCCGTCATGTGCGGCAAAGCGGCGGCGATGCCGTAGAGCACGCCCTTGATGTTGACGTCGATCATCCGGCTCCAGTCCTCGATCTTGCCACGCTCCAGCAGCGATTGGGGCATCAGCCCGGCATTGTTGATGAGGACGTCGATGCGTCCGTGGGCGGTTACGGCGGCCTCGACCAGGCGTTGCACCTGCGCGCTGTCGGTCACATCCGTCTGGACGGCTGCCGAAGCGGGCAGGCCGAGTTCCGCCGCCAGCGCCTGGAGGCGGTCAAGACGGCGCGCGCCGAGGACGAGCTTTGCCCCATCGGCCGCGAGATTGCGGGCCGTTGCTTCGCCGAGGCCGCTGCTGGCGCCGGTGATGACGACGACCTTGCCCTGAATATTGTTGCTCATGTGCGTGATCCTTCCGATTGCCGACTGGACCTCGTCTTGCGGGGGGCGAGGTCAGTCTATGTCGATGTCGCCTAGCCACTGCGTGACTTGAGCGAGGGTCTCCCGTTCCTGGTCGGCCCTGATGGTGAAGCCGTCGAGGATACGCGCGGCGGGCGCATGGGCGGCCAGAACCGCCACGCTGCCCCCTCGACCATAGCCGCCGTGGGTGATGAACGGCACGAGGGTCTTCCCCGCGAGATCGTGGCGGGCGAGGAATGAGCGTATCACGGCGGGCGCGGTCGTTCCCCATATGGGAAAGCCGAGGAACACCGCATGGTAGGCGGCGATGTCCGGCACGGTCGCCGCCAGCGGTGGTTCGGTCCCGGCCCGGCGTTCCTGTTCGGCCTGCCGGACCGTGGCCTCATAATCCTCGGGATAGGCATTGGTGGGCACGATCTCGAACAGATCCGCCCCATAGGCCCGGCGGATCTGGCCGGCGATCACCCGCGTGTTGCCCGAGCGGGAGAAGTAGGAGACCAGGATGCGGGCGTTCGCTCGGGCCGGCGCCGCAGAAGCTGAGCCGGCCGGTCCGGCGGCCAGCGGAAGCGAGAGGGCGCCGGCCAGGGCGTCCCGCCGCGAGATTCCGGCCATGATTCCGGCATCGTCGCCCATGGGGTCGGCCTCCTGTGATCAGCGGCCGGTGGTGGCCATGAGATGGGCGGGATAGCGTTCGCCCTCCACATGGATGGCGGCCGCCGCCTGCGCGATCTCGGCGAGATCGCCTGCGGTCAGCACAACGTCCGCCGCGCCAAGATTTTCCTTTAGGCGGTGCAGCTTGGTGGTGCCGGGGATCGGCGCGATCCAGGGCTTCTGGGCCAGCAGCCAGGCCAGGGCGATCTGCGCCGGGGTAGCGCTCTTGGCGGCGCCGATGCGCTTGAGCAGGTCCACCAGCGCCTGGTTCTTCTCCAGCGCCTCCGGCGTGAAGCGCGGCAGGATCTTGCGGAAGTCGGTGTCGCCGATCTTGGTGTCCTTCGTCATCGCGCCGGTCAGGAAGCCTTTGCCCAGCGGGCTGTAGGGCACGAAGCCGATGCCGAGTTCCTCGCAGACCGCGAGGATGCCGTTGGTTTCGGGGCCGCGCGTCCAGAGCGAATATTCATTCTGGAGCGCCGAGACGGGCTGCACCGCATGGGCGCGGCGCACGGTCTGCGCCCCAGGCTCGGACAATCCGAAATGCTTCACCTTGCCTGCGGCGATCAGGTCCTTGACGGCCCCCGCGACGTCTTCGATCGGCACGTTGGGGTCGACACGATGCTGGTAGAACAGGTCGATGACCTCGACGCCCAGCCGTTTCAGCGAGGCCTCGCATACGGCGCGGATATGCTCGGGACGGCTGTTGGTGCCCGCCATCTTGCCATCGACCACGTCGAAGCCGAATTTCGTGGCGATCACCACCTTGTCGCGCACCGGCGCCAGCGCCGCGCCGACGATCTCCTCATTGGTGAAGGGACCATAGATCTCGGCCGTATCGAAGAAGGTGACGCCCAGGTCCACCGCCGCGCGGATGAGCTCGATACTGTCGTTCTTGCTGAGCGCGTGATCATAGCTGAAATTCAGGCCCATGCAGCCGAAGCCGATGGCGGAGACCTCAAGGCCAGACTTTCCCAATACACGCTTTTTCATCGTCCGCTCTCCAATGCTTCGGCAGCTCCCGGCTGTCGTGTCTGGGAAGATAGGTCGGTCGGGCTCGATCGATTAGACGCAATAAACAGCATGCGGCTATATCTGAAGTTCATGAATGCGCCGCCACCTGATCTCCGCTCGCGCCCGGTTGGTGGAGGGCCGAGTGCCGCACCCGCCTGCGCCATTCATGAACGCGCGACATAGGCCTATGCGGAGCTGGCGCTCTAATCGTGGCGCACGGTCGCCGTTAAGTTTGCCGGGTCGGGACGCACGAGCGTCGCGGCGCCCGCGTTGCCTCCACGCTGGAGTGGGGCAGGCGCGTACGGACATGAAGTGGCCGTGCGGGTGACAAGCCATGGGTTCCGGCACGGACGAGGAGATGAGATCTTGAAGAAAATCGCAGCCGGAATCGCCATCTCCGCCCTTGCCGCCAGCGGGCTTGAGGCGGAAGAGACGCTGCAGAAGCGGATCGCTCCGCCGGCCGTCTACGAGGTCGCGCCGGGCCTCGGCCACTTCACCGATGACGTGCTGTTCGGCGAGGTCTGGCTGCGCAAGGAACTGGCGCCGCGCGACCGGAGCCTGATCACCGTGGCCGCGCTCATCTCCACCGGCAAGACCGGGCAGATTCCCGGCCATGTCCGGCGGGCCCTGGACAATGGCGTTACGCCCGGCGAGCTCGGTGAGCTGATCACCCAGCTTGCCTTCTACACCGGCTGGCCGAATGCCGTTTCCGCCGTGACCGAGGTGAAGACGGTGTTCGACGAGCGCGGCATCGGCGCCGTCACCGCGAGCGGCGTCGTCCCGCTCACCCTGGAGGCTGCGGCGGAGGCGGCGCGGGCGGCGACGGTAAACACCGCCGTGGCGCCCACCGCTCCGGCCCTCGCCGACCTGACCAATCGGGTGCTGTTCGGCGACCTGTGGCGGCGGCCGGAGCTGTCGCCGCGCGACCGCAGCCTCATCACCATGGCCGCGCTGATCGCCATCGGCCAGCCCGAGCAGCTTCCGTTCCACGCCAACCGCGCCATGGACAACGGCCTGACCCGCACCGAGGCGGCCGAGGTGGCGACCCACCTGGGCTTCTATGCGGGCTGGCCGCGCGCCATGTCGGCGGTGCCTGTGCTCGAACGGGTGTTCGCGGGCCGGGAGGCGGCGCCGGCCGTCGGCGTGGCCATGGCCGCCCCCGACCTGCGGATCATCCGCGCGTCCGCCGATGGTGGGATGGCCGGCCCGGTCGACCGCTTCACCGGCGCGGTGCGGGTCTCCGGCCTCTATCAGGGCGACGCGCCGGCCCGCATCGGCGGCGGCACCGTTGCCTTCTCCGCTGGGGCACGCACCGCATGGCATACGCATCCCCTTGGCCAGACGCTGTTCATCGTCTCCGGGCGCGGCTGGGTGCAGAAGGAAGGCGGGCCGAAGGACGAGGTCGGCCCCGGCGACGTGGTCTGGATCCCGCCCAATGTGCGCCATTGGCACGGCGCGACCGCCGACCAGCCCATGACGCACTTCGCCGTCGCAGAAGCGCGCGATGGCAGCAGCGTGACCTGGATGGAACTCGTCCCCGACGCCGCCTATCACGCGGGCTCGCGCTGAGCGTCCGGCGCGCTGTCGTCCTCGGTCGGGGACGATCCCCGCGGCTGGCCGGGTTCGAACCTGCCGAGCGCCTGCCGCAGCCGCGGCGCCGCGAAATCCAGGAAACGGCGCATCTTGAGCGGCACCTGATTGCGGGCGGCGTGGAGCAGGTGGATGGGGGCGGGCTCCGGCTCGAAGGCTTCGAGAGCGATCCGGAGCGTGCCGGCGTCCACCGCCTCGGCCACCTGGTAGTGCAGCAGCCGCGTGAACCCGACGCCGCGCACGGCGGCCTGTGCGGCCGCCTCGGTCGTCGACACGGACAGGCGCGGTGCGAGCGCGAGGTCGATGGCGGCGGTCGATCCTGCCGGCTGGAATCGCCAGCGGGATAAGGGCAGGGGGAGATCGAGCGCGACGCATGGCAACCCGAGCAGGTCCTCCGGCGTCCGGGGCACGCCGTGCCGGGCCAGCAGGGCCGGGCTGGCGCAGACCACGGTCCGCATCGCTCCCACGCGCGTCGCGACCATGGCGCTGTCCGGCAAGGTCCCGATCCGGACCGCCATGTCCACATGGTCGTCGACGAGATGGACATTGCCGTCCGCCAGCAGCAGGCGGACGCTGATGTCGGCGAACAGCGCCAGGAAGTCGGCGACCACGGGCAGGACGTGCAGCCGCCCGAACATCACCGGCGCGGAGAGGACGAGCTCTCCCTTCGGCGCCGTGAATTCGCCGGCCGCCTCCCGTTCCGCTTCCTCGACCTCATCCAGGATGCGCCGCGCCGCCGCCACATAGCCGAGGCCGGCATCGGTCAGCGTGAGCTTGCGGGTGGTGCGGACCAGCAGCCGCGTGCCCAGCAGGTGCTCCAGCTCGGTGATCTTCCGGCTGAGCGTCGGCACCGGCACCCGCAGGGCACGGCTGGCGGCCGACAGGCTGCCCCTCTCCACCACCTCCAGCAGCATCGACATGGCTTCCAGGCGATCCATCCGGCTTTCCAGAATATGGAGAGATGACTTTCAATCTTACATGATTATGCAGGGCTGCTGAAAAGGTCATCTTCTGCTTCGTTGATCGCGCCGCCGGAGATGTGCCATGTCCTACGGATTCCTCGATATCGCCGTGACGCCCAGCGTTCGCGCCGCGCAGGCGGCGATGGGCGCCGACCACCTCTGGAGCGATTTTGCCGGCCACCGCGCCTTCGATCGCTTTACCGCGCATGAGGCGGCGTTCATCGCCGAGCGCGACAGCTTCTACATGGCGACGATTTCCGAAACCGGCTGGCCCTACGTGCAGCACCGGGGCGGGCCGCGCGGCTTCCTGAGGCAGATCGACGACCGGACCCTGGCGTTCGCGGACTATCGCGGCAACCGCCAGTATATCAGCCTCGGCAATCTGGCGGCGAACGACCGGGCCTGCCTGTTCCTGATGGATTATGCCCATCGGGCGCGGCTCAAGATCTATGCGCGGGTCGAGACGGTGGCGCTCGACGCCGATCCCGAGCTGACGGCGCGGGTCACCGTCCCGGACTACAAGGCCAAGCTCGAACGCATTTTCCGGTTGCGGCTGGAAGCCTTCGATTGGAACTGCCCCCAGCACATCACCCCGCGCTTCACCGAGCCGGAGGTGGCCGAGGCGGTGCATCCGCTGCGCGAGCGCCTCGCGGGGCTGGAGGCGGAAAACGCCGAGCTGCGCCGCCGCCTCGCCGCTGTCTCCGAGCGGCCTTGAGAGGCCCGGCCCCGTCGCGCGGGCGCCGGCGTGGCGGAACGGCGCCGTCCGCACTATCTTGATCGGTCATGCTCCCGTCGCCGCAAGGCGGCGGGCGCACCCGACACCCTGCCGATGGGATTCCGCACGCAATGTCCGTCGCCTTCACGCGCGAGAACGACCTGGAAGCCACAGCCGCCGACTTGCCGGACCGGCCGGTCTCGCCGCATCCCAACCTGGTGACGGCAAGCGGGCTGGCGGCGCTCGACGCCGCGCTGGCGGCGGCGCGGGCAGCCTATGCGGCGGCGCAGACCGGAGACGTGCAGGCGGACCGCACGGCCATGGCGCGGGCCACTCGGGACCTGCGCTACTACAGCGCCCGCCGCGCCACCGCCCAACTGGTCGAAAGCCCGCCCGCGCTGGATATCGTGCAGTTCGGCGCCACGGTGACGCTCGACCGCGCCGACGGCCGCCGCCAGGTGTTCCGCATCGTCGGCGAGGATGAAGCGGACCCGGCCAGGGGCTCGGTGTCCTACGTCTCGCCGCTGGCCCGGGCGCTCATGGGCAAGAGCATCGGGGATGTGGCGATGGTGGCCGGCCACGAGGTCGAGGTGACGGCGATCGCGTGACGAGCGCGACCGGGTCGGCGTCCTTGCCGGAACAAGATGTGGGGTGGGCCGTTCAGCTACAGGTCTTGCCCCTGCATCGGAACGTCCATGGACACCTCGCGTCTTTCTGTCTGGTCTCTGGCGATCTTCCTGGCTCTGGGCGGCCCTGTCCTTGCGCTGACCGCCGAAGCTATCAATACTGCCAGCTTTACGGCTGATGCCGCCAAGAATGCACCGGTACGGGATGGCTTGGCGGCGGGCGACCGGAAGCCCGGCCGGGACGCCGGGCGCCGCGAGGATGCCAAGTCCCACAGGGATGCCAGGTCCCACAGGGATACCAAGTCCCGCAAGGATGCGGGCAAGCCCCAGGCCCTCATCGTGAAGGTGCAGGTGCTGCTCGCCCGGCGCTCCATCTCGCCGGGCGAGATCGACGGCATGGACGGGGAGAATTACCACAAGGCCATCGCCCAGTTCCGGCGGCAGAACAGCCTCGGCGAGGGCGACCAGCTGGACGAGCAGACGTGGACGGCGCTCGGCGGCCCGACGGCGGGTGACATCGTCACTGACTACCAGCTCACGAAGAAAGACACGAGCGCCAGGTTTCCCCGTTCCATCCCCCGCGACTACGCCAAGCAGGCGAAGATGAAGAAGCTCGACTACACGAGCCCGGAGGAGATGTTCGCGGAGCGGTTCCACATGAGCAAGGGGCTGCTCCAGGTCCTCAATCCGGGCCTGAAGACGCGCAAGCCCGGCGACAGGATCCTGGTGGTCTCGATCGCGCACGGAAAGCCGAACGTGAAGGTGGAGCGGGTCGAGGCGGTGAAAGCCACCGGCATGCTGGTGGTCTATGGCGCCAACGACGCGATCCTCGCCAGCTATCCCGCCACCATCGGCAGCGCGGACACGCCCTCGCCGGAAGGCGAGCACACGGTCCGGCGCATCGTGTTCAATCCGCCCTATTATTACGATCCGGAGAAGAACTTCCAGCAGGGCCGCAACAAGAAGAAGCTGGTGCTGCCCTCCGGTCCGAACAATCCCGTGGGCGCCGTCTGGATCGCCTTGTCGAAGGAGACGTTCGGCATCCACGGCACGCCGGAGCCCGCGCAGGTGAGCAAGTCTTCATCGCATGGCTGCGTCCGGCTGACCAACTGGGACGCCATGGAACTGGCAGACATGCTGAAGCCCGGCGTGAAGGTCCGGTTCGTGGAGCAGACCGGATCATGAGGGGTCCGCGGCGGCTGGCCGTGGCGGGCATGGCATGGGCGATGGTCCTGGCCGTTCTTCCGGCGGAGGCGCAGGCGCCGCTCGCCCGGCCCAAGTCGGCCCTGCCGGGGGCAAAGGCCGCCGCGCCCCCCGCGCCGGCGGCCGGGCCCTCCGTCCCGCTGCCGAAGCCGGCGCCGCAGCGCCTCGCCCGGGGCGAACGGTCGCGCGCGGCCGTCCCGCTGCCTCTGCCGCGCCCGGAGGATGTGGGCGGCTCGCCGTCCGTCGCCCCGCAGGACAGTGCCCCGCCGCCGGCGCCCATGGAAGAGGCGGCGTTTGCCGCCTGTCTCAAGGATTTCACCGCACGGGGCGGGGAGGCGATCGCCAAGGCTGATCCGGACGAGCCTGCCAAGGGGGAGGGCGCCTGCGCGATCCCCGGCCCGGTGGCGTTCTCGCGCGTGACCCTCCCGGAAGGCCCGGCCGTCACCCTCGACAGCGCGGTGACCGTGCGATGCACCATGGCGCTGGAATTGGCATCCTGGATCCGCGACGACCTAGCGGCCATCGCCAGACGCCATGGTACGGCGCTGGCACAGCTGAAGGGCGTCGGCGGCCACGCCTGCCGGCCCCGCAACGGGCAGGCCGGGGCGCAGATCAGCGAGCATGCCAGCGGCAACGCGTTCGACCTGCTCGGCATCAAGCTCGCGGACGGGCGGGTGGTGGAGTTCTCGCAGGCCGATGCCGCCACGAAGGACATCCGGGCGGAGGTGCAGAAGAGCGCCTGCGAGCGGTTCCGCACCGTGCTCGGCCCCGGCGCCGACAGCGCCCACGCCAGCCATGTGCATGTGGACATGCGCCAGCGCCGCAACGATTTCCGCATGTGCCAGTGGGACGTGAAATAGGCGTGCGGCGTCACGCCGCCGACGGACGGACCGACACCTCGACCGACATGGCATTGAAGGCGTCGGTCATTCCGACGAAGCCGCCGCTCACCGGCATGACCTGCCGGATGTCCCGCCCCACCGCGACCGGGATGAGGTTGGCGCCGCCGACGCTGCGGTTGGTGGGATCGAAGGTGATCCAGCCCGCGCCGGGCACATAGACCTCGGCCCAGGCATGGGTGCTGCCCGCGCCGGACGACCCCAGGAACGCCTCCGCCGGGTTGTGGAGATAGCCCGACACGATCCGCGCGCCGAACCCCAGCGTCCGCACGGCCTCGGCGAACAGCACGGCCATGTCGCGGCAGGAGCCCCAGCCGCGCTCCAGCGTGCGGGTGGGCGACTGCGTGCCCTCGTCCTCGCGGCCCTGGTAGGAAACCCAGGCCAGGACGCCGGCATTGATGTCCTTCAGCAGAGCCAGCGTGTCCGTCGGCTCGCTGCGGACGAAGGCACGGCTCCATGCGCCTAGCCGCCCCGCGGGATCGGGATGCTGGGGGAGCGCCAGCGCGCCGAGATCGGTCCATTCATCCGCGCTGTAGAGGAAGGGGTAGGAGATGGCGGACGCCGCGATGCTGAAGATGGGCCATGCCGCGGCATCGAGCTCCACCTCGGCCAGGCTTTCGATGACGAGGCTGGTGGTCAGCGTCTGGAAGGCGGCGGTGGCCACCACGTTGCCGGCCACGTCATGGGCCCAGGTCACGATCGCGGGCGGCGCGATGTTCAGCCGCATCGACCGCAGCCTGAGCTCGCGGCTCTCGCGGGGGCGCAGCATGAGGTGATGCGGGTTCAGGCTGACGGCGCCGTTGTAGCGATATGTGGTGCGGTGGCGGATGTTCAGCGTGGTCACGGATCTCCCCTGCGGCATCCACCGACGTGCGCCATCAGGCCCCGGCCGCCCGGAAGCGCCGTGCGCAGCTGCCAGCTTAGGACAAAACGAGGGGATCCCGAATGTTTTTCGGCCTGGGTTGATTTAAAAAATCATCGTTCTTGAAATATTTTCCGTGGAAGCACATATTAATGCTGTCGATAGATGGCCAGATAAGCTGGTTTATGCATATGAAGATATGCGTGCCGTGAAGCTTTTTCGTCCTGATAAATGCGAATTCGACTGCCCGTTATTCGCGGGTAAGCAAGCTTCATGCACATAGAAAGGGTATCCCATGGCCACGGGAACCGTAAAATGGTTCAACGCCCAGAAGGGCTTTGGATTCATCGCGCCGGATGACGGCGGCAGCGATGCCTTCGTCCATATCAGCGCCGTCGAGCGCGCCGGCCTCTCCGATCTGCACGAGGGCCAGAAGCTGGACTTCGAGCTGGTGTCCGACCGGAAGAGCGGCAAGATGTCGGCCGACAATCTCAAGTCGCTGAGCTGATTGCAGCATGCGGGGCGCCGCCGCGCTTTGCGGCGCGCCCCTTGTATATCCGCGCCCTGTGCCGCACTGCTGCCCGCGCGTGTCGCCGGCGGCGCGGCCCCCGACGATGAGCAGGAGATGATGATGGCCAAGGGACAGATACGCGGCAACCGCGAAGCCAAGAAGCCGAAGAAGGCGAAGGAGCCGGCAGCCGCGGCGCCGATCCTCGCCAAGGGCGTGCCGGTTTCGCTGGGCGCACCCAAGAAGAAGGGCTGAGACAGGCTCGGGGCGTGCGGGGCCGGGCACGTCTCGGTTCTGCCGGCCGGTGCCCGCTCGCGGGTCTCCCGGACCACGGCTGGCTGCGGCTGCGTCCGAAACACGCTGCGGCGGCCCCCGAACAAGGAGCAGGACCATGAACTATCTTGGCGGGCTGCGCGGGAGCGGCCTTCTCGTCTGCGGGAACGTGCCGATCGCACGCACCGAATATGATTTCGAGGGCTATCTCTCCAGTGCCGGACAGGTGACGAGCTGCGGGGAGATCTGCCTACCGGCGGCAACCCCGAAGGGGGGCTTCGGCCACGGGCTGGAACTGCGGACAGATGAGGGCCGCCTGCTGCGGCTGCGCTTCTCGGATACAAAGCGGCCGTCGGCCGTTGGCGCGGTGCACGTGGATGTCCTCGGCTTGCTTCCGGCGGCCGCGGACTGGCAGCATCGCTCCGGCGAATAGCCGCAGCCCATCGCGATCCCGCCCGGTGCCGCGGCGGAACGTTCAACGGCACTCTCCCCCGCAAGGCCCGTTCCATCTTCTGTCGCCATGCCTCGCGCGCCCATCCGGGCCGGGAGGCAGTCGCGTGTCGGACGGTTGATGCTCCGCGTCATGTCAGACCGTCATGCGCGGTGACGCCGGCCGCCGGAGGCGGTCCGGCCATGCGCCTTGCGGCAGGTCGATGCGCCTGCGTGGCTCGGCCGCGCCCTCCCTAAGGGCATCCCCGCATTTTGGAGGAGGCTCCAAAACGCGGCTGTGGCAGGCCGGCCACCTACCCATCCAAGGCATTGATTATAAAAGAATTGTCGGCTGGCACGCCTCTTGCGATCCCTGAAGCGCACCTTCGGGGACTGGCATGCGACTGCACTTCGCCTTGGATTTTGACGGCACCATCTGCCCTATCGACACCACCGATTTCCTGCTTGAGACCTTCGCTGATCCGGCGTGGCTGGACATAGAGGCGCGGTGGCAGGCCGGGGAGATCAACTCCCGCGATTGCCTCGCCGGGCAGGTCGCGCTCATCCGGGCGCGGCCGGAGGAGATCGACGCTGCGCTGGCCGGCATCGCGCTTGATCCCGCCTTCGCTGATTTCCTGCAGGCGGCGCGCGCGATCGGCGCCCATGTCTCCGTCGTCTCGGACGGCTTCGACCGCTCCATCCGCACATTGCTCGCCGCCGCCGGGATCGACCTGCCCGTCGCCTGCAACCGGCTGGTCCAGGCCGGAGCGGACCGTTGGCGGGCGGAGTTCGGCGCCGAGGATGCGACCTGCTCCAACGGCACCTGTAAATGCGCGGCCGTCCAGCCCAAGGACGGTCTGGCCCCGCCCAGGGTGATCCTGGTGGGCGACGGGCGCTCCGATTTCTGCCTCGCGCGCCGCGCCGACTTCGTGCTCGCCAAGGGGCGTCTCGCCACCTTCTGCGCCGCCGAGGGCATCGCCCATCGGCCCATCTCCGGCTTTGCCGACGCGCGCGCCTATCTCACCACCCTGCACCCCGCGCAGGGTCTTTCCCCGGCCGGCTCCGCCGGCCTTGTCCTCGAGGACCTTCATGCTTGACCGCAACATGATCACCGGCGCCCCGACCTCGGCCGAGGCCGACCGCGCGCGCCTGCACGCGCTGGAAAACGCTTATTGCTCATACGGCGATACGGTGCATTACACCGAATTCCCGAAGATCTTCGAGCGCTGCGAAGGCTCGTTCATGTATGACGACGAGGACCGCCCGTTCCTCGATCTCCAGATGTGGTATTCCGCGGTCAATTTCGGCTATGCCAATCCGCGGCTCAACGAGGCCATGCGCCGCCAGCTCGACCGCCTGCCGCAGGTCGCCAGCCAGTATCTGCACCGCGAGAAGATCGAGCTTGCCGCCGAGATCGCCATCGGCGCGCAGGAGCGCTTCGGCCGCAAGGGCCGCGTACATTTCAACGTCGGCGGCGCGCAGGCGGTTGAGGATTCGCTCAAGATCGTGCGCAACGCCTGCAACGGCAAGAGCCTGATGTTCGCCTTCGAGGGCGGCTATCACGGCCGCACGCTGGGCGCCTCCGCCATCACCTCGTCCTATCGCTATCGCCGCCGCTACGGGCATTTCGGCGAGCGGGCGCAGTTCATCGAGTTCCCCTACCATTTCCGCGGGCCGCGCGGCATGACCAAGGAGGAATACGGCGTTCACTGCGTGCGCAAGTTCGAGCGCCTGTTCGAGAGCGAATACAACGGCGTGTGGGACCCCAAGGTGCGGCAGAGCGAATATGCCGCCTTCTATGTGGAGCCCATCCAGGGCACCGGCGGCTACGTCATCCCGCCCGCGAATTTCTTCCCCGAGCTGAAGCGCGTGCTCGACAAGCACGGCATCCTGCTGGTGGTGGACGAAATCCAGATGGGCTTCTACCGCACCGGCAAGCTGTGGTCGATCGAGCATTTCGGCGTCCAGCCGGACGTGCTGGTGTTCGGCAAGGCGCTGACCAACGGCCTCAATCCGCTCTCCGGCCTGTGGGCCCGCGAGGAATTGATCAATCCGCAGATCTTCCCGGCCGGCTCCACCCATTCCACCTTCAACGCCAATCCGCTCGGCACCGCCGTGGCGCTCGAAGCCATGAAGATGATGAAGGAGGAGGATTTCGGCGCCAGCGTGATGGACAAGGGCGCCTATTTCCTCGACGGCCTGAAGGAGCTGAAGGCCAAGCACCGCATCGTCGGCGACGTGGACGGGCTCGGCCTGGCCCTGCGCATCGAAATCTGCGAGCCGGGCGACAGCTACACGCCGGCCAAGGCGCTGCTGGACCTCATGGTCGATGAGGCGATGAAGGCCGACCTGGTGCACGGGGGCGAACGCTACGGCCTCGTGCTCGACGTCGGTGGCTACCACAAGAACGTCATCACCCTCGCCCCGGCGCTGACCATCTCCCATGCGGAGATCGACCTCGCCCTGGCGCTGCTCGACCAGCTGTTCACCCAGGTCACGCCGCGGTGAAGGCCATGCGCCCGCATATCCTCGATCTTGATGGCGCGCTGGCCGGCCAGCCCGTCCTCATGGGGGCATGCGCGGCGGCGGGCGGCCACGTCGTCGCCGCCCGCGATCTCGCGCCGCGCCTGCGCCTTCAGGCGCAGCGCGCGGCGCTCGCCACGCTGGGCGGGCGGCTCGCCGCCCCGGCGCCCGGCGACATCTATTTCTACGGCTCGGGCGATTTCCACCATCTCACGCTGCTGCTGGTGGAGCGCCTGGAGCAGCCGGTCAGCATCATCCATTTCGACAACCACCCCGACTGGGTCCGGGTGCCGGCCAGCGTGAACTGCGGCTCCTGGGTGGCCCGCGCCCTGGAACTGCGCCAGGTGCTGCGCGTGGTGACCATCGGGCCGGGCCGGGCCGACATGGCCGCCCCCCAATTGAAGGGCGCCGACATGGCCTCGGTGCGCACCGGTCGGCTGGAGATCCACCCGTTCGCGTCGCAGGCGACGTTCTATGCCGGCCCGGCGTTCGAGACGGCGAGCGCGGAGGGCGACCCCGGCATCGGCCGCTGCGGGCTGCGCTGGCACGGCCTGTCCGATCGCGATTTCATGATCCGCATGGCCGATGTGGCCGACCGGCTGCCCGACGGGCCGCTGTGGATCACCCTCGACAAGGACGTGCTGACGCAACGCGAGGCGGTGACCAACTGGGACCAGGGGCAGCTCACCCTTGAGCAGGTGCTCGACGCCATCGCGCTGTTCGCCGAGCACCGCCCGATCCTGGGGATGGACGTGTGCGGCGACTATTCGCCGGAGGGTGCGCTTGGCCCCTGGCGCACATTCCTCGCCTTCTGCGACCGGGCGCAGCGCCCGGTACCGGAGGCCGCCGGGCACGCCGTCAACCAGGCCGCGAACCTGCGCATCCTCCGGCACATGGGGGACCTGCTGTCATGATGCCGGAACTCGCCGTGCTGATCGCGCTCTCCGTCGTCTGCGACGTCTGCGGCCAGCTCGCGTTCAAGCGCGGAGCCGACCGTCTGCCCGCCCCCGCGCCGGGGCGGCGGCTGGCGTTCGCATGGGCGCTGTTCAGCGAGCGGTGGCTGCTCCTGGGCATCGCCGTCTACGTGGTGGAATTCGTGGTCTGGATCCGGGTGCTGGTGCTGGCGCCGCTCGGCATCGCCTTCCCGCTCGCCAGCCTCAACATCCTCGGCATCACCCTCGCCAGCCATCTCATCCTGGGCGAGCGCATCGGGCGACGCCAGTTTGCCGGCGCGGTCCTGGTCACCGCCGGTATCGTCCTTGTCGCCAGCACCTTGTGAGGAGCCGTCATGGCCATCGTCGATCGTAGTTTTCTGATTGAGAGAGGTCCGGTGGGCGTGCTGCTCATCCATGGGCTGGGCGGCACGCCGATCGAGATGCGCGAGGTCGCCCGCAAGCTCGCCGCCGCCGGGCACACCGTGCTGTGCTGCCAGCTCGAAGGCCATGGCGGTGGTTCGCAGGAGCTCGCCGCCACCGATTTCGAGGCCTGGTACGACAGCGCACTGCGCGCCCTCACGCTGCTGGAGGAGCGGTGCGAGACGGTGCTGGTGGGCGGGCTGTCCATGGGGGCGGTGCTCGCGGCGCTGCTCGCGGCGCGCCAGCCGGAGCGGGTCAAGGGCCTCGTCATGCTGGCCCCGACCCTGCGCTACGACGGCTGGTCGATCCCCTGGTACAGCTTCCTGCTGCGCCTGCTCATCGATACCCCGCTTGGCCGCCGCTATCAGTTCGTGGAGCGCGAGCCCTATGGCGTGAAGGACCAGCGTATCCGCGCCGTCATCGTCCGGGCCCTGCGCCAGGGCGGCGGCGAGGCGGGGCTGCCCGCCACCCCCGCGGCCGCCCTGCGCCAACTCTGGCGCCTCGTGGCGGCGCTGAAGCCGCTGCTGCCCGCGATCCGGCAGCGCACGCTGCTGGTCCATGCGCGCGAGGACGACGTGGCCAGCCTGAAGAACGCCATGCTGCTCCAGCGCCGGCTGGGAGGGCTGGTGGAGAGCCTCGTGCTGGAGGACAGCTACCATCTGGTCACGCTCGACCGGCAGCACCACATCGTCACCGCGCGGGTGGTGGATTTCGTCACCCGCACCGCCGAGGTGGCGCGCGACGCACCCGCCGGCGCCGGCCGCGCATGGACGCCGGGAGAGATCAGCCATGTCGCTTGACGGAGCGGTGGCCGGCTGGCCCGGCGCGATGCCGCTGGCGTCGGTGCCGTCCGCGATGAGCGCGCGCATCGTTCCCAGCCTGTCCGCGATCGCCCGGCGCGACTGGGACCTCGCGCGCTTTCCCGACAGCGAGGGCTGGGACTATCTCGGCGCCTGCGCCGCGGCCCCGCCGGCGGCGTTCCGGCTTTCCGCCGCCGTCGTGGAGGACCGCGAGGGCTTCGCGGCCGGCGCGCCCCTGTTCGCGCTGAAGTACCGGCTGGATACCCCGCTCCAGGGCGGCGCGCTGGGGCGCGTTTGCGACGCGGTGGCCGCCCGCCTGCCGGGCCTGCTCGAATGGCGCATGCTGGGCGTCGGCTCTCCCTTCACCGAACGCTGCCCCGTCGCGCTCAGTCCCCGCCTGCCCGTCGGGCAGCAGGCCCAGGCGATGGATAGCCTGCTTGCGGCCGTCGAGGCCGAGGCGCGCCGCCAGGGGGCCTCGCTCGTCGCCTTCAAGGATCTGGCGCCGCGCGACATGGCGTGGGCCGGGCCGCGCCTGCGGGCCGCCGGCTATGTGGCGGTGGAGAGCCTGCCCCTGGCGGTGCTGGACCTCGCCGGGGCCGACAGCTTCGATGCCTATCTCGCCCGTCTCTCGGCGGCCACCCGCAAGGACGTCCGCCGCAAGCTCAAGCGCGCGGGCAAGGTCACGGTGGACTGGCGCTGCTCCATCGCCGGGCTGGAGACGGAGATCGCCGCGCTCTATGAGGAGACGCGGGCTCAGAGCCATGTGCATTACGGCGATTTCGAAGAGCTGCCGGAGCGCTATTTCGAGCGGATTTCCGAGGCCATGCAAGGGCGGGTCGCCTTTGCCTGCTATCGCGTCGATGGCGTGCTCGCCGCGTTCAACCTGCTGTTCATCGAACCGGAGCGGGTGATCGACAAGTTCCTGGGCATGCGCTACCCGCTGGCGCGGGAGAACGACCTCTATGCGGTGAGCTGGATGGAGAACGTCCGCTTCTGCCAGCGCATCGGGCGCCGCTATCTGCAGACCGGCCAGACCGCCTATGCCTCCAAGCTGCGCTTCGGCAGCGCGCTGGAGCCGCTGACGCTGATGGTCAAGCACCGCAACCCAGTGCTGAACGGGGCCATCCGGCTGGCCGCGCCGCTGCTGTCCTTTCCGCGCTGGGACCCGGACCTGCGCGCCGCCGCCAAGAGAGTAGCCACCGAGAGGGCCGGCGCATGAGTGCCGCGCGCTCCGCCTTCCTGCCGCTGCTGGCGCTGTATCTGGCGGCGGACACGGCCACCCAGCTCGCCTTCAAGGCGGCGGCCACGGCCATCGGCGACCTGCCGCTGGGACCGGCCTTCCTGCTGGCGGCGGCGGGGTCGGCGAGCGCCTGGCTCGCCGCCGCCGCCTATCTCGCCACCTATGCGCTGTGGATTCTCATCCTTCAGCGCAGCGATCTGGCGCAGGCCTTCCCGCTGACGGCCCTGAGCTACGTCACGGTGCCCATGGGCGCCTGGCTGATCTTCGGCGAGCGTATCGGCCTCGTCCCCATGCTCGGCATCGCGCTGATCTTTTGCGGCGTCTGGCTGATCGGCCAGGAGGAAAGCGAACACCAGCCGGCAGCGGCCGCCGAAGGAGCCAAGTTGTGATGCCTCGATTGATCCCTATCCACGCCACGGCCCTGGCCGGCCTTGGCGCTCTCGTCCTGCTGTCGGCGCCGGTCTCCGCCGCGGCGCCCGACATCCGGGGCTTGTGGATAACGGACGACGGCGAGGCGGCGATCGAGCTTGCCGCCTGCGGCAACGCCCTGTGCGGCACCATCGGCTGGCTCAAGAGCCCGCTGGACGGGAGCGAGCCCGCGCGGGATGATAACAATCCGGACGCGGCCCTGCGGCCCCGGCTCTTGTGCGGCCTGCCGGTGGTGGGCGAGCTGCGGGCGCGGGACGGCGCGTTCGGCGGCGGCTGGATCTACGACCCGGACACGGGCCGGCGTTATCAGGTGTCGATCCGCACGCACGGCCCGGAGGAGCTGGAAGTGACGGGATTCCTGGGTGTCGAGGCCCTCGGCCAGACGGTGCGGTGGCGCCGGGCGCCGGCCGGGCAGCCGCGCTGCGATCCGCGCGGCGGCTGAGGACACACAGGTGTCGCAGGCTCCTCCCTTCCGCTGGTGGGCGCGTCTCGCGTTGCGTCCGAAGCTCGCGCTTGCCTTCCTGGCGGTGAGCGTGCCGCCGGTGCTCATCGCCAGCTTCATCGCCGCCCAGTCCATCTCGGCGGCGTTCGAGCATAATGTGGCCCAGTGGATCGGTGAGATCGCCATGTTCATGGCCAATGAGGCGGTCGAGGCGCAGGAGGAGGCGCAGCATGCCACGTCCATCGTCGCCGCCGCCATCGCCGGCGCCAAGCTCGATCCCAATGGCGAGGTCGGCCCCATCGAGACCTTCGCCGACCTTCTCACCTCGGTCGGCTACGATTATATGCGGCTCTACGATGCGGACGGGCGGATCCTGTTCTCCATCGGCGACCTGGAGCTGACCCAGCCGCTGCCGCGAGAGGCCATGTCCTCGATCTTCTTCGGCCAGGACCATGACGAGCCGGTGATGATGGTGGGTGCCGTGCAGGAGCTGCGCATCGCCGGTGCCGACAGCTTCCTGTTCGTCGGCAACCTGCTCGACGAGAAATTCTTCAACGCGCCCGAGACCATCCGCTCCCTGGACGTGCACCTGCTCGAAGTCTCCGCCGACGGGCGCGTGGTTCGGGACCTGACGCGCGGGCGGGGCGGGGCCTTCACCGTTCCGCCTACGGTGCTGGCGCACCTGCTGGACGGCGCGGAGACGGCGGACCAGAACGGCCTGAGGGTCAAGTCGGCGGTGGCCTATGCGGCGCTGCGCGACAATCGCCACCGCCTCGTCGGCATCGTGGTCTGCCGCCTCAACGGGACGTCGGCGACCTTCGAGCGCCTCGGCACGTGGTGGCTGTTCCTGGCGCTGGCCGGGGTCGCCGGCCTGCTGTCGCTGCTGGCCGGCATCGGCCTCTCGCAGCGCCTGAGCGAGCCCTTGCGGCAACTGATGCTGGGACTGCGCTCGGTGGCGGCCGGCGACTACCACATGCGCATCCCCGAAGTCGGCGGGCGCGAGATGGAGGAACTGGCGGTCGGCTTCAACGCCATGACCGCGCAGCTCGAAGCGCTGCGCACGCTGGAGGCCGAGATGCGGCACCGGGCGCAGTTGGCGACGCTGGGCGAGGCCGCGGCCGTCATCGCCCATGAGATCCGCAACCCGCTCGGCATCATCAAGACCTCCACCGAGCTGGTGCGCCGCAAGTCCGCGCTCGCGCCCGGCAATGACCGGCTGATGGTGTTCGTGCTGGAGGAGGTGAACCGCATCGAGCGGCTGGTGGCGGAACTGCTGGACTATGTCCACCCCGCCCATTGCCAGCGCCGGCCCATCGACCTCGTCGGTGAGGTGGCCCAGCCGGCGCTCGATTTTACCGCTCCCGAGCTGAAGCGGCGCGGCATCACCTATGCGCTGCTGGCCCCGGCGGCGCCGGCGATGGTGATGGGCGATCCCGACCGCCTGCATCAATCGCTGCTCAACCTGATCCTGAACGCGGCGGATGCGGTGGGCGAGGGCGGACACATCATCCTGCGGGTCACCCTGTCGGGCGGCATGGTGTCGCTGGAGGTCGAGGACAATGGCCCCGGCGTGCCGCCGGACATGGTCGCGCGCATGTTCGATCCCTTCGTCACCTCCAAGGCGAACGGAACCGGCCTTGGTTTAGCCAAGGTGCAGGTGACGTTGGAGGCCCATGACGGAAGTATCGAATATCGGCGTGCGCCGGAGGGGGGCGCGATCTTCCGCATCCGGCTTCCGCTTGTCCGGGACAAGGAGGGCTGAGATGGCACCGGCCGTTCTGGTGGTGGACGATGAGGCGCGGCTCGGCGAAGTGCTGGCGGCGGCGCTGGCGGAGCGCGACTTCGAGGCCGTGGCGGTGTGCAGCGCCGCCGCCGCGCTGGCCTATTGCGACGCCAATCCCGTCGATGCCGTGCTGACCGACCTGCGCATGCCCGACAAGAGCGGGCGCGACCTGCTGCTGGCGCTCAAAAAGGACCGGCCGGACCTGCCGGTCATCGTCATGACCGCCTATGCCACGGTGCGCGGCGCGGTCGATTTGGTGAAGGACGGCGCCTTCGATTACGTCGCCAAGCCCTTCGAACTGGACGACGTGGTGGCGACCCTGGAGCGGGCGCTGAAGATCCGCGCCGTGGTCAGCGAGAATGCCCGCCTGCGGACGGAGCTTGAGGGCCGCTACGCCTTCGACACCCTGATCGGCCGCAGCCCGCCGTTCCAGGACGTGCTCCGCCAGGCGGGAGAGGTGGCGCAGAGCAAGGCCACCGTGCTGCTGCAAGGCGAGAGCGGAACCGGCAAGGAACTGGTGGCCCGCGCCATCCACTACAACAGCCCGCGCCGCGACCTGCCGTTCATCGCCGTGAATTGCGCGGCCATCCCCGAGACACTGATCGAGAGCGAGCTGTTCGGCCATGTGAAGGGGGCCTTCACCGGCGCCACCGGCAGCCGCGACGGCCGCTTCACCGCCGCCAACCGGGGCACGCTGTTCCTCGACGAGATCGCCGACATGCCGCTGCCGGTGCAGGCCAAGGTGCTGCGTGCCATCCAGGAGCAGACGTTCGAGCCGGTGGGCAGCAGCAAGTCGGTGAAGGTGGACGTGCGGATCATCGCCGCCACCCACAAGGATCTCCAGAAGGAGATGGCGTCAGGCGCCTTCCGCATGGATCTCTACTACCGGCTGGCGGTCTTCCCCATCACGCTGCCGCCGCTGCGCGAGAGGGGCGAGGATATTCCCCTGCTCGCCGGCCATTTCCTCAGGAAGGCGGCCGAGGACATGGGCAAGCGCATCGAGGGGCTGAGCCCGGCCGCCGCCGCGGCGATGACGGCCTATGCCTGGCCCGGCAACATCCGCGAATTGCAGAACTGCATGGAGCGCGCCGCCATCGTGGCGCGCGGCAGCGCCATCGAATTGAAAGACCTCATGCTGTTCGGCCCCGACGGCCCGCCGGTGGCGGAGGCCAGGGCGCTGCCGGCCGATCTCGACGAGGAGCTGGCCCGCATCGAGCGGGACTTTGTTTTGGAAGCGCTGAAGGAGGCCGGCGGGGTGCAGGCCCGTGCCGCCGAGCGGCTCGGCATCACCGAGCGCAGCCTTTGGCATCGGATCAAGAAATTTGCCATCAAGGTGTCCCGTGTCGCAGAAGCGCAGGAATAATCCCCATCGCCACCGGGCGCCCGCCCTGGCGCTCGCCGCCGCGTGCGGGCTCGCCGCGGCGCCCGCCGCGGCGGAGGATACGGGCTGGATCCTGAGCCTCGGGCTCCAGACCTCGGTCGCCCCCAGCTTCCCGGGGTCGCGCAACTCCGACCCGACGCTGATGCCGACCTTCGACATCCGCCGCGCCGACGAGCCGGCCACATTCGGCGCGCCGGACGACGATCTCTCCATCACCCTGCTCACGCTGGGCGGCATCTCCGTCGGGCCACTGGCGGCGATCCGCGCCTCGCGGCCCAACTGGGTGCTGCCGGGCCTGCCGGGCTACAGCAGCACGCTGGAGGTGGGCGGGTTCGCGGAATTCTGGCCGCTGGACAAGGCCATCCGGG
Organism: Azorhizobium doebereinerae UFLA1-100; assembly: GCF_000473085.1. Lineage (GTDB taxonomy): Bacteria > Pseudomonadota > Alphaproteobacteria > Rhizobiales > Xanthobacteraceae > Azorhizobium > Azorhizobium doebereinerae. Next base: position 105,487 of record NZ_AXBA01000004.1, read on the forward strand.
CGCGGGCCGAGCTGCGGCACGGGGTGAATGGCGGCGACGGCTTCACCGGCACGCTGGGGCTCGACTGGGTGACCGCCAGCGGGCCGTTCACCTTCGGCATCGGGCCGCGGCTCCAGTTCGCCGACGCCACGTCCATGCAGACCGCCTTCGGCGTCTCGGCCTTCACCAGCGCCATGAACCCGGCGCTCCAGCCCTACACGCCGGGCGGCGGGGCGAGCTCCGCCGGCCTCGCCGGCTCGGTCGCCTACGACACCGGGCACGACTGGACCACCACCTTCTTCGCCGGCTACGACCGGCTGGTGGGCGCGGCGGCGGCGAGCCCGATCACCAAGCGGCTCGACGGCGCCAACCAGTTCACCATCGGCATCGGCCTCGAACGGCAGATCGCCTTGCCCTGAGGCGGCCGCCTCAATCGCCGCCGAGGGCGATCGCGCCGGCCTGCTCCAGCGTGCGCTCGCCACGCAGCCGGGGCACGAGCGCCTTTGCCGCCGCATCCGGCCGCTCCAGGCTGAAGCGCCGGACCGATGCCGGGCCGGCACCCTGGCCCGCCGGCGCCGCGCCGACCAGCAGGTCGGCGCCCTCGGTCGTGCTGGTGGTGGCGACGCTCAGCCCGCGCGCGCCCTCGCCGAACGGGCGGAACGTGGCCATCTCAGTGAAGCTGGCGTGGGGATGGGCGGTGGCGCTGTGCAGATACATGGACGGGCCGCCGTCGAGCGCCGAGCCGGCGGAGAACACCTTCACCTCGCTGCCGTCACGCTGGGCCACCACGATGCGCTCGGCGCCGCCGAGCACCCCGGCGAGCCAGCCGGTGGCCAGCGACACGCCGCCCCGATAGTCCGCGCCGAACGGCATGAAGGACGTGGTGGTCACCGGCTGCGCGGCGGCGGCATGGGCGTGCTGGTGCGCGGCCGGCGCGCCGGCCAGCGGGGTGAGCAGCGGAAAGACGAAGACCTTCACCGTGGTCGGCGTGCCGGGACCCGGCGCCGTCACGATGCTGTGCCGGCCGGTGGTGAAATCGACGAAGCCGGAGCTGACCACCACGCCGGAGCGGTCGTTCTCATAGGGGCTGAAGCTGGAGAACAGGCGCGGCGCGGTGCCGGGCGCCGGCAGCCGGGATTCGAACACCCGCACCTCGCTGGCGCTGCCCGGCCCGGAGCCGGCGATGATGTTGTCGCCGGTGGTGAGGCCGTCGATGGGCGCGACCGCGACGCTCACGCCGCCCCGCATGGCGGCATCGAACGGGGCGAAGCGCGCCAGCTCCCGGGTGAAAGCGGCGGCGCCGCTCTTCGCCGCGCCCGAGAACACGGCGATCTCCGGCGCGCGGCCGGCGCCGGTGCCGACGACGAGGTCATAGACGCCGTCGTCATCCACATCGCCCATGGCGACGCTCAGCGTGCCCTCGTATCCCGCAAAGGGCGTGACGAGGGCGAGCAGCCGGTCGCCATCCATCACCCGCACCACCGCCGGGCGGCCCGGCGCGCCGGGCACGGCCACCGCATAGGACGATACGGCGGGGATGACGTTCACCAGCGCCATGAGGCCGTTGTCCTCATGGTTGAGACGGTGGCAATGCATGACGAACAGGCCCGCATAGTCCTCGAACCGCGTGCGGATGGTCAGCGTGCCGGGCTGGATCACCGTCTCGCCGGGGCCGAGGTTGGGCGCCGGCACATTGGCATTGTCGATGCCCTGCATGACCGGCCCGGATTTCAGGCCGGTGGTCGGGTCTGACATGGCCATGACCTGGAAGTCGTTCACGTGCACGTGGATGGGGTGCTCGTCATTGTTCTCGTTGCGGAACACCCAGTCCTCGACCGAGTTCAGCCGCGGCTGGATCAGCGGCACGTTCGGGAAGGCGCCGCTGTCGAAGGCGTAGATGAAGGCCTTCGGATCGTCCGTGCTGGCGAGGTCGTTGAGGAAGCCGCCGTTGATGAGGATGTGCCGCGTCAGGTCCGGCGTCGCTTTGGAGAGGTCTTCGAAGGCGGTGAAGGCGCCGAGCGGCTGGCCCTCGGTGAAGCGCGTGGCCTCGCCCTTGCCGCCGTCCGCCACCGCCCGGGCGAGAAGCTGGGTGGGGAACAGGAAGAAGCCGTCGTAATAGCTCACCGCCGACGGCAGCACGCTGAGGGTGCCCAGCGCCGCCGGCGGGTTTTCGGTGCCGTTGGCGGTGTAGAGGATGCCGGGCGCATTCTCCGTGCGGGCGCCGCCGCCCCGCTCCGGCATCTCCAGCACGAGGTCGCCCTGCTCAGGCATGGTCACGGCGATGGCGAAGCGCGAGGCGGGCGGGATGTTGAGCCGGGTGCCGCCGTCCTCGGCGGGGATGCGCACGGCGGGGCTGGGATTGCCGTCCTGGCCGACGATGGCGATCTGCGGGTGGCGGCCGGTCGCCGTCTCGGTGAGGCGGACGCTGATGTAGGCCATGTCGCTCATGTTCGCGAGCACCCAGATCTCGGTCTGGCCGGGCTTGCTCTTGATGACCGGCTGGAACTGGCCGTTCACGGTGAACTGGACGTCGCGCAGGTGGTCGGGCAGCGCGGGGTCGGCGGGCACGTCGCCCTGCGGGCCGGCGGCGGCGGTGAAGGTCTGGAGCGTGCTCGGGATGAACTGGAAGCGCCCGCGCATGTTGTTGATCGACAGCGCGCCGGCATACCAGACGGTGGCGAAGCGTGTGGCCTTGGCGGCGCGGGTGAAGTTCACCGGGGCGAGGATGGGGCGGTAGGTGCCGTTCGCCAGCGCGCCGTCCTCCGGCGGGGCGAGGGTGCTCACGAACTGCGGCCAGTTGGCATTGTTGAACTGCGGCGCCGGCCCCTGGCGGTCGAAGACGAAATTGTATTGCAGCACCATGTTGCGGACAGGGATGGACTTCTGCGTGACCACCGGCAGGTTGCCGTCCGTCCGGCCGATGGCGAGCAGGCCGGCGAGGCCGTAATAGACATGGGCGGCGGTCAGCGTGTGCAGGTGCGGGTGATACCAATAGGCGCCCTGCGGCATGTTGGTGGGGATGTCGTAGACATAGGTGTTCGCCGTGCCCACCGGCATGTGGATCAGCACGTTGTCCGCATTGGCCTTGGGGCTGACATGCAGGCCGTGGGTGTGCAGGTTGAGCGGCGAGGCGGCCATCATCGGCGGATAGACCGGCACCTTGCCGTCCGCGGACGTGTATTGCGGGTCGAAGAAGTCGCGGATGTCGAGCCCGGACAGGGCATTCTCCATGTGGACGATCAGCCGCTCACCGGGCAGGACCCTCAGCGTCGGGGCAGGATAGGTGCCCGGCGAGGTGGTTTTGCCGTCCGAGGCCCTGCCGCGATCGAGCCGGTAGCCGAACAGCAGCGCGTTCTTCACCGGGACGGCGGCGGTGTCGAGGGCGACCTCGCCCTGGTGCGCCGTCAGCGTGACTTCCAGCACGCCATTCTCGCTCGACAGCGTCACCGGCTCGCGGAACGGCTGGGGCGTGAAGCCGCCCGCCTGGCCAACGGCCTGCCCGATGCCGAACGGCACGATCATGGCGGCGGCCACGAGTGCGCGAGCGGCCGTCAACATGGCGTGCCTCATATCGTCCCCCAAATATTTCGCCAGCCGGCGGCGGCCCATGCGCGCGGCGCGATCCGCACCACTTCGCGAAAGCGCCGTATCGCGAAATAATGGCTGCGACTATAGGTGACCAGCGAAATATTGCGCGCCGGATGTGCTTCGACTGTTTTTCGCGCCGGTCCGGGGGAGGGAATGGCGCGTTTTACCGTTCAAACGGCGATGCCATTTGAACGGAACCTGCTCTAGGGTCTGGCGGCCTGGGCGAAGACGCGGCTCGCCAGCACGTCCTCGGCCTCGATGGTCATCAGCATGTCCGCGCTCACCGGCCCGCTGCCGGCCACCAGCCGGTTGGCCTGGCGCAGGCGCGCGCGGTCGAGCGCGTTGCGGATGGAGCGGGCATTGGCGAAATGCGGCTGGGTCATGCGCACGCCCACATAGCGCACGAAGGCCTCCCGCGCGTCCGGGCTGAACCTGTAGCTCTGGCCGTCCAGCAGGATCTCGGCGATGGCGAGCAACTCGCCCTCCCGATAGTCCGGGAAGTCGATGTGGTGGGCGATGCGCGAGCGGAAGCCGGGGTTGGAGGCGAAGAAGCGCTCCATGCGCTCGCCGTAGCCGGCCATGATCACCACCAGGTCCTCGCGCTGGTTCTCCATCACCTGGAGCAGGATCTCGATGGCCTCCTGCCCGTAGTCGCGCTCGTTTTCCGGGCGGTAGAGATAATAGGCCTCGTCGATGAACAGCACGCCGCCCATGGCCTTCTTCAGCACCTCCTTCGTCTTGGGCGCGGTGTGGCCGATATATTGGCCGACCAGATCGTCGCGGGTGACGCAGATCACCTGGCCCCGCCGCACGAAGCCGAGGCGGTGCAGGATGTCGGCCATGCGCATGGCCACCGTGGTCTTGCCGGTGCCGGGATTGCCGGTGAAGGACATGTGCAGCGTCGGCGGCGGGCTGAGGAGGCCCAACTTGCGCCGCGCGCGCTCCACCAGCAGCAGGGCGGCGATCTCGCGGATGCGCGTCTTCACCGGCGCGAGGCCGACCAGTTCCCCGTCGAGCGCCGCGAGCACCGCCTCGACGCCGAGCTCGGCCAGCTCCGCCTTGAGATCGATGGTGGCGCCGTCCTCGTCGGGCGGCGCGCCGCTTGCCGGGGGCAGGGCGGTGGTCGGGGTCGCGGTCAGGGTCGCGGTCATGGGGGCACCTCGCGGGTCGAGGACGGAATGCGTCCGGCGCCGTGGCGCCGGACGCGAGGTGGGCCGGAGCGGGCGGGCTCCGGCCGGGGAAGAGGGACGGCCGGGGGGCCGCGCCGCCCTCTCCAGGCCAAAGGCTGGCGGAAGGTCGCGGGCGGAAGGGAGCGGCGGCTCAGGCGCCGGCGTAGCGCTCGCCTTCCGGCCGCTCGGCGGCATAGGAATGGGTAGAATAGCGCACCACCCGTCCCGGTCCCTCGTCGCGCCGCAGCGAGAAGCCGGGCTCGTGCGCCGGGCGGGTGACGATGAAGGACAGCCGCAGGCTCTCCCATCCCGCCGAGGCGTCGAAGGCGGAGACGCGGATGTAGCGGTTGCCATAGACCTTGCGGCAGGCGTCGAGGTCCATCATCACCGCCGCGGCGTCGCGGACGTCGAACACCGGCAGGCCCCACATCTCCCAATAGGTGTTGCGGGGGTGGGGATCGTCGGTGAACTCGATGTTCACCGCCCATCCCCGGTCGATGGCATATTGCACCTGGGCGCGGATCTGTTGGTCGGTCAGGTCCGGCAGGAACGAGAAGCAGCCTTGGGTGAGACGCATGGTCTCTCTCCTCTCAGGAAGGTGTCACGGGCCGCGGGCTCACATGGCCGCGGTGACGGCGGGGACGAAGTCGGGCGTGTCGGTGGAGGCGTAGTCGAAGGTCACGTCCTTCCACACGTCCAGCGCCTGGCGCAGCGGCTGGCACTGGCGCCCGGCGGCCTCCAGGATCTCGGGCCCCTCGTGCAGGATGTCGCGCCCCTCGTTGCGGGCGAGGACCATGGCTTCCAGGGCGACGCGGTTGGCGGTGGCGCCGGCGGCGATGCCCATGGGGTGGCCGATGGTGCCGCCGCCGAACTGCAGCACGGTGTCCTCGCCCAGCAGGTCGAGAAGCTGGTGCATCTGGCCGGCATGGATGCCGCCGGAGGCCACCGGCATCACCTTGCGCAGGCTGGCCCAGTGCTGGTCGAAGAACACGCCGTGCTCCAGCCGCTGCGGATTGAAGTCGTCGCGGCAGATGTCGTAATAGCCCCGCGTGGTGTTGGGATCGCCCTCCAGCTTGCCCACCACCGTGCCGGCGTGGATATGGTCCACGCCCGCCAGCCGCATCCACTTGGCGATGACGCGGAACGACACGCCGTGGCTCTTCTGCCGGGTGTAAGTGCCGTGCCCGGCGCGGTGCAGGTGCAGCACCATGTCGTTGCGCCGCGCCCATTTGGACATGGACTGGATCGCCGTATAGCCGATCACCAGGTCGATCATGACGATGCACGAGCCCAGCTCCTTGGCGAACTCGGCGCGCTCGTACATGTCCTCCATGGTGCCGGCGGTCACGTTGAGATAGGTGCCCTTGATCTCGCCGGTGGCGGCCTGGGCGCGGTTCACCGCCTCCATGCAGTAGAGGAAGCGGTCCCGCCAGTGCATGAAGGGCTGCGAGTTGATGTTCTCGTCGTCCTTGGTGAAGTCGAGCCCGCCCTTCAGCGCCTCATAGACCACCCGGCCGTAATTGCGGCCGGACAGGCCGAGCTTCGGCTTCACGGTGGCGCCCAGCAGCGGGCGGCCGAACTTGTCCAACCGCTCGCGCTCCACCACGATGCCGGTGGGCGGGCCGTCGAAGGTCTTCACATAGGCCACCGGCAGGCGCATGTCCTCCAGTCGGAGCGCCTTCAGCGGCTTGAATCCGAACACGTTGCCGATGATCGAGGCCGAGAGGTTGGCGATGGAGCCGTTCTCGAACAGGTCGAGGTCATAGGCGATATAAGCGAAATACTGCCCCGGCGCGTTGGGCACCGGGTCCACCCGGTAGCATTTGGCGCGGTATTTCTCGCAGGCGGTGAGGCGGTCGGTCCACACCACCGTCCAGGTGGCGGTGGAGCTTTCCCCGGCCACGGCGGCGGAGGCCTCGATCGGGTCCACACCGTCCTGCGGCGTCACCCGGAACAAGGCGATGACGTCGGTGTCCTTCGGCGTGTAGTCGGGCTCCCAATAGCCCATCTTGCGATATTCCATCACGCCCGCCTTGTAGCGGTCCTTGCCGCGCACGGTGGCGGCGGGGCTGGCGGCAGACCTGGGATCGAGCGAGGTCACGTTGGGGCTCATGGCGGCAGTCCTCCAAAGGGTTGGGTCGGGCGTCAGGCGGCGCGGTCCACCGCCAAGGCGGGGTCGAGGGCGCCGGAGCGGTAGCGCTTGGCCATGTCGGCGAGCGAGGAAGGCTTGATGGATGCGGCATGGCCCGCCGTGCCGAACGCCTCGAAGCGCTCGCGGCACAGGCCTTCCAGGGCCTTCATGGCGGGGCTGAGGAACTTGCGGGGGTCGAATTCGCCCGGCGCCTCCGCCGCCACCTTGCGGAACGCCGCCGCCATGGCGAGGCGGCAGTCGGTGTCGATGTTCACCTTGCGCACGCCGTGGCGGATGCCAGCCTGGATCTCCTCCACCGGCACGCCCCAGGTCTTCGGCATCTGCCCGCCGTAGCGGTTGAACATCTCCTGCAGCGCCTCCGGCACCGAGGACGAGCCGTGCATGACGAGGTGCAGGCCCGGCATGCGCGCGTTGATGGCGCGGATGACGTGCATGGCGAGGATGTCGCCGTCCGGCTTGCGGGAGAATTTGTAGGCGCCGTGGGAGGTGCCCATGGCCACCGCCAGCGCGTCCACCCCGGTGGCGCGCACGAACGCCACCGCCTGTTCGGGGTCGGTGAGCAATTGCTCATGCGAGAGCGTGCCCTCGGCCCCGTGGCCGTCCTCGGCCTCGCCCTGGCCGCTCTCCAGCGAGCCGAGCACGCCGAGCTCGCCCTCCACCGAGACGCCCACCTTGTGCGCCATCTCGGTGACGCGGCGGGTGATGGCGACATTGTAGTCGTAGGCCGCCGGAGTCTTGGCGTCGGCCTCCAGCGAGCCGTCCATCATCACGCTGGTGAAGCCGTGCTGGATGGCCGAGAAGCAGGTGCCCTCGTCATTGCCGTGGTCCTGGTGCAGGCAGATGGGGATGGCGGGATGCATGGCCTCGGCCGCTTCCACCATCTTGGCCAGCATGATGTCGCCGGCATAGCTGCGGGCGCCCCGCGAGGCCTGGAGGATCACCGGGGCGTCGCAGGCCTCAGCCGCCGCCAGGATGGCGAGCACCTGCTCCATATTGTTGATGTTGAAGGCGGGCACGCCGTAGCCGTGCTCGGCGGCATGGTCGAGGAGTTCGCGCAATGTGATGCGGGCCATGTCCGGTCCCTCCCTTAGTGGCCGAGGCGGGCGCGGGCGGCTTCGGCCACCCTGTCCGCCGTGAGGCCGAATTGCTGGAACAGCACCTCGGCCGGCGCCGAGGCGCCGAAGCCGTCCATGCCGATGAACACACCGCCGGGTCCGAGCCAGCGGGCCCAGCCGCCTTCCACCGCCGCTTCGATGCCGATGCGTGGCGCTGCGCCCAGCACCCGTTCGCGCAGCGCCTCCGGCTGGGCGCGGAACAATTCGAAGCAGGGGGCGGAGACCACCGCCGCCTTGACGCCGCCCGAGGCCAGCCGGTCGGCGGCGGCGAGCGCCAGGCTCACTTCCGAGCCGGTGGCGACCAGGGTCACGTCGCGCCCGCCGTCCGGCTCGCGCAGCACATAGGCGCCCTGGGCGACGCCGGCGGCTCCGTCCGTGCGGGGCAGGGTGGGCAGGGCCTGGCGGGACAGGCAGAGGATGGAGGGCGTGCGCTCGGCATCGAGCGCGCAGGTCCAGGCTTCCGCCGTCTCCACCGCATCGGCGGGGCGGAACACCAGCAGGTTGGGGATCACCCTGAGGCTCGCCAGATGCTCCACCGGCTGATGGGTCGGGCCGTCCTCGCCGAGGCCGATGGAATCGTGCGTCATCACATGGATGACCCGCACCCCCATCAGCGCGGCGAGGCGGATCGCCGGGCGGGAATAGTCCGAGAACACCAGGAAGGTGCCGCCATAGGGCACGAAGCCGCCATGCAGCGCGAGGCCGTTCATGGCCGCCGCCATGGCATGCTCGCGGATGCCGTAATGCACATAGCCGCCGGCGAAGTCCCCCGGCCGCACCGGCGCCTGCGCCTTGGCGTGGGTGAGGTTGGAATGGGTGAGGTCGGCCGAGCCGCCCAGCAGGTTCGCCATGGCCGGGGCGAGCGCCTCCAGCACGCGTTGGGAGGCCTGGCGCGTGGCGATCTTCGGCGCTTCGGCGAGAAAGGTCGCGCGGGTCCGGGCCAGCGCCGCGCGGGCCTCCTCGTCGATCGCGCCGCCGATGGCGGCGGCAAAACGCGCCCGCACGTCGGCCGGGGCGGCGGCGAGCCGCTCGCGCCAGATGCGGTTGAGCTCTGAGCCGCGCTCGCCCGCCGCGCACCAGGCCGCACGCACCCTCGGTGGCACTTCGAAGGGAGCGTGCGGCCAGCCCAGCTCGTGCCGCGCGGCGGCGATCTCGTCCGCGCCCAGCGGCGCGCCATGGGCCTTTTCCGTGCCCTGCCGGTGTGGCGCGCCGAAGCCGATGATGGTGCGGCAGGCGATCAGCGAGGGCCGGTCGGTGCGGCGCTCGGCGTCGATGGCCTCCGCCACCGCGTCCGCATCGTGCCCGTCCACCCGCCGCACCGACCAGCCGGAGGCGGCAAAGCGCGCCAGCTGGTCGTCGGAACAGGAGAGCGACGTCGGTCCGTCGATGGAGATGGCATTGTCGTCGAACAGGACGATGAGCTTGCCGAGCCCGAGGTGCCCGGCGAGCGAGATCGCCTCGTGGCTGATGCCCTCCATCAGGCAGCCGTCGCCGGCCAGCACATAGGTGTAGTGGTCCACCAGCGCGCCGGAGAAGCGCGCCGCCAAAAGGCGCTCGGCGAGCGCCATGCCGACGGCGGTGGCGAGGCCCTGGCCCAGCGGCCCGGTGGTGGTCTCCACCCCCGGCGTGTGGCCGTATTCGGGATGGCCCGGCGTCAGCGCCCCCCATTGGCGGAAGCGGCGCAGTTCCTCGCTCGTCATGCCGGGATAGCTGGTCAGGTGCAGCAGGGCATAGAGCAGCATGGAGCCATGGCCGGCGGAGAGCACGAAGCGGTCCCGGTCGGGCCAGGCGGGGTCGGCGGGGTCGAACTTCAGGAAGCGCGAGAACAGCACGGCGGCGACGTCGGCCATGCCCATGGGCAGGCCGGGGTGGCCGGAATTGGCCGCCTCCACCGCATCCATGGCGAGGGCACGGATCGCGTTGGCCATGTCGCGCGGGCTCACGTCGGCGCGTTCGGCGGATCTCAGGGCGGCGGCGGGGAACGACGCGGTCATGACGCCCTCCGGGTGCGTTCGATCAGTTGCAGGATGATGGGGGTGAGCAGGAGCTGCATCGCCAGGTCCAGCTTGTTGCCGGGGATGACGATGGAGTTCGGCCGCGACATGAAGCTGTCGCGGATCATCGACAGCAGGTAGGGAAAATCGATGCCGCGCGGGTTGCGGAAGCGGATCACCACCAGGGATTCGTCGGGGGTGGGAATCCAGCGGGCGATGAACGGGTTGGAGGTGTCCACCGTCGGCACGCGCTGGAAATTGATGTCGGTCTCGGTGAACTGCGGGCAGATGTACTGCACATAGTCCGGCATGCGGCGCAGGATGGTGTCCATCACCGCCTCGGTGGAATAGCCGCGCGTGGAGCGGTCGCGATGGATCTTCTGGATCCATTCGAGATTGATCACCGGAACAACGCCGATGCGCACGTCCGCATGCCGGGCGATGTCGATGCCGTCGCTCTTCACCGCGCCGTGCAGGCCCTCGTAGAACAGGAGGTCCGTGGGCTCGGGAAACGCCTCCCAGTCGGTGAAGGTGCCGGGCGGGGCCTTGAAATGCTCGGCCTCCTTGGCGTCGTGCACATAGTGGCGGGTGCGCCCGGTGCCGTGCTCGGCATATTGCGCGAACACCGCCTCCAGTTCCGCCAGGAGGTTGGCTGCGGCGCCGAAATGGCTGAAGTTGCGGTTCCCGCGATCCGCTTCCTCCTCCATCTTCTGCTTCATTTCCAATCGGTTGTAGCGGTGGAAGGCGTCGCCCTCGATATAAGCGGCGGTGATCTGCTCGCGCCGGAAGATCTGCTCGAAGGTGGCGCGCACCGAGGTGGTGCCGGCGCCCGACGAGCCGGTGACGGAGATGATGGGGTGCTTGACCGACATGCCGTTGCCCCTCACGCCCGGAACAGGCCGCGCGCGCCGAACAGCGGCGCACGCTCGGGAAGGGCGGAGGGCGTGGTGTGATAGCGCGCCACGCGCCGCACCTCGCCGACCGAGCCGAACACCAGCGGCACGCGCTGGTGCAGGCTGGTGGCCGCAAGGTCGAGGATGGACACGCGGCCGTCGGTTGCGGAGGCCCCGGCCTGCTCCATCAGGAAGGCGACGGGGTGGGCCTCGTAGACCAGCCGCAGCCGGCCCTGATGGTAGCCCTGGCGCGCGTCGGCCGGATAGAGATAGACCCCGCCGCGCACCAGGATGCGGTAGGCTTCCGCCACCATGGAGGCGATCCAGCGCATGTTGAAGTCGCTGCCGCGCGGGCCGTCGCGGCCCTGCTGGCAATCCTGCACATAGAGCTGCACCGCCTCGTCCCAATGGCGCCGGTTGGAGGCGTTGATGGCGAATTCGCGCGTCTCCTCCGGCACCTTGAGGCGATGGGCGGTCATGCGGAAGACGCCGCAGGTGCGGTCCAGGGTGAAGGCCTGCGTGCCCTCGCCGAGGGTGAGCACCAGGGCGGTCTGCGGGCCGTAGATGAAGAAGCCCGCCGCCAGCTGCCGCCGGCCGCTCTGCTGGAAGGCGCAGACGGGCAGGGCACCGGCCTCCTGCGGCATGGGCAGGAGCGAGAAGATGGTGCCCACCGGGGCGTTGGTGTCGATGTTGGACGAGCCGTCCAGCGGGTCGATCGCCACCGCCAGCGGCGCGCCGGGATCGAGCACCAGCGGCGCGTCCATCTCCTCGGAGCCGACGACGGCCACCGGCGCGCCGCGCAGCGCCGCCGTGACCAGAGCGTCGGCCTCCACGTCCAGCTGCTTCTGGATGTCGCCGGAGGCGGCCTCGCCGCGCACCGCGCCCAGCGGCCCGGAGAGCGGTCCGGCGCCGATCAGGTCGGCAAGGCCGATGGCGGCGGCGGCGAGCGCGCGCACGGTGGCGGCGACCGCCTCGCCCTGGCGCCCGTTGCGGAGCGCGAGGCCATCAAGAACGTCGTCGAGCGTCACGCTGGTGACCATGCCGTGGCTCCTCCCGTCGGGGGCGCTCGATCGGCTGCCCCTCTGTGGCGCCCGCCGTGCGGACGCCTTTGACGGTCATGATGGCGGCGTGGGATGCTAAGTAAATTTGAATTTGGTTACGGGGCAATTCAGATAAACTGAATGACATGCTGTTGCGCAATCTCACCCTCAAGCAATGCCGGGTCTTCGCCGCCGTGGCGCGGGGCGGCTCCATGGCCGCCGCGGCCCAGGCGCTGAACGTCTCGCCGCCCGCCATCACCCTCCAGATGCAGCTGCTCCAGGAGCAGGTGGGGCTGCCGCTGCTGGAGCGCCTGCCCAGCGGCATGCGCCTCACGGAGGCCGGCCAGGACCTGCTGGCGGCCATCCAGCGCGTCGAAGTGACGCTGGAGGAAGCCGGGGCGCGGCTCGCCGCCTTGGCGGGCACGGAGCGCGGGACGGTATCGGTGGGGGTCATCAGCACGGCGAAATATTTCGCCCCCCGGGCGCTCGCCGCCTTCGCCCGGACCCGCCCCGGCGTCGAGCTGCGCATCAGCGTCGGCAACCGGGCCGAGATTGTCGCCGGCCTCCAGCAATATGACCTCGACATCGCGGTGATGGGCCGCCCGCCGGAGGAGCCCATCGCCGAAGCCCATGTGATTGGCGACCATCCCCATGTCGTGGTGGCCCCGCCCGAGCATCCGCTGGCGGGCTGCGCTGAGATTTCCCCGGCCAAGCTGGAGGGCGCCACCTTCCTGGTGCGCGAGCCGGGCAGCGGCACCCGCAGCCTGATGGAGCGCTTCTTCGCCGATGCTGGCATCGCCCCGAAGATCGGCATGCAGATCGGCAGCAACGAGACCATCAAGCAGGCGGTCATCGCCGGGCTGGGCATCGCCTTCATCTCCGCCCACACGGTGGAGGCGGAGGTGGGCACCGGGCGGCTGGTGGTGCTCAAGGTGGATGGCCTGCCCATCGTGCGGCAGTGGTATGCGGTGAGCTTGCGCCAGCGCCAGCTGATCCCGGCCGCCGCCGCCCTGCGGGACTTCTTCATCACCGACGGCCGCGGCTTCCTGCCGCTGCTCCCGCCGCCTGGGCCGCCTTCGGCCTAGGACAAGAAATTCTTGTCGAGCGGCGGATTTTCTTGATTGGTGGCGCGGGCGACTGATGCCACGGTCCGGGGGCGACCAGGCTCAGGAAAACCGGGGCGCCGCACGCCCTTCCGCCGCCCCGCGCGCCCGCGCGCCGGGGTGGAGGAGGAGAGGCGCGCGGCGCCGCCAGCAAAGGACGGGGAATGACGACAGGTCAGGATGTGCGTTTGGGCGCGGATATCGGCGGCACCTTCACCGACATCGCGCTGGACCTTCGCGGCACGCTCTTTTCCACCAAGGTTCTCACCAATTATGCGGCGCCCGAACAGGCCATCCTCGACGGCATCGAGATCGTCGCCCGTGACGCCGGCATCGCGCCGGCCGAGATCGACATCGTCATCCACGGCACGACGCTGGCCACCAATGCCCTGATCGCCCGGCGCGGCGCGCGCACCGCCTTCGTGACCACCGAGGGCTTCCGCGACGTGATCGAGATGCGCACGGAAAACCGCTTCGAGCAGTATGACCTCGACATCGTGCTGCCGCAGCCGCTGATCCCGCGCCAGGACCGCTTCACGGTGAAGGGGCGGATCGGCGCGCAGGGGCAGGAACTCCAGCCCCTCGACGCGGCGGCGCTGGAGGAGATCGCCGCGCGCATCGCCGCCGGGGGCTTCGGCGCGGTCGCCATCGGCTTCATCCACTCCTACATGAACCCGGCCCATGAGCAGCGCGCCCGCGACATCCTCGCCCGGGTGCTCAAGCTGCCCATCTCCATCTCGTCCGAAGTCTCGCCGCAGATGCGCGAGTTCGAGCGCTTCAACACCGTCTGCGCCAATGCCTATGTGCGCCCGCAGATGGCCGACTACCTGCTGCGCCTGCAGGAGCGCCTGAAGGGCATGGGCCTGACCTGCCCGGTCTTCATGATCCATTCCGGCGGCGGGCTGGTCTCGGTGGAGACGGCGGCGGAATTTCCCGTGCGGCTGGTGGAATCGGGGCCGGCGGGGGGCGCGATCTTCGCCGCCGACATCGCCCGGCGGTTCGGCCTGGAGCGGGTGGTCTCCTACGACATGGGCGGCACCACGGCGAAGATCTGCCTCATCGAGCAGTTCCAGCCGCAGACCGCCCGCACCTTCGAGGTGGCGCGCACCTATCGCTTCAGCAAGGGCTCGGGCATGCCCATCTCCATCCCGGTGATCGAGATGATCGAGATCGGCGCCGGCGGCGGCTCCATCGCCTGGGTCGATGCCATGGGGCGCATCCAGGCGGGCCCGGAATCGGCGGGCTCCGAGCCTGGGCCGGCCTGCTACGGGCACGGCGGCACGCGGCCGGCCATCACCGATGCCGACCTTCTCCTCGGCAAGCTGGACCCGGACAATTTCGCCGGCGGGCAGATCCGGCTCTCTGTTGCCGATGCCGATGCCGCCATCACCCGCGACGTGGGCACGCGCCTCGGCCTCGCCCCCCAGGCGGCGGCTTTCGGCATCTGCGAGGTGGTGGACGAGAACATGGCCAATGCCGCCCGCGTCCATGCGGTGGAGAATGGCAAGGACATCGCGGAAAACGTGATGATCGCCTTCGGCGGCGCCGCCCCGCTCCACGCGGCACGGCTGTGCGAGAAGCTGGGCATCGAGCGCTGCCTCGTCCCCCAGGGCGCGGGCGTCGGCTCGGCCATCGGCTTCCTCAAGGCGCCGTTCGGCTATGAGGCCGTGGCCTCCCAGGTGATGCGCCTGTCGGCGTTCGATGCGGCGCCGCTCAACACACTTCTGGCGCGCCTGCGGGACACCGCCATGGGCTTCGTGCGCTCCGGCACGGACGGCGAGATCCTGTGCGAGGTCACCGCCTTCATGCGCTATGCAGGGCAGGGCTGGGAGATCCCCGTGCCGCTGCCCGACCGCGCCTTCGCGGCGGATGACCGGGCGATGATCGAGCAGGCCTTCCGCGCCCGCTACGCCCAGTTCTTCGGCCGCGCGGTGGAAGGGCTGGAGATCGAGTTCGTCACCTGGTCGGTGAAGGCGCAGGACACCCGCCCGGAGGGAGCGAAATATCCGCTCACCCTGGCCGGCACGCCAATCGTGGCGGGCGAGAGCCGGGCGGTGTTCGATCCGGCCACCGGGGCGGAGCAGCCGACCGCCATCGTCGCCCGCGACACGCTCGCCCACGGCGCGCGGGTGAGCGGCCCGGCGGTGATCGTGGAGCGCGAGACCTCCACCATCGTCACCACCCGTTTCGATGCCGTCATCCAGGCGGACGGCGCCATTCTCCTCGTGCGGAAGGGAGCCGCAGCATGAGCCAGATCGATGACATCCGCATGCAGGTGATGTGGAACCGCCTCATCTCGGTGGTGGAGGAGCAGGCGCTCACGCTGATCCGCACCGCCTTCTCCACCTCGGTGCGCGAGGCGGGCGACCTCTCCGCCGGCGTGTTCGACCGCGAGGGGCGCATGCTCGCCCAGGCGGTCACGGGCACGCCGGGGCACGTCAACACCATGGCCGAGGCGGTGCCGCATTTCATCGCCGAGATCCCGCGCGCGGAGATGTTCGAGGGCGACACCTACGTCACCAACGACCCCTGGAAGGGCACCGGCCACCTGCACGACATCACCATGGTCTCGCCTTCCTTCAAGGATGGCGAGCTGGTGGGCTTCTTCGCCTGCACCGCCCATGTGGTGGACGTGGGCGGGCGCGGCTTCGGCGCCGACGGCAAGTCGGTCTATGAAGAGGGCATCCAGATCCCGATCATGAAGTTCGCCGAGCGCGGCGTCGTGAACAAGGATCTGCTGCGCGCCAACGTGCGCGAGCCCAACCAGGTGATCGGCGACTTCTATTCGCTCGCCGCCTGCAACGATGTCGGCCACCGCCGGCTCGTCGCCATGCTGGGCGAGGTGGGGCTCGGCAATCTGGACGAACTGGCCGCCTTCATCTTCGCGCGCACCCATGCGGCGATGATGGAGCGCATCGCCGCTCTGCCGAAGGGGACCTGGGCCAATGAGATGCTCACCGACGGCTATGACGAGCCCATCAATCTCGCCGCCCGCGTGACCATCGGCGAAGGCAACGTGCATGTGGACTTCGACGGCTCCGCCCCGGTGAGCCGCTGGGGCATCAACGTGCCGATCATCTACACCAAGGCCTATGCCTGCTACGCCATCAAGTGCGTGGTGGCGCCGGACATTCCCAACAACTCGGCCTCGCTCGCCGCCTTCAGCATCGCCTCGCCGGGCAACATCCTCAATGCCGAGCGGCCCGCGCCGGTGTCGCTGCGCCACGTGATCGGCCACATGGTGCCCGATCTGGTGCTCGGCGCGCTCGCCAAGGCGCTGCCCGGCCGCATCCTGGCGGAGGGCGCCGCCTCGCTGTGGAACGTGCATATCTCGGTGCGCCCGGCGGCGGGGCAGGCGGGACGCCGCGCCGAAGTGCTGATGTTCAATTCCGGCGGCATGGGCGCGCGCCCTGGCCTCGATGGCCTGTCGGCGACCGCCTTCCCTTCGGGCGTGCAGACCATGCCCATCGAAGCCACCGAGCAGACCGGCCCGATCGTGATCTGGCGCAAGGAGCTGCGTCCCGGCTCCGGCGGCGCCGGGCAATATCGCGGCGGCCTCGGCCAGGTGATCGAGATCGCCCCGGCGGAGGGGCATGAGTTCGACTTCTCCGCCATGTTCGACCGCGTGCGCACCCCGGCGCGCGGGCGCGACGGGGGCGGGCCGGGCGCGCCCGGCCGGGTGGCGCTGGACGACGGCACGCTGCTGCGGCCCAAGGGCTGGCAGCACGTGCCCGCCGGCCGCCGCCTCGTGCTGCATCTGCCGGGCGGCGGCGGCTTCGGCGATCCGGCGGAGCGTGCGCCGGAGGCGAAGGCGGACGACCGGCTCAAGGACTATGTGACGGACGCGCCGGAATGACGTAGATCGCGGAGGCCTGACGGAGGCGGGGCCGGGGCCCCGTTTCCGTCAGGCGGTCCGCACGCGGTGCCGTCGCGGCGGTTCCGGCCTCGCGCGGCGCCCGAGGAGGCGGATGGGCGATGCCCGCGATGAAATCCTCGCCGCTCCCATGGGGGTGCCAGATGCCGTCTCGACCCGTCCGCCTGCCGCCGCTGAACGCCATGCGCGCCTTCTGGGCCGTGATGCGGCAGGGCAGCTTCCGCGCGGCGGCGGACGAGCTGTCGGTGTCGCCCCAGGCCGTGAGCCAGCAGATCAGGATCCTGGAAGACGCCCTCGCGGTCCGGCTGTTCGAGCGCAAGGGCCATGCGATCGTGCCAACCGAGCAGGCGATCCTGCTGTCCCACTTCGTTGCGGCGGGGTTCGATGAATTCGCCGAGGGGGTGCGGCGGGTCACCGGCGCGGCGCGCCGCGACCGCATCAACATCAATGTCAGCCCCTATTTCGCCACCCGCTTCCTGATCCAGCGCCTGGGCCGCTTCCACGACCGGATGCCGTCCGCGGACCTGCGGCTCACCACCCGTGTCGAGATGCCGGATTTCTCGCTCGACGAGGTGGACGTCTCCATTCAATGGGGCTTCGGCACGTGGAGCGAATACGAGACGACGCTGCTGGTGCGCGACCCCAAGATCATCTGCTGCGCGCCGTCGCTGGCGGCGGGCATCCGCACGCCGGAAGACCTGGCGACGGCGACGCTGCTGCATCCGGTGATCGCCCCGACGCTGTGGGAGCGGGTGCTCCGGCACCTCGGCCAGCGGGCCGGCCGCACGGCGGGCGGGATCGAGCTGCACGATGCCGAGACCATGAAGCGCGCGGTCATCTCCGGCATCGGCGTGGGGCTGGTCTCCCGCGCCGATGTGCTGGACGACCTCCAGGCGGGGCGGCTGGTGGCGCCGCTGGGGATCGACGTGCTGTCGGACATGGACAGCGCGGAGATCCCGGGCTTCTACCTCGTCGTTCCGCGCGGCCACCGGCGCTTGGAAGCGGTGAAGGCCTTCTGTGACTGGGTGAACAGCGAAGCGTGGGACTATTACGCCTGAGGGGCGGGTGCGGGCGTCATCGGCATTGGCGTGGCGGACATGACGAAGCGCGCCTCAAGGCATGCGTCCGAAGGCGCCGCTGCGGTCGAGCGTGAGCCTTCCCCACAGCCGTCTGGGGCCGCCATACGCGGGCCACAGCCATTTCTCACCATCCTCGAAGCTGGAGCCTTCCGGAAGGCGCAGACGGCAGATGGACGTGCAGTCCCAGTCCGGATGGGGCCAGCCGCGCAGATCGCGGGGCGCCCGTGACAGCAGCGCCAGCCCCTGGGCGTCCTTGAGCAGCACCAAGGGCGATCCTGACGGCGAGGGGGCATAGGCCGCGATCACGTCGCCGCTCTCGGGCGCCTCCCCGGCGGGTCGGACGTTCAAGGGGCGGCCTTCCATGATGCGCGACCATTCGGTCCAATAGTTGGACATGCCCGGTGGCAGGTTGGTGGGGATGGACGATACCCCGTTGCGGCCCCAGAATGTGGGGGCGGAGATCCGTGCGCCGGATGGCACCGCCTGCGCCAGGAGGTGGAAGGCCTGCCAGCGCTGCTGGTTGGCGGCCATGACATCGCGCATCAGCAGGTTGTAGCCGAGGCTCAAGACGCAGACGGCGGCGAGGAGGGCCGAGAGGGCGGCACGGAGCAGGTTCGACCGCCAGCGGCCGGCGGCCATCGCGCACCCGGCGAACACCACCGTCGCAAAACCGACCTGCGCCGCGGCGCTGGACAGATGTCCCTGAATATATCCCGCGAGGACCATCCATTGGTACGCCGCCGAGAGCGATACGACCGCGAGCGGAATGACCAGGAACACCATGCCCATGACGATGAGCGCCCATAAAGGCTCCCGGTGCGCCGATACACGGCGCAGCACCATCCAGAATCCGCTGGCCCATGCCAGAAAGGCCGCGACGAACGATGGGTCGGACATCATCGAGCGTCCCAGCGTGCCGAAGCTCACGACGGCGGGCAACGCCGGCGCGCCGGGGATGAGTTGCTGGGGCAGGATGATGCCGTCTGCCAGGCCGAAGGGCAGGATCGCCTTCAGCCAGAGCGCAAGGAACGTCTGCCCCCAGGGCAGCAGGTGGAACGACGGGGTCACCCGCCCCGCGTCGGCTCCGGGCGGGAAAAACAGCTTGCCGGAGGCATAGAAGGCGGCGGCGACCAGCCACGCCGTGACATAGACCGCCAGAAGCCGGCGGCGGCGCGCCCCGGAGGTCTTCCAGGCCACAAGGCCAATGATCGGTATCGTGAAGATGATGAAATCATACTCGGGCCATGCGACCGCCACCATCGAGGACAGAACGGATACGGCCAGGGATGTCCGTGTCGGATGATCGAAATGCCTGAGCAGAAAATATATCGAGATCAGGAACAGGCCAGGGGAGGCAAGGCCGATGACGGGATAGCCGGGAGGGGCCGTAAAATAGGCATGGATCGCAAAGGTGCCGCATGTGAACGACAGCCATCCGGCCGCCACAGTCTCTCCCACCAGCCGCCGCAGCGTCAGGAACGCCAGGATGCCGGTGCCCAAGAGCTGGGCTTGGTAGACCCATTCGGAATACCAAGACGACCCGATCTTCACTCCCATCATGGAGATCGGGATGTTGAAGAGGTGGGTTGTCCGCTGCTGCAGCATGGCCGCCCAGAGGGTGAAATCAGGCCAGGACAGCTGCGGATCGTTCGCGACAATCTCGAAATAGATGTCGTCGTGATTGGTGTGGCGCAGCCCAGCGAGCATCCACGCCAGGAGCGCCAGGTTCACGGCGGCGAAGAGCAGGGGGAGCTTGTCTCTGAGGGCGGCGGCGAACACGCCGGTCCTGACGGGCTGCGGGTGCATCGGGGTCATTTCAGCACGACGCGGCGATGCGCCAGCTCTTTGGCGCTGTCGGTGAGCAATGGCGGCGTGGACAGGCATGGGAGAGGTGTTGGATGCGGCCTGATCCCCCGGATCCCGCTGGCCTTGCCCGGTCGTTCACAATCTCTCTCCGCCTCAACCGCACTCGAGGGCGCGGCGCCCACCGGGGGACACATATACACACTCGCAGGTGTGACGTCGCAGCGGACGGCCGGGACGGCAGTGGGGGCGAGGCTGGCGATGGGCCCAAGGGCGGGCCGTGGCTGGGAGCCGCTGCGGAGCCGCCTTTGCGCCGGACCCGGCCCCGCCGCCGCCCGTGCGCTGCGACATTCTGCCCCATTTGGGGCCAGCCCCGTCGTCGCCTGGCCGCCACGGGGAAGGAGGAGCGCGGGTGAGGCTTTGCAGCGTTTTTTGCCCCACCCTATGGCCTCGGCTTTTGGGGTAGGTTAGAGCAGGCGTCACGCGGGATTCACCGGCGGGCCCAAAGGGGAAAAGCTGGCAGAACAGGCGGTGATTCTCCGCCGGTTTGGGCCGTTCTCATTGGCCGGCTTCCTTGATGAAGATATGAACAGCTCATGAAGATCGCTGACGACACGTTCAGATCAGCCCGCAAGAGGCTGCTGAAGATGCACTTTGAAAGCGGTGTCGGTCATATCGGGGGCAATCTGTCCTGTCTCGATGCTTTGCTGATTTTGCATCACGAATATATCGGCGCTTCTGAACGCTTCATCCTGTCCAAAGGTCACTCCGCCGGCGCGCTTTACGTGGCGCTCTGGAGCCGTGGTCTGGTGTCCGACGCCCAGCTGGCGCAATTCCATCGCGACGATACGCTGCTTGCCGGTCATCCGCCCGCGGCGGGCCTGCCCGGTATCCGCTTTGCCACCGGCAGCCTCGGGCACGGACTGTCGCTCGCCGCCGGCACCGCGCTTGCCTTGAAGCTCAAGCGCGAGACGGGCATGGTTTATTGCCTGACATCCGACGGGGAATGGCAGGAAGGGGCCACGTGGGAGGCGCTCATCTTCGCCGCCCACCATCGGCTGCACAATCTGACGATCCTCGTCGACCATAACAATCTCCAGGGCTTCGGCCGGACCGCCGATGTCGCCTCCATGTCGCCGCTGGGCGTGAAGCTCGGCGGCTTCGACGTGGCGCTCCAGACCGTGGACGGCCACGATCCCGAGGCGATCCGGGCCGCGCTCGAGGTTCCCGGCAACACGTGCCGCGTCATCGTCCTCGAAACCCGGAAGGGGCATGGCGTGAGTTTCATGCAGGACCGCATGGAGTGGCATTATCTGCCCCTGAACGAGCAGGATTATCGCCGGGCGCTTCTGGAGATCGAGGCGCAATGAGAAAGCAGCTCTGCGACGCGCTTGTGCTGCGCGCCCCGCGGCCCGAGATGGTGTTCCTGACGGGCGACCTCGGCTTCATGGCTCTGGAGCCGCTGCAGGACGCCATGCAGGAGCGGTTCATCAACGCCGGGGTCGCCGAACAGAACATGGTTTCCGTTGCCGCCGCCATGGCGCGGGAAGGCCTGGAGGCCTGGGTCTACAGCATCGCGCCGTTCTGCTATGCGCGGCCGTTCGAGCAGATCCGCAACGATGTCGCCTTCCACAACCTGCCGGTGAAGCTCATCGGCAATGGCGGCGGCTACGCCTACGGCGTCATGGGGCCGACGCACCATGCCATCGAGGACTACGGCGTATTGCTGACGCTGCCGAACATGCGCGCCTTCATCCCGGTCTTCGATGAAGACCTCGACGCCACCATCGATCGGGCCGGGACTGTGCCGAACCCGGCCTATGTCCGGCTTGGCCGGGGCGAGATCCCGCCCGGCTACGCGGTGCCGGCATACGCTCCCTGGCGCCAGCTCGTGCACGGCGGCGGCCGGACCGTGATCGCCGCCGGACCGATCGCCGGGACGTATCTTTCGGCCTTCCTGTCCCTGCCGGAGCGGCTGCGTCCGAATTTCTGGGTGGTCTGCGAGCTGCCCCTGGAGCACAACCCCATGCCGGCGGCCCTGCTGGAGCAGATCCGCTCGGCGGGCAGCCTTTGCGTGATCGAGGAGCACGTCCGTCGCGGCGGGCTCGGATCGGAGATCGCCCTGTTCATGGCCTCGCAGGGCATCGCCCCGGCGGCCTTCCACCACTTCCACGCCCGGGCGCACCATTTCCCCACTTATGGTTCGCAGACATTCCTGCGGGGGCAGTCCGGCCTCGATGTGGAAACCGTCCTTGCCGTGATCGGAAAAGAATAACCAGGGATACCGGCTCATGTCGCTCGCATCGCACATTCGCGCCCTGGATGGACCGATCCTGGTGACCGGCGCGTCCGGTTTCATCGGCGCCAATCTGTTCAAGGCGATCGCCGCGCATCGCCGGGACGTGTTCGCCTGCGTCCAGCGCGAGAAGGGCTGGCGCCTGGCCGAGGTTGGCGATGAGCATATCGTCGCCGTCGACCTCAGCGATTCGGCGGCGGCCAAGAACCTCATCGCGTCGCTGGCGCCGCGAACGGTGTTCGATTGCGTCGCCTATGGCGCTTATTCGTTCGAGGAAGACCCCTCGCGAATCTACAAGACCAACGTCCAGTCGCTGGTGGAGTTCGTTCACGGCCTGTCCGAGACGCCCATCTCCGCTTACATCCACGCCGGCAGCTCCTCGGAATATGGCTCCAACAGCGCCGGCCCGCGTGAAGATGATGTCTGTCAACCCAACAGCCATTACGCGGTATCCAAGGTAAATGCCGCGACATTTCTTTACTACATGGGAAAATTCCGCGCCTTTCCCGTGGTCAATCTCCGGCTGTACTCGGTCTATGGGCCGCTTGAGGATACCTCGCGGCTGATCCCGACCCTTGTGCGGCGGGCGCTCGCGGGCGGGTTGCCGCCATTCGTCGACCCCGATACGTCGCGCGACTTCCTCTATGTCGAGGATGCCTGCGCCGCATTCATCATTGCCGCGGCGAAGATGCAGCCGGACCTTTATGGCGAGAGCTTCAATATCGCATCCGGCGACAAGACGACCATTGCGGATCTTGCCGCCGTCGCCCGATCCACCTTCGGCATCGCGCAGGAGCCGAGCTTCGGCGCGATGGAAGGGCGCCGGTGGGATCTGGCGGACTGGTATGGCGATCCTTCCAAGGCGCGGGCCCTGCTGGGCTGGGAGGCCCGCACCGATCTGGCGGCGGGCCTGCGCGCCACCGCCGGCTGGGTCGCCACGCTGAGCGACGAGGAGTTCGAGCAGGGGACGAAGCGCAATTTCCTGAACCGGCGCCGAAGCATTTCCGCGATCATCGCCTGCTACAAGGATGGAGAGGCGATTCCCCATATGTATCGGCGCCTGACGGAAACCTTCCGTCGGCTCGAAATCGATTATGAAATCATCTTCGTGAACGACTGTAGCCCGGATGACAGCGCGGCTGTCATTCAGGAGCTCAGCGCGCAGGACAGCCGAGTGATCGGCATCTCGCATTCCCGCAACTTCGGGTCGCAGATGGCGTTCCGCAGCGGGATGGAGCTGTCCACCAAGCAGGGCGTGGTGCTGCTGGACGGTGATCTTCAGGACCCCCCGGAACTGATCGAGCAGTTCTATCCCCATTGGGAGCAAGGCTTCGACGTGGTCTATGGCCGCCGCGTCAGGCGCGAGATGCCGTGGCATTGGGGATTGCTCTACAAGCTGTTCTACCGTGTCTTCGCGGCCTTCAGCTATATCCGCATTCCGCTGGATGCCGGTGACTTCTCGCTCATCGACCGCCGCGTGGTCGGATGGATGCTGAATTGTCCGGAGCGAGACCTGTTCATGCGGGGCATCCGGGCTTATGTCGGCTTTCGTCAGGTGGGGGTGGATTACGTCCGCCCGGAGCGGATGTTCGGCCGATCGACGAACAACTTCCTGAAAAATATAGAATGGGCGAAGAAGGGCATCTTTTCCTTCAGCAATACGCCTTTGACCATGCTGACGGCGGCCGGTGTCGCGCTCCTCGGATTGTCCTTCCTGGCATCGGTGGTGACGATCCTGCTGAAGGTCTTCGTGCCCGATATCGCCCCGAGGGGCGTCACCACGCTGCTGCTGGCGGTGATCGCATTCGGTTCTCTCAACGTGTTCGCCATCGGCATCGTCGGTGAATACGTCGCCAAGATCATGGCGGAGGTGAAGCAGCGGCCGCGCCTGATCCGCGCTGCGTTGATCCGCAACGGGCGGTCCACGGACATGTTGCCTGATGGCAAGGATCTCCATTGATCGCCGGATCTTCGGGTCTTGGTGCTTCTGAGGTGTGGTAATGCGCTTAGCTCGATCCTGCCCTGTTTGCGCGGCTCCGGTCTCGGAGGCCACGGTTTTTGTCGAGGAGAATATCGACCCGGCGCGGATCTCCGGCTTCAGCTTTGCCTCGCGCAAGGAGCCGGAATACATGTGTCACCGGCTGATGCGCTGCTCGCGGTGCGATCTCGTCTATGTCAGCGATCCGCCGGGCCAGGATGAGCTTGCCGAGGCCTATCACGTCTCCGACTACGACAGTTCGGAGGAGGCCGCCGACGCCGCCATCGCCTATATCGCCGCCATGCGGCCGATCCTCGCCAAGCTGCGCCAGAAGACGCAGGTATTGGAGATCGGCGCCGGCACCGGGGTTCTGCTCGAATTGCTGAAGTCCGAGGGCTTCACGACGCTGGTCGGGGTGGAGCCGTCGTCCGCGGCCATCGGCGCTGCTCCGGCGCATCGTCGCCCGTGGCTGCGCGAGGGCATCTTCGTCGAAAGCGACTTCGAACCGGCCTCGTTCGATCTCATCTGCTGCTTCATGACCATGGAGCATGTGCAGGACCCGATGGCCACGGCCATGGCGGCCCGCCGCCTGCTGCGCCCCGGCGGGGCCTTCGTCACGGTCACGCATGATTATACCAGTCTGGTCAATCGCCTGCTCGGCAAGAAGTCTCCGATCATCGACATCGAGCACATGCAGATATTTTCCGGCGCCAGCATTCGCCAGTTGTTCAGCCGCTGCGGCTTTCAGGACATCAGCGTGCGGCCATTTTACAACAAGTATAGCCTGAAATATTGGCTGCGCCTGGCGCCGATTCCGGCGGCGGCCAAGGCATCTGTCCGGTCGTTCAGCGCCGGGACAGGCTTGGATCGGATCAAGCTGGCGATCAATGTCGGCAACACCATGACCGCGGGGTTCGCCCCCCTGTGATCCGCGCTTTGTGTTGCGGGTGCGTGCGCTCGGCTTTGCCGTGCCCATGGACGGCTCGCGGCGACTGATCCCTGGATCAGGGGTGGTCAGCGCGCATGCCGTTCAAATGGCATTTCCATTTGAATGGCGAGACGCTCTCCATTCATGCCTGCCCCCTCCAGGGCGCGCGCTGAGCAGCTTGCGTCGCAGGCCTATCGGAAAACGCTAGCCGGCGCGCCGGCCGAAGACGAAGGCCGATTGCAGGACGTAGTTGAGCGCCGCCACCGGCACCACGATGATGGCCATGGCCCATATGCGCCCGCCGACCATGGGCGAGAGCCATTGGATGAGCGTCAGGTAGGTCAGGAAGATGATGCCATAGATGGCGAGGAACCGCGGCGCGCGTCGCAGCTGAAGATCGCGGAACACGATGCCTCCGGTGGTGGCAAAGTTGAACGAGATGGCCGCGATGTTCGCGATGATGAGAATGATCCAGGTGGAAAGGCTGGTGAAAGCCAGCACCGTGTAGACGGTGAAGCCGAACACCGTGTTCATGCCGCCGACGAATACGTAGCGGATGATGCGGTTGTTCCATAATTTCAGCATGAGGTCTGCGACGCTCTCTCGCGCGGATAACACGCCACTGTCTTCGGTGCGGGGAGGTCATTCATGCCGAGGGTTTCGGCTTGAATGCAATCACGCCGTAGCCGAGCGGGTCCTCCCTGGACCCAAGGCCGCAGCGGAGCGCGACATGCGCCGCAAAGACGAAGCCGAGGGTAGCTGGTGCCAGCAGCAGCGCGAGCGGCAGCGACCAGAGAGCCCGCGTGGCGGGCTTCGGCCGCACAAGACGCAAGGTCAGGATGATCAATTTGTTGGCGATGGCGGCGATGTCGTTGCCGCGCTCCCGGATCTCGGGGGCGACGAAGCCGGCGGTGGCGAGGCGCCGGGCCAGTCCGAACCGGGTGAACCGGCTGTAGTCATGGGGGATGTGATGAATGCGTGCTGACCAGGGAACCGTCAGGATCAGCTGCCCGCCGGGCTTCAGGACCCGCCACATGTCCGCCAGCAGCGCGGCGGGGTCGGGGACATGTTCCAGCACCTCGATGCACATTAAGGCGTCGAAGCTATCGTCGGCCATGGGTAGTTTCGAGCCGTCATAATAGACGACGCCGGGCACCCGCAGCATGCCGAACTCGTCGGCCTTCTCCACATCGACGCCGGTATAGTCGACCTCCTTGGCCAGCATTCCCCTCCACGGGGCCTGGCCGGCGCCCACATCGAGCACTTTGCCGCGCACCGCGCCGAGCGGTTCCCGCAGGAAATGCACGATGGTCCACAATTGCAGGTCCACCAGGCAGCGCGCCCAGAACAACGCCCTATTGTCCTCCGGGGGACGCACCGCGATGGGCTTGAAAGCTTCCGTCATGCTCGTCTTCCGGTGATGCGCAATGGCCGCTGCTGGCGGTTGGGTCCTTGGCGGGACACTGGCTTTCCTGACACGTCAGCTCCTGTGGTGCGCCGTGTGGATCGGCCGGTTGCGCCCCGACGAAAGTCCGCCGATGCCTCGTGAAGCGGGGGGAAAGTGGCCTGAAGGCGCGCGCGGATCAAGCCTTCCCGGTGCGGCGGGCGCTTTATGACTGGCTTCCTGCTTCTCCCCCGCCCGGCGGCGCGCTTTCATCAGCCTTGCAGCCGTCCTCGAAACGGCAATGCCATCCTCCTGGGGATGCGCCCGCGCAGAGACCGACCGCTCGCGGTCGCTCAGGCCCTGAAATAGTCCGGGTGGGACTGGCGCAGCTTGTCGACGAATTCCAGCGAGCGGGACAGGTGGTCGCGCAGGCTCGCCTGGGCCGCCTCCGGCTGGCCGGCGGCGATGGCATCGACGATGGCGGCGTGGGCGGCCAGGATCTCGCGCATCTTGCCCGCCTTGGGCAGATGCAGGTTGCGCAGCCGGTCGATATGGCCGCTCTGGCGCCGCACCAGATGCCACAGCTCGGTCATGCCCAGCGTGTCGTACATGGTGCGGTGGAAGGCGTGGTCGGCGGCGGCGAAGGCCACATGCTCGCCGAGGTCGCAGAAGGCGGTCTGCTGGCGGATCAGGCTGCGCAGCTTCTCCACCAGCGCCGCGTCCGGCGCCAGCGCCAGCGTGCGCACCAGCTCCAGCTCGATGGAGCGACGCAGGAACTGGCCCTGCCGCGCCCGGTCGATGTCGATGGGGCTGACCACGGTGGCGTGCTGGGGGAAGACATCCACCAGGGCCTCCTCCTGGAGGCGCATCAGCGCATCGCGGATCGGCGTGGAGGAGAAGCCGAAGCGCGCCTGGAGATCCTGCCGCGACAGCACGGCGCCGGGCGCCAGGGCGAGCGAGATGATCTCCGCGCGCAGCACCTCGCACACGAAGCTCGCCCCGCTTTTCGAGCCGTCCCGCGACCGGGCCGGCAGGCCCGCCAAGAATTCCACCATCGTCCTCGCCCTCCTGGCCACATCCTTCCGGCCACATCCTTCCGTTCTCCCGCCGGTTCATAGCACAGGCGTGCTTGACGCACTAATGCATTAGTGCTTCAGTCCAGGCATCAAACCGGCGGCATCGACCGTCGGCGGCCGCAGAGCCGCATTCGAGGAAACGCCATCGTTCCCAGCCCATTGCCGCAGCCTGCGTGAGGCCGCCGCCCGGTTTCCGGGCGGAGGACCCGGCGCATGGGCGGGGGCGGGACGCCAGTTCCGCAGCGGCGGCGCGCCAAGACGCCGTGGACCAAGGAGGACCGCCAGATGATCTCCCGCAGGCATGCGCTCGCCCTCGGCGCGGCATTCGCCATCGCCCCACGCGGCGCGATGGCCCAGGCCAAGACCGAGGTGTCCATCAGCCGCCAGCCCGGCATCCTCTACATGCCGACCCACGTGATCGAGAAGCAGAAGCTGCTGGAGAAGCATGCGGAGAAGCTCGGCGTGCCCGGCGTCACCGCCAAGTGGATGTCGTTCTCCAACGGCGGCGCGCAGCAGGACGCGCTGCTCTCCGGCGGGGTGGACATCATCAACACCGGCACCGGCCCGCTGCTGGTGCTGTGGGACAAGACGCGCGGCAAGGTGAAGGGCGTGGTGGCCAGCTCCGCCCAGCCGCTGCTGCTGATCAGCCGCGATCCGCGCATCAAGTCGCTGAAGGATTTCGAGCCCGGCGACAAGATCGCCGTGCCCACCGTGCGCGTCTCCACCCAGGCGATCCTGCTCCAGCTCGCCGCGAGCCAGCTTTACGGGCCGGAGAACTGGAACAGGTTCGACCCGCTCACCGTCCAGCTCGGCCATCCCGACGCTTTCATCGCCATGAAAAACGCCAGCCACGAGGTGAAGACCCATTTCGCCGCGCCGCCGTTCCAGACCTATGAGCTCAAGCAGATCCCCGAGGCGCACATCGTCGCCAATTCGGCCGACATCATCGGCTCGCCGCTGAGCCAGGGCCAGTTCATGACCACCACGGCCTTCGCCGAGGCCAATCCGAAGATCATCCAGGCGCTGCGCAACGCCGCCGAGGAGGCCAAGGCCTTCATCGAAACCCATACCGGCGAGGCGGTGGAGATCTATCGCGAGGTCACCGGCGACAAGACCTCGAAGGAAGAGCTGCTGGAGGTGCTGAAGCAGCCGGGGATGATGGAGTGGAACATCTATCCCCAGGGCACGATGAAATTCGCCCAGCACCTCAACCGCATCGGCGCGGTCAAGACCCAGGCGGCGTCCTGGAAGGACTATTACCTGCCGGTGGCCCATGACCTCCCCGGCAGCTGAGCTGGCGCGCACCGGCCCCGCGCCGCGCGCCGGCCGTGCCCCGGAAGACCGCGTTGAAGGCCGCGCCCGGCCTCATGCCCAGGACCGCTCCATGGCCGAACCGCTGCTCGACGTCGCGTCCGTGACCCTGCGCTACAAGACGCCCGGCCTCGTCATCACCGCCACCGAGCGCGTCTCGTTCCAGGTCAACACGTCGGACCGCTTCGTGCTGCTCGGCCCCTCCGGCTGCGGCAAGTCCACGTTGCTGAAGGCGGTGGGCGGCTATATCGCGCCGAGCGAGGGCGCCATCACCATCAAGGGCCGCCGCGTCACCGCGCCGGGGCCGGACCGGATGATGGTGTTCCAGGAGTTCGACCAGCTGCTGCCCTGGAAGACGGTGCTGGAGAACGTCATGTTCCCGCTCACCGACGCCCGCCGCCTGCCGCGCAGGGAGGCGGAGGAGAAGGCCCGCCACTATATCGAGAAGGTCAACCTCACCCGCGCGCTCGACAGCTATCCGCACACTTTGTCCGGCGGCATGAAGCAGCGCGTGGCGATTGCCCGCGGCATGGCCATGGAGCCGGACATCCTGCTCATGGACGAGCCGTTCGCCGCGCTCGACGCGCTGACCCGGCGCACCTGCCAGGACGAGCTGATCCAGCTCTGGGAGGAGACGCGCTTCACGGTGATGTTCGTCACCCATTCCATCGCCGAGGCGATCCGCATCGGCAATCGCATCCTGCTGCTCTCGCCCCATCCCGGCCGGGTCAAGGCGGAGGTGGTGGACGTGGACAAGGCCAGCGTGGCCGACGGCAGCGCCGGCCGGCTGGAGCGCGAGATCCACGCGCTTCTGTTCGCCGAAACCGGCCACGGGGAGTGAGCAACATGTCCGTCACCTCCACCACCCCCGCCGCCCCGCGCATCATCCTGCGCGAAGCCGCCGGCCCCGCCACCGCCGAGGTGCAGCGCAAGGTCGGCGTGCTGGAAGCCGCCTGGGACATGAGCGTGGTGCGCAAGACCACGATCATCCTCGTCCTGGCGCTGATCTGGGAGATCTACGGGCGCTGGCTCGACAACCCGCTGCTGTTCCCGACCCTCACCGAGACCGTGCAGGCGCTGGCCGAGAACATCGCCAACGGCATCCTGCCGGCGCGGGCGTGGGCGTCGCTGAAGGTGCTGCTGATGGGCTATTCGGTCGGCGTGGTGCTGGCGGGGCTGCTCACCATCCTCGCCATCAACACCCGCACCGGCTCGGATTTCCTCGAAACCGTCACCGCCATGCTGAGCCCGCTGCCGGCCATCGCGCTCCTGCCGCTGGCGCTGATCTGGTTCGGCCTCGGCAACGGCAGCCTGGTGTTCATCCTGGTGCATTCGGTGCTGTGGCCGGTGGCGCTCAACACCCATTCCGGCTTCCGCGCGGTGTCGGAGACGCTGCGCATGGTGGGGCGCAACTACGGCCTCACGGGCTTCGCTTACATCCGCAAGATCCTCATTCCGGCGGCCTTCCCCTCCATCCTCACCGGGCTGAAAATCGGCTGGGCCTTCGCCTGGCGCACGCTGGTGGCGGCCGAGCTGGTGTTCGGCGTCTCCTCCGGCCAGGGCGGGCTCGGCTGGTTCATCTTCGAGAACCGCAACCTCTTGGAAATCCCCGCCGTCTTCGCCGGCCTGCTCACCGTCATCCTCATCGGCCTGGTGGTGGAGAACCTCATCTTCCGCACCATCGAGCGCCGCACGGTCCTCAAATGGGGCCTCCAGCACTGAGCGCCCGAACACTCCAGACACGAGCATCGCCATGACCAAGACGCCCGACCAGCTGCGGAGCGCGCGCTATTTCGAGCCCGACGATTTCCGCTCCTTCGGCCACCGCTCGCGCATGAGCCAGATGGGCTACGCGCCCGAGGAATATCGCGGCAAGCCGGTGATCGCGATCA
Source organism: Azorhizobium doebereinerae UFLA1-100 (assembly GCF_000473085.1). Lineage (GTDB taxonomy): Bacteria > Pseudomonadota > Alphaproteobacteria > Rhizobiales > Xanthobacteraceae > Azorhizobium > Azorhizobium doebereinerae. The sequence continues at coordinate 136,141 of NZ_AXBA01000004.1, forward strand.
TCAACACCTGGTCCGATCTCAACCAGTGCCACGCCCATTTCAAGCAGCGGGTGGAGGATGTGAAGCGCGGCATCCTCCAGGCCGGCGGCTTTCCGGTGGAACTGCCCGCCATCTCGCTGTCCGAGAGCAAGGTGAAGCCCACCACCATGCTCTACCGCAACTTCCTGGCCATGGAGACGGAGGAGCTGATCCGCTCCCATCCGGTGGACGGCGCGGTGCTCATGGGCGGCTGCGACAAGACCACGCCGGGCCTGCTTTTGGGCGCCACCAGCGCCGGCGTGCCGGCCATCTATGTGCCCGCCGGCCCCATGCTGCGCGGCAACTGGCACGGCAAGGTGCTGGGCTCCGGCTCGGACGCCTTCAAATACTGGGACGAGCGCCGGGCGGGCAATATCTCCGACAAGGACTGGGCGGAGATGGAGGTGGGCATCGCCCGCTCCTACGGCGTGTGCATGACCATGGGCACCGCCTCCACCATGACCGCGCTGGCCGACGCCATCGGCATGACGCTGCCGGGGGCCTCGTCCATCCCGGCGGCGGACGCCAACCACATCCGCATGTGCGCGGCGGCAGGAAGGCGCAGCGTGGAGATGGTGTGGGAGGACCTCACACCGGACAGGATCCAGACCGAGGGCGCGTTCCGCAACGCCATCAATGTGGCCATGGCCATGGGCTGCTCCACCAATGCGGTCATCCACATCATCGCCATGGCCCGCCGCGCCGGCCACCCCATCGGTCTGGAGGATTTCGACGCCGCCAGCCGCAAGGTGCCGGTGATCGCCAACATCCGCCCCAGCGGCGAGCGCTACCTGATGGAGGATTTCTATTATGCCGGCGGCTTGCTGGGCCTGCTGACGCGGCTGAAGCCCCATCTCGACCTGTCGCTCATCAACGTCTCGGGCAAGACCTGGGCGGAGTGCCTGGAAGGGGCGGAGGTCTATCATGACGACGTCATCCGCCCGCTGGACAACCCCATCTATGCGGAAGGCGCGCTGGCGCTGCTGAAGGGCAATCTTGCTCCCGACGGCTGCGTGATGAAGCCTTCCGCCGCCGCCGCGCACCTGCTCACCCATTCCGGGCCGGCGCTGGTGTTTGACGATTATCCCGCGCTCAAGGCCAATATCGACCGAGACGACCTCGACGTGACGGCGGACACCGTATTGGTGCTGCGCAACGCCGGGCCGCTGGGCGGGCCGGGCATGCCGGAATGGGGCATGCTGCCGATCCCGAAGAAGCTGGTGAAGCAGGGCGTGCGCGACATGGTGCGCATCTCGGACGCGCGCATGAGCGGCACCTCCTACGGCGCCTGCATCCTGCACGTCTCGCCGGAATCCTACGTGGGCGGGCCGCTGGCGCTGGTGGAGACCGGCGACATCATTTCCGTGGACGTGCCCAACCGCACCATCTCGCTGGAGGTTCCGGAGGCCGAACTGGCCCGCCGCCGCGCCGCGCTGCCGCCGCCCGCGCCGCGCTACGGGCGGGGCTATGGCTGGATGTTCTCCCAGCACATCTCCCAGGCCGACCAGGGCTGCGACTTCGATTTCCTGCGCACCGATTTCGGCCCGCCGGTGCCCGAGCCCGTCATCTTCTGATCCCCCGTCTTCCGATCTCCCGTCTTCTGATCCCGCATCCGCCGAACCCGGAGTGAAACCGATGCTCTCCCCCGAGACCCGCGAGAAGCTGAAGCACGTCAGCACCGCCACGCTGGCCACCGCTCTGTTCAAGCGCGGCTTCCGCAACCAGTACATCCAGAACGTCCACCCGCTGGGCTTCAAGGGCGAGAACATGGTCGGCCCGGCCTTCACCTTGCGCTACATGCCGGCGCGCGAGGACCTGAACCCCATCACCGTCTTCCTTGACCGCGCCCATCCCCAGCGCAAGGCGGTGGAGGACTGCCCGCCCGGCGCGGTGTTCGTGGTGGACAGCCGCAAGGATGCGCGGGCCGCCTCGGCGGGGTCGATCCTGGTGGCGCGGCTGATGATGCGCGGGGTGGCCGGCATCGTCACCGACGGCGGCTTCCGCGACAGCCCGGAGATCGCCGCGCTCGCCATCCCCTCCTATCACCAGCGCCCCGCCGCCCCGACCAACCTCACCGTGCACCAGGCCATCGACATCAACGTGCCCATCGGCTGCGGCGATGCCCCGGTGTTTCCCGGCGACGTCGTGGTGGGCGACGGGGAGGGGGTCATCATCCTCCCCGCGCATCTGGCCGACGAACTGGCGGACGAGGCCACCGAGATGACCGCGTTCGAGGATTTCGTCACCGAGAAGGTGCTGGAGGGACGCGCCATCGTCGGCCTCTACCCGGCGACGGAAGAGCAGACCAAGGTGGATTTTGCCGCCTGGCGGCAAGAGAAGGGACGCTGAGGACGGGAGACGCCGAGGCCGAGGGCTGCTGAGACCGAGGACTGCTGAGGCCAAGGGCTGCTCAGGCCAAGGGCTGCTCAGGCCAAGGGCCGCCGGGGCGCGCACCGCTGGAGGGCCGGCGCGGTGGATAGCCGCGCGGGCGAGGGGCACGGCGGGGTGCGGACGGCGCCGCCGGAGGCTATACCCGTCGCCGGACGGGAGACGCGCGCCGGGACCAAGCCGGCGTGCGGTCGCTGCTTCCGCCGCTCTCCGCCCGCCCCAGTCCCGCCCGCCCCGAGGTGACGTCCATGGCACGCGTCGATCGTCCCTCCCGCCTGTCGCGCATCCCCCGTGGCGTGTGGATGCTCGGCTTCGTGTCCATGTTCATGGACATCTCCTCGGAGATGATCCACGCCCTCCTGCCGGTCTATCTGGTCGCCGTGCTCGGCACCTCCACCCTGACGGTCGGGATCATCGAAGGCATCGCGGAGGCCACGGCGAGCATCACCAAGGTGTTCTCCGGCGCTCTGTCCGACTGGCTCGGCCGCCGCAAGCTGCTGGCGGCCATCGGCTATGGCCTCGCCGCCGTCACCAAGCCGGTGTTCCCGCTGGCCGGCACCGTGGGGTGGCTGGTCGCCGCCCGCTTCGTGGACCGCGTGGGCAAGGGCATTCGCGGCGCGCCGCGCGACGCCCTGGTGGCGGACCTCACGCCGCCCGAGGTGCGGGGCGCGAGCTTCGGCCTGCGCCAGTCGCTCGACACCATCGGCGCCTTCGTCGGCCCGCTCGCCGCCATCGCCCTGATGGCGCTGTCGTCGGACAATTTCAAGCTGGTGTTCTGGATCGCCGTCATTCCGGCCTTCGCGGCGGTGGCCCTGCTGGTGCTCGGCGTCGAGGAGCCGGCGCGCCATGTTGCGGAGCGCAAGGCGCGGCTGCGCTTCGCCGATGCCGGGCGGCTGCCGCCGGCCTTCTGGGCCGTGGTGGCGGTGTCCTCGGTGCTGACGCTGGCGCGCTTCTCCGAGGCCTTCCTGGTGCTGCGGGCGCAGAATGTCGGGCTGTCCCTGGCGCTGATCCCGGCCATCATGGTGGTGATGAACGTGGTCTATGCGCTGGCCGCCTATCCGGCCGGCGTGCTGTCCGACAAGCTCGGCCGCGGCGGGGTGCTGGCGGTGGGCGTCGCCTTCCTGATCGTCGCCGACCTCGTCCTGGCGCTGGGGGACACCATCCCCCTCGCCCTGCTCGGCGTGGCGTTCTGGGGGCTGCACATGGGCTTCACCCAGGGGCTGTTCGCCTCGCTGGTGGCCGACACCGCGCCCGCCGACCTGCGCGGCACCGCCTTCGGCCTGTTCAATCTGGCCGGCGGCGTGATGATGCTGGCGGCCAGCGTGGCGGCCGGCGGGCTGTGGGACGCCTACGGCCCGCAGGCCACCTTCCTGGCCGGCGCCGCCTTCACCGCCCTCGCCCTGCTGGGGCTGTGGCGCATCCGCCCCCTGCTGGCCCCGCCGCCGGCTTGAGGGGAGGCGGCATGCGCCGCCCGCTTGGGGAGGAGGCGGCATCCGCCGAGGGCTTAAGAAAGAGGCGGCATCCGCCGCCGGGGCCCGCTCCGTTGGCCGGGAGCTTAGGTTAGAACTCGTCTAAAGACTGTGCTACCTGTGCGCGAAACAGGGAGCACCCATGAGCACGCTCGACAGCATGGCGAACCGCCAACCGGCGGCGGGGCGGGCCGATCCCCCGGCGCCGCACGGCGAGACCGTGCATGACCATCGCCCGTTCGAGCGCCTGGCTGTGCTGCGCATCGCGGTCGCCATCCTCGGCGCGGCGGCGGTGTGGTTCAAGGTCTACGAGCCCATCCCGCAGGTGAGCCTCATCGGCGTTCTCACGCTGGCCTTCGCCGGCTGGCCCATCTTCAGCGAGGCGCTGCGGAACCTCTATGCCCGGCGGATGACCATGGAACTGTCCATGGCCATCGCCATCCTCGCGGCGGCGGCCATCTCGGAATTCTTCACGGCGCTGGTGGTGAGCGTCTTCGTCCTCGTGGCCGAGGAGCTGGAGCACCTCACGGTGGCGCGCGGGCGCGGCGCGATCCGCGATCTGGTGGACTTCGTGCCCAAGATCGCCCGCGTGCGGCGCGGCGGCGCGGTTCTCGCTTTGCCGCTGGAGCAGGTGACGGCGGGCGACCTCGTGCTGGTCAGTCCGGGCGAGAAGGTGCCGGTGGACGGGACCGTGGCCGCCGGCCATTCCTACCTGGACCAGTCGCGCATCACCGGCGAATCCATGCCGGCGGAAAAGGGGGAGGGGGCGGCCGTCTTCGCCGGCTCCATCAACCAGATGGGGCTGCTGGAGATCCGCGTCGAGCGGGTGGGCCGCGACACCAGCTACGGCCGCATCATCGATGCGGTGGAGCAGGCGGAGCAGACCCGGGCGCCGGTGCAGAAGCTGGCCGACCGGCTGGCCGGCTACCTCGTCTACGTGGCCTTCGCCGCCGCTGCGCTGACCTATCTGCTGACCCACAATGTCCGCGACACCATCTCGGTCATCATCGTCGCCGGCGCCTGCGGCATCGCGGCCGGGACCCCGCTGGCCATCCTCGGCGGCATCGGCCGCGCCGCCAAGCTCGGCTCCATCATCAAGGGCGGCATCCATCTGGAGACGCTGGGGCGGGTGGACACGGTGGTGCTCGACAAGACCGGCACCCTCACCATGGGCCAGCCCATGGTCACCGCGCTCCGGCCGGCGGAGGGCGCGGACGCGGCCGACCTGCTGCGGCTGGCGGCGGCGGCCGAGGCGCGCTCGGAGCATCCGCTCGGCCATGCGGTGGTGGCGGAGGCCGAGCGGCGGGGCCTTGCCCCGCCCGAGGCGCAGGCCTTCACCTATACGGTGGCGCGCGGCATCGCCGCGCAGGTGGAGGGCCGCGCCGTCCTGGTGGGCAACCGCAAGCTGCTGGCGGATGCCGGCATCGCCGCGCCGGCCCGGACCCAGGACCATGTCGGCTCCGACATCGTGGTAGCGGCGGACGGGCGCTATCTCGGCGAGATCATCGTCGCCGATCCGATCCGCGCCGAGGCCCAGGCGGCGATCGCCGCTTTGCACGCCATGGGGGTGCGCACCATCCTCCTGACCGGGGATACCCGGGCGGTGGCGGAGCATGTGGGGCGGGAGCTGGGGATCGGCGAGGTGGTGGCCGACATGCTGCCGGAGGACAAGCTGGCGCGGATCCGCAAGCTGGTGGCCGACCGGCGCGTGGTGGCCATGGTGGGCGACGGGGTGAACGACGCCCCGGCGCTGACGGCGGCCAGCCTCGGCATCGCCATGGGCTCGGGCACCGACATCGCCCAGGAGAGCGCGGACATCGTGCTGATTGGCAACGACCTGTTCAAGCTGGTGGAGACGCTGCGGATCGCCCAGAAGACCCGGGCGATCATCTGGCAGAACTTTTCCGGCACCCTGGCCGTGGACGCGCTGGGCATCGGGCTGGCCGCATTCGGATACCTCAATCCGCTGCTGGCCGCCTCCATCCACGTGGGGTCGGAGCTGGCCTTCCTGATGAACTCCGCCCGCCTGCTGGCCCCCGCCCGGCCGGCGGAGGAGGGGGCGTCGCCGCCGTCGGCGGATGTGTAGTGTAAATCGGTGAATTTCGGAGCCAAACGGGGGTTTTCACACGCATCCGCGCGGCGATCCTTTCATCCGCGCGGCGGCTTGCGGATGTCCTCATAGAGCCCGTGCAGCCGCTCCAGCGAGCGCGTGGAGCGCTCCGGCTCGCTGGCGGCAAGGCCGATCACCAGCATTTCCAAGGTCATGAGCACCAGCCCGTGCAGCGGCACCAGCTCCGACCTGCCGCGCGGCACCTTGATGATCACCTGCGCCTGCTTGCCGAAGGCGGGAGAGGCCGAGCCGGTCAGGAGGACCATCGGAACCCCCAATCTGCGCGCCTCCTCCAGCGTTGCCGCGCCTTCGCGGTGGGCGTTGGCCTGCCCCATCATGATCAGCATGTCGCCGCCGCGCATGGCCAGCAACTGCTCGCCGAGGCCGATGCCGGTGCGGTTGAGCGCATAGGCATGCCGCCCGTTGCGCACCAGCAGGCGCGCCACATAGTCCGCCAGGATGGCGGAGGCGCCGATGCCGAACAGGCCGATGCCCTCGGCCCCGCGCATCAGCTCGATGGCGGCGGCGATGGCGGCGCGGTTCTCCGGCGCGGTGATCTTCTCGATGCCCGCCAGATGGCCGTCGCGCACGAAATCGATGGAGGTGTCGATGCTCTGCTTGAGCTGCTCGGTGGTGGACGACATCTTGTCCACCGAGGACACCACCTCGCCGAGAAAGCCCGACAGGGTGCGCTTGAGGTCGCGCAGGCCCTCGAAACCCAGTGCCTGGATGGCGCGGATGACGGTCGCGTCCGAGGTGCCGGTGTCGGCGGCGATCTCCAGTGCGGACTTGCGCAGGATGGTGCGGCGGTTCTCGTCGATATAATCGACCACCGCCTTCAGGCTGGGCGAGAGGCCCGCGCCCCTGGTCCGCAGGCGCTCGCCGAAGCGGTCCACCTTCCCCTTGCGACTGTGCGACGGCATCGTCATGCGGCTCGTGCCCGCTCCCGGCTGGTCCGCCGGCATGCTGGCACAGGCGGAGGGCGGCTCCAACCTCACCGCCAAGCCGGCTTCAGGCGGAGCGCCTGGGCCTGCACCACCGGCACCAGGAGATTGAGCGCGGAATAGGTGTTGGAGATGGTCTCGTCCCGCGGCAGCAGGACATAGCGGCCCTCCCGGCAGGCCTTGAGCACCTGGCAGAAGCCGGGCATGACCTTCTCCATGGCGGCCGTCTCCTCCGCCGGGCCGCCGGGGCGGTCGGAGCGGAAGGTGTTGAAGACGAGGTCGGCATCGAGGTCGGGCAGGCGCTCGGCACTGACGTCCATGCGGCCGCCCGCCGGGATACCGTCCTGGAGCTTCGGGAAGCGGAAGCCGGCATCGCGCAGCACCTGGCCCAGCGCGCGGTCGGTGTGGAAGACGGTGAGCTTGCCCTGATTGGCCTGCAGGGTGGAGACCGTGATGCGCGAGGTGTCCACCAACGTCCGCAACTGCGCGATCTGGGTCTGGTAGCGACGCTGGAGCGCGGCAAGGCGGGCCTGGGTGCCGGTGAGTTCGGCAAGCTTGCCGTAGAGGCGGTCGGGCCCGCCCTTGAGGTGGTCGAGACTCACCGTCGGCGCGATCCGCTCCAACTGTTCCACGGGTGTGTCGCGGGTGGTGAGGGTGATGATGAGGTCGGGCCGGGCGGCGGCCACCGCTTCGAGATCGACGGCATTGGCACCGATGAAGGCGATGGGGGCGGTGTCGAAGTCCACGCCGGTCAGCAGGGCGCCCGAGCGCAGGACGCGTGTGCCGTCGGGGCGCACCCGGCCGTGGCTTGCCACCGGCAGCACGCCCAGTTCGATCAGCGGCAGGGTGATGTCGAGATCGTGCAGCGAGACGATGCGCAGCGGGTGCTCCGGCACCGCGACGGTGCGGCCGAGATCGTCGGTGAACGGCCGTGTCTGTCCCATGGCGGCGGCACCGAAGGCAAGGACCAGCGTCGCTGCCGCAAGGGCGTGCGCGGACAGGCGAAGGAGCATGCGAGCCATGAGGGCCTCGTCGGTTTGTGTCACAGCCGGTCGCGCCGGTGCCACAGCATCAGAAGGAAGGCGGGGACGCCGAACACCGCCATGACGATGCCGGCGGGGATCTGCAGCGGCGCGAAGGCGAGGCGCCCCGCCGTATCGGCGGCAAGCACCATGACGCCGCCCATGAGCGCGCTGCCGGCCAGAAGCGCCGTCTGGCTGCCGCCGACGGCGAGGCGGGCCATGTGCGGCGCCATCAACCCCACGAAGCCGAGGCTGCCGGCGCAGGAGACGGCGGCGGCGGTCATCAGCACCGAGCTGCCAAGCCGGACGACATTCAGCCCGTTCAGCCGGACGCCGAGGCCACGGGCGGCGGCATCGCCCAGCAAGGCGGTGTCGGCCGCGCGGGCGGTGAAGGCCAGCGCGAGCGCTCCCACCGTGCCCCACAGCGCGACGCCGGGCAGAGCCGGCCACGCGGCGGCGTGAAGGCTGCCCGCCAGCCAGACGAGTGCGGTTTCCACGTCGTTGATGTCCGCCGTGGTGAGGAAGACGAGCAGGGCCGCGGAGAGCAGCCACGACAAGCCGATGCCCACGAGCACGAAACGCAGGCCGGAGAGGTCGCGGGCCAGAAGGCACACGGCGAGCGCTGCCCCGAGCCCGCCAGCCATTCCCGCCAGCGGGCGCCAGACAAGGGCAAGGCCCGGGGCACCGAAAACGACGATGAGAACGGCGATGCTGGCGCCTTCTTTCACGCCGATGAGGCCGGGATCGGCCAGGCCGTTGCGGGTCAGCGTCTGCATGGCCGCGCCGGCAAGGCCCAGCATCGCGCCCACCAGCATCGCCAGGAGCACGCGCGGCAGCCGCACCTCGCGAACGATGTGGACGGCCTGCGGCGTGGCTCGCCCGCCGGTCAGGGCCGCCAGGACGTCACCGGCCGGCAGCGGCAGGCTGCCTCGCATCAGCGCCCAGGTGGCGGCGGCGAGCAGAGCGAGGGCAAGCACGCCGCAAGCGAACAGAGGGCGGGGCCGGATGCGCAAGCTGAGCGGCCCGAGAACGATCCGCCGATAGCCGGCAATCTGCGCGGGCGCGGGCATCAGCGGCTCCGTGCGGCCAGGGCGAGGAACACCGGCACGCCGACGAGGGCGGTGACGGCGCCGGTGGCGAGTTCGCGCGGGGCAACGAGGCTGCGGGCCGCGAGATCGGCGGCGAGCAGGAGGCTCGCGCCCAGCACGGCCGAGAGCGGGATGAGCAGGCGCAGGTCACGGGAGATGAAGCTGCGCACCACGTGCGGGACGACGAGGCCCACGAAGCCGATCGGTCCCGCCAGCGACACGGCGGCGCCGCACAGGAGGCCCGCCGCCGCGAGGCCGGCGCGCCGCGTGCGCACGAGATCGACGCCGAGCCCGCTCGCAACGCCGTCGCCAAGGGCCATGGCATTGAAGCGCCCGGCCAAAGCGAAGACGATGGACAGGCCGACGAGCACCGCGGGCAGGGCGCCGACGAGCGCGCCATAGGACAATCCCGACAGGTCGCCGGCGAGCCATAGGCGCATGGTGGCCAGGGTCTGGTCGTCAAGGATGAGCTGCACCGAGGTCAGCGCTGCGGCGAAGCTGGACAAGGCGACGCCGCACAGCGTCACCTTGAGCGGGGTGAGGCCGTGCCGCCCCGCCGAGGCCAGCGCGATGACGAGGCCGAACATGGCCGCGGCGCCGGCCGCGGCAACGAGCGGACGCGCCAGGGTGATGAGCAGCGGAGAAAGATGGGCACCGAGGAAGGGGCCGAGCGTGAGGGTGCTCACCACCGCCAGCGTCGCTCCGGCATTGAGCCCCAGCACGTGAGGCTCACCCAGCGGGTTGCGCGTGACAGCCTGGAGGACCGCGCCGCAGACGCCGAGCGCCGCGCCGACCAGCACGCCGGACAACAGCCGCAGCATGCGCAGTTCCACCACGACCTTGTGGTCGAAATTGGCAGGATCGAAGGCGACGAGGGCCTCGATCACCGTCCGCGGGCCGATGGCGCGCGCGCCGAAGCCAAGATGGGCGATGGCGAGGGCGACGAGCAACACCGGCGCGCCTGCGAGCGTGGCGTGACGCAGGAGGCGAAGAGGCGAGGATCGACGCCGGGCGAAGGTGCCGGTCCGAGCCAGGGTCACGGGGCCTCCTTCCGCCGCCCTGCCAGCGGCACGAACAACGGCTGCCCCGTCTGGGGATGTGGGACGGTGGCCACCGGCAGACCGAAAATGTCTTCCACGCCCTCCGGCGTCAGGCCGACGCCGCCTTCCGCGACGGCGCGGATGCGCCCCTCCTTCAGGCAGATCACAGTATCGGCATAAGCGAGGGCAAGGTTGAGGTCATGCAGCACCACGACCACGGTGCGGGCATGGGCCCGGGTGACGTGGCGCAGCAGCTCCAGCACCTCCACCTGATAGCGCAGGTCGAGAAAGGTGGTGGGTTCGTCCAGCAGGATGACCCGGGTCTCCTGGGCCATGGCCATGGCGATCCAGCAGCGCTGGCGCTGCCCGCCCGAGAGCGTGTCCATCGGCTGGCGGGCGAAATCGAGCGTGCCGGTCAGGCGCATGGCCGCCTCGACCGCCGCCTCGTCCGCCGCGCTCCAGTGCTTTAGCACTCCTTGGTGCGGATAGCGGCCGCGGGAGACGAGGTCGTAGGCGGTGAGCCCCTCCGGTACGAGCGGGCTCTGCGGCAGGATGCCAAGCTCGCGGGCCAGCGCCTTGGTGGGCATGTGGTGGATCGAGCGGCCGTCGAGACGCACGGCGCCGCCGAACGGCTTGAGCAGGCGGGCCATGGCGGAGAGCAAGGTGGATTTGCCCGAGCCGTTGGGGCCGATGAGCGCCGTCATGCGGCCCGTCGCGGCGCGGAAGGAGATGTCGTCGACGACGAGGCGGGTGCCGTAGCCGGCCGTGAGCGCGTCGACAGCGAGGCTGATACAGGCCACCTCGGGCGCCGGCGGCCGTTGGGCCATGGGGGCGACGGCATCATTTCCAAACCGGCGTTTCCCGAACGCGAACACCGAAGCCTATCCCCGCGGTCGTGGTGCGCCTGCGGCGCGTCCGCATGGTCCGCCACGAACCGGACTATCTCTGTGATGGTCGCATGTAGTAGTCAATTTTTGCATCGCCGCGATAATCGCCATCGGCAGCGATTACGCAATGGATACGTTCATTTTTCATCGGGAGGTTGTGGATCTTAGTCGCTATTTTTATTTATTCTAATGTAAATCTGATGGCTTCTGCCCGCCGGCGCGCCGACCAGCATATGCCCCTTTCAATCATCCCTGCATGCCCGCGATGTGGCGTTTATCAACATTCGTCTAGTTTAGAATCGAATAGAACAATGCCTGAAGCCTGGCCTGGATTGTTTCCAGATTTTACTACTACAGCCCCGTTTGAAACATCGTTCCCACGACTGGGATATCCGGCTCGTGTGGATTCGGATGCGGATGCCTCTGTGGCCGCCCGGAACACGCGGTGTCATTGAGGCTGTGGTGATGATTATTTCGGTAGTGAAGCGCCGGGCGTCTTGGCGTCTGCCTCTTTCGGCGGTGATGCTTGCGCAGGTCGCGATGACCGGCGGGGCGATGGCGCAAAGCGCGCCATCGCCATCCGTTGCTAATGGCGACAATGAGGTGATGCTGACCACGCTGGTGGTGCAGGCGGAAGCCGGGGGCGGCGAGACCAAGGGTTTCCAGCCCATCGCCACCTCCACCGCGACGCTGACCGAAATGCCGATCCTGGACATTCCCCAGGCGGTGAATGTCGTCACCAACGAGGTGATCGTCGACCAGAATGCCCGCACGCTCGACCAGGTGCTGGCGAATGTGAGCAATGTCACCCAGGCCAACACGCTCGGCGGCACGCAGGATGCCTTCATCCGGCGCGGGTTCGGCGACAATCGCGACGGCTCCGTGCTGACCAACGGCCTGCGCAGCGTGTGGCCGCGCAGCTTCAATGCCACCGCCGACCGTGTGGAAGTGGTGAAGGGCCCGGCATCCACGCTCTATGGCATCCAGGAGCCGGGCGGCATCATCAACATCATCACCAAGACGCCGCAGCAGACCTTCGGCGGCTCCCTCGGCGGCACGCTATCCAGCTTCGGCGGCGGCTATGCCGATTTCGACATCACCGGGCCCGTCGCCGGCACCAATTTCGCCTACCGCCTCATCGCCGAATACCAGGACACCGACTACTGGCGGAATTTCGGCACCACCCGCCAGAATGTTTTCGCCCCTTCGGTGAGCTGGTATGGCGAGGACGCGACGGTGACGGTCGCCTACACCCATCGCGACTATACGGTGCCGTTCGACCGCGGCACGATCTTCGACCTCAATACCGGCAAGGCGGTGAATGTGGACCGCCGCACCCGCTTCGACGAGGCCTATAACGTCACCGAGGGCTCCTCGGATCTGTTCCAGATCAACGCTGAGCGCCAGCTCAGTGACAACTGGAAGCTGAAGGTCAACTACGGCTACAGCCGGGACATCTATTCCGACAACCAGTCGCGGGTGATCGCCTACAATGCGACGACCGGCGCACTCACCCGCCGCGCCGATGCCACGCAGGATTCCACCCAGTACGACCACAACGTGCGCGCCGATCTCGCCGGCACGGTGAATATCGCCGGCTTCAAGAACGAGCTGCTGTTCGGCGCCTCCTATAACTATTACGACCTGCTGCGCACCGACATGATCCGCTGCGCCAACCGCACCGGCTTCAACATCTACCGGCCGGTCTACGGCCAGCTTTCGCCCTGCACGACGGTATCGGCCAGCGACAGCGACCAGACGACCCAGCAATCGGTCTATAATGGCTATGCTCAGGATGCGCTCTATCTGACGGACCAGTGGATCGTCGTGGCGGGCGGAAGCTTCCAATATTATGACCAGATGGCCGGCAAGGGCCGCCCGTTCAACCTGAACACCGAGGCGGACGGCAGCGAGTTCATGCCGCGGGCGGGCATTGTCTACAAGGCGACGGACAAGCTGTCCTTCTATGCCAACTATGCCACGTCCTTCGTGCCGCAGACCTCGATCGCCAGCTACATCGGCAACCTGCCGCCGGAGACCGGCGTTTCCTATGAGGCGGGCGTGAAATTCGACATGCTGAAGGGCCTCACCGCAACGGCGGCGGTGTTCGACATCGAGAAGGAGAATGTGCTCTACACCGAGGTCATCGGTGGCGAGAGCTATGCCCGGACCGCCGGCAAGGTGCGTTCCCAGGGCTTCGAGTTCGACGTCGCCGGCGCGGTGACGGACAGGATCAACCTCATCGCCAGCTATGGCTATACCGACGCGGTCGTCGTCGAGGATCCCGACTACCAGGGCAATACGCCGACCAACGTGGCGCGGCATACCTACTCGCTGTTCGCCACCTATGACTTCGGCAAGGTCTGGGGCGACAACCGCCTCAAGGTGGGCGGCGGCATGCATGGCCGCAGCCGTGCCCCCGGCGATCCGGCCAATGATTTCTGGCTGCCGGCCTACACGGTGTTCGATGCGCTCATCGCCTACACCATCCAGGCCAAGAACCCGATCACGGTGCAGTTGAACGTGAAGAACATCTTCGACACCACCTATTACACCTCGACGCAAGCCACCAACCTGGGCGTGGAGATCGGCGATCCGCTGGAGGCGCTGCTGTCCGCGCGGGTATCGTTCTGAGCGGCTGCCGCCGGGCCATGAGCGCCCGGCGCCTCGCGGGGAAGGGCGGCCGGTCCGGTTAGGCGATCTTCGGCCACGATCCCGGCGCTCATGTCCGGACGCGTTCCGGCTTGTCCTGCGGTGTCGCGATCTTGAGGAACTGGAGCAGGGCCGGTGTCTCCCTGTCTTCGCGCCACACCAGCCACAGTTCCGCCCGCGCGCCGGATGTCGCCAGGGGGCGCGAGACGATCTCGGCGCCGGCGAGCAGGGCGATATTCTTCGGAACGATGCCGAAGCCGAGACCGGCGGCGACCAGGCCCAGGATGCTGCCGATCTCGGCCACCCTCCACCGCACGTGCAGTTGCGCCCCTTCGGCGGCGGCGAGTTGCTGCGCCACCCGCATGATGCCGACCTTCTCCGAATCCGGAAACCCGATCATCGGCTCCGGCGCGAGCCGCGCGATGGGGATCTTCGGCAGTTTGGCAAGCGGATGTCCGGGCTGGAGGATCACCACCAGATCCTGGCCGGAGTGAAGCTGGTGGCGCAGGAGTGTGCTGGCGACGATGGGTGCGCGCACCAGAGCCACATCGATGTCGCCGGCCTCCACGCCGGCGAGCAGCGCGGAGATGCTGCCCTCCCGAAGATCGAGCTCGACGTCCGGAAAGGCGTTGCGCATCCGCTTCAACTGCGCGGGAAACCGTGGCTCGAACATGGCCGAGGCCACATAGCCGAGCGTGAGCCGCCCCATCTCGCCCCGCCCGATGCGGCGAACGGTCTCAATGGCGCCAGCATGTAGCGACAACAGCCGTTCGGCTTCCGTGCGACACGCCTCTCCGGCCGCGGTCAGATCGATGCCGCGCTTGCGACGATGGAAAAGCTCAACGCCGAGCGCGCGCTCAAGGGCATGGATTTGCTGACTCAACGCCGGTTGCGCGACGCCTAGTCGTTCCGCGGCTTGGGCCATGTGCAGCGTATCGCAGACCACCAGGAAGACCTGGAGGCGGCGGAGCGAGACGTCGGTGAGACGTGAATCCATAAGGGTAAACTTATCAATAATGCGAGATCATGTATATCGATCTTGCGAGAAGAGCCTCCCATTGTGCGCCGCAGCAAAGGAGGCATGACCCATGAATGCACCGACTAAGATGCCCATGGCGGACGCGGGCGCGGTTCTCGATCTCCGCTCGGCGATCGAGCGGCTGAAGACCCTGCCGGGCCAGTTCCGCACCACCGATCATCTCGTCGATCCGCATGCGGAGCTGGCGGGGGTCTACAAGCGCATCGGGGCCGGCGGCACCGTGATGCGTCCGACCCGCACGGGGCCGGCGATGATGTTCGAGAACATCAAGGGCTTTCCCGGGTCGCGCGTGCTGGTCGGCGTGATGGCCGACCGCTCTCGCGTGGCGGCCCTGCTCGGCACCAAGCCTGAGCAACTGGCCCAGCATATGGGCGCCGCGGTCGACAACGCGATCCAGCCGGTGATCATCGATGGCAAGGGCGCGCCCTGCCAGGAGCAGGTGTTCCGCGCCGACGATCCGTCCTTCGATCTGCGAACCCTGCTGCCGGCGCCCACCAATACGGAGCAGGATGCCGGCCCGTATTTCTGCCTGGGCCTGGTGCTGGGGTCCGATCCGGAGAACGGGCATACGGACGTCACCATTCACCGCCTCTGCGTGCAGGGGCGAGATGAACTGTCGATCTTCTTCGCGCCCGGCCGTCATATCGATGCCTTCCGGGAGAAGGCCGAGGCGAACGGGCAGCCCTTGCCGGTGACCATCAACAT
This sequence comes from Azorhizobium doebereinerae UFLA1-100, assembly GCF_000473085.1. Taxonomy (GTDB): domain Bacteria; phylum Pseudomonadota; class Alphaproteobacteria; order Rhizobiales; family Xanthobacteraceae; genus Azorhizobium; species Azorhizobium doebereinerae. Next base: position 151,503 of record NZ_AXBA01000004.1, read on the forward strand.
GGGGCTCGATCCGGCGATCGCCATCGGCTCCTGCTTCGAGGCGCCGACCACTCCCTTGGGCTTCGACGAACTGTCGGTCGCCGGCGGCCTGCGTGGGCGCCCTGTCGAGCTGGTGCCGGCTCTGACGGTCAAGCAGCATTCGATCGCGCGCGCCGAGATCGTCATCGAGGGTGAGATCCTGCCCGGCCGGCGCATCCGGGAAGACATCAACACCGACAGCGGCCATGCCATGCCGGAGTTTCCCGGCTATGACGGCCCGGCCAATCCCTCGCTGCCGGTGATCAAGGTGAAGGCCGTCACCATGCGGCACAACGCCATCCTGCAAACCCTGGTGGGGCCGGGAGAGGAGCACACCAACCTTGCCGGCATCCCGACCGAGGCGAGCATCTACAACGCTTGCGAGAAGGCGCTTCCGGGCTTCGTGAAGAATGTCTACGCCCACACGGCGGGCGGGGGAAAGTTCCTCGCGGTGATCCAGGTCTCACAGAAGAGTGCCCTGGACCAGGGGCGTGCCCGGCAGGCGGCGATCATCGCGCTCGCCATCTATCGCGAACTGAAGAACGTGATCCTCGTGGATGACGATGTCGATCCGTTCGACAGCAACGATGTGCTGTGGGCGATGCAGACACGCTACCAGGGCGACATGGACACGATGTTCCTGCCCGGCGTCACGGGCCATGTCCTCGATCCCTCCCAGTCGCCCGACTACAGCACCACGATCCCGGCCAGGGGCGTGACCTGCAAGACGATCTTCGACTGCACCTATCCCTGGAAGATGCGCGAGAAGTTCGCCCGGGCGCCGTTCCGCGATGTCGATCCGCGGCCCTTCGCGCCGGATCTGTTCCCGGAAACCTGAGCAGCTTCGGGCGGGGGCCATCTGCCGCGCGCAGCCGCGTCCCCGCCCCATTCCCAACGGACAGGAGAAGCCGAAATGGAAAAGGACCGCGTCGTCGTTGGCATCACCGGAGCCAGCGGCTTCCAATACGGCCTGGAAGCCCTTCGCCTGCTGAATGATGCCGGCGTCGAGACGCATCTCGTGATGTCGAAGGGCGCCGATCTCACCCGCCAGCACGAGACCAGCGTGACGCGCGCCGAGGTCGAGCAGATGGCCGCCTACTGCCATGCGCCGGGGGCGCTGGGCGCGCCGATTTCCAGCGGCTCGTTCCGCACGCTCGGCATGATCATCGCACCCTGCTCGATGCATACGCTGGGTGCCATTGCCTCCGGCGTCACCGACAATCTGGTGACGCGCGCCGCGGACGTGGTCCTCAAGGAGCGCCGGCGCCTCGTCCTGATGGCACGCGAGACGCCGCTCCATCTTGGTCACTTGCGCAACATGCAGGCGGTCACGGAGTATGGAGCCATCGTATTCCCGCCGGTGCCGGCGATCTATGCCGGGCCAAAGACCACCGACGACATCATCAGGCACAGCGTCGCCCGGGCCATCGGCCTTCTGGGCATCCATACGCAGGAGCTCCCCCGCTGGGGCGAGACGGTGCCGGCTCTCACTCTCGAAAAGTAAGGGGAAGCCAAGATGATTGGCTCAGTCATAAATGCAAGCGCCGTCCTCATCGGCGGTGTGGTCGGGGCGGCGCTCGGGACGCGCCTGCCGGAGCGCCTGAGGACGGCCATGCCGATGACCTTCGGGGCGGCGTCCATGGCCATGGGCGTGGTGCTGATCGTCCGCGTGGAAACCATCGGCGTGATGGTGATCTCGCTGCTGCTGGGGGCGATCCTCGGCGAACTGATCTATCTGGAGCGGGGCATCGGCGCCGTCGCAGAGGCGCTGAACTCGCTTCTGGCGCGATACCTGCCCAAGCCGAAGGACCTCAGCAACGAGGCCTTCCTGGAGAAGTACGTGGCGATCACGGTGCTTTTCTGCGCAAGCGGCACGGGTATTTTCGGTGCCATGCAGGAAGGCATGACGGGCGATCCGTCGATCCTGATCGCCAAGTCGTCGCTGGATCTCCTGACCGCCGGCATCTTCGCGACCTCGCTCGGCTTCGCGGTGGCCGCCATCTGCATACCCCAGATCATCGTTCTGCTGGGTTTGACCTATGGCGCCATCTTCATCGTCCCGATCATGACCACGGCGATGAACCATAATTTCTCCGCGGTCGGCGGCGCGCTGATGCTGGCGACGGGCTTCCGGATCTGCGGCATCAAGAGCTTTCCGGTCGCCAACATGCTGCCGGCGCTGCTCTTCGCCATGCCGGTCACGGCGCTTTGGGGATATATCTTCTGAACCATGGACACGGCATTCACCCCGACGATCGACGGTTTCCTCGCCCGACACAACGTGATGTCGCTCGCGGTGGCGGGCGAGGGTGTGCTCTGGGCGGCCTGCGTCTTCTATGCATTCGACAGGGCGCAGCGGCGTCTGCTCTACGTCACCAGCCTGGATACGACGCATGGACGGCTGGCGCTGTCGAACCCTTCCGTGGTTGCGACGGTGGCGCCGCAGGGGCGGGACATTGCCGGCGTGCAGGGCGTGCAGATCAGAGGCGCGTCCACCATGCTGCAAGGGCGGGAGGCGGACGACGCGAAAGTTCTTTTCCTCGCCGATTTTCCCGACGTGGGCGCGGTCCCGGCCCCGATCTGGGCGCTGGTGCCGGACTATGTGAAGATGGTCGATAACACGGCCGGGTTCGGACACAAGGAAGAGTGGCCGCGTCCGGCCGGTGCCGGGGGAGGCTGACCGCTGCATTCTGCGGTGGCATCGGGTGTGATGAGGCCCGGGGAGGGACGGAGCGCGTGATGGCAAGCGAAGACCTGATCGTCCTGGTGGACGCGAACGACACCCAGCTGGGCGTCATGGACAAGCTGCGGACGCACCTTGAAGGCGCCCGCCATCGCGCGGTCTCGGGTTTCCTGTTCTCGCGCTCGGGCGAGATGCTGATCCAGAAGCGCGCCGCGACGAAATATCATAGCGGCGGGCTCTGGGCGAACGCGTGCTGCTCGCATCCGCGGCCCGGCGAAGCGGCTTTGGACTGCATGCAGCGGCGGTTCGGCGAGGAGCTTGGGATCAGTCCCAGCCTCCATTGGTTCGGGACCACGCAATACCGTTGCAGCGTCGGACGTGGCCTGACCGAGGACGAGGTCGTGCATGGCTTCGCCGGACGCTTCGACGGCGAGGTGATGATGAATGCGGACGAGGTCGAGGACTGGCGCTGGGTCTCGCGCGAGCGCCTGACGGACCTGTGCAGGGCTCAGCCCGGTCGCGTCGCGGCATGGCTTCGGGTCTATAGCTCCGAGGGCTTCGTCGATCAGGCGATGGCGAGCTGCCGCTGATCGCGCCTTCGGCGCCGTATGCAGCCTATATGGCACAGCCGCCAAAAAACACCGCCTAAGCCGACGCGTCGGCGCGGATCAGGTCGGCGGCCTTCTCGGCGATCATCATGACGGCCGCCTGGGTGTTGGCCGACACCAGCGTCGGCATGATCGAGGCATCGACAATCCGCAGGCGCTCGATGCCGTGCACGCGCAGCCGGGGATCGACGACCGAAGCCGGACACGTGCCCATCGCGCAGGTGCCGACGGGGTGATAGATGGTCTGGCCGGTCCGGCGGGCGAAGTCGAGCCATTGGGCATCGCTCTCAACCTCCGCGCCGGGGTTCATCTCATGGTCCCGGTAGGGATCCATGGCTGCCTGCCTGATGATGGAGCGGGCGATCCTCATGCCGCCCACGAGGCTGTCCTGGTCTTCCGGGACGGCAAGGAAATTGGGCCGGATGGCGGGTTGCACCAAGGGGTCGGGACTGACTGCGTGGATCGAGCCGATCGACTGCGGGCGGAGCTGGGCCACGCCGATGGTCATGCCGGGAAGGCGGTCGAGGGCGCGGTCGGCTGCGTTCGCGTAGCTCGCATGCATGAAGAAATATTGGACATCCGGGGTCTCAAGTTCCGGCCGCGTCTTCACGAAGCCATGGGCAAGGCCGGTGCCGAGGGTGAGGATGCCGGTGCGGGTGAGGAAATATTGCGCGACGGCGCGGGCCAGATGCAGCCCCCTCGTCTGTTCGTTGAGGGTGATGGGCTGCTTCACGCGCCAGTTCATCCGCGTGGCGAAGTGGTCGCGGTAATTGTTGCCCACGCCCGGCAGGGCATGGAACACCGGCAGGCCGGCCGCGCGCAGCGTCGCTGGGTCGCCGATGCCGGAGAGTTCCAGCAGTTGCGGGGTCTGGACCGCACCCGCGGTGAGGATCACTTCGGCCCGTGCCGTGGCCCTGCGTACGGAGCCCGCCATCGTGTAGGCGACGCCGGTGGCGCGCCGGCCGTCGAAGTCCAGCCGGGTCACATGGGCGTGGGTCACCACCTTGAGGTTCGGGCGGCCCATGGCCGGACGCAGATAGGCGTCCATCACGGTCCAGCGCCGGCCGTTCTTCTGGTTCACCTGATAGTAGCCGAAGCCGTTCTGGTCCGGTCCGTTATAGTCGGGGTTGAGCGGGAAGCCGGCCTGCTGGGCGGCGGCGAGGAAGGCTTCCGAAAGCACCGGCCGCTCGGCCACGCGCACCACGCTCATGGGGCCGTCGAGGCCGCGTGTGGCGGGGTCGGCATCAGGGCCGGCGAAGGTCTCTAGCCGCTTGAAGTAGGGCAGCACGTCGGCGTGGCTCCAGCCGGTAGCGCCCATCTGCGCCCAGCCGTCGAAGTCCTGCGGCTGGCCGCGGACGAAGATCATGCCGTTGATGAGGGTCGAGCCGCCGAGGCCCTTGCCGCGCGGCACTACGATCTCACGGTTGCCCGTATTCGCCTCCGGTGCCGTGGTGAAGCGCCAGTTGAAGGCGGAGCCGCTCAGAAGCTTGCCGAAGCCGGCGGGAATCGGAATCCAGAAGCCGTTGTCCGGGCCGCCCGCCTCGATCAGCAGGACGCTGCGTCGGCTGTCTTCCGAGAGCCGCGCCGCCAGGATGCATCCCGCGGTGCCGCCGCCGACGATGATGTAGTCGAACGTATCCATCTCATGCTCGTCGTATGAAGGGCCGGTCACAGGGCGTCCGCCGGCAACCCATGCCCGGATCGCACTGCCCGTCTGGGACACGCGCGCGCTTCCGACACGATCCCAGGCGGGTAAAAACAGTGTGGCGTGCCGTCTCGGCCGGTCACGATCCGGCACCCGCGATGAGGGCTGGCGGCAGCGGCGCGCCCTTGGACGCCATGGCCAGCGCCAGCCCGTCCACCACTTCCCGCGTGCCGGCGAAGGCCGCGCGCTCCAGCACCTTGGAGATGGTGGGCGAGGCTTCCTTGCCGTGCACCCGCTGGATGGGCTGGTCCAGCCAGTCCAGATAGCGGCGCTGGATCTCGTCGGCGAGGAAGCCGCCGTAGGAGGTGCCCGCCGAGCCCTGCTCGACGATGACGACATTGTTGGTCTTGCGGATGCTCTCGCCGATGGTGTCCCAGTCCAGCGAAGCGCGATCGAGGGTGCGCAGGTCGATGATTTCCGCGTCGAGGCCGAGCTGTTCCACCGCCTCCAGGCTTCGCGCCACCATGGCGGAATAGGTGAGAATGGTCAGCTCGGAGCCCGCACGCACCACACGGGCCTGGCCGAGCGGGATGACATAGTCGAGATCGTCCACCGGCACCTGGCCCATGGTCTGGTAGAGGTCCACATGCTCGATCACCAGCACCGGGTCGTTGCAGGCGAGGGCCGCGTTCATCAGGCCCACATAATCGAAGGGCGTCGAGGGGGCGACGATGCGCCAGCCGGCGGAAGTGGCGAACATGCCGGCAGGGTCGAGGGAGTGCTGCGAGCCGTAGCCGGTGCCCATGGCGATCTTGGTGCGCAGCACCAGCGGCACATCGACGTCGGCACCGAACATGTGGCGGGCCTTGCCGATCTGGTTGAACACCTGATCAGCGGCCACCCACATGAAATCCGGATACATGAATTCCACCAGCGGCCGGTAGCGGCCGTCCATCGCGAGGCCGCCGGCAAGGCCCGCGAACGAGCCCTCGCTGATGGGCGTGCCGAATACCCGGCCGGGAAAGGCCGCGGCGAGCCCGCGGGTGGCGCCGTTGGTGCCGCCCTTCAGCTTGTGGATGTCCTCACCCATGATGACCAGCCGGCCGTCGGTCTCGAAGCGACGGTGCAGCACGTCGGCGATGGCGTCCACGAACTTGCGCTCCACCAACGGGCCGGTGAAGGTGTCTGCCTCCTGCCGGCGCGCGCCGGCGAGTTCCGAGAGATCGCCGCGGATGCCGGCATCGACGAAGCCCACGTCCGGCCAGAGCGCCGGGCGGATGCGCCGCTTGTTGCCCTCCGGCTCCACGAGCCGGGCGGCCACCTCGGCCATGATGTCCTTGCAGCGCGCGCGCAGCCCGTCCACCTCGTCCGGGCTGAGAACGCCCCGCTGCACCAGCACGCGGCCGGTGCGGTCGATGGGGTCGCGAGCCCGCCAGGCGCTCTCTTCCTCCTTCGTTCGATAGCCGAAGGCGGAGCCGGGCAGGGGGCCGTTCTGGTGGAAATAGCGATAGACCTCGGCTTCGATGACCGTCGGCCCATGGCCCGCCCGCATGTGGGCGAGCGCCTCCTGCGTGGCGAGGTGGACCGCCAGCGGGTCCATGCCGTCCACGCGCCAGGAAGGGATGCCGAACGCGGGACCACGGCCGGACAGGCGCGGGTCGCGCGTTGCTTCCGCCACGGTGGTCGCCACGGCGTAGCCGTTGTTCTCGATGAAGAACATCAGCGGCAGGGACCAGGCGGCGGCGAGGTTCATGGTCTCCTGCACCGCGCCGATATTGACCGCGCCGTCGCCGAAATAGCTGATGGCGACGTCCCCGGTGCCGGCGAGCTTGTGGGCCATGGCTGCGCCCGCCGCCAGCGGCACGCCGCCGCCGACGATGGCGTTAGTGCCGATGGCGCCGGCCTCGCCCCAGCGCAGGTGCATGGAGCCGCCCCGACCGTGGCCGAAGCCCGGTTCAAGGCCGAGGATCTCCGCGAGGGAGCGGTGGAGCAGGGAGCGCGTCGCCTCCGAGAAATCCGCCTTGGGATCCAGCTCCGGCGCCACATAGGCCAGCGCCTTGGCGAGAAACTGGTGGTGGCCGCGGTGGGAGCCGTTGACCTGATCCGTGGGGCGCAGCCCGACGATGGAGCCGGCGGCGCCGCCCTCCTGGCCGATGGAGGAATGGGCGGGGCCGTGCACGAGGCCTTCTCCCGCCAGTTCCAGCACGGATTCCTCGAAGGCGCGGATGAGGCTCATCTGCGTCAGCAGTTCGCCGAGCAGGGCCGGGTCGGCCTGCTGCCAGTCGGCCTGGGTGCTGCGCAACTCGATCCAGGGCGCGGCGGCGGTGAGTTCGATGCGGTCGGGCATGGCGTCTCCCGGAGCGCTGTGGGCGCTCCTCTTTCGCTCAGAGATATCCGTAGGCGGCCCAGCCGCCGTCGACGCCGAGCACATGCCCGGTGATGGCGGAGGCTTGGTCGGAGGCGAGGAAGACGGCAGCGTCCGCCACCTCCTCGACGGCGACGAGCCGCCCCATGGGGGTGCGGTGCCGCAGCCGCTCCAGGTCCACGCGTCCCCGGGCGGCAAGGTCGTCCAGGAACGGCGTGCGCACATAGCCGGGCGCGATGGCGTTGACGCGCACCCCCTGGGCAGCCCACTCGACCGCCAGCGTCTTCGCCATCATGGCGACGCCGGCCTTGGAGACGCAGTAGCCCACGCGCTCGGGCGCTGCGACGACGCCATACATGGAGGCCATGAGCAGGATGACGCCGCGCCCTTGCGGCAGCATTCGCCGTGCCGCCTCCTGCGCGGTGAGGAACACGCCGGTGAGGTTCACGTCCATCACGCGCTGCCAGTCGGCATCGGTGACGTCCAGCGTCGGCTGGTTCTGCGATACGCCCGCATTGGCGAGCGCGATGTCGAGCCGGCCGAAGCGGGCGAGGGCCGTATCGCAGGCCGCGGCAACGTCGGCGCGCACGGCGACCGAGCCATGCACGGCGACCGTCTCGCCCAGATCGGCAGCGACGTCTTCGGCTTTCGGGTCGGGGTCGAGTAGCACCAGCGATGCGCCTTCGGCGCGCAGCGCGCGGCAGACGGCAAGGCCGATGCCCGACGCGCCGCCGGTGATGAGGGCGCAGCGGCCGGCGAGGCGTCCTGCGGCGGGGACGGAGGTCGTCGGGTTCATGGCCGCATGCCCACGAAATCGGCCATCAGGTCGAGCTGGCAGGCCAGCATCGGATGGCCTTGGTGGGTCCGGCAGCCCCGTGCGGAGGCTGCGGCGAGGAGGGCGGTGGTCTCCGGCTGCATGATGATCTCCGCGACGATCTGGTCGTCGGACAGACGGTCCGCATCGAGCGGGAGGGGATCGCCGTCCTTCAGGCCGAGGGAGGTGGCGTTGGCCACCAGATCGTGGCCGGAGGGGTCAGGCGTGCCGATGGTGACCGGGAGGGCCGGGAAGGCGCCGGCAAGCCGTCCGGCGAGATCCTCGGCCTTGGCGCGGGTGCGGTTGGCGATGGTCAGGCGGCTCACGCCGGCCTCGGCGAGAGCAAAGGCGATGGCATTGGCCGCCCCGCCGGCGCCGGCCAGATAGGCGCTGCGGCCGGCGGGCTCGATGCCGGCCTTGCGCAGGCCGGCGACGAAGCCTTTCCCGTCCAGCATCTCGCCGACGAGCCGCCCGTCCGGCATGCGGCGGACGGTGTTCACCGCGCCGATGCGGCGGGCATTGTCCGTGACCTCGTCGCAGAGATCGAGGATGGCGGTCTTGTGCGGCACGGTGACGATGAGGCCGCCGAGGTTGCGCAGCCGGCGCAGTCCGGCAATTGCTGTGGCAAGGTCGTCCGGCGCCACGTGCAGGGGCACCAGAACGCCGTCGTAGCCGCGCGCTTGCATCAGGGCGTTGAGAGCCTGGGGCGTGCGCACATGGTGGATGGGGTCGGCCAGGATGCCGAAGAGCCGGGTGTGGCCCGTGATTTCGTTCATGGGTTTGCTCGCGCCTCTCAGATGCCGAGGTAGACGGTCTTGATGTGCGGATCGGCCAGGAGGCCGGGGCCGGTGTTCTCGATGGCGATGTGGCCGCTCTCCAGCACATAGGCGCGGTCGGCCACCTTCAAGGCGTGGAAGGCCTTCTGCTCCACCAGCAGCACGGTGGTGCCCATCCGGCAGATGCGGTCGAGCACGTCGAACATCTGCTGGACGATGATGGGCGCGAGGCCGAGAGAGGGCTCGTCCAGCATCAGCAGCTTGGGGTTGGCCATCAGGCCGCGGGCGATGGCCACCATCTGCTGCTCGCCGCCGGACAGGGAGCCGGCGAGCTGGTCGAGGCGCTCGCGCACGCGCGGGAAGATGTCGAGCACCTCCTCCAGCCGGCGGGCGGCGCCTTCGCGCGCCTTCGGGTGGTAGCAGCCCATCAGGACATTGTCCTTCACGGTCATGACCGGGAAGAGCTGGCGCGCCTCGGGCACCATCACCAGCCCGCGCCCGACGATGTCGGCCGGGGCGAGGGTGTCGATGCGCTCGCCATTGAAGGTGATCGCGCCCCGGCTCGGCTTCACCAGCCCCGAGATGGCGCGCAGCAGGGTGGTCTTGCCCGCGCCGTTCGAGCCGATGATGGTCACCACCTCGCCCGCGCCGACGCGGATGGACACATCCTGGAGGATGACCGTGCGCCCATAGCCCGCCGAGATGTCAGAGACCTTGAGCATCGACGAAGTCCTCCCCGAGATAGGCCTCGATCACGCGCCGGTCGCGCACCACGTCCTGCGGCTTGCCCTCGGCGATGAGGCGGCCGGAATCGATGACGGCGATGCGGTCGGACAGGCTCATGATGGCCTGCATGTTGTGCTCGATGGCGATGACGGTGACGCCATGGTCGCGGATGGTGCGGATGAGCTGCACCATGCGCTGGGTGTCGGCCTGGCTCTGCCCGGCCATCACTTCGTCCAGCAGCAGGATGGTCGGTTCGGTGGCCAGGGTGCGGGCCACCTCCAGGCGCTTGAGGCCACCGATGGGCAAGGTGCCGGCCTCCACGTCCTTCACATCCTCCAGTCCCACCAGGCGGGCCACGCGCAGCGCCGCCGCGCGGGCATCCTCCACGCCGGCATGGCGCAGGAAGGCGCCGATCATGATGTTCTCCAGCACGCTCAGCTTGCCGAACGGCTGCACGATCTGGAACGTGCGGCCGATGCCGAGGCGGGCGAAGGCGTCCGGCGTGGTGGGCGTGGCCCGCGCGCCGTTGCGCCCGACGATGGAGACGGTGCCTGAATTGGGGGCCAGGAAGCCGGAGAGCTGGTTGAAGACCGTGGTTTTGCCGGCGCCGTTCGGGCCGATGACGCCGAGGATCTCGCCGCGCCGCAGGGTGAGGGAGACATGGTCGGTGGCGACCAGACCGCCGAAGGTCTTCACCAGATCGTCCGCGACCAGCACGGGTTCGCCGGGCGTCCCCGTGATCGCCGCCGGCTCGGGCGCCGCGCGGTCGGGCACCCGCACCCCGCCGCCGGGCAGGGCGTCGATGAGGCGGGCGAAGCGCTTGCCGAAGGTGCCCACCAGCCCGCCCGGCAAAGTGAGGGTGATGAGCACGAGCACGCTGCCATAGACGAAGCCGTGCAGGCCGTTCGCAGCCGAGCCCAGCCAACCGCGGGCGAGTTCCGCCAGCGGCACCACCAGCACGGTGCCCAGCAGCGGCCCGGCCACCGTGCCCAGCCCGCCGATGAGCGAGAACATGGCCACCTCGATGGAGGTGGACAGCGAGAACATCGTCGCCGGCTCGAGGAAGGTCATGTACATGGCGTGGAAGGCGCCAACCATGGCGGTGAGGGCGGCGGAGACGGCAATCGCCTTCAGCTTCACGTTGGTATTGTTGACGCCCGCCGCGAGCGCCGCGGCGTCGCGCTCGCGCACGGCCGTCAGATAATAGCCGAGGCGGGAGCTGCGGATGACGTAGGACACCGCCACGCACAGCAGCAGCAATCCGAAGGCGATGTAGAGATAATTGATCTTCTCGCGGAAGATCATCCAGGTCCAGCCGAGCTTCAGCGGCACGATGAGGCCGGCGGAGCCGCCGGTCACGCCGTTGAAATGGATCGCCAGCAGCCGCACAACCTCCAGGAAGGCGATGGTGGCGAGCGAGAAGAACGGTCCGCGCAGCCGGAAGCACGGATAGCCGATGCCGACGCCGACCAGCGCCGCAAGGGCGGCGCCGACGCACATGCCGAGCCAGGGCGACAGGCTGAAATGCTGGATCAGCAGCGCCGTAGTGTAGCCGCCGATGCCGTAGAACACCATGTGGCCGAGGGAGAGCTGGCCGGCATAGCCGCCGACGATGTTCCAGGCCGTGGAGAGGGCGGCGAACACGCAGATGGTGACGAAGACATGCACCACGAAGGGCGACCCCGACACCAGCGGGATGAGCAGCAGCAGGGCCAGCGCGGCCAGCGAGCAGTAGACGCGGGGATGGGTGAGGCGCATGAGTGGGGAAGGGCGCTTGGCCGTGGCGGTGGGGAGCGAGGTCTCGCCGATGGTCATGGGATCACTCCGTCCCGCGGCCGAGCCCGAACAGGCCCGTCGGCTTGAAGATCAGGATCAGGATGAAGAGGGCGAAATAGACGACCTCCTTGAGGTCGGGCGCGATGTAGTAGCCGGACAGGCTGTCCACCACGCCGATGATCAGGGCGCCGAAGAAGGCGCCGTACATGCTGCGCATGCCGCCCAGCACCACCACCACGAAGGCGGTGAGGACGAAATAGGTGCCGATGGTGGGCGACACCGGATAGAGCGGCATCACCAGCGCGCTGGCGAGGCCGACGCAGGCTGCCCCGAGGCCGAAGGCGATGACATAGATGCGGTCCACCCGCACGCCCATGAGCAGGGCGGCGTTGCGGTTCTGCGCGGTGGCGCGGATCGCGCGGCCGAGCGGGGTCGCCTGCATGAAGAGATGCAGGCCCGCCACCAAAGCCAGGGCGCAGAAGAACATGACCACCTGGCCGATCACCAGGGTGAAGCCGCCGAGCGCGATCGAATGCTGCACGGCGGAGGGCGGCACGGAATAGAGATCCGCGCCGAACACCATGAGGGCAAGGTTCATGAGCGCGGTGGACAGGCCGACGGTGGCGAAGATCTGGATGTGCTCGTCGGCGGACAGCAGCGGCTGGATGATGAAGCGCTGCACGATGGCGCCGAGCGCGAACAGCAGCAGCACGATGGGAATGGCGGACACGTAGGGATGAAGGCCGAACTTGGCGGCGAGCAGATAGGCGCCGTACATGCCGACCATCAGGAACTCGCCATGGGCGAAGTTCACGACCCGGACGATACCGAAGATCAGGGTCAGGCCGACGCTGATGATCGCGTACATGCTGCCGAGCAGGATGCCGTTGATCACGAGCTGGATGAAGATGTCCATTGCGCGAACTCCAGGCGCAGGGCAGGGCGAGGATGAGATGCGCGGCCGCGCTCCGGCGCGGGCCGGACGATCGCGATGGCGCGGACGTCTGTCTTGACGGGCGAGATGACGGGCCGCCGCCGGGGCGGCCCGTCGTCCTCAGTTGGTGCCGACGCCGACCTTCATCTTGGCGACGGCCGCCTCGGCGGGGAACACGGTCACGAGGTCCCCGTTCTGCCACTGCATGAGGAACGGCAGCGCCCGGGTGTTCTGGCCCTGCTCCGAGAATTTGGCGCCCCAGCCGGTGGCGGTGCTGCCGACCGGCAGGTCCACCTTCATCACCTCGGCGCGGATGGCGTCCGCCGACAGCGTCTTCGCCGCCGCGATGGCGTCGAAGAACACCTTGGCGCCCATGTAGTTGGCGAGGCTGTGGCCGGAGCGCGGATCGGTGCCGTATTTGGCCTTGTACTTGGTCACGAACTGCTCGATGCCCGGCGCCGCCTTCGGATTGGTGCGGTATTGCGTGAAGTCTACGTCCAGCGCGCCTTCCATGTTCTCCGGCCCGACCGCCTGCATGGTGTCGCGCAGGGAATAGCCGCCGCCGGCACCGATCACCGCCTTGGGCTTGAAGCCCTGATCCTTCATCTGGCGGAAGAACAGCACGGTATCGTTCTGGTAGGAGGTCTGGAGCACCACGTCCACGTTGGCGCTCTTCAGCCGCAGGATCACGGGCGTCAGGTCCACCGACTTGGCCGAATAGGGCAGCGTCTCGACGACGTTGAGCTTCTTCTCCTGGGCCCGCGCCTTCTGGTAGCCGGACATGGTCTGGCCGTAGAGCGAGTCCTCATAGATGATACCGATCTTCAGCTCGCCCGGCTGCTTGCCCTGCGCCGGGGCGATGGCCTCGGCCACCGAATCGACCATGCGCACCGAGAAGTCCTTGGCGGTGGCATTGGTGCGGAAGACGTACTTGAAACCACGCTCAGTAATCGGGTCGGAGACCGCGCCGAGCTCGAAATAGGGCACGCCCGCCAGCTCCGCCACCTGGGTCGCCGCAAGCGACAAGGACGACGAGTAGGTGCCGAAGATGGCCGAGACATTGTCCACCGAGGTGAGGCGGCGCGCCTCGCCGACCGCCTGGTTGGGATCGACCGCATCGCCCTTCACCAGCGTGATCGGCTTGCCGTTGATGCCGCCGGCGGCATTGCGTTCCTCGACCGCGATTTCCAGCCCGCGGAAGCTCTCGTCGCCGAGCAGCGCGAGGCCGCCCGAGAACGGATAGAGGGCGCCGAACTTGATGTTCTGCTGGGCTGCGGCGGGAGAAAGTCCGGCCAGCTGAGACGCGCCCAGAACCACGGCGGCAGCCAGCGCCGCCCGCGCAATCTTCCTCATCGTTTCCTCCATGCGACGCCGTTTGGCCGGCGACGTTCGTGGCCGCTCGAACGCGACCTTGGGAGGGATAGTGCAGATAACCAAGTTGCCTGACAAGTTGGAGGTCGCTAGGCTCGCCAACATTGCGGTCACCCATCCCCATAAGAACCGCATCGGAGAGACGCCCATGCCCGATCTTCCCCCCACCATGCGACAGGTGCGCTTCGACGGCTCCGGCGGGCCGGAGGTCATCCGCCTGGAGAGCGCGCCGCTTCCCGTGCCGGGGCCAGGCCAGGTGCTGGTGGAAGTGGTCGCGGCTGGGGTCAACCGGCCGGACTGCCTGCAACGGGCCGGCGGCTATCCGCCGCCGCCCGGGGCGAGCGACGTGCCGGGCCTGGAGATCGGCGGGCGCGTGGTGGCGCTCGGGCCGGACGTGTCGGGATTGAAGCTCGGCGATGCGGTGTGCGCGCTGGTGATCAGCGGCGGCTATGCCGAATATTGCGTGGCCGACGCGGCCCTGTGCCTGCCGGTGCCGAAGCCGTTGTCGATCCTGGAGGCGGCGGGGCTGCCGGAGAATTATTACACCGTCTACGACAACATCTTCACGCGCGGCCGGTTGCAGGCGGGTGAACGCATCCTGGTTCATGGCGGGTCGAGCGGCATCGGCTCGACCGCCATCCAACTCGCCAAGCAGGCCGGCGCCATCGTCTACGCCACGGCCGGCTCCGCCGAAAAGTGCGCCTTCTGCACCTCTCTCGGCGCCGATTTCGCCATCGATTACCGGGCCGCCGATTTCGTCGCGGAGGTGAAGCGGCTCACCGATGGCCGGGGCGTGGACGTGATCCTGGACATGGTGGGCGGCCCCTATATCGCTCGCAATCTTGCCGCCCTCGCCCTGGAGGGCCGGCTGGTGCAGATCGCCTTCCTTCAGCCGAGCCGGGTGGATATCGACCTGATGCCGGTGATGCTGAAGCGCCTGACCTTTACCGGCTCCACGCTGCGGGCCCGCTCGGTCGCGCTCAAGGCGGCGATCGCCGACCATCTGCGGGGGGATGTCTGGCCGATGCTGGACACCGGCACGGTGCGGCCGGTCATCCATACGACGTTCCCGTTGGCGGAGGCCCGCGCCGCCCACGCGCTGATGGAATCGAGCGCCCATCTCGGAAAGATCATGCTGGAGACCGGCAAATGAGCAGCCACGCTTCCCGTGTCGTCCTTGTCAGCGGGGCGGGGCGCGGCATCGGCCGCGCCATGGCCGACGCCCATGCCGATGCCGGCGCCGCCGTCGCCTATCTTGACCATGATCCCGACCTCGCCCGCACCGCCGCCGAGGCGGCGCGCGCCCGCGGCGTGAACGCCGTGGCGGTGTCCGCCGACGTCGCTGATTTCGATGCGGTTGCCGCCGCCGTCGCCGAGGCGGCTGCCGCCCTCGGGCCCATTGATGTGCTGGTGAACAATGCCGGCATCTCGCCCAAGACCGGCGCCGACAACCGCCGGGTGGATGCCTTCGCCATGGATCCGGCGGAATGGCGCCGGGTGATCGACGTGAACCTGACCGGGGCGTTCAATTGCACCCGCTCCGTGCTGCCGGGCATGCGCGATCTTGGCCGGGGCCGCGTCGTCAACATCTCCTCCGTGGCGGGGCGGACCTATTGCGACATCGTCGCCGTGCACTATGCCGCCTCCAAGGCGGCGCTGGTGGGCTTCACCAAGCATCTGGCGGGCGAGCTCGGCCCGTTCGGCATCACGGTGAATGCGCTGGCGCCGGGGCGCATCGACACGCCGCTGATGCGCGGCACGGCGCCGGAAGCCAATGAGGCGGTGCGCGCGGTCACGCCCCTGCGCCGGCTCGGCTCGCCGGAGGAAGTGGCCTCCGTCTGCCTGTTTCTGACCTCCGATGCGGCGGCCTTCGTCACCGGCCAGGTGTGCGACGTGGCCGGCGGCTGGCTGATGACCTGAGGCAGGGGGCGTCCATGTTCGACTTTTCCGGCAAGACCCTGTTCCTCACCGGCGCCAACGGCGGCATCTCGCGGGCGGTGGCGCGCACCTTCTTTGATCTCGGCGCCAATTGCGTGCTTACGGATCTCGATGCCGAGGGGGTGGCGGCGTTCGCCGCCGAACTCGATCCGTCGGGCACGCGGGCGGTGGGCACGGGGCAGGATGCCGCCGATCCGGGCGAGGCCGAGCGCGCGCTCGGCCTCGCCAAGGCGCGCTTCGGCGGCGTGGACATGCTGGTGACCTCCGCCGGCCTCTATCGCGAGCGCCTCGCCGCCGACATGGACGACGCCTATTGGCGTTCCGGCATCGCGGTCAATCTCGACGGCGTCTTCTACACCTGCCGCTCGGCGGTGCCGTTGATGCGGGAGGGGGGTGCCATCGTCAACCTCGCCTCCATGGCGGGCCATCGCGGCAGCTATGCCCACGCGGATTATTCCGCCGCCAAAGGGGCGGTGCTGTCCTTCTCGCGTTCGCTGGCCATCGAACTGGCACCACGCATCAGGGTCAATGCGGTCTCGCCTGGCCTCATCGACACGCCCATGGTGCGCCCCCTGATGGCGCGCAAAGGCGATACACTGATGGACCAGACGCCCATGAAGCGCCTCGGGACGGCGGAGGAGGTGGCCAGGGTGGTCGCCTTCCTGTGCTCGGACTGGGCCAGCTTCGTGACCGGAGAGACGGTGCACGTCAACGGAGGGTTGTATATTGCAAGTTGAGTCGGCGGTGGAGGTTCGCGCCATGGTCAGGGGAGCAGGATGAGCCGGTCGCAGGACATCATCGGGCGCGGTCCTTCCCTCGCCGATGTGCTGGCGCAGCGGCTGCGGGAGGAAATCTCCTCGGGCCGTCTGCGTCCCGGGGAGCGCCTGCCCACCGAACTGCAACTGGCCGGCACCTATGGCGTCAGCCGGCCGATCGTGCGCGAGGCGGTCGGGCGGCTGAAGCATGACGGGCTCGTGCTGACCCGCCAGGGCGCGGGCGCCTTCGTCGCCGAGCCGAGCGCCATCTCCTCCTTCCGTCTCGACATCTCCGATTTCAGCAACAAGGACGAGATGCGCAACATCGTCGAGCTGCTGATGGCGGTGGAATCCCGGGCGACGGCCTATGCTGCCGTGCGGCGCAGCGACGAGGACCTGACGCATATCCAGGCGCAGCTCGATGCCATGCAGGCGGCGATCGACCGGGGCGATCCGGGGGTGGACGAGGATGTGGCCTTCCACCGCGCCATCGTCGAGGCGACCGGCAATCCCTTCTTCCGCGACCTCTCGGATTTTCTCGACCGGCGGGTGCGGACCTTCATCCGCGCCGCCCGCTCCAACACCGCGCGCATGCAGGGCCTGACCCAGGCGGTGCAGCGCGAGCACCAGGCGATCTTCGATGCCGTGGCCGGCGGCGATCCCGACAAGGCCCAGGCGGCCGCGGAGACGCACCTGAAGAATGCCGCCGCCCGGCTCACGCTCTACTTGCAGCCCTGATCCGGCGGGGCGGATCGCGCGGCCTTTCGGGCACGGAATCGATCCAACGGGTGCTGCACCCGCCGTCCCGCCGCCCCGAGGGGATGGCAAGGGCGTGCGGCTAGTGGTAGGTAAGTCGATAAGACTGACCGGGGGGAATGACCATGGACGGAAACGCCACTCCCACTCTCCGCGACCTGCCGATCGGCATCGACGCCACGGGCGAGCGCCAGGAGTTCGACAGCATGGGCCAGGTCATGGTTCCGGCTGATCGGTACTGGGGCGCCCAGACCCAGCGCTCCCTCCAGCATTTCTCCATCGGCGACGACCGCATGCCCAAGGCGGTCTATCATGCCTATGGCTACGTCAAGAAAGCCTGTGCCCTCGTCAACCATGCCGCCGGCCGCCTGCCGGACTGGAAGAAGGACGCCATTGTCCGGGCCGCCGACGAGACCATCGCCGGCAAGCTCGATGACCATTATCCGCTGTATGTCTGGCAGACGGGCTCCGGCACGCAGTCCAACATGAACGTCAACGAGGTGGTCTCCAACCGGGCGATCCAGCTCCTCGGCGGCACGCTCGGCACCCAGCAGCCGGTCGGGCCCAATGACGACGTCAACATGGGCCAATCCTCCAACGACACCTTCCCGACGGCCATGCACATCGCTGCCGTGACGGCCATCGACGCGCTCCTCGTTCCGCAGCTCGGGCAACTGGCCGGCACCATCGAGCGCAAGGCGGACGGCTGGATGGACGTGGTCAAGATCGGCCGCACCCATCTTGAGGATGCCGTGCCGTTGACCGTCGGCCAGGAATGGCATGGCTGGGCGGGGCAATTGCGGGCCTGCATCGCCGACGTGGAAGCGAGCCGGGCGGGGCTCTATGAACTGGCGGTCGGCGGCACGGCGGTGGGCACCGGCCTCAACGCACCGGAAGGCTTCTCCAAGGATGTCGCGGCGCAGATCGCCGCCCTGACCGGCAAGCCCTTTGTGACCGCGCCCAACAAGTTCATGGCCCAGGGCTCGCTCGACGCCATCGTGCGCGCGCACGCGGCCCTGCGGGGCGTCGCCGTGGCGCTGATGAAGATCGCCAACGACATGCGCTGGCTGGCCTCCGGCCCGCGCTGCGGCTTTGCCGAACTGAAGCTCCCCGACAATGAGCCGGGCTCGTCCATCATGCCCGGCAAGGTCAACCCGACCCAGTGCGAGGCGATGGTGATGATCGCGATCCAGGTGCTGGGCAATGACAGCGCCGTGGCGTTCGCGGGATCGCAGGGCAATTTCGAGCTGAATGCCATGCGCCCGATCATCATCAACAATTTCCTCCATTCCGCCCGCATCCTTGCGGACGGCTGCGGCAAGTTCCGCGAATATTCCGTCGAGGGCACGGAGCTGAACCGCGAGCGGATTCAGCAATATGTGGAGGGCAGCGTGATGCTGGTCACCGCTCTGTCGCCCGTGATCGGCTACCAGAACGCCGCCCATATCGCCGAGAAGGCCATCGCCGATGGGACCACGCTGAAGCAGGCCGCGCTCGCCTCGGGCAAGGTGAGCGAGGAGCTGTTCGACAACACGATCAAGCCCTTGAACATGGTCGGCAAAGGTCTCGCCGGCGCCTGAACCGATCCGCCTGTCGCCGTCCCATTCCTCGTGCCGAAGGGGTTCCCATGATCCGTTGTGTCCGCATCTGGACCGCAGAAGACGGCAATTCCAGCTTCGAGGAGGGGCATATCGACCTCTCCGGCGGCGCGCGCGGCGACATCCTCAGCGCCACGGCGGGCGCCGTGAGCATCTCGTTCCGCGAGACGAAGTCCGGCGGCACGTTCGACTGGCACGATGCGCCGGCCCGCCAGTTCGTCATCACGCTGAGCGGCACGCTCGATTTCGTCACCCGCCGCGGCGAGCATTTCACCATCCGGCCCGGCGACATCCTGCTGGCGGAGGACACCGCCGGCAGCGGGCATAGCTGGAAGCTGGTGGACGACCAGCCCTGGCGGCGGGCCTATGTGATCTTCGCGCCCGGGGCCGACATTCCCTTCATCCCGACAGGCACCCCGGCCTGACCGCCGGACCGGAGACTGACCATGGCACAGGCCTCTACTTCCGCGTCTCCCGACATCGTCCTGATCGGCGCCGGGATCATGAGCGCGACGCTCGGCACCATGCTCAAGGAGCTGGAGCCCTCGCTATCCATCACGGTGTTCGAGGTGCTGGGGGACTGCGCCCAGGAAAGCTCCGGCTCGTGGAACAACGCGGGCACCGGCCATGCCGCGAACTGCGAGCTCAACTACACGCCCCAACGCCCCGACGGCAGCATCGACATTTCCGAGGCGCTGAAGGTCAATACCGAGTTCGACCTCTCGCGCCAGCTATGGTCCTACCTGGTGCGCAAGGGCGCCATTCCCGATCCGCGCGCCTTCATCAATCCCTGCCCGCACATGAGCTTCGTGTGGGGAGCCGAGAACGTCGCCTTCCTCAAGGCGCGCTTCCAGGCCATGTCGGCCCACCATTGCTACCACGGCATGGAATATAGCGAGGATCGCGCCGAGATCGCCAAATGGGCGCCGATCATCATCGACGGGCGCGCCGAGGGCCAGCCCGTCGCGGCCACGCGCATCATCACCGGCACGGATGTGGACTATGGCTCGCTCACCCATCTGCTGACCGGGCATCTCGCCGGCCTGTCGGACGTCTCGATCCACTACAAGCATCGCGTCACGGCGCTGACCCGCGAGGCCGACGGGCGCTGGCGGCTGGAGGTGGAGGATGTGGCCAGCCGGGAGACCCGCTCCGTCTCCGCCAAGTTCGTGTTCATCGGCGCCGGCGGCGGCGCGCTGGAACTGCTGCAGAAATCCGGCATCCCGGAAGGCCATGGCTATGGCGGCTTTCCGGTCAGCGGCATCTGGCTGCGCTGCGATGTGCCCGAGGTGGTCGAGCGCCACCACGCCAAGGTCTATGGCAAGGCCTCGGAGGGCTCGCCCCCCATGTCCGTGCCGCATCTCGACACCCGTATCATCGGCGGCAAGAAATCCCTGCTGTTCGGCCCCTATGCCGGCTTCTCCACCAAATTCCTCAAGCACGGCTCGCTGACCGACCTGTTCCGCTCCGTCGAGCCGGGCAACATCCTGCCGCTGCTGGCCGTGGCACGGGACAACATGGCGCTCTGCGAATATCTGATCGGGCAGGTGCTTCAGACCTCCCAGCACCAGTTCGCCACGCTCCAGCAATTCTTCCCCACCGCCGCCCGGCACGACTGGCAGCATGCGGTGGCCGGCCAGCGGGTGCAGATCATCAAGCCCGACGCGCACGAGGGTGGGCGGCTCGAATTCGGCACCGAGCTGGTGGCCGCCGCGGACAAGTCCATCGTGGCGCTGCTGGGGGCTTCGCCGGGGGCCTCCACAGCGACCTTCATCGCCATCGGCGTATTGGAGAAGTGCTTCGCGTCGGAGCTGACCGATGCGGCGTGGCTGCCCAAGCTGAAGGAGATGATCCCCACCTACGGGATCGACCTGATCACCGATGGCGCGGCCTGCGCGCGCATCCGCGCCGAGACCGCGCCGGTGCTGAAGATCGACAACATCTGATGCCTGTGGCGGCGCCGGTGCGCATCGTCTGGCCCCAGCCGTGGAAGTGCGCGTGCAGCAGGAACTGATCGCCAGGGTCGCCGAGCTCCTGTTCGTCAACGGGCAGACGACCCAGGCCGTCCGCACCTCGGTCTCCCGCCTCGGCGCGGCCCTGGGCGTGCGCGCCACCTGCCGGGAACGCTGGGGGGAATTGACCCTGAGCTTCGACGGCGTGCCGGCGGCCGGCATCCTCGCCGAGCCGCTCGGCGTCGACATGGGCCGCGTGGCCGCCACCGAGGCACTGGTGGATGCGGTCTGCGACAAGCGCGTGCCACCTGAGGCGGCCTCCGCGCGCCTCGCCGCCATCGCCGCCCATCCGCCGGTCTCGCTTGCGCGCTTCGCGATCATGGCCGCGGCGGGCGCGGCGGCGCTCGGCGTGATCTTCGGTGCCGCGCAGCCGCTGACGCTCGCGCTGATCGCGCTCAGCGCCGGCGCCGGGGCCTGCCTGCGGCGCGGGCTCGCGGGCGCCAGCACCAACCCGTTGGTCCAGCCGCTGGCGGCGGCGCTTCTCGCCGGGGTGGTGGGGACGCTGGCCATGATCCTGAAGCTCGATGTGGACCACCGCCTCGTCGTGGTGTGTCCCTGCATGGTGCTGGTGCCGGGTCCCCACTTCCTGAACGGCACCATCGACCTGGCCCGGGCGCGCATCCCTTTGGGCGCGGCGCGGATCGCCTTCGCGACCCTGATCGTGCTGATGATCATCACCGGCCTGCTGATGGGCCTGTCCCTGGGCGGCGGCACCATTCCGGCGGGCGGTGCGGCGCCCGCCGTCCCGCTCGGCTACGACGTGCTGGCGGCCGGGGTCGCGGTCGCGGCCTACGGGTCCTTCTTCAACATGCCCTGGCGCGTCCTGCCGCTGCCCATCGTCGTCGGCATGCTCGCCCATGCGGCGCACTGGGGTATGCTCCAGGCGGGGGCGAGCGTGCAGAGCGCCGCCTTCGTCGCCTGCCTGATCGTGGGCCTGATCGTCACGCCCCTGGCCGACCGCCTGCGCATGCCCTATGGCGCCTTCGCCTTCGCCCCCGTGGTGTCGCTGATCCCCGGCGTCTTCATGTTCCAGGCGGCCTCCGCATTGCTCGCGCTGGTGAGCGCCGACAGGACCGCGCAGGCCGGCGTGCTGACGGAGGCGGTGGCCGACGGCACCACCGCCTTCGTGATCATCCTGGCCATGACCTTCGGGCTGATCGTGCCGAAGATGTGCATCGAGCACGCCCAGGTTCGACGCGGGAGCCCGCGCCCCTGACGCCCGCAGGGGCGTCGTTCACGGCAGCTTGAAGATGCGCTTGGCGTTTCCGCCGAGGATGGCTTTCTGGTCCTCCGCCGGCAGGCCGAGGCTCTTCACATAGTCCACGCCCTGGAGGAACCAGTCGCGGCGGATGGGATAGGAGCCGCCATAGAGGATGTTCTGCGCCCCCAGCACCTTCACCGCGCATTCGAGCTGCGCCTTGCCCCATTGCGGGGCGCCGGACATGTCGAAATAGATGTTCCGCGTCAGTTGCTGGCGCAGCCGCTGGGCCTCGGCCTCGAAGCGGTCCACCTCGTCGCGGAACGCGGCGAGCTTGGGCGGGAAGAGCATCTCCACATAGGCGAAGAAGCCGCCGCCGAGCATGGAATGCACGAAGGTGAGGTTGGGAAATTCGTCGAACATGCCGCTGAACAGCTCGCGCCCGACGGCGGTGGCCTGGGCGACGCAGCGTCCGTACTGCCGCCGCTGGTTGGTGTAGGGCACGATGGAGGCATAATCGACCGGAAGCGGCGTGTGATGCACGACGACCGGCACGCCGAGATCGTTGAGGACGCGCAGGTATGGCTTGAAGGCCGCGTCGTCCAGATAGAGCTGGCCATAGTGCACCGCCATCTGCACGCCGACGAAGCCGAGTTCGTTGAGGCACCGTTCCACCTCGCGGATGCTCTCGCGCCCGCCCCAGGGCGGTGCCACGGCGAGCGCTGAGAACCGGTCGGGATTGCTGCGCACGTGCCGGGCGAGGCCGTCATTGACGATCTTGCAGGTGTCGAGGTCCAGCCATTCCTGCCAGCAGGGCAGCCGGAAGATCGCCCGCTCGATGCCCGCCGCGTCCATGTCGGCGATCTGCCGGCTGCGGTCATACTGATCCTGCGCGTAATTGAGCACCTCGTAGCCTTTCGGCTGCTCGATCACGATCTGGCGGATGGTGTCGCCCGGCACGGGGCGGAGTTCCGCGTGGATGCCGTATTCTCGCGGCGGCGCGCTGAGGAACGCCTCAAGCAGGCGCTCGTCGGAGAACAGGGTCTCCGGCAGCCAGTGCATGTTGGCGTCGATGATGCCGCTTCGTGCGCCGGATTGGCTTGGCTTGGAGATTTCGGTTGCATTCTGCATGATGATTCTCACGTGTCATGTTTCAAAATGGATACAATATTCAGTTCATGAACAAGGATCCTGACAGGCGGATGCAGATGGGTCGCTCATCGTGTCAATATTTGGGTGCGCGCCAGCTTGGAACGTTACGATAATTTCATATGAGAAATTTGCCCTGGATCAAATTTGCCATCTCTACTGCGCGGATACTCCTGCGCAAATCGCTCGTCGGCTTGGCGGGACGAGAATGGAGCCTCTGCGTTTGATCTCGCCACGTTCCGCCCGATGATAATCCAGGACCCAATCATGTCTTTTTCCGCCATCCGGCCCCGCCTCATCTGGATCCATCGCTGGATCGGCATCGTGCTGGCGCCGGTGTTCCTGCTCATCATCCTGTCCGGCGCGGTCCTGTCGTTCCGGCCGGTGGTCGATGACTTCGCGGCCCGCTCGGCGGGAGCAACGCGTGTTGACGTGCCGGCGCTCGGTGCGCTCGTTCGCACGCTGGAGGCGAGCGGGACGGTGAGGACATTGACCGTTGCGGACGGCGGCCGGTCGGTCGACGTGGTGAGCAGCGCGGCGGACAGCACCGGGCGATGGGAGATCGCCTCGGCCAGCCGCACCGGCGCCTCGCCCAGCGGGCCGGGCATTTTCCAGACCGCCGAGAGCCTCCACAAATCGCTGCTCCTGGGCCTCGGCCTCGTCGTGGAGGCCGCCAGCTACGCCATGCTCGCCATCATGCTGGCGGGGCCGCTCCTGGCGTGGCTGCGGTTCCGCAACACGTTGATCGGTTGGCACACGGCGCTCGGCTGGTGCCTGCTTCCGGTCACCATCGCCTCGCCGGTCACCGCGGTGCTCATGACCCTGGGCGTCGGCGGCGGCCAGACGCCGCTGCCGAAAGCCGAGCAGCCCGTGACCATGTCGCAGGTGTTCGCGACGCCGCTGCCCGAGGTGGATCTGAGCCACCTGGAGACGGCCCGCAGCTTTCGCGGCGGCACCGTTCTGGTTCAGGTCGCAGGCGAGACGGGCGGGACCTTCGTCGTCACCGACAAGGGCGCCACGGCGCTCACCGGCGGCCCGGGGCTGGTGAAGGAGATCCACGAGGGCACCTGGGCCGGGGCGTGGTCGGGAGGTCTCAATTTCCTCGTTTCCCTTGCCTTGCTGGGCCTCACCGTCACCGGCTTCGTCTCCTGGTTCCGCCGCTGGCGGCGCGATCGCGGCGGGGCGCTGGCGGCCGGGGCTGACATCCTGCTCGTCCATGCCAGCCAGACCGGCACCGCCGCGCGCCTTGCCGCGGCGACCCTCGCGGCGCTGGAGCAGGGCGGCGAGCGCGTGGCGCTTGCCCCACTCGGCACGGTGCCGCCGGCGGAACTCCGCCGCTTCCGCCTCGTCCTGCTCATTGCCGCGACCACGGGCGAGGGCGACGTGCCCGATGGCGCACGGCATTTCCTGAAATCCTTGCAGCCCGGCGCGATGGCCGGCGTGCGCTTCGCCGTGCTCGGGCTTGGCGACCGGAGCTACGCGCATTTCTGCGGCGGAGCGGAGACACTCCGCAGCGCCCTGCTGGCGGCGGGCGGAAGCGAAGCCCTGCCGATGGCCTGTGCTGACGGCGACCCGGGCCCGGCCTGGGTGTCCTGGCTGGAGGCGCTGCGGGCCGATCTGGGCCTGCGCTGCGCCAGTTCCGCGCTGCCGGCGACGAACCCTACGATCGAACTCATCCTGGCCGATCGCCACCGCATGGATGATCCGGCGCAGGGGGAAACCCAGGAAACCTGGGCCATCACCCTTGAGAGCGCCGCGGACCTCTCCTTCCGGCCCGGCGATCTGTTGCGCGTCACGCCGGGCGAGGGCGAGCGGGAGCGCCCCTATTCCATCGGCAGTTCCTGCCGCGTCGATCCGCGCCTGATCGAATTGACCGTGCGGCTGCATCACTGGCGCGATGCGCAGGGGCAGGAGGGCTTCGGCCGGGTGTCCGGGCTGTTGATCCGCACGATGCCGGTGGGGGGGCGGCTGTCCGCGCGCGTCGATCCGCATCCGGCCTTCAATCCGCCGGACGATCCGTCCTGTCCCATCATCATGGTCGGCGCGGGATCCGGGGTTGCGCCGTTTCCCGGCTTCCTCAGCGAGCGCAAGGCCAGCGGCCGGCCCGGCCCGGCCTGGCTGCTGTTCGGCAACCGGCACCGGGACGGCGACTTCCTCTGGGAGGAGCGCTTCGAAGCGGCGCTGCGGGACGGCTCGCTCACCCGCCTGGACACCGCCTTCTCGCGCGATGCGGATGACGGCGTGCATATCCAGGAACGGCTGAAGGAGGCTGCGGCGGAGGTGGTGGATTGGCTGATGAACAAGAAGGCCGTGGTCTACATCTGCGGCCGCCGCGAGATGGCGCGCGGCGTCGAGGAGGCGCTGGCGGGCGTCCTTGTCGAGCGCGGCGGCTACAGCCCGGAAGCGGCCCGCGACGAGATCGACCGCTGGGCCGCCGAGGCGCGCATCCGCGTGGATGCCTTCGACTGATGCGAGCGCATCCCCTTCCCGTCGCCGTCTCTGCGCGATGCGCGGTACCAATCGCGGATCAGGCGAGCGCGATGCACTCGATCTCGATCTGGAAGGGCAGCGGCCAGGGGCGGACGATGGCCGAGGTGCGGGCGGGAAAGCCGTTCGGGAAATAGCCGCGGTAGACCGCGTTCACGTCCGCCATCAGGTCGGGATCGGTGACATAGAGTGTAGCCCTGGCGACGTTGGCGAGCGAGGAGCCGGCGTGCTCCAGGGCGAACTTAACCGCTTCGAGCGCGGCGCGGGTCTGCGCCGCGATGTCGCCGGAGACGATGCCCCCGGTCTTAAGGTCGATGGGCGGCATGCCGCAGGTCAGCAGCAGGTCGCCGGCCCGCACCAGGGCGGAGGTGGGGGCGCCGAGGCGGCGGATCGCCTCGGACACCACCGGCACCTCGATGATCTCGATCCGGCCGGATGACAGGGGAGCAGACGACACGGCCGCTCAGCCCGCCCGCGCCAGCACGGCCTGGAGCAGCACGTTCACGCCCGGCTCGATGTCGGCCAGCGTCACGTTCTCCAGCTCATTATGGGAAAGGCCGTCCTCGCAGGGCGTGAAGATCATGGCGGTGGGCAGGTAGTTCGCCACATGCATGGCGTCGTGGCCGGCCTCGGTCAGCAGGTCGGTGTGGGTATAGCCGAGCTGCTGCGCGGCGGCGCGGGTGAGGGCGGTGCAGCCGGGGTCGAACGTCATGCCGCCATAGGACCAGCTCTCGCGCACGGTGATGCGGCAGCGCGACTTTTCCTCCAGCTCCGGGACGCGGTCGAGGAACAGCTGCATCATGGTGCGGATCACCTCGTCCGAGGGATGGCGCATGTCGCAGGTCATCTCCACGTGGTCGGGCAGGATGCCGAGCAGGTTCGGCTCCGCCTTCAGCCGCATGGTGGTGGATTTGCCGCCGGTCTCGTGCATCAGCCAGCCGATCTCCTCCACCGCCAGGGTCACGTGGGCCGCGCCCACCAGGGCGTTGCGCCGCTTCGGCATGGGGGTCGGGCCCACGTGCCCGGTCTCGCCCGTGACCTCCACCACGAAGCCGCGCACGGCGAAGGCGCCGGTGACGATGCCGAGTTGAATCTTTTGCTCGTCGAGGCGCGGCCCCTGCTCGATATGCAGCTCGAACAGGCTGTCGAACGCCTCCGGGCGGAGGATATCCGAGCCCGCGAAGCCGATGGCCTCCAGCGCGGCACCCAGGGTGATGCCGTCCTTGTCGGTCCGCTCCCAGGCGAACTGCGTGCTCTTCTCCCCGGTGAAGACGGCGGAGCCGATCATCGGCGGCTCGAAGCGCGCGCCTTCCTCATTGGTCCAGTTGACCACGGCGATGGGACGCCGGGTTTCGATGCCGTGGTCGTTGAGCGTGCGGACAATCTCCAGTCCCGCGAGCACGCCCAGGATGCCATCGAACCGCCCGCCCTTGATCTGGGTGTCCAGGTGGCTGCCCACCAGCACCGCCTTGGCATCCGGATCGCGCCCCGGGCGGCGGGCCACCATGTTGCCGATGGGATCGATCTCCATGGTGCAGCCGGCGGCCTCGCACCAGGCCTGGAAC
The DNA here is from genome assembly GCF_000473085.1 of Azorhizobium doebereinerae UFLA1-100. Classification (GTDB taxonomy): domain Bacteria; phylum Pseudomonadota; class Alphaproteobacteria; order Rhizobiales; family Xanthobacteraceae; genus Azorhizobium; species Azorhizobium doebereinerae. The sequence goes on from NZ_AXBA01000004.1 coordinate 178,677, forward strand.
TGGCGCCGCATCACGCCGTCATCCTCGGAGAGGGCGAGCCGCCGCAACCCGCCGCGGGGCGTGGTGCCGATCTGCGCGGAGCGCTCCAGCGTCGACCAGAGGCGGGCCATGTCGGGGCGGATATTGGCGTAGCGGGACATCGTGCGGACTTTCGAAAAGGCGGACGGGACCTGGGCAGGAACCTGGGACGGAACCAGGGACATAACCTGGGCAGGCAGCGGGCTCGCGAAGGCGCGCACGGCTGCCGCGCGCTTCGCCCCGCCTCCTTCCTAGCGTCCGCGGGGAGGAGCGGAAAATAGAAATCGGCAATACTCATCATACGCAATATCGATTGGAATTTTCGTTTTCGGTCCAGCTATCTGGATGGGAGCGGCAGGCATCGTCCGCGCCGGACCGGCGCGGGGGACGGGCCGCGCCGGCGCAGCGTGCCGGGGGCGCCGCGCGGCCCGCAACGCCGGCGCCCTGAAGCCGCGGACCTCACGCCGGATGTCCCGGATGGCCGGGCCACGGCAACCCAAGAACAAAATCCAGAGAGACGGAACCATGAACCAGAATGTCCATATCGGCAGCACGCATGCCCCGCCGGGCGACGCACCCAGCCTGAAGAAGATCGCCTTCGCCAGCGTCATCGGCACAACGGTGGAGTGGTATGACCTCTTTGTCTTCGGCACCGCCTCGGCGCTGGTCTTCAACAAGGTGTTCTTCCCGAGCTTCGATCCCCTGGCGGGCACGCTGCTCGCCTTCGGCACCTTCGCCTCGGCTTATCTCGCCCGCATCGTCGGCGCCGTGCTGTTCGGCCATTTCGGCGATCGGCTCGGCCGCAAGTCCATGCTGCTGATCTCGCTCATCATCATGGGCATCGCCACCTTCGCCATCGGCCTGCTGCCCAATTACGAGGCCATCGGCATCTGGGCGCCGATCAGCCTGCTCACCCTGCGCCTGATCCAGGGCCTCGCCCTCGGCGGCGAATGGGGCGGGGCGGTGCTGATGGCGGTGGAGCACGCGCCGCCCAACCGGCGCGGGCTGTTCGGCTCCTGGGTGCAGATCGGCGTGCCCGCCGGCACGCTGCTCGCCAACTTCGCCTTCCTGACCGCCAACGCCACCCTGTCCACTGAGGCGCTGATCAGCTGGGGCTGGCGCCTGCCGTTCCTCGTCAGCATCGTACTGGTGGGCGTCGGCCTCTATGTGCGGCTCAATACGGCCGAGACGCCCAAGTTCCAGAAGGTGAAGAGCGCGCAGGCGCAGGCGAAGGTCCCCTTCGCCGAGCTGATGCGGGCGCAGTGGAAGCGCGTGCTGCTGGGCGGCATCGCCACCATGTCCACGGGCACGTCGTTCAACCTCATCGTCGCCTTCGGCCTCACTTACGGCACCCAGTCGCTGGGCTTCAGCCGCAACGAGATGCTGTCCATCGCGCTGATCTCCTGCGCCGCCTGCCTGGTGCTGCTGCCGGCCTTCGGGCTGCTGTCGGACCGGATCGGCCGCCGGCCGGTGATCATCGGCGGCATCATCGCCGAGGCGGTGGTGGCCTTCCCGCTGTTCTGGCTGATGGACACGCGCCAGTATGCCTTCGCGCTGGTGGGCTACCTGCTGATGATGACGGCGTTCGCCGCCAATTACGGCCCCATCGCCACCTTCCTGGCGGAGCTGTTCGGCACCAAGGTGCGCTATTCCGGCTTGTCGATCAGCTACATGCTGTCCGGCGTGCTGGGCAGCGCGGCGACCCCCATCGTCACCACGGCCCTGCTCCATGCCACCGGCAAGGGCTCGTCGGTGGCATGGTTCATGATCGGCTCGGCGGCCCTGTCCACGCTCGCCCTGCTGCTCCTGGTGGAAACGCTGAAGGGCGATCTCGACCACGCCGCGGGCTGACCGCTGCGGTCTCTCCGGGCAGGACCCCGGCTCCGGCGACCGCCAGCGGTTGCCGGAGCTTTCGCGTGCCGGCCGCCTCAGCCCGGCAGCGGCTCGAAGGCGCCCATCTCGTCGAGGAAGGCGCTTTCCGCCGGCCCGTGCCTGGCGGCGGGGTTGGAGAGGAAATAGACGTCCGCCCCGAGATCCTCCAGGCCGGCGACCGGGAGCGGCCACAACAGGCCGTCGGCCACGTCGCGGGCGGCGGTGGCCATCGGCAGCACGCCGATGCCCACGCCCGCCGTGATGAAGCGGCGCACCTCATGCAGGTCGGCGCTGGTGGCCACCACGCGGCTGGCGAGGTCCGCCCCGAGCCGCAGCGACAGCATCGGCTCCAGCGAATTGGCGACCTCGGCGCAGGCGAACGAGACCCACGGCTCGCTGCGGATCGCGCCCAGCCCCACTTCGTCGGCGCCGAACAAAGGGTGCCGCGCGCCGCAATAGATGGCGAAGCTCTCCCGGAACAGGAAGCGGCAGGCCAGCGTGGTGAGCGGCTTCACCAGCAGGCAGAAGCCGAACGGCACGATCTGGTGCGACACCGAGCGGATGATGTCGTGGCTGGTGGAGACCTGCACCTCGAACGAGATGCCGGGGTGCTTGTCGTGCAGGCCGCGGAACACCGCGTCGAGGCCGCCGTTCACCAGTTGCGTCACGGTGGCGATGCGGATCACGCCGGTGACGCTGCTGGCGGGGCGGGAGAGCTTGGGATCGAGCCTGGCGATGGCCTTGTAGAGATCGCGGCACTGGCCGAACAGCAATTCGCCCTGGGGCGTGAGCTGCATGGGCCGCCGCCCCCGCTCGAACAACTGGCATTCGAGCGAGTCTTCCAGCCGCTTCAGGGCCGCGCTGACGCTGGGCTGTTGCAGCAGCAAGCGGTCGGCCGCGCGCGTGACGCTGCGCTCCTCGGCGATGACCAGGAATGTGCGCAGCAGATTCCAGTCGAACCCGTAAATCCAGCGATCCGTTTTCACCATGAGACCACGCCACTCGTTCCGCGACGGCGAGGATAGCTTATTCCGGGCCGGTGCCGGAACGCCGAGGCGTGGCCTTCTTGTGGGCGGGGCGCCCGGTGGCGGTTGCCGGCTCAGCGGCGGGCGATCTGCGCGCGCATCCGCTCCTCCTGCGCGGCGATCTCCGGCGTCAGCGCCGCGCCGAAGTCGGCGACCTCGTAGAGCGGGCGGATCTCGATCTCGCTCGGGCCGGGCATGGGGTTGGGGCAGCGCTTCACCCACTCGACGGCTTCCGCCATGTCCTTGACCTGCCACAGCCAGAAGCCGGCGACGATCTCCCGCGTCTCAGTGAAGGGGCCGTCGGTGACCATGCGGCTGGGGCCGTCGAAGGCCACCCTCTTGCCCTTTGAGGACGGATGGAGACCCTCGCCCGCCAGCATGATGCCGGCATCCACGAGCTCCTGATTGAACTTGCCCATGGCTTCGAGCAGCTCGCTCGTGGGCAGGGTTCCCGTTTCGCTGTCGGCGGTCGCCTTCACCAGAACCATCACGCGCATGGGTTCGTCTCCTCTGGCTGCGAGGCCCGGATCGGCCTCCTCGGGCATATGACGCGCGGCCTTTGCCGGAACCGACATGCGCGCGGGCATATTTTCCGATGCGCCGCCGGCTCTTTCCAGGGCGGTGGCTTGGGCTATATCTGCGCGACGTGCCGCCCCCGGCGCCAGCCCAAGTGTGACCGCGATGCAGATCCACGCGCTGATCTATTTCAACGAGGTCGTGCGCACGCGCTCGTTCCGCAAGGCGGCGGCGGCGCTGGGCGTCGCACCCACCGCCATCAGCCGGCAGGTGGAGAATCTCGAGCATTATTTCGGCGCCCCTTTGCTGGAACGCGGCGCGCGCGGCATCCGCCTGACGGCGGCGGGCGAACTGCTGGCGGCGCGCGCCGCCCGCACGCTGCGCGACATCGACGTCACCCGCAGCCTGATCGCCGACCTGAAGGGGCTGCAAGGCGGTTCGGTGACGGTCTATGCCGGCGAGGCCATCGTCTCCGGCCTGCTGGCGCCCGCGCTGGCGGATTTCAGCGTCAGCTTTCCCAGGATCCGCTTCGAGATCGTCATCGCCACCGCCGGTGCCGCCGTGGAGGCGCTGGCGGCGGGGGCGGCGGACATGGCGCTGACCCTGTTCGCCCCCGCCCGCGCGGGGGTGCAGGTGCGCTTCCGCACCGAGCAGCCGCACGCCGCCATCATGGCGCCAGGCCACGCCCTGGCGCGGGCCGGCTCGGTCACCATCGCCGATCTGTGCGGCCATGCGCTGGCGGTACCCAACGCCAGCTATGGCGCGCGCCAGGCGCTGGACGCGGCGGCGCGCGATCTCGGCTGCACGCTCGATCCGGTCTATGTGACCGGGTCGCTGGAAATGCAGAAGGAGCTGGCGCGCCGGGGCGCCGCCATCCTGGTGCTGCCGGAGATGACCGTGCGGCGGGAGTGCGAGGCGGGGGAACTGGTGGCCATTCCCATCCGCGAGGCGCGCCCCATCCGCACCCGCATCGACCTGTGCGCGCCGGCGGACCGGGCACCCTCGTTCGCCGCCACGCGGCTGCTGGATTTCCTGGAACGGCGGCTGCGCGCGCTGGCTGACACGGATCGCGCGGCGGACGCCGCCAGTGCAGCGGTTTCGGCCACACTGCGCACAAGACATCGACGTTGACGATGCACCATGGGCCTTGCAGTCTTTCTGGGCAGGGCTGCATGGTGCCTTCTCGTTAAGCAGGTAAGCACCGGCGGGCAGGGGACAGTCATGACGATCAGCGCGGTTTGGAAGTCCGGTTCCCGCCTCCGCAGCGGCACGAGGCTTATGGCGTGCGTCGCCCTCGCGGCGCTGCTGGCGGCGCCGCTCGGTGCAACGGCGCAAGCGGCCAAGGACGCGCTGGTGGTGGGCATGCCGGTGGAGCCCACCGGGCTCGACCCGACCATCGCCGCGCCGGTCTCCATCGGCCAGGTGACGTGGCAGAACATCTACCAGGGGCTCACCCGCATCAGCCGCGCCGGCAAGGTGGAGCCGCAGCTGGCCAGGAGCTGGACCATCTCTCCCGACGGTCTCACTTACACCTTCGCGCTCCAGCCCGGCGTCACCTTCCATGATGGCGTGCCGTTCGATGCGGCGGTGGCGAAGTTCGCGCTCGACCGCGCGCGGGGCGCCACCTCCAGCAATCCGCAGAAGCAGTTCGTCGAGGCCATCGACAGCACCGAGGCGCCCGATGCCGCCACCCTGGTGGTGAAGCTGAAACGCCCGGTGAGCGATCTCCTCTATCGCCTCGGCATGCCCGCCGCCGTCATGGTGGCGCCTGCCTCGGCGGAGGCCAACCGGACGAGCCCGGTGGGCACCGGCCCGTTCCGCTTCAAGGCCTGGGCCAAGGGCGACCGGGTGGAGCTGGAGCGGTTCGACGCCTATTGGGACAAGGCCCATCCCGCACGGCTGGCGCACGCCACGTTCCGCTTCCTGCCCGACGCGCAGGCCCAGGCGGCGGCGCTGCGCGCCGGAGACGTGGACGCCTTCCCGGAATTCAGCGCGCCGGAGATCTACACCGCCTTCCAGGCCGACAAGGCCTTCCGGACGGTGGTGGGCAACACCGAGCTGAAGATGATCGCCGGCATGAACAATGCCAGGAAGCCGTTCGACGACGTGCGCGTGCGCCGCGCGCTGATGATGGCGGTGGACCGCAAGGCGCTGGTGGAGGGGGCCTGGTCCGGCTTCGGCACGCCCATCGGCAGCCAGTACACGCCCAATGATCCCGGCTTCGTCGACACCACCGCCGTGCTGCCCTACGATCCGGCCAAGGCGAAGGCGCTGCTGGCCGAGGCGGGCTATCCCAAGGGCTTTGCCTTCACTTTGAAGACGCCGCAGATGGCCTATCTCTCGCGCTCCGCCGAGGTGCTCCAGGCCATGCTGGCGGACGTGGGCGTCACGGTGAAGATCGAGCCCACGGAATTCCCCGCCAAATGGGTGCAGGAGGTGTTCAAGGACAAGGCCTATGACATGACCATCATGACCCATGCCGAGCCCCTGGACATCGATATCTTCGCCCGCGAGAATTATTACTTCAACTATGCGAACCCGAAGTTCGTCGAGACCTACAAGGCCGCCGCCGCCGCCACCGATCTGGCCGAGCGCACGAAGCTGATCGGCGCCGCGCAGCGCCTGCTGGCGGAGGATGTGCCGGCGCTGTTCCTGTTCGTGATGCCGAAGCTCGGCGTGTGGAACGCCAAGGTCGAGGGCCTGTGGGAGAGCGAGCCCGTGCCCTCCAACGATCTCACCGGGGTGCGCTGGGCCGAGTGAGCCGGTCCGTCCCGACGCCTGAAGAAGAGCCCGGCGCCGGAGCGCCGGGCGTGAGGGGGCGCGGCATGCGCCCGGATGGCTCCTCTGCAAGCGGGGTTTGATGTTTCGTCTTGTTCTCAGGCGCGGGGCCGGGCTGGTGCTGACCCTTCTGGTCATGTCGCTGGCGATCTTCCTGGTGATGGAAGTGCTGCCCGGCGATCCCGCCGCCATCCAGCTCGGCACCTCCGGGCGGGCCGACACGCTGGCCGCGCTGCGCCAGAGCATGGGGCTCGATCAGCCCGCCGTGGTGCGCTATCTGGCCTGGATCTCCGGCATGCTGCGCGGCGATTTCGGCACCTCCTTCACCTATGGCGTGCCGGTGGCCGGGCTGATCGCCGAGCGCCTGGCGGTGACGCTGCCGCTGGCGCTGATGGCCATCGTCCTGTCCACCGCGATCGCCCTGCCGCTTGGCGTCATCGCCGCCGCGCGCAACGGCACGGCGGTGGACCATGGCGCCACGCTGTTCACGCAGATCTGCGTCGCGGTGCCGAATTTCTGGATCGGCCTCGTCCTCATCCTGCTGTTCTCCAGCCAGCTCGGCTGGTTTCCGGCCGGCGGCTTTCCCGGCTGGGAGGCGGGCCTCGGCGCCGGGCTGAAGGCGCTGCTGCTGCCCGCCGTTGCGCTGGCCCTGCCGCAATCGGCCATCCTGGCGCGGGTGACGCGGGCGGCGGTGCTGGACGTGCTGAACGAGGATTTCGTCGCCACCGCCCGCGCCAAGGGGCTGAACCGCAGCGCCGCGCTGTGGCGCCATGTGGTGCCCAATGCCCTGGTGCCGGTGGTGACCATCATGGGCCTGCAATTCTCCTTCCTCATCGCCGGCGCGGTGCTGGTGGAGAATGTCTTCGTGCTGCCCGGCCTCGGCCGTCTCGCCTTCCAGGCGCTGGCCCAGCGCGACCTGCTGGTGATCAGGGACGTGGTGCTGCTGTTCGCCGGCCTCGTGGTGGTGGTGAACTTCCTGGTGGACATGGCCTATCTCGCCCTCGACCCCCGGCTGCGGGGGCGGGCATGAGCGGCGCGCTCCTCTCCCGGCTGGCGGGGCGGCTGCCGCTGATCCTCGGCGGCGCCATCACCGCCTGCATCATCGGCACGGCGCTCGTCTCGCAAGTCTGGACGCCCGAGGCGCCGACCCGCATGCGCTTCGCGCTCAAGCTCAAGGGGCCGCTGGCGCAGGGGCTGCTGGGCACCGACCATTTCGGCCGCGACCTCACCTCCATGCTGATGGTGGGGGCGTGGAACTCGCTGTCCATTGCCGTGCTGGCGGTGCTGCTGGGGGCGATGGCGGGCACGCTGCTGGGCGTCACCGCCGCCGCCCGCGCCGGCATCATCGACGGCGCCATCATGCGCCTGTGCGACATCCTATTCGCCTTTCCCGCCGTGCTCTCGGCCATCATGCTGGGGGCGCTGATGGGGCCGGGGGCGCTGACCGCCGTGGTGGCCATCGGCGTGTTCATGATCCCGGTGTTCGCCCGCGTCACCCGCAGCGCCGCCGCGCAGGTGTGGGCGCGGGACTATGTGCTGGCGGCGCGCGCGGCGGGCAAGGGCGCGGCCCGCATCACCCTTGAGCATGTGCTCCCCAACATCGCCGGCCAGATCATCGTGCAGGTGACGATCCAGCTCGGCCTCGCCATCCTCACCGAGGCGGGGCTGAGCTTCCTCGGCCTCGGCATCGCGCCGCCCGCGCCCTCCTGGGGGCGCATGCTGGCGGACGCGCAGACCTATCTCACCGCCGCGCCGCATTTGGCCCTGGTGCCGGGCATCGCCATCGCGCTGAGCGTGCTGGGGTTCAATCTTCTGGGCGACGGCCTGCGCGACCTGATCGACCCGCGCCGGAGGCTGGCGGCATGATGCTGGAGGTCCGCGACCTTGCCATCGACATCGCCCGGCCGGACGCGGAGCCACTGCGGCTGGTGAACGACGTGTCGTTCCGCCTCGCCGCCGGCCGGACGCTGGGCATCGTGGGCGAATCCGGCTCCGGCAAGTCCATGCTGCTCAAGGCGCTGATCGGCCTGTTGCCGGGCACGATCCGCGCCACCGGCTCCATCCTGTTCGACGGCACCGACCTGCTGGCCTTGGGCGAGGCGGAGATGTGCCGTGTGCGCGGCCGGCGCATCGGCATGATCTTCCAGGAGCCGATGACGGCGCTCAACCCCGCTCAGCGCATCGGCGACCAGATCGCCGAGGGCATCCGCTGGCATCGCCGCGTGTCGGCGGCGGAGGCGCGCGCCGAGGCGCTGCAATGGCTGGAGCGGGTGCGCATTCCTGACGCCCGCCGCCGCATCGACACCTATCCGCACGAAATGTCCGGCGGCCAGCGCCAGCGCGTGGGCATCGCCATCGCGCTCGCCATGCGGCCGGACCTGCTGATCGCCGACGAGCCGACCACGGCGCTGGACGTGACCGTGCAGGCGGAAATCCTCGACATTTTCGACGAACTGGTGAGCGATCTCGGCGTCGGGCTGATCCTGGTGAGCCACGATCTCGGCGTCATCGGCCGGATCGCCGACGAGACGCTGGTCCTCTATGCCGGCACGCGCATGGAGGAGGGGCCGACCGAGGCCGTCCTGCGCCATCCCCGCCATCCCTATACGCGCGGCCTGCTGGCGGCGATGCCGCGCCGGGGCGGCGGGGTAGGGGCGGGCGGCGACCTGCCCACCATTCCCGGCACCGTGCCCTCACTCGCCGCTTTGCCGCCGGGCTGCCGCTTCGCCAACCGCTGCGGCTGCGTGACGGAGGCCTGCCGCGCCGCCGAGCCGGCCTGGCGCACGGCGGCGGACGGGCGCGGCCTGCGCTGCATCCTCGGCCCGGAGGCGGCGGCATGAGCACGCCCGCGCTGCTGGAACTGTGCAACGTCGCCCGCGACTATCCGGTCGGCCCGACGCCGCTGTTCGGCCGCCGCGCCACGCTGCGGGCGCTGGACGGCATCGACCTGAAGGTGCCGGCGGGCAGCATCTTCGGCGTGGTGGGCGAGAGCGGCAGCGGCAAGTCCACCCTGGCGCGCATCGTCATGGCGCTGGACCGGCCCACCGCCGGCAACGTGCTGTTCGACGGCGACGATCTGTTCCTGCTGCCGCCCGCCGCGCTCGCCGCCCGGCGGCGCGATTTCCAGATGGTGTTCCAGGACCCCTATGGTTCGCTGGATCCGCGCAGCCGCATCGGCCGCACCGTGGCCGAGCCCCTGCACGTGGTGCCGGACGCGCTGCGCGGGGCGGAGCGGGCGGCGCTGGTGGGAGAGGCGCTGGAGAGCGTCGGCCTGAAGGCGGCGGACGCCGCGCGCTTCCCGCATGAATTTTCCGGCGGCCAGCGCCAGCGCATCGCCATCGCCCGCGCCCTCATCACCCGCCCCAAGCTGGTGGTGGCGGACGAGGCGGTCTCGGCCCTGGACCTTTCCGTGCAGGCGCAGGTGCTGAACCTGCTGCGCTCGCTGCGCGACCGCCACGGCATCACGGTGCTGTTCATCACCCACAATCTGGCGGTGATCGACTGCGTGGCCGACCATGTGGCGGTGATGTATCGCGGCCGGGTGGTGGAGACCGGCCCCGCCCAGGCGGTGTTCGCCCGGCCCTTCCACCCTTATACGCAGCTGCTCATCGCCGCCGAGCCGAGCCTGGAGCGTATCGGCCGCGGCCTCCGCCGCACGCCGTCCGCACCGCCTTCCGCGCAGATCGAGGGCGGCGGCTGCGCCTTCCTCGCCCGCTGTCCGCTGGCGAGCGGGCGCTGCGCCGCCGAGGCGCCCGCCCTGCGCGCCCTGGAGCCGGGCCGCGCCAGCGCCTGCCACCATGCGGAGGCGCTCACTGAGGGCGCGTCATCCCTTCATTTCCCGACCTAGCGCCGCCTCAGGAGCGTCTTGCCGTCATGTCGTCCTTGCTGGATCTGTCCGCCGTCGAGCTGGTCGCCGCCTATGGCGCCAAGACGGTGTCGCCCGCCGAATATTTCGACGCTCTGCTGCCCTATGTGGAGGCGAGCGAGCCCAAGCTCGGCGCGCTGTACGCCTTCGATCCCGAGCGCGTGCGCGCGGAGGCGAAGGCCGCCACCGAGCGCCTGGCGAGGGGCGCGCCTAGCGGGCCGCTGGACGGCGTGCCGGTGACGCTCAAGGAGCTGATCGCCACCAAGGGCCTGCCGGTGCCGCTGGGCACGGCGGCCACCGAGCTGACGCCCGCCGCGGCCGACGCCCCGCCCGCCGCCCGCATGCGCGAGGCCGGCGCCATATTGCTGGCCAAGACCACCGTGCCGGACTACGGCATGCTGTCCTCCGGCCTCTCCAGCTTCCACACGCTGGCGCGCAATCCGTGGAATCTCGCCTGCAACCCCGGCGGCTCCAGCGCGGGCGCTGCGGCGGCGGGGGCGGCGGGCTACGGGCCGCTGCATGTGGGCACCGACATCGGCGGCTCGGTGCGCCTGCCGGCGGGCTGGTGCGGCCTCGTCGGCTTCAAGCCCAGCCTCGGGCGCATCCCCATCGATCCCTATTATGTCGGCCGCTGCGCCGGCCCGATGACACGCACGGTTGCTGACACGGCGCTCATGATGGGCTTCCTCTCCCGGCCGGACTGGCGCGACGCCACCAGCTTGCCGCCCGCCGCCATCGACTGGATGGACCTTCAGGGTGCCAGCGTGAAGGGCCTGCGCATCGGCCTGATGCTGGAAGAGCGCTGCGGCATGGAGGTGGAGCCGGAGGTGCGCGCCGCGGTGGAAGCCGCCGCGCGCGCGTTCGAGGCGGAAGGCGCCATCATCGTGCCGGTGGCGGGCGTGCTCACCCGCGAGATGCTGGACGGGCTGGACGATTTCTGGCGCGCCCGCTCCTGGGACGACATATGCGCCCTGAGCCCGGAAAGGAAGGCCAAGGTGCTGCCCTATATCGTCGACTGGGCGGCGGGCGGCGCGGGCATCGACGGCCCCCGCGCGGTGCGCGGCTTCAACCAGACCATGAAGATGCGCCAGGCCTGCGCTGAGCTGTTCCACGGCATCGACTATCTGCTGACGCCCACCAACAATGTCTCCGCCTTCCCGGCGGACTGGGCCTCGCCGGTGAACGATCCGTCACGGCCGTTCGAGCACATCTGCTTCACCGTGCCGTACAACATGTCCGAACAGCCGGCCATCTCCATCAATTGCGGCTTCACGCAAGCCGGCATGCCCATCGGCCTGCAGATCGTCGGCCCGCGCTTCGCCGATCTCGACGTGCTGCGCATCGCGCACCTCTATGAGGGCTGGCGCGGGCCGATCACCACCTGGCCGAAACTCGCCTGAGCCGAAAGCCGGGCCGCGACGGAACGAAGAAAGGGCCGGAGCGATTGCTCTGGCCCTTTCTGTTTGCGGGAGGCGATCGGCGTCAGGCGGCGCGCACCGTGGAGAGGAAGCGCTGCATCTGGGTCTCCAGCTGCTGGGCCTGCTCGGACAGGGTGGCGGAGGCATCCAGCACGCGGGAGGAGGCGGTGCCGGTCTCGTCGGCGGTGCGGGTCACGTCGGCGATGTGGCTGGTCACGGTGTGGGTGCCGGCGGCCGCCTGGTCCATGTTGCGGACGATCTCCTTGGTGGCGGCGCCCTGCTGCTCCACGGCGGCGGAAATGCCGGTGGCCACGTCGCTCATCTGGCGGATCTGCACGCTGACGCCTTCGATCGCCTTCACTGCATCCCCGGTGGTGGCCTGGATGGCGCTGATCTGTGACTCGATCTCCTTGGTGGCCTTGGCCATCTGCTCGGCCAGCGCCTTCACCTCGGAGGCCACCACGGTGAAGCCCCGGCCGGCCTCGCCCGCCCGGGCCGCCTCGATGGAGGCGTTCAGCGCCAGCAGGTTGGTCTGCGAGGCGATGTTGGAGATGAGGCCGATGAAGTCGCCGATGCGTCCGGCGGCCTGCGACAGGTCGCGGATCACCGAGCCGGTCCGGTCGGCCTCCACCACCGCCGTCGCGGAGAGGTTGGCGGACTGCTCCACGCGGCGGCTGATCTCGTCCACCGAGGCGCCGAGTTGCTCCGCCGAGGAGGCGACCATCACCACGTTGGTGGAGGTCTGCTCGGCGGCGGCGGCCACGGCGGTGGACTGGCTGGAGGTCTTGCGCGCCGCCGCCGTCATGCTCTGGGCGGTCTCGTGCAGCGTGCCGGAAGACGCCGACACGTTGCGGATGATGCCGCCCACCGCCTGCTCGAACTCGTCGGCCAAGGCGTGCATGCCGCGCCGGCGCTCCTCCTCGGCGCGGCGGCGGGCTTCCGCCGCGCCCTGCTCAAGCTCGGCATTGCGGGCCATCTCCTCGCGGAACACCAGCACCGCCTGGGCCATGGCGCCCACCTCGTCGGAGCGCTCCGTGTCGGTGACGGCCACCGCCAGGTCGCCGCCCGCGAGCTGCTTCATCACGCCGGTGAGGCGGACCAGCGGCCGGATCACCCGGCGCGTCACCACCACGATCATGGCGATGCCGAACACGGCGGCGCCGACCAGCAGGCCGACCTGGAGCCACAGCGCCCGGGTGGCTTCCACCTGCTGCTCCGCGGCATGGTCGGAGGCGAGGTCGAGCGCGGTCTGCGCCACCGCCTGGAGGTAGGTCAGCTTGGAGACGGCGAGCGGGGTCCACTCCTCGGCGGTGATGCCGGGCGGGGTGCCGGCGATCAGCGCCTTCAGCGTGTTGAGCCGGAGGTCGGAGAAGGCCTTGGCGAAGAACTCGCGGTTGGCGGTGGCGATGGTGGTGCTCAGCTCCTCCGGCAGGGTCATGCTGCCGGCGAACTCGGTCAGCACCGCCCAGGTGCTGTCGATCTGGCTGACGAGCGCGGTATATTTGAGCATGGGTTCCGGCACCAGCGGGCGGCCGGCCAGCGGGTTGGAGACGAGCAGCGCGGTGTCGCCCGCCGCGTTGCGGGTCGCCCAGGCCAGCTGCTTCAGCTGCATGAGCTGGTCCACATAGGCGTCCTGGAGCTTCACCGCCTTCACCAGCTGGCCGGAGATGCGATCCAGCAGGTCGAGCAGGGCGGCGGTCTCATTGCCGTAGTCGGCGAGCAGGGACGGGCGGCGCTCGGCCTTCGGCCGGCCCAGGGCGACGGTGGATTCGGCGTGCAGCTCGGTGAGCTTGGCGAGCGCGCGTTCCAGATCTCCGGCGAGCGCGTCGCGGCCCGGGAACTCCACCTCACGCAGGCCGGCGAGGCTGGCCTTGAGCGCCGGGATTTCCGCCGTGCGCGACTTCTCCAGCTGCGGCGTGAGCGTGGTGAATACCCGATCAGCAGGAAGATCGCGAAGCGCTGAGGCGCGGTCCAGCCGCAGGTTGTGCAGCGAGGTGAATACGTCTTCGGAGACGCGGGTCACGGTGGCGATGCGTGACGCAACGGCAAGGGTGCGGGCCGAATCCCAGGCGCCGAGCGCGAGAATCACAACGGTGCCGACCACCAGCAGGGCAATAACGGACGTCAAAAGAACCTTTACCGACAAACGCTTAAACATTCCGATCTCCCGATCGCATCCTGGCGGCGGAACCGACTGCGGCGCGCTGCCGCCTGCGCGGCGCGCCGTGAGCGGAGGCTGAAGCGGTCATCATCAGCCTCGCTGGTGGTCAGTCTTGCTTATGGTCATTGTGCGAGGCTGGAAAACCGAAGAAAGTTTCCGGGTTTTCCACCAGCAGGCGCCGCTTCAGACCGGCGGTGGGCGCGACGGCGTCGATCCAGTCCACCAGCGTGCCGTCGTCGGGCATGGGCGCGTGCAGATTCACGTGCGGCCAGTCGCTGCCCCACAGCATGCGCTCGGGCGCATGGTCGAGGAGGCTGCGGGCGTAGGGCACCACGTCGGCATAGGGCGCCCCGGCCTTCGACAGGCGGTCGGCGCCGCTGAGCTTGACCCACACCCGGCCGGTGTCGGTGAGCCGGAACAGGGCGGCGCGGGCGGCGTCGAGGCCGGTGTCCAGGTCCGGCCGCGCCATGTGGTCGATCACCACCGGCGCCGGCAGGCCGGCGATGAAATCCGCATGGCGCTGGATGTCGGCCCCCGCCACATGGATGGCCACGTGCCAGCCGAGCGGGGCGACGCGATGGGCGATCTCCTGCGCCGCATCGAGCGCGGGCGTGCCGCCGAGATGGCTGAGGAAGCTGAAGCGCACGCCGCGCACCCCGGCCGCGTCGAGGCGGCGGATCTCGTCCATCGGCGTCGACGGCTTCAGCAAGGCGACGCCGCGATAGCGGTCGGGCTCACGTGCCAGAGCGTCCAGCAGCGGGCGGTGGTCGAAGGCGTGGCCCTGGCTCTGCACGATCACCGCGCGGGAAAAGCCCATCCTGTCGTGCAGCGCCCGCAGCGCCCGCTCCGGCGCCTCGGAGGGGGTGAAGCTGCGGTCGTCCGGCAGCGGGAAGCGGTCGAACGGGCCGTAGATGTGGCAGTGGGAATCGCAGGCCGGTCGCGGCGGGCGCAGCGCGGGCGGATGCGGATCGGGATGCGGCGGCGGGCAGGGCGCCTGGCTGTGGCTCATCTCAGTCGCACCGCGCGCTCATGCCGCCGTCCACCACGATCTCCGTGCCGGTGACGAAGCGCGCCTCGTCGGAGGCGAGGAACAGAGCGGCGGCGGCGGTGTCGCGGCCGTCGCCCATGAAGCCCAGCGGAATGCGGGCGAGGCGGGTCTTCAGCAGCGCGTCCACGTCGCCGCCGGCGCGCTGGCCGGCGAGGCGGGCCTCCACCATGGGGGTGTGCATCTGGCCGGGCACGACGGTGTTCACCCGGATGTTGCGCTTGGCATATTGCACGGCGGTCACGCGCGAGAACTGGATGACGCCGGCCTTGGCGGAGGCGTAGCCCACCTGCGCCGCGCCGGTCCAGCGGATGCCGGAGGTGGAGGCGGTGTTGACGATGGCGCCGCCGCCCTGGGCCTCCATCACCGGCAGCACGTGCTTGCAGGCGAGGAACACGCTGCCGAGGTTGAAGTCGATCTGCCGCTCCCACTGCTCTTCGGACAGCTCCACCGGCCCGCCGGGTGCCGAGCCGCCCACATTGTTGACCAGAATGTCAACACGGCCGAACGCGTCCCGGCAGGCGGCGACCATGGCGGCCACCTGGGCGGTGTCGGTGACGTCGCAAGCGAACGGCACGATGGTGCCGCCCTCGGCGCGGGCTCGCTCCAGCGTCTCGTCCATGCTGTCGCTGTTCTTGTCCACGGCGAGCACCCTGGCGCCCTCGCGGGCGAACAGCACCGCCGCCGCGCGGCCGTTGCCCCAGCCGGGGCCGACGCAGCCGGCGCCGGTGATGATCGCGACCTTGCCTTCAAGTCTGCCGGTCATGGCGCGGCCCTCACGGTTGCAGGATCGGCGTCTCGCCCTCGGGCAGGCCGATGTCGAAGACGTTCAGGGTGAAGGCCACCAGCGTGTAATAGCCGATGAGGCCCACCAGCTCGACCACGCCGGCTTCGCCCAGGGCGGCGACGGCGCGGGCATAGAGCGCGTCCGGCGCGCGCCCGCTCTCCACCACCGCCTTGCTGAAGTCGTAGACGAGCCGCGCCGGCGCGCCGTCGAGCGGCGGGGTGGCGCGGTCGGCGATGGCCTCGATCACCTGCGGGGAAAGGCCCGCCTTCAGGCCCTCGCGGGCATGGGCGTACCATTCGAAATGGGAGGTCCAGCGCCGCGCCACCACCAGGATGGCCAGTTCCGACAGGTCCGGCGGCAGGCTGGTGTCGTAGCGCACGAAGGCGCCCAGATGTTGCGCCCGGCGGCCCAGCTCCGGACTGTGCAGCCAGGCCCGGAGCGGGGCGGGCACGCGGCCGCGCTTGCCGGCGACGGCTTCTTC
Source organism: Azorhizobium doebereinerae UFLA1-100 (assembly GCF_000473085.1). GTDB lineage: Bacteria > Pseudomonadota > Alphaproteobacteria > Rhizobiales > Xanthobacteraceae > Azorhizobium > Azorhizobium doebereinerae. The sequence continues at coordinate 194,643 of NZ_AXBA01000004.1, forward strand.
CGCCACGGCCCGCTGGGCGGGCGTCATCTCCTCGGGGGACAGGTCCTTGATGCGCATGGGGGCTCTCACGGCAGGAAATCGGCAAGCGCCGCGTTGAAGGCGGCCGGCTGCTCGATATTGGGAAGGTGGCCGGCGCCGGCGATCTCGACGAAGCGCCCGTCCGGCACCTCGGCCGCCAACGCCCGCAGGGTGGCGGGCAGGGCGCCGTCGGCGGCGCCGGCCAGCATCAAGGCGGGGCATGCGAGACCGGCGAGGCCGGCGCGGAAGTCGAACGCCTGGAGGGCGGGCACGGCGCGCAGGAAGCCGGGCAGGGGCGTGGCGGCGATCATCGCCCCCACGTGCCGCACGCCCGCGCCCCGGGCGGCGAGCGCGGCGGGGGTGAACCAGCGCGCCAGGGTGGGTTCCGCAAGACCCGCCATGCCGTGTTCGCGGGCGGTGGCGATGCGCCCGTCCCAGGCCTGCGCGCCGCCCGGCGGCGTCGCCGCCTGCCCGTCGGCCATGACCAGGCGCGCCACCCGCTCCGGGTTGCGCAAGGCGGCGCCGAGGCAGGTGGCGGCGCCCATGGAGATGCCCACCAGATGGGCGCGGGCGATGCCGAAATGGTCCATCAGCGCCAGCAGGTCGCCGGCCAATTGCGCCATGGTGCAGTCCGCCTGCGGCACGCCGGTCTCTCCATGCCCGCGCTGGTCGTAGCGCAGGATGCGGAAGCGGGGCGCGAAGGCGGCGGCCTGGGCGTCCCACAGCGTCAGGTCGGTCATCAGTGAATTGCTGAACACCAGCCAGGGCGCGCCCTCCGCCCCCTCGGTGCGGCAGCGGAAGGTGAGGCCGTCCAGGGTGACGGCATGATCCTTCGGGGCTTGCATCGCCATGGCCGTCATCCGCGGAAATAGGGGGCGTAGAGATTGAACATCTGCGCGCCCGCTCCCGACAGGGTGCCGAGCGCCGCGCGCAGCGCCTCCCGGCTCACCGGCCCGGCGAATTCGGCGATCAGCCACACGGTCTCCGCGCCGGGGCCGGCTTGCCGGAACAGGCGCAGCTGGATCAGGCCCGGCAACAGGGCTGCCGCCGCCGTGGCCGTGGCGGCGAACGCCTCGGCGCCGCCGTCGGGCCGGTAGCGCGCCGCCAGGAGGGCGGCGGCCTCGCCGGCGGGGCGGGTCAGCGCATCGCCCGCTCCCATCTGCTCGGCCACCACCCGCTGCCGGCCCAAAGTGCGCGGCAGGAGCCGGCGGCTCCAGGGCGTGGAATTGCCGGCGGAGACGGCGCGGTAGTCCGCCGTTTCCAGCGCCGCCGGGGAGGCGAGGTCATAGAGCGCCAGCCAGCGCGGCCAGCCGTCCAGGCACACCCAGCGCGAGGCGGTCTCGAAGCCCGGCAGCGCCCGGCGCTGCGGGAAATGCTCGGTGTCGTACCAGTCGTTGAATTCCTCCTCCAGGCCGGCCGGCGGCTCCATGGTGACGAGGAGGAGGCCCTTCGCGGTGGTCATCGCCAGATGTCCTTCATGGTTCTCCCTCACGAGGCCCGCACCAGGGCCGGGCGCGGCACGGCGGCGAAGAAGCCGGCCAGCCGCCGCCCCATCTCGTCCGGCGCCTGCACCGGCATCAGGTGGCCGCTGTCGATCACCGCGTAGCGGGCGTGGGCGATGCGCGCCGCCAGCGGCTCCACCGCCTCGGGCGGGCGCAGCAGATCGTGCGCGCCGGCCAGCACCAGGCAGGGCTGGGCCAGTTCGCCGAGCCGCTCCTCGATGCGCACGTCGGCCAGCGCCAGATTGGCATGGGCATAGCCCACCGGATCATTGGCCAGGAAGCGCGCGCGATAGGCCGCGAAGACCGCCGGATCGCGCCGCATCACGGGCGGATAGGAGCGTTCCAGGCTGGCATCGGCGATCGCCGCCATGCCCGCGCGCACCGCAAGCTCGGAGCGCTCGGCGAGATAGCGCACCCGGTCGTCCGCCACGGTGAGGGCGGGGGCGCACAAGGCGAGCGCGGCCACAGCCTCCGGCACCGCCAGCGCGTAGGCCACCGCGATGGCGGCGCCGGCGGCCACCCCGGCCAGCAGCAGCGGGCCGGCGATCCCCAGAGCGGCGGCGATCTGCGCCAGGTCGTCCGCGTGGTCGGACAGGGAGAAGGGCGCGCGCGGCTTCTCCGATCCGCCGGCGCCGCGCTGGTCGTAGCGCAGCACGCGAAAGTCCTGTTCCAAGGCCGGCATCAGGCCGTCGAAGCTCTCCAGGCTCCCGCCCAGCTCATGCAGCAGCACCAGCGTTCTGGGGCCATGCCCGGTGAGCGCATAGCGCAGCGTGACGTGATCGAGGGTGATCCAGTTCATGCACAGACCGATCGGAGGAGGGATTTGACGGCGGGGAAGGGGGCTGCCAGAAAATCGTCCGGCGCCCCCGCGCACCCGGCCGCCGCCGAGGGAGACCTGCCATCGACATCCGAGGCCTTCGCTATTTCGTCGAGGTGGCGCGCGCCGGCAGCGTCAGCCGCGCCTCGACCATCCTGAACATCGCGCAGCCCGCGCTGAGCCGCCAACTGATGAAGCTGGAGGAGGAATTGGGCGTGAGCCTGCTGGTGCGCCACGGCCGGGGCGTGCGGCTGACCCGCGCCGGCGGCTCGCTGCTGGAGCATGCCAATGCGGTGCTGCGGCAGGTGGACCAGATCTCCGAGCTGGTGCGGGCGCCGGAGCAGAGCTTCGCCGGCCATGTGGTGCTCGGCGTGCCGCCGGCGGCCGGGCTCATCGTCGCGCCGGTGGTGGTGGAGATGCTGCGCGAGCGCTGGCCGCACGCCTCCATCCATGTGCGCGAGGGCATCAGTTCCTCGCTGGAAGAGTGGCTGCTGGACCGCAGGCTGGATCTCGCCATCCTCTACAACCCGCCGCCGCTGGACGGCATCGCCCTCACCCCGATCCTTCACGAGCGGATGGTGGCTGCCGGCCCCATGGGCAAAGGCGAGGCCAGCGGGCGCACGATCCGCTGGCGCGACATCTCCGCACTGCCGCTGATCCTGCCGTCGCTGCCACACAGCAACCGGCGGATGATCGAGCAGGCGGCGCTCCAGCGCGGCGCCCGCCTCAACGTGGTGTTCGAGGTGGACAGCGTGTCCATGACCAAGGCCATGGTGAAGCGCGGGCTGGGCTGGACGATCCTTGCCCATGCGGCGGTGGCGGCCGAGGCGGAGCGCGGCGAGATGCAGGTGCGCATCATCGACCGCCCGCCGCTGATCTCCACCGTGTCCATCGGCATGCCGCGGGAAGCCCAGCCCACCGGGCTCGCCCACGAACTGCTTGACGTGGTGCGCGGCGTCATCGTCGAGCGTGTCACCGCCGGCGCGTGGTTCGGCGCCAAGGTGGTGGACGACTACATCCGCTGACGCCACAGCGCTCACTCGCCGGCCTTCACGGCGACGGGCGCGGCCAGCGGCGCGGCGGCGGCAGGCTCGGCCGGGGGCGCGGAGATTTCGGCCATGTAGGCGTTGAACTTGGCGCGGTCGAAGGCGTTTTCCCACTTGGCGACGACGAACACGGCCACCGTGTTGCCGACCACGTTGGTCAGCGCGGTGCAGGTGGCCATCAGCCGGTCGACGCCGAACAGCAGGCCGAGCCCGTTCAGTGGCAGCGCCCGCACCGTCTGGAGCGTGGCGGCGAGCTTGATGAAGGCGCCGCCGGCGACCGTGGTGCCGCCCTTGGAGGTGAGCAGCATGATGGCGAGCACGCCGATCTGCTGGCCGAGCGAGAACGGCGTGTCGGTGGCCTGGGCGATGAAGCCGACCGCGATGGCCATGTAGATGGCGGTGCCGTCCAGGTTGAAGCTGTAGCCGGCGGGCAGCACGAAGCCGACCACCGCCTCGTCGCAGCCGGCCTTCTCCAGCTTCTGCATCAGGCGGGGCAGGGCGACCTCGCCGGAGGCGGTGCCGAGCACCAGCAGCAGCTCCTCGCGCACCAGCCGGATCAGCTTGAAGATGGACAGCTTGGCGAAGGCGCAGACTGAGCCGAGGATCACCAGGACGAAGAACAGCGAGGTGGCATAATAGAGCGCGACCAGCTGGGCGAGGTAGACCAGCGTGCCCGAGCCGTGCGCGCCCACCGCCGCCGCGATGGCGCCGAACGCGCCGATGGGCGCCACCTTCATGATGAAGCCGAGGATGCGGAACAGGATGGTCTGCGCTTCCTCGATGCCGCGCAGGATGGGGGAGTCCTCCTTCGCGCCCACGCTCAGCGCCGCGCCGGTGAGGATGGAGATGAACAGCACCTGGAGGATCTCGCCCTTGGCGAAGGCATCGATGATGGTGTTCGGGATGATCGACAGGAAGAAGCCGACCGCCGTGAAGTGGCTGGCGGTGTTCGATATTTTGGTGACGCTGTCGCTCATGGCGAGGTGGGTGGCGTGCAGGCCCGAGCCGGGCTCGAACACGTTGACCACCACGAAGCCGAGCGCCATGCCCACCGTGGTCAGCACCTCGAAATAGAGCAGGGCCTTGAAGGCGAGGCGGCCGAGCTGGCGCATGTCGCGCACATGGGTGAGGCCGAGCACGACGGAGCAGAAGATGATCGGCCCCAGCAGCATGCGCAGCAGGCCGATGAAGGCATCGCCCAGCGGCTTCATCTCGATGGCGGTCGCGGGCGCGAGCAGGCCGAGCGCGATGCCGAGCGCGATGGCGATGAGCACCTGGACGTAAAGCTGGCGAAGGCGTGCCATGTTCTGTTTCCGCTCCCATGAGATCGGCGCGCTTCAGCCACGCCGCCTTATTGCCGCCGATTACATCAACGGCAGGCGCGCCATGTCCAAGTCAATCGGCTGATACGTGGCGATGCCGTTTCGGCATGGCTCGCGGCGCGCCGCCGGCGGGCGGTTCCATGGTGCCGCGCGGCTAGCGCACGATGGAGCGGATCAGCTTCTGCATGGCCTGCATCTGCGGCAGGAAGGTCTCGATCATCCGCTCAGGAGAGACCCGCGCCGCCTGGCAGCCGATGTTCATGGCGGCGCGCACCGCGCCATTGGTGTCGAGCACCGGGATGGCGATGGCCCGAAGGCCGATCTCCAGTTCCTCGTCCACCAGCGCGTAGCCCTGGCCGCGCACCCGCTCCAGCTCCGCCATCAGGTCGGCCATGTCGGTGCGGGTGCGCGGGGTCAGCGCCGGGCGCGCGGTGTCGCGCAGCCGGGCCTCGGCCTCCCCGGGCGGCAATGCGGCCAGCAGCACCCGCCCCATGGAGGCGCAATAGGCCGGCAGGCGGCTGCCGACCGCAAGCCCGATGGACATGACGCGGCGCTGCGAGGCGCGCGCCACATAGACGATTTCGGTGCCGTCGAGGATGGAACAGGAGCAGCTCTCCCCGGTCGCCTCCGACAGGCGCTCCAGATAGGGCTGGACGATGCGCGGCAGCGGCGTCGAGGCGAGATAGGCGTGGCCGAGCCGCAGGATGCGCGGCGTCAGCGAGAAGAACTTGCCGTCGAAGTCCGCATAGCCGAGCCTGGTGAGCGTCAGCAGGCAGCGCCGGCTGGTGGCCCGGTCCAGCCCGGTGAGGCGGGCCACGTCGGCGATGGTGAGGCGCTGGCGCGTCTCGTCGAACGCCTCGATCACCGCCAGCCCCTTGGCGAAGCCGCCCAGCGTGTCCGCGTCCCGCTCCTGCATGGTCCCGCTCCCTTTTCCGTCATTTGTGCGCATATCGCACGATTGTCAAATATCGCCCTTGACCCTCTCGCCGGGCTCGCGGCACCATCCGTGCGATAATCATTCATTGTGCGCATAACGCACAAAACGAGGATGGGAGAGATGGCGCAATTCTTGTCGCTGGAGGACGCGATCCGCGCGTGCGTGCACGACGGCGATACGGTCGCGATGGAAGGCTTCACCCATCTCATCCCGCATGCGGCGGGCCACGAGATCATCCGCCAGGGCCGGCGCGACCTTGCCCTGGTGCGCATGACGCCGGACCTGATCTACGACCAGCTCATCGGCATGGGCTGCGCCCGGGCGCTGCGCTTCTCCTGGGGCGGCAATCCCGGGGTGGGCTCGCTGCACCGCTTCCGCGACGCGGTGGAGAACGCCTGGCCCCGGCCGCTGGCGATCGAGGAGCATTCCCACGCCGCCATGGCCAATGCCTATGAGGCGGGGGCCGCCAACCTGCCGTTCGCCACCCTGCGCGGCTATATCGGCACTGATCTGCCGAAGGTGAACCCGAACATCCGCAGCGTGACCTGCCCGTTCACCGGCGAGGTGCTGGCGGCGGTGGCGGCGATCCGGCCGGATGTGGCCATCATCCACGCCCAGCGCGCCGACCGGCACGGCAATGTCGCCCTGGAAGGCATCGTCGGCGTGCAGCGCGAAGCGGTGCTGGCGGCCAAGCGCTCCGTGGTCACGGTGGAGGAGATCGTCGAGGACTTCGGCCCGCGCTCGCCCAACGCCGTCATCCTGCCGTCCTGGACGGTGACCGCCATCAGCCACGTGCCGGGCGGGGCCTATCCCTCCTATGCCCACGGCTATTACAGCCGCGCCAACGCCTTCTACATCGCCTGGGACGCCATCGCCCGCGACCGCGACACCTTCCTCGCCTGGATGGACGCGAACGTGATGAAGAAGACCCCGGCGGATTTCGCCGTCCATGCGCGCCCCGCCGCGCTGGCCGCAGCGTCCTAAAGGAGGCGGACCCGTGAGCGACTTCACCCCCACCGAAATGATGACCATCGCCGCCGCCCGCGCGCTCAAGGCGAGCGACGTGTGCTTCGTCGGCATCGGCGCCCCCTCCGCCGCCTGCAACCTGGCGCGCCTCACCCATGCCGAGGGCATCACGCTGATCTATGAGAGCGGCACCATCGGCACCGAGCCGCGCGTGCTGCCTTTGTCCATCGGCGACGGCGAATTGTGCGACACTGCGCTCACCACCGTCTCGGTGCCGGAGATGTTCCGCTACTGGCTCCAGGGCGGGCGCATCACCATCGGCTTCCTCGGCGGCGCGCAGATCGACCGTTTCGCCAATCTCAACACCACCGTGGTCGGGCCCTACGACAGGCCGAAGGTGCGGCTGCCGGGCGGCGGCGGCGCACCGGAGATCGCGGCCCAGAGCGGCGAGGTGTTCATCACCATGGCCATGGGCTCGCGCGCCTTCGTGGAGAAGCTGCCCTTCATCACCTCCATGGGCCATGGCGAGGGCGGCGATCATCGCGCCCGCCTCGGCCTCGCCACCAAGGGGCCGACCCGCGTCTTCACCGATTTGTGCGTGATGGAGCCGGACCCGGAGAGCCGCGAATTGACCGTGGTGTCGCTGCATCCGGGCGTGACGCGCGATCAGGTCCAGGCCGCCTGCATGTGGCCGCTGCGCTTTTCCGCCCAGCCCGGCGAGACGCCGGCGCCGACCGCCGAGGAACTGGCGATCCTGCGCGACCTGCACGCCCGCACCAAGGCCGCGCACGCGGCCTGAGGCACCCCAAACATCAAGCATAAAGGCAGGACGGGATGGACGCCTTCATCGTCGATTACATGCGCACGCCCTTCGGCCGCTACGGTGGCGCCCTCGCGCCGGTGCGCCCGGACGACCTGGCGGCGGTGCCGCTGCGCGCGCTTTTGGCGCGCAACGCCGGGCTCGATCCGGAGGCCGTTGACGAGGTGATCCTCGGCTGCGCCAACCAGGCGGGCGAGGACAATCGCAACGTGGCCCGCATGGCGGTGCTGCTGGCCGGCCTGCCGGTCAGCGTGCCCGGCACCACGGTCAACCGGCTGTGCGGCTCGGGCCTCGATGCCATCGCCATCGCCGCGCGGCAGATCAAGAGCGGCGAAGCCGACCTCATCATCGCCGGCGGCGTCGAATCCATGTCGCGCGCGCCGTTCGTCATGCCGAAGGCGGAATCCGCCTTCTCGCGCCAGGCGGAGATTTACGACACCACCATCGGCTGGCGCTTCGTCAATGCGAAGATGAAGGCCGCCTACGGCGTCGATTCCATGCCGGAGACGGGGGAGAATGTGGCCGCCGACTTCCATGTCTCGCGTGCCGACCAGGACGGCTTCGCTTTGCGCAGCCAGCACCGCGCGGCGGCCGCCCAGGCGGCGGGCCTCTTCGCGCAGGAGATCCAGCCGGTGGAGATCGCCGGGCGCAAGGGCACCGTGACGGTCGCCGCCGACGAGCACATCCGCGCCGACACCACGCTGGAGGGCCTCGCCAGGCTCGGCACGCCCTTCCGCGCCGGCGGCACGGTCACCGCCGGCAATGCCTCGGGGGTGAATGACGGCGCGGCGGCCCTGCTGATCGCCTCCGCCGCCGCCTGCGCGCGCTGGAACCTGACGCCGCTCGCCCGCGTCAGCGGCGGGGCGACGGCGGGCGTGCCGCCGCGCATCATGGGCTTCGGCCCGGCGCCGGCCACGCGCAAGCTGCTGGCCCGGCTCGGGCTGGCCATGGGCGACATCGATCTCGTGGAGCTGAACGAGGCCTTCGCCAGCCAGGCGCTGGCCGTCACCCGCGACCTCGGCCTGCCGGACGATGCGGATTTCGTCAATCCGAACGGCGGGGCGATCGCGCTCGGCCATCCGCTCGGCGCCTCGGGCGCGCGGCTCGCCGGCACGGCGGCGCTGGAGCTGAAGCGCCGGGGCGGGCGCCGCGCGCTCGCCACCATGTGCATCGGCGTCGGCCAGGGCATCGCGCTGGCGATCGAAGCGGCCTGAGCGCGGCGCGGCCGCGCCAAGCGTGGTCCGGAGCGGGCGGCCGACGCCCGCTCAGCGGAACACGTCGTCGATGGCGGTGGCGGCGTGGCGGAGCGCGTCCGCGAGGTGCGGGTGCTGCCCGGCATAGCGCGCCTCGGGCATGACGATGGAGAGCGCGTAGCGCTCCGGCGTCTGCGTCTCCAGGGTGATGCCGATGCCGCAGACGCCGTCGAGATGCTCGCAGACGTCGTGCGCGAGGCCGGCCGCGCGAATCGCCGCCAGATCCCGCAGCAGGGCCTTGAGGGTGCGGACGGTGTGGTCGGTGCGCTGCTCCCAGGGCATGGCGAGCCGGCGCTCCACCTCCGCATCGCTCATCGCCGCCAGCAACGCCTTGCCATGGGCGGTGCAATAGAGCGGCAGGGCCGAGCCCACCGGCGTCACCACGCGCAATTCCCGGTCCGAGGCCACCTGGTCCACCAGCACCGCGTGGGTGCCGCGCAGCACGGAGAGATTGACCGTCTCGTGCGTGGCGCGGCCCAGCGCCTCGATATGCGGGCGCGCCACCCCGGCCACGTCCAGGAACGCGGCGCCGGCGAGGCGGGTGATGGCCGGGCCGAGGCGGAAGCGGCCATCGACGCCCAGCGCGAGCTGCTGCGCCTGCAAGGCGGTGACAAGGCGCTGGACCGTGGTGCGCGGCAGCTCGGTGGCGCGCGCCAGGGCGGCGAGGGTCAGGCCCTCGCTCTGCCCCTCCAGGGCGCGCAGCACCGCCGCCGCGCGGGCGATCACCTGCCCGCTGTTGAGGTCCTTGTCCTGTTCCACCCGCGTCCTCTCCTGCTCCGGCCGGGCACGCAACGCCAAGGCCGGGGCGGCGTCAAGCCGGCGCTACCGGGTGATCCGCAAGAGCGCGGCGGCGTTGCCGGAGGCCACCGCCTGCCGCTCCGCCGCGCTCGCGCCCGCATGGTCCATCCAGTCGCACGCCACCTTGCTGTCCTCGAACGGATAGTCGATGGAGAACATGACGTTGCGCGGGCCGATGGCGTCCAGCGCGCAGCGCAGCGCCGAATCGGAGAACACGCCCGAGGTGGTGATGAAGACGTTGTCGCGGATATAGTCCGAGGGCTTCCGGCGCAGCGTGTAGCGCTGGTTGCTGATGGGGAAGCGGCTGTCGAGGCGCGAGGGCTGGATCGGCAGCGTCTCGCCCATGTGGCCGAGGATGATGCGCGCGTCGGTGTGGCGGTCGAAGGTGCCGCGGAAGATCAGCCGCAGCGCGTGGGTGCAGGTCTCCGCCGCCCAGCTCCAGGTCGGTCCCCACAATTCGGGATGGTCGGCATAGGCCGGCGCCATGGCGGGCGGGTTGCCCGGATGGATGTAGACGGCGGCCTTGAGCGCGGCCACCCGCTCCCAGAACACCTCGTAGCGGGGCTCGTCCAGATAGGCGCCGTTGGTCTCGCCGTTCACCAGCGCGCCCTGCATGCCGAGGTCGCGCATGCAGCGCTCCAGCTCGTCCGCCGCCGCGCGGGGATCCTGCAAGGCGAGATGGGCGAAGCCGCCGTAGCGGCGCGGCTGCTTCTGCATCTCCTTGGCCAGCCGGTCGTTGGCCGAGGCGGCGAGGCGCACCGCCTTGGCGGTGTCGGGCTCGATCTGCACGCCGGGGCCGGAGATGGACAGCACCGACATGTCCACGCCGTTGGCGTCCATGGTGGCGAGGCGGCGCTCGCCGAAATCGGACAGGATCGGCACCACCTTGTCGAACAGGTCGGGCCGGATGTTCTGCTTGGTCTCGGCCAGGTAGTCGATGAAATCGGGGAAGATGATGTGCTCTTCCAGGGCGATCTTGCCGACCCGCCCGGCGGCGGGGGCAGGCGGGGCGTGGGCGGGCGCGGCGGATCCGGCATCGGCGGCGAGGGCGTGGCCGGCGAGCGCCGTTGCGCCGAGGGCGCCGGCCACGCCGAGCACCTGCCGGCGGGAGGGGATGGACTTGGGCATCTAGCGGTCTCCTGGTGAAGCGGCGATCAGCCGGCGGGCGGGGCGCAGGCGGGCGTAAAGATGGGCGGACGCGACCAGCGCGGCGAGCAGGATGGCGAGCGCGAACCCCGTGCCGGGCGCGCCGGGCAGGCGCTCGGCGAAGGCGGCGAGGAACTGGCCGAGAAACAGCGACAGGGCCAGGGCGGCGAGCTGCCGGCCAAGCTCGCCCGGCGCGCTGGTCTCGATCACATGGTGGTTGAGCAGCGGCACGGATAGGCCGAAGCCACAGCCCATCAGCGCCCCGCCCGCCACCCGCGCGGCCAGCGGCAGTTCGCCGGTGAACAGCGCGAAGGCGGCGGCATAGCAGGCGAAGGCGAGCGCATAGACGCCATGGTGCCCGAGCCCGCGCACGAGGCGCGGCATCTGCGAGGCGGCGCAGACCGCCACCAGCGAGGTGAAGGACAGGAACAGGCCGATGCCGGCGCTGTCCAGCCCCGCCGTGCCGAGCCGGACGGGCAGGCCGAGCACGCCGATGAAGAAGATCAGCATGGCGGCGGTGGCGGTGGCCAGCAGGCCCAGCGGCCGGCGCACGGGCCCCGTTGGATGGTCCGCCCGCGCCGCGCCCGCGCCCGGCCGCGGCAGCCGGGCGAGCTGGAGGCCGAGCAGCGGCCAGGCCAGCAGATAGAGCAGGAAGGGGGCGCGCCAGTCCAGGGTGGCGAGCCAGCCGCCGAGCGCCAGGAAGACGACGCCGCCCAGTTCGATGGCCATGCCCTGGCGCGCGATCATGCGCAGGCGCGCCGCCGGCTCGCGCCACAGCCGCGCGATCAGGGTGGTGCCGCCGGTCATCACGCAGGCGGTGGCGAGGCCCAGCAGCAGGCGGTCGAGATAGACCGGCGCCGGGCCATGCAGCAGCGGCCCCGCCGCGCCGAGCAGGCCGTAGGCGGCAAGGCCCATGGCGAGGGTGAGATAGGCGCCGTGCCGGTCGATCAGCCGTCCGGCCAGCGGGCTGCCCAGGATCACGCCCAGCGCCGGCAGCGTCACCAGCCAGCCGGGGCTGCCCACCTTCAGCCCGGCCGCCGCCTGCTCGACGCCTGGCACGATCACGCACCCCACCATGATGGTGAGGCAGGCGACGAGCAGGAGCAGGACGGCGGCGAGCGGCGAGGGATGGGGCGCGTCGGGCATAAAATAACCGTTAGTCGGTCGTTGTGACCGTTGTTCGGTTATGCGCCGGGACGCGGCATTCGTCAACGCCCGGCGCCTGCGGGGCGTCGGACGCGAAAAAGGCGGCTCCGCGCAGCGGGCCGCCTTTCCTGAGGTCGCGAAGGTGCCGGCGGGGCTAGCCTGTGATGAGCTTGGTGAGCGCCGGGACGGTGAGGACGGCGGTGTAATAGCCCATGAACTGCACGCCGGTGTTGAAGCCGAGCACGCGGTAGAGCAGGCCGCCGACGAGGCCCATGGCGACGATGACCATGAGGCCCAGCAACTGGCCCTCCCACACGCCGATCACCATGACCAGGCCGACGAAGGTGGCGATGATCGCCTCATGGCTGATGCGCCGCGAGACGAAGGCCGCCGCCACGCGGGCGTAGTTCATGGCGAACGGATAGGCCACCAGCGCCGCGATGAACACCGCCAAGAGGCCGTAGCCGAGGAACTGCCAGGGGGTCATCAGCGTGTGCAGGTTGACGATCTGCCCGCCGGGGCCGTCCACCATGAAGCGCGGCGGGGCGTTGAACAGCGGCGCCGCCGGGCCCGCCGCCACCGGGGAGAGCGGCAGGCCGAAGGCGATGAGCGGGATCAGCGCCTCGGCGATATAGGTGGATTCGGTCACGCCGTTGCGCACCGCCAGAACCGTGGTGAGCCGGTGATAAGCATGCTTGATGCGCGCCCCCACCACCTCGCCCATGATCACCGTCATGGCCACCGGGCTGAACACGAAGGTGGCGCTGGTCACCGCCGCCGCGCCCGTGGTCCAGGCCAACTGCGCGCGGTCGAGCACCTTGAACGGGTTGGGGAAATAGCCGCCCCACGCCTTCACGTCGGGGGCCAGCGAGAAGCGGCGCGGGCCGTCGCGGTGCATGCGCCCGCGCTCGATCGGCGAGAGCACCGAGAACAAATCGGCCACCAGCGGCCCGATGGCGATGCCGAGGAAGTAGCTGACGCCGAGCTTCACGCCGAACTTGGCGGTGAAGGTCTGCAACGCCACCACCAGCAGCACGAACGGCACCAGCGCGAACACCGAGGCCCACTTGCCGGCGGAAAAGTAGGCGATCAGCAGCGCGGCGCCGAGGAAGATCCAGGGGGCGGCGGTGGTGATCATCTGCCCGAACGGCGCCAGCAGCAGCGCGAAGCCCACCGAGAGCGGCACCGCGATCACCGCCGCGATCAGGCCGCCGGAGATCATCTTGCGCAGCGCGATGTGCGGCACGCCGAGATTGCGCAAGGCGGTGGCCTGTTGCAGCAGCGGCACCGCCATGGTGTCGCCGGGAATGCCCAGCAAGGCGGTGGGCACCGCGTGCGTCATGTGCTTGGACACGGCGGCGGCGAGCCAGAAGGTGAACACGCCCACCGGCGGCACGCCCAGCAGCACCACCAGCAGGGTCACCGGGGCGATGGTGGTGGTCTCGTCGGTGCCGGAGACGAGGCCGATGAGCGAGAAGGCGACGGCGCCGGCGACGCCCATGCCCAGCGCGACGAGAATATCGTAGAGAAGCCCGTCCATCTCATGCCCCCTTGGTGGCGGCCTGGGGCCGGCTGGCGGTTTGCGCGACGTCGCCGTCATAGGACGCGAACAAATCGTAGAGGCCGAGCTCCTTCATCTCGGCGGCCACTTCCGGCGGCAGATCGGCGACGCTGCCGATGCTGCCGGTCTCGCCGGCGAGCTGCTCCAAGGCGGCGATGCGCCAGGCCGGATCGGCTGCGGTCTCCAGCACCTCGCGCTTGGGGGCGAACAGGCGGGCGCAGATCACGCCGCTGACGAGGCAGCCGACGAGGCCCACCAGCATGGCATAGGCCTGGCCCACCGCCGCCACGGCGATGAAGCCGGCGAAGATGCGGGCGGCGACGAGATAGGTGCCGAGGCTGACGGCGGCGCCGATCACCACCGCGGCGGCGAGGTGGCGCAGGTCCACCACGTCGCCCCAGACCTCGGCCAGATGGCCGGCGGGGCGGGTGCGCGATGGCGGGGCCGGGGGTCGCGCGAGCGACGGATGTGGCGTGGATGCTCCTTGCACGTCTGGTCCTGATCCTCCCTGTGCGGTGTCTTATGCTTTTTGGCGTCGGGCGCACGTTGGCGGCGTGCGCGGCGGCGGCATCGGTTGCGCGATGCCGCCGCCGTATCGGTGTGGCCCGTGCGGGCTCGGGTTCCGGCCGTGCGCCGGCGGACGTTGGCGGGTCCGCCGGCAGGCTTGAGCGCGGGCGTGCGGGCGCCCGCGCTCAATTAGGGGCGCTAGAGCCTGATCCGTTCGGGTTGAATCAACCTGAACGGTGAATCAGTCTCTGAACGTGCGCTAGCCGCGCAGGCGGGCGAGGATCTCCTTCGCCCGGTCGGTGCGCACGTCGTGCGCCTGCGCCAGCTCGGCGGCGACATGATCGATCTCCGCGCCCACGGCGCCGGCGACGATGGCGATGTTGCGGGCATGCAGGGCCATGTGGCCGCGCTGGATGCCCTCGGTCGCCAGCGCCCGCAGCGCCGCCATGTTCTGGGCGAGGCCCACCGCCACGGTGACTTCCGCCAGTTCCTGCGCGCTCGTCACCTTCAGCACCCTGAGCGCCGCCTGGGCGGCCGGATGGGTCTTGGTGGCGCCGCCCACGAGGCCGACGGCCATGGGCATTTCCAGCGTGCCGACGAGGCGCCCCTGCGTATCCATCTCCCAGGTGGAGAGCGAGGTGTAGAGACCGCTGCGCGCCGCATAGGCATGGGCGCCGGCTTCCACCGCCCGCCAGTCGTTGCCGGTGGCGACGATGACCGGGTCGATGCCGTTCATGATGCCCTTGTTGTGGGTGGCGGCGCGGTAGGGGTCGATGGCGGCCAGCTCGTAGGCGTCCAGGATGCCCTCGATCATGCGGCGGCCGCTGAAGTCCTTGGTGGCGAGCGCCGCCTCGGGGATGCAGACCCGGGCGCGGGCGAGGCGCAAATCGGCGAGGTTGGAAAGGATGCGCAGGCGCACCTGCCCGCCGGTCAGCTGCTCAATTGTGGGCGCCACGGCTTCCGCCATGGTGTTCACCGTGTTGGCGCCCATGGCGTCGCGCACGTCCACCACCAGGTGCAGCACCACCATGGGGCCGCGCCGGCTGTTCGGGAACACGTGGATCTCGATGTCCTTGCAGCCGCCGCCGAGGCCGATCAGCACCTTGTCGCGGGCATTGGCGAGATCGAGGATCTGCTGGCGCGCCGCCAGCAGCTTCAGGCGCGCGCCATAGGGGTCGGTGAGGCCGAGCACCTGCACCTGGGCGCGCATGACCGGCGCGGTGCTGGAGGTCTCGAAGCCGCCGTGGTCACGGGCGATGCGCGCCATGTAGGAGGCGGCGGCCACCACCGAGGGCTCCTCCACCACCATGGGCACCAGATAGTCGCGGCCGTTGACCTGGAAATTGGTGGCGATGCCGAGCGGCAATTCGAACGTGCCGATGACGTTCTCGATCATGCCGTTGGCGCGCTCGACGGGCAGGGCGCCCTTTTCCCCGAACACCGCCACGTCCTCGGCGCTCAGGCTCACCGCCTGGGCGAGGGCCGCCAGCCGCTCGGCCGGGGTCTTGTTGCGGTAGTTTTCGAGACGCGAATTGATCTGGCGCGAATTGATCTGCGGCGCGGACGACTGCGAGCTCACGAGGCCTCCCTTTCCGGTTCTTGAATTCTTCATTGACGATGCGCGAAACTGTCCTAGCATTCAGGGGACAATCAAGGGACAGTTCGTCGGCGTTTTGCCATGACTGTCCCAATAAAAGGGCAGGGACGGTTGAAGGAGGAACGGCCGGTGCGGCTGACGCGCGTGGACCAGATCGTCGATCATGTGAGCGGCGTGCTGCGCGCGGGCGGCTTCAAGCTGGGCGAGCGCCTGCCCTCCGTGCGGCAGGCGGCGCAGACCCATGGCGTGTCCAAGAACACCATGGCGGAAGCCTATGACCGGCTGGTCTCCGAGGGCCTGCTGGAGGCCCGCGCCGGCTCCGGCTACTACGTGGCGCATCTCGATCTCGCCCATGGCGCCGCCGAGCGCCCGCACGTGGTGGAGGCCGCCGACGTGGTCTCGCTGCTGCGCGAGCAATTGGACCAGCACCACGAGGTGCGCCCCGGCGACGGCCGCCCGCCCGCCTCCTGGATGGAGGCGTCCGAGCTCAGCCGGCACTTCTCCGGCTTCAAGGTGGCCGGGCCGGAGAGCGTGGACTTCGGCTATGGCAGCGTGCGCGGCTACGCCCCCTTGCGCGAGCGGCTGCGGGTCATGCTGCTGGACCGCTCCATCGCCGTGCCGCCGGACGGCCTGCTGCTGACCCACGGCGCCAACCACGCGCTCGATCTCATCATCCGCCATCTGGTGGAGCCGGGCGACATCGTGTTCGTGGACGATCCCGGCTACTACCCCTTGTTCGGCAAGCTGACGCTCGCCAAGGCGCAGATCGTCGGCATTCGCCGCGGCCCGGACGGGCCGGACCTGAACGACCTCGAATCGAAGCTCGCTTTGGGGCGGCCGAAGCTGTTCTTCACCCAGTCCCTGGCGCACAATCCCACCGGCGGCTCGCTCTCGCCCGCCTGCGCCTTCGGCCTGCTCCAGGCGGCCGAGCGCTGGGGCTTTCGCCTCGTGGAGGACGATGCCTTCGCCGACATATTGCCCTCGACCCTGCCGCGCCTCGCCGCGCTCGACCAGCTCGACCGAGTGCTCTATGTGGGCACCTTCGCCAAGACGCTCTCCGCCAGCCTGCGCAGCGGCTTCGTGGCGGGCGATCCCGCCCTCATCGCCGCGCTGAGCGACATCAAGATGATCACCTGCGTGGCGACGTCGGATTTCGTCGAGCGCTTCATCTTCGGCCTGATCCAGGGCGGCCAGTATCTGCGCCACCTGCGCCGCCTGCGCGCCCGGCTGGAGGAGGCCAGCAAGCGCGCCGTGGCGGAGCTGGGCGCGCTGGGCCTGAAGGTGCACGCCAGCAAGGTGCCGGGCTTCTATCTCTGGGTGGAACTGCCGGCCGGGGTGGACGAATTGGAGCTGTCCCGCGCCGCCGCGGCCGAGGGCATCTTCCTGGCGCCGGGGCAGATCTTTCGCCCCGGCCGCGCGCCGCTGGAGGCGGGCGCCATGCGGGTGAACGTCGCCTATGGCGCCGACCCGCGCTTTCTCCATTTCCTCGCGCGGGCGCTGCCGGGCAGCCGGGGGCCCGTGTCCATGCTCCAGAACGGAACCACCTGACATGGCCTTTCCCAAGAACGTCCGCATCGTCGATGTCGGCCCGCGCGACGGGTTGCAGAACGAGGCCGCCATCGTGCCGGCGGCGGTGAAGATCGAGCTGATCGACCGCCTCGCCAGGGCCGGCGTGGTGAGCATCGAGGCGGGCAGCTTCGTCTCGCCCAAATGGGTGCCGCAGATGGCCGACAGCGCCGACGTGCTGGCCGGCATCGCCCGCGCGCCCGGCGTGTCCTATCCGGTGCTGGTGCCCAACATGAAGGGCCTGGAGGCGGCGCTCGCCGCCGGCGTCACCGAGGTGGCGGTGTTCGCCTCGGCCTCGGAGGCGTTCTCGCAGAAGAACATCAACTGCACCATCGAGGAGAGCCTGGAGCGCTTCGCCCCGGTGATGGCGGCGGCCGCCGCCGCCGGCGTGAAGGTGCGGGGCTATGTGTCCTGCGTGCTCGGCTGCCCCTACCAGGGCGAGGTGCCGTCCACCGCCGTGGCCGAGGTGTCGCGCCGCCTCGCGGAGATGGGCTGCTATGAGGTCTCGCTCGGCGACACCATCGGGGTGGGCACGCCGCGCAAGGCGGTGGCCATGCTGGACGCGGTGCTGGCGCAGGTGCCGGTGGCGCAGGTGGCGCTGCATTTCCACGACACCTACGGCCAGGCGCTGGCCAACATCTATGCCTGCCTGGAGCGCGGCGTGTCGGTGCTGGATGCCTCCGTGGGCGGGCTCGGCGGCTGCCCTTACGCGGCGGGGGCCAGCGGCAACGTGGCGAGCGAGGACCTGGTCTACATGCTGCACGGCATGGGCATCCGCACCGGCATCGACCTCGACCAATTGGTGGAGACGGCGATGTTCATCTCCGCCGCCATCGGCCGCCCGCCGGCCTCCCACGTGGCCAAGGCCCGCATGGGGTGAGGCCGAAGGGCGGGGCCGGCGCCCTCACGGCGCCAGCAGCGGCCGCAGCAGCAGGGCGAGCCCGCCGGCCGCGAGGCTGGCGAGGATCGCCGCCGCGAGCACCACGGCGGCATGCAGGGCCGCCACCGCCGGCGCGGACAGCTGCGGCGCGGACAAGGGCCGCCAGCCGCCGTGCCAGGGCTCGTAGCGGGTCACGGACGGCGGTTGGCCGGGAAAGCGGGACATGACGGACCTCCTGATGGCCCGGACGCCAGAGCCTGATCCGATCAGGCTGAATCAACCTGATCGGTGAATCAGTCTCTCGCTTATTGATGGAGAGCGATTCACGACCCGCATCGCAGCACCGAAGTGCTTAGATGCGGGTCGATCGCACGCTAGCGTGAGCTTGATCATTGAAAAACGCATCACTACAGATTTCAGTGATTGCGGATTTCAATGACTGGCGCAGGCGATGAAAGCTCTGGATGTGGAGGCGGTGCAGGCCTTCGTGCTGGTGGCGGAGCTGAAGAGCTTCACCCGCGCCGCCGAGGCGCTGGACACCACGCAGTCGGCGGTCAGCCTCAAGATCAAGCGGCTGGAGGCGGTGCTCGGCCGGCGCCTGTTCGAGCGCACGCCGCGCATGGTGCGCCTGTCCGCCGACGGCGGGCTGTTCCTGGAGCCGGCGCGGGCGCTGGCGGCGGCGCATCGCGACGCGCTGCAATCCTTCACCGCCGAGCGGCGGCGGCTGGTGGTGGGCATCAGCCACCACATCGTCGGCGCCGAGCTGCCGCTGCTGATCAAGCGCATGTCCGCCGCCGAGCCGCATGTGGTGCTGGAGCTGCGCATCTCCACCTCCCGCGACCTGCTGGAGCAGTTCGACGCCGGCGCGGTGGACGCCGCCTTCGTGCTCCAGCACGACAATCGGCGGCGCGACGGCGACGTGATGTTCGCCCAGCATTTCGCCTGGATGGCGACGCCGGATTTCGAGCACCGCCCCGGCGCGCCGCTGTCGCTCGCCACCCAGCCGGGCAACTGCGGGGTGCGGGCCATGGTGGTGGGCGCGCTGGACGCGGCCGGCATCGCCTGGACCGAGGTGTTCGTGGGCGGGGGCTTCGCCACCCTGGGCGCCGCCGTCTCGGCGGGCCTGGCGGTGGCTGGCCTCGGCCGCCGTTCCGTGCCGCCAGGGACGGTGGAGGTGGGCGCGCGGCTCGGCCTGCCGCCGCTGCCGAGCCGCGACGTGGTGCTTTATTCCAGCGCCGCCGACCGGCCCGCGCGGGCTGCCCTGCGCGGCTTTTCCGCCATCCTGCGCGCCGCCAAGGCCTAGGCACGCCCCCGGCGATCGCCGCCGGGGGCATCCCGCGCGGCCTATGCGGCGGCGGCGGGGAAGTCGGTGGCCAGCGTCACGTCCTCCCAGCGGTCCATCTCCTCGATCACCGCGTCCAGCTTCACCCGCGTGCGCCGCAGGGCGTCGGAGCCCAGCAGCAGATGGCGCGGCGGCTCGTCCGCCGCCACGGCGGCGAGGATGGCCTCAGCCGCCCGCGCCGGGTCGCCCAATTGCCGGCCCGCCATGGCGTCGAAGGCGGCCGAGGTGCGCCCGACGCTCGCCGCATAGGCTTCGCCCTCCGCGCCGCTCTTGCGGATGGAATGGCCGGACAGGAAATCGGTGCGGAACGCCCCCGGCGCCACCGCCGTCACGCGGATGCCCAGCGGTTCCACCTCCAGCATGAGGCTGCTGGAGAGGCCCTCCAGGGCGTGCTTGGCCGCAGCGTAGAGCCCGGCGCCGGCGCCCGGCGCGCGCCCGGCGACGGAGGTGATGTTGACGATGTGGCCCGATCCCTGCGCCCTGAGGTGGGGCAGGGCGGCGCGGATGATGCGGAACGGGCTGAACACGTCCACCTGGAACAGCCGGGCCACCTCCGCGTCGGTGGCCTTCTCGATGGCGCCGAGCAGGCCGTAGCCGGCATTGTTGACAATGACGTCGATCCGCCCGGCGCTGGCGAAGGCGCTCTCCATCGCGGCCTCGGCGGCGTCGCCGTCGGCGAGGTCCACGGTGAGCACGTGCAGGGTGCCGGAGCCGGCGGCAAGGTCGGGGGCGGCGGCGCGCACGGTGCCGATGACGGTGTCGCCCTGCGCCAGCGCCGCCTTGGCCAGCTCCAGCCCGAAGCCGCGGGAAATGCCGGTGATGAACCATGTCTTCATGGGGGAAGCTCCTGTTGACGGACGGAGCCTCCCACGCCGGCCTCCCATGCAGAATGGCGCGATGTCTGATAGGACTTGTAAGGCGGGCTAAACAATCTCCGGTGTCCCCATGGATTCCCTGCTCTCCGGCAGCGACTGCAACCAGCTGCGGGCCTTCGTGGCGGTGGGCGAACTGCTGAGCTTCAGCCGCGCGGCGGAGACGCTCGGGGTGTCGCCCTCCGCGCTCAGCCAGATGGTGCGCGGCTTCGAGGAGCGGGTCGGTGTCCGGCTGCTCAACCGCACCACCCGCAGCGTGGCGCTGACCGAGGCGGGGGAGGCGCTGTTCCGCCGGGTGCGGCCGGCGGTGTCGGAGCTGGGCGCGGCCATCGGCCAGGTGCGCGGCGCGCGCGGGCGCCCGGCCGGCTCGGTCAAGGTGCATGCCTTCCGCTCCGCCGCCGAGAGCTGCCTGGAGCCGATGCTCGCCGGCTTCGCGCGGGACTATCCCGACGTGGTGCTGGATATCACCCTGGACGACGCGGTGGTGGACGTGGTGGCCGCCGGCTTCGACGTGGCCATCCGCATCGGCGAGGTGATCGCGCGCGACATGATCGCCGTCCGCCTCGGCCCCGAGCTGCGCCAGGTGGCGGTGGCCTCGCCCGGCTATCTGGCGGCGCACGGGCGGCCTGAGCATCCGCGTGACCTCGTTCAGCACCGCTGCATCCGCTGGCGCTGGCCCGGCCACGCCACGCCCTATGCCTGGGAGTTCTGCGAGGACGGCGGCTGGTTCTCGGTGGCGGTGGACGGCCCGCTGATCGTCAACGACAAGGAGCTGGCCCGGCGCGCGGCGATCCGGGGCGCCGGCATCGCCTTTCCGGTGGAGCAGACGGTGGCGGACGACATCGCCACCGGCCGGCTGGTGCCGCTGCTGGCGGACTGGTCGGCCATGTTCCCCGGCCTGTTCCTGTGCTATCCGCGCCAGAGGCAGATGGCACCGGCGCTGCGCGCCTTCATCGACAGCGTGCGGCGGGTGGCGGCCGAGGCCGGGCCGGCATGAGCGGCGGCGGACGAATGCGGGATGCGGGGAGCGGGGCGATGACGGGGGCGCGGGCGGGAACAGGTGAGCCGCGGCCGCGCGACGAGGCCGGCCGCGCCGTGGCGGCGGACCTGATCGCGGTGCTCGTCGCCGTCACCGGCGGCGCGCCCCGGGTGATGACCGTGCGCGGCGGCACAGGCCTGCCCTCCGGCCCGTTCGAGCACCGCCACCGCTCGCTGCAATTCGGCCTGCGCGCCTGGGTGGAGGAGCAGACCGGCCTGCCGCTCGGCTATGTGGAGCAGCTCTACACCTTCGCCGACCGCGACCGCACCACCGGCGATGATGAGCTGCGGGTCATTTCCATCTCCTACCTCGGCCTCGCCCGCGAGGAGGCGGGGGCCGGCGCGGGGGCGGACGGCTGGCGCGACTGGTACGATTATTTCCCCTGGGAGGACCATCGCGCCGGCGCCCCGGCGCTGATCGCCGAGGCCATTGCCCCCGCGCTCGATGCCTGGGCGAAGGATGCCGGGCGGGCGGGGCGGGCGGAACGGGCGCGGCGCGCGGCCCTGGCCTTCGGGCGCGACGGCGACGGCTGGAACGAGGAATGGGCGCTCCAGCGCTACGAACTGCTCTATGAGGCGGGCCTGGTGGCCGAGGCGGCGCGGGACGGGCGCCCCGCCGCCGGCCCGCTGGTGCCGGGCCGGGCCATGGAGAGCGACCACCGCCGCATCCTCGCCACCGGCATCGCCCGGCTGCGCGCCAAGATCAAATACCGCCCGGTGGTGTTCGAATTGATGCCGCCCGCCTTCACCCTGCTGCAGCTCCAGCGCAGCGTCGAGGCGCTGGCCGGGCGCGGGGTGCACAAGCAGAACTTCCGCCGCCTGATGGAGCAGCAGGACCTGGTGGAGGAAACCGGCGCCACCGCCACCGACACCGGCGGGCGCCCCGCCAAGTTGTTCCGCTTCCGCCATGCGGTCCTGGCGGAGCGCGCCGTCGCCGGAACCAAGCTGCCGCTCGCGCGGGGTTGACAGGACTTATACTCAGGATAATCATTTGTCGGGGAAATGCTCAATCGGAGTATAACATGGCAAGCCATATGACCGACCTGCTGGAGCGCACCGCGCCGGCCTACGAACGGGTGCGCCGGGTCATTCCGGCGGTGGAATGGCCGGCCTTCGCGGAGGATGTGGACGCCATCCTCGCCCTCAAGCGGGCGCGCAACGCGGTGATCCTGGCGCACAATTACCAGACGCCGGAGATCTTCAACTGCGTCGCCGACATCGTCGGCGACAGCCTGGCGCTGGCGCGCCAGGCGATGGCGGTTAAGGCCGACGTCATCGTGCTGGCGGGCGTGCACTTCATGGCCGAGACCGCCAAGCTCTTGAACCCGGACAAAACCGTGCTGATCCCGGACCTCGCCGCCGGCTGCTCGCTGGCGGACTCCATCACCCCCGCCGACGTGGACGCGATGCGCGCGCGCTATCCCGGTGTGCCGGTGGTCACTTATGTGAACACCTCCGCCGCGGTGAAGGCGCGTTCCGACATCTGCTGCACCTCGGGCAATGCGCGCGCCGTGGTGGAGGCGCTCGGCGCCGAGCGGGTGATCATGCTGCCCGACGAATATCTGGCGCGGAACGTCGCCGCCGAGACCAAGGTGGAGATCATCCCCTGGCGCGGCCATTGCGAGGTGCATGAGCGCTTCACGCCGGCCGACATCGCCGAAGTGCGCGAGGGCCATCCCGGTGTGGTCGTTCTGGCCCATCCCGAGTGCCCGCCGGAGGTGGTGGCGGTGGCCGATTTCTCCGGCTCCACCGCCGCCATGGCCGACTATGTGGCCGATCATCAGCCCTCGCGCGTGGTGCTGCTGACCGAATGCGCGATGAGCGACAACGTGGCCGTGCTCCATCCGGAGGTGGAGTTCATCCGCCCCTGCAACCTGTGCCCGCACATGAAGCGCATCACGCTGAAGGCCATCCGCGCGGCGCTGGAAGAGAACCGGCACGAGGTCACCATCGATCCCGCCGTCGCCGCCGGGGCGCGGCGGGCGGTGGAGCGGATGCTGGCGATATGAGCCCGGACACGGCATCCCTGGCCGGGCGGCCGGTCGTCATCGGCGGCGGCCTCGCCGGGCTGATGACCGCGCTCGCTTTGGCGCCCGAGCCGGTGGTGGTGCTGGCGCAGGCGCCCCTCGGCACCGAGGCCTCCAGCGCCTGGGCGCAGGGCGGGCTGGCGGCGAGCATGGGCGCGGACGACGACCCCGCGCAGCATCTGGCGGACACGCTGGAGGCGGGGGACGGCCTGTGCGATGCCGCCGTCGCCCGCCGCATCCTGGAGGCGGCGCCCGCCGCCGTCGCCGCGCTGGCGGCGCTCGGCGCGCGGTTCGACCAGGCGGCGGACGGCAGCCTCGCCCTGGGCCTGGAGGCGGCGCACGGCCGCCGCCGCATCGTCCATGCGGCCGGCGACGGCACCGGGCGGGAGATCATGCGCGCGCTGGCCGAGGCGGCCCGGCGCACGCCCGCGCTCGCCCTGCTGGAAGGCGTTTCCGCGCGCCGGCTGCTGCTGGCGGATGGGCGGGTGGCGGGCGTGCTGGCGGCGGACGCGGCGGGGCGCCCGCTGGTGCTGGCGAGCGATCGCGTCATCATCGCCACCGGCGGCGTCGGCGGGCTGTTCCATGACAGCACCAATCCGCGCGGCGCCTGGGGGCAGGGGCTGCTGCTGGCGGCCGAGGCGGGGGCCGTGCTGGCCGACCCGGAGTTCGTGCAGTTCCACCCCACCGCGCTGGACGGCCCGGCGCGCCCCATGGCGCTCATCAGCGAGGCGGTGCGCGGCGAGGGGGCGACGCTGATCGACGAGACCGGCACTCGCTTCATGGCCGACGCGCCGGGGGCGGAACTGGCGCCGCGCGACGTGGTGGCGCGGCGGGTGTGGCGGCACCTCTCGGCCGGGCACCGCGTGTTGCTGGACGCGCGGGCCATCGAGCAGCGCCACGCCGGCGGCTTTTCCGGGCGCTTCCCGGCCATCGCCGGCCTGTGCCGGGCGGCGGGCCTCGACCCGGCGCGCCAACCCATCCCCATCCGCCCGGCGGCGCACTACCACATGGGCGGCATCGCCGTGGACGGGGAAGGGCGCAGCACGCTGCCCGGCCTGTGGGCCTGCGGCGAGGCGGCCTCCACCGGCCTGCACGGCGCCAACCGGCTGGCCAGCAATTCGCTCACCGAGGCGGCGGTGTGCGCCGGCTTGGTGGCGCGGAGCCTTGGCGGCACCCCCGCCTGGCGGACGGCTCCCGGGCGCGTGCCGGACCTGCCAATGGCGCCCGATCCGGCCCTGGTGCGGCCCATCCTGTCGCGCGGGCTGGGCGTGCTGCGCGACGCGGCCGGGCTCACCGAAGCCGTGCGCGCGCTGCTGCCGCTGGCGCAAGGCGGCGGTCCAGCGGCCGGTCCGGCGCGGGTCGGGCTGATGATGGCGGTGGCGGCGCTCGGGCGCGAGGAGAGCCGGGGCGCCCATTGCCGCACCGACTTTCCCGATGCCGCCCCGCCGCGCCGCACCCGCTTCACCCTCGCCGCGGCGCTGGCGGACGCCCAGGAGGTGGCGGCGCGCGAGATGGCGTGAGGCGGAGGCTCGGTCCGCTCCGGTCGCGCGTGGGCGCCTGATCCCGCGCCGGACGCGCAAACTTTGATCGCCGGATGCCTGCATATGAAGCAATGCATCCTTTGCCGATTTTGCAAATATTCCTATGATCCGAACACCTTCCCCGGCCGAGCCTGTCCATGACCGCCCTTTGTGATCTCACCGCCGTCGATCTGCGCCAGCGGATCGCCGCCAAGTCCGTCTCGCCCGTGGAGGTGCTCGACGCCTGCCTCGCCCGCATCGCGGCGGTGGACCCCGCCGTCAACGCCATGGTGGTGGTCGATGAGGACGGCGCGCGGGCGGCGGCCAGGGCGGCCGAGGCGGCGGTGATGCGCGGCGAGGACCTCGGCCCGCTGCACGGTCTGCCGCTGGCGGTGAAGGACACCCACGACGTCGGCGGCATGCGCACCACCTACGGCAGCCCCATCTTCGCCGACCACGTGCCGGCGGCGGATGCCGGCTGCGTCGCCCGGCTGCGGGCGGCCGGCGCCGTCATCCTCGGCAAGACCAACACGCCGGAATGGGCGGCCGGCGCCAATACCCGCAACCCGGTCTATGGCGCCACCGGCAATCCGTTCGATCCCATGAAGTCCGCCGCCGGCTCCTCCGGCGGCTCGGCGGCGGCGCTGGCCTGCGGCATGGCCCCGCTCGCCACCGGCTCGGACACCGGCGGCAGCCTGCGCAACCCGGCCGGCTTCTGCGGCATCGTCGGCATGCGCCCCTCCTACGGCCTCGTCGCCAGCGAGAAGCGCGGCCACGGCTGGACCTGCCTGCCCACCGACGGTCCCATGGCCCGCACGGTGGCCGACACCGCGCTGATGCTCTCGGTGATGGCCAGCGACGATGCGCGCGATCCTTTGGCCTATACCCTGCCGGGCGAGCCGGTGCGCGGGCGGCCGGAGCGCTGGGCCAGCCTGCCGCATGTGGAGCTGAAGACCCTGCGCCTCGCCTTCACCGAGGATTTCGGCTTCGCCCCCACCGAGCAGCATATCCGGCGGGTGTTCCGCGCCCGCGTGGCGGCGATCGCGCCGCTGTTCGCCGCCGCCGCCGAGGCGAGCCCGGACTGCACCGGGGCGGACGATGCCTTCGCGGTGCTGCGCGCCTCCGTCTTCCTGACCGCGCACGGGGCGAACTATCGCGAGCGGCCGGAGATGCTCGGCCCCAACGTGCGGGCGAACGTGGAGGAGGGCCTGGGCTATGCGCTGGCCGACTATGCCGCCGCCGCCGCCACCCAGACCCGTATCTACCGCGCCTACCAGGCCTTCTTCGCCAACCACGACGTGCTGGTGAGCCCGACCATCACGCTGAGCCCGCGCCCCTGGGCCGAGCCGCACCCGGCCGAGATCGACGGCGTGCCCACGCGCTCCTATTTCCACTGGCTGGCGCTCGCCTATGCGGCGACGCTGGTCGGCCACCCGGCCATCAGCCTGCCGCTGGGCGTGGACGAGGCGGGCATGCCGTTCGGCCTCCAGATCATCGGCCCGCGCGGCGGCGACGCGCTGACGCTCGCGGTGGCGCAGGCGCTGGAGACCGCCTGCGCCGGCGATGCCGCGCTCGCCCGCCCGGTGCCGGACCTCGCTGCGCTCGCCGCCGCCCGGCCGATCCGCGAAACCCCCGGCTTCATGACCTGGGAATAGCGCCGCCACGGACAGGGACATGCGACGCCCGGCGCCGGGCGCGCCAGGGGTCAGGAGACACGAGGATGCGTTCCGCCATCGTTCTCGGCGCGGGCATGGCCGGCGTCTGCGCCGCGCTGCACCTGCGCCGCCGGCAGTGGGATGTGGTGGTGGTGGACCGGCTGGAGCCCGGCCGCGCCACCAGCTACGGCAATGCCGGCATTATCCAGAGCGAGGCGGCGGAGCCCTTCGCCATGCCGCGCGACCTGGCCTCGCTGCTGGCCATCGCCACCGGGCGCAGCAACGACGTGCATTTCCATTGGGCCTCGCTCCCCCGCCACGCCCCGGCGCTGCTGCGCTACTGGTGGAACTCCGCCCCGGCCCGGCACCGGGTGCTCGCGCAGGGCTATGCCAGCCTGATCTCCAACGCCATCGCCACCCACGAGGAGCTGATGCGCGGCACCAATGCCGCCGGGCTGGTGCGGCGCGAGGGCTACCGGGTGTTCCACCGGGGGGCGGCCGACATGGCGCAGGCCATCGCCGAGGCGGAGCGGGTGCGCGCCACCTATGGCGTGCCGTTCAAGGCGCTCGACCCGCGCGCGCTGGCTGTTGCTGAGCCGGCGCTCAAGGATGCCGGTGCCGGGGCCATCCACTGGCTCGCGCCCTGGACCGTGAGCAATCCCGGCGCGCTGATGGCGGCCTATGCCGATTTGCTGGCCCGCGAGGGCGGGCGGTTCGTGCACGGCGCGGCGGACAGCCTCACCCCGGCGGCAGCCGGCGGCTGGCGCGTGGAGACGGCGGACGGGCCGGTGGAGGCCGAGCACGCGGTGGTGGCGCTGGGGCCGTGGTCGCCCGAGCTGCTGCGCCGCTTCGGCTACGCCGTCCCCATGGTGCGCAAGCGCGGCTACCACCGCCATTATGCCGGCGCGGCGCTCGACCTGCCGCTGATGGATGCCGACAACGGCTATGTCATGGCCCCCATGGCCGATGGCCTGCGCATCACCACCGGGGCCGAGCTGACCGCCCCGGACGCGCCGTTGACCCCGGTGCAGCTCACCCGCGCCGAGGCGGCCGCGCGCGGGCTGCTGGACTTCGGCGCCGGGGTGGAGGCGGAGCCCTGGACCGGGGTGCGGCCCTGCATGCCGGACATGCTGCCGCTGGTGGGGCGGGCGCCCCGCCATCCCGGCCTGTGGCTCGACTTCGGCCACGGCCACCAGGGCTTCACCCTCGGCCCGGCCACCGGCCTGCTGCTGGCGCAGATGATGGCCGGCGAGCGGCCCTATGTGGACCCCGCGCCCTTCCGCCCGGAGCGCTGGTGCGGCGCGGCCCGCGCCGCCGCGTGAGCGGGGGCGGCGGGTGTCGCAAGACAGGGTGTCGCAAGTGGGGAATTGCGTGTCGAACGCGCCGCCGGCATGTCGCTGGAGACGTTCCAAGAGACGCCCGGGACGTGTCGCAAGACACGGTGTCCGGAGTGGGGAATTGCGCGTCGAAGACCGTCCGGCACCGGGCCGGAGCGCCGTCCATTCGCATTGCGTGCCATGCGAATGTCCGGCTGCCTTTCGGGTGGTATTATAGTCTGGCCTGGATGCGCCGGCCGATCTCGAACACCCGCTGCTCCAGCAGCACCGGCACCTCGCAGACATAAGTGAGCGAGCGCGCCCGCTCCTCGAAGATGCGGGTGTCCCAGGCCAGATGCTCCTGCAATTCCTTGCTCTGGGGAGTCTCGGCGGCGGCCGGGGAATCCTTGGCCAGGGTCAGTTTCTCGCCTTCGTCCCGCAGCCGGTTGGCGAGTTTCTGCTGGCCCAGCGCATAGCGCTCGATGCCGGCCACGATCTTCGCCCGCTCGGCGTCGATCACGTCGAAAACCCCTGCGAAGACAAGGGGAAGGCGGGTCTTGGCGGCGGCGCCCGCCTGGGCGGCGAAGGCGTCCAGCAGCCCGTCCACCTGGTCCATGGGGGTGCGCCGGGAGGCCAGCTTCTGGGCCAGCTCGGCGGCGTCCAGGTCCTGCGTCCAGGCATTGGGCGCGCCGAGGTCCGGCCCGCTCCAGACCGCGCCGAGGCTGAGTTTCGGGGTCTTGGGCTGGACGCAGGGCCAGGCCTGCCCGCCCGGCGGCGGCTTGGGCTGGGCCGCCGCCGGCACCGTCGCCAGCAGCAGGAGAAGAAGGACGCGGGCCTGGAGGATCATGGGGTATCTCCCTTGGGGGCGCCCCGCCGCCCCAGGATGCCGCGGCCGGGATCATAGGCCCAGACGGCGAGGGTGAAGAAGGCGGCGGCGCAGCCGGCCACCACCAAAGCGGACACCGGCTCGACCACGCCGTAGAGCGCGTTGCGCACCAGCTCGACGGCATAGGTGAAGGGGTTGGCGAGGCAGACCCAGTAGAGCGTCTCGCTGCCCTCCCGCACCCGCCACAGCGGGTAGAGGGCGGAGGAGGCGAAGAACATGGGAAAGATGACGAAATTCATCACGCTGGCGAAGTTTTCCAGCTGCCGCATCAGCGAGGAGAAGACCAGGCCGAGCGCCCCCAGCATCAGGCCCGACAGCATCAAGGCGGGCAGCGCCAGCAGGTAGCCGGCGAGCGGCATCTCCACCTCCCACAGCCGGGCGATGGCCAGGAACACATAGGTCTGCACCACCCCCACAGCGACCCCGGCGGCGAGCTTGGCGAACAGCAGCGAACCGCGCGGGAACGGGCTGGTGAGCAGCACCCGCATGGAGCCCACCTCGCGGTCATAGACCATGGAGAGGGAGGATTGCATGCCATTGAACAGCAGGATCATCACCGCCAGCCCAGGCGTGACATAGACTTCGTAGAGCACATAGGTCTGGTAGGGCGGGATGATCGAGACCCCGAGCACGCTGCGGAAGCCGGCGGCGAAGATGAACAGCCAGATCAGCGGCCGCACCAGCGCCGAGAGAAAGCGCCCCTTCTGCCGCAGGAAGCGCAGCATCTCGCGCCACAGGATGCCGCCGAAGCAGACGGCGTAGCCGGCAAGGCCGATGGGACGCCCGGCACCGCTCACGCCACCTCCTCCGCGCCGGTCTCGGTGAGGGCGCGGAACGCCTGCTCCAGGTCGCCGCCGAACGGGGCGGCGATGGCGGCGGCGGTGCCCTCGGCGATCATCCGCCCGTGGTGCAGCACATGGACCGGGTCGCCCGGCGCCACCTCGTCGAACAGGTGCGTCGCCCACAGCACCGCCACCTGCTCGTCCGCCACCAGGTCGCGCACGATCGCCCGGATGGCGGTGCGCGCGGCAAGGTCGAGCCCCACGGTGGGCTCGTCCAGCAGCAGCAGGCGGGGCCGGTGGACCAGGGCGCGGGCGATCTCCACCCGCCGCGCCTGCCCGCCGGAGAGCACCCGCACCGGCTCGTCCTGCCGCTCCCCCAGGCCCACCCGGGCCAGCAGATGGGCGATGCGCGCGGCCACCGCCCGCCCGGCGAGGCCGTGCAAAGCGGCGTGATAGATCAGGTTCTGGCGCACCGAGAGGTCGAGATCTAGGGTGCGGGCCTGGAACACCACCCCCAACTCCGCCAGCGCGTGCCGGGGCCGGGCGGACAGGTCATGCCCAAGGATCTTCACCGCGCCGGAGCGGTTGGCATAGAGCCGGGTGGCGATGGAGAACAGCGTGGTCTTGCCGGCCCCGTTGGGGCCGAGCAAGGCGGCAAAGCGGCCCTGCTCCACCGCCAGGTCGATGCCGGCGAGCACCCGGCGCTTGCCGAAGCTGTGGTCCAGGCGGCGGATGTCCAGGGCGAGGGGCGTGCCGGTCACGGGCGGGGCTCCATGGGCCGGGCGGGCAGGGGCCTCACTGCGGCGCCACCACCACCCCCCAGGGCGCCCCCCCCACCTTGATGGACTTCACCACCTTGAGGCTGGGCACGTCGATGACCGAGACGTCGTTGGAATTGCCGTTGGTGGTGAACAGCAGGGCCTCGTCCGGGGTGAAGGCGAGCTGCCAGACGCGCTGGCCGACCAGGAGGTACTTCTCCACCTCGTAGGTCTCCGCATTCACCACCGCCACGCGGTTGGCGGGGCCGAGCGCCACGAAGGCGCGCTTGCCGTCCTTGGTGATGCGCACCCCCACCGGCTGGATCGCCTCCTTGGCGACGCCGGGGATGGCGAAGGTGATCTTCTTCAGGATCGCCCGGGTCTGCGGGTCGATCACCGTCACGGTGCCGCCCACCTCGGCGGAGACGAACAGCTTCTTGCCGTCGGCGGTGAATTCGGCGAAGCGCGGCCGGGCGTCCACCAGCACGTTGTTCATCACCTTGTAGGTGGCGGTATCGATGAGGTGGACCATGTTGGTGGTCTCGGAGGTGGCGGCCAGCACCTTGCCGTCGGGGCTGATGCCCATGCCTTCCGGCTCGACGCCCACCGGCACCTGGGCGATGACGCGGTTCTTCTCGATGTCGAGCACCGTGACCTGGTTGTCGTCCTCATTGGCCACGTAGAGCGGGTTGCCCGACGGGTTGAGCACGAACAGTTCCGGGTCCGGCCCGGATTTCAGCTTGCGCAGCACCTTGAGCGTCACCGGGTCGAGCACCGCCACCGCATGGTCGTCGCTGACGCAGATATAGACCGACTTGCCGTCCGGGCTGACCGTGATGCCGCGCGGGCGCCGGCCCACCTTCACCGTGGAGGTGACCTCCAGCGTGTTGGAATCGATGACGCTGACGGAATTGCCCCGCTCGTTGGAGACATAGACGCTGAAGGCCGACGCCTCGCCCGCCGCCAGGGCCAGGACGAGGCCGGGGAGAAGGGCGCCGAGCGCGAGCGATACGCCCGCGAGCCGCGGGGGCAGGCGGCGGGGCAAGCGAAGTTCGGCCTTGCGTGCGGCGGACATCTGATCCTCCCAATCCCGGCGCTTCGGCGCCTTTTCCTTGTCGCTGGAGGGCGGCCTCCGCTCGGCGGAACGTGCCGCCGGGCAGGGCGCCATGGGTTATGGCGGCCTTGTCACGGCGCCATTTTGCAGGCGGTCTCGGGCGCGTCGGTGCCCAGCGTGTCCAGCACCGTGGCGCGGTGCAGGTAGCCGTCCTGCGGCGAGACCGAGACGATGGCGCTCGGCTGGGCGATCAGCAGCGGCTGGCGCAACTGCTGGTCCCAGGCCCGGAAGCTTACGGGAACGCCCTTGAAGGCGGCGATGCTGAAATCCGGGCCGCGGAACAGCGCCGCATAGCGGGCGGCGTCCGCGCTCTTCAGGCGGGTGGCCGCCTCGCCCACCAGCCGCACCGCCAGCCAGGCCTGGTAGTCCACCTGGGTCATGGTGCGCGAGGCGAGGCGCAGGAAGCGGCTCTGCAACTGCGCCGAGCCCCAGGCGTCCTGCGCCGGGTGCCAGGTGGCGGCGACCAGCGCCTGGGTGCCCGCCACCAGCTTGGGCTGCTCGGTGTGATAGGGGATGTAGTCGCCGAAGTCGCCAGCCTCGTCGGCCACCACCAGCACGTCATATTCGGTGCCGCGGGTGAAGACGAGGGCATCGGCTTGGGTCGGCGTATCGCCGCGCTGGCGGGCCAGCGGGCCGAAGGTCCAGGGCTTCTCCGCCACCACCTTGACGCCGAACTTCGCCGCCGCGTGCTTCAGGGCAGCGGCATAGAGCGCGTCCTCCGCCGCCGGGCCGGTGACCAGGAACAGGCGGGTCCATTTGCGCGTGGCGAGATATTGCACCAGCGCGTCGGCCAGCATGGCCCGGCTGGGGGCGACGTGGAACAGGTTGGCCCGGCAGTCGGCACCGCGCAGCGCATCGTCGGTGGCACCGATGTTGAACACCACCGTCCCGGACGGCTTCAGCGCGTCCGCCACCTTCAGCAGATCGGCAGCGGGCAGGTTGACGGCGATGAAGCCGGCGCCCCCCTTGGCCAGGGCCAAAGCGGCGGCCACCGGGTCCTCGTCGCTCTGCAGCACGGCCTCGTCCAGCGCGAAGTCCTGGCCGATGAAGGCGCCGGTGGTGACGTTGTCCTTGATGGCCAGCCGGGCGCCGGCCAGCCCCTCGTCGTCCGGCGGGGCCTTCAGGTCATAGAGCGGCGGCGGCTCCACGGCGCGGGTCAGCAGGCCGATGTGGATGGCGAGCGGGGGCGGCGGCGCGGCCGCCGGGGCCTGCGCCGCGCCGGTGGTGACGCCGAGCGAGCCCATGGCCGCCAGGACCGCTCCAACCGCCAGCACTCGGGTGATACGCCGCATCAAATCCTCGGAAAGGTCGTTGCCCGGCCCGTGGCGCAAATACTGGCCTCCGGGGATCGAGGCGGCAACAGTATTGATCTAAGAGCAATCTAAGAAAAAATACGCTTGCCGATCCTTTCGTGAATGTGGGACGCTCGCCTGTGAAAGATTTGACATGAACGCTCTTATCGCACGGCTGTGCCTTGGCATCATTTGCCTGATCTTTCTGCCGTCGGCCTGGTCGCTGGCGCAGGAGGGCGGGCAAAGTGCGCCCGCCGCGCCAGCGCAGGCCACGCCGGCACCCGTCACGCCAGTCCCAGCCGCGCCGCTGAAGGTGGCGGTGTTCGGCTTCGAGTTCAGCGACGACAGCGCCGAGGGCGGCGGACGCTCCGGCGAGGCGGAGCGCCTCAAGCTGGCCAATGCGGAACTGGCGCGCCTCCTGGCCGCCTCGGGCGATCTCGTCGCGATCGACCTCTCGCCGATGGCGCAGGACATCGCCAAGCAGGCGCCGCTGTTCAAATGCAACGGCTGCGAGGCGGACCTCGCCCGTGCGCTGGGCGCGCAGGTCAGCATCAGCGGGGTGATCCGCAAGACCTCCAACCTCATCCTGTCCTTCACCTTGCAGGTCACCGACGTGGCGCATGGCGACCGGCGGATCCGGGCCGGGGTGGTCGATACGCGGGGCAATACCGACGAGGACTGGCTGCGCGCGGTGCGCTATCTGGTGAAGAACCGCATCCTGGCCGCGGATCTGCCTCCCTTGCGGGCAGCGCCCTGAGCCGCGCCGCCGGGATAGGCAGGTGAGGGCGCGCGCATTCTGTCATCGCGCGATCGGGCGGTGTATCGGCAATGCTCCGGGCGGGTCCCGCGCGCTGGCTGCAAGATGGCGTGATCTTTGCTTTGAGAAAAACCGGCGCACTCCACAGACGCCGAATGAAGCGAAGCCACAGGCGGGGCGATCTGTACGGTCCCCGCGTCCGTACTTCCTCCAGGGGGGCAAGCTCAGGCGGGGCAGGACTCGCACGCGGAAAGAAGCCCCCGATGTATATCTTGCTCTATGTGTGCCTGATCGGCGCGCCCGGAACCTGCAAGGAAGAGCGCATCAACTGGAGCGCGGAGGAGGCCTTGCCCATGGCCTGCATCATGCGGTCCCAGGCGGCCATCGCGGAATGGGCGGAAGGCCATCCCCAATGGCATGTGGGCCGCTGGAAATGCGTGCCGGCCAGCCGCCTGCCGCGCGACATCTGATCAGGCCGGCGCGAACCGGACGGGGCCGGCGTCTTCCGGTCCGGACGGCGACATGAGAGGGTCTGTCCGCCGCTTCCGCAACGCACGGGAGGGTGGGAGGGCCGCCATGGGTTCCATCAGGATGAAGCTGGCCGCGCTCAGCGGCACGGCGGCGCTGCTGGCGGTGCTCGCCGCCATGGGCGTGCTGTTCGCCATCGGCGTGGGCGAGCGGGCGCTGGAGCGCGCGCTGGACGCCCAGCGGCGTCTCGACCTGCTGATGGAAGTCTCGGCCCGCCTGACCGACTATGGCCTTGCCGCCGTGTCCGGCGGGAACGGCGAGCCCGGCGTCGCCGGCCACCTGCAGGCGGCGCGCGGCCGGGCGGAAGCTGCGCTGGCGGCCATGGAGGCGGCGCTGGCTGAGGCGGCGCGGCAGGAAAGCGGCGTCGTCAGCCAGACCGAGATGGCCGCGCGGCTGCGGCCGCTGTCCCGGCTGCGGGCCGAATTTTTCTCCCTGGACCGCCAGATCACCGGGGATGCGCCGGGGCGGGACGCCGCCGGCCGCGCCGACACGGTCCGCGGCGCCCTCAACAGCTTCGCCGCCGCCGCCGGGCCGGTGGTCTCGCTGATGGTGGAGAGCGAGCGGCGCAGCGTCGTCAGCGCCCGCGCGGCGGTGGAGCGTCTGTCCCGCCAACTGCGGATCGGCGCGGTCGCGGCGTCCCTGCTGGCGTTGGTGGCGGCGGTGGTGCTCTACCGGGCGCTGGCGCGGCCGCTGCTGCTGCGCTTCGCCGACATCGAGCACGCCGCCCGCGCCATCGGGCGCGGCACGCTGGACATCCGCCTCGACATCGGCCCGCGCGACGAACTCGGCCTGATCATGGCGCGGTTCAACCGCATGGCCGCGCGCCTCGCCGCGCGCGAGCGCCGGGTGGCCCATGACCGCGCCACGCTGGAGGGCATCGTCGCGCAGCGTACGGCGGACCTGACGGCGGCCAATGACCGGCTGGCGGCCATCGACCATTCGCGCCGCCGCTTCTTCGCCGACGTCAGCCATGAATTGCGCACGCCTCTGACCGTCATCATCGGCGAATGCGACGTGACCCAGCGCGCGCCGCACATTCCCGAGGCACTGTCGCGGGCGGCGCTGACCACCATCCGCAAGCGCGCCCAGCTGCTGCACCGCCGCGTGGAGGACCTGCTGCGCCTCGCCCGCTCCGAGAGCGGCGAAATCGAGCTGGATCTGCGCCGCGTGGCGGTGGAGCCAATCCTGCGCGACGCCTGTTCCACCCTGGACACGCTGGCCCGCCGCCAGGGGATCGCCCTGACCGTGGCGGTGGACGATCCGGCGGCGGCGGTGCAGGGCGACCGCGAATGGCTGCGGCAGGTGGTGGAGGGGCTGATCGAGAACGCCCTGCGCCACGCCACCGGCGCCACGGCCATCTCGGTCATCCAGGAGACCGGGGAGGACGCCGTGCGCCTCATCGTCGCCGACAATGGGTGCGGCATTGCGCCCGAGCTGAGGCCGACGCTGTTTCAACGGTTTCGCCGGGGCGCGGCCGCCGACGGACCCGGCAAAGCGCCCGGATTCGGGCTTGGCCTTGCCCTGGCCGAATGGGTGGTGACGCGACACGGCGGCCGGATCACGCTAGGATCAATGGATCAACAGGAGGTCGGCGCACGGGTGATCGTGACGCTGCCCCGCGAGGTGCCGGACGCCGCCGAGGACCGGGCTCGACCCGCCGCCGCGACGCCCCGGTGACAGGGTAAGGAAACGCCAATGAACATCCTCGTCGTTGAGGACGATCTCGATATCGGCGCCATGCTGAGCCGTGGGCTCAGGGCGGAGGGCTTTGAAGTCACGGTGGTCGGGCGGGCCGACGCCGCGCTGCACACCGCCAAGGATTACAATCCCTGCGCCGTGCTGCTCGACATGATGCTGCCGGATGGGTCGGGCATCGATGTCTGCCGCTCGCTGCGCGATGCCGGCCACGCCGGGCCCATCCTCTTCCTCAGCGCCAAGGACGAGGTGCGGGACCGCGCCGAGGGCCTCTCCGCCGGCGCGGACGACTACATCGTCAAGCCGTTCCAGTTCGACGAGCTGGTGGCCCGGCTGCGGGCCCATCTGATGCATCGCTATGGCATGGGCCATGACCGGGCGCGGCTCTCCGCCGGCCGCCTGCTGCTGGACCTCGATACCCGCCAGGTGCATTTCGGCGAACTGCATGTGCGGCTGACGCAGCGCGAGGCGGAACTCCTGGCGCTGCTGGTGGGCTTTCTCAACCGCCCGGTGTCGCGCGGCGACATTTTCGACCGGCTGTGGGCCAGCCAGGGCGGGATGTCGCTGAACGTGGTGGACGTCTATGTGGGCTATCTGCGCACGAAGCTGGCCGAGATCACGCGCGCCGGCGGGCCGGCGGTGGTGACCGTGCGCGGGCGCGGGTTCATGCTGGAACTGGCGACCGTCTCCAGCACGCATTGAGCGGACATGACCCGTGCCCGATTTCTGTCGTGTTGCAGCAAACAAAATGTGCGATGCAACATAACTTGAGAATATGCTGAGTGAATTTCACGGCAATGGGAGAGATGTTTCTATTGAAATCGGCAAGCGCCTCGCCGATATTCATGAAGGCTGCAAGGTGCAAATATTTGCAGCTTGTTTCTTATGATTTTCTTATGAAAATCATGAACTCTTAGGAGGCACTCATGCGCTGGCATACTCCGATCGTGAAGGAAGTCTGCGTCGGTATGGAAGTCACGGCCTACATGCCCGCCGACTTCTGACCTCAGGCCGTGCGGGGTTCGGGAGCGGCGCGGGTCATGCCATCATGCGCGTAGTCGTTCTCGGCTCGGCTGCGGGTGGCGGCGTTCCCCAGTGGAACTGCCGCTGCCCGGTCTGTCGTCTGGCCTGGGCGCGGGACCCTCGCGTGTCCTGGCGCACGCAATCGAGCCTCGCCGTCAGTGTAGACGGGCGGCAGTGGCTGCTGCTGAACGCGTCTCCGGATCTGCGCGCCCAGCTCGCGGTGGTGCCTGCGCTGCATCCGCGCGAGGAGCCGTCGGGCGGGGGGCTGCGCCACTCGCCGATCGCCAGCGTGCTGATCACCAATGGCGACGTCGACCATGTCGCCGGGCTTCTCAACCTGCGGGAAAGCCAGCCCTTTTCCATCTATGGCACGCGGGAAACCCTGGATGTGATCGGCGGTAACCGGATTTTCGACGTGGTGTCGCAAGATCTGGTGCCGCGGGTTGCTTTGGACCTGGATGTGCCGCGCGAGATTCTCCCCGGTCTGGAGGTGGAACTGTTCGCCGTTCCCGGCAAGGTGCCTCTTTGGCTGGAAGAGGGCGATGTCGCGGTCGGAACGGAGAGCGGCGCGACAGTCGGGGCCGTGCTGTCTGGCAACGGGCGGCGCATGGTCTATGTGCCGGGCTGCGCGGAGGCCCATGAAGGCGTCCTGGCGCGCCTGCGGGGCGCCGATCTGCTGCTGTTCGATGGGACGCTGTTCCGCGACGACGAGATGATCCGCTCGGGCACCGGCGGCAAGACGGGCCGGCGCATGGGCCACATGCCCATGTCCGGGCCGGGAGGAACACTCGAGGTGCTCGCGGACCTTCCCGTCGCCCGGAAGGTCTTCATCCACATCAACAATACCAATCCCGCCCTGATCGCCGGCTCGCCCGAGCGGGGGCAGGTGGAAGAAGCGGGCTGGCAGATCGCCAGCGATGCGATGGAGTTCGACCTGTGACCCTTGCTCCGAACCTGCCCCTGGCCGGCACGCCCGCGCCTCTGTCTCCCGACCAGCTGGAAGCGGCCCTGCGCGACGTGGGCGCGCGGCGCTACCACAATCTCCATCCCTTCCATCGCCTGCTGCACGACGGCAAGCTGTCGGCCGACCAGGTGCGGGCCTGGGCGCTGAACCGCTATTACTATCAGGCCATGATCCCGGTGAAGGACGCCACCATCCTCGCCCGCATGGACGATCCCGCCGTGCGCCGGGTCTGGCGCCAGCGCATCGTCGATCATGACGGCGAGCAGGAGGGGGACGGCGGCATCGCCCGCTGGCTCAAGCTCACCGAGGGGCTGGGCCTGCCGCGGGACTATGTGGTGCAGGGCCATGGCATTCTGCCGGCGACGCGCTTCGCGGTGGATGCCTATGTGCATTTCGTCCGCGACCGTCCCCTGGTGGAAGCCGTCGCCTCCTCGCTCACCGAGATGTTCAGCCCCAACATCATCTCCGAGCGGGTGGCGGGCATGCTCGCCAATTACGACTTCATCTCCAAAGAAACCTTGGCCTATTTCGAGAAACGCCTGACCCAGGCCCCGCGCGATGCCGATTTCGCGCTGGATTACGTGAAGCGCGCCGCCACCACGGTCGAGGTGCAGCAGGCGGTGATCGCCGCGCTCACCTTCAAGTGCGACGTGCTGTGGGCGCAGCTGGACGCGCTCCACCACGCCTATGTGGTGCCGTGCCTGCCGCCGCCCGGCGCCTGGACGCCCGGCGCGGAGCGCGCGGCTTGAGCGCTCTCGCCGCCGAGGACGTGCCGCGCCTGCCGCGGGGGGTGAAGGTGCGCTATGATGAGGTGCGCAGCCGCCATGTCCTTCTGGCGCCCGAGCGCGCCTTCGACATCGACGAGATCGCGGCGGCCATACTGGAGCTGGTGGACGGCCACACCAGCGTCGCGGCCATTGCCGACGTGCTTGCCGCGCGGTTCGAGGCGCCGCGCGACGTGGTGTGCGCCGACGTGCAGGCCATGCTCGGCGACCTCGCCGCCAAACGGGTGATCGAGCGATGAACGACCTCAGCCCCCGCGCCACGCCGGCCGTCCCCGCACGGCCGGAGCCCGCGCCCCCCATCGGCCTGCTGGCGGAACTCACCCATCGCTGTCCGCTGCGCTGTCCCTATTGCTCCAATCCGCTGGAGCTGGACCGGCGCGAGAGCGAGCTCGACACCGCCACCTGGATGCGGGTGCTGAGCGAGGCGGCGGCCATCGGCGTGCTGCATGTGCATCTGTCCGGCGGCGAGCCCACGGCGCGGGCGGATCTCGTGGACCTGACCGCCCATTGCGCGCGGGTGGGCCTTTATACCAACCTCATCACCTCCGGCATCGGCCGCGCCGACGCCATGCTGGACGCCTTGTCCGATGCCGGGCTGGACCATGTGCAACTGTCGCTGCAAGGCGCCCATGCGCAGACGGCGGACCGCATCGGCGGCTATGCGGGCGGGCATGACAAGAAGCTCGCCTTTGCCCGCCGCGTTGTGGAGCTCGGGCTTCCCCTCACGGTGAACGCGGTGATCCATCGCGGCAATATCGACGAGGTGGCGGACATGATCGATCTCGCCGTCGCGCTGAAGGCGAAGCGGCTGGAGATCGCCCATACCCAATATTACGGCTGGGCCTTCGTGAACCGCGCCGCGCTGATGCCGACGCGGGCGGAGGTGGAACGTTCCCTTGCCATTGTCGAGGCGGCGCGGCAGCGGCTCGAAGGCGTGCTGGTCATCGACCTTGTCATTCCCGATTATTATGCGCGCTTCCCCAAGGCCTGCACCGGCGGCTGGGGCCGGCGCACGCTCAATGTGACGCCCACCGGCAAGGTGCTGCCCTGCCACGCGGCGGAGAGCATTCCCGGCCTTGAATTCTGGAACGTGCGCGATCACGCGCTGGGCGACATCTGGCGCCAGGGCCCGGCGTTCAACGCCTTCCGCGGCACCGACTGGATGCAGGAGCCGTGCCGGAGCTGCGCCCGCAAGGAAATGGATTTCGGCGGCTGCCGCTGCCAGGCCATGGCCCTGCTGGGCGATGCGGCGGCCACCGATCCCGCCTGCACCCTGTCGCCCTTCCATGGACGCATGGAGGATCGCGCGGCCGGCGAGGCCGCGGCGGAGGCGCCCTCCTATCAGTACCGCGCCATGGGCGGCGGAGCGGCCGCCGGCCCCGGAGGTGCCCTGTGAAGCTGCTGCGGCTCACCTTGATCCTGGCCGCCCTGGCGGCACCGGCGCAGGCGCAGGAGCCGCCGAAGGCGGCGGATCTCCTGTTCGAGGCGCCGCAATTCGCGGCGGCGCCGGCCGGCACCACGCTGACCTATGATTACCGGCGCAAAGCGCAGGATGCCGAGGCGTTCGGCCCCGCCTTCGCGGACCGCATCATCCTGACGGTGGCCGCGCCGGAGGCCGGGCATCCGGAGACGGAGCGCACGGTGCAGGTGAATTTCTTCACCGGGGAGCGTCATCGCGCGGCAGGGCCGTTCGAAGGGGTGACGGGCAATCCGGTGATGATCCTGTTCCTGGAGAACCACATCCGGGACCTCTCGGCACGGCTGAGCGGCAATGCGCGCTACTTCAAGAACGCCATCCGCGCCGCCCTGCGCGATCGCGCCGAGGTGCGCCCCGCCACCGTGCCGCTGCATGGAAGC
Source organism: Azorhizobium doebereinerae UFLA1-100 (assembly GCF_000473085.1). Classification (GTDB taxonomy): domain Bacteria; phylum Pseudomonadota; class Alphaproteobacteria; order Rhizobiales; family Xanthobacteraceae; genus Azorhizobium; species Azorhizobium doebereinerae. The sequence goes on from NZ_AXBA01000004.1 coordinate 234,736, forward strand.
GACGTGCCGGGCTGGCAGATCCGCGTCCGGCCGTTCGTGGGTGATCCCAATGCCGAGCGCATGCGCGGGCTGGAGGGCCTGACCTACACCTTCACCGTATCGCCGCAGGTGCCCGGTGCCATCGCCGCCATCGCGGTCGAGGCGCCGGGACCGGCCGGCACGCCCTTGTGGGAGGAGACGCTCGCTTATGATCCAAAGGGCTGAAATCCCGTCGCGGGGCGTTCCCGCCGTGCGGTGCCGGGGGATGGGTCGGTGGCGCCGCGGGCTCTGCCTGCTCGCGCTGGCGCTGGCACCCGTGGCGGCAGGGGCGGCTGATGCGCCAGCCAATGATTATCCCACCACCGCGCGCCTCGACTATGCGGTCGGCTGCATGGCGGCGAACGGCCAGACACGGGAGGCCATGGAGCGCTGCGCCTGCTCGGTGGATACGCTCGCCTCGATCCTGCCCTATGACCGCTATGTGGAGGCGGAAACCATCCTCTCCATGCGCCAGGGCGTCGGGCAGGCGGCATCGCTGTTCCGCAACACGCCGATGTATGACGACGTGATCGCCGACCTGCGCCGCGCCCAGGCCGAAGCGGAGGTCCGCTGCTTCAAATAGCCGGGCGCGCCCGGCTCTTCCGTTTCGGCTCCGGCCTCACGGGGCGAAGGTGGCGGTGAACGTCTTGCCCTCCGTGTCCTGTGCCTCCACCTCCACCGGCGTGCCGGCCGCCTCGAAGCTGAAGCGGAAGGTGGGGTCCTCGCTGATGGAGATGCCGCCCTCCATGGCGAAGATGGGCCGGCCGTCCTGGCTGACGCGCGCCTCGCGAACGAACCAGGCGGGCGTGTAGAGGCGCGTGACCTGATCCATCTGCAGGCCGGAATAATTGGGGTGGCGGATCTGCACCTGGGCTTCCCGCTGGCCAGTGCCGGCGAAGCTGCGGAAACGGATCTCGCCGGCGTGCGAGGCAGCCTCCGCCGGGTCCTTGGTGGCCGGGGCCGAGCAGCCGCCGCTGGCCTTCACGAACGCCTTCGCCATGAACAGGCGGCCGTCGCTGGTCTCCGCCACGGCGCGGACGAAGGAATAGGAATTCACCCGCACCCGGGTGGACAGCATGAAGGCCGTGCGTCCCGGGCCGAAGGTAAAGGTGCCGGCGACCGGGGAGGGGTTCTCGTCGATCACCAGGGTCAGGGCTTTGAGCGTGGTGCCCTCGGGCGCGGCAAGGCGCAAGGCGAGCGGCACCATGGCGGCGTCCTCCGCCCGGGCCGGCGCCTCCATCGCCACCACGTCGCCGGCCTCGCCGATGGCTCGTTCGCCGAAGATGTCGCCGCGGATGCCGGCCCAGGTGGTTTCGGGCGGCGCGGCGGGAGATGCGCCGGCGGCCGGCTCGGCGGCCGACGCCGGAAGAGGGCCGCCGCAGACGGGCGCGAGGACCGCAATCGTGAGCGCGGCGATCACCTCGCGCCGCGAGAGCGGATGGGAGAGAGCCTGCGCAACCATGGGCGACCTCCTGTTCACCAGACGCGGCGTCAGCGTCCGGGTTCCTCGGTGGCATTCGGGCCAAGCTCAGGCACGGGCTAAGCTCCGGCACGGACCAAGCTCGGGTGCGGATCCGGCGCGGAGCTAGCGCGGCTCGGCGGTTTCCAGGGGCAGGCCGGCGGCGCTCCAGCCATCGGTGCCCTCCGGATACCAGGACACGTTGCCATAGCCATAGCTCAGGGCGCGCTTGGCCGCATTCCACGACATCCAGCATTGACGCTGGCAGAATAGCACCAGCGGGCGCATCCGATCACCGCCGGTCGCGGCCGCGAGCCCGCTTTTCAGATAATCCTCGGTCTCCGGCGCCAATGCGCCGAATCCGGTGTTCGGCAGCCAGAGGCTGCCGGGAATGCTGGCGTGCGGCGCATCGCGCCACAATGTGCCCGCCGGCAGGTTGGCGGGACGGGGCGGGCGCGGCAGCACGTCGATGAAGACGGCGGCGTGATCCCGCCACAGCGTCTCCGCCTGCGGCGTGGACAGGACCCGGGCGCCCGCCAGCGTGGCTGGGGTGGGCGCGCGGTAGGCGTCGAGCCGATAGCCGGCCGGCTCCTCGGGCGGCAGGGCTGCCCCGTCGCCTCCGGGGCCGGGTTGGGCCAGGGCGGGCACGGCGGCGAATACTATCGCCCAGCCCAAGGCGCGCCAAAGGCGCGGACGGGCGAAGGCGCGTGCGCCGCGCGCGGTCATGGCGTTCTGCCGGGCCGGGGCTGACCGGGCTGGGCTGGGCCGGGCTGCGGCGGGGCGACGGCGGTGATGACCTGGTTCTCGTCGTCCAGCAGCGGCACGCCATACTCCAGCAGGACCTTGTCGATGTCCGCCTGGCGTTTGCGGAGGATCAGGTTGAGCGTCTGCTTCCAGTCATGGTCGGTGGGGCGTACGCCGGCGGTGATGCGATAGGACAGGTCCGGCCGCTCCGTATCCTTGACCAGCGGGATGGCCTTGAGGCCCGGACCCGCCTGCTTGGCGAAATAGCCGCCCGTGGGCCCCCAGAGCAGGGCGCCGTCGATGACGCCGCCCTTCAGGTCGGCGATCATCGCCTCGCCGGGGGATTCGAACCGGCGGTCCACGAGCAGCGAATAGGTCTTCGCATCGGCGAGCAGGCCGGCGGCGAGCAGGTGGTCGGCCGGCGGCGTCGCGGCCACGACGCCGAGCTTGCGCCCCTTCAGGCGCGGATCGGCGAGGCTGTCCACGGGGGCGAGGGGGCCGTCGGACTTCACCACCAGCACATAGACCGAGGTGTAATAGGGATTGGTGTGCAGCACCGGGTCGGCGCCAGCGGCATAGCCGATCACCACGTCGCACAGGCGCATGGACAGGCTGTTGCGCACGAACCCCGGTCCCTGCGGCATCCAGTAATAGCGGACCGGCACTTTCAGCTCGTCCGCCACGATCTCGGCGATGCGATTCTCGAAACCGGCTTCCTTGCGGTCGGAGAACGGCATGTTGGCCGGGTCGGCGCAGACCCGCAGGCTGTCGTCGGCGACCGAATTGGGGATCTGCTGCGCCCGCCCGCCGGCGGGGGCGAGCAGGAGCACCGCGGCGGGCAGGGCGGCAAGGACGGCGGCAATCCGCCGTCCTGCCGACCGGCGCCGATGGGCCTCGGCCCGCGGGCGCGGATCATTCTCCAAGGCAGGCCTTTTCCGCATCGATCGTCGCCTGGCTCTTGTTCTCGCGCTTGCCGGGGCGCACGCGACCGAGCGCGTCGTCGGAGCGGGCGCGGAGATAGACGTAGATGTCGTCAAGATAACACATGACGTTCTTGTTCAGGCCGAGGCTGGGCATGACTTTTTCGTTGCCATTGCCCACGTTCTGCCGGCCCTCGATGACGATGGCCTGGAATTTCTCGTAATCGAGATGCTTCAGCGAATCGAGCAGGGCCGGCGCATAGGTGGAGCCCATGCCGTCCGGCCCGTGGCACACGTGGCATTCGGAATGATAGCGCCGGTAGCCGGAATAGGTGAACCAGTCGACGGTTCCGTCCGGCTTGATGCTGTAGGTCGGATTTCCCTTGGCGTCGAAATATTTGCCGTCCTCGTCCTTGACCGCCTTGGGATCGTCGGCGGCGAAGGCCCGGTTGGCGGGGCCGAGATCTGCGATCTGCAACGTTGCAATGGCGGCGAAGGTGAAAATAGCCGCTTTTCGATTGAGGAATGACAGCACGCGCGCTCTCCCGAAGGGCGAGATGGGAGATGGGGTGCGAGCCCGTCGAAACGCTGTCCAGCCGATGGTGGTCAAAACGGTTCCGGCTCCCGGGCTTGCACCTCACCAGATGAAGGGCTGGCGCGACATGATCGCGCCAGCCCGTGCTCTGTGGTGATGGTGGTGGGACGCCGTGGCCTAGGGCAGCGTGAACACCGTCAACTGGCCGCCCAGGGCGGTGTAGCTGCTCAGGGCGGCGTAGCCGCCGACGGCGCCGAGGCCGGCGTTCGGGTCGGTGAGGCCGGCTGCGAGGCCGATGCCCGCCCAGCCGCCGACGCCCGAGAGGACCGCCACGTACTGCTTGCCCTTGTGGGTGTAGGTCATCACGTTGCCGATGATGCCCGACGGGGTCTTGAACTTGTAGAGCAGCTTGCCGGTCTTGGCGTCCACAGCCTTCAGATAGCCTTCCAGCGTGCCGTAGAAGACCACGCCGCCGGAGGTGGCGAGCGCGCCGGACCACACCGAGAACTGCTCGGGGAGGGACCAGACGATCTTGCCGGCCTTGGCGTCCCAGGCCACGAAATTGCCCATGCCGCCGTGGCTGTTGGGGGCGGGATACATGGACAGGGTGGCGCCCACATAGGGCTGGCCGGGGGTGTAGCTCACCTTGAAGGGCTCGTAATCCATGCACACGTGGTTGGTGGGCACGTAGAACAGGCCGGTCTCGGGCGAGTAGGCGGCGGGCTGCTGGTCCTTGGTGCCGAGGGCCGCCGGGCAGACGCCGGACGTGTTGACGTCCTCGCCATTATGCTCGGTGGAATATTTGGCCACGACCAGCGGGCGACCGTAGGTCTTGCTGTTCTTGTCCATGTCCACCTTGGTGGCCCAGTTCACCGCGGGGTCGAACTTCTCGGCCACCAGCAGTTCGCCGGTCTTGCGGTCGAGCGTGTAGCCGAAGCCGTTGCGGTCGAAATGCACCAGGGTGGGGCGCATCTGGCCGCCGATCTGCTGGTCGCTGAGGATCATCTCGTTGACGCCGTCATAGTCCCATTCGTCATGGGGCGTCATCTGATAGACCCACTTCGCCACGCCGGTGTTCGGATCGCGGGCGAAGATGGAGAGCGACCACTTGTTGTCGCCGGGGCGCTGCTTGGGGTTCCAGGTGGAGGGGTTGCCGGTGCCGTAATAGAAGGTGTCGAGCTGCGGGTCGTAGGCATACCAGCCCCAGGTGCAGCCGCCGCCGATCTTCCACTGGTCGCCCTGCCAGGTCTTCAGGCTCGAATCGACCCCGACCGGCTTGCCGAGCTCGGTGGTCTTCTCCGGATCCATCAGCATGTCCTTGTCCGGGCCCATGGAATAGGCGCGCCAGACCTGCTTGCCGGTGTTCATGTCGTAGGCGGTGACGTGGCAATGCACGCCGAACTCGCCGCCGGAGATGCCGACGATCACCTTGTCCTTCACCGGCAGGACGGTGGCGGTGTTGGTCTCGCCCTTCTTCGGATCGCCGTTGACCACCGACCAGAGGACCTTGCCGGTCTTGGAATCGAGCGCCACCAGGGTGGTGTCGGCCTGATGCAGGAAGATCTTTCCGTCCGCATAGGCAAGGCCGCGGTTGACCGTGTCGCAGCACATCACGGGAATGACGTTCGGGTCCTGCTTCGGCTCGTACTTCCAGAGGATCCTGCCTTCGTTGTTGAGGTCGAGGGCATAGACGATGTTCGGGAAGGGCGTATGCACATACATCGTCTCGCCGACCACCAGCGGCGAGCCCTCATGGCCGCGCAGCACGCCGGTGGAGAAGCTCCAGGCGACCTGCAGCTTGCCCACGTTCTCGCTGTTGATCTGCTTCAGCTTCGAGAAGCGCGTGTTGGCGTAGTCGCCGGTCTGGAGCGCCCATTGGTTGGGGTCTTGTGTCAGCTTGAGCACACTGTCGTTCGCGCTGGCGCTAAGCGTCCAGCTACACGCTAATGCAATAACCGCGGCGGTAAACTTGCGCATCCGGGCGTCCTCCAATGCTCGACAGCGCTGACCGAAGCAATTGCAGCGCCTGCGAGTTCTTTTTTGCCTTGGGGATTGTCATGGCTTCGGAACGAAGTCCTCTGGCCAACTCGACTGGGACCGCGCGTCGTGGGGGACCGCGCTTCGCCAGCCTTTGCGTTCTTGCACGAAAGGCAGCACACCCGCCCGCAGGCTGATCAGCTGCCTCCCATACATGCACACCTCTACGCCAAAGATGTGAAAAACATAAGCCAAGTTTTCAGGCGAAGCAATACGCAAATGCCGCTTCATCTGTTCTCATAACTACATTCGCAGTGCACAAGAAACCGCCTGCAATGCGCGCATCGCACAATAAGAAAAATGCGGTTAAATGTTACTCCCACTCCAGATCGTGGAATGTGGTGACGGCATTGCGCGGGTTGAACTCGTCAAACAAGGACCATTCCCCGGCCTCCGACGCGGCGGAGCCGCCGGCCTCCGTCATGGGGCGACCTTGCTGGATCAGGTGCCGCACATCGGCAACGAGGCGCCGGAGATAGCGCTCGGTCGGGAGCGCGGCCTCCGGCCAGGACAGGGCGGCAGGTCCGTGGCCCGGAACGACGCGTGTCGCTTCGCGCTGCTTCATCCGGTCGAGCAGCGCGATCCATTTCAGCGCGTTGCCGTCAAGAGCGGGCACATGGCCGGCAAACAGCAGGTCGCCCAGGAACCAGGTGCCGGTGTTGACGTCCATGACCGTCAGGTCCGTGCCGCTATGGGCGAGCGGCCAGGCCTCCAGCAGCAAGGGCCGGTCACCGAGATCTAGGGTCAGCGTGTCGGTAACGAGGCGGGTCGGCGGAACAATGCGGGTTCCGGCGAACGCCTCCTCTCCCATCAGTTCGCGGGCCTTGGCCAGATAAACCACCTGGCGCGCGGCGAGGGCCTCCGGCAAGGCGGCATGGCCGACGAACTCCGTCCCGTCCTCAAGAAAAGCGGCGTTGCCGAGCACGTGGTCGGGATGCACATGGGTATTGATGACGTAACGGATCGGCACGCTGGTGCGCAGGCGGATGGCGGCCCGCAGTCCCGCGCCGGCCCGCAGGCTGCCGCCCGTGTCGATGACCGCCACGGCATCCCGCCCGATGATGAAGCCCGCATTGCCGATGAAGCCGAGATTGCGCGGCGTGGCGAGCTGGTAGGGCGCCATGTGGACGAACACGCCCGCCGCCACCTCGGTCACCGGTGTCGGAAGGATTGCATTCTGTGCGTGTGCATCATCGGTGCGTACGTCATTCGTGCGCGGGTCTTCCGCGCGCACGGAGCCGCCCGGCGCCAGCAGGCCGCAGGCGATGGCGGCCCAAATCAGGAGGGCGAGGCGCCGTATGCCGCTGCGAGAGGTTGAGCCCGTGGCGCCCTCCATCCTGCCGCTCCACCGGACAGCCTGCGCCGGGGGGACCGCAGCGATGGTGCACCGATCCGCTTGCGGCGGCTAGCGGGGTGTCACGCCAGCCGCAGGCGCGCGGAGTGGCCGTCATCGGATGACGGGCCGCTGCTCAGGCCGGGGCCTGCCGAACACTCGCCTGGCCTTGCGTGGCGCGCATGCCGGGGCGATTTCCGCGCCCCCCGGCTCTTCCGCAGGCGCGCCACATGGCTTAAGTGCGGCCCCAACGCTCCCTTCAGGCCCTGTGACAAGTATGATTCGTCTCGACAGCATCAGCAAGCAGAACGGCAAGCAAATCGTCTTCATCGAGGCCTCGGCGGCCTTGCTGAAGGGCGAGAAGATCGGCCTCGTTGGCCCCAACGGGGCGGGCAAGACGACGCTGTTCCGCATGATCACCGGGCAGGAGCCGCCGGACGAAGGGCAGGTCTCCGTCGATCGTGGCGTGAGCATCGGCTATTTCAACCAGGACGTGGGCGAGATGTCCGGCCGCAGCGCGCTGGCCGAGGTGATGGACGGCGCAGGTCCCGTCAGCGAGGTCGCGGCCGAGCTCCGGGAGCTCGAGGTCGCCATGGGCGATCCCGACCGCATGGACGAGATGGAGGCCATCGTCGAGCGCTACGGCGAGGTCCAGGGGCGTTTCGAGGAACTGGGCGGCTATGCGCTGGAGGGCCGGGCGAGCGAAGTGCTGGCGGGCCTCGGCTTCAGCCAGGAGATGATGGACGGCGACGTGGGCAAGCTGTCCGGCGGCTGGAAGATGCGCGTCGCGCTGGCCCGCATCCTGCTCATGCGCCCCGATGTCATGCTGCTGGACGAGCCGAGCAACCATCTGGACCTGGAAAGCCTGATCTGGCTGGAGGCCTTCCTCAAGGGCTTCGAGGGCGCCTTGATGATGACCTCGCACGATCGCGCGTTCATGAACCGGATCGTCACCAAGATCATCGAGATCGACGGCGGCTCGCTCACCACGTTTTCCGGCGATTACGAATTCTATGCCCAGCAGCGGGCGCAGAACGAGAAGCAGCAGCAGGCCCAGTTCGAGCGTCAGCAGGCGATGCTGGCCAAGGAAATCCAGTTCATCGAGCGCTTCAAGGCGCGCGCTTCCCACGCGGCCCAGGTGCAGAGCCGGGTGAAGAAGCTGGAGAAGATCGACCGCGTCGAGCCGCCCCGCCGCCGTGAGAGCGTGTCGTTCGAATTCCAGCCGGCGCCCCGCTCCGGCGAGGACGTGGTCAGCCTAAAGAACGTGCACAAGAGCTACGGCGCGCGCGCGATCTACGAGGGGCTGGACTTCAGCGTCCGCCGCAAGGAGCGCTGGTGCATCATGGGCGTCAACGGCGCAGGCAAGTCCACGCTGCTGAAGCTGGTGGCGGGCTCGACCCAGCCGGATGCCGGGACGGTCGCGGTAGGCGGCAGCGTGAAGATGGGTTATTTCGCCCAGCACGCCATGGAAGTGCTCGATGGCGAGCGCACCGTCTTCGAGACGCTGGAGGATGCCTTCCCCCAGGCCGGGCAGGGCTCGCTGCGCGCCCTGGCCGGCTGCTTTGGGTTCTCCGGCGACGACGTCGAGAAAAGGTGCCGCGTGCTGTCCGGCGGCGAGAAAGCACGCCTCGTGATGGCGCTGATGCTCTACGATCCGCCGAACTTCCTGGTGCTGGACGAGCCCACCAACCATCTGGACATGGGCACCAAGGAAATGCTCATCAACGCCCTCGCCAGCTATGAAGGCACCATGCTGTTCGTCTCGCATGACCGGCATTTCCTCGCCGCGCTGTCCAATCGCGTGCTGGAGCTGACGCCGGACGGCATCCACCAATATGGCGGCGGCTATACCGAATATGTGGCGCGCACCGGCCAGGAAGCCCCCGGCCTGCGCAGCTGACCTATGGCACCGCGTCGCGGGCATCAGGAGACCGACCGCATGATCACACTGCTGGGCAAAGCGTCGTCCATCAATGTCCGGAAGGTGCTCTGGCTGTGCGAGGAGCTTGACCTGCCGGTGGCGCATGAGGCGTGGGGCTCGGGCTTCAGGTCCACGCAGGCGCCGGAGTTCCTGGCGCTCAATCCCAACGGGCTGGTGCCGGTCATCCGGGACGGCGCGCACGTGCTGTGGGAGAGCAACACCATCTGCCGCTATCTCGCCGCGCGCGAGGGGCGGGCCGATCTGTTGCCGGCCGATCCGGTGGGGCGTTCGCGGGTCGAGCAATGGATGGACTGGCAAGCCACCGACCTCAACGCTTCCTGGCGTTATGCCTTCATGGCCCTGGTTCGGCAGAGCCCGGCCCATGCCGATCCGGCTGCCGTGGCCGACAGCGTCGGCGCCTGGAACCGGCACATGGCGATCCTCGACGGGCAACTGGCGAAGTCCGGCGCCTATGCCGCCGGGCCGCACTTCACGCTGGCCGACATCGTGCTCGGCCTTTCTGCCAACCGCTGGTTCATGACGCCCATGGCGCGGCCGCATCTGGCGGCGGTGGAGGCCTATTACGAGCGGCTCTCCGGGCGCCCGGCCTTCCTGCATCACGGCAGGAACGGGCTGCCCTGAGGCGCGCCTTCACGCATCAGGCGGGCGGTGCGCCGTCGATCCGGGCGAAATGGCACGCGGCCGCCCGGCCGGGAGCCACCGGCCGCAGCGCCGGTCGCTCCACGCGGCAGCGGTCCTCCGCGATGGGGCAGCGGCCGTGGAAATGGCAGCCCGGCGGCGGTGCGAGCGGGGAGGGCAGTTCGCCGCGAATGGGCTTGAAATGCACCTGCGCCCCATCCTCAAGCACCAGCTTGGGCACGCTGTCGAGCAGCGCCTGGGTGTAGGGATGGCGCGGATCGGCATAGACGTCCGCCGCCGGGCCTTCCTCGACGATGCGGCCGAGATACATGATCGCCACCCGGTCGCACAGGTGGCGCACCACGCTGAGGTCGTGGGAGATGAACAGCAGCGTGAGGTCGAGTTCCCGCCGCAGCTTCAGGAACAGGTTGAGGATCTGCGCCTGGATGGAGACGTCGAGCGAGGCCACCGGCTCGTCGCAGACCAGCACGTCCGGCTGCATGGCGAGCGCCCGGGCGATGGCGACGCGCTGGCGCTGGCCGCCGGAGAACTGGTGCGGGTAGCGGCCTGCATAGTCGGGGTCGAGCCCCACCTGCTCCAGCCAGTTGCGCACATAGGACAACGCGTTCGCACGGCTGACGAGACGGTGGTGCACGGGGCCTTCCATCAGCGTGTCGCCGATGCGCATGCGCGGGTCGAGCGAGGCGAAGGGGTCCTGGAACACCATCTGCACGCGCGTGGTGGTCTTGCGCGGGTGGGCGCCGCCGGTCATCACCGCTTGGCCGGCGATGGCGATGCGTCCGTCGCTGGGCGGCAGGATGCCGGCCAGCATGCGCCCGAGCGTGGTCTTTCCGCAGCCCGATTCCCCCACGAGGCCGAGCGCCTCGCCCTTGCGCAGCGCGAGGTCGATGCCGTCCACCGCATGGACCGTCCGCCGCTCCATCGTGCCGCCCAGGGCCGCGACGATGCGGTCGCCCAGGGGCAGGCTGGGCGCGAAGCGCCGGCTGACGCCGGTGGCGCTGACGAACGGGGCCTCGTCGTGCGGCGGGCTGGCGGCGGGGCGGCTCATGCGGCGGCCCCCAGTGGGAAATGGCAGCGATAGGCGCGGGCGCCGACAGCGGTTTCCGGCGGCTCGGCCGCGCAGAGCGCCTGCGCGCCGGGGCAGCGCGGCGCGAACGGACAGCCGGGCGGCAGCCGCAGCAGAGAGGGCGTGGTGCCGGGGATGGACCTCAGCTCGGTGCCGGCCGTGGCGGTGGCGGGCAGGGATTCCAGAAGGCCGCGCGTATAGGGATGGCGGGGATCGCGCAGCACCTGCGCCGTCGGCCCGCTCTCCACGATGCGCCCGGCATACATGACGGCGATCCGGTCGGCCATGGAGGAGATGGTCGCCAGATCATGGCTGATCCAGATGAGCGCGGTGCCTGTCTCGCGCGCCAGCGACTTCATCTCGGTGAGGATCTGCGCCTGGATCGACACGTCGAGGGCGGTGGTGGGCTCGTCGGCGATCACCAGCTCCGGGCCGTGCAGGAGCGCGATGGCGATGGCGATGCGCTGGCGCATACCGCCGGAGAATTGATGCGGATAGGCCTCGAGGCGCCGTGCCGGATCGGGAATGCCCACCCGGCTCAGCACGTCGATCAGCCGTCGCTGCGCCTCCGGGCCGGAGAGGCGCTGGTGCGCGCGCAGGGCCAGCCGCATCTGATCGCCGACGGTGAGTACTGGATTGAGCGTCATGCTCGGATCCTGGAACACCATGGAGATGCGCTTGCCGCGGATCGCCCGCAGCGCGGCAGGCGCCATGCCGATGAGGTCGCGGCCCTCCAGTTTCACCGTTCCGCCGGCGATGCGGCCGGGCGGGTCGATCAGCCCGATCAGCGAGAAGCCGGTGACGCTCTTGCCCGAGCCGGATTCGCCCACGAGGCCGAGGATCTCTCCGCGCCCGACGGAGAAGGATACGCCGTTGACCGCCTTCACCACCCCCTCGCGGGTGGCAAAATGGGTGGAGAGATCGATCACCTCCAGCAGCGGCGTGGTCATCGCTTCAGCCTCGGGTTCAACTGGTCGCGGATCTGGTCGCCGACGAGGTTGACCGAGAAGATCAGCACGATGAGCGCGACGCCCGGATAGATGGAGATCCAGTAGCGGCCCGACAGCATGTAGGGGAAGCCGTTGGCGATCAGCATGCCCAGCGAGGGCTCGGTGGGCGGCAGGCCGACGCCGAGGAAGGACAGCGTGGCCTCCAGCGAGATGGCGCTGGCAATCTGCACCGTGGCCACCACGATGAGCGGCGGCAGCGCATTGGGCAGGATATGGCGCAGCACCACCCGCCAGGCGGGCAGCGGCGTGGAGAAGGCCGCTTCCACATAGTCCTTGTGCCCCTCGGCGGATGCCGCGCCGTGGGCGGTGCGGGCGAAATAGGCATATTGCGCGGCCACCAGCGCCACCACGAGCTGGCTCTTGCCCTGGCCGAGCAGCGCCGCCAGCACGAAGGCGAGCAAGATGGCCGGGAAGGACAATTGAAGATCGATGAGGCGCATGATGAAGGCCTCCGTCCGGCCGCCCACATAGGCCGCCGTGGTGCCGACACCGGCGCCCAGGACTAGGTGGTGTGGACAGTTACCTGATCCACAGGACGATGGCAGCGATTGTGACGATGGCGAGGTAGTTTCGCGCGGTCTTCTCGAAGCGGGTCGCGACACGCCTGAACTGCTTGAGCTTGGAGAAGCAGCATTCGATCAGGTGGCGCTGAGCGTAGAGGTGCCTGTCGAGGCTATGCTTCCTGGCGCGGGATGGATTGGACGGGATGACCGCCTGCGCGTTCCTT
>NZ_AXBA01000034.1 GCF_000473085.1 Azorhizobium doebereinerae UFLA1-100
AGCTCGTCCATGGTGATGGGGGTCGGGATGATGCCCTTGCCGCCATTGCCGTGAACGCGCTGGGCGAGCGTGCGGTAGTGCTGGGCCTGGACGCTGTCCGGGGCNTATTCCAGCACGGTCATGCGGCGCAGCTCGGCGTGCTGGACGATGTTGTCGCGCGGCACGAAATAGATCAGCTGGGTGCCGAGCTTCTTGGCGAGAGCCTCGGCCAGTTCCAGTTCCTTGTCGGTCTGGCGCTCGTTGCAGACCAGCCCGCCCAGGCGCACGCCGCCGGAATTGGCGTATTTGAGAATGCCCTTGGAGATGTTGTTGGCCGCGTACATGGCCATCATCTCGCCGGACATGACGATGTAGATCTCCTGCGCCTTGTTCTCGCGGATGGGCATGGCGAAGCCGCCGCANACCACGTCGCCGAGCACGTCGTAGGAGACGTAGTCGATGTCCTCGTAGGCGCCGTTCTCCTCCAGGAAATTGATGGAGGTGATGACGCCGCGGCCGGCGCAGCCGACGCCGGGCTCAGGCCCGCCGGACTCGACGCANCGGATGTCGCGGTAGCCGACCTTCATCACCTCTTCCAGCTCCAGGTCCTCGACGCTGCCGGCGGCGGCGGCGAGGGAGAGGATGGTGTCCTGCGCCTTGGCGTGGAGGATGAGGCGGGTGGAGTCGGCCTTGGGGTCGCAGCCGACGATGAGGATGCGGTGCCCCATCTCGGCCAGCGCCGCCAGGGTGTTCTGGGAGGTCGTCGACTTGCCGATGCCTCCCTTGCCGTAAAACGCGATCTGTCTCAGTGACGACATCTCGGAATTCCTTCGAACCGTTGCCAATGACCACCTTGCCGGGGCTAAGGTGTTCCTCGCTCACAAACAGGCTCGCCGGTTACGGGAAGGAGCACATCGCTCGTCGTCGCGTCTGCGTGTGCTCAGCCCTCACTCGCCGTGCAGAATGTCCATCAGCAACGACCGTGCCAGTGGCGCGCGTTCCAGCAAGTGGCTGATTCAATGCTCGTTTCCGGATGTCGCCCGGGATGCGGCGCAATGTCTCGAATCTGACAGAGGCAGCCATGCTGTTCGAAACGAAACACGTTTCCCTCACGTGCCCCGGCCGCGCGCAGGCTTGATCCGCCGCGCCTAGCGACGGCGCCGGCCGGGCGGAACGGAACTTGCTTGAGGCAGGTTCGGGCTGCGGACGGCCAAGGCCCGGAGCTGCAAACGAGGCTGCCATGCAGATTGGTGTCGAGACGTCAAAGGCCGTGGATCAGCGGCGCGTGTTCGTTGTCGATCAGGATGAGATCACCCGTGCCGCATTGCAGTTCATGCTGCATGACGAGATCGAGACGCACGAACTCGCCACCCTCGACGAGGCGTATGAGAAGGGCACCGGTTGGCTGAAGCCGGACGTGCTGCTGCTCGGCGTTTCCTTCCTCGCCCAACAGGGCGCTGCGCTGATCTCCGAGATCAATGCCAAGTTTCCCGGCGTGCGCATCCTCATCGTCTGCGAGAAGGCCGACGAGGCGGTGGCGGTGGACGGCATGAAGGCCGGGGCGCATGGCGCGCTGGTGAAGCCGCTGACGCTGGAGAGTGTGCGCAAGAAGGTGGACACCATCCTCGGGCGCGGCGGGGCGGCGCCGCTCGTCCAGCTCGGCATGATGCGCTAGGCGCCGCGACCTTGGCCAAGATCATCTTCTACGAGAAGCCGGGCTGCGGCACCAATGCCCGGCAGAAGCGCCTGCTGGAGCAGGCCGGCCATCAGGTGGAGGCGCGCAGCCTTCTCGCTGAGCCGTGGACAGCCGAGCGCCTCGCCGGCTTCCTCGGCGACCTGCCGGTACCGGCCTGGTTCAATCCGGCCGCGCCGGGCATCAAGTCGGGCGCGGTGGAGCCGGAGCGGTTCAGCCCCGCCCAGGCGCTCGCTCTGATGCTGGACGAGCCGCTGTTCATCCGCCGTCCTCTGCTGGAGGTGGAGGGCGCGCGCTGTGCCGGCTTCGATGGCGTCCTCGTGGCGAGCCTGCTCGGACCGCGCGACGGCGACCTGCCGGACGCGTGCAGTCGCCCGGCCGCGCAGGGACCGTGTCCGACCCCCGAGGCGGCTCCCGAGCCGTCGGATCCGGTGCGCCCGTGAAGACGAGGCGGACCCGCGAGAGCCCACGCGCGAGGCGCACATGACGTCCGCGTCCGCCAAGCCGGCCGTGACAGGGGATTCCAGCGCGGTGGTGCTGGCCTATCATGCGCGCACCAAGCACACGCTGAAACGCTATGCCGCCGGCCCCGAGACGCTGGACTGGGACCTGCAGCCCAATCCGTTCCGTGAATTCTCAGGCTGCCCTCGCACGCCGCTGGAACCGGCGGCCGAGGGGCTGGCGACGCGCTTCGGCGAGGCGATCATGCCGGGCGGGGTTTCGGCCGCGCCGCTGACTTTGCCGTCCGTCGGCCTGCTGCTGGAACTCTCCCTCGGCCTTGCCGCCTGGAAGGAGCTGGGACCGGACCGCTGGGCGGTGCGCTGCAATCCGTCCAGCGGCAACCTCCATCCCACGGAGGCCTATGTCATCGCCCGCGGTGTGGCGGGGCTCGATGACGGCGTGCATCATTATCTCAGCCGGGACCATGTGCTGGAGCATCGCTGCCTGGGCGCCACCCCAGAAGGCGCGACACCAGGCCTGTGGATCGGCCTCTCCTCCGTCCATTGGCGCGAGGCGTGGAAATATGGCGAGCGGGCCTTCCGCTATTGCCAGCTCGACCTCGGCCATGCGCTCGGCGCGCTGCGCTATGCGGCGGGCGCCATTGGCTGGCGTGTGCGGATGGTGGAAGGGCTCGACAGTGCTGCTCTGGCCGCGCTGATGGGGCTCGACCGCACGGAGGATTTCGCCGGCGTGGAGGCGGAGGAGGCGGATGTCCTGCTCGCCGTCGACACGGGCCCTGGGCGCGCGCCGCCCGCTGCACCGCCCATGCCCGCCGGTCCCTGGACCGGACGGGCCAACCGGCTCGATGCCCACCCCATGTACCGCTGGCCGGTGATCGACGAGGTGAGCGCCGCCACCCGCAGCCTCGGCCTGCCGGCGAACCCGCCCCTTGCCGAGGCGGCGCTCGCGCCGCCGCCGGAGCGCGATGCACGGGCAGCCGATATCCTGTTGGGTCGGCGCAGCGCGCAACGCTTCGATGCGCGCTACCACATGCCGGCCGAGACCTTCTTCGCGCTGGCGGAGGCCCTGCTGCCGCGGGCGTCGGTGCCGTGGGACGTGTGGAACTACAGGCCGCGCCTCCACCCGGTGCTGTTCGTCCACCGCGTGGAGGGGCTCGCCCCCGGCCTCTATGCGCTGCCGCGCCATCCCGCTGCGCTCGGCGACCTTAAGGCGGCGCTGCGGACGGATTTCGCCTGGGCGCCGGTGGCGAACGCCCCGGCGCATCTGCCGCTCCACCGGCTGGTGGAGAGCGACGCGCGGGGCGTCATGCGTACGGTGAGTTGCCACCAGGCCATAGCCGGGGACAGTTGCTTCGCGCTCAGCCTGCTGGCGGAGTTCGCGCCGCGCGTCTCAGCCGATCCCTGGCGCTACCGCCAGCTCCATTGGGAGGCCGGCCTGATCGGCCACGTGCTCTATCTGGAGGCCGAGCGCGCCGGGCTGCGCGGCACCGGCATCGGCTGCTTCTTCGACGATGCCCTGCACGATCTGCTGGGGGTGGAGGGAGACCGCTTCCAGTCGCTCTATCATTTCACCGTCGGCCGTGCGCTCACTGACGCGCGCATCTCGACGCTGCCCGCCTATCCCGGCCGCCGCCCGCCGCCGGGTGCTTCCCCGTCCCTCAGCGAGGATCAGACCCCATGAGACAGCGCGTGCCCTTTCGACGCATTCATCCCGGTGAGGCGGATGTCCTGCTCACCCGCGAAGACCTGCTGATCTTCGATACGCGGGATCCTGATGCCTATGCGCGGGCCCGCATGGCCGGCGCGGTGCGGCTGTCGCAGATCAACCTGTCG
Organism: Azorhizobium doebereinerae UFLA1-100; assembly: GCF_000473085.1. GTDB lineage: Bacteria > Pseudomonadota > Alphaproteobacteria > Rhizobiales > Xanthobacteraceae > Azorhizobium > Azorhizobium doebereinerae. The sequence goes on from NZ_AXBA01000034.1 coordinate 3,967, forward strand.
GAGGTCATCACCGGGACGCCCAAGCACCGGCCGGTGCTGATCTATTGCTATCATGGCAATGCCAGCCAGGAATATGCCCAGACCTTCTCCGACTTCGGCTTCTGCGATGTCTCCAGCCTCGATGGCGGCTACGAGGGCTGGCGCCTGCGCCATGAAGTGCTGGCGACCCCGCCGCTCGATCCCGACCTGTCCGCCTGGCTTGCGGCCCACGGCTTCCCGCCGGACGATGTGGACGGGGTGATCGCCAATCTCACCACCCCGCTGATGACGGCGGCGCATGTGGGTGACGTGGAGGCGGTGTGCCAGTTGCTGGCGGCCGGCGCAGACATGAACGCGCGCAATGCGGACGGCAATACTGCGCTCTGGCTCGCCTGCGTCGGTCGGCACCTGGAGGTGATCGACCTGCTGGTGGCGGCGGGGACAGACATCGACAACCAGAACGACAATGGCGCCACCGCGCTGATGTACGCCGCATCCGCGGGCCTCGCGGGCGTGGTGGCGCGCCTGCTGGCACGCGGCGCGGATATGCGCGCCCAGACGCTGGATGGGTTCAGCGCGCTGGATCTTGCCGGCACGCTGGAATGCCTTGCCCTGCTGCGGCCCGCCCGCGAGGTGGTGGCCGGCTAGATGCGCGCCATGGCCAGCCCGTCGCCGGGCCGGCCATGGCCGAGGGATGTGTCAGAGCGCGCCGAGGGGGACGCCCTTCTCGCCAAGCATGGCGGTGAGCTCGCCGGTCTGCGCCATCTCGCGGACGATGTCGGCGCCGCCCACGAACTCGCCCTTGATGAACAGCTGCGGGATGGTGGGCCAGTTCGTATAGGCCTTGATGCCTTCGCGGATATCGTAATCGGCGAGCACGTCCACGCTGTGAAAGGGCACCTCGAGACGGCCGAGGATCTGCACCACGGCGCCCGAGAAGCCGCACTGCGGCGCGGCGGGGATGCCTTTCATGAACAGGACCACGTCGTTCTGGGAGATGATGCCGGCGATGCGGTCCGCGGTTGCATTGGACATGAGAAGAACCTCCAGGAATGGGCTGCTGATCAGCGGGTTAGGCGGGAACGAGGGTTTCGAGGGCGAGGGCATGCAGGGCGCCGCCCATGTGGCCCTGCAGGGCGTCGTAGACCATCTTGTGCTGCTGGACGCGGCTCTTGCCGCGGAACTGCTCGGAGGTGACACGGGCGGCGAAATGGTCGCCGTCGCCGGCCAGGTCCACCACCACCACATGTCCCTCGGGAAAGGCGTCCTTGATGAGGCGTTCGATTTCCGATCCGACCATTGCCATCATATTGCTCCGGTGCCACGCGGCCATGGCGGCGGGCGTGCGTCCGGCCGTTCCTTGCAATGTTCAAACCAGTTGTGTGGACGGCGGGGAAGGCGCTGTCGCGCGGGTTTTTCGATCCGGGCCGTGGCCGCGCTGTCGGACTTGCGACAGCGCGGCCACGGGCGCAGGTCGGACAAAGGACACGCCCGGGGCGGGGGCACGGCGCCTGCAGGCTTGATCCGGCCCGTTGCCGCGACGTGCCGCGCGGCCCCGCTCTTGCATCGTGGCGGGCCATGATTGTCGAGCTGTTCCCCGATCCCGATCTGATCAATTTCGGCGCGCTGCCGGAAGAGATCAATTCCCTCCTGCAACAGGGCGTGGCGGCCTATCGCCAGGACCATGTCCGTGCCGATGCTCTGTTCCGCCAGGCGCTGGCGGCGGCCCCGACCCAACTGCCCACCTATTTCTGCCTCTATAAGATCCACACCTACCGGGGCAACCTGGAGGATGCCGAGGCCGCCGCGGAAGGCGGGCTGAAGGAGGCGGCGCGGCAGGCGGGCTGGGATCCGGACTGGCGCGCCTGGCAGCCGGCGGATCCCCTGCCAGAGGGGCCGGGGCGGTTCGCGCTCTATACGCTCAAGGCCTTGGCCTTCATCCATCTGCGGCAGAGCCGGCCGGAGGAGGCCGAGCGCAAGCTTACCGCCTTGCGACGGCTCGATCCAACCGGTGCGGTTGGCTGGATGGTGGTGGCGGCGCTGGCCGAAGGCCTGGGCTGAGCCGCCGGCGGGCGGCGCGGGTGTGAAGGCCGTTCCGACGATCTGGCTCCGACCTTGCATGTCGCCTTCCAGAGACTGAATGGCGCGCCCGGGTCCAGGCGCATGCATCCCGGCGCGCGGAAGCGGCTCGGAGGCACCCGATGGACGCGCAGACCCACATGCCGGCAGGAGGCGGGATCAAGATGACGACCCCTGACCATTGGAGCGAAGCTCCGGAGCGTGCCTATGCCGACACGGCAGGCGAGCCGCCGCACGGTTCATATGAGGCCGATGTCGCCCATGCCCCGGTCGACCCGGGGGCGTCGCTTGCGGCGGCTTCCTCCGCCGGCGGCGTCATGGACGCCGGGAGCCTGATGGAAGAGGTGATCGCCGCCCTGCGCACTGTGCATGATCCGGAAATCCCGGTGAACATCTATGACCTGGGGTTGATCTACAAGATCGACCTTGCCCCCGTGGCGAACGTGGAAATCGACATGACGCTCACGGCTCCGGGCTGCCCGGTGGCGAGCGAGATCGTGACATGGGTGCAGAATGCGGTGAACGCGGTGGCCGGCATCGGCGCGGTGAAGGTAAACCTCGTGTTCGATCCGCCGTGGGACACCAGCCGCATGAGCGACGAGGTGAAGCTGGAACTCGGGCTTCTGTAAGGCTTGATCGCAAGAAAGTACCGGCAGCAGAGCCGACTGGCACTTTGTCTGCATTGCCTGTCGGACCGATCGCTTGAGATGCGGAATGTCTTGCCGCCCGCAAGACAAAGCGAAGCATTGCGAGGATGCCATGATCCAGCTGTCCACTGCCGATGGCCATACGCTTTCGGCCTATCGCGCCGATCCCCCAGGGGCTCCCAAGGGAGCGGTCGTTGTTCTCCAGGAAATGTTCGGTCTAACCGACCATATCCGCAGGACGGCGGATGATTTCGCCGCGCGCGGCTATGTGGCCGTGGCCCCGGCGCTGTTCGACCGGGTACAGCCGGACGTGGAGCTGAGTTATGACGAGGAAGGGTTCGCGCGTGGCGTGAGCTTGATGGAGGAAGTGGGTCGCGAGCGCGCGCTCAACGATATCCAGGCTGCGGTGGACGCGGTGAAGGACGCCGGCAAGGTGGCGATCGTTGGCTTCTCCTGGGGCGGCTATCTCGCCTACGAGGGCGGGAACCAGATCCGCAACGTGGCCTGCACGATCGGCTATTATGCCGCCGGCGTGGTCGCCGGCATGGCGGAGAAGCGACGGGTGCCGACGCTGCTGCACTTCGCCGAGAACGACCCGCTGCTGCCGATGGATTTGGTGGGCGAGTTCCGCCAGCGCCGGCCGGACGTGAGCGCCTTCGCCTATCCGGGCGCTACCCATGGCTTCACCTGCGCCGAGCGCCACACCTACCATGCGGAGGCGACCGGCAAGGCGTTGGACCGCACGCTGTCCTGGATCTCGCAATATGTGGAGGGCCAGTCGCCCGTCCTGCTCAAGAACGCCGGGGCTTATGCCCAGGCCAAGACCGAAAAGAAAAAGTCCAAGAAACCCGAGGCCGACGACCTCGGTCCGCCCATGGATTGAGGGGCCGGGCGGGGCGGCGTTTCGCCGCCCCTCTGTCCTTTCCGAGACCTGGGCCGCTGCCGGCCCGATCCGGCCTTCTCAGGAGGAGATATGAGCGTCATTCCGCATGATTTTGGCGCCGATGCTCTTTGGGCGGCGCGCCGACTGCGCGGGCAGCTCGGCCTCGATGCCCTCCACGAGGCCAATGTCAGAGCTAATCCGCTGCCTTACCTGGAGCGCGCCAGCGAACAGATCTATCAATTGGAGAAGGCGTTGTTCGAAGCTGCGGAAGCGGGCCGCGGCCGGCCGGAAGGTCCGTCTGTCGGGGCGAGCGTCACCATCGATGTCGTCGAGTATGATCGTCTTCTGGCTTGCCGCGCGGCGGTCGAGACGGCGCTGAAGGCATTGGTGACAACCCCGGACGAGGCAGGGGCGGACGCTTGATGATGATCGCTCGACCGCGACGGGCGTGATCGGGATCGATCCGAACTTGCTCAAAATATCCAAAGCCCTAGGCTGCGTTCCCGAAGTGGGGGGCGAAAGTCGAGAGTCGGGGCCAGCTTACGGCTGTTGGTCGCTCGTTTTCGCCAGGATCGAGCGCCGTGCCATGATCAAAATGTTTCCGATTGCGCTTTGCTGTTTTATACTTGTGTCCTGTTCTGAAAAGGTCCCCGACTATGATTATGAGCGGCTTCTGAGCAAGGTTCAGAACGTAAAGGACATCAAGGCGGTCAGCTCGGATTGGATTCGCTTCGCCTGTGGCGAGATCAAGAGACGCGAAGGTGAAAAGCTTGAGGTGGCGCGGAAGTCGGGCTCGTTCTACTCGCCGCCTCCGGCGCAGTCTGTCTGCCTTCAGGTAAGGTGAGATCTTCATCTGGCGGGCTCCGAGCCTGTCGCAATGGTGCCATCGCGACACGGCGCCCTGTTCCCTTCCCGACAGCAGTTCCCGGCGCCCAAGGCTTTCTCGTTCGGCAAGGATCTTGCTCCCCCTGAGCCGAGGCCCGGCGCCGCCGGGCGGAGCGGAAAGGTGCAGGGATGACGGTGGCAGAGGGCTTCTTCGTGGATTGGGACGGCAACGCGCGGGCCACGCAGGATCCCGGCGGCGGCTATCTGTGCGAAGCCGACAGCGTGGCGCGCTACGTGGCCATCACCACGCGCAACGGCACACTGGTGCATGAGGCGACATTCTACAAATCCCTCGCCGACATCGCCAAGGCCGGCATCACGGCGCCGCTGGTGCCGGGCTCCCACCCCTGGGGGTCGCAGCGCGACGGCTTCTGAGGACGCTGCATCCGATCTCGTTCAGCACAGGAGACTGGCGATGCTTCCCACCACCATCCTGATCGACGAAGCCCCGCGCTGCGTGGTGCGGCCCACCGACACCAAGGATCTCAACCGCTTCCTGCGCAACGGCAAGGCCTATCTGCTCGGCGACAAGCCGGGCGGGGTCATCTCCCATCGCACGGCCGAGCCGTCGGAACTGGAGAAATGGTCCAGCGGCCTCGCCCTGCACCGGGCCTGGGGCGGTTCCGAGGATGAGTTCTTCGGTATTCCGCTTTAGGGACGTTCATCGCCCGTGGCCGTCGGGCGGATCGGTTTGCGCATGTGGACGATCACGCCGCCGGCCCACGTCTCCTCGTGGTCGATGGCGTAGCCGGCGCTGGCGTAGAGCCGGATATTTTCGGCGAAGAGGCGGTTGGTGTAGAGCCGCATTTCGCCGAGCCCCCGCACGCGGGCCTGATCCTCCGTGTGGGCGAGCAGGCGGCGACCGAAGCCACGGCCCTGGAAAGCGGGGGAAACCGCGAGATTCTCGATCAGCAAATAGTCGGGTGCCGGGATCATCTCGACGAGCGCGGCGAGGGTGGCGCCCGCGAACAGCAGGTCAATGGCGTGCCGCTCCACCGCCGCGTGATAATCCGCCATCATGGGTCTGGGCTCGCGCCCGACGACGGGCACCCATTTGGCATAGGCCGCGCGGGTCAGGGTGCGGATGGCGTCGGCATCCGCAAGGCAGGCGGGCCTCAGGGATACGTGCTCTTCCTTCATCGTGCCCCCTTCCAGACGGCCCGTTCGGTGTCGGCAGGCCATCCCATGTCCGATGGATGCCTGTCCAGCGTGGGCGGCCGATGTGCTTCAGCCATCCGCGCGCAGGCGGCTCGGCGGGGTGTCATGGAGGCGGCTCCAGGCCCGGCGGAACTGCCGGGTGGAGCCGAAGCCTGCGCGCTCGGCGACGCGCTCCATGTCGAGGGTCGAGCCAGTGAGGAGTTCGCGGGCGAGCGCGATGCGCATGCGGTTCACATAATCCGTGACGGTGAGGCCGGTGTGGGCGTTGAACAGGCGCGAGAGGTTGCGCGGGCTGGCTCCGGCGATGCGGGCCAGCGTCTCCACCGGCCAATCACGCGACGGGTCCGCGGCTACCGCATCCTGCGCCCGGTGAATGGCGGGGTGGATGTGGTTGCGCCCTTCCAGCCAGGGCGACAGTTGCGGGTCGGCGCCGCCGCGCCGGAGATAGACGACGAGATAGCGCGCCACCTCCAGCGCGGTCGCCGGCCCCGCCGCCTCGGCCACGATGTGCAGCATGAGGTCGACCCCCGCGGTGATGCCGGCGCTGGTGAGGCGCTCGCCATCTTCCACATAGAGCCGGTTCTCCAGGATGCGGGCCGCCGGGGCGAGGCGGGCAAGGTCCGCCATGCCGGCGTGGTGGGTGGTGCAGGCGTGCCCGTCCAGCAGCCGGGCGCGGGCGGCGAGCAGGGCGCCGGAGCAGATGGAGACGAGGCGGATGCCCGGCCGCACCGCGCGCCTGAGCCAGTCCACGATGGCGGCTTCGTCCGTCGCATCCGCCGCCCGGTCCGGCGGCGGGCCGAGCGGCTCATCGGCGTTGCCGGATACCACCACCATGGCGTTGTCCGGCAGATGGTCGGGCAAGGGGGCGATACCGGCGAGGGCGATGCCGACGGAGCTGCCGACGGAGGGGGAAGGCCCCACATAGGCGATGGAGAAGTGCACCGCCGCCTGTTCCAGATTGGCCTTGCGCAGCACCTCCATCGGTCCGGCGACGTCGAGCAGCAGCACGCGCGGCGGCACCACCACGAAGACCGGAATGTCGCGCGGGACCGGGGCCGTCATGCGGCGATCTTCTCCGGCCTGCCGGCCAGGGCTTCCGCCACGGTGGCGATGCGGGCGAAGCGGCCGGCGAGCACCAGTTCGGTGCGGGCGCGGATTTCCGCCGGGCTCCACTCCCGGCCCGTGGCGTCGGTCATGGGGAAGGTCAGCGTTGCCGCGGCGACGAAATCCACCGCGTAGCCGAGATCGGAGGCGTGGCGGGTGGTGGTCTCGCAGCACTGCTCGGTGCGGATGCCGGACACGATGATGCGGCGGATGCCGTGCGCCACCAGCCACACGTCGAGCCCGGTACCCACCAGGGCACTGTGCCGGCGCTTGCGAAACACGGCATCGGCGGCGATGCGCAGCGGCTCCAGCACGGTGACGAAGCCGGAGGCCTCAGAGAAGGGGCCGGTGTCCTCCACGTGGAAGACCTGGAGGACGGGGATGCCTGCGGCCTTCGCGCCGTCCACCAGAGCCTGCTGCTGTTCCACGTAAGAGGCGAGATCGTCGGCACGGAAATAGGGCCGGTGGCGGAACGAGGTCTGGGCATCGATCACGATGAGGGCGGTATCGGCTACGGACATTTCGCGGTGCTCCCAATGGCTGACATTGGAGGAGCTTAGGGCCACGGTTTCAAGCCGAAATACCCGTTCCGGACGAAGAGGGGACAGTTTGCGCCATTCGGGCTGGCGGCTCGCGCGGCCTCCGCCCAGCGCCTGACTCAGGGGCGGTGGCCGTGGCCGGTGTCGTGCGGGTTGCCGGCAGTGTTGCGCATCCAGTCGGCCAGCTTGGTCATGGCGTCGTCGATACTCTGCCGGGCCTCCGCGTCAGCCACCGTCTCGGCCAGCGCGCCACGCATGCAATGCATCCAGGCGTCGCGCTCCGCATTGCCGATGGCGAAGCCTAGATGGCGCTGGCGCAGGCGCGGATGCCCCTTCTCCGCCGAATAGAGCTTCGGGCCGCCCAGCCATTCGGTGAGGTAGCGCTTGAGCACGCTCTTGGTGTTGGTGAGGTCCGGCGCATGCATGGTGCGGATGTGCGCGGCCTCCGCCTCGCTGTCCATGCGGCGGTAGAAGGCCTCCACCAGCCGGTCGATGGTCACCGGCCCGCCGATGCGTTCGAAAATGGACACTTGAACGTCTGCCTCGGACATCATGCGCTCCCTATCGGCTCTCATCTACCATGGCGCGCATGGCGGGTTCAGCATTCACATTGTCCCACCGGCGCGCCGGCCCAGGCAGGAGACGCAGCAGCGCCTGCGGGTCGGTGACCGGCAGCGAGCAGGTCTCGCCCCTGCAGACATAGGCGGTGGCCCGGCCCGCGACGGCGGCCTTGCCGGCGGCGGGATGGCCGCCCGGCAGCGGCGCATCGGCGGGCAGCACGGTGAGCACCAGGTTGGGCAGGCTCGCGCCCGCCACCATGTCCAGCAGCGCCTCCAGCCCGTCGCCCGCGCGGATCACCACCGCGACGGCGTTCAGCAGCATGTCGAAGCCTGACAGCAAGGCGGCGAACGGCACCGCCTGCCGGGTTAACTCGCCGGCGAAGGCGGCGACGATCGCGTCAGCCTTGTCGCGATAGGCGGCTTTGCCGGTGAGGTGGAACAGCGTGGCGAACACCTCCACCATCACGCCGTTGCCCGAGGGCGTTGCATTGTCGGTGGCGGTGCGGATGCGGGTGATGAGGTCTTCGGCATCGTCCGGGGTCAGGAAATAGCCGGGATGGCCGGCATGGGCGAAATGGGCGTCGAGGCAGGCGGGCCAGCCCTCGGCGCGGGCGAGATCGGCACCCTCACCGGTGGCCTGATGCAGCGCCAGCGCGGCGCGGGCCATGGCGGCGTAATCGTCCAGCGTGCCCGGATGGATGCGTCCATCGCACCAGGAATGGGCCAGCCGCCCGTCCGGCAGGCGCATGCGCGTGGTCACGAAGGCGAAGGCCCCACGTGCCGCCGCCAGCCACTCCGGCCGCCGGAAGGCGGTGCCCGCGCGGCAGAGCGCGGCGATGGCGAGGCCGTTCCAGTCCGCCAGCACCTTGTGGTCGCGGCCGGGCCGGACACGCCCCGCCCGCGCGGCGAGCAGGATGTCCCGCGCGGCTGCGAGCCGGGCTTCCACCTCCGGGGCGGCGCGCTCGGGTTTGTCCGAGCGATTGAGGATGGACTTGCCCTCCCAATTGCCGATGCGGTGGACATCGTAATGGCGCTTGAAGAGGGCGGCGTCGGCGCCGAGCAGCGCCTCCACCTCGGCCGCGGTCCAGACGTAGAACTTGCCTTCCTCATGCTCGCTGTCGGCATCGAGCGCGGCGGCGAAGGCGCCGCCGTCCACCCGCATCTCGCGCAGCAGGAAGCCGATGGTCTCGGCCACCCGTTCGGCGAACAGCGGGTTGCCGGTCTCCTGCCACGCCAGGGTCAGCAGTTCCACCAGCTGGGCATTGTCGTAGAGCATCTTCTCGAAATGCGGCACCAGCCATGCGGCGTCGGTGGCATAGCGGGCGTAGCCGCCGCCCAGATGGTCGTAGATGCCGCCCTGCGACATGCGCTCCAGCGTCAGCAGTACGGCATCGCGGAAGGTCGCGCGGCCGGTGCGGTGCCAGGCGCGCCACAGCAGCGACAGCACCGGCGAATGGGGGAATTTGGGCGCCTGCCCGAGGCCGCCGTCCACCGGGTCGATCAGGGCGCAGAGCCCCTCGCAAATGTCATCCAGCCGCTCGGGGGTGAGGGGGGCGTCGGGCGGCGGGGCGGAGAGCTGGCGCAGGCCCTCGCGCAGGGTCCGCATGTTCTTCTCCAGTGCCGGCCTCCGGTGGCGGTAGACTTCGGCGGTGCGGCGCAGGATATCGGGAAAGGCCGGGCGGCCGTAGCGGCGCTCCGGCGGATAATAGGTGCCGCCCCAATAGGGCTCGCCGTCGGGCGTGAGGAACATGGTGAGCGGCCAGCCGCCGCTCTGGCCGAGCAGCGCCAGGGCGTTCTGGTAGATGGCGTCGATGTCCGGCCGCTCCTCGCGGTCCACCTTCACCGGGATGAAAAGCGCGTTCATCAGCGCGGCGGTGGCCGGGTCCTCGAAGCTCTCGCTGGCCATGACGTGGCACCAGTGGCAGGCGGCATAGCCCACCGAGAGCAGGATGGGCTTGTCCTCGCGCCGCGCCCGCTCCAGCGTCTCCGACGCCCAGACCTGCCAGTGCACCGGATTGTCTTTGTGCTGGAGCAGATAGGGGCTGGTCTCGCTCCCCAGCCGGTTGCCGACGGGGCTGGCCTCCGAAGGCGTGGTGTCCGGCGCGGCATCCATGGGCGCTACTCCTCCAGGCTCGGCTGGAGGATGACTTCCGCAGGAGCGCCTGGGCCCTGGCCGGCGATGAAGTCGAGGCTGTCCACGCGCGAGAGGCCGCCGTCGCTGTCCATCAGCACCACGGCATCGTCCGGCAGGGTGGAGAGGGCGGCGATGAGCTGGGCGACCGTCATGCTGTGCCTCCTTCGGGGCGGGTTGGGGGCGGGTCCGTAAGGGAATCAGGCGGTGCCGGCGGGCTGGCCGGAGGGATCGAAGGCGAGTTCCGCCGGGTCTTCGTCCAGCATCACGATGGCCGCCCGGCTGAGCACGCCGTCGGCGTGATAGTCGTAGCGATGGGCGAGCTCGATCTCGCCATAGACCACCTTGTCGAAGCCGCGCAGCACGCCCGCCCCATCGAAATAGGCGCGGATGAAGGTGTTGCGGTTCGACAGCGCTCCGGGATCGATGGCGTTGACCAAGGTGAAGGGCAGCTTCACGCCGGTATAGGAGACGAAGAAGCGGCAATCGGGCCACAGCTCCTGCATCGGGGGGGCTTCGCTCGGCGACGCTTCGGTCATTGTCTCTCCGCCATTGGCGCGCCGCTTGACGCACTCCCGTTGATCAGCATTCGCTCATCACGGATGGATGTGATCTCCATGGTCTCGTCCGGCTCATCGAACGGATTGCGCGGCTGATCGTCCTCGGCCAGCGGCACGCCGCACAGGCAGACGTCGCCACCGATGACGGTGAGCGCCAGCGGGGTTAGGCTCTTGCCCTTGCAGCCGCCCTCGACGCACAGCCCGCTCTCGATGTCGAACTGTGCCTTGTGCCGCCCGCACTCCAGATGTGTGCGTGCGCGGTTGAAGAAGCCGCCCGTGCTGATGTTCAGCCAGGTGCCGTTGTGCGGGCAGGCGTTTACATAGCCGAAGAAGTCGCGGCCGCCCCGGCGCACCACGAAGATGGGGAAGGGCCGCACCTCGCCATCCTCGGTCCGGCGCGACAGGCGGAACGACCTGGCCTCGCCCGGCGCGATGGATTCCGCGTGGCAGATGGCGAAGACTTCGATCTGGTCCGCCGACATGCTGGCCTCGTATCGCGGCTCAGAGCGCCGAGAGCGTGCGTGCGCCCTTCAGCACCGGATAATTCTCCCGCAGGCTCCGCTCAAGCTTGCCGCAGAGCTGGCCGTCCGAGGCGGCGTCGGGGCCGACGAAATCGGTGCCGCACTCCCACACCTCGAAGAAGCAATGCAGCGCATCTTCATAGGCGGCGTCCGGCACGGTGGTGAGGTCGGTGAGCTGCGCGATGCCGCCCCCGGTGACCTCCAGCCGCCAGCTGCGGTCGTCCACCACAGAGGCCAGCAACGCGCTCACCTCCGCCTTGCCCCAGGGGCTGTTGAGATCGATGACCATGCTCGCTCCGTCGCAAAGCCGACGCGCCCCTGTCGCGCATGCGCCAGAAGGACCCGTCGAGACACCATCTGCGCCGATATTTGCATGAAGCATGCCGCGCGGCGGCAGAGGCGGCGCGGGGATGAGGCTGGCGCGGCATCCCGCGAGCGCCCTCCAGGCCCCAAAGGAGAGCCAATGGCCAACATCCAATTCTACATGACGCCCGGCTCGTGTTCCACGGGCATCCATGTCCTGTTGGAGGAGGTGGAGGACGTGTTCGAGGTCACGGTGGTGAACCTGCCGGCGGGCGACCAATTCAAGCCCGACTATGTCGCGATCAATCCAAAATCGACAATCCCGACACTGGTGCGCCGCGACGGCACCGCGCTGACCGAGGTGCCGGCCATCGCCTTCTGGCTGGCCCGCACCCACCCGCGCGCCGGCCTGTGGCCGCAGGATGCCGAGCGCGAGGCGCGGCTGATCGAGGCCATGGCCTATATGGCCGCTACCGTGCACGGCCAGGGTTTCGCGCGCATCTTCGCCACCGCCACCTTCGCCCGCAATCCCGCCGACCATCCCGCGGTGCAGGCGCTGGGCCGGGATATCGTGCGCCAGGGCTTTGCCGTGCTGGCGGCGGCGCTGGGCGACAAGCCCTATCTCGATGACGGATTCTGCGCCGCCGACCCTATCCTGTTCTATCTGGAATTCTGGGCGGACAAATTGGGCATGGCGCTGCCCGAGGCCATCGCGGGCCATTACCGGCGCATGCTGGCACGGCCCGCCGTGCAACGGGTGCTGCGGGAGGAGGGCTACAATCTGGCCACCCTCGGCAATGTTGCCATCCTTGGCGCGGAAGCAGCGGCGGCGATGGCATGATCGTCGCGCACGAATCTTGCACCGGTCCGTCCGGTGCCATGGCCGGCGCCCCGGCGGAGAGACAGACGATGAGCGAAATGGTGCTGGTGGAGGAACGCAACCAGGATGATCTCTCCCGCCTCGCAGGCTGCTATCTCTATACGGACACCAGGCTTTGGCTGGAGGGCCGGACGGTGCATCGCGGCGAGGGGCCGGCGATCATCGGCCCGGACGGCGTCGAGCGCTGGTACATCCATGGCCGGCACGTGACGCGCGACGTCAGCACCTTCTTCCTCACCCGCCGGTGGTCGCCGGCCAAGGGGCTCGACACGCCGGAGAAGCTGGCCGCGTTTCAGGCGGAGTTCCTCGTCTGAGATGGGGATGGATCCAAAGCACTGGCCAAGTCCGCCCTGCCTGCCTGAAGCGCACGTTCCGATCGGCCCGGAGGTCTGGACCGATCGGAACGGCCCTCGCTGCGGCGCCCCCCGCCGCCGCACGTCTGGTCAATAGACGTCGAGATGGCAGCGCCCGGCGGCCTTCATGCCGTCGAGATAGGCGCGGGCGGCATCCGGCTCACGGTCTCCCTGCTCGACGATGATGTCGATGATCGCCTGCTCCACGTCCGCGGCCATGCGCTGGGCGTCGCCGCAGACATAGAGATGGGCGCCGTCGAACAGCCACTCCCACAGCTCCTCGCCATTCTCGCGCATCAGGTCCTGCACATAGGTCTTGCGCGCGCCGTCGCGCGACCAGGCGAGCGACAGGCGGGTGAGCGTGCCCTGGGCGCGGAAGGCGCGCAGTTCGTCCTCGTAGAAATAGTCCTCCGCCGCGCGGCGGTGGCCGAAGAACAGCCAGGAGGGGCCGGTCTCGCTGCGCGCCCGGCGCTCCTGCAGGAAGGCGCGGAACGGCGCGATGCCGGTGCCGGGGCCGACCATGATGATCGGCGCGTCGCGAGTGTCCGGCAGGCGGAAATGCGGCGCCGGCTGGAGGAAGGCGCGCAAGCGCGTGCCCACGGGCGCCCGCTCGGCCAGCCAGGAGGAGGCGACGCCCTGGCGCAGGCGCCCGTCGAGCGTGTAGCGCACATGGGCGACGGTGAGCGCCGCCACGCCGGGCTGGATGCGGGCGCTGGAGGCGATGGAATAGAGCCGCGGCTGGAGCGGATCGAGGCTCTCGACGAAGGCTTCCGGGTCCGGCCGCACGCCGGGGAAGCGCTCCAGCGCGCCGAGCACGTCGAGGCTCGCGCCCTCCGGGTCCGCGCCGGATGCGAGGCGTCGGGCGTTCTGCCGCCGCTCCCCGCCGGTGAGGCAGGCAATCAGCGTGAACAGCGCGTCCGGCGCCGTGCCGAGCGAGACCGAAGTGGTGAGGATGTCGCGCAGCGGGCGGCTGCCGAGGCGCAGGCCGGGCGGAGCCTGGAGCGCGGCGAGCACCGCATCTACCAGCACCGGGTCGTTCTCGGGATAGATGCCCAGCGTATCGCCTGGCAGGTGCTCGATGCCGCTGCCGGACAGATCCAGCTCCACATGCACAGTGGATTTGTCCGAGCCGGCGCGGCTCAACCGACGGCGGGATTTCATGGCCACCAGCACCGGGTTGCCGCGGTCATAGCCGGGGCGGGTGTCGCGCGGCGGCGGGGCGGCGGCGGCGCGGGCTTTGGCCAGATGGGCGTCGGCGTCGAAGGCGCGTGCGCCGCCGGCGTCCTCGTCCAGCAGCGCGCGTATCATGCGCGCGGTGTCCTTGCCGCCGGGGGCGCACAGGTCCATGCGCGGCTCGCCGCCGGCGGCGAGGGCGTCCGCATAGGTTTCGCAGACATAGCCGCACTGGCGGCAGTCCTGCTGCGCCATGGCCGCCATGAGGCGGCGGGGCAGGGGGCGGCCTTCCGCCAGCACCATGCGCTCGGCGAGCGGCAGGTTCGGCTTGTGCCAGGGGGCAGCGTCCCCGGTGAGCCCGTGGGCGGCGAGCAGCAGGGCCACGTCCGCCTGGGCGGCGGGCGGCAAGGCCGGCAGCGCCAGCAGGTCGGCCGCCAGCCCCTCCAGCCAGCGGCGCTGGGCCGGAGAGAAGCTCTCGGCCGGCGGCAGCGGGGCGGCATGCCGCACCGCCCCGGCGGGGGCGAGCGGCAGGGCTAGGCTGCCGGAGGGGGCGGGAACCGGGGTCCCCGCCTGGGGCCAGGGGGTGAGCGAATGGTTCATGGCGCCTTACCCCATGGGGCGGGACGTGCCGTCGCGGCGCGGCGGCGATGAGGATCGAGTGCCATGACGCGCCCCTCCGCGATGCGTCAGGCGGCAGCGGCCGTGCTTGCCGCCTTCAGCCCATCCAGCGCGTCGGGCGGGATACGGAACACGCCCCGGCCGCCGGCGAGCGCCTGATAGGTGTCGCCGGCATTGTCGCTGAGGAAGTTGAACCACTCCTGCGGGTTGAGCGGCGAGGGACGCTCGCCGATCTCCACCACCGAGCCGTTGGGGACGAAACGCACGTGAATGATGACGTTGGTGTTGGTGGTCATGGGTCCACTCCGTCTGCTGGGGGTCGGATGAGCGGATCGCCCGGGCTGGCGGAGGTCCGGGCGGTCTATGAATGTGTGAGAGACGGATTCTTCCGATCAGGTCGTTTCAACCTGATCGGATCCGGCTCCACGTGCGCGGGCGGCACACGCGGCCGATGACCGATGGCTCAGAAGCCGGCGTCCAGAAGCTCGACCTTGATGTTCTCGGTACCGAGCACCTTGGCCTGGCAGGCGAGGCGGGACTTCGAGCCGACGCCGACGATGGTGTCGAGCTTCTCGTTCTCCTCGCGGGCGATCTTGGAGACGCCCTTGCGCCCTTCCACCAGGGAGATGTGGCAGGAGCCGCACGAGGCATTGCCCTCGCACTTGTGGGGGATCTCGATGTTGCCGCTGCGCAGCACGTCGAGCAGGCTCATGCCTTCCGACGCTTCGATGACCGTGCCTGACGGCATGACTGTGACTGTGGACATGGTACCGCTCCTTGGATTGGAGTTTGCAGGCAAAGCCATGCCTGTCCCGGCCAGCCCGCGGCGCGGACGGGACGGGTTCGGACCTGGCTCCGGTTTGAGAGACGGGAGGACCCACGGGGAGACTGTGCTCCGAGGGGCCCCGGCTCCAAGCGTTCAAGGGCGCCCCGCGCCGTGCCGCCGCAGCGGCCGGGCGCGTGGCCGGCCCTAATAGATGGCCGCTCCCGCGCCCACGTTGATGGAGGATTCCTTCATCGTCTCGACGATGAAGGCGATCTGGTCCTCGCTCAGATGGGTGTGGAAGGGCAGGGCGACCGCGCGGTCGGAGACCTTCTCGGTCACCAGATAGTCGCCGCGGCGATAGCCGAGATCGAAATAGTGCCGCTGCAGATGCAGCGGATGGCAATAGGCCGCCGCCTCCACCTGTTCCACCTTCAGGTCCTCGACGATGGAGTCGCGGCTGGACCGCGAGAAGCGGTTGCCCAGGTGGACGAGATAGAGAAACCAGTTCACCTCGGTCACGTCCGGCCCCACGTAGGGGTCCTTGATCCCTTCGAAGGATTTGACGTGCTTGTAATAGAGGTGCTCCGTGGAGCGCCGCCGCTCCAGGATCTCGTCGACGCGCTTCAGCTGCGCGAGGCCGAGGGCGGCGGAGATGTCGCTGATGCCGGCCTGGAACGGCGCGGTGCCGCTGACCACCACGGATGACCGCTCCTCCAGCCGGTGGGAGCGGTGCCGGCGGATGGCCACGGCGAGGTCGATGTCGTCCGTCACCACCATGGCGCCCTCGCCGCAGGTCAGCGGGAAAGGCTGGGAGAAATCGAACACCGAGGCATCGCCGAAGGTGCCCACCAGGGCGCCTGCGTAGCGCGAGCCGATGGCCTCGGTGGAATCCTCGATGAGCCGCAGGTTGTGCTTCGTGACCAGCGCGCGCAGGCCGTTCCACGGCGCCGGATGGCCGTTGACGTTGGCCGCGAGGATCGCCTTGGTCTGCGGCGTGATGCGCGGCTCGACCTTCTCCGGCACCAGCGTTCCGGCCCAATAGTCGATGTCGGCGAACACCGGCCGCGCGCCCGAAAGGCTGATGGCGTGGGCGGTCTCGCGGAAGGAATAAGGCGAGGCGATCACCTCGTCGCCGGGGCCGATGCCATAGGCCTTCAGCGCCAGCAGCAGGCCCAGCGTGCCGCTCGGCACCGCCACCGCATGCTGCCGGCCGAGATACTCCGCGAAGGCGGCTTCGAAGGCGGCGACCGTCGGCCCGCCGGACAGGCGCGGCGCGCGCAGTGCGGCGTCCACGGCGGCCAGCTCCACGCCGCTGATGTCCGGGTCGGACAGCGGGATGAAGCTGCTGTCCACCTCCTCCAGGGAGGCTTCCGGGCCGAGCGCGTCCGCGCGCAATTCGTCGGCGTCGATCAGCGGCAGGTCGGAGATGAGTGCCGGCTCAGTCATGGCTTCACCTGTCGCGCGGCCACCACGATGCCGGTGGCGCGGGCGGGATCGGTTGTGAGCTGGACGCAATGGTCGGCGGCATCCAGCAGATGCACGTCGAAGCGCGGAAAGGCGCGGTAGGGCTCCTCGCTCACGTCGGAAGCGTCGCAGCGCGACCACGACAGGTGCGGAAACCGACCGCGCAATGTCGCGATCACGCCGCTGTCCACTTCCGGGGCGGACAGGATTTTCTCGATCTCCGCGAAGTCTGTCTCAGCCAGCGCCATGTCCGTGACCCAGGGGTTGAAGGGCTCCAGCTTGGAATGATGCAAATTCATTGCCAGAAGGTCCGCTCAGGGTCGAGATTGAGTTCTTCCAACAGGTCTGCCATGCGGTCATGGATGCTGTGAAGGCTCCAGCGGTTGGCCTCGTGGTCCTTCGCGAACAATTGCCAACGGCCACTGTCGGGTTCGTGCACGAGAAGCGCCACGTCGATGATGCCGCCTTCGGGATCGACCTTGCGCGAGCAGCACGGGCTGGTGATGCGGTAGCCGCCCTCGGCCCGCTCCACGCTGGGCGAGACGTAGCGGTAGCGCTTGCGGCGCGCGATGGCGCGCTCGATGCGCTTGCGGTCCAGGTCATTGGGATGGGCCGCCGGACGCCCGGCCAGGGCCATCACCGCTGCGGAACTCATCGCCGGTTCCCTTTCCGGGGCGCGCCGGCCCCGCTCATGCGCGGGACAGGCCGCCGCCTCTTCGATCCCTCGCCTCCGGCAGATTCGCCGGGACGGGTCAGAGCGGGGAGATCTCCTCCTCAAGGCACCCCACCACCAGATTCTCGCCGAATTCCACCAGATAGACCGGCATGTTCGCTTCCGTGTGCGTGCCCACCTGGACGATCTCGCCGAGGCCGCCGGCGCGCACCAGCAGGGCTTCCAGCGGCGCCTGCGGGAAGGAGCCGTCATTGACGAGGTCTATGGCCGCCTTGACGCGCTGGCCCCATTCGTATTTCGGCAGTCTGGGTTCGAACACGGCGCTCACTCCGGCAGGGGAAGGTCGATGTCTTCGCGCGACACCACGGGGTCCAGCTCCTTGCGCTTCATGCCCACGCGGTTGCCGCTCTCCATGAATTCGACGCCGTAGATGTAGAATTGCTGGAGGAAGGTTCCGATGCTGACCACGTAGCCCTCCTCGCCCTTCTTCGCGAGCACGTCGCCGATCTCCTTGCCGGCATAGGTGCCGTCGTTGCGGATGGTGCGCTTGGCGCGCACCTTCTCGCCGAAGGAGAAGAAGGGCGGCGCGGTGATCTCCACCACGTCGCTGTCGCGCACAATGTTGCTCATCGGGGGCTCCCCATGGTTTGGCCGTGCGGCATGGCGAGGCGCGCCCGCGCCGCCTCCCGCACCAGAGAGTCGCTGTCCTCGGCGAGGTCGTGGATGTCTTCCACCGCGCTCTGGCTCGCCACCTCGTAGCGCACCCGCCAGTCCGGATCTTGCTTGAGGCGGGCCAGGAGATCCGGCGACAGGCGCCGCGCCACCTCCAGCCGCACCGTGGCGTCGGCATCGCCCGCCATGCGCAGCAGCCAGTCGCGGGGCAGGCGCTGGGCCACCACGCGGCGCACCTCCGGCTCGGCGTCCTCGACCATCCGCGCCAGCAGAGCCGGGGTGACGCGCCGGGCGATGACGAGGCGCACGTAATAATCCGGATCGCTCATCATGGGGACGAGCTCGGGATCGTCCAGCAGTGAGACGATGCGGATGCGCACTTCGCGGTGCGGATCGGTGCGCAGCCGCAGGATCAGCCGCTTGGGCAGCCGCCGCGCCGCGTTCCAGCGCACCGTCTCCTCGGGGTCGTCGAGCAACGGCGGCAGCAGGAATGCCGTGGCATGCTTGGCGGCGATCGCCCGCACCTCGAAATGCGGGTGGGACACATAGCTGTTGGCCTGGCCGGGGTTCCAGTTGAAGAAGCGGTCGATGCGGCGGGCGTATCGGTCGTGCACGCAGGCATGCTTCAGCCGGCACAGGCCGGCGGCGCGCAGCTCCAGGTGGGTGCAGGACGCGCAGTCGATGTCGTTGCCCAGCCAGTCGCAGGCTTCGTCGATGTCATCCGTCATCGTCCTGCTCCGCTCGGTCGAGGATGTCGAGCAGCACGCGTGCGCCGATCTTATCGGTGGGGTCGAGCTGCAGGAGCTTGGTGGCGGCGGCCCGCCCCTCGTCCAGCTCGCCGAGGCGCATCTGGAGATAGGCATAGCCCTTCAGGCTGAAGAGGAAGAAGCGGGGCTTCAGGCTCTCATAGCGGCCGAACGCGGCGTCGGCGGCGCGCACCTCGCGCCAGTCCGTGGCGAAGTTGTTGTCGCGAGCTGCTTTGGTGATGCATTGTCTGGCCACGTCGAGTGCCTCCGCGAGGCGGCCCTTGTAGAAATAGAAGCGATAGAGGCCGATGAGCACCGCGGCGTGGCCGGGGGCGATCGCCTCGGCCTGCCGCAGATGCGCTTCGGCCACCGGGCCGTTGGCATAGGACAGGCTCGCCGCCGTGAGGTGGTGCTCGGCCGCCGGCGGCAACCCTCCACCAAGGAGGGCATCCGCCAGGATAGCTTGATCAAGCCCCGCGTCAGGCATGTGACGAGCCGCATCCATGGGTGGTCCCGCGCCGGCTCAGCTCAGCGGCGTCGGCGCCGCGTGCGAACTGCACGTGGTGGCCTTGGGGTCGCGGAACACAAGGCCGGTCTGCGCGGCGGTGTCGGCAAAGTCGATGGTGACGCCATCCAGAAGCAGACGGCTCTCGGCGGGCAGGAACAGGCGCACGCCGTTGCGCTCCACCACGGCATCGCCGCTCGCCGGGGTGCGGCTCACGCTGATCTCGGCGGAAAGGCCCGAGCAGCCGCCGGGGCTCAGCACCAGGCGGAAGCCGCTGGCGGCATCGCCATCCGCGCGCAGCATGAGGCGGATGAACTTCTCCGCCGACGGTGTCATCTCGAAATTCATGGCTGTCTCCTCAGGCCGGCGGCATCGCTGTTGGGACGGATGCCGCTTGGTTTCGCTCGATCCGGCGCCCGCACCGCTGGGGCGTGGCCAAGGGCCGGCGAGACAGGCTCGCCGGCCCCCACGGGGTCACACCGCCGGCTGGTAGCGCGGGTAGGACGTGTCGATGACGCAGGTGTC
The DNA here is from genome assembly GCF_000473085.1 of Azorhizobium doebereinerae UFLA1-100. Classification (GTDB taxonomy): domain Bacteria; phylum Pseudomonadota; class Alphaproteobacteria; order Rhizobiales; family Xanthobacteraceae; genus Azorhizobium; species Azorhizobium doebereinerae. The sequence continues at coordinate 23,691 of NZ_AXBA01000034.1, forward strand.
GTCGACGGGGCACACGGCGGCGCATTGCGGCACGTCGTAATGGCCGATGCATTCCGTGCACTTCTTGGGGTCGATGATGAAAGTGCCGTTCTTTTCGCGGATGGCGACGTTCGGGCACTCCGGCTCGCAGGCCGAACAACTGGTGCACTGCGAGGCGATAATCTTCAGGGTCATGCTTGCCTCCTGAGTGATGCGTTGCGGATCACGCGGCCGAGATGAGCGCGCCCTGGCGGATCTCGGCGTCGCCGCGCACCACGTGCTCGATCTCGCCGCTGTTCACTTTGTCGAGATAGGCCTTGAACCAGGCGATGGCCGACTTCTCGATGAACTCGTGCGCATACTGGTCCACCGGATCGATGCCGGCCTTCTGAAGGTCGCCCTTCGGGCAGCCGCCGATCTTGGCCACGAACACCGCATGGCAGTCGTTGATCGCCCGGATGACCGTTTCCAAGCTGTCCTCGTCGCCGAAGCCGCCCTGGCAATACAGGTCGACGCGGCGATGGCCGACGAACTTGGCGCCCGCGGTGGACAGTTCGTAGACCTGGAACTCCTTGGCGTGGCCGAAGTGCTCGTTGATGAGACCCGAACCCTTGGTGGCCACCGCCACCAGCAGCTTGATGTCGCTCATCTCGCCGGCGAGGGTGGACAGCTCTTCCTGCTTGGCCACCACCTTGGCGATGCGCTCTTCCTCGACCTGGGCCTGGTAGGCCTTGCGGCTCTCGAGGTCGTAATTGACCTCCATGGCCATGATCTTGTCGGTGGTGAACTCGGCGCTGCGATCCTCGCCCAGCAGGCCCACCGCGTCGGCGCGGCACTGGCGGCAGTGGCGCATCATGTTCATCTCGCCCTCGCAGCTGTCCTGGAGCGCTTTGAGCTCCTGGGCGGACGGGCCGCGCTGGCCGGTAAGGCCGAACACGGTGCCATGCTCCGGGGCGGAGATGAGCGGCATGATGTTGTGCAGGAAGGCGCCGCGCGACTTCACCGCCTTGTTGACCTCAACGAGATGCTTGTCGTTGACGCCGGGGATCATCACCGAGTTGACCTTGCACAGGATGCCGCGCTCGGTGAGCATTTCCAGGCCGAGCATCTGGCGGTCGGTGAGGATCTTGGCGGCTTCGACGCCGGTGTAGCGCTTGTGCTTGTAGAACACCCACGGGTAGATCTTCGCGCCGATCTCCGGGTCCACCATGTTGATGGTGATGGTCACATGGTCGACGTTGAAGCCGGCGATGGTGTCCACATGGTCCGGCAGGGTGAGGCCGTTGGTGGACAGGCAGAGCTTGATGTCCGGCGCCGTCTTGGCGATCAGCTCGAAGGTCTTGAAGGTCTTCTCCGGATTGGCGAGCGGGTCGCCGGGACCGGCGATGCCGAGCACCGTCATCTGCGGGATGGTGGAGGCCACGGCCAGCACCTTCTTCGCCGCCTGCTCGGGGCTGAGCTTCTCGCTCACCACGCCGGGGCGGCTCTCATTGGCGCAATCGTATTTGCGATTGCAGTAATTGCACTGGATGTTGCAGGCGGGGGCCACCGCCACATGCATGCGCGCGTAATGGTGATGAGCTTCCTCGCTGTAGCAGGGATGGTTCTTCACCTTCTCCCAGATTTCCGTGGGCAGATCGCCGGCGCCCGCGCCCGATCCGCAACTCGCCTTGCCGCTGCCGCCAGACGTGCCGCAGCCTTTGTGCTCGGCAATCTGCTGCATGATCTCCCCGACATTCGGGACGCTAACGGCGCTGCCGTCCTGCTGTGCCAACCCGTCCATGTCTGATCCTCGCTGCTGGCTTATCCGCAATTGTACTGAGGTCTCTCCAGCAACAGCCGTGCCACCGCGAAGAAGATCGGCAAAATCATTTGACGGCAATTGGTTATGCCGGAGGCACAGGCTGTCGCTTTGCCAACATAGAGCGACGCGACACCAGCCCCATGTTGGAAAGATTACAGACACCGGAAGCCGCTCGAAGCCGCTTGCACGGGTGCGCGAAGGCGCTGGCGGGGCATCCTCCGAAGGTGCCGACGCAGAACCGCCGCGCGGGGCTCGCGCGGCGGCTTCCGGGTCCTCTGGACAGGCGGATCGGCGTCTCAGGCGCAGAGGATCTCCGCCGCCCGCTCCAGCGGGATGGCGAGCGGCGTGAGCCCCTGCGAGATGAGGAACCGCAGCTCGTTTTTCGACAGAGCGGACGGTTCCACCACGGCGAAGTGGTTGCCGGCCGAGCGCTTGGTCACCTGCCGCGCGTAGGTGCGCAGCAACTGGTCGTTGAACCGGCAGCCGATGAACAGGAAGCTGCGCTCGGTGCGGCGGTCCTTCACGATGTCCGGGATCGGCGTCTGGATGTCGATCTCGGTCAGGACCTCCACATAGTCGGCGTCGGAGATCAGGAAGTTCTTCGCCGGCGCCACGCTGCCGTGCGGCTTGTAGAGCACGGTGCCCCAGCCCTCGGCAGTGGCGCGGTCGCTCTCCGCGCCCGCGGCGTCGTAGAAGCGATACCAGCGGTCCTCGCCGATGCCGGCACGCGTGATGCCCTGCACCTCGCCCCAGCTGGCGGTGTCCGCCAGGGCGGCCCGCATGGCGTCGTCATACCAGGTGTCGACGATCATGGGCAGCGCCAGGGTGGCGAGGTGCCGGTGCAGCGCCGTGGGCTCCACTTTGGGCGAGAAAGCCTCCGTCATGTAGGCGGTGACGGTGGAGCGGTGCTTGTGGCTCTCGATATGCTGGGCCGCCGCCCAGGCATTGCCCTTGGCCCGCCGGGGCAGCGCCGCCTTGGTGGCGAAGAAGTCGGCAAGACCCTCCGGGCTGGTAGGAATGGCCGGCTTGGCGAGCTCCGTCAGGCCGGGCCCGAGATAGGGGACGACGGCCCCGCCGCGCAGCCTGGCGGCGATGTCCGCCAGCACCTTTTCGGCATCGGCGGGGTTTGCGAACTCGATGTGCGGGGTCGGGGCGTTCATGGCGTTCAGCCTTCGTCGTCGCCGCGCTTGCGGGCGTTGATGGTGATGGGCAGAGTGGTGTCGGCGGCCATCTCCGGCAGCTCCAGCACCCAGCCGTTGGCGATCTTGATCCAGCCGCCCCAGAGGGTTTCGTGCTCGGTCTCGACGATGGGCTCCTCCAGGTCCTTCTTGGGGACATAGATGGAGAGACCGGTCTCCGGTGAGCGGCGGATCATGATCTTCATTCGGTTGGCTCCGTGGCGATGGGACAGGGTGGGGTGGCGCGCCGGCTCAGGCCGGAACGGTGGCCCGCAGCTTCGCCGTGATCTCCGGCAGCACCTGCAGAACCCGGTCAACGTCATCGACCGTATTGTCGCGCGAGAAGGAGAAGCGGATCGCCCCGCGCAGGGCGCTCGCCGGCACCTGCATGGCCCGCAGCACGTGCGACGGCTCCATGGAGCCGGACGCGCAGGCCGAGCCGAGCGAGGCGGCGATGCCGGCCTTGTTGAGATTGTGCAGCATCGCCTCGCCCTCCAGGTGCTCGAAGGCGATGTTGGCGGTGTTGGGCAGGCGGTTGTCGCCGTCGCCCAGCACCAGGCAGGGCGCGGCCTGCTGGCGGATGCCCTCCTCAAGCCGGTCGCGCAGGGCGCGCACGCGGGTCAGTTCCTCCGGCAGCTTTTCCAGCGCCAGGGCTGCCGCGGCACCGAGCCCGATGATGCCTGGCACGTTCTCGGTGCCGCCCCGGCGGCGGCGCTCCTGCGGGCCGCCCCAGATCAGCGGCCGGAACGGCGTGCCCTTGCGCACATAGAGCGCGCCGATGCCCTTCGGCCCGTGCAGCTTGTGCCCGGATAGCGACAGGATGTCGATCTCGGTGAACTTCAGGTCGATGGGCACCTTGCCCACCGCCTGTACTGCGTCGGTATGGAACAGCGCGCCGGCGGCATGGGCCATCGCCGCCAGTTCCGCCACCGGGAACAGGGTGCCGGTCTCGTTATTGGCCCACATGACGCTGGCGAGCGCGGTGCGCGGCCCGAGCGCCCGGGCATAGGCGTCCAGGTCCAGCCGACCCCGGCCGTCCACGCCGATGCGGTGGACAATGATGCCGCGCGTGGCTTCCAGATGGTCCGCCAGCGACAGAACGGCGGGATGTTCCACCGCCGTGGTGACGATCTCGGTCCGCCCCTCCTGGGTGGCGAGCGCCGAAAGCAAGGCGGTATTGTCCGCCTCCGTGCCGCCGGAGGTGAACACGATCTCGTGGTCGAAGGCTGTGCCCAGCAATGCCTGGAGGCTCTTGCGGGCCGCCTTCACGCCCCCGGCGACGGTGGCGCCAAAGGCGTGGGAGGAGGAGGCATTGCCGAACTGTTCCGTGAAATACGGCAACATCGCCGCGACCACGGCGGGGTCCACCCGCGTGGTCGCATTGTTGTCGAGATAGATCGGCACGGCGGGCTCAGTGCTTGGCCGGGCCGGCCACGGGGACGATGCGCACCAGCTCGCCGAGGCGCTCCACCACCTTGGACTGGATGCCCTCAAGCGTCATGCTGGCGAGCTTGCAGAAGATGCATGCCCCGGTGAGGCGCACCATCACCTTGTTGCCCTCGATGCCGAGCAGTTCGCAATCGCCACCGTCGCGTTGCAGATTGGGACGGATCTCGTCGATCACGGCACGGATGGTCCGCTCGCGCTCGGAGATGGCAGCGGGCGGGGCTTCGGTGGTCTCGGTTTCGATCAGCATGACCTTGGGATCTCCGTGGGTGGGGCGGGGCGGCGCCGCCTGGAGGCGGCGCCGCTGCGGGCCGGATCGCCGGGGCGTCAGCCGAAGGATTTGCCGCAGGAACAGCTGTTGGTGGCGTTGGGATTTTCGAAGGTGAAGCCGGAGCCTTCCAGCGCCACCACGAAGTCGATGGTCGTGCCGGCAAGATATTCGTGGCTCTTGTTGTCCACGAACACCTTCACGCCGTCGCGCTCGATCACCGTGTCGTCGGCCTCGGCATCGGGCACCAAGCCCATCTGGTATTTGTAGCCGGCGCAGCCTCCGGCCTCGACCTGGATGCGCAAACCGCCCACCGGTGCCGGCGCGGAGCTGATCGCGGTGCGCACGGCGTTCAACGCGCTGTCGGTCAGATTGATCATGGGATGCCCCTTGCTGAATGAGAGCTGGCCTGAGGCTTAATCAGCAAGTCCCATGCCACGGGGCAATGAATTGGAAAGACTAAAGAATTGGATCGAATCCTGTCCCGAACGCGACGCTTGTCGCGTTTCCGACAGGGGCGGTTTGCGTCACTCGCGCCCGCCCGCCGGGTTCACTCCGCCGCGTGGCGGACGGGCGGGGCGGCGAGGTCGAGGCCGCGGAAGACGGCGCAGCGCTCGAACACCGCGAGGCTCGCCGGCACCTGCTTGTGCCGGCAATATTTCGATACCAGCTTGGCCAGCCCCTTGATGTCGCGGCCCGATGCGGCGGGAAAGACATCCACCAGGGCGTCCAGCAGCGCACCGTCGGCGTCCAGGGCGAACTGCGCCGACATGACGCCCCAGATCTTGCGCCGGGCCAGGGCATCGGGGGCGTGGAACTTGATCAGCGCGATGCAGCGCGAGACGATGGCCTCGTCGATGTCGTCGATGCGGTTGGTGGTGAGGAACAGCAGGCCGTTGAAATATTCCAGCACGCGCAGGAAGACGCCGACCACCGCATTCATGGTCATGTCATCCTCGCGCCGCTTGATATAGACGTCGGCCTCGTCGATCAACATCACCGCGCCCCAGCGCTGGGCGCGGGTCAGCGTCTCCTTCAGCGCCGCCTCCATGGCCGCCGCGTTCAGCCCCAATTGTCCGGAATGCACGCGGTAGAGCGGGCGCTGGATGATCTCCGCATAGACCTCGGCGGTCAGTGTCTTGCCAACCCCCGGCGGGCCGGCGCACAGGACGGTGGTGCCCCCCGACTTGCCGGCCACGATGTCGTCCATCAGCACGTCCATCTCGGCGGTGAGGATGTCGATGAGGTCGGTCTGTTCCTCCGGCAGCACCAGCTTGTTCTTCAGGTCCGGCTGGTAGGCATAGGGCGCCATGTCGTCCGCATGCACCCACAGGTAGTGGTGCAGGTCGAGATGGAACATCAGGATGTAGGGATGTACCGGAATGCGGCTGAACAGGCCGGCGGGCATGTCCGCCTTGGAGCGTTCCACCTCGTCCTCGGCGTCATAAAGATTGCTCTTCGCCGCCTTGCGCAGGTAGGCGCCGAGGATGTCGCCTGGCACGTCGAGGGTGAGCGCCCGCGAGGTCAGGATGCTCTCGTCATTCACCAGCCGCGCCGGCCCTCCGCTGGCGGAGAGCACCACTACGTCCTTGCGCGACCAGTCGGTGTCGCGGTGCGAGGAATTGGGATCCTCGGTATAAAAGCCGGTGCCGCTGCCGGTGAACTGCGCGCCGTAGCGCCCGCGCCAGTCGAAATAGCGCGCCTCGGTCTCCTCATGGGCGGCCACCAGCTCCGGCGTCTCCTTGACGAAGCCCTTACCGGCGAAGATCTCCGCCACCGTCTTGCCGGCGATGTCGGCGGCCGAGATGCGCAGCGTCTGGCTGGTGATGGCGCCCTTGGCATTGGCCTTCAGCTCCACGAACAGCCGCCCGGTCTCCTCGTTGGAAGGCGGGGTGAAGTCGAGGCGGGTGACCACATAGGGCAGGGGGCGGCTGGTGATGCTGGCGGTGAACATCCAGCCATGGATCGCGCCCTCGGCGAGATAGCGGGCCATGGCGGGCAGGACGGCTTCCAACGCGTCCGACGTAAACCGGACACTTTTGTCGCTGAACGCGCGTTGCAGCGTCGCGATCTGGGCCGAGCGGGTGTGTAGGTCCGGGCCGGCTGTGCGGTAGAGATCCCGCAGGAAGTCCAGTTCGGGCGTTGAAAGCTGGGCGAAGGCCACCTCCACGGTGTCGCCGAAACGCAGTTGCTCCTTCAGCGGAGAGAGCCCGGGAAAGCGCGTCACCATGGCCTCGAGGTGCGGCCGTGCGATCTGGATCTTCATGGGCGGGCGAAGCCTCGCGGCATCGGTGGTGGAGGGCCGAATGGGGTGACCGAATGGGGCGGCCGACTGGGGGATGGCCGGTGAAACCGCCGATGCAACCATCGCGCCATTCGTCGCGTCTGGAGGTGAGGAGAACCGGCCCCCGATTTGCATGAGGGGGTCCAGCCGGCGTTTCCGCCGCATTTTTCCGGGCCTGAGATCGAGGATGCTGCCATGACGACGCTTGAGAAGACGGTGACCATCGAGGACACGGCCCTCGCCCGGCTGGACAGCGAAGGGCGGTTGCTCAATGCGGTGCTCAAGGGGCCGACCAAGGTGGCGGGGCGCTTCGGCTTTCGCGGCGATATCGCGCTGAAGTTCCAGCAGCAGGTGGCCGATGAGAAGCGTCCGCCGGATTTCTCAGTCGAGCAGGTGCTCACCCTGGTGCAGGCCGGCGCGCCGACCATCGAGATCCTGGTGGGCTACATCCACTCCTTCGCCTATCTGCCGGTGGCGGCGGAAGTGCTGTCCGGCCTGCTGAGCCCCACGGGTACCTATTTCCTCTTCTGCAACAACATCGACCTCCTGGCGAAATACCGCGTGGAGGTGAGCGGCATCACCTTCTTCGTCCTGCCGTGCGACGAATCCACGGTGTGGAAGGAGATGACGGACCTGCTCTCCATCGACAAGAACGACATCAAGAAGCTCGATACCGCCGGCAAGCTCGACTACGTGCTGGACCGGGCGAAGGGCTTCAGCGAGACCTATCCCGTCATTACGGTGGAAGAGGGCCTCGCCCGCATGGAACCGGTGAAGAACCGCAACGCGAACCGCCCGGTCTGAGGCGGGCGGCCTCCGTCGTCCCTCGTTTCGGCTCGCCGGAGCGGGGGACGCGCACCGCGCTTCCGACCCTTCGCTCGTGCCTCAGCCTGCCTCCTCGCAGGCGTCTGGCCCATCCTCCTCCGCGTCTTCCGCCAGCTGGACGCCGACGACGCAGATGTCCTCGTCCAGCACCGCCAGCGGAACGGGGTTGAGCCAGTGGCCCTTGCACGGCCCGTCCACGCACATGCCGGTGCCCAGCTCGAACAGCGCGCCATGCTTGCCGCACATCAGCCGCATGCCGTTGGGATCGAGGAACTGGTTGCGTTCCCAGTCCAGGTTCACGCCGTCGTGCGGGCACTTGTTCTCATAGCCGAACACCTGCCGCCCCCACCGCACCACGATGATGGGCCAGGCACGCTCCTTGCCGTCGTCCCCCACGCGCATGAGCTGGAAGCCCTGCGCGCGCTGGCTGGGAATGTCACTCATGCGGCAGATGGCATAGACGAGATCGGTGGCCATGGGGTCCTCATTCACGGCGAGACGGGCGCGGCCGGGGGCGCCGGCCGTGGGAAGGGAAGCGGAGCGGTGCTGGACGGTACACCCTTGGCCAGCAACAGGCGGTTGGCGCCGAGCGAGAATTCCTGCCAGGCGGCGGCCACGTCGCGCAGCATGGCCTGCATGTAGTCCTTGGAGGGCTTGTGCTCGTCCGGGAAGTTGGACAGCGCGCAGGAGGTGCGGTTGAACGCCGCCACGTCGTCCATGATGGCCTGGAGGAAGGGGCCGAACGGCTTCTGCACCTCCGGCGTCAGCGCCGAGCGGCCGCGCTCCACGCCGACGCGCGCCATGTCGAACGGCAGGCTGTCCAGCAGCGCCAGTGCCTGGTCGAACACCCCTTCCACCGCCGCCAGCACTGCCCGCTGGGTTAGCTGGTCGCGCTGTTGCACGGAGAGGTCGGCGGTGAGGTGGCGGCGGTAGGCATCGAGCGCGGGGTCGCTCTGGGCGGCCACCCAGGCGGCGAGGCGCGCAAGACTCGCTGCATTGGCGTCGGCGGCGTCGGCCGGTGGGACGGCAGCGAGGGGGACATCGGCGCCGGGGCGCAGCAGCGCCCGCTCGATGCGCCGCGCCGCCTCCAGCGCGCCTTCCAGATAGCCCGCCCCGCGCGCCGCCGTCTCGGAGCCACCGAGATGCAGGCGGCCTTCCCATAAGGGCCGGCGCAGCAAGGGATGGCCCTGGTCCACATGCTCGCCGGCGGGAGCGGCGCGGTCGCGGGCGCCGCAGGTGAAAGGCTCGCGCGCCCAGTCCTGATAGTGCTGCACGCCGTCCGCCAGAGCGGCGCCGAACAGCTGCGTCATCTGGTTGTCCATCAGGATGGGCAGGCCGGTGGCGAAGCTGTCGCGCAGCTCCGGGCTCAGCGCCAGGAAGCCGCCGAGGGCGGCTTTCCCGCCATCGGTGTCGCAGGCGTCGTAGATCTCGCCGATCACCGCCTGTTCGTGGGTGACGAAGGCATTGCCGGACTGGCCGGCCTCGCGCCAGAAGGCGCGCTCATAGGCGATGGCCACCTTGGCCTGCGACGCCATCCAGGTGGCGGTGCCCTGCAGCGCCTCGCGCGTCGCCTCGTCCAGGGCCGGAGTGCAGGCGATGGTCTCCTCCACCAGGCGCGGCGGCAGCGCCAGCACCACTTGCCGGGCGGCGACGTCCCGCGTCTCCGCGCCGGTCTGGAAGGTGAGGACCACATGGTCGCCGGTGTCGCGCACGGCACGCAGCACATGGCCGAGGCGGAGGCTGCCCGGCGGCAGCGCGCGGTAGAGCGCTGTGGCCAGCGGGCCGAAGCCGTCCGCCAGCCGGCGGGCATCGCCATGTACGGGCTTGTCGTCGAGCCGCTCCGGCGTCTTGTCCGGGTCGCGCAGGTGCAGCACGCTGCCGTCGTCATGTTGCGGCAGATGGTCGAAGCCGAACTCGGCCACGAGGCCGGAGATCAGCGGCTGGCTGCCGGGCCAGAACCAGGCTGGGCCGAGATCGAGCGCTAAGCCCGACCCCGGCGCTTCGGCCGTGAGGATGCGTCCGCCGAGCCGTGTGCGGGCCTCGAACACGGCGATGGGCCGCCCCTGGCGGGATAGGCCGCGCGCCAGCGCGAGGCCGCACAGTCCGCCACCGATGATCGCCGTTTCCAGCATCGCTTGTTCCAGCATGGCGTGAGCCTCTGCCCGTTCGCGTCCAGGCGAGCCACGCAAGATTCGTGCAACTGCTGATGAGGCGCTGGTTCTGTGCGCAGTTCCAGGTCGGCGGCGGGCGGCGGAGCGGCGCGGCGGGAGGCCGTGTTGCGCCCCCGCCCTTTCGCATGTGCGAAATGCGACGTGGTTTTGTCCGGGACCATGCGCGCCGCCTGTCGGGGCGCCCGCGGAAGCTGCAATCGGCAGGGCCGGCGCGAATGGCACGGTTCTTGATGCAGGTCTCCCAACACTTGAGTTGGAGATACCACATGAATGTTGCCCTGGAGTTTGCCTCCGCCTCCCTCGACGAACTGAAGGCGACGCTCGCCGGCGGCACGCTCACCCTCTATTCCGTGGCCCGGCCTATGACCGCCGACCACAAGGTGGAGCGTTCCGGCGTGCTCGCCACCTTTACCTTCGCCTCGCCGGCCTTTGGCGAGGCGACCGATGCGGGCGAGGCGCCCCAGTTCGTGGCCAATCCGGCCCTGGGTGTGAGCACGGGAACCTTCGGCTTCGCCCGCGCCACCACGGCCGACGGCACGGTGGTGGGAGATTTCTCCGCCGGCCCGGGGCCGCGCGAGATTAAGCTGGCGGAAGTCTCGGCCGCGCATGGCGTGCCGATCCGCATCACCGGCTTCAAGTTCCTGCCCGAGGGTGGCTGGCCGGAGCGGCCTGACTATTTCGACACCCATCCGCGCACCGGCTACCCGCTGCCGAAGGCGCCCTGATGGACCATTCCGACGTCGGCCTTCATCCGCCCGACCATGCCAGATTCTATCGAGTGACCACTCAACAAGGAGATCAGCCCCGATGACCCTTGAGACTCCCCTGGTCAGCACCGCATGGCTCGCCGCCCATCTCGGGGACGCGGATCTGCGCATTCTCGACTGCACCTGGCACCATCCGAGCACCAATCTCGACGGGCGCACGCAATATCGCGGTCGTCACCTGCCGGGGGCGGTGCATTTCGACATCGACCACGTGGCGGACAAGACCAATCCCTTGCCGCACATGCTGCCGGGCGCCGCCGACTTCGCCACGAAAATGGGTCTGCTCGGAGTGGGCAGCGGTGACCGCGTGGTGGTCTATGACCGGCTCTATGGAGGCTCGGCGGCGGCTCGCGCCTGGTGGATGTTCCGTGTATTCGGTCACACCAATGTGGCCGTGCTGGACGGGGGCTTCGGCAAGTGGAGCAAGGAAAAGCTGCCGGCTGAGATGACCCCGGTGCGGCCCGAGGCGCGCAGCTTCAGCGCCAGCTTCGATGCCGGTCTGGTGCGCGGGCTGGCCGAGATGAAGGCCAATCTCGCCTCCGGTGCCGAGCAGGTGCTGGATGCGCGCGGGCCGGGCAAGTTCGACGGCACGCAGGAGGACATCTACGCCTTCTCCAAGCTCGGCCACATGCCGAACGCCATCAATCTGCCATGGGCTGATCTCGTCCACCCCGAGACCGGCGCGCTGCTGGATGCCGCGGCACTCGCCGCACGCTTCGTCGCTGCGGGCGTGGATCTCGACCGGCCGATCGTCGTCACCTGCGCCTCGGGCGTCACCTCCTGCATGCTGGCCCTTGCGCTGGCGGTGCTCGGGCGGCCATTGGGCGCGGTCTATGACGGCTCCTGGGCCGAATGGGAAAGCGCCGACGACACCCCTGTCGCCGCCGCCGCATAGGCTGGGAGGGCAGCATGGCCGAGGCGTCCCACCTGGTACTCGGCGGTGAGGACTATGAACTCCTCACCGAGGGTGCCGCGTTCCGGCTGCGCTGCAAAGGCGAGCAGCGCGCCGCCTATCTGGATGGAGACGAAGCCGCCCGCTTCCGCTCCGACCTTGAGATCGTGCAGCAGCAATTTCCCGGCTGCACGGCCGATCACGCCCTGGCGCAGCTCTGGGACCAGGGTGGCTACGGCTGGCTTGCGGTGGACGAGGAGGCTTGAAACATGCCCGCGCTGATAAAGACGACCCTCGATGGCCGGAAGCTGGAAGTGATCGGCCTCGCCATTTGCCTTGACGGTCAACTGGAGGCCTTTGAACTGATCGAGGTGAAGCTGCACCCGAACCGGCACGCCATTCTGGAAGCGGTGCCCGACGCCACCCACATGGCCGGCCGCCTGCCGCTGACGCAGGCGGAAGCTGACTTGGTGGCGGAGGCCTTCAAGGTGGCCGAGGCCCAGGTGCTGGCGAGCCCCGCCGCCATCAACGAGCGCTTCCGCATTGCCGCCATGTGGAAGGCCCGCGAGCAGGGCATCGAATAGAGGTTCGCTCAATCCGGACTTGTTCCCCCCAGACTGCCGGCCCGGCGATCATGTCGGGCCGGCATTTTTACATCTGGGAGCGATTGCATCGCGAGTCATCCCGGGGTGATGCTCGGTTGCCTTCCAGGGCCCGCTCCGTTCAGGGTGCCGCTTGATGCATTCTCTCTAAACCGCGGCCAGGATCCGCGCCTGGAGTGCCGCAGCGGCGGGGTCGCCGGCTTCCCGCCGGGGGCGGGGCAGGTCGATGGGAATGTCGAGGGCGATCTCGCCCTGGCGCAGCACCACCACCCGGTCGGCCAGAGCCACCGCCTCGGCCACGTCGTGGGTGATGAGGACGGTGGTGAAGCGATGCTCCTGCCAGATGCGCTCAGTCAGCCGGTGCATCTCGATGCGGGTGAGCGCATCCAGCGCGCCGAACGGCTCGTCCAGCAGCAGCACCGACGGCCGGCTGACCAATGCGCGGGCGAGGGCTACGCGCTGCTTCTGGCCGCCGGACAGCACCAAGGGCCATTCCCGGCCCCGGTCGCCGAGGCCGACGTCGCGCAAGGCCCGCGCCGCGGCGTGGCGCCAGTCCGGCCCGCGCGCGATGCCGACATTGCCCAGCACGCGCTGCCAGGGCACGAGGCGGGCATCCTGGAACAGCAGGCGCACCTGCGATTGCAGGCCGGTGACGATTTCCCCGCCCACGGCGACCCGGCCCGAGGTGGCGCCGTCGAGCCCGGCGATGAGCCGCATCAGCGTGGTCTTGCCGCCGCCGGAGCGGCCGACCACGGCGAGGAACTGGCCGGCCGGAACGGCAAGGTCGAGGCGGCGCAGTACCGGGCGCTCACCGAACGCCTTGACCACGCCGCCCAGCGTGATGTGGGCGCCGCAGCGCGCGCCGGCGGCCGCGGGGGGCGGCGGCCGGGGGCTGGTCAATGCGCCGTCGCCGAAGGCCGTGAGCGGGGTGCTCATGATGCCAGCCCCGCCCGCCTGCCCTGATAGGCCGGATGCCAGGCGAGCATACGGTGCTCGATGGCGCGGGTCAGGCTGTCCGCGGCCTTGCCGAGCAGCGCATAGGCCAGCACGCCCAGCACTACGACGTCGGTCTGCAGGAATTCCCGCGCGTTCATGGTCATGTAGCCGATGCCCGAGGAGGAGGCGATGGTCTCCGCCACGATCAGCGTCAGCCACATGATGCCGAGCGCGTAGCGCAGCCCCACGAGGATGGAGGGCATCGCGCCGGGCAGCACGATGCGCCAGAACAAGGCGGCGGGGGAGAGGCCATAGACCCGGGCCATCTCGACGAGGCCCCGGTCCACCGTGCGGATGCCGTGGAAGGTGTTGAGGTAGATGGGGAAGGCGACGCCGATGGCGACCAGGAAGATCTTCGCTTCCTCGCCGATGCCGAACCACAGGATCACCAGCGGGATGATGGCCAGATGCGGCACGTTGCGCAGCATCTGCAAGGTGGAATCGAGCGCGGTCTCCGCCGGGCGCCAGATGCCGTTGGCTATCCCGAGGGCGAAGCCGATGCCACCGCCGATGGCGAGGCCGATGAGCGCGCGCCGGGTGCTGACCAGGACGTTGGCCAGGAGTGAGCCGTCGTTCAGCGTCCGCCAGAAAGCCAATGCCACGTCGCCGGGTGCCGGCAGCACGCGCGACGACAGGAAGCCGAGGCTGGCGGCCGCTTGCCACAGCAGGATCACCGCTACCGGCAGGGCCCAGGGCAAGGCGGCGCGCCCGAAGCCAGCGGCCAGCCCGCGCAAGGAGCGGACGCGCCTCGCGGGGCCGGATTGGGCCGCGATGCCCGGCACCGCCCCGAGGGCAACGCCTTCGGAGGCGCTGCCGCTCATGATTTCGGCGCCCGCACGGCGTCGGATATGCGGATTGCCTTGGGGATCAGGCCGAGCTTGAAGAAAGCGTCCGCCACCTCCTGCTGCTGCGCTGTCACCGCCGGGGTGATGGGCTTCACGTCATATTGCTGGCGGGCGAGGGCGACTTCCAGGATCGGGATGGGAATGCCGATGAGCGGCGAGAATTCCGCTGCCGCCGCCTTGGGGTTGGCCTTCACCCAGGCGCCGATCTCGGCCACGCCGGCCAGCACTGCGTCCACCACCTGCGGCGCCCTGTCGGCGAAGCTCTGAGTGGTGAAGTAGAACTGGTAGTTGGAGACGATGCCGGTGCCGTCGGCCAATTGGCGCGCCTCGATGGTCTTCTCGGCGGCGGCCTGGAAGGGATCCCAGATGGCCCAGGCGTCCACCGAGCCGCGCTCGAACGCGGCGCGGGCATCGGCCGGGGTGAGGAAGGCGGGCTTGATGTCGGCATAGGCGACACCGGCCTTCTCCAGCGCCCGCACCAGCAGGTAGTGCACGTTGGAGCCCTTGTTGAGGGCCACCGTCTTGCCCTTGAGGTCGGCGACGCTCTTCAGCGGGCTGCCCTTCGGCACCAGGATGGCCTCGCCCTCGGGGGCAGCAGGCTCGTAGCCCACATAGACCAGTGGCGCGCCGGCGGCCTGGGCGAAGATGGGCGGGGCTTCGCCGGTATTGCCGAAGTCGATGGCGCCGGCATTCAGCGCCTCCAGCAACTGCGGGCCAGCGGGGAACTCGCTCCAACGCACGGAATAGCCGAGCGGCTTCAGCTTGTCCTCTAGCAGGCCCTTGTTCTTCAGCAGGATCAGCGTGCCGTACTTCTGGTAGCCGATGCGCACCACCTTTTCCTGCGCGCAGGCCGCGCCCGCCCACCCGGCCACGAGGCCGGCGGCGGCCAGGGCCGCGAAGCCGCGGCGGGTGAGGGACAGGCGGGAAGAGGCGTCTGGCATGGCGTGATCCTCGATGAGGGAGGCGCAAAGGCAGCGCCCGTCAGATTATTGAAATTAACACATTGATTTTATCAAGTTAAATTTCAAATCCAGACGTTGAATGTGAAAAGGGCGCCGCGCGGGTGCCATTACCCCAGCTTCCGAATGGTGCGCTGGGTCAACGCTGGGCGGCGAGGCCGCTCAGTGTGCGGTAGCCGCCGGCCCAATAGAGCAGCGGCTCAGCGTCCTCGGTGATGCGCGCCGCCGCCACGCGGCCCAGCACGATGATGTGGGAATGCCGCTCGATGGTCTCTTCCAGATGGCAGTCGAAGGCGGCGAGCGCGTCCGCCAGCACCGGCGCGCCGGTCTCCAGCCGTGTCCAGTCGGCGCCCTTGTAGCGCTCCGGGCCCTTCTCGCCGTTGCGGCCGGCGAACTGGTCGGCCAGCGCCTCATGGTGCGGGCGCAGCACGTTGATGGCGAAGCGGCGCTCCTCCAGCAGCAGGGCGCGGGCCGAGGCGTTGCGGTTGACGCAGATGATGAGCGTCGGTGGGTCCACCGACAGCGAGGTGACGGAGGTGGCGGTCAGCCCGGTGCGGGCCTCGCCCTCGCCCAGGGTGAGGATGCTCACCGCCCCCGCCAGCTTGCGCATGGCGCCGCGATAGGCGAGCGCGGTTGGAGAGAGTTCTGCCGGCCGCAGGGGGGCGGCGGGAGCGAGGCTGGAGGTGGTGGCGAAGGCAGTGTGAGCGTTCATGACGGCCTCGTCGGATCGCGGCCGTGGCGTTCCGTCGTGGCGCGGGCGGCCCAGTGGGCGGGCATCATCCCATGCGTCCACGCAGGACACGCGGTCGCTGCAGATGGCAATTGCACACGCCGCTAAAAGCACATGCAATCTATGTGGTGTCTCATGATAGGCAAGTCAGGTTCTTTTAGTCAACAAAATCTATCAGTTTTAATATTGTTGAATGCGCCCCGCGTTGGCCTTCGCGCTCGCTCGCGCCTTCAAGAACAACGATTGTTGCGCGTTTCCACATCGACGCTGCCGATTGACGCAGCCAGAAGGGATAGACGGATTGTCAAATTAATCGATAATAATAGTAGAAATTGTGGATTGAAGCGGCCTTCCGCTTCCTGCTCGTCGGCACCACGCGCGGATGCTCCTCGCCGGCCGTCGGCAGGGCGCGGCTTGGTGTCGTGACCGGACGATCCTGCCGCCGCTTCCATGCCCTGGCCCGCCGTCGCGGCCGCCCCTTGCGAAGAGAGTCTGACATGAGTGTCGTTACGGATCTGGTGCCGGCCCGAGAGGCCAACGTCCTGTGGTTCCTGCCGACCCACGGCGACGGGCACTATCTCGGAACCTCGCACGGCGCACGCTCGGTGTCGCTGGGCTATCTCAGGCAGATCGCCCAGGCGGCGGACCAACTCGGCTATTACGGCGTGCTCATCCCCACTGGGCGCTCCTGCGAGGACAGTTGGATCGTCGCTTCCGCGCTCGCCCCGGCCACCGAGAGGCTGCGCTACCTTATCGCTGTTCGCCCCGGCCTGCTGGAGCCGGCGGTGGCCGCGCGCATGACGGCGACGCTGGACCGCATCTCCAATGGGCGCGTGCTCATCAATGTGGTGACTGGCGGCGACCCGGTGGAGAATCGCGGCGACGGCTTCTTCCTCGACCACGCCGAGCGCTATGAGGTGACGGAGGAATTCCTCGATATCTACACCCGCCTCCTGAAGGGCGAGGATGTGACCTACACTGGCAAGCATCTGAAGGTGGAGGACGGCAAGTTGCTCTATCCGCCGGTGCAGGAGCCGCACCCGCCGCTGTTCTTCGGCGGCTCGTCGCCGGCGGCGCACAAGGTGGCGGCGCGGCAGATCCAGAAATACCTCACCTGGGGCGAGCCCCCGGCGGCGGTGGCGGACAAGATCCGAGACCTTAAGGCCCGCGCGGCGGCCGAAGGGCGCGAACTGTCCTTCGGCATCCGCCTGCACGTCATCGTGCGCGACACCAACGAGCAGGCCTGGGCGGCGGCGAACGACCTCATTCGCCATGTCGACGAAACCACCATCGCCGAAGCGCAGAAGGTGTTCGCCCGCATGGATTCGGAAGGCCAACGGCGGATGAGCGCGTTGCACGGCGGCCAGCGCGACAAGCTGGAAGTGGCGCCGAACCTGTGGGCGGGGGTCGGCCTCGTGCGCGGCGGTGCCGGCACGGCGCTGGTGGGCGATCCTGAGACGGTGGCCGCGCGCATGAAGGAATACATGTCGCTCGGCATCGACACCTTCGTGCTGTCCGGCTATCCGCACCTGGAGGAGGCCTATCGCTTCGCGGAGAGCGTGTTCCCGCTGCTGCCGCTGGCCGCCACCACCGGCACGGCGAAGGGCGAGATTCTGCATCGCGGCCCGTTCGGCGAGATGATCGGCAATTCCATCGTCCCGACGGAGCGCCGCGTCTCGGCGTCCTGACCGGGCGCTGATCGGAGGATCAGCGCGCCGTCGTCCGCTCCGTCCCGTGGATGCCCGGCCCCGTGCCGGGCGTCCACGGCCGGGCCGCTAGTGCTATACCGGCTCCAGCTTCAAGTGCGGTTCGGCGGGCCATTCGCAGGCGATGGTGTCGCCCACGCGTACCGGGCCGCCGGCGAGGACGATGGCCATCACGCCCGCCTTGCGGATCAGGGCGCCGTCGGCGTCCCGGTCCAGCACCGCACGGGTCAGGCCGGGTTGGAAATTGTCCAACTGCTTGCAGGGGTTGCGTAGGCCGGTTACCTCCACCACGGCGGCGGTGCCGAGGTGCAGCCGGGTGCCGCGCGGCAAGCCCAGCAGGTCGAGGCCGCGCGTCAGGATGTTCTCGCCGATGTCGCCGGGCCGGATGGCAAAGCCGTTGGCATTCAGCTCGTCCAGCAGTTCGGCATGCACCAGATGCACCTGCCGCAGGTTGGGCTGGGTGGGGTCGGCGGCCACCCGCGAACGGTGCTTCACCGTCACGCCCTCATGGGCGTCGCCCTCCACGCCGAGGCCCGCCAGCAGGCGGATCTCCGGCCGGGTCGCCTTGCTGAAGCTGTGCGTCGCGCTGACGCTGACCGAAAGAACCTGCGCCATCTCGTCCGGCATGACCGCTCCTGTCTCACCTGCTCCGGGCGAGGGGATAGCCGGTTTCCGTCCGTCCGTCAGGAGGCCGTGGGATAGAGCGGCGCGAGGCGGGCGCCGCGCGGCGTCTTTTCCCTACGCGCCCGCGCCTTCTGCTCCGCCCGGAAGGCCTTGAGAAAGCCCGCGCCGTCGAAGCGGGCAGGCGTCGCGCCATAGAGGCGCTCGCGTAACTGGCCGAGCGCCTGCTCCAGCTCGGCGCTGCGCGGCGCGGCGGGCTCCTCGCGCACGGCGACAAGCCGCAGCCAAGCGAGCACGGCGCGGTGGGCGGCGCCGGCGTCATTGGCCTTGCACGCGGCGATGAGCGCCTGCTCGGCCTGGGCCGGATCACGTGGCGGGCGGGCGCTGCGCGCGGGCAAGGGGGCCTCCAGCGGGCCGGGCATTCCGGCGCGCGTCGGGTCGGAACGCCCCTTCCGCTTCAGCCGCGGCGCCAGTCGGCGGCCGATGGCGGACAGCACGAACACCGCGGCGATGAAGCCGAGCACGCCGGCCAGCGTCTCGCGGTGCCGCAACAGGAGGGCCGTGGCTCGCGTCCAGGCTTCTGACAGCGCGTCGGGGCGCGGCGTCTCGGCCGGCGGCGGCACGGCCGCGGACGAGGCACCCGTAGCGGCGGTGGGCGGCGCGGCGGGCTCGGCGGCGCGCGGATTCGGCGCCACGGTGAAGCTCTCGGCGGGCAGCACCGCCGTCTCCTGCGTCTGCGTCGCGGTGTTCCACCACGCCACCTCGATGGCCGGCAGGGTCACCGGGCCGGGGCGGGTGGGCACCACGGACACGGTCTTGGTGAGCAGCGCGCCGGCCTCGCCGCGCACCGGGGCGCTGTCGGCACGGCTGGTCTCCTCATACTGCCGCACGCCCGGCACCTCGGGCAGGGTCACCGGCGGCAGCTGGTTGGGGCCGGCGCCCTGCGCCTCCAGGCGGATGGTGCGGGTCAGCACCTCCCCGACCTTGGCGCCCTTGAGCGGGGTGGACCAGTCGCTGGAAAGCGTGACGCTGCGGGCGGGCAGGAACCAGCCCTTGGCGTCCGCCGGGCGCTCGCGCACCTTGATCGCGAGCGGGTTGGACTTGACCGTGACGTCGCGCGTGTAGTCCGGCTGGCCGCTCAGCCAGGGCGAGGCGTTGGGGTTGCGGCCCAGCATCTGCGCCATCTCGGAGGGCAGGGCGCCGCCATTGTAGCCGGGCACCTTGGCCTCCAGCGTCACCGGCGGGATGTCGATGGTGCCTGAGCGCTGGGGGCGCATCAGATAGCTCTGCTCGATCACCTGGTAGCGATTGCGGCCCACGGTGCGGAAATAGGCCCGCTGCTCGCCCTGCGGGGTGAAGGTGGCGCCCTCCGCGGCGATGCGCGAGATGCCGCCGGCGCGGATGCCCAGCCGGTCATAGACGCGGATGGTCACCGGCACATCGCTCTGCACGAAGGGGGCGACGTCGCCGGCGTCCAGGCGCACGAACAGCGGCCGGTCCTCCAGCTCCGCCGTATTGGCAGCGGGGACGACGGTGAGGGTCAGCGGCGCGGACACCTGCCCGGCCACCGAGAGCGCGGGGATGGTGAGCTTGCCGGAGCGCCTTGGAGCGAGCGTGATAAGCCATTCGTTCACCGGCACCTTGCGGCCGTCCACGGTGAGCGAGCGGCTGCGGCGGCCCTGCTCGATGATGTCGAAGTCGCGGGTCAGAGCCGTGAGGTTCGGCGGCTCCTTGCCGTCGCCGTCGGTGAGGGTCAGCACCATCTGCACCGTGTCGCCGGCGATGATCGTGCCGGGCGATACCGTGGCGCTCAGCCGCGCGGCGGCAAGGGCGAGGCCCGGCGCCAGCACGAGGGCGAACAGGAGCAGAAGACCTGGGAGGGAGCGCATGGCCCGGGAAGCGGCCGTCATGGCTGGTCCACCCCCGCCACCGGCACGACGCGGCCGGTGTAATGGGCGCGGATGCGCGCGCGCAGCAGGCCCATGGGGTCGTCCGGCACCATGCGTAGCGCTTGTTCACGGCTCTGGTCCTGCTCGGTCATGGGCCGCGTGCCGATGGCGATGGGCGGCGCGCCGTCCTTGTCGCCATCCGGGTCGCCGTCCTGCGGCTGGCCGAGCTGCACCGGTTGGCGCGGGCCGGCGTCCGCCGGCCGAGGCTGCGGCTGCGGCGGGGCGTCCGGCTGCGGCTGAGCCGGCTGGGGCTGGGCGCCGGGCTGGCCGTTGCCGGCCTCCTTCTGCGGCTCCTGCTTGGCCGGGTCCGGCTTTGCGGGTTCCGGCTTGGCGGGCTCGTTCCCCGCGCCCTTCGGCTCGGGCTTGGCTGGCTCGGGCTTGGGCTCCGGCTTCTGCTGAGCCTGCTTGTCCTGCCCTTGCTTGTCCTGGCCGGGTTTGGGCTGGGCCTTGGCCTGGTCGTCGCCGTCAGGCTTCTGGTCCTTCTGGTCCTTGCCCTGGTCCTGTGGCTTGTTCTGCGCGCTGTCCTGCTTCTGGTCGGCCTTGTCCTTGTTCTGGTCCTGGTTCTGGCTTTGATCCTGGTTCTTCTGGTCGTTGGAGCCGCCCCCGCCGCCGGAGCCGCCGCCTCCGCCGCCCTGGCCCTTCTGGTCCTGCGGCGGCTGCGGCAGGTCCGGCTTGTTCTTGTCGTCGAGGATCTTCTGCACCAAGGCGCGATTGTAGATGGCGTCCGCATTCTCCGGATCGGCCTTGAGCGCGGCGTCATACGCCTTCAGCGCGTCTTCCAGCTTGCCCGCGCGGGCCAGGGCGTTGCCGCGGTTGTAGTCGCCGTCCGGCGTGCGGGCGAAGACGTTCGCCGCCCGGTCGTAGTCGCCGTCCTTGTAGAGCGCGCTCGCCTGCCAGTTGGGATCGCGGAAGCTCTGCGTCGCCCCGGTATAGTCCTGCTGTTTGAAGGCGCTGGCGCCCTGCTGGTCGGGCGTCTGCCAGAGGTCGCGCCAGCGCTGCTCCAGCGTGGGCGTAGCGGTCTCCGCCCGTGCCTCGCCGCCGCTGCCGCCGGCCGCCAGCACCGCGAGCGCCAGCACCGCGATCCAGCCGCGCCGGAAGGCGAGGGGCGCGAGCGCCAGCACGGCGATCAGGAGCCAGGGTCCCATGTCCATCCATTGGTCGGCGGAAAGGCCGGTGTTCTGCAGGTCGGACTTGGCCGACCCTGCTGCAGGCTTGGCGAAAAGCGTGTCGAGATCACGGTCGCCGGCGGTAAGCGGGGTGAAAGCTCCGCCGCCTGCCTCCGCCACCTGCTTCAGCCCCGCCTCGTCCAGCCGCGTGGTGAGGGGCGTGCCGTCCCGCGCGCGCAGGATGCGGCCGTCGAAGGCGAGCAGCGGCGTCGGCGCGTCGGCCCCGACGCCCAGCACGTTCACGCTATAGCCTGCCGCGGCTGCGGCTGCGGCGGTGGCGCGGGTCTGGTCCGGCCGGTCGCCCAGCCCGTCGGTGATCAGTACGATGCGGCCGGCAGGCGCGCCGGTGTTCTTCAGCAGGTCTACGGCGGCGCGGATCGCCATGTCCGGACGGTTGTCCATCACCGGCATCAGGTCGGTGGCGATCTCCGGCAGCATCTGCCCGACCACCCGCGCGTCCTCGGTGAGCGGCGAGGCGACGAAGGGCGCATCGGCGAAGATGATGAGGCCCACCTGTCCGCCGCGCATCCGGCGCAGGATGTCGTCCACCTTGTGCCGGGCGGCGCCGAGCCGCGTCGGATTTTGGTCGGTGGCGTTCATGGACTGGGCGAGGCTCAGCACGATCACCGTGGGGTCGATGCGGTCGAGCGCCGGCGTGGGCAGCTTCTGCCAGGCGGGGCCGGCCATGGCGACGGCGGCGAGCGTCCAGGCCGCGAGCAGCAGCACCACCGGCCATTTGCCCGCCCGGCCCTTGTCCTTCAGCGCCAGGTGCCGCAGCAGGTGCGCGTCCACCAGCCCCTGCCAGGCACTGCGCCCCGCGCCCATGCGCCGCCACGCGAGGATGGCGAACAGCACGGCGGGGACCAACGCCAGCAGCCACAGCGGGCGCAGGAAATGGAAATCGGCTGGGATGAAGCCGGGCAGGGCGAAGGGCAGCGTCATGGACGGGCGCCCTCGGTAGCCGCCCCTTCGGGCGCGCCGCCCTCGGCCGGAAATGCCACGGCGGGCGCGCGGGACAGGCGGGGCAGCAGCAGCGCGAGGCCGAACAGGAAGCTCAGGCCCAGCGCCGCGCCGAGCGGCCATTGGAACAGCGACACCGTGGGGCTGAGATAGACCGGATCGCCGGTGACCGGCTCCATGCGGTTGATGTCGTCATAGATGCCGGCGAGCCCGGCGGCATCGCGGGCACGGAAATAGCGCCCGCCGGTCGCGTCGGCGATCTTGACCAGGGCTTCCTCGTCCAGGTCGGCGGAGGGGTTGACCATGCGCTGGCCCACGGCGAAGGCGTCGGCGCCGACCCCGATGGTGTAGATCTTCACCCCGTTGGCGCGGGCGATCTCGGTGGCCTGAACCGGGTCCAGCATGCCGGAATTGTTGGCGCCGTCGGTGAGCAGCACCAGCACCCGTTCCTCCTGCGGCCGGGTGCGCAGCGTCTTCACGGCGAGCGCGATGGCGTCGCCGATGGCGGTTTCCTGTCCGGTGAGGCCGATGCTGGAGGTGCGCAGGAGATCACGCACCACGTTGCGGTCGAAGGTCAGCGGCGCCTGTACATAGGCCCGGCTGGAGAACAGGATCAGCCCCACCCGGTCACCCTTGCGGCGGGCGATGAAATCGTCGGCCACGCCCTTCACCACGGTGAGGCGGTCCACCGGAACGCCGTCGTGGGAGAAATCCTGCCGGGCCATGGAGCCGGAGAGGTCCACGGCCATCATCAGGTCGCGGCCTTCCACCGGCACGGCCACCGGCGTGCCCACATAGGCCGGGCGCATGGCGGCTGCCACCAGCAGCAGCCAGATCATCGTCAGCAGCGACAGGCGCAAGAGGCGCCGCCGGCGCCCCCCGTCGGAGATGAGGCCGGCACCAGCGATTTCCTGGAAGAAGGGCAGACGCAGCGCGCCGGCGCGGGTCTTCGGGGCCGGACGCATCAGGACCCGCGCGATCAGCGGCAGCGGCAGGAAGAGGGCGGCCCAGAGCCACTGGAAGCTCATCATGCGTTGCCCCGGATCCAGCGCTTCAGGGCGCGCACCAGCGCGGCCCGGTCCATGGCCGTGGCCTCGGGGGCGGCGGGGGGCAGATAGGGGGCGATGCTGAGAAAGCGGCCGACTTCCTGTGGCAGGCCGGACTTGCCTTGGCCGAGGAAGGCCTGCCAGCCGTCGCCGGTCAGCACGGCGGCGCCGGGATGGTCGGCACGGGTCAGCAGGATGCGGCGCACCAGCACGGCGGCGGCCGCGCCTACTGCGCGGGCATCGCCGTAGCGCGCGGTGTCGGCGGCGATGGCGTCCAGTTCGCGCAGTGCGCGATAGCCCAGGGTCTGACGCCGCCGCCATTCCAGGGCGGCGGCCAGCAGAGCCAGCAGCACCAGCAGGACGGCCAGCATCCACCAGCCCGGTGCGGGCGGCCAGAACGGCACCGGCGGCGGCAGGTGGATGTCGCGCAGGGCGAGCAAAGGATCGGCGGCGCTGGGGTCCAGCGTGAGGGCGGGGGCGCCCGGGGGGGGAGGGGTCTGCGGGTTCATGCGGCGTTGTCCCGCGCCGGCTTGCGACCCATGCGGGCCGGGTGCAGCAGTTCGGCCGGATCCTCGCCGGTGCGCAGCGGCACGAAGCCCATGCCGCGCTGGCGGGCGGCGGTCTCCACCGCCAGCCGCCGCGCGGCGAAGCGCCGGGCGTAGGCCTCGCGCACCGCGAGGCTGTCGGCATCCAGCGTCGCCACGGCGGTGCCGTCGCTGACCGGATAGGCGCCGCGCGCCGGGGTCGCGGCCTCCAGGGCGTCATAGATGAAGACGTTGGTGATGTTCGCCTGGAGCGAGAGCCGGTTCAACTCGCGCGCCGCCGCCGCGTCGAAATCGTGGAAATCGCTGACGATGAAGACCAGCGCGCCCGGCCGCGCGGTGAGGCGCAGGCGGGCGATGGCCTCGGCGAGGCGCGGCTCGGACGCGGCGCCGGCCGCCTCGGTACCGAAACGATCCTGGGTGGCGTCCGCCAGCGCCTTGACGAAGCCCAGCACCCGGGCGCGGCTGCGCTGCGGGCTGAAGGAGAGGACGCCGGAGGGCGAGAGCACGGCGCCGCCGACCCGGTCGCCACCGTCCATGGAGGTCCAGGCCAGCACGGCGGCGGCCTTGGCGGCGAGCACCGACTTGAAGCTGGCGCGGGTGCCGAAGCGCATGAAGCTGCGGGCGTCCATCAGGATGAGGACGGGGCGCTCGCGCTCCTCCTGGAACAGCTTGGTGTGGGTGCGGCCGGTGCGGGCGGTCACCCGCCAGTCGATGGTGCGGATGTCGTCGCCCGGCTGATAGGCGCGCACCTCGTCGAATTCCATGCCGCGCCCGCGGAACGGCGAGCGGTAGCCGCCATTCTGCTGGGTGCGCACCTTGCCGCGCGCGCCGAAGCCGTCCCGCCCGCCGGGACGCATGGCGATCAGCTCGTCGAGGCGCGCGACGAGGCCATGGAAGTCCGGGCTGGAGAAATCGGGAATGGTCCCTTTGCTCATGTCCCAATGCTCATGGCGCGTTCGCCGACCCGCTCCACCTCAGGCCACCGGCACCCGGGCCAGCAGCGTGTCGAGGAACAGGTCCGCCGTCATGCCATCGGCCTGGGCCTCGAAATTCAGCAGGATGCGGTGGCGCAGCACAGGCTTCAGGATGGCCTGCACGTCTTCCGGCACCACATAGTCCCGGCCGCGCAGCCAGGCATGGGCCCGCGCGCAGCGGTCGAGCGCGATGGTGCCGCGCGGGCTGGCGCCGAACGAGACGAGGCCGGCGAGATCCTTGCCGTAAAGCTCCGGGGTGCGCGTGGCGAAGACGAATTGCAGCAGATATTCCTCCACGGCCTCCGACATGTAGGTGGCCAGCGCCTGCCGCCGAGCGGCGAAGATCACCGCCTGGCTGACGCGCTCGCCGAAGGCCACGCTCTCGCCCTGCGCCTCACCGCGCACCAGGCGCAGGATCTCGCGTTCCGCCGCGATGTCCGGATAGTCGATCTTCACATGCAGCAGGAAGCGGTCGAGCTGCGCTTCGGGCAGGGGATAGGTGCCCTCCTGCTCGATCGGGTTCTGCGTCGCCATGACCAGGAACAACTTGGGCAGCGCATAAGTGGCGCCGCCCACCGTCACCTGCCGCTCGCCCATGGCCTCCAGCAGCGCCGCCTGCACCTTGGCCGGGGCGCGGTTGATCTCGTCCGCCAGGATGAAATTGTGGAACACCGGCCCCGCCTGGAAGCGGAAGGAGCCGTCCTCCGGCCGGTAGATGTCGGTGCCGGTGAGGTCCGAGGGCAAGAGGTCCGGAGTGAACTGGATGCGCTGGTCGTCGCAGTCGATGGCCTTGGCCAGCGCCTTGATGGCCTTGGTCTTGGCCAGGCCCGGCGCGCCTTCCACCAGCAGATGCCCGTCCGCCAGCACCGCCACCAGCAGCAGGTCCACGAAGGCCGGCTGCCCGAGGATGCAGCTGTTCATGTAATCGGCGAGGCGGTGGAACACCCGGTGATAGCCGTCCTGGGCCAGCGGCGGCGGTGGGGCGGGCACGGCAAGGGTGTCGGGGATCAAGGTCATTACTGGCGTTCGTTCCGATTGAGCATCCACCGCGGAACTCTATAACCCAGAGCACCCGCCCGCCGAAAACTTTCAATGCGGGTGATCACATACCTGTGGCTTCCAGTCGCTCCGCGCAGCGTCCCGCCGGCCGCCCGCGGCACCATGCGGGTGGGGCTCGGGAGAGGATGGCATGGTGCCGCTAGGGTAGGCGATCAGTCTCGCAGCATTGGCTGGCGGGGGCCTTGCACCGCGATGCCGAGCGCTCGTCGTTGTCAAAAGGTAATATACAACGGCACGGCTAGGGCCGCGTCGCCTCGGCTTTCGCTGCAGATCCCATGCCGTCTTCGATCCGGCCCAGCAGGTAGGGATAGAAGGGGTTGGACGACATACGCAGCAGCGAGTCGAGATTGACGATCAGCGTGCCGCGCTCGCCCCGCGCGGCGAGACTGCCGAGGTTGAGCCCGAAATTCTCCGCCGGGTCCGGATTAAGCCCGTAGAGACTGTCGCTGGTGGGGAAGGGCAGGGCCACGTGGGACAGCGAATAAACGTCGATGGGATAGGCGAGGCCGAGGTCCACCACCTCCTCGGCGGTGCCGCCCGCCGGAGTGATGCGCGCGACCACGGCGGCGGTGTCCGAACTGGCGTTGGTGATGACGGTGGTGGTGAAGGCCCGCGGCGCCGGCGGCAGGATGCGGTCGAGCAGGGTGTCGGAGGCCGCTCGCAGCAGCGGCCCGAACTTGGTGTTGCGGTTGATGTCGAACAATACCAGCTCGCTGCCGTTGGCCGGCAACTGGCTATAGAGCGCCGAGACGATGGCGCGGGTAGAGACCGTGAAGTCCATCACCGACTGGAAGGTGAGCACCGGCGGCAGGCCCTGCCAGCGGTTGCTGCGGGCGTGGTCGGCGATGCGCTGCTGGAGGGCCTGGGTCAGCAGGTGCGACTGGCGCGCGCCGTTGATGGGAAAGGAATTGTATTTGAACGGGTTGAATTCCGGCAGCACGCCCAGCCACGCCGCCTTGGCGAAGGCCGGCAGGATGGCCGGTATGCCGGCGAGGCCGGCGAAGCGGGCGAAAGCGGTGATGCCGACCATGGGCGAGATCAGCACCACCCGCTCGGGCTGGGCGAGCTTGGGGTCGTCGATGGCGTCGAGCGCATACATCAGCGCCAGCGCGCCGCCGTTGGAGAAGCCGACGATCTGCAGCGGCTTCGGCGCCGGCACGCGGCGGCGGGCCTCGCGCACCGCCAGCCGCGTGGCGGCCAGCCACTGCTCCCAGGTGGCGTCGGTGAGCGCGCCGGGCACGGTGCCGTGCGCCGGCAGGCGGATGGCGATGGCGAGATACCCGCGGTCGCGATAGCGCCGGGCGATGTGGCGCAGGCTGTAGGGCGAATCGGTAAGGCCGTGCAGGAACACCGCCACGCCGACCGGTGGGCCGTCCGGCTCCAGCACATACGAGCGGTTCCAGTCCTGCGCGAAATGCCCGGGATAGACCGGGCTGCCCTCGAAATAGCGGTTGACCGGAACCCGGTCCTTCGGCGGCAGCTTCTGCGTCACCTCGGCCCGGACGTCGTCGAAGATGCGCTGCTCGGCCTTCAGGTAGCCGGCCCAATCCGCCTGGTCGAGCGCAGCGATGCTCAGTTCCTTGGGCACGTAGGAATGCCAGGGCTCCAGCGGGTCGCCGCGCTGGGAATCATAGGCGCGGATGGCGAGCAGGGTGAGCGCGCTGACGGCGATGGCCGTGGCGCTCCACTTCAGGATCTTGACGAGGCGTCGGCGCATGGGCGGGAACTCTCGGCCGTGTCGGTCGTGTGGCGGGGAAGGCGGATCGGCAACCGGAGGCTGCGCCTGCCGTTGCGCGATCAATCCAGGGAAATCGCATTGCTGTCCAGCCGGATCCGGTGGGGTTCCCCGGCTGTCTCACGGCAGCCGGAGGGTGCTATGGTGCGCCGATGCGGAAGCGGATGTTGAACCTCCGGGCCGGGCGCATAGGCCTTGCCAGCCTTGGATCTGGCCGATGAGGGCGCGCGTGCAGCGGGCCGTCAACGGCCTGCTCGGCCATGCCGGCCTCAGCCTTGTCCGGCAGGCGCGCCTGGAGGCACTGATCGCCGACAGCGCCGCCGCGCGGGATCTCGCCCTCCTCCAGAGCGCGCCGCGCGATCAGGCGGCGCTGTTCCTCGATCTGCTGCCCCATGCGCGGGCCCAACTGCGGCAGGACCTGTTCGTCTGCGCCGAGCTGGGTTTCAAGCGCGGGGGCTATTTCGTCGAGTTCGGTGCGACCGACGGGGTGGAGCTTTCCAACACCTGCCTGCTGGAGCGGCAGCTCGGCTGGCGGGGCATCCTGGCGGAGCCGGCGCGGTGCTGGCACGGGGCGCTGGCGGCCAATCGCGCCTGCCATGTGGAGAGCGCCTGCGTGTGGTCGGCGAGCGGGGCGCGGCTGACGTTCAACGAGGCCATCGACGCGAAGTTCTCCACTATCGACACCCATAGTTCCACAGACCTGCACCGGGAGATCCGCAGGGACGGGACGCGCTACGAGGTGGAGACCATCTCGCTGAACGACCTGCTCGACAGGTACGATGCACCGCAGACCATCGACTACCTGTCGATCGATACCGAGGGCAGCGAGTACGACATCCTGGCGGCGTTCGACTTCGGCCGGCGGTGGTTCCGGGTGATCACCTGCGAGCACAATTTCTCGCCCGCCCGTTCGAAGATCCACACGCTGCTGACCGGCCACGGCTATGTGCGCCGGCACGAGAACCTGTCGCAGTTCGACGACTGGTACGTCCTGCCCGGCGCCTGACCCGGCTCAGGCGCCGAGATAGGCCTCGCGCACCTTGGGGTGGCCGAGCAGGAAGGCGCCGGTGCCCTGGAAGGCGATGCGCCCGGTCTCCAGCACATAGCCCCGGTCGGCGATGGCGAGCGCGGTGGAGGCGTTCTGCTCCACCAGCAGGATGGTCATGCCCTCGCCCTTCAGGGTGACGATGGCGTCGATGATCTGGTCGATCAGCACCGGCGCCAGGCCGAGCGAGGGCTCGTCCAGCAGCAGCAGCTTGGGCGCGGCCATCAGCGCCCGGCCGATGGCCAGCATCTGCTGCTGGCCGCCGGAGAGGCCCATGGCCGCCAGATGGCGCTTTTCCCGCAGCACGGGGAACAAATCGTAGATGCGCGCGAGGCTCGCCTGCGCGCCGCCGTCGCGGCGGCGGTAGGCGCCGAGCCGCAGGTTGTCCTCCACGCTCAGGGGGCCGAACACCTGCCGCCCCTCCGGCGACTGCGAGATGCCGAGGCTCACGCGAAGGTGTGCGGGTACGGCATTGATGGTGGCGCCCTCGAAGGTGATCCGCCCGCCGCGGATCGGCTGTACGCCGGAGAGCGTGCGCATCAGCGTCGTCTTGCCCGCGCCGTTGGAGCCGACCAGGGCGACGATCTCGCCCGCCGCCACCTCCAGGCTCACGTCATGCAGCACCTCGATGCGCCCGTAAGCGGAGAAGAGGCCTTCAACCGTGAGCACGCTGCGCCTCCTTCTGTCCGTGATTGCCGAGATAGGCGGCGATCACCGCCGGGTTGTCGCGCACCGCCAGCGGCGCGCCCTCCGCCAGCGGGCGGCCCTGCGCCAGCACCAGCACCCGGTCGGAGATGCGCATCACCAGCTTCATGTCGTGCTCGATCAGCACCACGGCGGTGCCGGAGCGGGCGATCTCGACGATCAGATGGTCGATGGCCTCGGTCTCCACCGCGTTGCAGCCGGCGGCGGGCTCGTCGAGGAACAGGATGCGCGGCTCGGCGGCGAGGGCGCGGGCGATCTCCAGGCGCTTGAGCACGCCGTAGGAGAGGCCGCCCGCCTCGGTGTCCGCATGGCGCTCCAGCCCCACGCGCGTCAGCAAAGCCATGGCCCGCTCCCGGGTCAGGCGGTTCTGCCGGCCGACCGAGGGCAGGCCCAGCAGGTCGGCCAGGAGGAAGCTGCGCTCGGCGAGATGGCAGCCCACCATCACGTTCTCCAGCGCGCTCATGCGGAAGAAGATCTGCAAATTCTGGAAGGTGCGGGCCATGCCCCTGCGCACCAGCAGGTGCGGGGCAAGGCCGGCCACCTCGGCGCCGTCCAGCAGGACCTTGCCGTGCAGCGGCTTGTAGATGCCGGTGACGAGGTTGAACAAGGTGGTCTTGCCGGCGCCGTTGGGGCCGATGATGGAGAACACCTCGCCCGGCGCCACCTGGAAGCTCACTTCGTCCACGGCCACCACGCCGCCGAAGCTGATGCCGATGTTGGAGACCGACAGAAGGCTCATGACAGGCGCTCCAGCAGCCATTTGCGGGCGGTGGGGACGATGCCGCCGGGCAGCAGGATCATGAACACCATGATGAGCAGCCCGAGCAGCGCCTGCTCATAGTCCTGGAAGGCGGTGAGCGCCTGCGGCAGCACCACCAGGAAGGCGGCCCCGACCACGGCGCCGATCACCGAGCCCATGCCGCCGATGATGACCATGGCCACCAGCTCGATGGAATGCATGAAGCCGGCCGCCTCGGGGGTGATGAGGCCGTTCATGGCCGCCAGCAGCCCGCCGGCGAAGGCAGCGTAAACGGCGCCGATGACGAAGGCGGCCAGCTTCTTGCGGCTGACGTCCACGCCCACGGCCGATGCGGCCACCTCGCTGTCATGGAGCGCGCGCAAGGCCCGGCCGGTGGGGCTCGCCACCAGGTTCAGCGCGATCCAGGCGCCGATGAGCAGCGCGCCGGCCGCGACCCAGTACCAGTTCTGCGTGCCGGAGATGCGCCAGCCGAACACCGTGAGCCGCGCCACCTGCATGCCGTCCGGCCCGCCGGTGATGGCGGTCTCGCTGTTGAAGACGAGGGCCAGGATCATGCCGAAGCCGAGCGTGGCGATGGCGAGGTAATAGCCACGCAGCCGCAGGATGGGCCGCCCCACCACATAGGCGATGAGGCCGGCCGCCGCCGCCGAGAGGAACAGCGACAGCACGGGCGAGAGGCCGAGATGGGCCGGGCCGATGGCCACGCCATAGGCGCCGAGGCCGAGGAAGCCGGCATGCCCGAGGCTCACCTGGCCCGCATAGCCCATGAGGATGGTCAGCCCGAGCGCGGCCAGCGCGAAGATCCACACCAGCGCCGCCACCCGCAGATAGAAAGCGGAAGGGGCGACGAGCGGGATCACCGCCATGAGGACCGCCAGGGCGAGGAGCGGCGTGAAACGCGCGCGCAGGATCGTCGCCAGCATCACACGCGCTCCACGCTGCGGCCGCCGAACAGGCCGCGCGGCATGAAGAACAGCACCACCAGGATGGCGATGAAGGCCACCGCGTCCTTGTAGGTCGAGCTGATGTAGCCGGCGCCGAACGCCTCCATGAGGCCGATCAGCAGCCCGCCCACCACCGCGCCCATGGGATTGCCCATGCCGCCCACCATGGCGGCGGCGAAGCCCTTGAGGGCGAACAGGGTGCCGAGATCGTAGCGGGTCAGGGTGATCGGCGTGACGAGCACGCCGGCCACCGCGCCGATGGCGGCGGAGACGCCGAAGGCCAGCGCCAGGACGATGGTGACATTGATGCCGACCAGGCGCGCCGCCAGCCGGTTCGCGGCGGTGGCGAGCACGGCCTTGCCCAGCAGCGTGTGCTCCAGAAACATGTAGAGCGCCACCACCAGCACCAGCGCCCCGCCCACGACCCACAGGCTCTGCGGCAGGATGGTCGCCCCGCCGATGGCGATCGGGGTGTCGCCGGAGAAGGCGGGCAGGGAATGGAACTGCTTGTCGAACACCACCTGGGCGACGCCCTTGATGAAGATGGAGGCGCCGATGGTGATCATGATGAGCGCCACCGGGGAGGCGCCGCGCGCCGGCTGGATGGCGAAGCGGTGCAGCAGCAGGCCGACGATCACCGTGCCGATGATGGCGATGAGCGCCGCCAGCGGCAAAGCGATGCCCGCGGCGGTGAGGAAGACGGTGCCCATGCCGCCGATCATCACGAAATCGCCCTGGGCGAAGTTGATGACGTCGGAGGCATTGTAGATGAGCGTGAAACCCAGGGCGACGAGGGCATAGACCGCGCCCACCGTCAGACCCGAGAATGCCAGTTGCAGGAATTCAGCCATGACCTCAGCCATCGAGCGCTGCGCGCAGGGGCGGAAGGGCCCGTCGGCGACGGGCCCGCGGCAGTGTGGGCCTACTGGCCGGGCGTTTCGAGGACCCAGTCACCATTCTTGATCTGGAGCATGCGGAAGGATTCCGTGCCGAGGCCGAGATGGTCGGTGGGCGACATGGTGTAGATGCCGGTGACGCCCACATAGTCCTTGGTGGCTTCCAGCGCGTCGCGGATCTTCTGCGGATCGGCGGATTTGGCCTTCTCGATCGCCTGCACGACGAGCTGGATGCCGTCGAAGGCATAGCCGCCGAACGTGGAGATGGGCTGGGCGGTGGCGGCCTCGTAGCTGTCCTTGTAGGCGGCGACCACCGGCTTCTGCCGGTCGCCGGCGGCGAGCTTGTCCGCCACCAGCAAGGCGGGGGCGGGCAGGCGCACGCCTTCGGCGGCCGGGCCGGCGAGGGTGATGAAGCTCTTGGAGGCGACGCCATGGCTCTGGTAGAGCGGCACGGTGATGCCGAGCTGGGCATAGTTGCGGGTCACGATCGCCGGGCCCTGGCCGAAGCCGGGATTGAGCACCGCCTGGATGCCGGGGGTGTTCTTGATCTTGTTGAGCTGCGGCGTGGTATCGGAATCGGCCGCGCCGTAGCTCTCGTCGGCGAGGATGGTGATGCCGTAGTCGCCGACCACCTTCAGGCACTGGCCGCGCATGGACTTGCCGAAGCCGTCGGTGCCCGAGATCATGCCGATCTTGGTGAAGCCGCGCGCCTTCATGTCCTCGAAGATCTTCTGGCAGGCGGTCTTGTCGGTGTGCGGCGTCTTGAAGACGAAGGCGCGCACCGGCTCGACGATCTCGATGCCGCCGGCGAAGGAGACGAACGGCACCTTGGCTTCCTCGAACACCGGGATCATCGCCATGGTGGAGCCGGTGGAGGTGCCGCCGGCCATGGCCACGACCTTGTCGTCCTCGATCAGCCGGGTGGCGAAGGTGCGCGCCTTGTTGGCGTCGCCGCCGTCGTCATACAGCACCAGTTCCACCGGCCGGCCCAGCAGGCCGCCCTTCTTGTTCAGCGCGTCCACATAGAGCTTCAGCGTCCGCGCCTCGGGGTCGCCCAGGAAGGCGGCGGGTCCGGTGGCGGAGACCACGGAGCCGATCTTGATGGGGTCGGCGGCGAAGGCGGGGCTGGTCAGGGTCGCGGCGAGCGCAAGCGCACGCAGCGTCCCCCGCACGGCGGCGGACGGTCGCATATGGCGTTCCTCCAAAAGGTCAAAGTCGCGCATGGTGGCGGTTAGTCCACCTTCCATCGCGCCGCCCACATTTCGCATGGGCAGGTCAGATCACTCTATGATTAACCGAGCGATTGGTCAATCATAGATGCGAGGTACGGCGATGGGCGCCGTGACCGGCTTGATCGACCCGCGCGCCAATCTTTGATATGCGGGCCACAGGCACACGGCGAGGATGGCCGCCCCTCCCGTCCCGGCACAGGCCGCAGCAAAGGATCGCATTGGCATGGCTCGCACCCGCGCACAGGACTACGACACCAAGCGGCTGGCGATCCTGCGCCGCTCGGCGGAGCTGTTCGCGCAATTCGGCTATTCGGGCACCTCGATCACCATGATCGCCGAGGCGTGCGGTGTATCGAAGGCCCTTCTCTACCATTATTACCCGGACAAGGAGGCGGTCCTCTTCGACATCCTCTTCGCCCATCTGGAGGACCTGACGGTGGAGGTGGAGCGCGCGGCGGCCGCCGCGTCGGACCCCTCGGAGCGTCTCTACGCGCTGGCGGCGGGATTGCTGGAAGCCTATCGCGACGCCGACGCCGAGCACCAGGTGCAGATCGCCAATCTCAAGCTCCTGCCGGAGGAACGGCAGGAGGCGCTGCGCGGGCTGGAGCGCAACCTCGTGCGCATCTTCTCCGACGCCTTGGCCGAGGCGGTGCCGGAGGTGGGGCGAGGGCCGTTCCTGAAGCCGCTCACCATGTCCCTGTTCGGCATGCTGAACTGGCACTATCTCTGGTTCCGCGAGGGCAAGGGGCTGTCGCGGGCCGACTATGCCCGGCTGGTGACGCAACTGGTGGCGGCGGGGGCGGACGCGGCGGTTGCCGCCGTGGCCGCCACGCCGGCCGCGCCCGCCGCGCGCAAGCCGGCGGCCCGCAAGGCTGCCGCCACGGCCCCCCTCGTGTCCGCCGCGACGCCGGTGTCTGCGCCCGCCGCGGAGCCAAAGGCCCCCCTGTCGCGCGCCAAGGCTTCGCCCGCCAAAGCCTCAGCCGCCAAAGCCTCGGCGGCCAAGATCTCCAAGACATCGCCCGCGAAGACCCCGCCCGCCAAGGCGCGGCGGGGCGCGGCGGCGCGCGGCGAGTGAGCGGCGGGTTTCCAACGGGCCGCGCGGCGCGCTAAGAAGCCTGCCATGTCCCGCGCCGCCCTTGCCCAGATCCTGGATCACCTGCGCGCCGAGCCGTCGCGCACCTGGTCCATCATCATCACCGTCTATGGCGACGCCATCGTGCCGCGCGGCGGCACCGTGTGGCTGGGCACGCTGCTGGCCTTCTTCAAGGCGCTGGACATCTCCGAGGGCGTGGTGCGCACCGCCATGTCGCGGCTCGCCTCCGACGGCTGGCTGGAGCGCCACAAGGTGGGGCGCAACAGCTTCTACCGGCTGGCGGAAAAGGGCCGCGAGACCTTCCGCGAGGCGGCGGAGCACATCTACGCCCCGCGCACGCCGCGCTGGAATGGGCGATTCGACCTGCTGCTGCTGGATGCGGGCGCCGACCGGGACGCGGCGCGCGGCGCCCTGGAGGCGGCGGGATTCGGCGCCCCGGCGCCGGGCGTGTGGATCGCGCCCTCAGGCGCGCCGCTGCCCGCGGCGGCGGAAGGCGCCCTGCGGCTGGAGGCCGGCGGGGATGGCGCCACCAGCCGGGCGCTGGCGGCGCGGAGCTGGCCGCTGGACGCCACTGCGGAGGCCTATGCGCGCTTCCTCGCCGCCTTCGAGCCGCTGCGCGCGGCCCTGGCCACCGGCGGCAGCCTCTCCGACGTGGACGCCATGGTGGCGCGGGTGCTGCTGATCCACGAGTATCGCCGCATCGTGCTGCGCGATCCCATCCTGCCCGCGCAGGTTCTGCCGCCCGACTGGCCGGGGGCCGCGGCGCGGGCGCTGTGCGCCGACGTCTACGGCCGGGTGCTCGCGCCTTCGGAGCGCTGGCTGGACCAGAACGCCGTGGACGCGAGCGGCGCGCCGCTGCCGCCGGACGAAAAAATATTCAGCCGTTTCAAGGACTAAGACGCGCAGAGCCGGGCGCCGCGTTGCCGGCTCCAAATATGTTACAAAAAATCGTTGATATGAAAATTTTGGTTACATATAATTCCTCAAAATTAGGGAGGTCAGGGTGTACACGCAGGCTCTCAACAGCAATCCGGACGCCGCTGAACGCCATGTGGAGGATGCCGCCCTGGCGGCGCGCTTCCAGGAGCGGATCGATGCCGAGGAGCGCATCGAGCCCAACGACTGGATGCCCGCCATGTACCGGCGGACCCTGGTGCGCCAGATCTCCCAGCACGCCCATTCCGAGATCATCGGCATGCTGCCGGAGGGCAACTGGATCACCCGCGCGCCGTCGCTGCGCCGCAAGGCCGCCCTGCTCGCCAAGGTGCAGGACGAGTGCGGCCACGGCCTCTACCTCTATGCCGCCGCCGAGACACTGGGCACCGGCCGCGAGGAACTGGTGGACCAGCTGCTGTCCGGCAAGGCCAAGTATTCGTCGATCTTCAACTATCCGACCCTGACCTGGGCCGACATCGGCGCTATCGGCTGGCTGGTGGACGGCGCGGCGATCATGAACCAGATCCCGCTGTGCCGCTGCTCCTACGGCCCCTATGCCCGCGCCATGATCCGGGTGTGCAAGGAGGAATCCTTCCACCAGCGCCAGGGCTACGAGATCATGCTCACCCTGGCCAAGGGCACGCCGGAGCAGAAGGAATTGGCGCAGGACGCGCTGAACCGCTGGTGGTGGCCCTGCCTCATGATGTTCGGCCCGCCGGACGCGGTGAGCGAGCATTCCGACGCCTCGACCCGCTGGAAGATCAAGCGCTTCTCCAATGACGAACTGCGCCAGAAGTTCGTCGATGCCACCGTGCCGCAGGCCCATTACCTCGGCCTCACTTTGCCCGACGCGGACCTCAAGCAGGACGCCGAGACCGGCCATTGGTCCTACGGCGCCATCGACTGGGACGAGTTCAAGCAGGTGATCGCCGGCAACGGCCCCTGCAACAAGGACCGCATGGCGGCCCGCCGCAAGGCCCATGACGAGGGCGCCTGGGTGCGCGACGCGGCGCTCGCCTATGCCGAGAAGCAGCGGCTCAAGAAGGCCGCCTGAAGGTTTCGCGGCCGCCGGCCGCGCGCGATCAGATCACGGGAAGCAACGCGCCCGCCGTCGCCGGCGGCGGGCCAAGGGAGGCGTTCATGTCAAGCCAGGCCGTTCCGCTTTGGGAAGTCTTCATCCGCAGCCGCAACGGGCTGTCGCACAAGCATGTGGGCTCGCTGCACGCGGCCGACACCACGCTCGCCCTGCAGGCGGCGCGGGACCTCTATACCCGGCGCGGGGAAGGGCTCTCCATCTGGGTGGTGCCGTCCAACGCCATCACCGCCTCCGATCCGGCCGACAAGGGCATGATGTTCGAGCCGACGGCCTCGAAGATCTACCGGCACCCCACCTTCTACGAAGTGCCGGAAGAAGTCGGCCACATGTGAGCCGGCCCCCGGGGCCGCCCAAGACCAACATATGAACCAGCCCTGGGCAGCCGGGGCGGAGGAGAGAACGCCCATGGCCACAGGTCCCCTTACCGTGGTTGAGACCCCGCTTGTCCGCTACGTCCTGCGCCGCGCCGACGACGCGCTGATCCTCGGCCACCGCCTGTCGGAATGGTGCGGCCACGCGCCTTTGATGGAAGAGGAGATGGCGCTCGCCAACGTCGGGCTCGACCTCATCGGCCAGGCCCGCGCGCTCTATACCTATGCGGCGGAAGTGGAGGCCGCGGGGCGCGACGAGGATGCCTATGCCTATCTGCGCGACGTGCGCGGCTACGGCAACCTGCTGCTGCTGGAGCAGCCCAACGGCGATTTCGCCGCCACCATCGTCCGGCAGTTCCTGTATGCCGCCTTCATCGATCCCTACTGGCGGGCGATGATGGCCTCCAGCGACGCGACGCTCGCCGCCATCGCCGCCAAGGCGGAGAAGGAGACCGCCTACCACCTGCGCCACTCGGCGGAATGGATCGTGCGGCTCGGCGACGGCACGGCCGAGAGCCATGCCCGCGCCCAGGCGGCCCTCGACGGGCTGTGGGCCTTCACGGGGGAGATGTTCGCGGTGGACGAAGGCGAGCGCGGCCTGATCACGGCCGGCGTCGCGGTCGATCCGGAGAGCCTGCGCGGCGTCTGGAGCGAGACCGTGGGGCGGGTGCTGGCCGAGGCGACGCTGGCGCGGCCGGCGGACGGCTGGATGCAGAAGGGCGGCCGCGACGGCAGCCACAGCGAGCATCTGGGCCATCTGCTGAGCGACCTGCAATACATGCAGCGGACGTATCCGGGAGCCACCTGGTGAGCCGCGCGCCGCTTTCGGACCCGGAGGCGCTGCGCATCGAAGCCCAGCGCGCCGCCGCTCCGCTCGCGGAACAACTGCCGGCGGAGCCCCTGCGCGAGGCCGCCCGGCGCATCGCCGGCGAGGTCACCGACCCGGAGATCCCGGTCCTCACCATCGCCGATCTCGGCGTGCTGCGCGACGTGCGCGTGGAGGCTGGTGGCGTGGAGGTGGAGATCACCCCCACCTATTCCGGCTGCCCGGCCATGAACATGATCGCGCTCGAAATCGAGCTGGCGCTCAGCAAGGCGGGGATCGCGCCGGTCACGGTCCGCACCGTGCTCTCGCCGGCCTGGACCACGGACTGGATGACCGAGGACGGCCGGCGCAAGCTCCGGGACTACGGCATCGCGCCGCCGGCCAAGGCCGCCGGCCGCCGGGCGCTGTTCGGCAAGGACGAGGTGGCCTGCCCGCAGTGCGGCTCGACCGATACGGCCGAGATCGCCGCCTTCGGCTCCACCTCCTGCAAATCGCTCTGGCGCTGCAATACGTGCCGGGAACCCTTCGACTATTTCAAATGCCATTGAGCGGGTGACCCCATGTCCGTTGCG
Source organism: Azorhizobium doebereinerae UFLA1-100 (assembly GCF_000473085.1). Classification (GTDB taxonomy): domain Bacteria; phylum Pseudomonadota; class Alphaproteobacteria; order Rhizobiales; family Xanthobacteraceae; genus Azorhizobium; species Azorhizobium doebereinerae. The sequence continues at coordinate 61,674 of NZ_AXBA01000034.1, forward strand.
ACCCCGAAATTCCACCGCCTGACCGTCCGCGATGTGAAGCGCGAGACCCCCGAGGCCGTGTCCATCGCCTTCGACGTGCCTTCCGATCTCTCCGGCGACTATGCCTTCGCGCCGGGGCAGTATCTCACCCTGCGCACCACGCTGGAGGGCGAGGACGTGCGCCGCTCCTATTCCATCTGCTCCGGCCCCGACGACGGCGAGCTGCGCATCGCGGTGAAGCAGGTGGAGAACGGCCTGTTCTCCACCTGGGTCAACACTGCCATGGCGTCCGGCGACGCGCTGGACGTGATGACGCCCACGGGGCGCTTCGGCCTCGGCCAGGCCCCCGGCGACGGGCGCCTGCACGTGGGGGTCGCGGCGGGCTCGGGCATCACGCCCATCCTGTCCATCATCCGCGGCGTGCTCCAGCGCGAGCCCAACAGCCGCTTCTTCCTGTTCTATGGCAACCGCACCACCGGCGACATCCTGTTCCGGGAAGACCTGGAAGAGCTGAAGGACCGTTTCCTCGGCCGGCTCTCCATCTTCCACGTGCTGTCGAAGGAGGAGCAGGATCTCGCCATCCTGAACGGGCATCTGGACGGGGAGAAGGTGCGCCTGCTGCTGCGCGCCATGGTGCCTGCGGAGGCGGTGGACCATGTGTTCATCTGCGGCCCCACGGGCATGATCGACGATCTGGAGGCGACGCTGAAGGACATGGGCGTGCCCGAGGCGAAGGTCCATGTGGAGCGCTTCGTCTCCGCCCATGGCGGCGCGCCGCGCCCCAGGTCCGCGCCGGTGGCCGCCGATGCGCCCCCGGCCCATGTGGCTTCGCTCATCGTCGACGGCAAGCGGCGCGACGTGCCGGTTGCGGAGGGCGAGGCGATCCTCGACGCCGCGCTGCGCGCCGGGCTCGACCTGCCGTTCGCCTGCAAGGGCGGCATGTGCTCCACCTGCCGCGCCAAGGTGGTGGAGGGCAAGGCGGAGATGGAGGTGAACTATTCGCTGGAGCCGTGGGAGACCGAGGCCGGCTTCGTGCTCACCTGCCAGGCCCGCCCCACCACGGCGCGCATCGTGGTCGATTTCGATCAGATGTGATCAGCCGCAGTCCCGATCGAAGGCCCGGCCCAGCGCCGGACCTTTTTTGTTGGCCGAACGGTGCGGGCCGGCCCAAAGAAAAAGGGCGGCCGAAGCCGCCCTGTCTGGTCGCGTCGGAACGAGGCTCGCGGCCTCACTCCTTGGGGCGCTTGTCGACGACGCGCTTGGCCTTGCCGGTGGCGGTGCGCTCGATGGCGCCGGGCGGGTGCATCTCGATGCGCGTGCTCACCCCGATGGTGTCCTTGATCCGCTTCAGGATGCGCCGGCTGGAGCCCTCCACGCTGGCTTCGCTCCAGCGCCCCTCGCGGATTTCCGCGTGCACGGTCATCTCGTCCATGCGGCCGGTGCGCGTCAGCTCGATCTGGTAGTGGCCGGAGCAGTCCTCCACCGCCATCAGGATCTCTTCGATCTGGGTGGGGAAGACGTTGACGCCGCGCAGGATGATCATGTCGTCCGAGCGGCCGGTCACCTTCTCCATGCGCCGCATGCCGGGGCGGGCGGTGCCCGGCAGCAGGCGGGTGAGGTCGCGCGTGCGGTAGCGGATGATCGGGAAGGCTTCCTTGGTGAGCGAGGTGAACACCAACTCGCCCTTCTCGCCGTCCGGCAGCACCTCGCCGGTGATGGGGTCGATGACCTCCGGCAGGAAGTGGTCCTCCCAGATGTGCAGGCCGTCCTTGGTCTCCACGCATTCCTGCGCGACGCCCGGCCCGATCACTTCCGACAGGCCGTAGATGTCGGTGGCGTCGAGCGCGAAGGCCCGCTCGATCTCCTGGCGCATGGCGTTGGTCCAGGGCTCGGCGCCGAACACGCCGAACTTGAGCGAGGACTGCGCCGGGTCCAGACCCGCCTTGGTGAAGCCGTCGAGGATGGCCAGCATGTAGCTCGGCGTCACCATGATGGCGTCCGGCCGGAAGTCTTCCAGGAGCTGCACTTGGCGCTCGGTCATGCCGCCCGACATGGGAATGACGGTGCAGCCCAGCCGCTCCACGCCGTAATGGGCGCCGAGGCCGCCGGTGAACAGGCCGTAGCCATAGGCCACATGCACCATCATGCCCGGCCGCACGCCGGCGGCGCGCAGCGAGCGCGCCATCACGTCCGCCCACATGTCGAGGTCGGCCTGCGTATAGCCCACCACGATGGGCTTGCCGGTGGTACCCGACGAGCCGTGGATGCGGGCGATCTTCTCGCGCGGCACGGCGAACATGCCGAAGGGATAATTGTCCCGCAGGTCGGTCTTCACCGTGAACGGGAATTTCGACAGGTCCGACAACTCGCGGAAATCGGAAGGGTGCACGCCAGCCGCGTCGAACTTGGCCTTGTAGAAGGGCACGTTCTCATAGGCATGGCGCAGCGACCACGCCAGCCGCTCGCGCTGGAGCGACAGGATCTGGTCGCGGGATGCCCGCTCCGCGGAATCAAGGCCATCCTTGCCGATGGCATCGTGGGCGAAGGCCGGCAGAGCCATGTTCATCGTCTCCTCCTTATGATGCTTCACTGTCGCTGCTCTGCGGCGCGTTTTCGGCGGGCGCGATGAACGAGCCGCCGATGGTGCGAGAATGGCCCCGAAACAGCGCGATCGTCACGCCTTCTCTTGCTATGGTGACGTCATAGATGCCCGAGCGGCCGCTGCGCGAAACTTCCTGGGCGGTGGCGACCAGCCGGTCGCCGCGCCGGCCGGGCCGCACGAAGGTGATGCTGCAATGGGCCGCAACCGTCGTATCGCCGTAGGAATTGCAGGCGAAGGCGAAGGCGCTGTCGGCCAGCGTGAACAGGAAGCCGCCGTGGGCGGTGTCGTGGCCGTTGGTCATGTGCGGCGCCACCGTCATGGCCAGTACCGCGCGGCCGGGCGCGATCTCGACCAGCTCCATGCCCAATTCCCGGCTGGTGGGATCATTGGCCCACATGGTGTCGGCGGCGAGGTGCGCGACCTCTTGCGGAGAACGGGCGCTCATGACCGGCGGCCCGTGAAGGCGGGCGCACGCTTTTCCATGAAGGCGCGGGTGCCTTCGCGATAGTCCGGGGTGCGCCCGGCCTCGCGCTGCAAGTCGCGCTCCAGGTCCAGCTGCGCGTCGAGATCGTTGCCGGCGGAGGCGTTGAAGGCCTGCTTGGTCAGGGCAAGGCCACGCGTCGGCTGGGTGGCGAGATGGGCGGTGAGCGCTTCCGCCTCGCGCTTCAGGTCGGCGTCGTCCACCACCTTCCAGATCATGCCCCAGGCGGCCGCCTGCTCCGCCGGCACGGGCTCGGCGAGCAGGGCGAGGGCCCGCGCGCGGGCTTCGCCCACGAGGCGGGGCAGGAAGAAGGTTCCGCCCGAATCCGGCACCAGGCCGATCTTGGCGAACGCCTGGATGAATTTCGCCGAGCGCGCCGCGAGCACGATGTCGCAGGCCAGGGCCACGTTGGCGCCGGCGCCGGCGGCCACGCCGTTCACCGCGCAGACCACGGGCTTCTCCAGCGCGCGGATGCGGCGCACTAGGTGGTGTGGACAGTTACCTGATCCACAGGACGATGGCAGCGATTGTGACGATGGCGAGGTAGTTTCGCGCGGTCTTCTCGAAGCGGGTCGCGACACGCCTGAACTGCTTGAGCTTGGAGAAGCAGCATTCGATCAGGTGGCGCTGAGCGTAGAGGTGCCTGTCGAGGCTATGCTTCCTGGCGCGGGATGGATTGGACGGGATGACC
>NZ_AXBA01000035.1 GCF_000473085.1 Azorhizobium doebereinerae UFLA1-100
AGACCCCGAGCCGGCTCCAGCGGATGAAGCGGTTGTACAGCGTCTTGTGCGGGCCGTAGTCCTTGGGGGCATCCTTCCACTGCAACCCGTTGCGGATCACATAAACGATGCCACTCACCACCCGGCGGTCATCGACGCGCGGCACGCCATGGGCCAAGGGAAAGAAGGGCGAGATCCGAGACATCTGCCTTTCGCTCAGCAGGAACAAATCGCTCATCACAGCCTCCTCAATGGAGACTGTGAATCACAACTCAAGGCAAATTAATAGGTCCTGAGCCTAGTCTCCTGCCCGTCAATCGCATCAGCCGCATCGTGAAGGATATGCCGTGCCGCCCTCAACTCGCCGAACCTCCAGGATCCTGGAGAACAAAGTTCCCGAGATCACCGCTGTCTTCTGGGTCATCAAGATCCTGGCCACCACAGTCGGGGAGACTGGAGCGGATTATCTTGCCGTGAACGCCGGGCTGGGAACGGGCCTGACTACTGGATTGACGTGCGCGGTGCTGCTCGCGCTGCTGTGCATCCAGGTGGCCATGCCTCGCTACGTCCCCGCGATCTATTGGTTGACGGTGGTCTTCGTCAGCGTCGTCGGAACCCAGCTCACCGATGTGCTCACGGATCGCATGGAAGTGAGCCTCTATTACAGCACGGCAGCCTTCGCGTTTCTGCTGCTGGTGGCCTTTGCAGTCTGGTACGCGGTCGAGCGGACCCTCTCCATCCACGCCGTCGATACGACGCGGCGGGAACTGTTCTACTGGCTGGTGGTGCTGCTGACCTTCGCCCTTGGCACGGCGGCGGGCGATCTGGCGACGGAAGCGCTGGGGCTCGGCTTCACCTTGGGCGTGCTCGTCTTCAGCGGGGCGATCGCCTTCATCGGTCTGCTCTACTTCGCGAACATGAACGGCGTCCTGGCATTCTGGCTCGCCTACGTCCTGACGCGGCCCCTGGGGGCCTCGCTCGGAGACCTGCTCTCCCAATCGCAGATCTACGGCGGGCTGGGGCTCGGTGCCGTGAATACAAGCCTCATCTTCCTTACGATCATCCTGATGCTTGTGGTCTATCTCACCCTCGCGCGCGCCGGACGCACGCAGCGCCCCGCCTGACCGCGCCCATCACCCTCTGACTTCGCAGGATAAACAAAATGGCTCGGACCAAACTGCTCAGCGTCTGTTGCATCGTCACCACTCTTGCTCTGCCCCAGGTCGCCCTGGTGACGGCCGGAATGTCGGTGCTGTCCATATCCGGCGTCACGGCTGCCGCCGCGGCGCCCTCGAAGCTCGGGGACCTGTCGTCCTTCCGTGCCATCGTGGTGGATACCGCCGGCCTTGTGGATCAAGGCAACCTTCCGGGGGCGACCCTGCGGATCAAGGACCTCGAAACCAGTTGGGATGCCGCCGAGGCGGGCCTGAAGCCGCGTGCGGCAGCCGACTGGCACGTGGTGGACAAGGCGATCGACAAGGCCCTCACGGCCCTGCGCGCCCCGAAGCCGGATGCGATCGAATGCAAGAAGACCCTGTCCGACCTTCTGGCTGTGATGGATAATCCGGCGGCGCGGTAGGGGCGGCTGCCGGGGCCGCCGCCCGCCGGTCCAGGCGGCTGTGCTTCGTGTGAAGCGTGCAAAAAGATGCAGATGTGTGTGCGATGAAGGTGCTGCTGATCGAGGACGATGCCGAAACCGCGGACTACATTCTGCGGGGACTACGTGAGCACGGGCATTCGGTCGATCACGCGCAGGACGGGCAGGACGGATTGCTCCTGGCCATGCGCGACATCCACGACACGCTTGTGGTGGACCGGATGCTGCCGGAACTGGACGGCATCGCTTTGGTCCGCCGCCTGCGCGCCTCCGGCATACGCACGCCGGTGCTGTTCCTCACGGCGTTGCGCGGGGTGGGGGACCGGGTGCGCGGACTTGAGGCGGGAGGCGACGACTATCTCGTCAAGCCCTTCGCATTCGCGGAATTGCTGGCCCGCCTGAACGCCCTTGCGCGCCGGCCGCCGCTTGCCGAGACGCCCTTGATCTTGCGGCTCGCGGATCTTGAGGTCGATCTGCTCAAGCGTTCGGCCATGCGTGGAGGCGAGCGCATCGACCTGCAGCCGCGGGAGTTCCTCCTCTTGGAATTCCTCCTGCGGCACGCGGACCGGATCGTGACCCGGACGATGCTGCTGGAAGGGGTCTGGGACTTCCATTTCGACCCCAAGACCAACATCGTCGAAAGCCACATGAGCCGCCTGCGCAGCAAGATCTCCCGGGGCGGCAGGGATCCCGAACTGATCCATACGGTGCGCGGGGCGGGCTATCTCCTCCGCGGCCCGACGGAATCGTGAAGGTGGCGATCCGTGCTCCGACCCGGCGCGTGCCGGCCCGCCTCGCTGCGCTCTATGTCCTCGTATTCGCGGTTTCCTCGGTCATCCTCGGCGCGGCTGTCTTCCTGACGGCACGCAAGGTGCTCGAGCATCAGATGGAAACCCGGATCCGGGCCGAGACGGCCCTCTTGCGGGAGGAGTTCGAGCATGGCGGCATGGCGCGACTGGCGGACGTCGTCCGCATAAGGGGACGGGGCGCGAGTGCGCTGGACTATCTCCTGCAAGCCGGCGACGGCCGGCATCTTGCCGGCGAGATGCCGGCCGTCGGAACCGACGTACGCTTCGGCTGGAAAATCATGGATGTCCCGCAGGCATCGGAGGATGACGGCAAGCCCGAGCAGGTGCTGGCGCTGGTCACCGATCTGGGGGGAGGGATGTTGCTCGCCGTCGGGGATGACCTGCGGCGGATCCGCGAGGTGCAGGAAGCAATCCTGACCGCGTTGGCTTGGGCCGTGGGGCTGGCTGCCCTGCTGGCCATTGCCGGCGGTGTGGTGGTGAGCCGGATATTCCTCGCCAAGGTCGAAGCGATCTCCCGGACCGCGGAGGCGATCATCGCCGGCGACCTGTCGCGGCGCATTCCGCTCCGCGGTTCAGCGGATGATCTCGATCATCTGGCCGAGACGCTGAACCGCATGCTCGACCGCACCGAGCGCCTCATGGACAGCCTGCGCCAGGTCAGCAGCGACGTGGCCCACGACCTGCGCACGCCACTTGCCCGCCTCTTGCAGAAGCTGGAGCGCGCGGGGGATGGCTCGGCTTCCGCGAGCGAGACCCGGCATCTGATCGAAGCCGCCACGCATGAAGCGGAGGGACTGCTCGACACCTTCGCGGCTCTGCTCAGGGTGGCGAACCTTGAAGGGGCGGCGTCCCGGGACAGTTTCGAAGCGATCGCGCTGGATACGATCCTGGAAGCCGTGGCCGATGCCTATCGCCCGGATGCGGAGATGGACGGCCGGTTCATCGCTTTGCACATCTCGGCCGGCGCCACAGTGCTCGGCGACAAGGAATTGCTGACGCAGGCGATCGCCAATCTGGTCGAGAATGCGATGCGTCACACGCCGGCCGGTACCCGCATCTACCTGGACCTCGCGCCCGATCGCGCGGACGAAAGACGGGTGTGCGTGAGCGTCCGGGATGATGGATCGGGCGTGCCGGAGGCGGACCTCCATCGTCTGACGCATCGCTTCTTTCGCAGCGAGCGGTCCCGGAGCAGCCCGGGAAACGGCCTCGGCCTGACCCTGGCCGCGGCCGTCGTCGAGTTCCATGACGGCACGCTGGTCGTGGAAAATGCTGCCCCGGGTCTTAAGGTGACCCTCAGCCTTCCGCTGTGGCGGGCTGGACCGGGTTAGCCTTTGGGTTTCTTCCGGGCCGCGCGGTTGACGCTTTCGAGCAGGATCGCCAGACACCCGACCAGCAGCAGTGCGCCGCCAGCGAGCGGCGGCGTTCCGGCCGCCTTGACCGCCATGGCGACGAGCGCAATCAGGACGACGCTGGCGAGGGCCAGCGCACCGTCGTCGATGAACATCCCGAGCACTTCGGAGATGACGCCGCGGAGAAATTTCATCACGAGGCCCTTGCGGTGGTGGGGGTGAGTTGGCGCAGCCACTGGACAGCGGCCAGCGCCACGAGCGTGAAGATAGCGAAGATGGCCAGCAGCGCGAGATCCGCGCCGGGCCAGTCCACGCCCAGTCCTTCGCCGACCCAGAACACGCCAAACGTACTCAGCATCAGGCCGACGGTGAACTTGAGCGTGTTCTCGGGGACGCGCGACAGCGGGCGGTGCACCGCGAGGCCGACAAGGATGACGAGCAGGCAGGCGGCAAGGGCACCGAGACTGGCATAGACCATCAATCCACGGCCGGCACCCACCGCGATGACGATGAAAACCACCTCCACGCCTTCCAGCAACACTGCCTTGAAGGCGGCGGACGCGGCGAGGAAGTCGGCCCGTCGATCCGTGCTCTGCCGTTTCAGCAAGTCGCTTTCGGTGGTGAACGCCTGATCCTCGTCATGCAGCGGAATGAAGCCGGACGTGCGCAGGATGGCTTTGCGCAGCCAGCGCATGCCGAACAGGATCAGCAGCGTGCCGATCACGAACTGCATCAGCTGGAGGGGAATGAGGCTGATCAGTGGGCCGAAGACGAGAACGAGGGCGGCCAGCACCAGAAGTGCGAGGCCGGTGCCCACGAAGGCCGGCTTCCAGCCACGCGAGAGGCCGACCGCGAGAATGATCGTGAAGGCCTCAACGACTTCCACGAAGGAGCCGAGAAAGGCGGCCGTCACGGTGGATCCGATTGTGGTCATCGTCGTCATGGGCGTGCGTCCCTTGCGTGCCTCAGGGGTGGCGCCGTCCGGCATCGGGCTCCGCGGCGCCGGGCGCCTCGCAGTGGTTCCGACGAAAAATCTGGCCGGCGTTTGCGTCTGTAGCAAATGCAACATGAGTGAATTATAGGAAGTAAATGCTTCAGGGAAGCCCCTTACGTTGGGGCGTATGGCGAAAAATGCATCCGCCCGTGCGGGGGAACAGGAGGGCGACATATGACAAGCGGGGGCGTTCCTGCGACGATTTCGGTGGCGCACTTTCACGTATTCCGGAGAAGTGCCTTCCGTGGGATAAAATTTATCTTTTCGAGTGAGCGCGAATTCTTGCGCATTTGCGGCTCACAACTGCCGTTTAATAAATGGAACGTAGCGTAATTTGAGATAAATTTGATTGATTCTAAATCATAAATGTTGACGTTTGATGCTGAAGTGGCGGATGGGAGAGATGTGTCGCAGGCGCGATGCAGGTTTTACTTTGTGCAGGTGCACTATGAAATTCGCTATCACCGCGCTCGCTGGTGCGGCGCTGCTGGCCGGGCTGGCCATCGCCCCCGCAGCCTCCTTTGCCCAGTCCGGGATCAAGCCGAGCGCAGACGGCATCGTCGTCTACAATGCCCAGCACCAGAGCCTAGCCAAGGAATGGGCTGACGCATTCACGACGGAAACGGGCATCAAGGTGACGCTTCGCAATGGCGGCGACACCCAGCTCGGCAACCAGATCGTGCAGGAGGGAGCCGCCTCGCCGGCGGATGTCTTCCTGACCGAAAACTCACCGGCCATGGCGCTGGTGGAGAAGGCGAAGTTGTTCGCGCCGTTGCCGGAGGACGTTCTGGCCGAAGTGCCGGCGCAATATCGCCCGGCCAATGGCACATGGATCGGCATCGCCGCCCGTGCCACCGTGCTGGCCTATGACAAGACCAAGCTGAAGGAAGCCGACCTGCCGAAGTCGCTGCTGGATCTCGCCCTGCCGGCCTGGAAGGGGCGCTGGGGGGCGGCGCCGGGTGGTGCGGACTTCCACGCCATCGTCGCGGCCCTGCTGGAGCTGAAGGGCGAAAAGGAAACGGCGGCCTGGCTCAAGGCGATGAAGGAGAATGCCGTTCCCTTCAAGAGCAACAGCATCGCTTTGAAGGCGGTGAACGACGGGCAGGTGCCGACCGCCATCATCTACCATTATTATTTCGTGGGCGATCAGGCCAAGACCGGGGAGAACTCCAGGAACGTCGCGCTGCATTATTTCAAGAATGGGGATCCGGGTGCGTTCGTGAGCATCTCTGGCGGCGGTGTCCTCGCCTCCAGCAAGCACAAGGAGGAGGCCGTCGCCTTCCTGAAGTGGATCGCCGGCAAGGGCGGGCAGGCCGTTCTGCGCACCGGAACCTCCTATGAATATGCGGTTGGCGTCGGTGCGCCGTCGAACGATCGTCTGGTGCCCCTCACCGAGCTCGGCGCGCCGAAGGTCGAGCCGTCCGCGCTCGACAGCAAGAAGGTGATGGAGCTGATGCTGGCTGCCGGCATCCTGTAGCCTCCCCGACAGGCATCGGCCCCGCGGTGAGGATGAAGCCGCGGGGCCGATGCGCCATCCCCAAGACGGTACATGCGTTTCGTGACCACGACAGACAAGATGATGCCGGTCCCCGCGCCCAGCCCCGATACCGGAGGGATGTCGTGGCCCCGGCGTGGCCTCGCTCGCGTCCGGACCTGGCGCCGCGGCTTGTCGCCGATGGGCATGGCCGCCGTCGTGGTCTCCTTCTTCTCGCTGCTGCCGCTGGTCTTCGTGGCGTGGGTCACGATCCAGGCCGGCTGGGCGACGGTGTCACTCCTCGTCTTCCGGCCGCGGGTCGCAGACCTCCTGCTCAATACGACGGCGCTGATCGTTCTCACGGTGCCGGTCTGCGCGGGCCTCGCGGTGGCTCTGGCCTGGCTGACCGAACGCACTGATCTGGCCGGGGCCCGCGTCTGGGCCTGGGTATGCGTGGCGCCGCTGGCCGTGCCGGCCTTTGTCCAGAGCTATGCCTGGATCAGCCTCGTCCCCGCCTTCCATGGCCTGTTCGCCGGCGTGACGGTGTCGGTGCTGGCCTATCTTCCCTTCCTCTATCTGCCCGTGGCGGCGACGCTGCGGCAGATGGACCCCGCGCTCGAGGATGTGGCGGCCTCCCTCGGCCACGGCCCGTGGCGGGTTTTCCGGCGCGTGGTGGTGCCCCAGCTCCGGCTGGCCATCCTCGGCGGATCCTTGCTGGTCGCGCTGCATCTGCTGGCCGAATACGGCCTCTACGCCATGATCCGCTTCGATACCTTCGCCACGGCGATCGTCGAGCAGTTTCAGACCGCCTTCGACGGGCCGGCGGCCAACATGCTGGCGAGCGTGCTGGTGGTGTGCTGCCTGCTGCTGCTCCTGCTCGAAGGTGGCGTGCGTGGCCGCGCCCGCTATGCCCGGGTGGGGTCCGGTACGCCCAGCCGGTCCCGCACGGTCGCGCTCGGCCGCTACGCTCCCGGTGCAGCCGTTCTGCTCGCGGCGACGGCCTTGCTCTCCATCGGCGTGCCGATGCTGACGCTGGGGCGCTGGCTTCTGGTCGGCGGGCGGGACGTCTGGCGCATGGGCGAGATCCTCGGCGCGCTCTGGCAGACGCTGGCCTTCGCTTTGGCCGGCGGCCTGCTGGCGACGTTGGCGGCCTTTCCGGTGGCCTGGATCGCGGTACGCCATCCGGGCCGCTTCCAGCGGTTCCTGGAGGGATGCAACTACATCGCGGGCGCCTTGCCGGGCGTGGCCGTCGCCCTTGCGCTGGTGATGGTTACCGTGCGGGTCGCCCTGCCGCTCTATCAGACGGTTTTCACCATATTGGTCGCCTACGCCATCATTTTCCTGCCCCGGGCGCTGGTCAGCCTGCGGGCAGCGATCGCGCAGACCCCGGTGGAGCTGGAGCAGGCCGCCGGCAGTCTCGGGCATTCCCCCTTCGGGGTCATGCGGGTCATCACGCTGAGGCTCGCCGCTCCCGGTGCGGCGGCGAGCCTGGCGCTGGTAGGGCTCGGGATCTTCAACGAGCTGACCGCGACCCAGATGCTGGCGCCAAGCGGCACGCAGACCCTCGCCATGCGCTTCTGGGATCTCTCCGGCGAGCTGGATTACGCCGCGGCGGCCCCTTACGCCGTCATCATGGTGGCGGCGTCCCTGCCATTGACTTGGCTTCTGCATGTACAGGCCAGACGGAGAAGCGGGCGATGAGCTTTCTGGTTCTGCAAGGCCTCACCAAGCACTATGCGGCGGCACGGGCGACGGACGCTATCGACCTTGTCGTTGCGCGCGGCAGCCGCACCTCCATTGTCGGCCCCTCGGGGTCGGGCAAGTCGACGCTCATGCGGCTGATCGCGGGTTTCGAGGCGCCCGATGCGGGAACCATCCGGCTCGACGGGACGGTTCTCGCCGAGGGTGGGATCTCCATGCCCGCCCATCGGCGCGGCATCGGCATCGTAGTGCAGGATGGGGCCCTGTTTCCCCACCTCAGCGTCGCCGAGAACGTGGCCTTCGGTCTTCCGCCGCGCGACGCGGGACGGGCGGCGCGGGTGCGGGATCTCATGGCCATGGTGGATCTCGACATCAGTCTTCTCGATCGGCGGCCGGATCAGATTTCCGGCGGCCAGCAGCAGCGTGTGGCGCTGGCACGGGCCCTGGCGCCCAATCCGCGGCTGCTGCTGCTGGATGAGCCGTTCTCCGCCCTGGACACGGCGCTGCGCATCAGCACGCGCAAGGCGGTGATCGCGCTTCTGGCCGCCACGGGTGTGACGGCGCTGCTCGTGACCCATGATCAGGCGGAAGCGCTGTCCTTCGCCGATCAGGTGGCCGTCATGCACAAGGGGCGGCTGGCGCAGGTGGGGCCGCCTCACAGGCTCTACCGGCAGCCGGTGGATCGCATGGTGGCCGAATTCCTGGGCGAGGCCATCATTCTTTCGGCGGTGATTGAAGGGCGCGCCGCCACCTCCATCCTCGGCCCGCTTGCGGTGGCCGAGGGGCATCCGTCCGGTCGCGCGGAGGTGATGCTGCGTCCGGAACAGGTCCGTGTCCACGTGCTTTCGGCGGAGGCCGGGGTGCACGGCGCCGGTGTCTTCGGCCGCGTGATGGAGATGGAGTTCGCGGGGGCCTCGTGCGCCATGGTGGTGGAGGTGCCGGGCGGTGCGCCGGCAGCCCCGGCCCGGCGCATCGCCCTGCAGCGTTCGTCCATGGACGCGCTGCCGGTGGGCACGCAGGTGCAGATCTCCGTTGCCGGCGAGGCTCATGTGTTCGGCTGACGGGGCCGATCAGGCGTCCGGCGCCTTCGAAAGCGTGATCCTGCACCCGGGCTCGTTGTCCGCCAGCACCAGTTCCATACCATGGAGGCCCGCTATGCCGGCGACGAGGCTCAGGCCAAGACCGCTGCCCGGCGTGCTCCGGCTTTTTTCCGTCCGATAAAATCGGCGGAGCACGGCCTCCCACTCGGCCGGTGGAATGCCTGGCCCGTCGTCGGCGACCGCGACCCCCACTGCGGTCGCGCAAGAGAACAGCGTGACCCGCACATGGCCGCCGGGCGGCGTGAACTTGATGGCATTGTCCAGCAAGTTGCCCACGGCCTCGAATAGCAGGCTGGCATCGCCCATGAGCGGCAGGCGCACGGGCTGCCCGCTCAGGCTCAGGGCGATCTGCTTCTCATCGGCCAGCGGTTCGTAGAAATCGACGGCATCCTGCACGATGGCGGCAAGATCGACGCTGACGAAGCCGGATCGCCGCGCGCCATCCTCCACCTCGGAGATGCGCAGCAAGGCGGCGAAGGTCTTCAGGATGCCCTTGGTTTCGGCAATGGCGTCGTCCACCGCAAGGCCGTACTCCTCCTTGGACGGGTCATGCCGGCGCACCCGTTCGAGTCCGCCGAGGAGCCGTGTCAGGGGCGTGCGAAGATCATGGGCGATGTTGTCGCACACGCCCTTCACCTCGCGCATGAGGCGGTCGATCTCCTCCAGCATGCCGTTGACCACATGGATGAGCCGGTCCACGTCGTCGAGCGTGCCCCGGGTCGGCAGGCGGTTGGACAGGTCGCCGGCGACGATCTTGCGGATGGCCAGCGTCACCGCATCGAGGCGCCTGACCGCGCCGATGCCGACGAAGACCGCGCCACCGAGCGCGAGCACGATGGTGAGCGCGCCGCCGATCAACATCGCTTGGACGAGCGCTTCGTTGAATTCGTCGGTCTCGTGAAGGCTTTGGGCGATGAGAAGCGTATCGCCGGTCTCCAGCCGGCGGGCGAGGCCGCGATATGTCTCCCGCTTGCCGTTCAGGGCGATGGCGAAGTCGAAGGGCACATCCCAGGCGGAGATCGTGGCGGGAGCGGGCAGCTCCGTGCCGTCGAGGCGCCGGCCGGCGGGATCGAAGACGGCCATGGCCCGCTCGAGGCTGGGATCGACGAGGGCGCGGGCCTCAAGGCGCGTGCGCAGTTCCTCGGGGCTGTAGCGCGACAGGTCGGTGCGCTCGCGCAGCAGCCATTCGTCGACGCGGGCGACGAGGAAGCCCTGCATCTGCACATACAGCACGCCGAAGAGCGCGCTGGAGGCGCCGCCGAACAGCAGCAGGAAGAAGACCGCGAGGCGGAAGCTCGTGGTGCGCGGGAGTTCACGAAGCCGCATTGAGGATATATCCGGCGCCCCGAATGGTCTGGATCATGGGCGAGGCCCCCTCCGGATCGATCTTGCGGCGCAGCTTGCTGATATGCACGTCGATGACATTGCTGGATTCCGGATAGTGGTACTTCCAGACCTCCTCGAACAGCATGGTGCGGGTGACCACCTGTCCTGCCTGCCGCATCAGATATTCCAGCAGTTCATATTCGCGCGGCAGCAGGTCGAGCGGGCGTCCGGCACGCGTGACCTGGTGGGTGATGAGGTCCAGGTCCAGATCGCCTACTTGCAGGCGGCTGGCCCGCGCCGGCGTCGTCCGGCGTCGGAGGAGGGCCTCGACCCGCGCGGTGAGTTCCACGAACTCCACCGGCTTGACGAGATAGTCGTCGCCGCCCGCTTTCAGGCCTCGTACGCGTTCGTCGACGGCGGAGAGGGCGCTCACGATCAGCACCGGAACCTCCACACCGACCGCCCGCAGGGTGGACAGGATGCCGAGGCCGTCCAGTTCGCCCGGCAGCATACGATCGAGAATGATCGCGTCATAGCCGCCGGTCGCGGCCTTGAGGAGACCGCCCTTGCCGTCGGCGGCAAGGTCGACCTCAAAACCGTGGTCCTCCAGTGCCGCGCAGAGTTCCCGTGCGGTGGCGGTGTCGTCTTCGACCACGAGCACGCGTGTCATTTGTCCGTTTTCCCTACGCGGGCCGCGTCCTGCCGGCCGATGAGGCGGTGCATCGCTGGAAGCGGCGGGGTTCAACTCTGCTAAATAGGTTTAGCCCAGGGAAGATGCCGGGCAGGTCGCCGGAAGATGAAACATATTTCATGTTCCTTCCCGACCGGGCGAAGGGGGCGCCATGGCGCCGTGAAATGGGTCGGGCATGCGCATTCTGGTGGTGGAAGACGATGACCGGACGGCCCAGCATCTTGTTCGCGGGCTGTCGGAGAGCGGCCATGTGGTGGATCGCGCGGCGGATGGCGCTCTGGGGCTGGCAATGGCCCTGGAGGACATTTACGACATTGCGGTCGTGGACCGGATGCTGCCCGAGCTGGATGGCATCAGTCTCGTGAGGCGGCTGCGGGACGAGAACAGGCATCTGCCCGTCCTGATACTGAGCGCTATCGCTTCGGCACGGGATCGGGCGGAGGGCCTGCGCGCCGGTAGTGACGACTACCTTGCCAAGCCCTTTCAGTTCTCCGAGCTGCTGGCCCGGCTGGAGGCGCTGGCGCGCCGAGCGGACCGGGCGCGGGGGCAGGCCGTGCTCCGCGTGGGCGATTTGAGCCTCGACCTGCGCGCCCGGCTCGGGATGCGCGGCGCGCAGGACATCGGCTTGCAGCCGCGTGAATTCCTTCTGCTCGAAACCCTGATGCGGAACGCCCATCGCGCGGTGAGCCGCGGCATGCTGCTGGAAGCGGCGTGGGACTATGACTTCGAGCCGAAGGGCAACATCATCGACATGCATATGCACCGCCTGCGCCGGAAGGTTGACGGCGATACGAACACGCCCCTGATCCATACCATCGCCGGCGTAGGGTATATGCTGTCGGATGTGCCTCCACGCAAACGGTCCTGACGGCATCCTGGACGCCGGCTTTCCCTTGCCGCCGCTGCGTCAAGGTGAACGTGCCCCGTGATCTCTGCGGTCCCGTCCAGATGTGCTGTCGCCCTGCGCTTGCGTCTCCGGTCTGTGCGCCCGCCTCGGTGCCAGTCCTCATGTCTCCTGTTGTTGGGAGAAGCCACGGGACTTCACATGGGCGTCGCGCGTCAAACGAAATGAATACCCCCGCTCGCTGAGCCAGAGAGACACTTCGATCACGGTGACCGCGCCCACGCCGGGCTCGTTGGAGAATTCTTCTTCGGTGTAGTGGCTGGCAATGTCGGCCAGCCTCTGGGTTCGTTCGGCCAGCGTGGCACCGCCTCTTATCGCGTGACGACCGTTCAGAAGGGCGATCAGCGCCCGCCGCGGGAGGAGGGACGACGTGGCTTTCTTGCGGGGGGTGGGGCATAGGGCCCGCACATCTCTAAGGTCGATTTCCAGAACACTGGCGATCTCTTCCCGCTTCAACCCGAACGCATGAAGTATCTCGACCTCTTCCCGCAATTTTGCGAAAAGCCCGCGCCGCGTGTCCACTTCAGGGATAGTCGAGGCAAATTGGCCCCGTGCTGGTCGTCCGGCGTCTGCCTTGGCCCGTGTCAATGATCACCTCCACCGCAGAGGGCAGGGGGAGAAGCCACGACCAGACGGGTTCCTTGCTGGTCACGCGGTCGAATGCCTGACGATGGATGGTCCTGCGGCATCCTGCATCTCGGATTTGCATGCGGCCTGCGCCGCCGGCTCGGAAACGCCTTGCCGGTGACAGCCTCTCGCATGGGCTCCGCTGAGCCTGCGATGTTTGTGGCACGATATTGGTAGTGAATACAACGGAATTTTCAGTTCGTGTAGTGTATGAAACATGGCTTGGCACGCGGCCATGCGCGCCCTCTCATCCGCCCCGGCGTGGGCCTGCGGGAAGGGCCGGTTAACGGGGCGGACGGCCAGAATGCCTTGGCCATGAAGCCTCGGAGGGGGCTGCCCAGGGGGTATAGTCGATGTGCGCAGACGGCGAATCGGTGAAGCTGCAATCATGAGCACAAAGACAATGCCCAGACGTGGTGCGCCCAAGCCGCTTACGTTGAGTGACCGGGTCGCCGGGGTCATCGGCAGCTTGCGTCCGGCCGAACGGCGCATGGCGCGGTTCTTTGTGGAACAAAGATCGGTCGTCCTCCTGAACTCCGCTGCCGAGATTGCCGACAGGGCCGGCACCAGCGACGCGACGGTCGTGCGGACCGCGCGGGCCCTCGGTTTCGATGGCCTCGCTAGTTTGCGGGAGGCGATCCTGTCGGACATCACCGGGCCTGCGCCCGCGGATCGGCTGACGAAAACGCTGCAGGATGTGAGCGCGACGTCAGACGGTGTTCTGGCGCATGTTCTGAGGGAACATTACTCTAGCCTGGAAACGATGACGTCGCCAACATTCGGCGCCGCTTTCGAGCGGGCAGTCGATATGCTGTTCGCAGCGCGGCGCCGCTATGTTTTCGGCATCGGGCCATCCGGCAGCGTCGCCGAATATGCCGCTCTGCAGTTCAACCGGATCGGTCTTCGCAGTTCGGCGCTCTCCCGCAGCGGCATCGGCCTTGCCGATGGCCTCCAGGACATGGAAGCGGGGGATGCGGTCCTCATGCTCGCCTATGCCCCGATCTATCGGGAGGTTTCCGTTGTTCTGGAGCGCGCCGGCGAACTCGGAGTGCCGACCGTGCTCATCAGTGACAGCCTGGGCTCGGTAGGTGGGGTCGTCGAGATCCTTCCCGTCGCGAGAGGCCGGGCCGACCATTTGGCTATGCATGGAGCCACTCTGGTGCTGATTGAGGCGATGATCGTGGCGCTCGCGGCCAAGGACAAGAGCGCGGCGGTCGATGCTCTCCGGCAGTTTGGTACCCTGCGTGGCGCCATCGACAAATCCTGGCTTAAACGCCGCAGCAGCTAAACCCGGAGATGATCCGGTATCATCTGTCCGATCCCCAGGTGTTCAGTCTCGGAGTGTGGGGGCTTCAGCGAAGCCGGTCCCGTATTCCTGGAGGCGTCATGGGCCAGGTGCTTCGCCGTAGCGAAGCGCCACGCCCGCCATCCCAGGGACCAGCGGTCAAGGTGGAGCGGATGAATCGAACGCGCAAGGAGGCCACCATGCGGCACCGTCATTATGAAACCCCGCCGCTTCACGATCGCCTCGCCGCGTTCCTCGACGCCTGCCACTTCGCAAGAGCGCCTGACCTCGGGACTGAACACATCGGCGGGCTGCTGCTCGCCGATGCCCTGAAGCGGCTGGCGCGCGTCTCCCGGCAATTGGGGCTCGCGGTGATCCTGCTGGATGTCCTCGATTGCGGCGATGCCGGACGAACCGCGAGACGCAAGGCGCTCTATGAGAGCTACGGCTTCCGGCCGCTTCCCAGCCGGTCCTTGCGCCTGTTCCTGCCGATGGCCGACGCGCTCAAGCTCTAAGCCCGGCCCGTTAGCGCGACGGCCGCGTCACCATGAACACCGCCAAAGCGGCGAACAGGAGGCCGAGGCCCCACAGCACATAGATGGGGGCGCCGAAATACCACGCGCCGGTCCAGCTGCCGATGAAGCTCATGAGCGCGAAGGCCTTGGCGACCAGGGGGATGGCGCCGGTCTCCTGCCAGCGCCTGACGGTGGGGCCGAGGTAACGGTGGTTGAGCAGCCACGCCTCGAAGCGCGGCGAGGACCGGGCGAAGCACCAGGCGGCGCCGATCAGGAACACCGTGCCCGGCATCATCGGCACCACCATGCCGATGGCCCCCAGCGTCAGGAAGAAGACGCCGCAGGAGAACAGCACGCGCTGCATCACCACCTGCCGGAACATGGCGGCGGCATAAGGCGGGCGCGGCGGCAGGTCGGGCGGCACGGACAACCTCGGACAGCGTGGCGAGGCGCCCAACTTCGCGCCTCAGCCGGCGGAGAGCAAGCGCACCGCCGCATCGCGCTCATGCACGTAGAGCAAGGTGCGCACCCGCTCGCCCTCGGGGCCTGACAGATCCGGATTGCCGGGAACGAGCCGCCCCGCCAGGTCGCGCGCCTGCGCCACCAGGGCGCCATGGACATCGAGCCGGGCGATCTTGAAGCCGGGAAAGCCGCTCTGACGCGTGCCCAGCACGTCGCCCTCGCCGCGCAGGCGCAGGTCCTCCTCGGCGAGGCGGAAGCCGTCCTCGCTCTCGCGCAGGATGGCGAGGCGGGATTTCGCGGTCTCGCTCAAGGGGCCGCGATAGAGCAGCAGGCAGGTGGAGGCCTTCTCGCCGCGCCCGACGCGCCCGCGCAACTGGTGCAACTGGGCAAGGCCGAAGCGCTCGGCATGCTCGATCACCATGATGCTGGCGTTGGGCACGTTCACCCCCACCTCCACCACCGTGGTCGCCACCAGGATGCGCGCCGCGCCGGAGGCGAAGCGGGCCATGGCGGCGTCCTTCTCGCTCCCCGACAGGCGGCCGTGCACCAGCTCCACCGCCTGTTGCCCGAACACCTGGGCGAGATGGGCCGCCCGGTCGGTGGCGGCGGCGAGGTCCGAGGTGTCGCTCTCCTCCACCAGCGGGCAGATCCAATAGGCCTGGGCGCCCTGGGCGAGGGCCCGGCCCACGGCGGCGACCACCTCGTCCAGCCGCTCCAGAGAGATGGCGCGGGTGTCCACCGGCAGGCGGCCGGGCGGCTTCTCGCGCAATTCGGAACTGTCCATGTCGCCGAACAGGGTCAGCACCAGGGTGCGCGGAATGGGGGTGGCGGTCATCAGCAGCATGTCCACCGCGCGGCCCTTGCGGGAGAAGGCGAGGCGCTGCTCGACGCCGAAGCGGTGCTGCTCGTCCACCACCGCCAGCGCCAGATCGGCGAAGGCGACGTCGTCCTGGATCAGCGCGTGGGTGCCGACGATGAGGCCGATGCGGCCTTCCCTGAGGTCGTCGAGGATGGCGGCGCGGGCGCGCCCCTTCTCGCGTCCGGTGAGCAGCGCCACGCCGATGCCGGCGGCGGCCGCCAGCGGGGCGATGGTCTCCAGATGCTGGCGGGCGAGGATTTCGGTCGGCGCCATCAGCGCCGCTTGCCGGCCGGTTTCGATGACGCCGGCGGCGGCGAGCAGCGCCACCACCGTCTTGCCCGAGCCCACGTCGCCTTGCAGCAGGCGCAGCATGCGGGTGTCCGCCGCCAGATCGGAGCGGATGGCTGAAAGCGCCGCCTCCTGCGCGCCGGTCAGCGAGAAGGGCAAAGCGGCGAGAATGGCGGCGGCCAGATGCCCGTCGCCCCGGCTGGAGCGCCCGCCCGCCTTCACCTGGGTCTGGCGCACCAGGGCCAGCGTCACCTGATGGGCATAGAGCTCGTCGAAGGCGAGGCGGCTCCAGGCGCGGCCGGTGGGCAGCGCGTCCACCGGCGTCTCCGGCTGGTGGATGCGGGTGAGCGCCGCCTTGAAGGCGGGCCAGTCCTCACGCGCCAGCAGGTCCGGCGGGATCGCCTCGGGCAATTCGGGCAGGCGGGCGAGGGCGGCGTCCATGGCCCGGCGTACATGGCCGGCGGCGAGGCCCTCCACCAGCCGGTATTTGGTCTCCACCGGCGGCAGCCTGGCGAGGCCGGCCGCATCGAGGATGCGGTCGGGATGGGTCATCTGCCGCATGCCGTCATAGAGCGTGATACGCCCGCACAGCCAGCGCGTCTCGCCCACCGGCAGCTGGCGCTCGATGCGGGCGCGCTCGGTCTTGAAATGCACCACCTGCATGTCGCCGCTGGCGTCCGAGACGAAGGTGCGGTGCGGCGCGCGTCGCCCCGGCGGGGGCGCCTGGTGGCCGTCCACCCGCACCTCCAGCGTCACGTCGGTGTCTGGCAGGGCCTCGAAGATGGTCGGCCGCGCCCGCCGGTCGATGAGGCCGGAGGGCATGTGGAACAGGAGGTCGATGACGCGCGGGTTCTCCCGCCCCAGCAGCCGGGCGAACGGGCGCACCATCTTGGGGCCGATGCCCGGAAGCGAGGTGAGGGGGGCGAAGAGCGGATCGAGCAAAGCCGGGCGCATGGCGCGCCGAAGGTGGCGGACGCGGGCGGCGGAGGCAAGCGCCCCTGTGCACAGCCGCGCCGCGTCCACCGCCGGCATCGCGCCGGGCGGCCCATGAACGGGTTGCAGGTGCAATCCCGCGCGGCACGGTAGAGTTGACGTCGGGGGGCAGAGCACGATGAGCGACAGCGAGGCCGAACGCGCGGAACGCGCCGCCTTCATCCTCGGGCTGCGGCGGCGCGGCATCCGCGATCTGGCGGTGCTACGGGCGCTGGAGCTGGTGCCGCGCGCCCTGTTCGTCGATCCGACCCTGCGCCGCCACGCCTATGAGGACGTGGCCCTGCCCATCGCCTGCGGCCAGACCATGTCGCAGCCGAGCCTGGTGGCGATCATGACCGAGGCCCTGGCGCTCAATGCCGAGCACACCGTGCTGGAGATCGGCACCGGCAGCGGCTATCAGGCCGCCGTGCTGTCGCACCTCGCCTCCCAGGTGGTGACCATGGACCGCTACCGCGCGCTGGTGAGTGAGGCGCAGGTGCGCTTCAAGGTGCTGGGGCTGCGCAACGTGGCCGCCTTCGTCGGCGACGGCATGGCCGGCCTGCCGGGGCGGGGGCCTTATGACCGCATCATGGTCACGGCCGCCACGCCCGAGGTGCCCCCGGTGCTGGTCGACCAACTGAAGCCCGGCGGCATCCTGGTGGCGCCCATCGGCGAGCCGCAGCAGGTGCAGACGCTGCGCAAGTTCACCAAGACGCCGGAGGGGCTGGCGGCCGCCGACCTCATGCCGGTCCGCTTCGTGCCGCTGATTTCCGGCGTTGCCGTAACATCGTAGCGCGCGCCCTCCATTGCGCGGTTGCGGCGCGTGCTTTACCAAGCCGGGCAGGGGCTGGAGCGCGGGGATGGGTCTGGTGTCTGCACGCAAAGCGTTCATTCTGGTGGCGACGCTGGCGCTGGCCATGGCCGTGGGATCGTGCGCCGGACGCCCGCCGGGCGTGCTCATTCCGGTCCAGGCGGCCGACGTGCCCGGCACCAGCAAGGTGGCGATGATCGTCGCCACCACCCGCGCCAGGGCCACCACGCCCGACATGTTCTCCGGTGACCGCGGCAAGACGCCGAGCTTCGCCGAGATCACCGTCTCCCTGCCGCCCGATGCCGCCCGGCAGGCGGGCGAGGTGCAGTGGCCGCGCAGCGTGCCGGGCAATCCGCAGACCGACTTCGTCGTCACCGGAGCCGAAGATCTCAGCCGTGACCAGGCCATCGCCTGGCTGCACAAGGATGTCAGCCGGCGGCCGAAGCATCGCGTGCTGGTGTTCATCCACGGCTACAACCAGCGGTTCGACGACGCGGTGTTCCGCTTCGCGCAGATCGTGCACGATTCCGGCGCGGACGTGACGCCGGTGCTGTTCACCTGGCCCTCGCGCGGCAGCCTGCTGGCCTATGGCTATGACCGCGAGAGCGCGGTCTATTCCCGCGACGCGCTGGAAACCCTGCTGACCGCGCTGGCCAAGGACCCGGCGGTGGGCGAGGTGTCGGTGCTGGCGCATTCCATGGGCAATTGGGTGACGTTCGAGGCGCTGCGCCAGATGGCCATCCGCAACGGCCGCGTGCTGCCCAAGATCAAGAACATCATGCTCGCCGCCCCGGACGTGGACGTGGACATCTTCCAGTCGCAGTGGGCCGATCTCGGCACGCCGGCGCCCAACGTCACCATCTTCGTGTCGCAGGACGACAAGGCGCTGAAGGTCTCCCAGCGGGTGTGGGGCTCGCGCGCCCGGCTCGGGCAGATCGATCCGGCGCAGGAGCCGTTCCGCAGCGAGTTCGAGACGCGCAAGATCAATGTCTACGACCTCACCAAGCTGAACACGCCGGACGGGCTCAACCACGGCAAGTTCGCCGAGAGCCCCGAGGTGGTGCAGATGATCGGCAAGCGGATCGCCTCGCAGGCCACCATCACCGACAGCCGCGAGGGCGTCGGCGACCGCATCGTCCAGGTGACCACGGGCGCCGCCTCCACCGTCGGGCAGGCGGCGGGGCTGGTGATCGCCGCGCCGGTGGCGGTGATGGACCAGCACACCCGCGACCATCTCGGCGAGCAGGTGGAGAGCCTGGGCGGCACGGTGTCCGGGACGGTGACCTCCACCACCGGGCTCGTCACCACGGCGCCCCAGAACTAGCGGTTCCGGCCGGCTCGCATGGCGGGCCGTGCCGGGGCGGGCTCGGGGCGAGGCTGTGGCATAAACATCACAGCGCCGCAATTGTTGTGGCCGGCGGCCATACTTAAGCGGTCGTTTACCCGTACGGCCTTTACTCCACGACATGTTCGGTGCGTGCGAGTTAGGTCACATGGCAACCTCCAGCGAAACCTTGGGACGTATTGTGATCGCTCGCTTTGCCGCGGTCGGCCTGGTGGCCGTTGGGCTGGCGGGCTGCAGTGCGGACGTGACGCGGTTTTCCGATGCCGGGGGCACCGCCCCCACGGCGGCGCTGCCGCGCCAGGCCTCGGCTGACGTAACGGGATCGCTCGGCTCGGCCCCCACCTCGCGGGTGGATGCGGCGCCCATCGGCGCGCCCACGGCCTCCCAACCGGTGGCCTATGCGCCGGCCAACGCCCCCTATGCCAACAATGCCGGCCAGCCGATCTACGGCTCGGCGGGCTATGCCGCCGCGCCGCCGGCCCCGGCCGTGCCGGCCGCTCCGCCCGCCGTCGCGGCCGCCGGCACCACCCATGTGGTGACCTCGGGCGAGACCATCAGCTCGATCGCCCGCCGCTACAATCTGACCCGCGCCCAGGTGGCCGCCGCCAACGGCCTCGCCCCCGACGCGCCGCTGCGCATCGGCCAGTCCATGGTCATCCCCGGCGCCGGCAGCTCCACCGTGGCCCAGGCCCGTCCGGCCGCGCCTGCTCCGGGCACCCCGGCGCCCGCGCCGCTCGCGGCGGCGCCGGTGCCCGCCACCGGAGCCAAGCCGCAACAGCTCGCCGCCGTGACCCCGGCGCCCGGTCCCGCGCCGCTGGCCCCGCCGAAGGCGAACCAGCTCGCGGCGCCCGCCGCCGCGCCGGCGAAGACCGCCGCCGTGACCCCGGCCGCCGCCAGCCCGGCGCCGGTGGCGGCGACCACCGCCAAGGTCGAGACCGCCGCCAAGGTGACGCCCGCCGACGATGCGGACGAGGCCCGCTCGCCCGGCACCGGCCCGCAGTTTCGCGCCCCGGTCCGCGGCCGTGTCATCTCCGGCTTCGGCCCGAAGCCCGGCGGCACCCGCAACGACGGCGTGAACTTCGCCGTGCCGGAAGGCACCGGCGTGCGCGCCGCCGAGGACGGCACCGTGGCCTATGCCGGCAACGAGCTGAAGGGCTACGGCAACCTCGTCCTGATCAAGCATGCGGACGGCTACGTCACCGCTTATGCCCACAACAGCGAGATCAGCGTGAAGCGCGGCGATACCGTGCGGCGCGGCCAGATCATCGCCAAGGCGGGCCAGAGCGGCGGCGTCGGGACCCCGCAGTTGCACTTCGAGATCCGCAAGGGCTCGCAGCCGGTCGATCCCAGCCAGTATGTGGCGGGGCTCTGAGGTACCTTTAGGTTTCTCCCCGAGACCACTCGCGACGGCCGGGCTTGCCCGGCCGTTTTCTTTGTGTTCCCGCGTCCCCATGCCCGGCTTGACGCCTGGGGCGCGCGCCGATAGGCCCGTTTCATGACTTCTGCCCCTGCTGGAACCCGCGCGCTCATCGTCGGTCTCTCGGGCCATCGCCTCACCCCGGGCGAGCGCGCCTTCCTGCGCGACGTCAAGCCGTGGGGTCTGATCCTGTTCGCCCGCAACGTGGATACGCCCGAGCAGGTCGCCGATCTGGTGGCCGAGGGCCGGGCCGCGCTCGGCTGGGACGCGCCGGTGCTGATCGACCAGGAGGGCGGCCGGGTGCAGCGCCTGCGCCCGCCATTCTGGATCGACTACCCGCCGGCCGAGCAGTTCGGCGCCATCTACAAGGCCGACAAGGCGCGGGCGCTGACGGCGGTGCGCCTCAATTCCCGCCTCATCGCCGCCGACCTCGCCACGCTCGGCATCGACGTGGACTGCCTGCCGGTGGCGGACCTGCGCCTGCCGGAAGGCCACGGCATCATCGGCAACCGCGCCTATGGCAGCGAGCCGTCCACGGTGGCGGCGCTCGCCAGCGCGGCGGCGCGCGGGCTGCTGGACGGCGGCGTGCTGCCGGTGGTCAAGCACATGCCCGGCCATGGCCGCGCGCCGCTGGACAGCCACGAGCACCTGCCCACCGTCACCGCCAGCCGTTCGGTGCTGGAAGCGAGCGATTTCGCCGCCTTCATGGCGTTGAACACCCTGCCGCTCGGCATGACCGCCCACGTGGTCTATGCCGATCTCGACAAGCACAATCCGGCCACCACCTCCAGGCTGGTGCTGGACGAGGTGGTGCGCGGCTTCATCGGCTTCGACGGCGCGCTGATGAGCGACGATCTGTCCATGAACGCGCTGTCCGGCTCGCTCGCCCAGCGCGCCCGGGCCTCCGTCGCCGCCGGCTGCGACCTGCTGCTGCATTGCAACGGCAAGCCGGACGAGATGGACGCGGTGGCCGGCGAGGCGCCGGTACTGGCGGGGACCGCCGCCAGCCGCGCCGCCCGCGCCCTGGCGCTGCGCGTCACCCCGCCGCCGTTCGACATGGAGCAGGCCCGCCACGAGCTGGCGGTGCTGCTCGAACTGCCGGTCTGACCCCGGTGTCCGGCGCGCCCTCCGCCGAAGGGGACGGCCCGGCCGGGCCGGGCGCGCCGGATTTCGTCGAGGATCAGCTGCCCGCCGCCGGGGAGGGGGCCTTCGTGGTCGACCTGGACGGCTTCGAGGGGCCGCTCGACCTCTTGCTGGCGCTGGCCCGCACCCAGAAGGTGGACCTCACCCGCATCTCCATCCTGGCGCTGGCCGACCAGTATCTCTCCTTCATCGAGGAGGCGCGGCGGGTGCGGCTGGAACTGGCCGCCGACTATCTGGTGATGGCGGCGTGGCTGGCCTACCTGAAGTCCCGCCTGCTGCTGCCGGCGCCGCCCAAGGAGGACGGGCCGAGCGCCGAGGAACTGGCCGCCGCCTTCACCCGGCGCCTGCGCCACCTGGAGCGCATCCGCAAGGCGGCCGAGGCCCTGATGGCCCGCGACCGGCTGGGCCTGACCGTCTTCCCGCGCGTGGTGCCGGACGACAGCGTGCCGGAGACCCGCCCCGTGGTGTTCACCGCCACGCTCTATGACCTGCTCTCGGCCTATGCCACCCAGCGGCAGAAGCAGGCGCTGTCCTATGTCACGCTGAAGACGCGCATGGTCTGGTCGCTGGCGGATGCCCGCGAGCGGCTGGAACGGCTCCTGGGCACGGCGGTGGGCGACTGGATGCGCCTCGACCAGTTCCTGATAGAGTATCTGACCACGCCGGAGCAGCGGGCGACCGCCATCGCCTCCAGCTTCTCGGCGACCTTGGAGATGGTGAAAGAGGGCCTCTTGGACATCCGCCAGGACGAGCCGTTCGCGCCGCTGTGGCTGCGGCCCCGCACGGAGCGGCGGGAATGAACCGCGCCGCCCCCCGCGTCGACCTGTTCGACGTCCGCCCGGACGACGAGCGCGCCGTCGCGCTGGCGCGCGACCTCCGGGTGATCGAGGCGCTGCTGTTCACCTCCGGCGCGCCGGTGGATGGGGCGGCGCTGGCCGCCCATTTGCCGGAGAAGACCGACGTGGACGCGCTGATGGAGATCCTCGCCGCCGACTATGCCCGGCGCGGGGTCAACATCGTCAAGGTGGCCGGCGGCTACATGCTGCGCACCGCGCCGGACCTCGCCCCGGTGGTGTCGAAGGGGGCGGTGGAGACCCGCAAGCTGTCCCGCGCCGCCGTGGAGGTGCTGGCCATCGTCGCCTACCATCAGCCGGTCACCCGCGCCGAGATCGAGGAGATTCGCGGCGTCTCCACCTCCAAGGGCACGCTGGACGTGCTGCTGGAGAGCGGCTGGGTGCGCCTGCGCGGCCGCCGCAAGGCGCCGGGCCGGCCGGTCACCTACGGCACCACGCCCGCCTTCCTGGTGCATTTCGGCCTGGACGCCCTGCAGGACCTGCCGGGGCTCGACGAACTGCGCGGCGCCGGCCTGCTGGACGGCCGCATCCCGGCCGGCTTCTCCATCCCGCTGCCCTCCGACGACGCCGGCCTGCGCGAGGACGAGGAGCCGCTGGAGAAGGAGCCGCTGGACCTCTCCCTGGCGCCGCTGCTCGATTATGCGGAGCGGGACGGGGATGACGAATGACCATGGCCGGTCCCGCCATGCGTAGCCGCACGCCCGCCGCCTTCGCCAAGGGCCTGCGGTTCGAGGCGGTGCGCCTGTCCTACGGCGCGGTCGAAGCGGTGCGCGGCATCACGCTCGCGGTGGAGCCCGGCGAGGTGCTGTGCCTGCTCGGCCCGTCCGGCTGCGGCAAGACCTCGCTGCTGCGCCTCGCCGCCGGCATCGAGCAGCCCGACGGCGGGCGGCTGTGCGTGGACGACAGGGAAGTGGCCGGCCCGTCCGCCTTCGTGCCGCCGGAGCGGCGCGGGGTGGGGCTGGTGTTCCAGGACTATGCCCTGTTCCCGCATCTGACCAATCTGGAGAACGTCATGTTCGGCCTGTCGCGCCTGAAGCGCGGCGCGGCGGAGGCGGAGGCGCGCCGGGCGCTCGACCGGGTGGGCCTGGCGGCGCTCGCGGCGGCTTATCCCCATGAATTATCCGGCGGCCAGCAGCAGCGCGTGGCGCTCGCCCGCGCGCTGGCGCCGCGCCCCGGCATCCTGCTGCTGGACGAGCCGTTTTCCGGCCTCGACCGGCGGCTGCGCGACCAGGTGCGGGCGGACACGCTGGCGGTGCTGCGCGAGGCCCGCGCTACCTGCATCATCGTCACCCACGACCCGGAGGAGGCCATGCGCCTCGCCGACCGCATCGCTCTGCTGCGCGGCGGGGAGCTGGTGCAGCTGGGGGCGCCGGACGTGCTCTACCGCACTCCGGCGGACCTTGGTGTCGCGCGCTTCTTCTGCGAGCTGAACGAGCTGCCGGCGGTGGTGGCGGACGGGGTGGCGGACACCCCGCTCGGCCGCGTCCCGGCGCCGCATGTGGCGGCCGGGCCGGCCATCGCCGCCATCCGCCCGCAGGGGCTGGGCTTCACCGCCGCGGGCGGCGGCGTGCCGGGGCGGGTGATCGAGCGGCGCTTCCTCGGCGAGGTCGATCTCCTGGAAGTGATCATCGAGGGTTTCGAGCGCCCGCTGGTGGCGCGGGTACGGCCCGGCGGGGATCTGGCGCGCGGCAGCGAGGTGGGCATCCACGTGGACCCTGCGGAAGTCCTTGTTTTCGCCGCTTCCGGGTCCTAGTCTCGCGCCTCGAATGGGGTGGCATGCGAAATCCGTCTCCGCATGCGTCCTTTGGAAGATCCTCACGGAGGGTGAGTTATGGGTTCGTTGAGCATCTGGCACTGGATCGTGGTGCTGGCCGTGGTGCTCCTGCTGTTCGGTCGCGGCAAGATCTCCGACCTGATGGGCGACGTGGCCAAGGGCATCAAGTCCTTCAAGAAGGGCATGGCGGACGACGACGAGACGCCCGCGCCGAAGGCCTCCGAGCCGCCGCGTCCGCTGCCGCATCAGGCCAGCCCCGCGCCGGAAACGGAAAAGAAAGCCGTCTGACGGTCCGCATCGCGCGAGAGAGGGCCGCGGTTCCGCCGCAGGCAGTGAGCCGTCATGTTCGATATCGGCTGGTCTGAACTGATGCTGATCGGCGTTGTGGCGCTGATCGTCATCGGACCCAAGGAATTGCCCGGCGTGCTGCGCACGGTGGGGCGCACCGTCACGAAGCTGCGCCGCATGGCGGGCGAGTTCCAGGGGCAATTCAACGAGGCGTTGCGCGAGGCCGAATTGTCGGACATCCGCACCGACATCGGCAACATCGTCGGCGGCGTGAAGGACAGCGTCAGCAAGTCCTTCCCCGGCACCGAGGCGTTCGACCCCCTGCGCAGCATCCGCGAGGACATCCGCGCCAGCGTGGAGGGCGCCACGGCGCCGCCCGAGACGCCGGTGGTGCCGGCCTATGACCCGCACCGCGAGATGCGCGAGGCCATCGCCGCCTCGGTGGCCAAGGCCACCGGCGGGACTGCCACTATTGCCGCTGCGGCATCGGTGGATCAGGCCATCGCCGCGCCGACCGGCGCGGTGGAGCGCGCGCCGCTGCCACACCCGTCTCCCGTGTCCGAGCCTTTGGTTCCCTTGCCGGGCCCGGCGGCGGAACCTGTGCTCGACACCGGCCCCGATCTGTCGCAGAACCAGCCCGTGACCGCGCCGATCGAGCCGAAGCCCGCCACCGGCGGCGCGGCCTGAGCGCGGTGGACGCAACCGCGCGCACGCACCCGTGCGCCAGTCACCCGCCGCGAGCCAGTCAACTGTGAACCATGGACCGGACATGAGCCAGGAGGACATCGACGCCTCGAAGGCCCCTTTGATCGAGCACCTGATCGAGCTGCGCTCGCGGCTGATCAAATCGGTGATCGCCTTCCTGGTGGCCTTCTTCCTGTGCTTCATGCTGGCCAAGCAGATCTACAATATCCTGCTGTGGCCCTATGAGTTCGCCTCCGGCTTCTCCGGCGGGGTGAAGCTCATCTACACCGCGCCGCAGGAATTCCTGTTCACCCAGATCAAGCTCGGCATGTTCGGCGCGGCCTTCCTGTCGTTCCCCGTGGTGGCGACACAGATCTACATGTTCGTGGCGCCCGGCCTCTACAAGCACGAGAAGAACGCCTTCCTGCCCTATCTGGTGGCGACCCCCATCTGCTTCCTGATCGGCGCGGCCTTCGTCTATTTCGTCGCCATGCCGCTGGCCATGACCTACTTCCTGAACATGCAGCAGGCGGGCGGCGACGGGCGGGCGGAAATCTCGCTGCTGCCGCGGGTCTCGGAATATCTCTCGCTCATCACCACGCTGATCCTGGCGTTCGGCATCTGCTTCCAGATGCCGGTGATCCTGACGCTCTTGGGCCGCATCGGCATCATCACCTCCGAGCAGCTCAAGAAGGCGCGGCGCTACGCCATCGTCGGCGTGTTCGTGCTGGCGGCGGTGCTGACCCCGCCGGACGTGGTCAGCCAGCTCTCCCTTGCGATCCCGACGCTGCTTCTCTACGAAATCTCCGTCTATCTGGTGCGCATCGTGGAGAAGCGCCGGGCGGCGGAAGAAGCGGCGCGCGACGCGGCCTCCGCCTCCTAAGCCTTCGCGGGACGCGCCTTTCGGGTTTTAGCGATGAACTGGCGGCCCGCTCGGGCCGTCATGGCCGGGCTTGTCCCGGCCATCCACGGGACCGGGTGCCGCCAGGCGGGCGGAGCGGCGTGGATGCTCGGCACGAGGCCGGGCGTGACGGCGGGCAAGGCGGCCAGTCCATCCGGTCTGCGGCGGAGCCGGTTTCATGCATGACATCAAGTGGATTCGCGACGAGCCCGAGGCTCTGGTGCGCGCGCTCGTCCGCCGCCAGGTGGCGGAAGCCGAGGCCTTGGCCCTGCGCGACAGGATCCTCGCCCTCGACACCGCCCGCCGCGAGACGCTGACCAAGCTGGAGGGCCTGCTGGCCCGCCGCAATGCCGCCTCCAAGGAGATCGGCCAGGCCAAGGCGGCCAAGGACGAGCCCCGCGCCGCCGCCCTCATGGCGGAAGTAGCGAAGCTGAAGGAGGACGTGCCGGCGCTGGAGCAGGCGGCCAAGGCCACCGAGGCGGAGCTCAACGCCATCCTCGCCGCCGTCCCCAACGTGCCGCTCGACACCGTGCCCGAGGGCAAGGATGAGCACGACAATGTGGAATTGAAGACCTGGGGCGCCAAGCGGACCTACGCCTTCACCCCGAAGCAGCATTTCGAGCTGGGCGAGGGGCTCGGCCTGATGGATTTCGAGACCGCCGCCAAGCTGTCCGGCGCGCGGTTCGTGGTCAACAAGGGGCCGCTGGCCCGGCTGGAGCGGGCGCTCGGCCAGTTCTTCCTCGACGTCCACACCGGCGAGCACGGCTATACGGAAGTGAACCCGCCGCTGCTGGTGCGCGACGAGGCCATGTTCGGCACGGCGCAATTGCCGAAGTTCCGCGACGATCAGTTCAGCGCCCAGCGGCTGCTGTCCGACGAGGAGCGGCACGCCATCTTCAAGCAGGTGGTGGCCGAGGACGCCGAGCATGTGGCCCGCGACGGCGTGCCGAGCCACTATCTGGTGACACGCGACGGCCTGTACGGGCTGAACGAGCAGGGTCTCGCCCGCTTCGACGAGCTGGCGAGCGCCCTGGGCGCGCTCTGGCTCATCCCCACCGCCGAAGTGCCGCTCACCAACCTCGTGCGCGAGAGCATCCTCGCTGAAGCCGAACTGCCGCTGCGCCTCACCGCCTGCACGCCCTGCTTCCGCGCCGAGGCGGGCTCGGCCGGGCGCGACACCCGCGGCATGATCCGCCAGCACCAGTTCACCAAGGTGGAGCTGGTCTCCATCACCACGCCGGAACAGTCGCAGGAGGAGCATCACCGCATGCTCGCCAGCGCCGAGGCGGTGCTGCAGAAGCTGGACCTGCATTATCGCGTGATGACGCTGTGCACCGGCGACATGGGCTTCGCCTCGCAGAAGACCTTCGACATCGAGGTCTGGCTGCCGGGCCAGAACGCCTATCGCGAGATTTCCTCCTGCTCGGTGTGCGGCGACTTCCAGGCCCGCCGCATGGATGCCCGCTACCGCCCGGCGGAAGGAAAAGGCCCGCGCTTCGTCCACACGCTCAACGGCTCCGGCGTCGCCGTCGGCCGCGCCTTGGTGGCGGTGCTGGAAAACTACCAGCAGGAAGACGGCTCCATCGTCGTCCCCGACGTGCTGCGGCCCTACATGGGCGGCGTGAGCGTGATCGAAAAGGCGAAGTGAGGCCGGGCGCCGGCGCGCGGCGCCTGGCTTTGCGTCGCCCTTGCCGCCCGCGTGACAGGTCCCCTCTCCCGCTTGCGGGGGAGGGATAGGGTGGGGGCCGAAGCGCAGCTTCGGAAACGCTTGTTCCATCCGCACGGCCGCTGCGGTCCCGGAGCGCGCACCCACCCCGCGACCTGTTCCGCGCTGACGCGCGGCCCCCTCCCAACCCTCCCCCGTAAGCGGGAGAGGGCTTTTCCGCCGCTCCGGCGGTCTGACCGTCTGCCCGCGCCCCTACGACCTTCGTTGCAGTCTCCCCCGCCAGATTGTAAGCACCCCCTGCGCCTCCGCTGCGGCCGGGGCGGTGGTCGGACGGAGGGGTCCCATGCGTATCCTGGTCACCAATGACGACGGCATCCATGCCCCGGGCCTGGAGGCCTGCGCCCGCATCGCCGCCGCTCTGTCCGACGACGTGTGGGTGGTGGCCCCCGAGGCCGACCAGTCCGGCGTCGCCCATTCGCTCTCGCTCAACGATCCGCTGCGGCTGCGCAAGGTGGACGACCGGCGCTTCGCGGTGAAGGGCACGCCCACCGATTGCGTGATCATGGCGGTGCGGCACCTGCTGATCGACAATCCGCCCGACCTCGTGCTGTCCGGCGTCAACCGCGGGCAGAACATCGCTGAGGACGTGAGCTATTCCGGCACCGTGGCGGGGGCCATCGAGGGCACCATCCTCGGCATTCCCTCCATCGCCCTGTCCCAGGCGTTCGGCCCCAAGAGCCGGGACAATCCGTCCTATGTCACCGCCGAGGCGCACGGGCCGAAGGTGATCCGCACGCTGCTGGAGGAAGGCATCCCGGCCGGCATCCTGATCAATGTGAACTTTCCCGACCGCGCGCCGGGCGAGGTGGCCGGCATCGCCGTGGCCGCCCAGGGCAAGCGCGACCAGAAGCTCATGCGCATCGATCCGCGCAAGGACGGGCGGGGCCACGACTATTTCTGGATCGCCTTCGAGCGGCGGGCGAGCGAGACCGCGCCGGGCTCCGATCTGCGGGCGCTGGACGAGGGCCGCATCGCGGTGACGCCGCTGCGCGTCGACCAGACCGACGAGCCGCTGATGACCCGCCTCGCCCAGGTGTTCGAGGCCATCTGACCGGCCCGCGTGGCGGCGCGGCCGACAGGCCATGCTTTCGCCGCCGGCGCTTTGCTTCTATAAGCGCGCCCGACGGACGGGCCTCGCGGCCCGGCCGCATTCGCGTTTGCCGCGCGCCGTCCTCGGCCGCGCGTCGGCGCCTGTCGCGCTGGAGAGGAGACCGCCCATGTCGGGAACCGTGAAGTCGAGCGCCGGGCTGGACGTGCGCCGCCGGCGCATCCTGTTCCGCGCCTGGCACCGGGGCACGCGGGAGATGGACCTGATCATGGGCCGCTTCGCGGATGCTGAGATCGAGGGCCTGAGCGAAGCGGAGATCGACGTGTTCGAGCACCTGCTGGAGGTGGAGGACCCGGACCTGTTCGCCTGGGTCAGCGGCTCGCTGCCGGTGCCGGCCGCGCTCGACACCCCCTTCTTCCGCAAGATCCAGGCCTGGCATCTGGCCGGCGGCTCCATGCCGGACGCCAACGCGCCGCTCTGACCGCGCCCGCCCGATCCCGCCGGGGACCCGCTGCGCCGCCGGCGCCGGCGCCGGCGTCCGTCCCGGCCCTCCGTTCCCGCCCGCGCCCGGCCGAGGCGCGCGGCCTTTCGATGGAATGTCCCCGTGAAGCGTCCCCGCTCCGTCGCCGAAGACCTCGCCCCGGGCCGTCCCCTGACCCTCGCCCGCGTGCCCGAGGGCATGGAGGGGCTGGTGGTGGCCGATCTCGCCCGCAGCGCCGCCGCCGCCAAGGATGCGCCGTGGCCTTCGCTGGCGGTCATCTGCCGCGACGGCCGGCGCCTGGCGGCGTTGGAGCGCGGGCTCGCCTTCTTCGCCCCGGAGCTGGAGGTCTACAGCTTCCCCTCCTGGGACTGCCTGCCCTATGACCGCGCCTCGCCCAACGCCGCCATCACCGCGCGGCGCATGGCGACGCTGGCCCGCCTCGCCCGGGTGAAGGGCGGGGGGCCGAGCGTGCTGCTGACCACGGTGAACGCCACCGTGCAGCGCGTGCCGTCCAAGGCGCTGCTGGCGGCGCAGTCGCTCTCCGCCGCGCCGGGCAACGCCATCGCTTTGGAGGGCGTGGTGGAATGGGCCGAGCGCAACGGCTACCTGCGCACACCCACCGTGCGCGACACCGGCGAATATGCGGTGCGCGGCGGCCTCATCGACCTTTATCCGCCGGGCCTCGACGCGCCCATTCGCCTGGATTTCTTCGGCGACACGCTGGAGACCATCCGCGCCTTCGATCCGGAGACGCAGCGCTCATCCGGCACGCTGCGCGCGCTCGACCTCGTGCCCATGGCCGAGTTCCAGCTGACCACCGACACCATGCGGCGCTTCCGCATGGCCTATCTGGCGGAATTCGGCGCCGCCACGAAGGGCGACACGCTCTATGAGGCGGTGAGCGAAGGCCGCCGGCATGCGGGCATGGAGCACTGGCTGCCGCTGTTCCACGAGGGGCTGGACACGCTGTTCGATTATATCGAGCGCACGCCGCTGGCCATCGAGGCGCAGGCCGAGGACGTGGCCGCCGAGCGCATCACCCAGATCGGCGACTATTACGCCGCCCGCAGGGAGGCGCTCGCCTCCGGCGCGCCGGGCGCGGTCTATAAGCCGCTGCCGCCGGACCGGCTCTATCTCACCGAGAGCGAATGGCGCGGGCATCTGGCCGCCAGCCGGGTGGCGCGCATCACCCCCTTCCTGGTGCCGGAGAGCGGGGCCGGAAAGGTGGTGGACATCGGCGGCGTCGAGGGCCGCTCGTTCGCCGCCGAGCGGGCCGACCCCGACGCCAACGTGTTCGACGCCGCCATCGCCCATGTGCGCGAGCTGCAAGGGCAGGGGCGCAAGGTGATCCTGGCCGGCTGGAGCGAGGGCTCGCGCGAGCGGCTCGCCACGGTGCTGGCCGACCACGGGCTGAAGGATCTGGCGCCGATCTCCAGGTTCGCCAGCATCGAGGCCATGCCGCGCACCAAGGCGACGCTGGCCATCTATGGGGTGGAGCGCGGCTTCGAGACGCCGGACTTCGCCGTCATCGGCGAGCAGGACATCCTCGGCGACCGCCTGGTGCGGCCCAAGCGCAAGGCGCGCCGGCCGCAGGACGTGATCTCCGAACTGACCTCGCTGACCGCCGGCGACCTCGTGGTGCATGTGGACCACGGCATCGGCCGCTTCGTCGGCCTCAAGGCCATCGAGGCCATGGGCGCGCCGCACGACTGCCTGGAGCTGCACTATGCCGGCGGCGACAAGCTGTTCCTGCCGGTGGAGAACCTGGAGCTGCTGACGCGCTACGGCTCGGAGGACACCGAGGCGCAGCTGGACAAGCTGGGCGGCGGCGGCTGGCAGACGCGCAAGGCGCGGATGAAGAAGCGCATCCGCGAGATGGCCGGCGAACTGATCAAGATCGCCGCCGCGCGCCACCTGTCCGAGGCGCCGCGCCTGGTGCCCGCCGCCGGGCTCTATGACGAGTTCCGCGCCCGCTTCCCCTACGAGGAGACCGACGACCAGGAGGCCGCCATCGACGCGGTGCTGGACGATCTCGGCTCCGGCCACCCGATGGACCGTCTGGTGTGCGGCGACGTCGGCTTCGGCAAGACCGAGGTGGCGTTGCGCGCCGCCTTCGCGGTGGCGCTGTCCGGCAAGCAGGTGGCGGTGGTGGTGCCCACCACGCTGCTCGCCCGCCAGCATTTCCGCACCTTCTCCGAGCGCTTCAAGGGCCTGCCGGTGAACGTGGCGCAGGCCTCGCGCATGGTCACCGGCAAGGACCTGACGGCGGTGAAGAAGGGCCTTGCCGACGGCACGGTGGACATCGTGGTGGGCACCCACGCGCTGCTGGGCAAGGCGATCCAGTTCCGCGACCTCGGCCTCGTCATCGTCGACGAGGAGCAGCATTTCGGCGTCGCCCACAAGGAGCGCCTCAAGGCGCTGCGGGCGGCGGTGCACGTGCTCACTTTGACCGCCACCCCGATCCCGCGCACGCTGCAACTGGCCATGACCGGGGTGCGTGAGCTGTCGCTCATCGCCACCCCGCCGGTGGACCGCCTGGCGGTGCGCACCTTCGTCACCCCGTTCGATCCCTTGATCGTGCGCGAGGCGCTGCTGCGCGAGCGCTATCGCGGCGGGCAGAGCTTCTACGTGGTGCCGCGCATCGAGGATCTCGCCGAGGTGCGCGAGTTCCTGGAGAAGCAGGTGCCGGAGGTGAAGGTGGCGGTGGCGCACGGCCAGATGGCCGCCACCACGCTCGAAGACATCATGACCGCCTTCTACGACGGGCAGTACGACGTGCTGCTGTCCACCACCATCGTCGAGAGCGGGCTCGACGTGCCCAACGCCAACACGCTGATCGTCCACCGGGCGGACATGTTCGGCCTGTCGCAGCTCTACCAGCTGCGCGGCCGCGTCGGGCGGGCCAAGGCGCGCGCCTACGCCATCTTCTCGGTGCCGGCGACCAAGCCGGTGACGCCTCAGGCTGAGCGGCGGCTCAAGGTGCTCCAGTCGCTGGAGACGCTGGGCGCCGGCTTCCAGCTGGCCAGCCACGACCTCGACATCCGCGGCGCCGGCAACCTGCTCGGCGACGAGCAGTCCGGCCACATCAAGGAGGTGGGCTACGAGCTCTACCAGGAGATGCTGGAGGAGGCGATCGCCCACCTGAAGGCCGGCATCACCGACTATGTGGACGACAAGTGGTCGCCCAACATCACCATCGGCATGCCGGTGCTGATCCCGGAGGCGTATGTCACCGACCTGCATGTGCGCCTGGCGCTCTACCGGCGGCTGGCGGACATCACCGAGGATGCGGAGCTGGATTCGTTCGGCGCCGAGCTGGTGGACCGCTTCGGCCCCGCCCCGGACGAGGTGACGCACCTGCTGCGCCTGTCGCAGATCAAGACCCTGGCCCGCAAGGCCAATGTGGAGAAGGTGGACGCCGGGCCGAAGGGCGTGGTGCTGGCGTTCCGCGAGAACCAGTTCGCCGACCCGGCAGGCCTGGTGCAGATGATCAATGCGGAGGGCCCGCAGGCCAAGGTGCGGCCGGACTTCAAGGTGGTGTTCCTGAAGGACTGGCCCACCGCCGAGGCGCGGCTGAAGGGCACCTTGCAGGTGCTGCGCAAGCTCGCCGGGCTGGTGGAGAAGCGCAAGGTCTCGTAATTCCGCCCCGGCTTGCGCCGGAGGTATTTAAGTGGTTTATTCGTTTATTCCGTTTTGGTGGCGTTCTTTGCAAGAATTGATGATCCTTACCGATCGTCAATGCGATGAAGCTGCAGGTTGCAGCGTCAGGAGTATGCCGGGACGCGTGTATTAGTCATAGGCCCGACCATCACGCGTGGGGTGGCGGCGGCATAGCGAGCACCGTCGATGATGAAGTGGGGGGACGATACGTCCGGGCGGATCGCCGTCGCCTATGTTCTTGTGCTGGCCTGCCTGTTCGGGCTGTATCTCGCCTTCGACCTGCAGCGCTCGCGGCGCGATTCCCTTCAGCGGATCGAGACCCATGCCACCGCCGCCCTGCGCTGGGCCGAGAAGGGCATGGACGCCATGTCGGTGGCCATGGGGCAGGCGGCCGAGGCCGGGGCGGGGGCCTGCAAGGGCGGCTCGGTGGCGCCGCAGGTGCTCGCCCGGCTGCTCAACGTGCCGGTCGGCGGCATCACCATCAGTTCCGGCGACCGGCCGCTGTGCGAATGGGCGGCGGGGGAGATCGCCGGCACGGCGGTGTGCGGCGGCGACAGCGGCCCGGCCATGCTGATCACCCGTACGCAGGGCAACGTCTCGGCGGAGGCCCGCATCTATCCCGCCTGCATGCTGGCGCCGTTCTCGCTGGCCATCGAGGACATCCAGCTCCGGCTGATGGACCTGAAGCCGCGCGAGCCCGCCGCCGGCCCGGCGCCGATCGTCGTCATCCGCTCGGCGCACTGGCCGATCAAGGTGGAGGTGACGGCGCAGGAGAGCTGGCTGTTCCGCCGCTGGGTGGCCGACCTGCCGCTCCAGGTGGCGCTGTTCGCGGTCGCGGCCCTGGTGCTGTGGTTCGGCCCGCTCGCCATGCTGCGCCGCCGCCTGTCGGTGGAGGGGCAGGTGCGCGCGGCGCTGCGCCGGGGCGAGTTCTTCCTCACCTATCTGCCCACGGTGGAGATCAATACCGGCGACTGGCTGGGGGTGGAGGCGCTGATGCGCTGGCGCCACGGCCGCCACGGCCTGCTCCAGCCGGCGGCCTTCATTCCCTGGATCGAGCGCAGCCCGCTGATCCACGAGACCACCAGCTGGGTGCTGCACCAGGCGGCCGATGACCTGGCGCGCATGAACGAGCTGCACGGCGAACTGTACGTGGGCATCAACCTGCCGCCGACCCAGCTCGGCGACGAGCGGGTGGTGGATGCGGCGCTCGCCGCCTTCGGCGACGACCGGCTCAGCCTGTGCCGGGTGATGTTCGAGCTGACCGAGCGCGAGGCGGGCGATTATGCCTCGCCGGTGGTGCAGCGGGTGGTGGCGCGGCTGCGCGAGCGCGGCGCGCAGTTCGCGCTGGACGATTTCGGCATCGGCTTCTCCAACCTCTCCTCGCTGCACGTGCTCGACGTGGATTTCATCAAGGTGGACAAGACCTTCATCCAGGAGCTGGAGCGTCGCGGCAGCGAGCCCAACGTGGTGGACAGCATCGTGCTGCTGGCGCGGGAGTTCGGCGTCGGCATCATCGCCGAGGGCATCGAGACCGAGCGCCAGCTCGACCGCATCCGCCGCATCGGCATCCGCATGGCGCAGGGCTTCCTGTTCTTCCGGCCGATGGAGCTGGAGGCGACGCTCGCCCAGTTGCGGCTGCGCGCCCAATAGGGCCCGGCCTCCACCGGCCTACGGCACCCGCCACCAGGTCTCCGGCAGGGTGCCGTAGAGCGAGGGCCGCGCGGGATGGGCGATGCGCGTCCAGCGCGCCAGCCACTGGCCGGGAGCATGGAACAGCGGCACGCCGTAGGCGCCGGAAATGAGCGCCCGGTCAAGGGCGCGCGCCGCCGCCGTCACGTCGGCCTTGGTATAAGCGGATGTCAGCGCCGCGATGGCGGCGTCGATGGCGGGCGACTTGGCGCCCATGTAGTTGCGCGTGCCCGGCATGTCGGCGGCGGCGGAGCCGAAATAGAATGCCTGCTCATTGCCCGGCGAGAGCGACTGGCTCCAGGTGAAGGGCACCATGTCGAACTCATAGGCGTTGCGGCGGGCGTCGAACTGCACCGCGTCCACCACCCGCACGTTCACCGTCACCCCGGCGCGCTGCATCTGCGAGGCGAAGCCCAGCGCCAGGCGCTCCTGCTCGCGGCTGGTCACCATAAGCTCGAACGCGAACGGCGCTCCGCTGCCCACCTGCCGCAGCTTGCCGGCCTTCAGCTCCCAACCGGCCTGCGCGAACAAAGCGAGGGCGGCCTTCAGCCGCGCGCGGTCGCGGCCGGAGCCGTCGGCCACCGGCGGGGCATAGGTGCCGGCCAGCACGTCCGCCCGCAGCGCCTCGCCATGGGGCGCCAGGATCGCCATCTCGGCGGCGTCGGCCTTGCGGCCGAGGCTGGAGAGCTCCGAGCCGTCGAAGAAGCCGGCGGTGCGGCCATAGAGATTGTAGTAGAAGTTGCGGTCGAGCCACTCGAAGTCGAACAGCTCGATGAGCGCGCGGCGCACCCGCACGTCGGCGAAGATCGCCCGCCGCGTGTTGAACACCAGGGCATAATGCGGCCGGGGCAGGCCGGTGGGGATGGTCTCCTTCACCACCAGCCCCGCGCGCACGGCGGGAAAGTCGTAGCCGGTCTGCCAGCGCCCCGGATCGGTCTCGAACCGGGCATCCACCAGCCCGCGCTTGAACGCCTCGAACTCGGTGTTGGCGTCGCGGAAATAAGTGAAGCGCAGCTCATCGAAATTGAACAGGCCGCGCGTCACCGGCAGGTCGCGGGCCCAATAGTCGGGGTTGCGGACGAGGGTGATCTCGGCGCCGGCATCCACCTTGGCCACGCGGTAGGGTCCCGAGCCGATGGGCGGGGCGAGGCTGGTCTGGTCGAAGCTCTCCGCGTCCACCGCGTGGCGGGGGAGGACGGGCATCAGGCCCATGATGAGCGGCAGCTCGCGATCCGGCTCGGTGAAGGTGAAGCGCACGCGGCTGCCGTGCGCCGTCGCGGTGGCCACCTTCGTGTAATAAAGTCGCATGTTCGGCCGCCCCTTGTCGCGCAGCAGGCCGAAGGAGAACAGCACGTCGTCGGCGGTCACCGGCGCGCCGTCGGAGAAGCGGGCGCGGGGGTCGATGTCGAATTCCACGAAGCTGCGGGCGTCGTCGGTGGTCACCGTCCGGGCCAGCAGGCCGTACAGCGTGAACGGCTCGTCATAGCCGCGCACCATCAGGCTCTCGATCACGTAGCCGCGCGTGACCGGCGCCGCCGAGCCCCTCACCACCAGGGGATTGAGGCTGTCGAAGGTGCCGAGGACGGAGAGCGTGAGGCGCCCGCCCTTGGGCGCGTCCGGGTTCACATAGCCGAAATGGCTGAAGCCCGGGGCGGCCAGCGGCCGGCCGTGCATGGCGAGCGCGGCGTCCTGCGCGCCGGCGCCGGACGGCGCCAGCAGCACCGCCGCGATGAGGGCGAGGAGGCCGGACACGAGGCCGTGGCGGGACCGGCGGGGAGGCCTGCCGGACGGGAAGGGGCGGCGCGGCAGCGCGGGGCCATGCGGAAACGCATTGCTGGATCCGGTGGTTTCTGCCATTCAGCCGCTCGCACCTTTTCTGTCACGCTGTCTCGGCTCGGCCGCATTCGTGGGCAAGGTAGCACGTCACACACGATCGGCGTGTGCGGCGCGCGACGGCGGCCACGGTCTTGCCTCAATTGACACCGAACAGAGCGGCGTTACGAGAGGTGGACTCGCCGCCACCGCGTGAGTCTTGCGCGTGGCGACAGGCCGCGTGCGGCGACGAACATTGCTTGGCGACAGACATTGCTTGGCGACAGGCATCACAGGGAAGACGGGAATGACAAAAGCCACCACTCTGCGTCGCGCGAGCGCACTCGCCGCCGCCGCGATCACGCTCGGTGCCGCTGGCGGGGCCTTCGCCCAGACCGCGACCCCCGCGAAGCCCGCGCAGGCCAAGCCCGCCCAGGCGCAGCCCGCCGCTCCCGCGCAGCAGCCCGCCCAGGCGCAGCAGCAAGGCGCCCCTCAGTCCGTCGCCGTGCCCGGCATCAACACGCCGTGGACCAAGGTGTGCGGCACCGACCAGGGCACCAAGAAAGAAATCTGCATGACCACGCAGGATTTCACGGCGGAAACCGGCCAGCCTTTGGCCTCCGCCGCGATCCGCGAGGTGAAGGACGATCCGAACAAGAAGTTCATCGTCTCCGTGCCGGTGGGCATGCTGCTCCAGCCCGGCACCCGCGTCATCATCGACCAGCAGCCGCCGCTGTCGCTGAAGTACGAGATCTGCTTCCCCAACGGCTGCTTCGCCGGCATGGACGTGAATGCCGAATTCGTGACCAAGCTGAAGAAGGCGCAGAACATCACCGTCCAGGCGCTGCAGATGGGCGGCCGGACGCTGAACTTCATCCTGCCCGCGAAGGACTTCGCCAAGGCCTATGACGGCCCGCCGTCCGACCCGAACGTGGTCGCCGCCGAGCGCCAGAAGCTGGCCGAGGAACTCCAGAAGCGCGCGCAGAAGATGATGGAGGAGCGCGGCGGCGCCCAGCCCGGCGCGACGCCCGCCGCCGGCGCGCCCGCCACCCCGGCGGCTCCCGCCGCCCCGGCCGCTCCGGCCAAGCCCTGATCCTTCTGTCCTGATCCTCCGGCCCGCGCAGGCGCGCCGGGGGGCGCCAGAAAACGAAACGGCCCGCCGATCCGGCGGGCCGTTTTGCGTTCAGGGGGCGTGTTTCGGGAAGCGGGCCGGGCGTGCGCCCGGCGCCGCGTCAGGCGCTGCGGATGCGGGCGACGAAGGCGTCGGTCGCTACGCGCAGCTCGCCGGAGGTGCGCGACAACTCGGTGGAGGCGCCCAGCACCTGGTTGGCGGCAGTGCCGGTCTCGGCCGCCGTCTGGTTGACCTGGAGCATGTTGTCGTTGGCGTCGCGGGTGCCTTCCGAGGCGCGGGCGATGGAGCCGGCGATCTCGGAGGTCGCCGCCTGCTGCTCGCCGACCGCCGCGGCGATGCTGCCCGAAATCTCGTTCATGCGGCCGATGGTGCTGGCGATGCCGGTGATGGCGGAGACCGCGCCGTCGGTGGCCCGCTGCACGGCGGAGATCTGGGTGTCGATCTCGGCGGTGGCCTTGGCGGTCTGGTCGGCGAGGTTCTTCACCTCGGTGGCCACCACGGCGAAGCCCTTGCCGGCCTCGCCCGCGCGCGCCGCCTCGATGGTGGCGTTCAGCGCCAGCAGGTTGGTCTGGCCGGCGATGTCGGTGATCAGGCGCAGGATGTCGCCGATCTTGCGGGCGGCGTCGGACATGGCGGTCACCTTGGCGGCGGCGTCATTGGCCTCGTCCACCGCC
Source organism: Azorhizobium doebereinerae UFLA1-100 (assembly GCF_000473085.1). Classification (GTDB taxonomy): domain Bacteria; phylum Pseudomonadota; class Alphaproteobacteria; order Rhizobiales; family Xanthobacteraceae; genus Azorhizobium; species Azorhizobium doebereinerae. Next base: position 38,375 of record NZ_AXBA01000035.1, read on the forward strand.
ACCCCGGCGATGCGCGCGGATTCCTTCACCTGGCTGCCGATCTCGTTGACCGAAGCGGACAGTTCCTCGGCCGCGGCGGCCACCGCGCCCACCATGTCGCTGGCCAGATGCGAGGCCTGCGAGGCGAGGGAGGAGCGGTCGGAGGTCTGGTCGGCCATGACCGACATGCCGCGGGCGGAGGCCTGGAGCTCTTCGGAGGTGGCCGACACCGCGCCGGCGATCTTGCCGACCACGCTGTCCAGCTCGTCCGCGACCTCCTGGAACGCCCTGCGGCGGTCTTCCTCGGCCTGGATGCGGATGGTGACCTGCTCCTCCTGGAGGCGGACCATCTCCAGGCTGTTGCCGCGCAGGATCTCGACGGCGCGGCTGATCTCGCCCACCTCGTCCTTGCGGCCGGCGCCGGGCACGTCCACGTCGAGCACGCCGTTGGCGATCTGCTCGATGCCCCGCGTCAGGCCCTGGATCGGCTGGATGAGGCGGCGGGTGATGAACAAGGTGAAGCCGCCGACGATGGCGAGGATGAACACCACCACCGCGCCGGCGATGAAGAAGCCGGTGCGGGCGGCGGCGATATTGGCCTCCGACTGGGCATTCGCGGCGGTGAAGGCGGCATCGCGCGGGGCCAGCGCCGCCAGCAGCGCCTGGCTAATCTGGCCGCGCCATTCCGCCACCGTGAAGGGCGGCGGCGTCTCGCCCTTGGCGGCGGCGAGCACCTTGCGGGTGATCTCGTTGCCGGTGCCCATGAAGCGGCTCTTGGCAGCTTCCATGGCGGCGGAGATGCCGGGGACGTCGGAGAGGTCGTTGCCGGCGTGGGAGAGCACCGCCCAATAGGCCGCCACCTGGCCGTCGAGCTGGAAGAACTGCTCGGCCTGGGCCGGGGTGAACGGCGTGCCGGAGCCCAGATAGGTGGTCAGCATGGTGGAGCGCCGCCCGCCGGCGTCGCGCAGGGTGGCGGAGATGCGGGCGAAGGAGGCGAGGCGGCCGATGGAGGTGTCCTGGTCGCCGGCCTTCAGCTCCAGCGTGGCGGAGATGCGGGCCATGGCCTGGAGCAGGTCCTGCGCCTTGGGCACGTAAGCGGAGACGAAGGCGGTGTCGCGGCCGGAGCGGGGCTTGCGCCCCTCGGCCCAGGCGGCCTCGCGCAGCTGCTGGATGGCGGCGGCGGTCTTGGCGATGGGGCCGTCCACGGCGGCGCGGTCGGCGGCATCGAGTTCGGCGGCATAGGTCTGCGCCGCCTTCAGCGCCTCATCGGTGCGCGCGCTGTTGGCCTTGGCGGTGTCGGTGAGGGCGGCCGTGACCGGCTCTTCGGCCAGCAGCATCTGGTTGAAGTCGCCGCGCTCGATGGAATAGCGCTCGCTGGCATGCGCGAGGTTCGCGAACACCTGCATCAGCTCCTGCGCGTCCATGGCCGACTGCCACTGCCGCCATTCCTTGACCGCGAACACGGCGCCGGCGGCCAGGGAGACGGCGCCGAGGGTCGAGATACACAGCAGGATCATGCCGCGAATGCGCATCCTGTCCTCCGAAGATGGAAAATCCAGGATCGCAATGTGAATGGGCAAGCTTGCGCCGGGCTGGGACGCTGCCGCACCAAGGTACGGCTTTGACGTCGCGTCCGCCGGGCGTGGCGGGGCGCTCAGTTCAGGAGGTCGCGCCGCACCCGCCAGCCGCCGGTGCCATCCTCCGCCAGCGCCTCGGCGACGCGGGGATGGCGCACCGGCTCCTCGGAGGTGTCCGCCTCCAGATTCTGCTCGGAGACGTAGGCGACGTACTCATTCTCCGCATTCTCGGCCAGCAGGTGGTAGAAGGGCTGGTCCTTGCGCGGGCGGATCTCCTCGGGGATGGACTGGTACCATTCCTCGGTGTTGTCGAACACGGGATCGACGTCGAACACCACGCCGCGGAACGGGAAGTGGCGGTGGCGCACCACCTCGCCGATGCGGAACTTGGCGGTGCGCATGCGGCTCTCGGCGTGCGGGGCCTCCTGCGGCAGGGCGCGGGCCGCGGCCAAGTTGCGGGCGGTCGCCCGGGCCTTCGCACCCGGCTCGCCAGCCCGCGCCTGCTCCTTGACGGTCCTCGCCATCCGCTGATTCCCTTTTGTCGTCTTGTGCGCGTCACATATCGCAACGGGCCGCTGTTCACCACCCATTTACCATGCCGGGCCGCCGGAGGGGACCCGGCATGGCGCTCACAGGCCGTAGACGGCGGCCATGTCCGCATCCTTGGCGGCGACGATGCGGGCGAGATCGACGATGACCTTGGCCTGCTTCCAGGTGGCGTCGTCCTGCATCTTGCCGTCGATCATCACCGCGCCGGCGCCGTCCGGCATGGCTTGGAGGATCTTCAGCGCGAAGGCGACCTCGCCCGGATCGGGGCTGAACACGCGCTTGGCGATGTCGATCTGTGTCGGGTGCAGCGACCATGCGCCCACGCAGCCTTGCAGGAAGGCGTTGCGGAACTGGCTCTCGCAGGCCGCCAGATCGGCGAAATCGCCGAACGGGCCATAGAACGGCTTGATGCCGGCGGAGGCGCAGGCGTCCACCATCTTGCCGACGGTGTAGTGCCAGAGGTCCTGCTGGTAGCCGGCGCGCGGATTGTCGCCGTCCGGGTCCGCCAGCACCTTGTATTCGGGATGGCCGCCGCCGACGCGGGTGGTCTTCATGGCGCGCGAGGCGGCCAGATCCGCCGGGCCGAGGCTCATGCCGTGCATGCGGGGCGAGGCGGCGGCGATGGCCTCTACATTCTTCACGCCCTCGGCGGTCTCCAGGATGGCGTGGATGAGGATCGGCTTCTCCACCTTGTGCCGGGCCTCCAGCTGGGCCAGCAACTGGTCGAGATAATGGATGTCCCAGGGGCCATCCACCTTGGGCAGCATGATGACGTCCAGCTTGTCGCCCACCGCGCCGACGATCTGCGTGATATCGTCCAGCGCCCAGGGGCTGTTCAGCGCGTTGATGCGGGTCCACAGGCCGGTGGTGCCGAAGTCCACCGCCTTGGCCATTTCGATGAAGCCGGCGCGCGCGGCCTCCTTGGCGTCAATCGGGATGGCGTCTTCCAGGTTGCCCAGCACCACGTCCACCTGGCGGGCGAGGTCCGGCACCTTGGCGCGCAGCTTCTCCAGGTGCGGCGGCACGAAATGGATCATGCGCTCCAGCCGCACCGGCAGGTCGCGGTACGGGGCCGGCGCGCCGATGGCCAGCGGCTTGAAGAAGTTGCGCGGCAGCTTCATGAGGTCCCCCCTTTGTTGTGGAGGCAGAATGGACAGCCGGCGGGGCAGGGGCAAGAGCAAGCTTGCGGTGCAAGCTTGCCGTGCAGCATGGCCCTGCGGCAGTGCAGCGCGGCCAGCCCGCTCCCGCGCCTGCTCGTGACTTGACCTCTCACGCCCGCGCCCTAACGTCCGCCGCTCCATGGCGGGAGGATCACGCGTGCTGTCACGGCGCAACCTGATGGCGGGACTGGCCGGAGCCGGGCTCGCGATGGCGGCGGGCGGGCGTCCGGCGCGCGCGCGGATGGATGTGTCCGGCCTGCCGGGCGATTTCCTGATCGGCTACGGCAGCCTGATCGACGCCGACTCGCGCGCCGGCACGGCGGGCGCGCGGCTGGAGGCGGTGCCGGTGCGGGTGTCGGCGGATTTCGGCTACCGCCGGGTGTGGAACCTCCTCGCCGGCAGCGGCTTCACCGCGCTCGGGCTGGAGCGCGGCGGCGGCGAGGCGCCGGCGGAGACCATCAACGGCGTGATGTTCGCCGTGGACGGGCCGACGCTGGCCCGGTTCGACCGCCGCGAGGCGGGCTATGACCGGGTGGCGGTGCCGGCGGCGCTGGTCCGGTCGCTGTCCTGGCTGCGCCTGCCGGACACCGGCACCGCCTGGATTTACGTGCCCAAGCCCGGCGCGCGCTCCGCCGTGCCGGATGCCGGCCATCCCATCGTGCAGTCCTATGTGGATCTCGTGCTGTCCGGCGCCCTGGCCTATGGCGAGCCGTTCGCCCGCGAGGTGGTGGAGACCACCTTCGGCTGGGACACCTTCTGGCTCAACGACCGCCCCTTCGCCCGCCGGCCCTGGACCGCCAATCCCGCCGCCGGGACCATCGACCGCCTGCTGGCCGGCACCCCGCCGGCCGCCGCCGCCTTCCCCAAAAGGCTGCTCAGCGAGGAGTATGCCGCGCGCCATCTGATGCCGGCGCGGGCGGCGGAGCCGGCCCGGCCCTGAGCCCTACCGCAGCGCACCGCGCATAGGTTCGCGCGCCGCCTTGCGTCCCGCGCGTCTTGCGGGGCGCCAGCGAACATCGTCTGTTCGCGGCTTGCCTCATTCGCGCTGGTGCCATGACGGACCTGTTCGGCCTCGCCTTCCCCTTCTTCGGCCTGATCTTCCTCGGCTTCGCCTGCGGGCGCTTCGTGCGCCTGCCGGAGGAGGGGCTGGCGTGGCTGTCCTTCTTCATCATCTACGTGGCGCTGCCGGCGCTGTTCTACCGCATCGTGGCGCAGACCCCGTTCGCGGAACTGGCCAACGGCGGCTTCATCCTGGCGGCGGTGGTCTCCACCGCCACCACGGCGGCGCTGGCGCTGGCCATCGCGCTCTGGTTCCGGCGCGGCAACCTCGCCGAATCCGCCATCGCCCTGAACGTGGGCGCCTATGCCAATGTGGGCTACATGGGCCCCGGCCTGTCGCTGGCGGCGCTGGGGGCGGAGGCGGCGACCCCGGCGGCGCTGATCTTCGCCTGCGACAGCCTGCTGTTCTTCACCCTGGTGCCGCTGCTGATCGCCGTGCACGGGCGCGGCGGCCATATCGGGGCGACGCTGCTGACGGTGGTGAAGCGCGTGGTCACCCATCCGTTCAACATCGCCACCTTCCTCGGCGTGCTGGCGGCGGCATCCGGCTTCCACGCGCCCGGCGCCGTGGAGCGGATGCTGGATTTCCTGAAGAATGCGGCGGCCCCCTGCGCCCTGTTCACGCTCGGCGTCACCGTGGCGCTGCGGCCGCTGAAACGGGTGCCGCCCGAATTGCCGGCGCTGCTGGGGCTGAAGCTGGTGGTCCATCCGGCCATCGCGCTGGTGGTGTTCAGCGCCTTCGGGCCGTTCGCGGACCATTGGATGGAGACGGCGGTGCTGATGGCGTCCCTGCCGCCGGCGCTCAACTGCTTCGTGCTGGCGCGGCAGTACCGCGTCTATATGGAGCAGGCCTCGGCGGGCGTGCTGGTGGGCACGGTGCTGTCGGTGGCCACCGTCACCGGGCTTTTGTACCTGATCCAGCAGAAACTGCTGCCGCTGCACCTGCTGCATTGAGCGGCAAGGCGGCGTTGCGCCCTCCGCCCCGGCCCTCTCCCGCGGGCGGGAGAGGGCTTCGCGTCGCGCCGGCGCCAACCGGCGTTCAGGGAATGAAACGTGCTCCCGGCTCAGTAATAGCCGGGGCCGCCGCGATAGCCCCAGCCGTAGGACGGGCGCGGGGGCGGGGGGGCGCCGTAGAAGCCGGCGCCGCCGTAGGGGCCGGGGCGGCCATAGCCGGGGCCGCCGCCCCAGCCGCGATCCACCCAGACCTGGCGGCAGCGCTCGACCATATATTGCTGGCCGTAGCGCCAGCGGGGCACGGTGCGGCACACCGTCCGCCAGCCCACGGTCTCCACCGGGACGCCAAGCTCCGTCCGGCCAGCGGGCGATTCGTCGTCCGCCTGCGCCATCCCGCCAGCATTCGCGAGCGGCATCGCAGTGGCGCCGGTTGAAATGGCGGAAAGGCCAAGAATTGCTGCGCCGCACACACCAAGAAGAACCCGTTTCATGAGACCTTCTCCTTCAGAACTCTTTGTGCCTATTTGCACTGTGCTCTAAGGATAAGGACCAGATTGTCTCCATTATGTTCCCCAGCGGCGCCCGAGGTTAATTAATCCGCATCTTTATGGTATTCCGATGCTTCTGGTCTAAACAGGTGTTCATGTACCTAAACGGCCGGGGCCTCGCCGTTCATCCTTGGGTCAGGGGCAAGGCCGGGCGGCGACAAAGCTGTGCAGCGGCCTTCCGCGCCTTGTCTGGCGCCGGCGGGCGCGCTACTCGGAAGCCATGGCCACGAAAACCCTGCCCCCCGGCGAAGGCTCCATCGAGCCGGTCGAACTGAAAGCGGCGCTCGAGGAGCGCTATCTGGCCTATGCCCTGTCCACCATCATGCATCGGGCGCTGCCGGATGCGCGCGACGGGCTGAAGCCGGTGCACCGCCGCATCCTGCACGCCATGCGGCAGCTCAAGCTCGATCCGGGGCAGGGCTTCAAGAAGTGCGCCCGCGTCGTCGGCGACGTGATCGGCAAGTTCCACCCGCACGGCGACCAGGCGGTCTATGACGCTCTGGTGCGCCTCGCCCAGGAGTTCGCCCAGCGCTACCCGCTGGTGGACGGGCAGGGCAATTTCGGCAATGTGGACGGCGATAACGCCGCCGCCATGCGCTACACCGAGGCCCGCCTCACCGAGACCGCCCGCCTGCTGCTGGACGGCATCGACGACGACGCGGTGGACTTCCGCCCCACCTATGACGGCTCGGAAGAAGAGCCGGTGGTGCTGCCCGCCGCCTTCCCGAACCTGCTCGCCAACGGCTCGCAGGGCATCGCGGTGGGCATGGCCACCTCGATCCCGCCGCACAATGCGGCCGAACTCTTGGACGCGGCGCTGCACCTTTTGGAGCACCCCAACGCGCCGGCGTTCGACCTGCTGCAATTCGTCCCCGGCCCGGACTTCCCCACCGGCGGCATCCTGGTGGAGGACCCCGTCGGCGTGGCGGAGGCCTATGCCACCGGGCGCGGCGCCTTCCGCGTGCGGGCGCGCTGGGAGAAAGAGGAGACCGGGCGCGGCACTTATGTGGTGGTGGTCACCGAGATCCCCTACGGCGTGCCGAAGTCGCGGCTGGTGGAGAAGATCGCCGAGCTGCTGACCGACAAGAAGCTGCCGCTGCTGGCCGACGTGCGCGACGAGAGCGCCGAGGACATCCGCCTGGTGCTGGAGCCGCGCACCGGCAAGGTGGACCCCGAGGTGCTGATGGAGAGCCTGTTCAAGCTCACCGAGCTTGAGGCCCGCGTCTCGCTGAACATGAACGTGCTGGTGCGCGGGCAGGTGCCCAAGGTGCTGTCGCTGGCCGACGCGCTGCGCGAGTGGCTGGACCACCGCCGCGACGTGCTGCTGCGCCGCTCGCGCCATCGCCTGGGCGAGATCGCCCACCGGCTGGAGGTGCTGGGCGGCTATCTCATCGCCTATCTCAACCTCGACGAGGTGATCCGCATCATCCGCGAGGAGGACGAGCCGAAGGCCGAATTGATGCGGACCTTCGAGCTGACCGACCTCCAGGCCGAATCCATCCTCAACATGCGCCTGCGCTCGTTGCGCCGCCTGGAGGAGATGGAGCTGCGCAAGGAGCACGACAAGCTGAGCAAGGAGCAGGACCAGCTCAACAAGCTGGTGGCCTCCGAAGGCGCGCAGTGGAAGGCCATCGGCAAGGAGATCCGCGAGACCCGCAAGGTCTACGGCCCGGAGACCGAGCTCGGCCGCCGCCGCACCTCCTTCGCGCCGCTGCCGCAGCTGCGCGAGGATGCCTTCACCGAGGCGCTGGTGGAGCGCGAGCCGGTGACCGTCGTGGTCTCCGCCAAGGGCTGGATCCGCGCGCTGAAGGGCCATGTGCCGGACGTCACCGGCGTGCCGTTCAAGGGCGACGACACCCTCGCCCACGCCTTCTTCGCCGAGACCACCTCCAAGATCATGGTGCTGGCCTCCAACGGGCGCTTCTTCACCCTGGAGGCGAGCAAGCTGCCGGGCGGGCGCGGCCATGGCGAGCCCATGCGGCTGATGTTCGAACTGGAGCAGGAGGCGGAGATCGTCTGCGTCTTCGCCCACCGGCCCGGCCACAAGCTGGTCGTCGCCTCCCGCGAGGGGCGCGGCTTCGTGGTGGCCGAGGACGACTGCCTCGCCACCACGCGCAAGGGCAAACAGGTGCTGGGCGTCGATCCGCCCGACGCCGCCGTGCTGGCGGTGCCGGCGGATGGCGACACGGTGGCGGTGATCGGCGACAACCGCAAATTGCTGCTGTTCCCGCTCAACCAGGTGCCGGAAATGACGCGCGGGCGCGGCGTGCGCCTCCAGCGCTACAAGGAGGGCGGGCTCTCCGACCTCAAGGTGTTCACCCGCGACGAGGGCCTGACCTGGGAGGACAGTTCCGGCCGCACCTGGACCGTGACTGAGCTGCTGGACTGGCAGGGCGAGCGCGCCTCCTCCGGCCGCCTGCCGCCCAAGGGCTTCCCGCGCAACAACAAGTTCGCCTGAGGCCATGACGGCGGCCGGCGAAGCCTCGGTGCCGGACGTCGCCGCGGCGCCCGGCCTGCTGTCCCGCCTGAGGACCCTGGCGCGGGCGCGCGAGGTGTCGCTGGTGGTGCTGGCGGCGCTGGTCGGCCTTGCCGCCGGCGTCGGCGTCACCGCCATCAGCCGGGGCGCGGAACTGCTGCACCTGCTGCTCTACGGCGCCGCGCGCATCAGCTCCATCCCGGTGCTCAAGCCCTCGCTGCTGCTGTGGCCGGCGGTGGGCGGGCTGATCATGGGCGCCGTCATGCTGGCGCTGAAGCGCTGGCGGCCGCACGCCATCGTCGATCCGATCGAGGCCAATGCGCTGCACGGCGGGCGCATGTCGCTCACCGACAGCCTCATTCTCTCCGCCCAGACCCTGCTGGCCAACGGCTTCGGCGCCTCGGTGGGCATGGAGGCGGGCTATACCCAGACCGGCTCGGGCCTCGCCTCCAAGCTCGGCCAGGCCCTGCGCCTGCGCCGCACCGACCTGCGCGTGCTGGTGGGCTGCGGCGCGGCGGGCGGCATCGCGGCGGCGTTCCAGGCCCCGCTCACCGGCGCCTTCTACGGCTTCGAGCTGATCATCGGCGTCTATGCCATCCCCGCCGCCGCGCCGGTGATGACGGCGGCCATCGTCGCCTATCTCACCGCCGGCCAGTTGGGCGCGGTGTCCTCGCCCATCATCGTGCCGCCCACCGGGGAACTGCTGCCCTCCGCCTTCCTGCCGTTCCTGCTGCTGGGGCTGATCGCCGGCGGCGTGTCCGTCGGCATCATGCGGCTCGTCACCCTGGTGGAGCGGGGCTTTTCGGCGAGCGGCCTGCCGGCCTATGTGCGCCCGGCCGCGGGCGGGCTGGGTGTCGGCGCCCTGGCCTATGTCTCGCCGCAGGTGCTGGCGAGCGGGGAGGGGGCGCTGCACATCCAGGTGGGCACCGGCGTCACCAGCGCGGTGGCCCTCGTGTTCGCGCTGAAGGTCTGCGCCTCGGCGCTGTCGCTGGGCGCGGGGTTCCGCGGCGGGCTGTTCTTCTCCTCGCTGTTCATGGGCTCGCTGCTGGGCAAGTTGTTCGCCGGCGGGGCGGCGCTGCTGGCCCCCGGCCTTGTGCTCGACCCGGTGATCGCCGCCGTGGTGGGCATGAGCGCGCTGGCGGTGGGGGTGGTGGGCGGCCCGTTCACCATGACCTTCCTGACCCTGGAGATCACCGGCGACCTGCATATCGCCGCTCTGGTGCTGACCGCCTCCATCGGCTGCTCGCTGCTGGTGCGCGAGACCTTCGGCTATTCCTTCTCCACCTGGCGCCTGCACCTGCGCGGCGAGACCATCCGCAGCGCGCTGGACATCGGCTGGCTGCGCGCGCTCACGGTGGAGCGGATGATGCGCACCGACGTCGCCGCCTTCGGCCCCGACGCCGACCTGAAGACCTTCCGCGCCGCCTTTCCGCTCGGCGCGGTCAAGCAGGTGGTGCTGCGCGACGAGGAGGGCCGCTACGCCGGTCTGGTCTCGGTGGCGGAGGCGCATGCGGCGCTCTACGGCCCGGAGGAGCGGGTGCGCACGCTGGCCCGCCATCTCGACACGGTGCTGCTGCCGGAGATGAACGTGAAGCAGGCCGCCGCCCTGTTCGACCGCACCCAGAGCGAGGAACTGGCGGTGGTGGACGCCCCCGACGACCGCCGCGTGGTGGGCCTGCTGGGCGAGGCCTTCGTGCTGCGCCGCTATGCGGAGGAGCTGGACAAGGCCCGCCGCAGCGTCGCCGGCGACGGCTGAGGCGGGGGTTTTACGCGCCGGGCGGCCATTGGCGGGCGGTGTGCACCAGCGCCAGCACCCAGACGGTACCCTCCTTCACTTCATAGACGAGGCGATAGCTCTCGTGCGGCAGCAATTCGCGGGTTCCGGCGATCCGGCCGGCGGGGCCCAGCAAGGGAAATTCCGCCAGCCGGGCCGCGGCCGCGCTGAACAGGCGGTCCATGCGCAGCGCCGCGGAGGGAGCGTCGGCGGCGATATGATCGAAGATCGCGGCGCGATCCTGCTGCGCGGCTGCTGTCCAGCGGACGCTCACCTCTCGGAGGCGCCGTCATCGCGCGCCAGCGCCGCGCGGCGGGCGGCGAACGCGGCTTCCACCTCATCGTCCGCGGCGCCGAGGTCGGCCCGCATCTGCTCGCGTGCCGTCTCCACCTTCCGGGCCAGGAAGGCGTCATAGGCGCGGGCCTCCCGGCGCTGGCGCACATAGTCCCGCATCATCTCCCGCACCACCTGGGAGGCCGGCCGATGGTCCGCCTCGGCCTCGGCCATGAAGGCGTCACGCAATTCCGGTTCGAGCTTCATGGTGAAGACGGCGGCCTTGGGCATGGATCGGTCCCATAGCGTAAGGACAAGGTATATACGCCGTCAGTATAGCGCGGCCCGGTGAGGCGGGACAATCCCGGCCGGCGCAAGGCCCGCCGCAGCGTCGCCGGCGACGGCTGAGGCGGGGGGCGCCCCTCAGATCTCCGCCGTGCCGTCCAGGAAGAAGACGCAGGCGCCTTCCAGCAGCACGCGGTCGTCCTTCAGCGTGCAGGTCATCTCGCCGCCGCGCGCGGAAGCCTGGAACGCGGCGAGCCGTGCCTTGCCGAGCCGCGCCGCCCAATAGGGGGCGAGCGTGGTGTGGGCGGCGCCGGTGACCGGATCCTCGTCGATGCCCTTGGCCGGGGCGAAATAGCGGCTGACCATGTCGAAGCCGCCAGCCTCGTTCCCCGCCGCTCCGCTTCCCTGCGCCTCTTGCCCCGGCGCGGTGACAATGAGGCCGGGCCGGTCGAGCCGCTTGACGGCGGCGAGATCGGGAGCGAGGGCGCGCACCTGCGCCGCGCTCTCCAGCACCGCCAGATAGGTGAAGGCATTGGCCCGCACCTCCTGCGGCACCACGCCGAGGGCGGCGGCGATGCGGGCGACGACATCCGCCTCGGCCACCGGCTCGGACGGGCGGGCGGGAAAATCCAGCACATAGCCGGCGGGCGTGCGCGCCACCGGCAGCGGGCCGCTGGCGCCGTGGAAGGTGACGCTCGTGCGCCCCGGCTCCAGGCGCTCCATCACCACGGCGGCGCTGGCGAGCGTGGCGTGGCCGCACAGCGGCACTTCCACGGCGGGGGTGAACCAGCGCAGGCGATAATCGGCGCCGTCCCGCACCAGGAAGGCGGTCTCGGACAGGTTGTTCTCCGCCGCGACGGCGCGCAGCACGTCGTCCGCCGGGTAGGCGTCCAGCAGCATGACGGCGGCGGGATTGCCGGCGAACCGCCGGGTGGTGAAGGCATCGACCTGGAACAGGGGGGCTTTCATGGGGAGGACCGGGGGTGGGGGATGGGGGGAAGGGGACTTTCGCTCCCTGCGCAGGAGCGGACCCCAGGGTGGGAAACGGTGTTTCGACCCAACAGGGGCATGTCGGGCTCAGGAGCGCGTTTGATCGGCATCCGTCCTTCGCGCGACACAAAAATCCTGAGGTTCCAAGACCCGGCCGTCCTGAGCCACAAGCTGAAGCGGTGGCAGCGGCTGCCGGTTCAGCTTGTCCACGACCGCGTAATCCAGTTCCCCGGGCGCGAAGCAGTGCTGCTCGCCCCACTGCCAGAGCGCGACCAGTATGACGCCCAGCTCCTGCCCCTTGGCCGTCAGGACGTAGAGATGGCTCAGGCCGGATTGGGGATCCGGCTCTACTGTAAAAATGCCTTCGTCGACAAGTTTTCGCAGCCGCGCCGACAGGATGTTGCGGGCGACGCCGAGGTTCTTCTGGAATTCGGAAAACCGCCGGCGGCCGTTGAAGGCATCCCGGATGATGAGCAGCGACCACCAGTCGCCCACGACCTGCAACGTGCGCGCGATGCCGCAACCGGCGCCCGCCAGATCCGTCCGCTTGCCCTTCATGCCTCGGCACGCTCCATCAAAATACGAGTTGCAAAATTAAACCTGTTCGGGATATGTGTCTATAGGTTTCAAATTTAAACCATTATCGGCAGGGGCCGGCATGGCTGGGAGATGAATGAAATGAACGACTTAGTGGATCTGGCCATCAAGGCGCATGGCGGCTGGGAGCGTTGGGCGCAGCTCAGTGACCTGCGCGCCCATGCCAATATCGGCGGGGGCATCTGGGCTTTGAAGGGCTGGCCGGGCGCCTATGCCGACGTCGACGTGACCGTATCGACACGCCGCCCGCACGCCGAATACGCGCCCTTTCCACGGACCGGACAGCGCGGCGTCTGGGAGCCCGAGCGGACGGCGATCGTCACCGACGACGGCGGCATCGTCGAGGAGCGCACGGCGCCGCGGTCCTTCTTCCACGGTCACGCCATCCCGACGCCCTGGGATCAGCAGAACCTGATCTATTTCGCCGGCTATGCCATCTGGACCTATCTGACCACGCCGTTCCTGTTCCGGCTTCCGGGCTTCGAGGCCGAGGAAATCGAGCCATGGACCGAGAACGGCGAAACCTGGCGCCGGCTCAAGGTGACCTTCCCGGCCACCGTGCCCAGCCATTCGCCGGTGCAGACCTTCTATTTCGACGCCGCCGGCCTGCTGCGCCGGCACGACTACAGCGTCGACATCATGGGCGGCACGGCCAGCGCCAATTATGCCAGCGACCATAAGACCTTCTCGGGGCTGGTGATCCCGACGAAGCGCCGGGTCTATGCCACGCGCCCGGACAACACCCCGATCCTCGATCGTGTCGCCGTCGCGATCGACATCCTGAACGTCGAGGCCATCGACCGCACGGGCTCCCGGACACCGGGCGAGGCCGGGGCATGCGCGATCTGACCGCCCCGGCCGCAACGCCTTTCCCGGACTGAACCGGCGCCTGGAATGGCCGAGACGATACAGCGCTCGCGCAGCCCCCGCGATGCCCAGCCCTCCCGGATCGATGGGTGACGTTCACCCGCCGGCGCGGGCGCAGGGCTTCCTTCACCAACACATAGGAATCGAAACATGTCGAATGACTCAAAGGGCCTCGCGATCATCACGGGCACTTCCACCGGCATCGGCGCGGTCTATGCCGATCGCCTCGCGCGCAGGGGGTATGATCTCCTGCTGGTCGCCAGGACCGAAGCCCGCCTGTCCGCCGTGGCGGAGCGCATCGCGCGGGACACCGGCCGGTCAGCCGCGATCCTCCGCGTCGATCTGGCTGATCCGGCGCAACTGGCGGCGTTCGCCGCGCGCGTCGAGACTGACCCCGACCTCACGCTTTTCGTCAACAACGCCGGCATGAGCCTGCACGGCACGCTGGCCTCCTCGATGAAGCGGAAGTGCTCCAGCTCCTGGCCCTGAACGTCGTTGCCCCGACGCTTCTCGCCCGGGCGGCGGCCCGCTCCCTGGCCAGGCGCGGCGGCGGCGGCATCATCAACCTTTCGTCGGTTCTGGCCCTCGCGCCCGAACGGTTCGAGGGCACGTACAGCGCCAGCAAGGCGTTCATCCTGAACCTGACGCAAGGCCTGGCGGAAAATCTGAAGGACAGCGGCGTTCACGTGCAGGCCGTCCTGCCAGGCGCCACGCGCACGGAGATTTGGGAGCGCTCCGGCAAGGACATCAATTCCTTCCCGCCCGATTGGGTGATGGAGGTCGATGATCTTGTCGACGCTGCTTTGGCCGGCTTCGACGCCGGCGAAACGGTCACGATTCCCCCGCTGGCCGATGAAGCGCAGTGGACGGCCCTGCAGGCCGCGCGCCACGCCATGCTGCCCAACCTGTCCCGCCGCGACGTCGCCGCGCGCTATCGCATTCGGGCGTGACGGCGGGGAGCGAACGGCCGGGGGGGGGGGGGGGGGGCATCGATCTGGAAGAGGGGGGCTCTCATTTGGAGGGGAGTGGGGGAGGCAAAAACGCGCCAGGAGCCGACATTCTTGGAAGCGTTCATGAAGGTCTGCTCCCGACCCCATTGCGGACATTGAGCCAAACCCGGCGGTATCCCAAGCGCGGACATACGGTATGATCGAAGACTGCGCGGCGGTGGGTGGTTTGCCGAAGGCCCTTGCAACCCCGGATCACTTACATAACAATACCATTGTTGGCAGGGGGATTTTCAGTGCGAATAGCCTATGTGGGCTCCAGCAAGGAATTGCGGCAAAGCTGGCTCAGCAAGAAGGGAGACATCTTACTTCTCCTGCGCGACCGTTGGGACGACTTCGGCTACAAGACACGCTTCCCAACTATTTGCAGGGTCAAGGGAGAGGTGGTCGAACTTGGCGCTATTCGAATACTATTCGATAAGCAGCATGCCTCGCACACCTTCTTGGCTAACCTGCGCGAACAGGACTGGGACGGAAATTTCCCAATTGACGATGCCAACTATATCTCCGTTCCCGAGGAGATCACGTTTTGCGAGCACCTCCGAGACCTGCTTGACCCTCAAGATGCCGTGGACATTGCGCTGGCGCTAAGGGACGCCAGCCATCTGGTGTTCTCTCTTGAAGATGAGCGGGCGATAAAGCTCGTCGATACGGAAGGATTTCGGACATCGCTGCAACGAGAGAGATCGTCACAGAACAGCTTTGAGGACGGATGGCGTAAGCTAGGCGGAGAAGAGCTTGGGGTCAGCGATCTGAAGTTCACATTTCGCGATACATTCGATGATCTGTCCGAGCTGGCGTTGAAGTTTGTTTCTCGCTCGCCCCTGCCGCATGATATTAATGTGATCATCGGACCGAACGGTGTCGGGAAGTCATCGGCACTTCGGCAGATGATCAGAGCATGGATACAGCCGAAGGCCGATCATCCAGAGCTTGAGGGGGCTCTCTTCTATTCAAGGCCAAATCTCAGCCAACTGGTCGCAGTTTCGTACAGCCCGTTCGAACGCTTCCCGGTAGATACCGACGATGAACCGAGCTTAGAGAAGGCCTTAAAAGACAAGGATATATATCGGTTCTTCGGCTTCCGGGGGCGCCATTTATCCCAGAACACTCGTCGGCCTACCAGTATCAGAAACAGTTTAGCAGTGCCAAGGACCAATGCCTGTCTCTCGCTTATCCAGTGCCTTGTCGACGACAGACGTTACGGAACCATCAAAGCTTGGGCCAATAAACTGAGGACATTGGAAAATGTTCTCAGTAGTGCGATCGACTTCGACACCGCAGCAGTCAGATTGCAGCAGGATGCCGAGCTGCACGAGATCATTGGCGACGATCCCCCCGAGCAAGCGCAAGTCTTCGAGCTAGATGCCACAGGATCAGATGGCGAGGATCTGTTGGAGCGCTACCTCGCGATTTCCCCAGGCAACGACATGATCAACATCGCCGCTCTCCAGAAGCATGTCGATCTTGAAGGTGGCGTCGCATTTTTTCGCGATGGCAGCCACGTTGAACTCAGCTCGGGCCAAAGGCTGTTTTGCTACATAGTGGTGAATGTGCTCGGAGTCATGCGGCGCAATAGTCTCGTAGTGGTCGATGAGCCAGAGCTGTTTCTGCATCCGACGCTAGAGATCCAATTTGTGTCGATGCTCAAGCAACTTCTTCGCACCTACGGTTCCAAGGCACTGGTGGCCACGCACTCGGTGGTTACGGTTCGCGAAGTTCCCAGTCGGTGTGTGCATGTGTTCGAGCACACAGACGACGGCCTGCGTATCACCAACCCACCATTCGAGACATTCGGCGGAGACGTGCAACGAATTTCCAGCTACGTGTTCGGCGATCGTTCGGTTTCAAAGCCGCACGACGCTTGGCTCAAGGATCTCCTGCGGCAGTACGGGACCGCTGACGCGGTGATCGAAGCACTCGATGAGGATCTCAATGAGGAGATTATCATCCAGCTCAACGCGATGGAGCGTGGCAAATGGTGACGAAATTGCCATTGCCGGAAACTTGCAGCCTTGCTTTGATGGATGTGGTTGTTGCGGAACGTGCCAATGGACCAAACGCCAAATACTTCAATGGCATCTCCGCAGAATGGCGTAGTCGTATCGAGACCTACATCGTGGAGCACGGAAATCCAGAATCTGTCCCGAAATGGCCCGCTATTCATGCGCACCGTACGCGGTTTCACACGCTGTACAACACTCCGCAAGAGCACCATTCGCAATATGCCGTCCTCAAGGGCCTTCGGGATCGCAAGCTTCAGTTTTGTCCATCATGCGGGGAAGAGGGCAGCCCTAGGGTTCAGACCCATAAAATGATTTGCGTTGGCAGCGTGTTGTGATTCACCAGATCCATGGAGGATCTGGTGATGAGCGGAGACTGTTTCTGGCTGACGGATGGACAGTTCGCACGGCTTGAGCCGCATCTGCCCAAGGACACGCGTGGTAAGCCGCGCGTCGATGACCGACGGGTGATCAGCGGCATCGTGCATGTTCTGAAATCGGGCGGCCGATGGATCGACGCGCCGCCTGAATATGGGCCGCGTAAGACGCTCTACAACCGCTTTG
>NZ_AXBA01000036.1 GCF_000473085.1 Azorhizobium doebereinerae UFLA1-100
TACGACAGTGCCTGGTTCCGCGAGGCACTGGCCTCCAGGGGCATCAATCCCTGCATTCCTTCATCGCGGAGCCGCAAGCAGCCCTTCCTCTATGACAAATCCCTCTACCGGCAGCGGCACAAGGTCGAGAACCTGTTCGCCAAGCTCAAGGACTGGAGGCGCATCGCCACGCGATACGACCGATGCGCCCACACCTTCTTCTCTGCCATATGCATCGCAGCAGTCGTCATCTTCTGGCTGTGATCAATGAGTCCTGAGCCTAGACTTTGGTGATGGGCTTGCCGCTGGAGGCCCACTCCGTCCAGGAGCCGTCATAGAGCGCCAGCGGCGTCTTGCCGATGCTCTCCAGCGCCACCCAGAGGATGGCGGCGGTGACGCCGGAGCCGCAGGAGGTGATCACCGGCCGGGCGAGGTCGATGCCGGCGGAATCCAGCGCCGCCCGCACTTCGGCGGGGGAAACGAGGGTGCCGTCCCGGACCACCTTGCCGACCGGCAGGTTGAAGCTGCCGGGCATGTGGCCGGAGGACAGGCCGGGCCGGGGCTCCGGCGCGGCGCCGGCGAAGCGCTCCGCCGAGCGGGCGTCCAGCACCTGCGCGGACGCATCCGAAAGCACATGCTCAACCCGGCTGATAGTCGCCACGATGGACTCATCGAGCTTGGCGGTGAAGCGCGCAAACGGCGGTTGTACGGCGCCGCTCTCCGTCGGGCGGCCTTCGGCCAGCCATTTCGGCAGCCCGCCTTCGAGAATCATCACCTCGCGCGCGCCGAAGGCCTTGAAGGTCCACCACACGCGCGGCGCCGAGAACAGGCCGGCGCCGTCATAGACCACGATGCGGGCGTCATCGCCGATGCCGAGCGCGCCCACCGCCGCCGCGAAGGCCTCCGCCGTGGGCAGCATGTGGGGCAGATCGGTGGCCGGGTCGGAGACGGCGTCGAGATCGAAGAACACCGCGCCGGGGATGTGGCGCTCCAGATATTCCCCATGGCCGCTGCGGCCGGTGGCCGGCATGTGCCAGGAGCCGTCCACCACCACGAGGCCGGGCGTGCCGAGGTTGGCGGCCAGCCATTCGGTGGAGACGAAGGGGGAGGAGGCGGTCATGGCGCGGCCTTCGGGCAAGAGGAGAACTGGCGAGGGGTAGGCGGGGGGGGGGGCAGGCGGAAGGGTCAGACGAGGACGTTGGGCACCGCCGCGGTTTCCTCCAGCCACGTGGGCACGGGCAGGTTCTTGGAGCGCAGGAAGGCCGGGTTGAACAGCTTGGACTGGTAGCGCGTGCCGTAGTCGCACAGGATGGTCACGATGGTATGGCCCGGCCCGAGCTCCCTGGCCAGCCGGATCGCGCCGGCGACGTTGATGCCGGACGAGCCGCCCAGGCACAGCCCTTCGTGCTGGAGCAGGTCGAACACGATGGGGATGGCTTCCTCGTCCGGGATCTGGAAGGCGGCGTCCACCGGGGCGTCCTCCAGGTTGGCGGTGATGCGGCCCTGGCCGATGCCCTCGGTGATGGAGGAGCCCTCCGCGTGCAGCACGCCGGTGGTGTAGTAGGAATAGAGCGCCGCGCCCATGGGATCGGCGAGGCCGATCTTCACCGCCGGGTTGCGGTCCTTCAGCGCGAGGCCGACGCCGGCGAAGGTGCCGCCCGTGCCCACCGCGCTGACGAAGCCGTCCACCTTGCCATCGGTCTGCTCCCAGATCTCCGGGCCGGTGGTGTCGATATGGGCCTGCCGGTTGGCCACATTGTCGAACTGGTTGGCCCAGATGGCGCCGTGCGGCGCGGTCTTCGCCAGCGCCTCGGCGAGGCGGCCGGAGACCTTCACGTAATTGTTGGGATTGGCATAGGCCACCGCCGGGACCTCCACCAGCGTGGCGCCGGCGAGCCGCAGCATGTCCTTCTTTTCCTGCGACTGGGTCTCGGGAATGACGATCACCGTCTTGAAGCCGAACGGGGCCGCCACCAGGGCGAGGCCGATGCCGGTATTGCCCGCCGTGCCTTCCACGATGATGCCGCCGGGCTCCAGCTGCTTCTTGGCGATGGCGTCCTGGATGATGCCGAGCGCCGCCCGGTCCTTCACCGACTGGCCCGGATTCATGAACTCGGCCTTGCCCAATATGGTGCAGCCGGTGAGTTCGGAGGCCTGCTTCAGCTTGATGAGGGGCGTGTGGCCGATTGAATCTACAAGTCCGTTACGGAAATTCATGAGAACCACCCCGCTGTCTGCGGGCAACCTAGCCAACGGGTGGGGCGGCGGCAACACCGGCGGCGTGCCCCATGCGCGCCGGCTCAGCCGGCGGAGCGCATGTCCTTGCGGGTATGCTCGAACGCCCGCAGCGCTCTGTCGCGGGCGGCGGCGTGATCGACCACCGGGCGCGGGTAGGTGATGCCGAGGCGGACGCCGGCCTGCGCCAGCTCCAGCCCGCCGGCCTCCCACGGCTTGTGGATGAGGCCGCGCGGCAGGCGGGCCAGCTCCGGCACATAGGTGCGCACATAGGTGCCGTCGGGGTCGAACTTCTCGCCCTGGAGCACCGGGTTGAAGATGCGGAAATAGGGCGCGGCGTCGGCGCCGGAGCCGGCCACCCACTGCCAGCTGGCGGCATTGCTGGCGGGGTCGGCGTCCACCAGTGTGTCCCAGAACCAGCGCTCGCCCTCCTGCCAGTGCAGCAGCAGGTGCTTGGCGAGGAAGGAGGCCACCACCATGCGCACCCGGTTGTGCATCCAGCCGGTGGCCCAGAGCTGGCGCATGCCGGCGTCCACGATGGGATAGCCGGTGAGGCCGCGCTGCCACGCCTTCAGGTCACCGGAGCATTCCCGCCAGGGAAAGGCGTCGAACGAGGCTTGCAGGTTGCGCTGGCCGAGGTCCGGCACGGCATCGAGCAGGTGGTGGGAGAATTCCCGCCAGTACAGCTCGGCCTCGAACTTGCGCACGTCGTCGGCGGGGACGTCTCCCGCCTCGCCCGCGTGCAGCACGGCGGCGAGCGCCTGGCGCGGGGAGATTTCGCCGAAGCGCAGGTGCGGCGACAGCCGCGAGACATGCGGCCGGTCCGGCCGGTCGCGGCCGTCCGCATAGCCGGCGAGGCCATGGGAGATGAAGTCCGCCAGCCGGGCGCGGGCGGCGGCCTCGCCCGGCGTCCAGGCGGCGCGCAGGCCGCCGGCCCAGTCGGGCGCATGGGGCTCCATATCCCAGGCCTCCAGCGCGTCGCTCTCCAGGCCGTGGCGGGCCGCCGTCAGCCGGGGCACGGGCAGGGGACGCAGCGCCGGCCGCTCGCGCAGGGCGGCGCGCTGGAAGGCGGAGAAGGTGCGCGGCAGGCCGCCGGCGGCGGTGCGCACGGTGCCCGGCGCATGGAGGAGATGGCCGAGGGTGGAGATGACCGCGCAGCCGCCCGCCTTCAGCCGGGCCGTCACCTCCGCGTCCACCTTGCCGGCGGCGCGGCCGGGGCGGGCGTTGAAGGCGACGCGGCCGCAGCCGGCGGCCCGTGCCACCTCCGGCACGACGCGCGCGGCCGGGCCGCGCCGCAGCACCAGCGGCACGCCGGAGCGGGCGAGGTCCGCCGCGAGCGCGCGCAGCGCGCCGGCCAGCCACCATTTCGCCGCCCCGCCCGGCTCGCGCAGGCCGGGACTGTCCTCGTCGAGCACATAGAGCGCCACCACCGGCCGCCCGCCTTCGGCGGCGGCGGCGAGGGCGGGATTGTCGGCGAGGCGCAGATCCTCGCGGAACCAGACCAGGGCGGCACCAAGGTCAGGGCTGGCGGCGGCGGGCATGGCGATCCTCCCTCGTGCGGCGTTGAGTCCCGGGAATGGCTCGGGTCCGCCTTCTACGCAGGCATGGTCCCTGAGGGATCATACGCCGAGTTGCGGCGCGTGGGGCGGCGATGGTGCGACCCATCGGCCGATGCGGCGCGGAGCCGCGAACGGCGTGGGAGCGGCGCATGCGGGGCCCTGAAACGCAAAAGTCCTCCGGGCGACGAGCGCCAGGAGGACTTTAGACGTGCGGCCCATGATCCACGCCGAAGCGCGCATCACGTCCGAATTTGGCTCCCCGGGCCGGATTCGAACCAGCGACCAACCGGTTAACAGCCGGTTGCTCTACCACTGAGCTACCGGGGAACGGGTCTTGACACCCGAGGCGCGCCATATAGCAACCACGTGCCGCCTTGTGAAGCCGGAGCGCCGGGATTTCTCGAACGATTGCACCGGGGCGGTGGATATCTTCGACAAATCGCGTGTTTCCGGTGGCGGAGGCGGCGGCCTCAGGCGCTCAGCAGGGCCTCCCCGTGCCCGTCCGCGCAGCGTTCGCCTTCGCTCTCGCCCTCGTGCGCGAACTGGATCTGGTAGAAATTGTAATAGCGGCCGCGCCGCGCCATCAGCTCCTCGTGCCGCCCGCTCTCGACGATGCGGCCGTGCTCGACCACGCAGATGCGGTCGGCGCGCACCACCGTCTGCAGGCGGTGGGCGATGACGATGGTGGTGCGGGTGCGCTGGAGGATCTGCAGCGCCTTCTGCACCTCCGCCTCCGACTCGCTGTCGAGCGCGGCGGTGGCCTCGTCCAGCAGCAGGATGGGGGCGTTCTTCAGGAAGGCGCGGGCGATGGCGATGCGCTGGCGCTGGCCGCCGGAGAGCTGCGCGCCGTGCTCGCCCACATGGGTGTCGTAGCCGTGCTCGAAGCCCATGATGAAGTCGTGCGCGAAGGCATCCTTGGCGGCGGCGACGATCTCCTCCTCGGTGGCGCCGGCGCGGCCGAAGCCGATGTTCTCGCGGATCGAGCCGGAGAACAGGTAGACGTCCTGGCTCACCAGCGCGGTCACCGCGCGCACCGAGCCGCGGTTGCACTTGGTGATGTCCTGCCCGTCGATGCCCACCGCGCCGCCGGTGGGGGTGTAGAAGCGCTCGATCAGGTTGATGATGGTGGTCTTGCCGCCGCCGGAGGGGCCGACCAGGGCCGTGGTCTGGCCGGGCTCGGCGACGAAGTCGAGGCCGCGCAGCACCTGCTCGCTGTCGCGATAGCCGAACGTCACCGCGTCGAAGGCGACCCGGCCGGGGCCGGCGGCGAGCGCCGGCAGGTGCGCGTCCTCGGTCTCCGGCGCGCGCATGTCGAGCATCTCGAACAGCATGTTGGCGCCGATCACGTGCGAGGCCAGCTCCAGGTGGAAGCGGGCGAGGCGCTTGGCCGGCTCGTAGGCGAGCAGCAGCGCGGTCAGCACCGAGAAGAACTCGCCCGGGCTCTTGCCGACGAACATCACGTTGTAGCCGGCATAGAGGATGACGCCGCCGATGGCGAAGCCGCCCAGCGTCTCCATCAGCGGGCTGGACTTGGCCTGGGTGCGCACCAGCTTGTTGGCGGCCCGCTCGACGTCGTCGACATAGGTGTGGACGCGCTCGCGCATGGTGTCTTCAAGGGTATAGGCCTTGATGGTGCGCATGCCCTGGATCACCTCCATGGAGGTGGACGAGAGCTTGATGCCGCTGGCGAACTCCTTGCGGAAGATGTTCTTCGCCTTCTTGATCAGCTTGCGCGTGCCGCCCACCGCCAGCGGCATCATGATGAGGGCCACCAGCGCCAGATTGGGATCCTGGATCACCGCCACCGCCACCAGCGAGATGAGCGACAGCAGGTCGCGCCCCATGGAGGTGATGACGAGGTTCAGCGCGTCGCGGGCGGAATTGGCGCCCTGCTGGAGGCGCATGGAGATCTCGGCGGTGTGGCGGGCGGCGTAGAAGGAGATTTCCTGGCCCAGAAGGTGGTCGAACACCTTCTTCTGATTGTCCGCGACGATGCGGTTGCCAACCCGCGCCATGGTCACGTTCTGGCCGTAGGCCGAGATGCCCTTGATGGCGGACAGCGCCATGATGCCCAGCGCCACGCCCCAGACGGCGGCCACCGTGGGGTGGACGAAGATGGAATTGACCGCGTCGCGCATCAGCCAGGCCATGCCGGCGGTGGAGAACGCCATCAGGCCCATGAAGGCGAAGGCGGTGGCGTAGCCCTTCCAGTGCGTGCGGCCGTCGGCGAGGAACAGACGCCGCAGCACACCGTAGGTCTCGTCGTTGGCGAATTTTGCGCGCAAGCGCACCAACGGTTTGAAGGTCATAAATCTCTCCAGGCGCGGGCCATGCGCCGGACCATCAACCGCCATCCCGGCCGCAAGTCAATGTCGCGGCACGCGATGTCGCGGCCCGGTCGTGCGGTGCCGGCAGGTCTCGCGGCAGGTCCTGCGGCGGGTGGCGCGGGCCGTGCGGGCGTTGGGTCCCGGGGCGTTGGGTCCAGGGACGGTGGTCCAGGGCGAAAAGGCAGCGCGCGGTCCGCGTGGTCGATCGGCAAGATGCTGCGTCGGCAGATGTCGCGGTCGGCAAGAAGCGGCGGTCGGCTAAGCGGGTACGGGGCGCTGCTGGAGGCCACGCCCGGAATCGAACCGGGGTGCAAGGATTTGCAGTCCTCTGCGTAACCACTCCGCCACGTGGCCTCACGTGGGGGCTACCTAAAGCACCGGAGGGCCGGGGGCAAGAGGCGCCGAACGCGGCGCCGCCGCGCGGCTGGGGACGGCAGGGCGCGAGGGCGCGGCAATGTCTTGCCTGTCATGGACTTGCGGCCGCCCGCGCCGGGCCGGCGATGCCGAGCCGGCGCGGCGCCGCCTTGCCCCCTGCGTCCGCGCCCGTGGCCCCGCCAGGGGGCGGGCCGGGCCGGCGTCCCGATTCCCTCCGGGCCGCTCCGCCCCCCGTATGGGAAGCCCGCATGGGAAGCGCGACCGCCGCCTTGCAAAAACGGCGGCGGTGTGGCTCTTGAGTCAGAAACATGGCCCGTATGACGTGCCGGAGGATGGGATGATCGATTTCGTGGAACTTCGCCGTGGCATGGTCGACAGCCAGGTGAGGGCCAATGACGTCACGGACCTGCGAATCGTGGCGGCCATGCTGGAAATTCCCCGCGAGCGCTTCGTTCCCGCCGCGCTGAAGTCGCTGGCCTATATCGACGACGACCTGCTGATCCGGCCGGCGGCCGGCGGGCAGTCGCCGCGCTATCTCATCGAGCCGATGATCCTGGCCAAGCTGATCCATCTGGCCGACGTCCATGCCGATGCCTTGGTGCTCGACGTGGGGGCCGGCACCGGCTACTCGGCGGCGATCCTGTCGCGGCTGTCGCAGCAGGTGGTGGCGCTGGAGGACGATGCCGAGCTGGTGGGCACGGCCAATGCCGCGCTGAGCGACCTTGCCATCACCAATGTGGCGGTGATGCAGGGCGCGCTGCCCGCCGGCTGGGCGCCGGAAGCCCCCTATGACGTGATTCTGCTGAACGGCTCGGTGGACGTGGTGCCCCCGGCGCTGTTCGGCCAGCTCAAGGATGGCGGTCGTCTGGTGGCGGTCGTCGGCCGGGGCGGGGCAGGGCGCGCGGCGGTGTTCACCAAGGTGGGTGATGCCATCTCCGAACGGGTCGTGTTCAATGCCGCGATCCCTCCGCTTCCCGGCTTCGAAGCGGCGCCGCGCTTCACTTTCTGACCGGATGCCGGTGGGGCGTCCGGCAACCTGTGTCCGAACTGTCGCGGTCGTCTAAAAAACATTCACACATCGAACCAGTTGGTTTCCTCAACCCGGGTCGATGGCTATGTTCGCATCACATCCGCGCGTCTGGCTTCGTCTGGCATCTTGCCGAGAGCGAAGCCGCGGTTCGGGAGATCTCAATGTCGCTTGCGACGCACATTAGCCGGCGCCTGACTGTTTTCGCCGCGGCGGCTGTCGTTTCCGGCTTCGCGCTGTCCTCCAGCGTCTCTGCGCAGACACTGGATGCGGCGCTGGCCCAGGCCTACGTCAACAATCCCACTCTCAATTCCCAACGCGCCGGCACCCGCGCGGTGGACGAGACCGTGCCTCAGGCACTGTCCGGCTACCGCCCGAATGTCTCGGCCGGCGCCAGCGTGGGCGGCGAATATGCCCGCGCCAAGGCGAGCGGCGTGGCGACCGACGGCACGCTGCTGCCGCGTTCGGTGAACCTCACCGTCAGCCAGACCATCTTCAACGGCTTCCTCACCGCCTCGACCACGCAGAAGGCCGAATCCTCGGTGAAGGGCTCGCGCGAATCCCTGCGCAACACCGAGCAGACCGTCCTGCTCAACGGTGTGACGGCCTATATGAACGTGCTCCAGGGCATCGCTCTGCTGGAGTTGCAGAATCAGAACCTCGCCGCATTGCAGCAGGAGTTGCGGGCGACCCGCGACCGCTTCAACGTGGGCGAGGTGACGCGCACCGACGTGGCCCAGGCCGAGGCCCAGGTGGCCGACGCCAACTATCAGGTGGCCAATGCGGTGGCCAACCTCCAGGCCTACAAGGCGACCTATCGCCAGGTGATCGGCGTGGAGCCGGGCAAGCTGTCGCCGCCCCGCTCCATCGAGTTCATGCTGCCGTCCACGCTGGACAAGGCGGTGGCGCTCGGCCTGTCGCAGCACCCGGCCATCCAGTCGTCGAAATTCGCCGTCGATGCGGCCATGTTCCAGGTGAAGATGTCCGAGTCCGGTCTCGCGCCGGTGGTCAGCCTCCAGGGGCAGGTCGCCCAGGCCTATGACCAGTCGAACTCGGTGGACAGCGCCACCACCGCCTCCGTGGCGCTCAACCTGACGGTTCCGATCTACCAGGGCGGCGCGGAATATTCCGCCATCCGCCAGTCCAAGGAACTGCTCTCCCAGGCCCGCATCGAAGTGGACGTGAACCGCGACGTGGTGCGCGCCAACGCGGTGCAGTATTGGGGCGCGCTGGAAGCCGCCAAGGCGCAGATCCAGTCGGCCCAGGCCTCGGTCGCCGCCAACACCCTGGCGCTCGAAGGCGTGCGCGAGGAATGGCGGGTCGGCCAGCGCACCACCACCGACGTGCTGAACGCGCAGACTGACCTCACCAACGCCAAGTCGGCCCTGGTGACGGCGCAGCGGGACCGCGTGGTGGCCGCCTATTCGCTGATCTCCACCATGGGCAAGCTCGACGCGGTATCGCTGAGCCTCAAGGTTCCGGTCTACGATCCGCGCGTGCATTACGGCCAGGTGCGCGACGCCTGGGCCGGAGCCCGCACCCCCGACGGAAAATAATCGCGGGATAGGCCGGGCGGGCGCTGTTGTGGCCGCCCGGCGCGATGACATACTCGGCGTGACAGGTGGCGATTCTGGCGTCCAAACTGAAGCTCAGCGTTGCGCGTGGGTTGAGGGACGTCTTCGGCCGAGGGCGAGACATGTCCGCATATCCAAAGCCGCAAGAGCCTTCCATGGAAGATATCCTGGCCTCGATCCGGCGCATCATCTCCGATGATGGGCAGGAGCCGCCGCGCCGCGCGCCGACCTCCCGTCCTGAACCGCATCGGGCAGAATCGCACCGGGCCGAGCCGCATCGGCCTGACGCCGGGCGCGAGGGTGCGCAGCGGCTCCAGGGCCAAGGCGGCCCCGATGGGGCATCGCGCGAGCGTCCCGTTTCTTCCGAGCGCACTTTTTCTCCCGAGCGCGTGCCCTCGCACGCCGAGCACGGGCGTGCGGAGCCGGCGCGCGCCGAGCTGAGCCGCGCCGAGATGGCGCATGCCGCGCCGCGCCCGGAGGTGGTCCGTGCGGGTCCCGCCGTGACGCCGCGCGCGGACGGGGTGCGCCGCGACGCCGATCTGCCGTCCCGCGCGCCGCCGGCGCACGAAGGGCCGCGCGGGGAGGGCGTTCGCCGCGACCCACCGCCGGTGGAGGCGCGTCCGCCGGAGGGGCGTCCGCTGGAGGCGCCGCGCGCCGACGGGCACCGGGCCGAGGCCCCGCGCGCCGCATCCGGGGCGCCCGGCGCCGGGCACGCGCCGGCCGAGGCCGCCGCCCCGTGGGTGGATGGCCGCCTGAGCCGCGACCTGGACCTGGAAGCCGGTCTCGAAGAAGCCTTACTGCGCCTGGAGGCGGAGCCCGTCGCCCAGCGCGCGGCACCCGCCCGTCCGGTGGCCGCCGCGCCGGTCGCGCGCCCCGCTCCCCGTCCGGCGGCGGATGAGCCGGCCGCCGCGCCGCCCCGCCGCAAGGACCTGTTGTCTCC
Source organism: Azorhizobium doebereinerae UFLA1-100 (assembly GCF_000473085.1). Lineage (GTDB taxonomy): Bacteria > Pseudomonadota > Alphaproteobacteria > Rhizobiales > Xanthobacteraceae > Azorhizobium > Azorhizobium doebereinerae. Next base: position 10,017 of record NZ_AXBA01000036.1, read on the forward strand.
GGCGGTGGATGCCGCCGTCGCCGCCGCCTTCGGCTCGCTGGGCGGTGCCGCCTTGCCGCAGCAGGGGCGAACGGTGGAGGATCTCATGAAGGAGATCCTGCGCCCGATGCTGAAGACCTGGCTGGACGAGAACCTGCCCGACATTGTCGAGCGGCTGGTCCGGGCCGAGATCGAACGCGCCGCGCGCGGCGGGCGCTGACCAGCCGCCGCCGGACCTTGGTCCGCGCGGGCTTTGATCCGCGCAGGGCCGCAATTCCCGCAGGGCCGGCATGCCGCGATGCCGTGACCGGACGCCGCCCCGTTGACGCGGGGGGCGCGGAACGGCTTTAACCCCCACACCGCATGTGCGCGCCGTCCCTCCGGGCGGCCGCGTGGCCATGCCGCGACTGTCCGGGGCCGCCGCCCGTGGGCGGGCGCGCAACCCATCTCCCGGAGTGCGGCCCGCCCGAAGCTTGTCGGCGCGGCGGGCGCGCCCCGGATTTCCTCAGGCGCACGGCGCAGGCGCGCGCGGTGGCCGCCTTGTTTTCCTGGTGAAGGACGCCGTGCGTCCGCGGAGCGCTTGCATGCTCGATAAGGTCTTCGATCCCGCCGCCGTTGAGGCCCGCATCTCCGCCGCCTGGGAAGAGGCCGGCGCGTTTCGCTGCGGCCGGCCGGAGCGGGTGGACGCGCCCGGCTTCTCCATCGTCATCCCGCCGCCCAACGTCACCGGCTCGCTGCACATGGGCCATGCGCTGAACAACACGCTCCAGGACATCCTGGCGCGGTTCGAGCGCATGCGCGGCAAGGACGTGCTGTGGCAGCCCGGCACCGATCACGCGGGCATCGCCACCCAGATGGTGGTGGAGCGCCAGCTGCTGGAGCGCCAGGAGCCGGGCCGCCGCGACATGGGCCGCGCCGCCTTCGTCGAGCGCATCTGGGCCTGGAAGGCCGAATCCGGCGGCACCATCGTCAACCAGCTGAAGCGCCTGGGCGCCTCCTGCGACTGGTCGCGCGAGCGCTTCACCATGGACGAGGGCCTCTCGCGCGCGGTGCTGAAGGTGTTCGTGGAGCTGCACCGCAAGGGGCTGATCTACAAGGACAAGCGCCTGGTCAACTGGGACCCCAAGCTGCTCACCGCCATCTCCGACCTGGAGGTCCAGCCGGTGGAGGTGAAGGGCAATCTGTGGCACCTGCGCTATCCGGTGGAGGGCGAGGACGGCCGCTTCATCACGGTGGCCACCACCCGGCCGGAGACCATGCTCGGCGACACGGCGGTGGCGGTGCATCCGGACGATGAACGCTATGCCGATCTGGTCGGCAAGTTCGTCATCCTGCCGCTGCTCGGCCGCCGCATCCCCATCGTGGCGGACGAGTATTCCGACCCGGAGAAGGGCTCCGGCGCGGTCAAGATCACCCCGGCGCACGACTTCAACGACTTCGAGGTGGGCCGCCGGCACCATTTGCCGATGATCAACGTGCTGGACGCGGAAGCCCGCATCCTGCCCGACGACATCCGCTCGGACTATGAAGCCCGCCGCGACGCCTATGTGGACGACCCGGACTTCGGCGGCGTGCTCTCGCACCTCGCCGGCATGGACCGCTTCGCCGCGCGCAAGCACATCGTCGAGCTGCTGACCAATCTGGAGCTGCTGGAGAAGATCGAGCCGCACCCGCACACGGTGCCGCACGGCGACCGCTCCGGCGTGGTGATCGAGCCCTGGCTGACCGACCAGTGGTACGTGGACGCCAAGACGCTGGCCCAGCCGGCGCTCGCCGCCGTGCGCGAGGGCCGGACGACGTTCGTGCCGAAGAACTGGGAGAAGACCTATTTCGAGTGGCTGGAGAACATCCAGCCCTGGTGCGTCTCCCGCCAATTGTGGTGGGGCCACCAGATCCCGGCCTGGTACGACCCGTTCGGCAACGTCTTCGTCGAGCTGGACGAGGATGCCGCCTTCGAGGCCGCGCTCGCCAAGAACGTGGCGGACGAGAACCTGTCGCCGGAGGAGGCGCAGGCGCTGATCGACGACGCCGACAAGCGCGCCGCCTTCCTCACCCGCGACGAGGATGTGCTGGACACCTGGTTCTCCTCCGCCTTGTGGCCCTTCTCCACCATGGGCTGGCCGGACGAGACGGCGGAGCTGAAGAAGTTCTACCCCACCTCGGTGCTGGTGACGGGCTTCGACATCATCTTCTTCTGGGTCGCCCGGATGATGATGATGGGCATCCACTTCATGGATGGCGAGATCCCGTTCAAGGACGTCTACATCCACGCCCTCGTCCGCGACGAGAAGGGCGCCAAGATGTCGAAGTCCAAGGGCAACGTCATCGACCCGCTGGACCTCATCAACCAGTATGGCGCCGACGCGCTGCGCTTCACGCTGGCGGCGATGGCGGCGCAGGGCCGCGACATCAAGCTCGCCACCTCGCGCGTCGAGGGTTACCGCAACTTCGCGACCAAGCTCTGGAACGCCAGCCGCTTCGCCGAGATGAACGGCTGCGTGCGCGTCGCCGGCTTCGACCCGGCCACGGTGAACGGCACGCTCAACCGCTGGATCCTGGGCGAGGCCACCCGCGCCGCCAACGAGGTGACGGCGGCGATCGAAGCCTACCGCTTCAACGAGGCGGCGGGCGCGGTCTACCGCTTCCTGTGGAACGTGTTCTGCGACTGGCACTTGGAACTGGCCAAGCCCGTGCTGTCCGGCCCGGACGGCGCCGCCAAGGACGAGACGCGCGCCGCCACGGCCTATGTGCTCGATGTGGCGCTGCGCCTGCTGCACCCGTTCATGCCCTTCCTCACCGAGGAATTGTGGGCCCGCACCGGCGAGCAGGGCCCGGCGCGGGACGGCCTGCTGGCACTCGGCGACTGGCCGGTGCTGGCGCTGGAGGCCCCGGACGCCGAGGCGGAAGTGGGCTGGGTGGTGGACCTCGTCACCGAGATCCGCTCCGTGCGCGCGGAGATGAACGTGCCGGCGGGCGCGCAGGTGCCGCTGGTGCTGGTGGCGGCGAGCCCCGACACCCACGCGCGCGCCTCCGCCTGGGAGGACGCCATCCGCCGGCTGGCGCGGCTGTCGGACATCTCGCGCGCTGACGCGGCGCCGTCCGAAAGCGTGCAGATGCTGGTGCGCGGCGAGGTGGCGGCCTTGCCGCTGGCCGGCGTCGTCGACCTGGCGGGCGAACTGGAGCGGCTGCGCAAGGAGGCGGCCAAGCTCGACCAGGAGGTGGCCCGCATCGACGGCAAATTGTCAAACGAGAGCTTCGTCGCCCGCGCCCCCGAGGAGGTGGTGGAGGCCGAGCGGGAGAAGCGCGCCGAATATCTGGCCCGCAAGGACAAGGTGTTAGCCGCTGTTAACCAACTTTCGCGCGGCAATGCGTGAATACTGGGGGCATCACCGCCCTGTGACAGCAAAGCCACACCGATTTCCTTATGCGTGACACGGGGGACTCCCGCGCCCCCGCGCCGCGAAGCCGCCACAAAACGCCACAACATCAGCGACAGGAAACGGCGGTCGCGTAGTCGGGAAATGGTCCCAACCGCCGCGCCCGGGGCAGGTCGCAGATGGTTGGGTTGAGGGCCGTGACAGGTCTGGAAGATCGGGGTTTGTGCCCGCCGTGCCAAGGAGAAGCCTTGGCTCGGCCTTGGCTCGGCCCCGATGTCGCCCGCACCCCGTGGCACCTTGTCCGGGCTATGAACGTGGTGGCTTTCATTCGAGGGGAACGGAGTTCGGCACGGCGCGGCCTCGGCCGGGCGTCGGCCGCGCTCGGCATCGTGCTGGGTGCCGTCTTGGCGTGCGGGGCGCTGTCCCCGGCCGCCGCCTTCGACGGCAGCCCCGATGGCGGCGGCAACGCCCCCGCCGGCCTGACGCCCCCCGCCAGCCTGCCGCTGCCGCCCGGCGCGCGCCCGGTGGACGAGGCATTCCGCTCCGGCGCCCAGGCGCTGCGCTCCGGCCAGACCGCCAAGGGCGTGGACGCGCTGCGCTATGCCGCCGACCAGGGCCATCCAGCCGCCCAGTGGAAGCTGGGCCGCATGTATGCCGACGGCGACGGCGTGAAGCGCGACGACGCCAAGGCGTTCGAATATTTCAGCCGCATCGCCAACCTGCACGCCGAGGACTATCCCGGCACGCCGCAGGCGCGCTTCGCGGCCAGCGCCTTCGTGGCGCTCGGCACCTATTACCTGGCGGGCATCCCGAACACGGCGGTGCGGCGCGATCCGGCCCGCGCCCGGGACATGTTCTCCTATGCCGCGTCCTATTTCGGCGATCCCGACGCCCAGTTCCGCCTCGGCAAGATGTATCTGGACGGCGTCGGCACCCAGCGCGACGCGCGCCAGGCGGCCCGCTGGCTGATCCTCTCCGCCCAGAAGGGGCAGTATGAGGCTCAGGCCATGCTCGGCCACCTGCTGTTCCGCGGCGACGAGGGCATCCCGCGCCAGGGCGCCCGCGGCCTCATGTGGCTGACGCTGGCCCGCGACGGCGCCGCCGGCCCCGACGACAAATGGGTGGTGGACCTCTATGAGGACGCCTTCTCCGAGGCCACGCCCGACGAGCGCGCGCTGGCGCTCAAATATCTTGAGCAGTGGCTCAAGAGCGCCCAGCGTTAGCGCCCGCCCGTCTGCACCGCACGCTATATTGTCTGCCGGCTCCTCTCCGTCATAATCAGCGCTCCGGAGGTGGCATCGCGCCGCCTCCGTAGCAGCGCGGAGCTTGCATGACCCATCTCAGCCGTCGTCAGGTCGTCCGGGGCGGGGCAGGGGCGGCCGGCGTGCTCCTCCTGCCGGCGCTGCGCTGGCCGGCCCTCGCCGTGCCCGCGAAGGCCGGGCTGCTGCTGCCCGGACGGCGCGACGACGGCGGCTTCATGCAGGCGGGTTATGCGGGTTTCGCGCGCGCGACGGGCACGCTGGGCATCGCGACGGTGGTGGTGGACGGCGTCCGCCCGCAGAAGGACGATCTCGTCGCCGCCCTGCGCCAATTGGCGGCGGAGAACCCGACCGTGATCGCCGCCCATGGCGGGCAGTGCAACGAGGCCGCGAAGATCGTGGCGGCGGACCATCCGGCCATCCAGTTCCTGGTGATCCAGGGCGGCGTCGAGGGCGCCAACCTCACCAGCTACGAGGTGCTCCAGGAGGAATCGGCCTGGCTGGCGGGCGCCGCCGCGGCGCTGCTGACCAAGACCGGCACCGTCGGCCACATTTCCGGCATCCGCGTGCCGCCCGGCCTCAAGGGCCGCGCCGCCTATGCCGCAGGTGTTGCCGCCGCCAGGCCCGGCGTGAGGCTCCTGACCACCTTCTGCGGCGAGCAGGACGACGCGGCGCTGGCCCACAAGGTGGCCACCGCCCAGGCGGATGCTGGCGCCGACATCATCTTCACCATGCTCAACGCCGGCCGTCCGGGCGCCATCGCCGCCTGCCGGGAGAAGCACATCTTCCAGATCGGCAACGTGCGCGACTGGTATCCCTCAGCGCCCGACGTCTTCATCGCCAGCGCCGTCGCCGACGTTTCGGTGGCCATGGCGGACGGGGTGAGTGATGCGGTGTCCGGGCGGCTGGTGCCGGGCCGGCATGTGAAGCTGGGCGTCGCGGCGGGCGATGCCGTCCGCCTCGCCCTGGCGCCGGAGGTTCCGGCGGAGGTGCGCGCGGCGGTGGAGCGCTATGCCGCCGGCATCGCATCCGGGGCGATCACCGTGCCGACCGCGTATTCCGGGCCGGAATTCGGCCTCTGAGCCTCCCGCCGCCGGCGGCCTCACGCCGCCAGCCTGAGGTCCACCCACACCGGCACATGGTCCGAGGGCCGTTCCCAGGCGCGCACGTGCTTGTCGATGCCGGCGCCGATCAGCCGGTCGGCGGCCTGCGGCGACAGCAGCAGGTGGTCGATGCGGATGCCGAAGTCCCGCTGCCACGCGCCCGCCTGGTAGTCCCAGAAGGTGAACAGCTTGTCTGAGTCGGAGGTGGCGCGGATGGCGTCCGTCAGCCCGAGGTGGATGAGGTCGCGGAAGGCGGCGCGGGTGCGCGGCAGATAGAGCGCGTCCTGCGTCCACGCCGCCGGGTCCGCCGCGTCGGCGGGGCCGGGGATGACGTTGAAGTCGCCGGCCAGCACCAGCGGCTCCTCCATGGCCAGCCGCGCTGCGGTGAACGCCTTGAGCCGCGCCATGAACCCGAGCTTGTAGTCGTATTTCTCGGTCTGCGGCGGGTTGCCGTTGGGCAGATAGATACAGCACACCCGCGCCACGCCGCCCTTCACCGACACCACAGCCTCGATGAAGCGGGCCTGCACGTCATCCGCGTCCCCGGCGAGGCCGTGGGTGACATCCTCCAGCGGCAGCTTGGAGAGGATGGCGACGCCGTTGAAGCCCTTCTGGCCATGCACCGTCACATTGTAGCCCAGCGCCTCGAACGGCTCGCGCGGGAACTGCTCGGTCTGGCACTTGATCTCCTGGAGGCACACCACGTCCGGCTGGGTCTCCTTCAGCCAAATCGTGGCCTGTTCGGCCCGCAGGCGGATGGAATTGACGTTCCACGTGGCGATACGCATGGGGCCTCCTTCTGCGGCCCGCAGGATAGGGCCAAGCGGCGCGGCAGGGAACCGGCCGGCAGTTTTCATTTTTTCTAAATGGCGGTAATGGAAGATGGTGATACGTGCGGCGTTCAAGTCCAGCGTTCGCATTTCCGTGATGTGCGCTTGCCCCGTGGGCCGATAGGTGGCATTGGCAACCGCACGCAGGACCTGGGCTCGGCACTCTCCGCATGACATTCGCATCGATAGAATTTCTATTCTATTTTCTGCCCCTCTTTTTGTTGCTGTATTTTGCCTCGAAAGAGCTGAAGACGCGCAATTTCATATTGGTCGTCTTCTCGCTTATTTTCTATTCCGTCGGCTATACGCCGCACCTGCTCCTGCTTCTGGCCTCGATCTACGTCAATTACCGCATCGCGCTGGCCATCGACGGCCGCGAGGGCTGGCCGCGCCAGAAGATGCTGATCATCGGCGTGACCGGAAACGCCCTGTTGCTCTGCATCTTCAAATATACCGGCTTCCTGGTCGAGAACCTGAACGTGCTGCTGGAGCCGGCGCACGTCCACATTCCGGTTCCGCGGATCTCCCTGCCGCTCGGCATCTCGTTCTATTCCTTCCACGCCATTTCCTATCTGGCGGACATCTACAAGCGCCGGGTCCACGCCAACCCGAGCCTGGCGCAGTTCACGCTCTACATGTGCATGTTCCCGCAGCTCGTGGCCGGCCCCATCGTGCGCTATTCCAGCGTGGCCCGGCAGTTGGGCGAGCGCCGCACCACCTGGGGGCGATTCTCCGCGGGCATGCGCATCTTCGTCATCGGCCTCGCCTGGAAGGTGCTGATCGCCGACGAGGTGGCGGGGATCGCCGACGGCATCTTCGATTCGACCACGGCGCCGACCTTCGTGGAGGCCCTGGCCGGGGTGTTCGCCTACACCATCCAGATCTATTTCGACTTCGGCGGCTATTCGGCCATGGCGGTGGGCCTCGGCGTCATGGTCGGCTTCACCCTGCCGCGCAACTTCCGCCTGCCGTATGCCGCGCTCAGCATCACCGACTTCTGGCGGCGCTGGCACATGAGCCTGTCGTCCTGGCTGCGCGACTATGTCTACATCACGCTCGGCGGCAACCGGCGGGGGCCGGCGCGCACCTACATGAACCTCTGGGCGGTGTTCCTGCTGTGCGGCCTGTGGCACGGGGCAAGCTGGAACTTCGTCATCTGGGGCGCCTATCACGGCGCCTTCCTGGTGCTGGAGCGCGCCTGGCTCGGCCGCTGGCTGAAGCGGCTGCCCGGCGGGCTCTCCCACCTCTACACGGTGGTGGTGGTGATGTTCGGCTGGGTGTTCTTCCGCGCCGAGACCTTCTCCGGCGCCATGGACATCTTCCGCGGCCTGTTCGGGCTCAACGGCTTCTATGACCAGTCGCTGGCGCTGGGCTTCGGCCTGCACCCGCTCAGCATCGCCGCGCTGACGGCCGGCACGCTGATCGGCTTCTGGCGCTGGCGCCGGCCGGCGATCCTGAAGGGCGACGGCCTCGTCGCCACGGGTGCGGACTACGCCATGGTGGCGGTGCTGATGGCGATCTGCGTCCTGTGGGTCGGCGGCGGCACCGGCACGCCCTTCCTGTACTATCGGTTCTGACCATGCCGCTGCTCAGCCGCCATCGCCGCTATCTCGGGCTGGTCGCCGTGGTGATCTTCGCCGCGTTGCTGCTCGCCAATCTGGTGCCCGACCCCATGGGCCGGGGCGTCTGGCGCACGCGCGGCGTGCCGCCCGCCAATCTGGTCCAGGAGATCACCACCCGGGCGCAGACGCTCAGCCTGTATTTCCAGGACAATTTCGGCTTCCGCGCCAGCCTGCCGATCGTGCGGCGCGACCTGCGCGCCGCGCTCGAATCGCCCAACGACCACAATACCTATTACGGCCGCCACGGCCGGCTGTTCTGGGCCCGCGAGCACACGCCCGAGCAATCCTCCGGCGACCTCATCCGCGCCGAGGCGGTGGACCGCTTCGTGCGCATGGCCGACATCCTCCAGCGCGAGCTGGCGCCGCTCGGCACCAAGGTGGTGGTGGCCATCCCGCCCAACACCCAGTCGGTGGAGATGGACGACCTGCCGCGCTGGCAGCACGGTTTCGAGCGCCGGCCCACCGAATACGATTTGCTGCTGGCCGGCCTGAAGAAGGACGGCGTCGCCAGCGTGGACCTGCGCGAGGTGCTTCGGACCGCGCCGTTCGCGGGGCCGCGCTACCTGAAGACGGATTCCCACTGGAACTTCGCCAGCTCGGTCTATGCCTTCAACGCCACCATGGTGGCGGCGGGCCATCCGGACTGGCAGGTGGACCCCAAGGCGGTGATCGGGCCGCTGGCCCCCTCGCCGGCGGGGGATCTGGTGCGCACCATGCGCATGCCGCCGCCGGTGGAGGATGAGAACTACCAGCTGCGCTTCGCGCCGCCCGACGTGCAGCATCAGACCACGCCGGAGCTGAAGCTCACCCACGAGCACCCGCTGTTCCAGCCTTATGTGGAGCGCTTCCGCCCCGAGGGGCCGCGCGTGCTGGTGATCGGCGACAGCTTCACGGTGAACATCTGGACCCGGCTGTTCGCCGCCACCCCGGTGGCGGAAGCCGCCTGGATGCACTTCTCCCGCCGCACGCTGGGCTATTGCGGCTTCGATGTCGCGGATGTGAAGGCCTACAAGCCGGCGCTGGTGATCCTGGCGCGCACCGAGCGCTTCTTCCCCTGCCTCGACGGCGCCTGGCCCTACAACCTGCCGCAGGAGTGAGCCCGCGGGCCGGCGGGGCCGGCCCGGAGCGCCCGGAGGGGCAGGTCGGCCCGGCGGCTCAGAGCGCGAAGCTGGTGCCGCAGCCGCAGGAAGCGGTGGCGTGGGGATTGTCGATCTTGAACGCGGCGCCGATCAGGTCGTCGACGAAATCGATGCGCGCGCCGGACAGATAGTCGAGCGAAACCTTGTCCACCAGCACGGTTGCGCCGTCCTGCTGGATGATGGTGTCGTCGGCGTTGCGGTCCCGCGTCACGTCGAAGCGGTACTGGAAGCCGGAGCAGCCGCCGCCTTCCACGCTGACGCGCAGTGCGCTCTGCGGGGCTTCCCCGGCGAGGATTTCACTGATGCGGCGTGCCGCGCTGGCGGTCACGACCACGGAATCTGAAGCGGTGTCCATTGTGTGTTCCCGCGCCGATCGGCGGTTGATCCAAGTGTCGATGGATAGTTAAGTGCGCCCGCCGCCGAGTCAACGCCACGGGACCGATCCCGCGCGGCGCGGGCGGCGCGGGAGGGCAGATGGCGGTTTCCGGAGCACGGCCCCGTGTGGCGTGGGCGAGCGACGCCGCCTTCACCCGCGGCCGACTGGTGCCCGAGGCGGAGGGCACGCGCAGCGCCTTCCGCCGGGATTGCGACCGCATCATCCATTCCACCGCCTTCCGCCGGCTGAAGCACAAGACGCAGGTCTTCGTGTTCCACGAGGGCGACCATTACCGCACCCGCCTGACCCATACGCTCGAGGTGGCGCAGATCGCCCGCTCCATCGCCCGCGCCCTGGGGCTGGACGAGGACCTGGCCGAGGCGCTGGCGCTGGCCCACGACCTCGGCCACCCGCCCTTCGCCCATGCGGGCGAGCGGGCGCTCGACGCCTGCATGGCCGACCACGGCGGCTTCGACCACAACGCCCAGTCGCTGCGCGTCGTCACCCGGCTGGAGCGGCGCTATGCCGAGTTCGACGGGCTGAACCTGACCTGGGAGACGCTGGAAGGCATCGCCAAGCACAACGGCCCGCTCACCGACCGCGCCGGGGCTTCGCTGCGCGACCCGGAGGCGCCGCTGCCGCACGCCATCCGCGCCCATTCCGCCGTGCAGGACCTGGAATTGTGGACCCATGCCGGGCCGGAGGCCCAGGTGGCGGCGATCTCCGACGACATCGCCTATGACGTGCACGATCTCGACGACGGGCTGCGCGCCGGCCTGTTCACGCTCGACGAGCTGGCGCCGCTGCCGCTGGTGGGCGAGGTGCTGGCCGAGGTGCGCGGGCTTTGGCCGGGGCTGGAGGAGGGGCGGGTCATCCATGAGGTGATGCGGCGCCTCATCACCCGCTTCGTCGAGGACGTGGTGCGCGAGAGCGAGGGGCGGGCGCGGGCCGCCGGCGTCGGCTCCAGCTATGACGTGCGCATGCTCGCCGCCCCGCTGGTGGCCTTCTCCGCCGGCATGCGCACCGCCGAGGCGGCGGTGAAGGGCTTCCTGTTCCCGCACATGTACCGCCATGCCCGGGTCAACCGCATCATGGACGAGGCCCAGCAGGTGGTGCGCGACCTGTTCGCCCATTTCCGCGCCGAGCCCCAGGATATGCCCAGCGACTGGCGCCTGGAGGGGGCGGCGGACGACCGCATGGCGCGGCGCGTGGCCGACTATATCGCCGGCATGACCGACCGCTACGCGCTGGACCAGCATGCCCGTTTCTTTGACACGACGCCGGAATTGCGTTAGGCGCCGGGGCCCTCATGACATCGGATTGAGCCATGAACGTCTACGCGATCTTCGCCGATCACGTGCGAGATGCCGTCGCCGCCATCGCCGGCGACCAGGTCGAAGCCAAAGGGCTCGACCTCTCCCGGATCGTGGTCGAGCCGCCGCGTGACGCCGCCCATGGCGATCTCGCCACCAATGCCGCCATGGTGCTGGCCAAGGACCTCGGCCTGAAGCCGCGCGACCTCGCCGAGCAGATCGCCGGCAAGCTTGCCGCGGTGGCGAGCGTCGCCAAGGTGGACGTGGCCGGGCCCGGCTTCATCAACCTGACCCTCGATCCGGCCTTCTGGCCGCAGGTGCTGGCCGCGCTGCTGCGCCTCGGCGGCGATTTCGGCCGCTCCCAGGTCGGCGCCGGCGAGCCGGTCAATGTGGAATATGTCTCCGCCAATCCCACCGGCCCCATGCACGTGGGCCATTGCCGCGGCGCCGTGTTCGGTGACGCGCTGGCGAGCCTGATGGACTTCGCCGGCTTCAAGGTGACGCGGGAATATTACATCAACGACGCCGGCGCCCAGGTGGACGTGCTGGCCCGCTCGGTGTTCCTGCGCTACCGCGAGGCGGTGACGGGGCAGGCGGCGGAGATCCCCGACGGCCTCTATCCCGGCGATTATCTGGTGCCGGTCGGTAAGGAACTGGCCGCCATCCACGGCGCGGAATATCTTGAGGCGCCCGAGAGCGAGTGGCTGCCGATCTTCCGCAGCTTCGCCATCGGCGCCATGATGGTGATGATCCGCGACGACCTCCAGGCGCTGGGCATTTCCTTCGACGTCTTCTTCTCCGAGCGCTCGCTGACCGTGGGCGTGGACCGGGTCGGCGGTACCATCGCGCAGTTGCGCCGCACCGGCGAGGTCTACCAGGGCCGCCTGCCGCCGCCCAAGGGCGCCCCGCCGGAGGATTGGGAGGACCGCGAGCAGACCCTGTTCCGCACCACCGCCTTTGGCGACGACGTGGACCGGCCGCTGGTGAAGTCGGACGGCAGTTACACCTATTTCGCCGGCGACATCGCCTATCACAAGGACAAGTTCGACCGCGGCTTCCGCCGCATGATCGACGTCTGGGGCGCCGACCACGGCGGCTACGTGAAGCGCATGCAGGCGGCGGTTAAGGCGGTGTCCGCCGGGCAGGCGAGCCTGGACGTGGAGCTGTGCCAGCTGGTGCGGCTGTTCCGCAACGGCGAGCCGGTGCGCATGTCCAAGCGCGCGGGCTCGTTCGTGACGCTGCGCGAGGTGGTGGACGAGGTGGGCCGCGACGCGGTGCGCTTCATGATGCTGTTCCGCAAGAACGACGCCCCGCTGGACTTCGACCTCGCCAAGGTGATCGAGCAGTCGCGCGAGAACCCGGTGTTCTACGTGCAGTATGCCCATGCCCGCGCCCAGTCGATCCTGCGCAACGCCATGGTGCAATATCCCGACCTGCCGGAGAGCGGCACGGTCTATGCCCATGCGCCGCTGGATCGGCTGGACGACGAGGGCGAGCTGGCGCTGGTGCGCCGCCTGTCCGGCTGGCCGCGCCTCGTGGAGCAGGCGGCCAACGCGCGCGAGCCGCACCGCGTCGCCTTCTTCCTGCACGAGGTGGCGAGCGAGTTCCACGGCCAGTGGAACCGCGGAAAAGACTTGCCACATTTACGCTTCATTATGGAGAATGATCGAGAATTGACCATGGCGCGTCTGGCTCTGGTCCATGGCGTGGCTGCGGTCCTCGCCTCAGGCCTCGGCTTGCTTGGCGTTGAGGCCGTCGATGAAATGAAGTGACCGTCCCTGGTCGGGCTCCTGCCGTCGTTCGGCACCCGTGCTCCCGGCGGTCTTTGGGTAAGATCGAGGCGACATGGGCGACGAAAGCAGGTTCCGCTACCGGCGCGACGAGAATTCCGCCAGCGACGGCCGACTGTCGCGGGCGGAACCGCCGCGCGGGGAGCAGCCGCGCGGGGAACGTCCCGCCGCGCCGCGCAGCGAGGCCGGCGGCAGCCGCGCCGATGACGCGCTCGCCGAACTCGCCCGCCTGATCGGCGACGAGGACCCGTTCGCCGATTTCAACGATCTGCGCACTCCGGAGCCGGAGCCCACCCGGGCCCGCGCCCGGCCGGAAGCCGCGCCCATGCCGCAGTTCTCGGCACCGCCGGTGGAGCGCCGCTTCGACGACTGGCAGCCCGGCCGCCGCGGCCAGCGCACCCCGCCGCCCGGCACCCCCGCCCATATCGCCCCCTCCGCACCGCCGGCGCCGGCCGCCGACGAATGGGCCGACCAGACCCGCGGCAACGTGCGCCAGGGCTACGGCTCGCTGTCCCGCCGCGCCTCGGCGGACTATGACGCCCCCGAGCCTGCGGCCGAGCCGGACTACGACCAGCCCGAATACACCCAGTCGCATTACACCCAGGTCCAGCCCGCGCGGCAGCCGCAGCGGGCCGCCCCGGCGGAGGACGAGGCCGGCTACGCTTATACGGCGCAGGCCCCGCACCAGCAGTATGACGAGTATGACGACGCCTACGACCCGGCCTATACGGACGACGGCTACATGCCGCCGCACGACGAGGACCTGTACGAGGCCGAGCCGCGCCGCCGGAAAAGCCGCATGGTGCTGCTGGCGGTCGCCTCGGTCCTCGCCCTGGTGGTGGTCGGCGTCGGCGGCGTGTTCGCCTATCGCATGATCGGCGGCAGCCGCACCACCGAGACCGCCGGTGGCCAGCCGCCGGTGATCCGCGCCGGCGAAGGCCCGGTGAAGACCGCCGGCCCCGCGCCCACCGGCCAGTCGGCGGACGGCCAGAAGCTCATCTATGACCGCGTCGGCGGCGGCACGCCCGGCAACGAGCGCGTGGTGCCCCGCGAGGAGCAGCCGGTGGACGTGAACGCCGCCGCAGCGGCTGCGGCTGCCGCGGCCGCCGCCAATCCCTCGGCTCAGGCCGGCGCCCCGGGCACCGAGCCCAAGAAGGTCAAGACGCTGACCGTGCGGGCCGATGGCTCGGTGGTCACGGCGGCGGCGCCCGCCGCCGCGCCGGCCCGGCCCAATGCCGTCGCGCCGGTGGCCTATGCGCCCAACCAGAACCCGCTGCCGGTGGCCGCCCCGACGCCGACCTCGGTGACGCCGACGCCGGTGACCAATGTGGCCAGCGCCACGCCCGCCGCCGCGCCCGTGGCTCCGCCCGCCCCGGCCGCCAGCGCCGCCGGCGGCTATGTGGTGCAGGTGGCTTCGCAGAAGTCCGAGACCGACGCCATGGGCTCCTGGAAGGTGCTCCAGTCGCGCTATCCGCAACTGCTGGGCAGCTACAAGGCCACGGTGAAGAAGGCGGACCTGGGCGATCGCGGCATCTATTACCGGGCGCAGGTCGGCCCCTTCAACACCCGCGACCAGGCCAACGAACTCTGCCAGAGCCTGCGGGCGCAGGGCGGCGACTGCCTGGTGCAGAAGAACTGAGGCGGTCGGCGGCGGGCGAACCCGACGCCGGCCCCCACCTTCAGCCCCGGATTCGGCTTTCCGCCGCAGGCAACATAACGATCTATCGCATCAAGGCGGCCCAGGAGGCCGCCTTTTTGCTGGGCGCGGCCAGCGCCGCTGCGCGGGTGCGGGCGGCGAACTGGCGGTCGGCCACCGCCACCTCGTCGATGGCCGCCATCACTTCGGCGGTCGCGGTCTGCTGCACCATGTGGCCGCCCTGCGGGATCAGATGCAGGCTGCTCCGGGGAAGCTGCCCATGCAGGCGCACGGACTGGCTCTGCGGGTCGATGAGGCGGTCGCCGGTGCCCACCACGATGGCGATAGGCATGGCCAGTTCGCCATAGCGGGCGGCGTTGGCCTCGGTGGCCGAGGTCAGCATCGCCACCTCCTGCGTCGCCGCCTCCAGCTGCCACGGCCGCAGCGCCATCTCCTTGGAGAAGCCGGCGAACTTGGGCGGCACCGGCTCGGGGCCGAACACGGTGTCCATCACCAGCGGCCAGGCCAGGCGCGATAGCGCCGGCGTCAGCGTGTAGCTCACCGCCGCGTTCACGCCGGGCAGAGCGAGGGCATTGGCGAGGCGCACGTCGAGGCGCGGATCGGGATAATAATAGCCGGACACCAGCACCAGGCCGGCGACGAGGTTCGGGTCCTGCAAGGCCATGGTGGCGGCCACCAGCGCGCCCCAGGAATGGCCGACGACGATGGCCCGCCGCACCCCGAGCCGGGCCAGCGCGGCGCGGAACAGGGTGGCCTGCATGGCCGGCGTCCATTGGGTGCCGGCGGGGCGGGTGCTGTAGCCGAAGCCGGGACGGTCGAAGGCGATCACATGGTAGCGGCGGGCGGCGAGGCCGACGAGGCCGCTCGCCTGGAAGTCCTCGACGCTGGCGCCGTTGCCGTGCAGCAGCACCAGCGCCTCGCCCTCGCCCTCTTCCACATAGTGCAGCTTCACGCCGCCGAAGGTGAGGAACCGCCCCGTGGGCGGATGGTCCCGCTCCGCCGCGACGCCGAGATAGGCGTTGCCGCCGGCCAATAGCAGCACAAGGAGAACGAACGCGAGCGCGCAGGCGCGCAACGGGGTCAGACGGCGCATGAGGTCTCCGTGGCCCCGTCCGCGGGCGCCCGGAGCGGACGCTCCGGGGAAGGGCCGATGCGCCGCGACAATGGCACGGATCACCCTCCGGGCGGAGCCCCCGCCGGGCCGAAGCCCGCGGGCGCGCGTCCGCCGCTCAGGGGCGCGCCAGCCGGCTCCAGTCGGCCACCGGCCGGGCCTGCGACAGGGCCAGTGTCGCCTCGGCGAGCGCCGCAGCCTCCGTCCCGAGGATCGGCTCGGCCAAGGTGAGGAACTTCGCTTTGAGACCGGCATCGTTCGGGAACAGGTGCGGCTCGCCGGAGGGATCGGGAATGCGGCGCTCTACCTCGCCACCGGCGAAGGAGAGCTTCAGCGTCGCGCCGAAGGGATGGGCGAGGCCCTCCAGCGAGGGGTCGCGCACCACGTCGATGCGGTCCGCCAGAGCATCCAAGCCGGGGTCGCCGAGGCGGCGGTAGTCGTCCCAGCCGAAGCTGCCCTGGTCGAGCGCCACGGCGGCGGTAAAGGGCATGGAGAATTGGCCGTCCACCACCGTCCGCGCCCGGCGCTTGTCGGCCAGCGGGGCGCCGGTGAGGGTGATGCCGTTGGGATGCAGGCCGACCGTGACCGCGCGGATGTCCTCTGCCTTGAGGCCCAGTTCCGCGCGCAGCGCCAGCAGGCCGTCGAGGGCCGCATGGGTGTAGCGACAGCTCGGGTAGGGCTTGAGCGCGATCTCCAGCGTCTCCCAATGCTGGCCGAGGCCCTTCACCGCCTCTTCGGGGCGCGGGGCGCCGCTATAGCCCTGGAAGAAGCCGTGGGTGCCTTCCAGCGCTTCGATGGAGCCCTTGAAGCCGTCCAGGGCAAGGCTGGCGGCGACGAGGCCGTTCATGGCGGCGGCGCCCACCTGGTAGCGCTTGGTCCAGGCGCCGTTGGCGAGGAATTGCAGAGAACCGGCCGCCTGGCTACCGGCGATGCCGAACGCCGTCACCATGCGGTCGGCATCAAGGCCGAAGATCCGGCCGGCGGCGGCCGCCGCCGCGAACACGCCGGTGGTGGCAGTGGGGTGGAAGCCGCGCGCGTAATGGGCGGTGGGGTCCACCGCGAGGCCGAGGCGGCAGCAGACCTCATAGCCCGCCACCACGGCGGCGAGGAAGGTGCGGGTGTCCGCCCCCGTCATCTCGGCCGCCGCCAGCGCGGCCGAGACCACCGGCGCGCTGGGGTGCAGGGAACTGGCGGCGTGGGTATCGTCGAAATCGAGCGAATGGCCGTAGACGCCGTTGAGCAAGGCGGCGACGGGCGGCGCGTAGGTCCGTCCGCTGCCGGCCACGGTGGCGGCGCCGGGGCCGTCGAGGCCGAGGCGGGCGAGGGTCTGGCGCAGCGGCGCGCTGGAATCGGCCTCGGCGCCGCCACGCACGATGTTGCCGAGATAGTCGAGCACCAGGCGCTCGGCCCGCGCCACCACCTCCGGCGGCAGATGTTCGAACGCGAGGCTGGCCGCGAAGGCGGCGAGGGTGCGGGTTTCGTGCGCCATGACTGGCCTCCTTCTGGACGTTCGGGTCGCGCGCGGCGCGCGGGCGATCAGGTGGCGGAGCGCCGCAGGATGCTTTCGGCGCGCAGGCGCACGGGCGCGTCCACCATGGCGCCGTCCACTTTCACCGCGCCGCCGCCCTGCGCCATGGCGTCCAGGATGCGCCGCGCCCAGGCGATCTCGTCCGCGCTGGGGGCGAAGCCGGCCATCACCGGCGCGATCTGGCTGGGATGGATGCACAGCTTGCCGGCAAAGCCGAGCATGGCGGCATAGGCGGCATCGTCCTGCGCCAGCGCCGCGTCGGCCACCGCCGTGGTGACGCCGTCGATTGGGCCGGCCCGGCCGGCGAGGCGGGAGGCGAGCACCAGTTCCGAGCGCGCCATGAGCAGCGCCTCGCGGGTGTGGGCGCTGCCGAGGTCGGCGCAATAATCGATGGAGCCGAAGGCGAGGCGCGCCACGCCGGGGGCGGCGGCGATGGCGCGGGCATTGGCAAGGCCGAGCCCGCTCTCGATCAGCGGGATGACCGGCACGCCCGGCACGGCGGCCTCCACGGCGGCGACATCCTGCGCCTGCTCGGCCTTGGGCAGCACGATGCCGGCCAGCCGGAGGGTGCGGGCGAGGGCGAGGTCGTCGGCGAGGAAGGGCGTGCCGCTGCCGTTCACGCGCAGCAGCAGGCGGCCTTCCGCCGGCCAGTGGGCGGCGATGGCGGCGCGGGCCTGCGCCTTGGCCTCGGTGGCCACTGCATCCTCCAGATCGACGATCACCGCGTCGGCGCCGGCGGCGAGCGCCTTGCCGAACCGCTCGGGGCGGTCGCCGGGGACGAACAGGACCACGAGGCGGTCGGTGCGGAGAAAGTCGCTCATGGGGCATCCTGACAGGGCAGGGCGGCAGAGTGCCGTCTGGCGGCGGCGGCGCAAATAGCGATTTGCGCGCGGGCTTATAGGAAAGTCCTATATGACGCGGGCGGCGGCCTCGGCCTAGCGTGGCGCCGCCCTGGCCGGCCTTCCCTTGGGGGCGATGCCTGCCGTGCGGCGTCCCTGCGTCCTATAGGTTGCCTGCGCCATGCCGAATGATCTTGACGGGTTGCTCGTCGTTTCCGTCGAACAGGCGGTCGCCGCGCCCTATCTCTCCGGGCGCCTCGCCGAGGCCGGCGCGCGGGTCATCAAGGTGGAGCGGCCGGAGGGGGATTTCGCCCGCGGCTACGACAGCCTGGTGCATGGCGAGAGCGCCTATTTCGTCTGGCTCAACCGGGGCAAGGAATCCGTCTGCCTCGACCTCAAGCAGGCGGACGACCGCGCCGTTCTGGCGGCCATGGTCGCCAAGGCCGACGTGTTCATCCAGAACCTGGCGCCGGGGGTGATCGACCGCCTCGGCTTCGCCCCGGCGGAGCTCCGGGCGGCGAACCCGCGCCTCATCACCTGCTCCATCTCCGGCTATGGCGAGGACGGGCCGTATCGCGACCTGAAGGCCTATGACCTGCTGGTGCAGGCGGAGAGCGGCCTGTCCAGCATCACCGGCAATCCGGAGGGGCTGGCGCGGGTCGGGGTGTCGGTGTGCGACATCTCCGCCGGCATGACCGCCTTCCAGGCGGTGCTCCAGGGGCTCTATGCGCGCGAGCGCACCGGGCAGGGGCGGCACATCGCCGTCTCGCTGTTCCATGCGCTGGCCGACTGGATGAACGTGCCGTACCTGCAATATGTCTACGGCGGCAAGGTGCCGGCGCGCGCCGGCCTGACCCATCCCACCATCGCGCCCTATGGCGCCTATGCCTGCGGCGACGGCAAGGCGGTGCTGTTCTCGATCCAGAACGAGCGGGAATGGGTGCTGTTCTGCCGCGACGTGCTGGGCAAGCCCGACCTCGCCGCCGAGCCCCGCTTCGCCGACAATTCCGCCCGCGTCGCCGCCCGCGCGGCGCTCAACGGCGAGATCGACGCGGTGTTCGGCGCGCTGTCGCGGGACCAGGTGGTGGAGCGGCTGGAGGCGGCGCGCATCGCCTATGGCCGGGTGTCCTCGCTGGAGGATCTGGCCGCCCATCCACAGAACCGCTATGTGGAGGTGGACACGCCCACCGGCCCCGTGCGCATGCTGGCGCCCGGGGCGCTGGTGGACAGCACCCCGCCGCATCCCGGCCCGGTCCCGGCGCTGGGCGCCCAGTCCGCGTCGCTCCGGGCCGAGTTCGGCGCGGTGGCCCCCTTGCAGGAGACTTCCCGTCCATGAGCCGCGACGTGCGCACCACCCTGTCGGTGATCGAAGACTATCTCGGCCCGTTCGAAGGCCGCCGCATCCTCGACGTGGGCTGCGGCCACGGCGCGCTCGCCCGCGCGCTGGCCAAGCGTGGGGCCAAGGTCACCGGCATCGACCCGCAGGCGGAGGCGGTCGCCGCCGCCCGGGCGGCGGTGCCGGACGCCACGTTCGAGACCTCCGGGGCGGAAAGCCTGCCCTATGCGGACGGGGCGTTCGACGCGGTGGTGATTCTCAACGCCCTGCACCATGTGCCCGGCCCGCTCATGGACCGCGCGCTCGGCGAGGCGGCGCGGGTGAGCGCCGGCCCCCTGCTGGTCATCGAGCCGCTGGCGGAGGGCTCCTTCTTCGCCGCCGTGCGGCTGGTGGACGACGAGACCCAGATTCGCGCCGAGGCCCAGGCGGCGATCGCCGCCGCGCTGGCCGCCGGCCGCCTGCGGCTTTCCGCCGAGATCGAATATGACGACCGGCGGGCGTTTCCCTCCACGGCCGCCTTCCTGGCCAGGGTGGTGGAGGTGGATCCTGCCCGCGCCGCCATCGCCGAGCGCGAGGCGGACAGCGTGGCGGCCATCATTCGCGAGGTCGGGGAGCCGAACGGCGAGGGCTTCACCCTGCTCCAGCCGCACCGCGCCCACCTGCTGCGGGCGGCGTCGGCGTCATAGGTTTGCGATCGGCTGGAAGGGGGCGGTATAAGGGAAACCTCTGCCCCTCCAGCCCGGTTTGCCCGTGGACCTGCGTCAGCTTCGCTATTTCGTCGCCATCGTCGAGGCCGGGTCCTTTTCCAAGGCGGCGCAGCGGCTGCACATCGCCCAGCCGGCGCTGAGCCAGCACGTGCGCAACATGGAGAGCGACCTCGGCGTCGAGCTGCTGTTCCGCAGCCCGCACGGCGTGCTGCCGACGCAGGCGGGCGAGACGCTGCTGCGCCACGCGCGCGGCATGCTGGCCCAGATGGAGGTCGCCCGCGAGGCGGTGATCGGCCAGCAGGCGGAGCCCGAGGGCGAGGTGCGATTCGGCCTGCCCGGCACCATCAGCCAGATGATCTGCGTGCCGCTCATCACCGAGGCCCGGCGGCGCTATCCCAAGGTGAAGCTGCGGGTGGCCGAGGCCATGAGCGGTTTCGTGCTCGACTGGCTGCGCGAGGGCAAGATTGACCTCGGCGTGCTCTACCGCACCGTGACCGACCGCGGCCTGGAAGCCCGCCACGTGCTCTCCGAGGACCTGTGCCTGCTGGGGCCGGTGGCGCCCATGGGCCATCCCCATCCGCCCGAAGGCCCGGTGCCGTTCCCGGCGCTGGCCGGCCTCACGCTGATCCTGCCCAGCCCCGGCCACGGCCTGCGCGACCTCATCGACGAGCGGGCGGCGGCCGAGGCGGTGCGGCTCGACACGGTGATCGACCTCGACACCTACGGCCAGATCAAGCTGCTGGTGGAAGGCGGGCTCGGCTATGCCATCCTGCCCGCCGCCGCCGTGCAGCGCGAGGTGCTGGACGGGCGGCTGAAGACCTGGCCCGTGGGTGTGCCGGTGCTGACACGCGACCTGCACGTGGTGCGCCCCAGCGACCGGCCCTTGTCCAAGGCGGTGCGGGTGATCGAGGACCTCGCCTATGCCACCCTGGTGCAACTGGTTCAGGACGGCGTCTGGCATGCGTCGCTGGCCGGCGAGGCGCGTCCCGAGCATGCCGCCGGGCGGCGGCTATAACATCGGCTTATGCGCATCAGCGTGAAATCGTCTTTGGTTCTGGCCTCCCCGTTTTGCAACATGCCGGTATCGGGCTCGTGCGGGACGGGCGGGGCCATCATGGGCGCACGACGGCGTTATGATGCGGCTCCGGCCGAAGACTATGTGCCGGACAGTGAAAGGGCGCCATAGTGCGTCCGGCGGATCGCATCGACGAGCCGCGCCAAGACCCCTGGGCCTGCGCCCGCACAGAGGGGCGGATCAACGGAACGCCTTGGGAGAGACGCCAATGAACAGGTTCGTATTCAGCGCGATGGTCGCCGCCGCGGCGCTGCTGGGCACGCCGGCCGCCTATGCGCAGCAGATCGTCATCAAGTTCAGCCATGTGGTCGCTCCCGACACGCCGAAGGGCAAGGGCGCGGACAAGTTCAAGGAGCTGGCCGAGAAGTACACCGCCGGCAAGGTGAAGGTGGAGATCTATCCCAACTCCCAGCTCTACAAGGACAAGGAGGAGATGGAGGCGCTCCAGCTCGGCGCGGTGCAGATGCTGGCCCCCTCGCTGGCCAAGTTCGGGCCGCTCGGCGCGCGGGCGTTCGAGGTGTTCGACCTGCCCTACATCTTCCCCGACAAGGACGTGCTGCAGAAGGTCACCCAGGGCGAGGTGGGCAAGAAGCTGTTCGAGAAGCTGGAGCCCAAGGGCATCAAGGGGCTCGCCTATTGGGACAACGGCTTCAAGATCATGAGCGCCAATACGCCGCTCGTGAAGCCGACCGACTTCCAGGGCCTGAAGATGCGCATCCAGTCCTCCAAGGTGCTGGAGGCGCAGTTCCGCGCCCTGGGCGCCCTGCCGCAGGTGATGGCCTTCTCGGAAGTCTACCAGGCCATGCAGACCGGTGTGGTGGACGGCTCGGAGAACACGCCGTCCAACATGTACACGCAGAAGCACTATGAAGTGCAGAAGTATGCGCTGGTCACCAACCACGGCTACATCGGCTATGCGGTGATCGTGAACAAGAGCTTCTGGGACGGCCTGCCGGCGGACACCCGCGCCCAGCTGGAGAAGGCGATGGCGGAAGCCACCGTCTATGCCAATTCCATCTCCCAGACCGAGAATGACGACGCGCTGGCGGAGATGAAGAAGTCCGGCCGCATCGCCATCCGCGTGCCGACGCCCGAAGAGACCGCCGCCTTCCGCAAGGCGCTGGAGCCGGTCTATGGCGAGATGGCCAGCCGCATCGGCCAGGACACCATCGACATGGTGCTGAAGGAAACCAAGGCCGCCGGCCACTAACGGCCCGCGCACCCACGGTTCCGCACGCTCCGCCCACGCCTGCCGGCGTGGGCTTTTCCACCTCTGCGCACGACGAAACATCCGCCATCGGGCCCCGCGCCGGGTGGCGGCGCGCGGCCTCAGGCCGAAGGGACGGGGAATGGAAGACCCACTTCACAAGTTCTACGTGATGCTGGCGTTCACGGCGGTGGTCTTCGTCGCCTACATGGTGGTGAAGATCCGCGCCGACGGGCTCGGCACCGCCTTGGCGCATCTGCTGGACCATCTGGAAGAGACGCTGATCTCGGTGCTGATCGCCTCGGCGACGCTGCTGATCTTCGTCGCCGTGATGCAGCGCTACGCCTCCGGCATCCGCGTGCTCTATCCCTACGTGCACGGCTTCGACCTGGGCTGGGCGCAGGAAGCCTGCATCCTCATGTTCGTCTGGATGGCCAAGATCGGCGCCGCCTATGGCGTGCGCACCGGCATCCATGTGGGCGTCGACGTGCTGGTGAACCGGCTCAAGGACCGCCCGCGCAAGGCGCTGATCCTGTTCGGCCTGATGTGCGGGGCGCTGTTCACCGCCGTGGTCGGCACCTTCGGCCTCAAGTTCGTGATGGCGCGCTACGGCTTCGGCGACACCACGCCGGAGATGGAGATGCCGTCCTGGATCGCCTATCTCGCCATCCCCATCGGCTCCTATCTCATGTGCTTCCGCTTCCTTCAGGTGGCCTTCTGGTTCTGGCGCACCGGCGAACTGCCCTCCCATGACCACGGCCATGTGGACGGGCTCGACGACCCGCCCGGCATCACCGACAGCGACCTGTTCCCGAAGGAGGTCCGCCGGTGAGCGCTCTCATCATCTTCGGCCTGTTCGTCCTGCTGATGGGGACGGGCATGCCGATCTCCATCGCGCTCGGCCTCACGGTGCTGACCTTCGTCTTCACCCTGACCAGCATTCCGGTCGATATCGTCGCGCAGAAGCTGTTCACCGGCATCGAGAAGTTCGAGATCATGGCGATCCCGTTCTTCATCCTGGCCGGCAACTTCCTCACCCACGGCGGGGTGGCGCGGCGGCTCATCAACTTCGCCACCTCGCTGATCGGCCACTGGCACGGGGGCCTCGGGCTCGCGGGCGTGCTGGCCTGCGCCCTGTTCGCGGCGGTGTCCGGCTCCTCGCCGGCGACCGTGGTGGCCATCGGCTCCATCATCCTGCCGGCGATGCAGGCACAGGGCTTTCCGCCGCGCTTCGGTGCCGGCGTGGTCACCACCTCCGGCGCGCTGGGCATCCTCATTCCGCCGTCCATCGTCATGGTGATGTATGCGGTGGCCACCACCGGCATGCAGATGACGGGACCGTCCGGCGAGCGCGTGACGTCGGCTTCCATCGGACAATTGTTCATCGCCGGCGTGGTGCCGGGTCTGATGCTGGCCTTCATCCTCGGCCTCACCACCTGGTACCGGGCGTGGAAGAACGGCTATCCGCGCCTGCCGCGCGCCAGCCTGGCGGAACGGTGGACGGCGTTTCGCGATTCCGTCTGGGGCCTGCTGCTGATCGTCATCGTGATGGGCGGCATCTATGCCGGCATGTTCACCCCCACCGAGGCGGCGGCGGTGGCGGCGGTCTACGCCTTCATCATCGCCGTGTTCGTCTACAAGGACATGTCGCTGAAGGACGTGCCCAGGGTGCTGCTGTCCAGCGCCAGCATGTCGGCCATGCTGCTCTACATCATCTCCAACGCGGCGCTGTTCTCCTTCCTGATGACCAATGAGAACATCCCGCAGGCGATGACGCAGTGGATGGTGGACCTGGGGCTCGGCCCCATCGGCTTCCTGCTGGTGGTGAACCTCCTGCTGCTGATGGCCGGCAACGTCATGGAGCCGTCCTCCATCGTGCTGATCATGGCGCCGATCCTGACCCCGGTTGCGGTGCGCCTCGGCATCGACCCGCTGCACTTCGGCATCATGATCGTGGTCAACATGGAGGTGGGCATGTGTCATCCGCCCGTGGGGCTGAACCTCTACGTGGCGTCGGGCATCACCAAGATGGGGATCAGCGAACTGACGGTCGCGGTGATGCCGTGGCTGCTGGCCATGCTCGTGTTCCTGGCCATCGTGACCTACATTCCGGCGGTCTCGCTGTTCCTGCCGCGCCTCATGGGCATGTGAGCGGCTCCAAGGGGAAGACTGCATGACACCGCAGGTGGTCATCGCCGAGGAAGATGTCATCGCCAGCGTCGCCGACGCCTTGCAATACATCTCCTATTTCCATCCGCCGGACTTCATCGCCCACCTCTCCCGCGCCTATGAGCGGGAGAGGTCGCCGGCGGCGAAGGATGCCATCGGGCAGATCCTGCTGAACTCGCGCATGGCGGCGCTCGGCCACCGGCCGATCTGCCAGGACACCGGCCTCGTGGTGGCCTTCGTGAAGGTGGGCATGGAGGTGCGCTTCGACACCGCGCGCCCGCTCGCCGCCTTGATCGACGAGGCGGTGCGCCGGGCCTATCTCCACGCCGACAACCCGCTGCGTGCCTCCATGGTGGGCGACCCCCTGTTCGACCGCCGCAACACCGGCGACAACGGCCCGGCCGTGGTGCATGTGGAGCTGGTGCCGGGGCGCACGGTGGAGATCACCGTCGCTGCCAAGGGCGGCGGCTCGGAGAACAAGGCGCGCTTCGTCAATCTCAACCCCGCCGCATCGGTGGTGGACTGGGTGCTGAAGACGGTGCCGGAACTGGGCGCCGGCTGGTGCCCGCCGGGCATGATCGGCCTCGGCATCGGCGGCAGCGCCGAGAAGGCCATGCTGCTGGCCAAGGAGGCGCTGCTGGCGCCCATCGACATGAGCGACCTGCTGGCGCGCGGTCCCTCCAGCAAGGAGGAGGAACTGCGCATCGAGCTCTATGAGAAGATCAACGCGCTCGGCATCGGCGCGCAGGGACTGGGCGGGCTCACCACCGTGGTGGACGTGAAGATCGCCCGCTTTCCCTGCCACGCGGCCTCCAAGCCCGTGGCGCTGATCCCGCAATGCGCCGCCAACCGCCATGCCCATATCGTGCTCGACGGCTCCGGCCCGGTGCGGCTCGACCCGCCGGATCTGGCGCTCTGGCCGCAGATCGTGCTGGAACAGGCCGGCGTCGCTGCCCGGAAGGTCGATCTCGACACGCTCACCCGCGCCGACGTGGCCGGCTGGCAGCCGGGCGAGAAACTGCTGCTTTCCGGTCACCTGCTGACCGGGCGCGACGCCGCCCACCAGCGCATGGTGGAGCTGCTGCGCGCCGGGCAGGACCTGCCGGTCAGCCTGAAGGACCGCGTGCTCTATTATGTCGGCCCGGTGCAGGCGGTGCGCGAGGAGGCGGTCGGCCCCGCCGGTCCCACCACCGCCACCCGCATGGACGGCTATGTGGAGGAGATCCTCGCCGCCACCGGGCTGCTGGCGATGATCGGCAAGGGCGAGCGCGGCCCCGCGGCGGTGGAAGCCATCGCCCGCCACAAGGCGGCCTCGCTGATCGCGGTGGGCGGGGCGGCCTATCTGGTGTCGAAGGCCATCAAGAGCGCGCGGGTGCTCGCCTTCCCTGACCTTGGCATGGAGGCGATCCACGAATTCGTCGTGGAGGACATGCCGGTGACGGTCGCCGTGGATGCCGGCGGCCGCTCGGTCCACGTCACCGGGCCCGCCCAATGGCGGCGCTCGGCCTGAGGAAGCGGGCCGAGGGGCAGCCCCCCGGCCGGGTGCTCAGGAACGTTCCTTCACATAGCGGCCGGGCGCGTCCTCGATGGGATTGAAGGCGCCGCCGCCCGGCTCGCGGGCCGGCACCTCGTCCGGGTGCAAAGCGGAGAACCACTGCAGCCAGTCCGGCCACCAGGAGCCCTTGTGCTCCTGCGCGTTCTCCAGCCAGCCGTGGTAGTCGCCGCCCACCTCGCCGCCGGTCCAGTACTGGTACTTCTGCTTGGCCGGCGGGTTGACCACGCCGGCGATGTGGCCGGAGCCGGCCAGCACGAAGCGCACCGGCCCGCCCAGCAGGCCGGCACCGATATAGGCCGACATGGCCGGGGCGATATGGTCCTCCCGCGTCGCCAGGGAATAGACCGGGACCTGCACCTTGCCGACGTCGATCTTGACCCCGGCGATCTCGGCGAGACCCTTTGCGATGTTGTTCTGCAGATAGCAGTTGCGCAGGTAATAGGAATGGTTCGCCGCCGGCATGCGCGTGGAATCGGCGTTCCAGAACAGCAGATCGAACGGGAAAGGCGATTTGCCCTTCATGTAATTGTTGACCACATAGGGCCAGATCAGGTCGTTCGACCGCAGCATGTTGAAGGCATCGGCCATCTTCTTTCCTTCGAGATAGCCCATTTCCTTCATGCGCCGCTCGATCACTTCGAGCTGCGCCTCGTCCACGAACACCTTCAGGTCGCCCGCATGGGTGAAGTCGATCTGGGTGGTGAGGAAGGAGGCGCTGGCGACGCGGTCGTCGCCGGTGGCCGCCATGTAGGCCAGCGTCACCGCCAGCAGCGTGCCGCCGACGCAATAGCCGATGGTGTGCGCCTGGTGCTCGCCGGTGGCCTTCTCCACCGCGTCGAGTGCGGCGAAGATGCCTTCGCGCATGTAGTCGTCGAACCCCTTGGCGGCGAGGCGGGCGTCCGGATTGACCCAGGAGATCACGAACACCGTCAGCCCGCTGTCCACCATCCACTTGATGAGGGATTTTTCCGGGTTGAGGTCGAGGATGTAGAATTTGTTGATCCACGGCGGCACCAGCAGCACGGGGATCTTCTTCACCGTCTCGGTGGCGGGAGCATACTGGATGAGCTGCATCAGCTCGGTCTCGTAGATCACCTTGCCGGGGCTGAGCGCCAGGTTGCGGCCTACCTCGAACGCGCCCATGTCGGTCTGGCGGATCTTGAGGTCGCCGCCGCCCTCGGCCAGGTCCTCGGCGAGGTTCTTCATGCCGCGCACCAGATTCTCGCCGCTGGAGGCGATGGTCTCGCGGATCAGCTCCGGATTGGTCATCACGAAATTGGACGGCGACACGGCGTTCGAGAGCTGGCGCACCAGGAACTCGGCCTTGTGCTTCACGTGCGGGTCGAGGCCCTCGGCCTCTTCCACCATGGCCTCGGCCCAATGGCTGGTGACGAGGTAAGTCTGCTTCAGCGCGTCGAAGAACGGGCTTTCCCAGTCCGGGTCCTTGAAGCGGGCGTCCTTGGGATCGCTCTTCGCCGCGGCTTCCGCCTGCTCGCCGGCCAGCTTCTTCAGCGCCGAGGCCCACACGCCCATGTAGCCGGTCATCAGCCGCACCTGGGCGTCCAGCGAGCGCTTGGGATCGGACATCCAGTAGTTCGCCACCTCGCCGATGGTTTTCAGCGCATCGGCGATGTCGTCGCTCATGTCGTCGGCCTTGCCCTCCTCGCGCGGGCGCATGTAGGCCGCGACGGCCTTGCCGCCTTCCTCCACCAGCTTGGCGAGGTTCTGGGCGAAGGCCTCCACGTTCATGGAGGCGGGGGGAGCCTTGGTGGTGACGTCGCTCGGCGGGGCCATAAGGGATTCCTTGAGACGGTTCCGTCCGTTATAGATCGTTTTTCCGACGGATCTGTTTCGCGCCGTCAGCTTTGGTCATATTAATGCGGCCATCAAGCGGGGGCGAGTGGCAGACGGGCGCAGGTCCGCCGAGTTGTGAGGATGGGATGGGCATGAGGCCAGAACGCGGCGCGTTGCGCCTGCCGGTCACGCATAAGGACGCCTCCCGCGCCGTGCGGTTGGGGCTGCGCGCCGCCGTGCTGGCCGCCGCGCTGGCGCTCGCCGGCTGCGCGGGCGATTCCCCGTTGGCCTTCCTGAATCCGCACGTGCCGGACGTGCCCAAGGTGGAGCCCACCGCCTATCCGACCCTCGGTGCCCCCGACGTGAAGCGGATGCCGGTGCTGACCCCGGACGCCCAGGCCAAGCTCCAGAAGGATCTGGAAACCCTGTCCAAGGATAATGGCAAGAGCCTGGAGCAGGCCATCGAGAAGGGCACCTGAGGCGCCAAGGGCACCGGAAGCCGGCAGATCCGCCGCTCCGGTGGTAAAACCGCCGCAATGGGTGGTTTTTGATTCACGGAAGAGTGTTAAAAGGGCCGTTCGCCGCGCCGGGAGCTGAGATGCGCGGCCGTTGGAGCTTGTGTCATGACTGACTTTCACCGTATTCGCCGGCTGCCGCCCTATGTGTTCGAGCAGGTGAACCGTGTGAAGGCCGCCGCCCGCAACAACGGCGTCGACATCATCGACCTCGGCATGGGCAACCCCGATCTCGACGCGCCGGCGCACGTCATCGAGAAGCTCAAGGAAACCATCGGCAAGCCGCGCACCGACCGCTATTCGGCTTCCAAGGGCATCCCCGGCCTGCGCCGCGCGCAGGCAGCCTATTACGAGCGCCGCTTCGGGGTGAAGCTCAATCCCGACACCCAGGTGGTGGCCACGCTGGGCTCGAAGGAAGGCTTCGCCAACATGGCGCAGGCCATCACCGCGCCGGGCGACGTGATCCTGACGCCGAACCCGTCCTATCCGATCCACGCCTTCGGCTTCCTGATGGCCGGCGGCGTCATCCGCTCGGTGCCGGTGGAGCCGGACGCGCAGTTCTTCCACGCCATGGAACGGGCGGTGCAGCACTCCATCCCCAAGCCGATCGCGGTGGTGGTGTGCTATCCGTCCAACCCCACGGCAACGGTGGCGAGCCTCGATTTCTACAAGGACGTGGTGGCCTTCGCGAAGAAGAACGACCTCATCGTCCTGTCCGACCTCGCCTATGCCGAACTCTATTTCGACGACAACGAGCCGCCGCCGTCCGTGCTCCAGGTGCCGGGCGCCATGGACGTGACGGTGGAGTTCACCTCCATGTCGAAGACCTTCTCCATGGCCGGCTGGCGCATGGGCTTCGCGGTCGGCAACGAGCGGCTCATCGCCGCGCTGTCGCGGGTGAAGTCCTATCTCGACTACGGCGCCTATACGCCGATCCAGGTGGCGGCCGCCGCGGCGCTCAATGGCCCGCAGGAGTGCATCGCCGAGATGCGCGAGACCTACAAGCGCCGCCGTGACGCCATGGTGGACAGCTTCGGCCGCGCCGGCTGGGACATTCCGGTGCCGAAGGCCTCCATGTTCGCCTGGGCGCCGATCCCTGAGCCCTTCCGGGCCATGGGCAGCGTGGAATTCTCCAAGCTGCTGATCGAGAAGGCCGAGGTGGCGGTGGCGCCGGGCGTCGGCTTCGGCGAGCATGGCGACGACTATGTGCGCATCGCCGTGGTCGAGAACGAGCAGCGCATCCGCCAGGCCGCGCGCAACATCCGCCGCTTCTTCGAGCAGGCGGGGACGCTGCACAATGTCGTGCCGCTGTCCGCCGCCCGCTGACGCATCCGCCGCGGCCCGTCCGGGCTGCGGCCCCTCAACAGGACATCCGTTCGTTCCATGAGCCAATTGAGAGTTGGGCTGGCTGGCCTCGGCACGGTCGGCGTCGCTGTCGTGCAGATGCTGGAGCGCCGCGCCGCCGAGATCGAGGCGCGCACCGGCCGCAGCGTGAAGGTTGTCGCCGTGTCCGCCCGCAGCAAGGGCAAGGACCGGGGCATCGATTTGTCCGGCGTGCGCTGGCATGACGATCCGGTGGCGCTGGCGCGCGACCCGGAGATCGACGTGTTCGTCGAACTGATGGGCGGGGAGGGCGATCCGGCCAAGGCCGCGGTCGCCGCCGCCCTGGCGGCCGGACGGCCGGTGGTCACCGCCAACAAGGCGCTGCTGGCCCGCGCCGGCCTGGAGCTTGCCGAGGTGGGCGAGGCGTCCGGCGCCACGCTGCATTTCGAGGCGGCGGTGGCGGGCGGCATCCCCATCGTGAAGACGCTGCGCGAGGCGCTGGGCGGCAACCGCATCGAGCGCGTCTCCGGCATCCTCAACGGCACCTGCAACTACATCCTCACCCGCATGGCGGACGAGAAGATGGCGTTCGACACCTGCCTCGCGGAGGCCCAGCGCCTCGGCTATGCGGAGGCCGATCCCAGCTTCGACATCGACGGCTACGATACTGCCCACAAGCTGTCGCTGCTCACCAGCCTCGCCTTCGGCAGCAAGGTGGATGCGGACGCCATCTATGTGGAGGGCATCCGCTCGCTGACCCTGGCCGATCTCGAAGCCGCCGACGAACTGGGCTTCAAGGTGAAGCTGCTCGGCGTCGCGGTCCGGACCGAGGAAGGCATCGAGCAGCGCGTGCACCCGACCATGGTGCCCAAGCACTGGCCCATCGCCCAGGTCTCCGGCGTCACCAATGCGGTGGCGGTGGACGGCGATGCGGTGAACCTCACTTTGGTGGGCCCCGGCGCCGGCGGCGCGGCCACCGCTTCGGCGGTGGTGGGCGACCTGATCGACGTGGCGCGCGGCAACGGCGGCTTCGCCTTCGGCCTGCCGGTGGCGGCGCTGCAATCCTCGCCCCGCGCGCCCATGCAGCGGCACGAGGGCGGCTACTACATCCGTGTCGCGGCGGTGAACAAGCCGGGCACGGCGGCCACCATCGCCCGGCGCATGGCGGAGGAGGGCATCTCGCTCGAATCCATCGTGCAGCGCCGGCCGCCCCGGCCCCATGGCGCCTCCGCCTCCGGACCGGACGACGTGGGCGTGATCCTCATCACCTACGCCACCACGGAAGACGCGGTGCGCCGGGCCATGGCCGCCATCGAGGCCGATGGGGTGATCGTCGGCGAGCCTCAGGTGATCCGGATCGAAAAGGACTAGGCCCCATGTCCGCCTCCCGCGTGCCGCAGCAACTGGACCGCCGCCTCGCGCTCGAAATGGTGCGCGTCACCGAGCGGGCGGCCGTGGCGGCGGCGGTCTGGCGCGGGCGCGGCGACGAACAGTCGGCGGAGGAGGCGGCCACCAATGCCGCTTATGCCGAGCTCGGCCATATGCCGGTCAGCGGGCGCGTGGTGATCGGCTCCGGCGTCGAGGGCGAAGTGGCCCACCTGTTCATCGGCGAGAGCGTGGGCGGCGGCGGGGACGTGGTGGAGATCGCCGCCGACGCGCTGGAGGGCGCCACCCTCTGCGCCAAGAACATGCCCGGCTCCATGGCGGTGATGGTGCTGGCCGCGCCCGGCTCGCTGCTGAACGCGCCGCCGGTCTACATGGACAAGGTGGCCATCGGCCCCGGCTATCCGCAGGGCATCGTCTCGCTCGCCGCCAAGCCGGAGGAGAATGTCCGGGCCCTGGCCGAGGCCAAGGGCGTGCCGGCGAGCGAGATCACCGCTTTGGTGCTGGACCGGCCGCGCCATGCCGGGTTGATCGCGGCGGTGCGCGGGGTCGGCGCCTCGGTCAAGCTCATCACCGACGGCGACGTGGCCGGCGTCATCCACACCACCAATCCGCGCGAGAGCGGCGTCGACATCTATCTCGGCATCGGCGGCGCGGCCGAGGGCGTCCTGGCGGCCGCCGCGCTGCGCTGCATGGGCGGCCAGATGCAGGGGCGGCTCATCCTCGACAGCGAGGACAAGCGCACCCTCGCCAAGCGCCAGGGCATCCGCGATTTCGCCAAGGTCTATGCCTTGGAGGACATGGTGGCCGGAGACTGCCTCGTGGCCGCCACCGGCGTCACCGACGGGCCGCTGCTCCAGGGCGTTCGCCTCGGGCGCTCGGTGGTGGAGACGGACACGCTGCTCATGCGCGCGGCCACCGGCACGGTGCGCCGCATCGCCACCCAGCATCGCGACCTCGCCAAATTCGGCTTCGACGATTAGGCCGCCCCGGGGGCGGCCGGACGGGGAGCGGGGCTGATGCAGGATCTTCTGGTCAGGCTGGCCATCGCGCTCGGCATCGGGCTTCTGGTGGGCGTGGAGCGGGGCTGGCGCACGCGCAAGTGGCCCGGCGGAAGCCGTGCCGCCGGCGTGCGCACCTATGCCCTGTGCGGCCTCTCCGGCGGGGTATTCGCGGCGGTGTCGCAGGCGCTGGGAGGCGCCCCGGTTCTGGTGGCGGGCTTCCTGGTGTTCGCCGCCGTCTTCACCGTTTTCAGCCTGCGGGAAATGCGGGCGCGCCGGCAGTTCAGCGCCACCGGCCTCGTGGCGGCGCTGCTGGTGTTCGCGCTCGGCGCGCTGGCGGTGGTGGGCGATGCCCGGGTGGCGGGGGCCTGCGGCATCGTGGTCGCCGGCCTGCTCGCCAGCCGGGAGATGCTGCACGGCCTGGTGCGGCGCCTCACCTGGGTAGAGCTGCGCTCCGCCCTGGTGCTGCTGGGCATGACGGTGATCGTCCTGCCGCTGCTGCCGGACCGCGCCATCGACCCGTTCAACAGCGTCAATCCACGCGAGATCTGGCTGTTCACCGTGCTCACGGCGGCGATCTCCTACGCCGGCTATGTCAGCATCAAGGTGGCCGGGCCGCAGGTGGGCATCGTCATCAGCGCGCTGGCGGGCGCAGTGGTGTCGTCCACTTCGGTGACCATCGCCTTCGCGCGCCGGGCCAAGGCCGGCGACCCGGTCGGGCTGCTGGCGGGTGGCGCGGCCCTGGCGGCCATGGTCTCGCTGCTGCGCGTCCTGACCCTGCTGGCGCTGGTGGCCCCCGCCCTGCTGGCCGTGGTGGCGCCGCCGACGCTGGCGGCGGCGGCGGTGTTCGCCCTCGGCGCCGTGGCGCTCATGCGCCGGCGCGAGCCCGGCGCGGCGCCGGGAACGGAGCCGGGCAATCCGTTCGAGCTCCAGTCGCTGCTTGTGTTCGCGGCGGTGTTCGCCGCCGTCTGCGCGCTCTCCGGCTGGCTGCTGCAACGGGTCGGCACCGCCGGCCTGCTGGTGATCTCAGCGGTGATCGGCATCGTCGACGTGGATGTGGCGACCCTGAACGCCGCGCGCCTGCCGGCCGGGACGGTGGCGCCGGAGGCCGCCGGCAGCGCCATCCTCGCCGCGCTGCTGGTCAACGGGCTGGCGCGGGTGGTGTTCGGCGTGGCGGGCGGCACGCCGGGCTACGCGCTCCGGCTGCTGCTGGTGAGCGTCCTCGCCGGGCTGGCGGGTGGGGGCGTGCTGCTGGCCCTGCGGGCGTAGGGCAGCCCTGCGTCCCGTGGACTCGACGGGGCATGCCCGCTCTGTCTTCATGACGCCCGTGAACCTGATGCTGACGAATCGCCCCTTCCTGTCGGTCTCGCGCTCGGCCACCGGCCGGGTGTGGCGGGACCGGCTGGACGTGCGCGGCTCTCAGGCGGCGCTCGCCATCTCGCAGCGCCACCATGTGCCGGACCTTGTCGCCCGCATCCTCGCCGGGCGCGGCGTCGATCTCGACGAGGTGCCGGCCTATCTCGATCCCACCATCCGCGCGCTGCTGCCGGACCCCGACACGCTCACCGACATGGGCGGGGCGGTGGACCGCATCGCCGCCGCCGCCGCCAAGGGCGAGCAGGTGGCGGTGTTCGGCGATTACGACGTGGACGGCGCCACTTCCACCGCGCTGCTGGTGGAGGTGCTGCGCGCGGCGGGGCTCGACCCGTTCTTCCATATTCCCGACCGCATCTTCGAGGGCTACGGCCCCAATGTGGGGGCCATCGAACAACTGGCGGCCAAGGGCGTGACCCTGCTGGTGACGGTGGACTGCGGCACCACCAGCGCCGAGCCGCTGGCCGCCGCCCGGCGCCTCGGCATGGACGTGGTGGTGATCGACCACCACCAGGCCGGCGAGCACCTGCCGGAGGCGGTGGCCATCGTCAATCCGAACCGGGAGGACGATCTCTCCGGCCTCGGGCACCTGTGCGCGGTCGGGCTGGTGTTCGTCACCATGGTCGGGCTGCTGCGCAAGCTGCGCCAGATCGGCCACTGGACCGCCGAGCGCCCGGCGCCGGACCTCCTCGCCGCGCTCGATCTCGTGGCGCTGGGCACGGTGGCGGACGTGGTGCCGCTCAAGGGCCTCAACCGCGCCTTCGTGTCGAAGGGGCTGATCGCGCTGCGGCGACGGGAGCGGCCGGGCCTCACCGCCCTGATGGATTGCGCCCGCCTCGATGGGCCGCCGCGCCCCTGGCATCTGGGCTTCCTGCTCGGCCCGCGGATCAATGCGGGCGGGCGCATCGGCGACGCGACGCTGGGCACGCGCCTGCTGCTGACCCGCGACCCGGCCGAGGCGCGGGCTATCGCCGCCGAACTCGACCGGCTGAACAGCGAGCGGCAGGCGGTGGAGCAGGGCATCCTGGCGGACGCCGAGGCTGAGGCCCAGGCGGCGCTCGGCATCGACGGGGAGGGGGCCGCAACGGTCGTGGTGAGCGGTGCCGGCTGGCATCCGGGCGTGGTGGGCCTCGTTGCCTCGCGCCTTAAGGAGCGCTTCAACCGCCCGGCCTTCGCCATCGCCTTCACCGGCGACACCGGCACCGGCTCCGGCCGCTCGATCCCCGGCGTCGACATCGGCCGCGCGGTGCGGGCCGCCGTGGAGCAGGGCATGCTGGTCAAGGGCGGCGGCCACGCCATGGCGGCCGGCCTCACCGTGGCGCGCGACCGGCTCGGCGACCTGCGTGCCTTCCTGGAAGCCGAACTGGCGCCCGCCGTGGCGCGTTCGAGCGGCGAGGGCGAACTGATCATCGACGGGGCGCTCACCGCCAGCGGCGCAACGCCGGCGCTGCTGGAACAGGTGGCGAGAGCCGGGCCTTTCGGCGCCGGCAATCCCGAGCCGCTGTTCGCCTTCCCCGCCCATCGCCTCACCTATGCGGAGACCTTCGGCAACGGCCATGTGCGGGCGCGCCTCGCGGCGGGCGACGGCACCACGCTGAAGGCGGTGGCCTTCCGCTGTGCGGAGGAACCGCTCGGCCGCGCCATCCTCGGTGCGCGCGGGCGCAGTGTGCATGTGGCCGGCTCGCTGGAGCTGGAGCATTGGCAGGGCGAGACCCGCGTCGGCCTCCGGGTGCGCGACGTGGCGGAGATCGGCTGACCGGCGCTCAGCGGCCGGAGGGCTTTCCGCGCACCGGCCCGTCCAGCAGGATGCCGCGCTTCACCGCAGCCGCGCCGAACTTGGCCCGCACCGCGTCCATGGCGGTCTCGGTGGCCTTGATGCGCTGGGTGGAGGTGTCCACCAGGTCCGCTGGGTCCGCATCGCTGCCCGGCGAGAGGTCGGAGAGGCCGACGCCGATGAGACGGAAGGGCGTGCCGTCCACTTCCTTCAGCAGCAGATCGTGCGCGGTGGCATAGAGCCGGGCGGCCAGGTGCGTGGGGCTGTCGAGGCCGCGTGAGCGGGTGCGCAGGCGAAAGTCGGCGGTCTTCAGTTTCAGCGTCACCGAGCGGCCGGACAGGTCCGCCTGCTTCATGCGGGCCGAGACCTTCTCGCATAGGGCATAGAGCGTCTGTTCCAGCGGGCGCAGGTCGCGGATGTCGGTGTCGAAGGTGGTCTCGGAGGAGACGCTCTTGGCTTCCCGGTCCGGGGTCACGCTGCGGGCATCGATGCCGCGCGCCAGCCGCCACAGGCGTAGTCCCTCCGCGCCGTAGCGGCGGGCCAGGTCCTTCTCGTCCGCCCGCTGGAGATCACCGATCAGCTTGAAGCCGTCGCGCGCCAGCTTGCCGCCGAAGGCGGGGCCGACGCCCCAGATGAAGGTGACGGGCCGAGGGGCGAGGAAGGCGGGGGCTTCCTCCAGTCCCAGCACGGAATAACCGCGCGGCTTGTCCAGCTCGGATGCGGTCTTGGCGAGGAATTTGTTGGCGGCAAGGCCCACCGAGACGGTGATGCCGATGTCCGTCTCCACCGCGGCGGCGAAGCGCGCCAGCACGCGGGCCGGGCTCATGCCGTGCAGGCGCCCGGTGCCGGTGAGGTCGAGGAAGGCCTCGTCGATGGACAGCGGCTCCACCAGCGGCGTCAGGCTCTGCATCATGGCCCGCACCTGCCGGCCCACGGCGGCGTACTTGGCCATGTCGGGCTTCAGCACCACGGCATTGGGGCATAGCGCCTTGGCCTTGAACATGGGCATGGCCGAGCGCACGCCGGAGATGCGGGCGATATAGCAGCAGGTGGAGACGACGCCGCGCGTGCCGCCGCCGATGATGAGCGGCACGTCGGCGAGGGCCGGATTGTCCCGCTTCTCCACCGCCGCATAGAAGGCGTCGCAATCCACATGGGCGACGCTCAGCTCATCGATTCGCGGATGCCGCACCAGGCGCGGGCTGCCGCAGGCGGCGCAGCGCGGGCCGTCCCCCGCATCCGCCAGGCAGTCGCGGCAGAAGCCGGGGACGCGGGTCGCGCCGGCCATGGCGCTCAGTGCGCCCGCCGCACCACGGCATCGGGGTCCGCCGGCGGGCTCAGGATGTCGTGGGCGCGGGCCACCGCCTGCGGCTCCAGGCCGGCATGGGCGCAGAACACCAGCAGCAGCGGCTCGTCGGCGAGCAGATAGGCCAGCACGCCGGCGCCGAAGTCCGCCCGCTTCACTGCCTCGCGCAGCGCCGAGGGATCGAGTCCGGTGGCCTCCAGGAAGCCGGCGATGCGCTCACCGTCGCCGGCGAGGAAGGAGAGGCCCGCGAGGGCGATGTCGTCTGCCCGCGCGCGTTCGGCGGGCCGTTCCTTGATGGGCATTTGCGCTTCCGCAACGATTGGTCTCTAGCTATGCCATCATGTCCGATCCGCTTGCACGTGCGAAGCGGCAATAAGGTGGCCCGGGGGGCAACACACATGCCGAAGACCGTGATGATCGTGGAAGACAACGAGCTCAACATGAAGCTCTTCCACGATCTGCTGGAGGCGCACGGCTATCGCACGGTGGAGACGCGCAACGGCATTGAGGCGATGGACCTTGCCCGCGCCCATCAGCCGGACCTCATCCTCATGGACATCCAATTGCCTGAGGTATCGGGCCTGGAAGTGACCAAGTGGCTGAAGGCGGACGCGGAGCTGAAGTCCATCCCCGTGGTCGCCGTCACCGCCTTCGCCATGAAGGGCGATGAGGAGCGCATCCGCGCCGGCGGCTGCGAGGCCTATCTGTCCAAGCCGATCTCGGTGGCGAAGTTCCTGGAGACGGTGCGCCAGTTCACCGGCGGCTGAGCCGTCCGCGTCCCAGGGGAATCGCCCGCCCCGAGCGTGGCCCTTTGCTTTCCCCCGGCCATAGGCTAGCTTTGGCCTGATGTTGGAACATCGGGTGTTGCCTGACGTCGCGTGACGCGCAGCCCCTGTTCTAACCCTACGGAGTGCTCAGGTCCGCCGCATCTCCTGGGTCCGTGGGGTTCGGCCGGCTGGTGGACGATCACGGGAGGCCTCCCCGTCCGTCCACCGCCGGCCACCTCATCCCTCCAATCCGTCCCGTCCGCCGTGATCGATGTCGCGATTCGCCGACGCCTGTCGCGGTGTCGGCGCACGAGGTGTTGGACCGGGCGCCGGGTCAAAGAAAAAGGCGCCTTCCGGGGAAGGCGCCTTTAGTCGGTCACAAATCGCGGCGGGATCAGATCACTTGATCTTGGTCTCGCGGAATTCCACGTGCTTCTTCGCGACGGGATCGTACTTCTTCATCGCCAGCTTCTCCGTCTTGGTGCGGGAGTTCTTCTTGGTGACATAGAACACGCCCGTGTCCGCGCTGGACAGAAGCTTGATCTTGATGGTTGCAGCCTTGGCCATGGTCGTTCCTTGATGCCGTTCCGGCGGGCAAGCCGACGAGGTCGGTTGCGGGTAAAGAATTACGGACGCGCTGCCGGTGCGGCGGCTCGTGGACGCGGAAATTCCCTCATCAGCCTTTGTTTGTCAAGCCGTCCCGCATCCCGGCACGCACCAGACAGGCGACCACCACCGCGACGTAAAGGCCGAGAAGCCCGGCGACCACGACGGCGAAGCCGTAGGGATTGTAGGCGTCCATGCCGAAGCCGACGAGCGGCGGCCCGATCACGAGGCCGATGGAATAAAGCATGACGAAGGCCGCATTGGCGGCGGCGAGGTCCGCGCCGCGGAATCGTTCGCCCAGAAGGGCGAGACCGATGGTGTAGATGCTGCCGACGATGCCGGTGACCAGGAACATGGCCACCTTGAAGCCCAGCGTGTCCACCGGAATGAACGGCAGCACGGCGGCGCCGAGCGTGCCCATGCTGGCGCAGAACAGCAGCAGGTAGCGCCGGTCGATCTTGTCACTCACGAGGCCGAGCGGGACCTGGAAGGCGACATTGCCCAGCACGGCGATGGTCAGCAGCAGCGAGGCCTGGGAATCGGACAGGCCGAGCCGCACGCCGTAGAGCGGCAGGAAGCTCATCACCGCCGTCTCGATGGCGCCGAACATCAAAGCGGCGAGGGTGGCGATGGGCGAGCGGCGCACGAAGCCCAGCACGCCGTGATGGTCTTCCTCGTGGATCCTCGGCGTCATGCCGTGGGCCAGCAGGATGGGGATGATGCCGAGGGTCATCACCGCCGCGCCCGCCACGTAAGGCGCCCAGCCGCGCGCGCCGAGCACGCCGAGAATCACCGGGCCGAGGGCCGCCCCGACCGACAGGCCGGTGGCGTAGAGCCCCATGACGAGGCCGCGCCGGTGGGGCGGGGCCACCGCATTGATCCAGAACTCGCTGACCGCGAACAGGATGCACAGCGCCGCCCCGAAGACGAAGCGGAGCGGGAACCACATGGCGAAGGAGGGAATCGCCTTGAAGCCGAGCAGGCTCAGTGCGGTGGCGAGGATCGCCAGCGTCAGCACGCCGCGCACGCCGAGCTTGCGCACCATGAGCGGCACGAAGGGCGCGGTGAAGATGGTGGCGACGCCGGCCACCGCCGTGTTCACGCCGATCCAGGTATTGGCGATGCCGCGGCTCTCCAGCTCCAGGGCCAGGAGCGGGATGGACAGGCTGAGGCCGATGCCCACCACGGACACGGCGGAAATCGCGGCTGCGATGGATGCAGACCGGCCCGCGCGCGAGATGGGCCGCTCGGGAGCGTGCATGAAAACCTCAGGACCTCGCGTGCGCCACGGCCGGCGCGCGCATGGGGTGAAGTGGAAGGGCGCCTGCCCGGGCGGGGGCTGCGCGGTCGATCGGAGCTGCGGTCATCGGCGGCGGCGTCAATCCAGCAGCGCGCGGACGAAGCGGCTGCGCGGCATGGAATAGAAGGGCACCGGCGCCCGGCGCGGCAGCCCCGCCTCGATCCGCGCGCCGACCTCCTGGAGGACGACGCGGGTGATGGTCGGCAGTTCCAGGGCCTCGGTCTCGGCGAGCGTGAGCCAGCGCAGCTCCGTCAGCTCCGACTGCGGGCCGACCATGCCGTCGACGCGCGCGGCCACGTCCGAGGCGTCGGCGAGAAAGAAGCGGGTGTCGAACCGCTTGGGCCGGCGCGGCGGGGTGATGGCGCGCGCCACGAAGGTCAGCGATTCGAGATTGGGAAACACGCCGTGCTCGGAGAATGCCCGCCATTCGCCGGCGGGAGCCTCCGGCGAGCCGGCATCGGTGGTGCCCAGCAGCAGGCCGGTTTCCTCGAATGTCTCGCGGATGGCGGCGGCGGCGAGCGCCCGGGCGCGCAGCGCGGAGGGGCGCTGGACCTGGGCCATCAACCGGCGCTCGCTGTCGGCATCCAGCGTGCCGTAGACCGGCATGGCGCGGTCGCACGTCTCCACCCGTCCACCGGGGAAGACGAAGACGCTCGGCATGAAGCGGTGGTCGGCGTGGCGCAGCCCCAGCAGGACGCGCGGCGCCTTGCGGCTGCGGTCCACCAGGATGAGCGAGGCGGCGTCGCGCGGGCGCACGTTGGGATGATCGCGGCGGCGCTCGGCCTCGGTGAGGCGTTCGGCAAGGTCGGGGGCGGGGGCTGTCATGGCCGGTGCTGTCATGGGGCGAGCGGCGTCTTCTGTACGGCCGCGCCGGGGGGCAGGGCCTCGAATTCAGGGCTGTCGGGGTCGAAGCCGTGCATGCGCAGCGCCCATTGCAGGCCGACCAGTGCCCCCTTGGTGACCGGCAGCAGCGCGAGGCTGAGGCCCAGCGTCAGCGGCATCCAGATCACCAGATGGATCCAGACCTCCGGACGGTACATCTCCTCCACCAGCACGAGGAGCGGTACCACGATATGACCGACGATGAGAATGGTCATGTAGGGCGGGGCATCGTCCGCGCGGTGGTGGTAGAAGGCCTCGCCGCAGGCGGGGCAGTGATCCGCCACCTTGAGATAGCGCGTGAACAGGGCGCCGACGCCGCATTTGGGGCAGCGCCCGCGCGCGCCGCGCCACATGGCGCTGGCCACGTCGCGCTGCCGTCCGGTCCCGATGCTCCTCGTCGTCAACGCTTGCGCCCCTTCCGCGATGCGGCTGTCCTCGATCCCGGCCCGCCTTCGGTGTAGCCCGGGCCGTCGTCGGCGCCCGCCGGACGGCCCGGCCCGCGCTTGGCGGCCCCAGCCTTGGGCGCGCCGGCTTTCGGAAAGCCGGCCTTCGGCTTGCCCTGGCCGGCTTTGGCACTGCCGGCCTTGCCTGCATTGCGGGATCGGGCGCCGGCAAACTTGCCACGCGCCCTCCCCACATAGGAGCCTTCGCTCAGAAGTTCAAACCGCAGCGCGCCCGCAACCGGGGCGGCTTCCACCAGCTTGACCTCAACCCGGTCGCCGATGCGGTGCATTTCGCCCGTGCGATCGCCCACCAGGGCCTGCCGGGCCTCGTCGAAACGGTAATAGTCCTGGCCGAGAGTGGCGGCGGGGACGAAGCCGTCCGCCCCGGTCTCGTCCAGCGATACGAACAGTCCGGCGCGGGTGGCGCCGGTGACGCGGGCGGGGAAGACCGCGCCGATCTGGTCGGCCAGATGGTGGGCGATCAGCCGGTCCACCGTCTCGCGCTCCGCCGCCATGGCGCGGCGCTCGGTCGCGGAAATGTCGGCGGCGACTTCCGCAAGGGTATCGGTGGTCACGCTCTCCGGCAGGGCGTCCGGGCCGCCGCCGAGCGCGCGCAGCAGGCCGCGATGCACCACGAGGTCCGCATAGCGCCGGATGGGCGAAGTGAAATGGGCGTAGCGCCGCAGGTTCAGGCCGAAGTGGCCGTAATTCTCCGGGGAATATTCCGCCTGCGACTGGCTGCGCAGGATCACCTGGTTGACCAGAGGCGCGGCATCCGTGCCCTCCACCTGGGCGAGGATGCGGTTGAAATTGGAGGGGCGGACCTGGTCGGTCTTGGCCAGCGGGATGTCCAGCGTGGCGAGGAATTCGCGCAACGCCGAGAGCTTGGCCAGCGTCGGGCCGTCATGGACGCGGAAGATCAGCGGCACCTTCTGCTGCTCCAGCGTCTCCGCCGCCGCCACGTTGGCGAGGATCATGAATTCCTCGATCAGGCGGTGGGCGTCGAGCCGGGGCGGCACGATCACCCGGTCCACCGTGCCGTCCGCCTTCAGCAGGATCTTGCGTTCCGGCAGGTCGAGGTCGAGCGGCTGGCGGGCATCGCGCGCCTGCTTCACGCAGGCATAGGCCGCATAGAGCGGGCGCAGCACGCCCTCCAGCAAAGGATCGGTGGTGTCGTCGCTTTGGCCGTCGATGGCGGCCTGGGCCTGGGCATAGGCGAGCTTGGCCGCCGAGCGCATGAGGATGCGGTGGAAGCTGTGGCTGCGCTTTCGCCCGTCCTTGGCGATGACCATGCGCACGGCCAGCGCCGCGCGGTCCTCCAGCGGGCGGAGGGAACACAGGTCGTTGGAGATCCGCTCCGGCAGCATGGGCACCACGCGGTCGGGGAAATAGACCGAATTGCCGCGCAGCAGCGCCTCGCGGTCGAGCGCCGAGCCGGGGCGCACATAGGCGGCCACGTCGGCGATGGCCACCGTGACGACGAAGCCGCCCGCATTGCCGGGATCCTCGTCCGCCACCGCGTGCACGGCGTCGTCATGGTCCTTGGCGTCGGGCGGATCGATGGTGACGAGGGGCAAGGCACGCCAGTCCTCGCGATCCTTGGCGGTGGCAGTCTTCGCCGCCTCGGCCTCGGCGATCACCGCGCGGGGGAAGGCGTTGGGAATGCCGTGGGCGTGGATGGCGACCAGGCTGATGGCCTTCTCCGAGGCCAGCGAGCCCAGCCGGTCCTTCACCCGCGCGGTGGGCAGGCCGAACACGCGCTGGTGCATCAGCTCCACCGAGACGAGGTCGCCTTCCTCGGCACCGTTCTCCGCGCCCGGCGGCACCTGCAACTCGCGGCCGAGGTTCTTCTTGTCGATGGGGATGATGCGCCCGCCGCCCTGGGGCAGGCGGCGGAACACGCCCAGCGTCTGCTTGCGGGCCTTCTCCAGCACCTTGATGATGCGCCCGCTGTAGGCGATGCCCTCGGCCGGGCTGTCGGCCTCCACCCGCACCAGGATGCGGTCGGACAGGCCGGGCGCCGGGCCGCGCAGGCGCTCGGTCGCCTTCAGCAGGATGAGCGGCGCGTCGCCATGCTCCTCCTGGTCCCATTCCACCGGGCTCGCCACCAACTCGCCGTCGCCGTCGCGGCTGGTGATGTCGGCCAGCACCACGCCGGGCAGCGTGCCGGGCACGTGCACCTTGCGGCGGCTGCGGTCCACCACGCCCTCTTCGGCGAGGTCCCGCAGCAGCGCCTTCAGCTCGATCTTCTGGCCTGAGCCGAGGCCGAAGGCGCGGGCGATCTCGCGCTTGCCCACCTTGCCGGTCTGGGCGGCGATGAAGGCGATGATCTCCTCCTTGCTGGGCAGCACGCCTTGCGGCCGGAACGCCGGCTGCGGCGCGTTGCGCCCGGCGGGCGGCTTGCGGCCGGGGGAGGAAGGGCGCTTCGGCGTGGAGGGGCGTTTGGGCAAGAGCGTGTCCCGTGGCCCGGCGGGACCGGGCATATGGCATCTTCACTGTCCCCGGCGATGCGGACGTCTCGCCTGGACAGCCGGGAGGGTTGCGCGCAGGCTAGTGCAGCGGGCACGCCAGTTCAAAGGCATTCCGCGCGGGGCGGGCGTCGGGGACGCAGCTGTGGCGGGATTGTGGTCCGTGCCCGCTTGCGGTGCATGCCCCGCGCAAGCGCCATGCGAGACGGCGCTTGAAGTGGCGGCGATCCTGCTGAAAAATAGCAAGGCTCACTTAGCATTCAGTGGACCCGACCGGCGTGTCCGGCCGCAACGGGTCTCCAGAGGTTCCATGTCCCCAACAGCTGCGGGCGCCCCGCTCGACCATGCCGACGTCCGCGCCATCATCATCGGCATCCTGCTGGCGATGCTGCTGGCGGCGCTGGACCAGATGTAGCGCGCAAGATCGAATGTCACCGCGCGCAGGATCATATGTCACCCGCGCGCGGTGCGTTTTCAGCCCCTTAAACGTCGATCAAAGCGATGTCTGAGAGTGCGCCACGCGAGCGCCGCAGCCAGGGGGCAAACGCCGTTACCGGCCGCGTGGTATCGCTCCAGCCGATGGGCCAGCCCATCAGCCACTCCGTGAAGGCTGGGTTCAAGATCCACTCGCCCGGCGAGCACCCGCTCCCAGGCCGGATGGTCGC
This sequence comes from Azorhizobium doebereinerae UFLA1-100, assembly GCF_000473085.1. GTDB lineage: Bacteria > Pseudomonadota > Alphaproteobacteria > Rhizobiales > Xanthobacteraceae > Azorhizobium > Azorhizobium doebereinerae. The sequence continues at coordinate 53,590 of NZ_AXBA01000036.1, forward strand.
CAGGACGCGGTGGGAATAAGGGAAGGCCGGCATTGGCCCCGGCCTCCAGCCCAGGGCGGTCATCACCCGGCGCATCACGCTCCAGTCCTTCGCCGCCTCGGCGATGGACACCTGGNTGCCGCGCTGGTCGGCCGCCGGCACCCACGCCATCCCCGCCGCGTTCAGCCTCAGCTCCGCCCGGTTCGCCATGATCGAGGCCGTGGGCGTGGGCCAGCACGAAAAGGCGGACCCGCCAATGAGGAGCGCCGACTTCAGCCGCCGAGAACAGGCCCGCTTCGAGGCCATAGCCCATTGCCTGTAGCTCTCGGGCGACTTGGTGGAAGCCTCGATCGACATGGCCGGAGACGTTTTCGAGGAACAGCCATCGCGGGGCGACCTCGGATGCGATGCGGGCGACGTGCGGCCAGAGGTGGCGGGGGTCGCGCTCGGCGAGCTTCCGGCCGGCGGCCGAGAACGGCTGGCAGGGATAGCCCGCAGTGAGGAGATCCACCGCGCCACGCCACGGGCGGCCGTCGAAGGTGGCAAGATCGTCCCACACAGGCGCGTCACATAGGACCGCGTCTTCCATCCGCGCCACGAGAACGGACGCAGCATGGCCGTCCCGCTCGACATAACAAACAGTGCGGTATCCGGGTTCTGCGATGCCGAGGCCGAGCTCCAGGCCTCCCACGCCCGCGCACAGCGCAAGGCCTCGGATCGTGCCCGCGCGGGCAACAGGTTCAACGGGATATAGAGCCACAATTCGCGCTTCCTTGATCGGGACGCTCGCGGCGCTCGGGTTTGGGCTCGGGGGGCCTCAATGCGTTCAGGGTGCCGCAGCGGCGGCACTTGATTTCGATGGTGCCGGAGATGGCACCCCGGCCGGCGCGGAACAGAAGCGCGCGGCACGATCCACAACGGATGTTCTCCACTTGTTAAGGCCCAGTGGGTTAGCGCCCCCAGAGGGGGACCGTAACCCTTCGTTCGGTCGCGCGGGTTGATGCTGCCAGGCTGGCCCGCGTTCGGGGCGCTTGCGCCCCGCCCCACCTCACTCATCGTCATCGCCATCTTCGCCTGCGGTGCTCTTGCTCTCAGCGGCCTCCTTGGTCTCCAGGGTCAAAGTGGTGATCCAGCCGGATCCGGGCTGGATGTCGTGCTCGACGCTCTCGGCGCACCAGGCGGTGCCGTCCGCGTCCGGGCCGAAGCCGGTCACCTTCACCGGGCAGCCGGCGACGGCTGCGGGATCGCCCGCGCCGGTCACCTGGCCGGTGGCGGACTGGCGCCCGCGCTCACGGGCCGCCGCGCGGGCGCCGTGGCGGGCCTCGGCCTTGGAGGGCCACGGATGCGGGCGAGCCAGCCGGCCCTTGCCGCCCTGCTCCGTCTCGTCCTCGTCCTGCCAGGTGCCGGTCTCTTCAT
>NZ_AXBA01000037.1 GCF_000473085.1 Azorhizobium doebereinerae UFLA1-100
TTGCGCAGGCTTCCATCGCCACGATGCAGGGCGGCTGCGCGCTCAACAGCTGGATCAGCTTCGTGCGGGACACCGTTCGGTTGAACAGAACCGCCCCGCCCCGATCCGTGCCGCAAACCTGGAAACTCCGCTTGGCCAGGTCGATCGCAAGGACATGAACATCTGGCATGTGCTCCTCCCCTGAAAGCGCCACCACGGCGCTGCCCGGACACAATACGTGCCCGCTGGAGGGGGCATCCACACCATCAGTTCATCCTGCTGGCCGTGGTCGATGGCCTGAAGGGCTTCCCTGAAGCGATTGCCGCGGCCTATCCCGAGACCATCGTGCAGACCTGCATCGTCCACCTGCTGCGCCACAGCATGGAGTTTGCGTCGTGGAAGGACCGGAAAGCCATCGCCGGTGCCCTGAAGACAATTTACGACGCCGTGGACGACAAGGCGGCCGCGGCGGCGTTGACCGCCTTCGAGGTCGGGCCTTGGGGCGAGAAACACGCCGCCAACGGCAAGGCCTGGCGCCGGGCGTGGCAAGAGGTCATTCAGTTCTTCGTCTTCCCGCGCGAAGTCCGGCGGATCCTTTACACCACGAATGCCATCGAGGCCCTGAACTCCAAGCTGCGCCGGGCAGTCCGCACCAGGGGCATTTCCCCAATGACGAGGCGGCCCTGAAGCTGCTGTTCCTGGTCTTGAACCGGGCGGAGAAAGATTGGAAAATGCCACCGCGCGAATGGATGGCTGCGAAGGCCCAGATGGCCGTCATATTCGGCGAGCGGTTCTCAAAGGCGATCAGCGCCTGAATGCGAAACCGCCCCCGCCGAGCACGAAATTCCTGACAGTCCCCCGCCGGCCTCGTGATCATCGTCGGGTACTCGACGGTGTCTTCTGGATTGCCCGAACCGGTGTTCAATGGCGGGATCTGCCCGAGTTTTTTGGCAAATGGTCCTCCGTCTACCGCCAGTTCCGCCGCTGGGCGCTCTCCGGCCTCTGGGATCTGCTGCTCGAAGTGCTGAACGACACCGAAGGGGTCGGCGAGACGGTTCAGATGATCGACAGCACCGTCATCCGGGCGCACCACTGCGCCGCCGGCGCAAGGGGGACTCCGAGACAGGGTCTCGGGCGCTCGCGAGGTGGGTTTTCGACCAAAATTCATCTCCGCACCAACGGCGCCGGCCTCCCCGTAGCCGTCGACATCGCGCCGGGCCAAGCCTCCGACTACACCGGCGCCCTGCCTCTCCTCGGCGCCGATGGGCCAGAGCCGAAGGTCCTTCTGGCCGATCGTGGCTACGATTCCGACCACATCCGAGAAGAGATGGAGGCTCGCGGCGTCACGTCGATGATCCCGACGCGTCGCAGCCGCAAGGTCCAGATCCCCGTCGACGATTACGTCTATGCCCTGCGAAACAGGATCGAGCGCTGCTTCGACAAGCTGAAGAACTCCCGCCGTCTCGCGACCCGATACGACAAGACCGCCGAGAGCTACCTCGGCTTCGTCCTCATCGCAGCCGTCAGGCTATGGACGCACGCGACGAGGTTCCGGTCATGGTGGGCCTGCGCCTGTTTCTGCCGGAGAGCTGGACCAGCGACCCCGACCGCATGAACCGGGCGCGTGTGCCGGATGCGCGCCAGTCCTATAAGACCAAGCCTGAGATCGCTCTGGAGGAGATCGACCGCATCCGGACGGCAGGCGTGCGCTTCGGCTGTGTGCTGGCCGACGCCGGCTATGGCCTGAGCGCCCCGTTCCGCCAGGGCCTGAGCGCGCGCGGCCTCATCTGGGCTGTGGGCGTGGGCGCGCGCCAGAAGGTCTATCCCGCCGGCGTGGCCCTGACCTTCCCCGTGGCGGGGCGGGGACGGCCGCGCAAGACCCCCGTGCCCGACGTGACCTCGCTCTCGGCGGAGAAGACGCTGGCGAGCGCCCCCTGGCGCACGCTGAGCTGGAGGCGGGGGACCAAGGGCCCGCTCAAGGCCCGCTTTGCCGCCGTGAGGATCATGGTGGCCGACGGACCGCCCCAGAGGATCGGCGCCATGGGGCAGCAGCATCAGCCGGGGGAAGACGCCTGGCTCATTGGCGAGCAGCGGTCCACTGGCGAGCGGAAATATTATCTCTCCAACCTTCCCGCCGATACGCCACTCAAGCGCCTGGCCGGCGCGGTGAAGGCGCGGTGGGCCTGCGAGCAGGCGCATCAGCAACTGAAGGAGGAGCTCGGGCTCGACCACTTCGAGGGCCGATCCTGGGGCGGCCTGCACAGGCACGCCTTGATGACGATGATCGCCTACGCCTTCCTGCAGAACCGTCGCCTGCGTCAGGCGAGCGGGGGGAAAAAGGATCTCCGGCCCCCCGCCGCAGCCGAACCTGCCAGCGATCCGCCAGGCCATCCTGGATCAGATCTTCACGCCGGACACACTCAGATGTCCACACTGCAGGGCGCGCCTCAGGCATAAAATGCCAAAGTAGTGATAGGGGAGTTGCATGCGAAGGGTGTTCGATGGGGGCGGATTTGACATCTGCAATGCACTGAAGCTGCGTCTGGCATGATTTATCCGCGCCCGACGATAAGTTGTTTATTGAATTGAAGATCCATACCCCGCCCCTGGGCACCATTTCCTTTTCCAGATATCTGAAAGCAAAGCTGTTCCGGCGTCTTCCGGCCGCGTGTGGCGCGGAAGAAGGCGCGGGAGGAGACATGCTGTCCTGCTGGACGGTGCCGCCAAATGGCGGTCCGTTCAGTCCCGGCGAGCCTTGGCGGTAGCGCCAGCGCTCTGGCGGTCCGAGCCGGCCACCGTCATCGCCAGCGCGGCGCCGGCCATCAGGCCCGCCGCCAGCATGACCGGCAAAGCGTGCCCCAACCCGCCCAACGCGCCCGACACCAACGAGGAAATGCCCCATCCCATGGCGGCCGTCGAGCCCACCATGCCCAGGATCCAACCTTGCCGTTCCGCCGCCACGCGGTCCGACAGCAGGGTCACGATCGAGGGATAGGCGACGTTCACGGTGATGCCGGCAATCAGCGCCACGGCATAGGCCTGATAGATGGAAGTCAGCATCAGGCAAAGCACCATGGTCGCCGCGTTCAAGCCGAGTCCCGCGACGGCCAAGCTGCGCATGCCGAACCGCTCGGCGAGCGCGGGCTGCACCAGCCCGTTGGAGATGCAGAAGCCGATTCCCATGATGGACATGAAGGCACCCACCTGGGTCAGGCTCATCTGGAGGCCGGAGGTGCCCATCAGATAGATCGAGACGAACACGAAGAAGCTGCCCCAGGCCACCTGCATCAGCAGGAAGCAGCCGAGGAGGCCGCGCACCGCCCGGTCGCCCGCCGCGTCTCTGAAACAACGCACGCCTTCCCAAATCGAAATGCTCGACCAGTCGACCTTCCGTCCGGGCTTGTCCGCCTCCCGATAGCTGGCCAGCAGCAGCACCAGGGCAATCAGCGTCAGCAGCGTGCAGAGGTGCAGCGGCGCCGAAAACGAGATCGTGGACAGCGCCGAGGCTACCACCGGCCCCAGCACGAAGCCAAGCGAGGAGAACAGCATGCTGTAGCTCAGGAGCCGGGCCTTGTTGCTGCCCATGTCCACCAGCGCCGCTTGCGCCGATGGCTGGGCGCCCGCGGTCGCGCCGCCGATCAGGCGGCTCAGGAACAGCAGCGGCAGCAGGTGCAGCTCGATCGCGATGCCGGCCAGCAGATTGCCCAGCAGCACGCCCGCCCCGCACAGCAGCAGCACCGGCCGCCGGCCCCACTGGTCCGACAGGCGCCCCAGCACCGGCGCCATGTACAGCATCATCAGCACATAGACGGCGACCAGCAGCCCGCTGACGAAATTGCGCAGCGGCAACGCGGCGTCCGGCAGGAACACCAGCGTCGCCGGCTCGATCAGCAGCGGGCCGAGCAGCGGAATGATCACGGTCGCGCTGATCGAATCGACCAGGATGAGCAGGAAGAGCGCGATCATGCCTGGCTGGCGACCGGCTCGTGCAGATGGGCTTCAAGGCTGGCACGCATCCGCTCGGCCAGGCCGCGGATGGTCTCCTCCCGATAATTGAGGGAGGAATACTGGAACCGGATCATCAGCTTGCCATCGTGGATGATGGCTACGAGATACAGCCAGAAATCGGCGGGGTTGTCGGCGAAGGCGTGGTTCTTGAGGTAGAGCAGATCGTCTTCGGGGGGCTCGAGCACCGCGCCGTGGAAGCTGCTGTCCCAGGTCTCGCCGAAGAAATTGTACAGGATGCCGACCTTGTCCTGCGCAGCGAGTTCGGTTCCGCGCGGGTGGTAGGCGCGCAGGGCGCCGTGGGCGATGCCGTGCTGCGGCATGGCGTGGAGCTGCCCGGCCACGTCGGTGAGCCCACCCGCCAGCACGATCGGTGTATGGGTGGTGAACCAGCCGCACAGGCGGGTGGGATCGACGTCGGCCACCACTGGCTCCCGGCCGTGGCCGACCACGTGCAGCATCAGGCGGTCCTGCCCCGATGCGTCCACCAAGGCGGCGGCGACGCGCTCATAGGGGTGGTTGGGCGCCTCATCCAGCATGGGGCTCAGGAGCGTGACGATGTCGCGCTGCCGGGCGCCGGGCTGGTGGCTGTCGGGCGTGAATGTCGGCCCTTGCTGGTCGAGCCAATAAGGCAACTGCGCCTCGGCCTCCGGGGTCGCCGCGAAGCGGACCAGCCCCTCGACCCAGGACTTGTAGGTGCCGCCCGACGGCGCCAGCGTCTGGCCGAGATACGCACGCTGCAAATCCGTCACTACCGCGCCCCAGGACAGGCCGTCGGTCACCAGATGATGGCAGATCAGCACCAGGCGCTGCCCCTGTTCGGTGGTGAACAGGCCTGCGCGCATGATCGGGCCCTGCGCGATGTCGATGGTCTCCTGCATCTGCGCGGCCCGCGCGCCGACTTGCGCCAGCGGGATGTCGGCGCACTCCAGCGGCACGTCCACGCCGGCCTCGGCATAGAATTGCTTTCCGTCCTTGAACCGGAGCCGAAGCGCATCGTGGTGCGCCACCAGCGTCTGCAAGGCGGCCTTCAGCCGCTCGGGCTCCAGCGCGCAGCGGAATGCGGCGGAGACGTTGAACTGCTGCGGCCGCTCCGTCGCCCAGGTGAAGTAGTAGCGCTGCATGGGGGACAGCGGTACCTCGCCCGTGGCTTCGTCGGCGCGCACGGTCCGGGCGGGCTCCAGATGCTGCACCAGCTCCGCGATGGTGGGCGTGCGCTGGAGCGCGGTGGGGTCGAGCGGAAGCCCCGCTTCCCGTGCCTTGATGCCAAGCTGTACGGCCAGCAGTGAATCGCCGCCGAGCGCGTAGAAATTGTCGTGGATGCCGACCGGTTCGTGCTTCAGTACGGCCTGCCAGATGTCCACCAGCGCCGCCTCGGTCTCGGTGCGCGGCGCCACATAGGGCAGCTCGCCCGGCATCTGCGCCACATCCGGCCGGGGCAGGGCCTTGCGGTCCACCTTGCCATTGGCGGACAGCGGGATCTGCTCCAGCGCCACGAACACCCGCGGGATCATGTAGTAGGGCAGGCGATCCTGGAGCGCGGCGCGCATCTGCGCGGCGTCAGGCGCCTTGTCCGACACCACGTAGGCCACCAGGAATTTGCCCTTGCCGTTGGGCTGCTCCTGCCCGTCCACGAGCGCGGCCTTCACGTCCGGCAACGCCTGGATCGCGCCCTCGATCTCGCCTAGCTCGATGCGGAAGCCGTTGATCTTCACCTGGAAGTCGGCGCGGCCTAGGAACTCCACCTGGCCGTCCGGCAGCCAGCGGCCGAGGTCGCCGGTGTAATAGATGCGCTCGCTGGTGGCTGGATAGGTGACGAAGGCGGCGTCCGTCTTCTCCTGGTCCTTCCAATAGCCGCGGGCCAGGCACACGCCGCCCATGAAGATCCGCCCCGGCATGAAGGGCGGGCAGTGGTTGAGGCCCGGATCGAGCACGAACATTTTCTGGTTGGGCATCGCCCGGCCGTAGGGGATGGTGGTCCAGATCGGATCCACCGCACCGATGCGATACCAGTTGGAGATGATCGAGGTCTCGGTCGGGCCGCCGACGCTCCAGATCGCCGCGCCGGGGGCGAGCGGGCGCATGCGCTCCGGCAGGTCGGTGGGGATCTTGTCGCCGCCCATCATGAACACGCGCATGCTGGGCAACGCTTCGCCCGACTGCACCCACATGTCCACATACATGGGCACGCTGGTCCAGATGGAGGCGCCATGCTGGCGCGCGATCTCCACCCAGTGCGGCGGCTCCAGGTGGCGGTCTTCGTCCGGTATCACCACGCCGGCACCGGCCGAGAGCATGCCGAAAATGTCGTAGACCGAAAGATCGAAGGCGAAATCGGAGAGCTGAAGCGACTTGTCGCCCGGGCCGATGCCATGCTGCTCGTTGGCGTTGCGCAGCGTGTTCATGACGCTGAAATGGGTCAGCGTCACGCCCTTCGGCTTGCCCGTGGAGCCGGAGGTGAACAGCACGTAGCAGATGTCGCCGATGTCGTTGACCGAGGCGAGGCGGGTGTCCGGCTCGTCCGCCCATGGCGCGGGGTCGTCCACCGCGAGGGCCGGCCGGCTGAGGCGGTCGATCACGCGCTGCTGGCTCAGCACGATCTCCACGTCGCCTTGCGCGATCACACTGTCCATGCGCTCGGCCGGCCAGGCGGCATTGATCGGCAGATAGCCGCCGCCCGCCTTCAGGATGGCCATGCAGGCCACTGCCTGCTCCCAGCCTTTCTCCATCATGACCCCGACCAGCGTGTTGGGCTTCACGCCCCGCCGGCGCAGAGCGTGCGCGATGCGGTTGGTCAGGCGGTCCATCTCGCCATAGCTGATCACGCGGTCGCGCATCAGCAGCGCGGGTGCCTCCGGTTGGCGGGCTGCCCAATCGGAGAAGGCATCGTGCAGCAATTGCAGGTCGGTGCGCGGGGCGGGCGGCGGTGTCCACTCGGTTTCGATCCGCTGCACCTCGGCATCGCTCGCGAGCTTCAACTGCGACAGCGGTGTCTCCGGATGGGCGATCACCTGCTCAGCGAGCAGCGCCAAATGTGCGGCCAATTGCTCGGCGAAGTCGCGGGTGAACTGCGCCGCGCGATATTGCAGCCGCACGTCCAGCCGCTCGCCCTCGGCGAAGCAGAGGAACAGGAGGTCGTTCTGGCAATCCACCGTCTCCAGCGGCAACGGCGTGCCCAGGGCGAACGGCCAGAGGGGCTTCGCCCAAGAGACGGAGACATTGGGCAGCTGAATGGCCTCCGAGGGCCGCGCCCGGCGCAGGCCCGCAATGACTTCCTGGAACGACAGACGGTCGTGCTCCCGGGTCGCGCGCCGCTGCTCCTGCACCTGCTGCACGAGCTGGGCGAAGGTGAGGTCCGGCGTGAAGCTGGCGGTGGCGATCAGTGAATTGACGAACGAGCCCATGGAGCGGGCGAACGGCTTGCCGCGCAGGTCGGTGGGATAGAGCACCGCCACCATCTCCTGCTCGGTGTAGCGGTGGACCAGGGCTTGGATCAGGGCGAGCGTGGTGATGAACGGGCTGACGTTCATCTGCGGCAGGGGGAGCGAGAAATAGAGATTGCCGTCGCTTTCGCCCCGGTAGCTCACGCGCCGTGTCGGCAGGCCGGCATGGAAATCGGATTGCGCCAGGGCCTGAGTCCAATAGGCGCGGTCGGCGTCATGTTCTGGGCTTTCCAGATAGGCGCGCTCATGAGCTTCCCAGGCTGCGGGATCGGGGCCGGGCTGCGGTGCCGGCTGGTCGTGATAGCGCGCGCCGACCTCTTCTAGCAGCAGCTGGATCGAGCCGCCGTCCAGCACCATGTGGCTGCCGTTGATGACGAAGATGTCGCCGCACAGCACGAACCGGAACAGCGGGCCGTTCTCCACGTCGAACGGCTGGGTGATCGCCCATTCCCAGCTGTCCGAACGCTCCAGCACCCGCGCCGGCGTGTCCCGGATCACCTGGTAAGGCTTGCCGTCCACCTCGTGAATCACCGAGCGCAGGGCGGGTTGGGCGTCGACCGTCTCGCGCAGCGCCCGCTCCAGCCGGTCGGCATCGACGCCGGGGTTCAGGCGGTAGACGAACGGCACGAAATAGGCCGAGCTGTCCGGGGCGCGCTTGCACTCCAGCCAGATGCGCTGGGTGACGATGGCAAGCGGAATGGGGGCCATAGCGACGTCCATCGTGGCGTTACCGATGCTGGCGCGCAGCGCGACCGCGCGGAGTGGATGGAGTGGGTGAGGCGGAGGTAAGCGGGCCGGATTGAGGCAGGAAATCGGCCGGCTGGCAAGGAGAATGAACCGGCCGTTGCGGGAGAGGCATCGGCGATTTGTTTGCTGGGGAGCAAGGATGCGCCGCGGAGCCCTGCGCCACTCTGCGCCCTTCCGATAAGGCAGGGGGAAAGTTCGATGGCTACCGATAAACGCACGTTTCCGCTCGCCTATTCCTGCTCGGGCTGCTCCAGCGCCGCGCAGATGGCGAATTACGTGGCGCTGTGCCTCGATCGCGCGGGCGATGCGGAAATGTCGTGCATCGCGGGCGTTGGCGGCGACGTGCCTTCGCTGGTCAGGATCGCCACGTCGGGGCGGCCGGTGGTGGCCATCGACGGCTGCCAGTTGCGCTGCGTGCGGCAGAGCCTGGCGCGTCACGGCGTGACGCCGGCCGTGGACGTGGTGCTGACCGATCTCGGCGTGAAGAAGCGCTTCCATGCGGAGTTCGACGAGGACGAGGCGGTCCGGGTCTATCGCAGCACGGTCGCCGCATTGCAGGCGCTGCGCCCGGGCACGGCCGGGTCCGGCGAGCGCCAAGACCGCTGAGCCCAGAGGCCTTCGCACGATCTGTTTGCGTGCCGACAAAGAAGGCGGGTCGGACAGACGTGAAGATCGTTGTGTTCACGAGACGACACCCCCATGCCGATGCCCCCCGCCCTCGACCCCGAACTGCTCTCGTGCCTTGAAGACGTGCTGGATCCGGAAGTGGGTCTCAGCGTCGTCGATCTCGGCCTCGTATACCGGGCATCCCGATCGACGGACGCGGTCGATGTTGCGATCTCGCTCACCACGCGGGCATGCCCGCTTGGCGAGATGATCCTCGACGATATTCGGGAGCGGATCAGCGAGCGATTTGGCGAGGTCAAGGTCGTGAACGCCAGTCTGGTCTGGGATCCGCCATGGACTCCGGATCGCATCACCGATCGCGGCCTGGAACGGCTCGGCCGCCCGCCCCGGAGACCTCCCGATGTGCACCTGCGAGACCACTGAAACCGTCATCGACGTCAGGCAGATCGCGCCGCGCCTGCGCCATCCGCTGATCTTCGGCACCTTCGGGCTGCTGGGCTCCGGGGAGGCGTTCCTGCTGGTTAACGACCACGACCCCAAGCCGCTCTTCTACCAGTTCAGCGCGGAATATCCCGGCCTGTTCGGCTGGGACTATCAAGAGGAGGGGCCGGATGTCTGGCAGGTCCGCATCAGCCGTCTCGCCGCCTGACGAGCGGCCGCTCGTCGGCGGCGCGATCCACGGGCGTAGGAGCCTGCGCGTCGGGCTGCTCGCCCTCGGCGCGGTGAGCATGATCGCCGGTCTGTGTGGCGGGCTCTGGCGCCTCGGCTGGACCCTGCCGCACGGCGTGGGCCTCGCCGCCCTTCACGGGCCCCTGATGATTTCCGGCGCCTTCGGTGCCCTCATCAGCCTGGAACGGGCCGTGGCGGTCGGTCGCGATTGGTCCTATCTCGCCCCTATCCTCGCGGCAGCCGGCAGCCTCGCGCTGCTGGCGGGCCTGCCGCCCGAGGTCGGGGCGGCGGGCTATGTGCTTGCCAGTGGTGTGCTGTTCGCCGCGACATTGCTCATCGCCTGCCAGCAGCCTGCTCTTTTTACGGCTGTGCTGCTGCTGGGGGCCGCCGCTTGGCTGAGCGGCAATGTGCTTTGGCTCCTCGGGCGGGCGGTTCCGGATGTCGCCGGATGGTGGCTTGCCTTCCTCATCTTCACCATCGGCGGCGAGCGGCTGGAAATGAGCCGGCTGCTGGAGCGTAAACGCGGAAGCGAGGTGCTGTTCCTCTTCGCGGCTGGCCTCGTCGCGGCGGGCGCGCGCAATGGCATCACGACCCATGACGGCGCGGTGCTGTTCGGGCTCGGCCTGCTGGGCACGGCCGCCTGGCTCGCGCGTCACGACCTGGCGATGAAGACCGTCCGCCTGTCCGGCCAGGCGCGGTTCTGCGCGACGGCCATGCTGGCGGGCTATGCCTGGATGGCGGTGGCGGGTGTCGCGCTGATTGCGCGGGGGCCGGATGTGGCGCCTTATGGCTATGATGTCGCGCTTCACGCGGTGCTGATCGGCTTCGTGCTCTCGATGGTGTTCGGGCACGCCTTGATCATCATTCCCGCCGTGGCGCGGGTGCGCCTGCGCTATCAGCCCGTGCTCTACGGGCCGCTGGCCCTGTTGCATCTCTCCGCGCTCCTGCGGGTGGCGGGCGGCCTGCTGGAAATAGAGGAGATGCGTCGCGTCAGCGGCCCGCTGACCCTGCTGGCGATGGTGGCCTTCGCCGCCTGCCTGTTTTATGGCGCACGCGCCAAGGGCCGCCGGCCGGTCACGGCGAACTGAGGGGGAGTGCCATGCGTCTGGAACGCGATGCCCATGGGGATTATGTGGTCGATGCGGTTTATCTCGCCGCGCAATTGTCGCTGACGCCCGAAGCCTTTCGGCGCCGCCAGGACCTCGGCCAGATCACGAGCCGGGTCGAAGCCGGCGAGGGCGACGATGCCGGTTCCTGGCGGCTGACCATTCGTGCCGGAGGAGCCGCCTGGCAGGCGATCGTAGACGGGAACGGAGAGGTGATCCGCGAAGTCGCGACCGAGGGAGCGCCCCTGGCCAAGCTCGTGCGGCGAGCGATGGTGCCACCGCTTCCCGGCAAATCCGATGCTGGTGAGCCGTAAGGGCTCAGGACCCCTGGTCCACTTGTCGTAGCGCTGCCGCGCCCGCCGTGGCGCAATTGGCGATCTCGACGAACAGCAGCGCCATTTCCTCGAATACGGAACGGTCGTTCTCACCCTCGGTGATCTGGTCGAGTTCGGACAGGAAGGCGAGCAGGGCGATGATGCGGCTCTTATGGTCACGCGCCTCGGTGATATGGTGCCGCGAGACCCGCCGCCGCTCCATGGCTGCGAAACGATCGATCGCCTCGGACAGCGATCTGCGGCAGTCACAGTCGAGCTCCACCAGGGTGAGGATGGTTTGCAGGCGCGCGATGAGGTGCCCGGTGTCGCTTTCCACTCGATGTGCCTGCGCCGTCACGATCCGTCTCCTCGCAGGGCCGCGCTCCGGGCCCCATGCCGATTGTCATTGGGCGGGGTCGCTGATCACGCTCCGCCGGCTCGGGCCCCCGCCACGCGGGATGCGCCCGGTATCCCGTGGAGGAAGCCGTTGGCGAAGGGGACGGCGGGATAAAGCGTGGCGAGCGCTTCGCTTCCCGCCTCCGCTTCGCTCCGGCCATCCAGGACATCACGGAACGTCCGTGCCACCTCCACCATGTCGCAATGCTGCGGCGACAGGCGCAGAGACCGCACGCCCGCGTCGGCCAGCGCGGGCGCATCGCCCAGGAGGTTGGCGCAGGTGTGGGACAGGGTCTGCACGCCATTGACGGTCAGGAAGCCGTCCCCGTCGAGCGTGCTGACAGGCAGTCCGTCCGGGTCCTGTTCGCAGATGAACCGGCAATTGTCCTTCGACAGGCCGTGGACGCGAGCGTGATAGCAGCGCGCGGAGATGGCGAGCGGTACCTTGCCGAAGGCGAAGACCTCGAAGACGGTGTCCGGCAATGCCGTCGCGATCGCACGGACCGAGGCGAGGGGGAGTTCCGGAGGAAGGCAGATGCGTTCCGCGCCCCGGCCGGCGAGGAAGGCGGCCGTCGCCTCGTTGTAGACGTTGACGAACGGGCCGATGGCGTGCCGCCGTCCCGCCAGGGCCGGCATGCAGGAGAGATCGTTCACCTCGACCAGATGTTCCGCCTCCACGAGGTCCGCCATCTGCCGGCGCTCACGCGGCAGCGAGACGAGGACCAGCGAGCCCAGCAGCACGGTCTTTCCCGCCGCCGTCAGCCGGTCGATCACCGATGGCATGTGATCGAGGAAGAACGGCAATCGCTTGGAGCAGACGATTTCTCCCACGACGACGGTGTCGACGGGGGCCTCGTCCGCCATGCGGAAGTAGAAGTCGCGCCAGGCGCCGGCATCCCAGTTGAACAGGACGGGACCTAGGGTCAGTCGCATACCGCCGTCCCGGCCCGCGGACGCGCCGGAGGGCGCCGCTTCTTCCGCTGTCTTCCCGTCAAGCCTTGCCATCGCACATTCTCTTGGAAACGGATTGTCGCCGTAGTGTCCGCGCATCGGGACGCTGGTTCGTTGCCGCGCCTGTCAATGCCCGCGCTTTCACCGCCACGTCTTGCGGTATGCGCCGACGGTGGTGGTCTGGCCTTCGGTCAAGGCGGTCAGCGAGGCCGCCTCCGCCACCACGCCCGCGTCCAGCGCGGCAATCGTCTGGCGGAACGAGCGCACGACGCTCTCGATATAGGCCCGGCTGCGTTGCCGGCCTTCGATCTTCACCGCCGTGACGCCGGCCTTGCGCAGGCTCGGCAGCAGCGTCGCGGCGTCGAGGCTGGCGGGTTCCTCGAAGATGTAGCCCGCCCCGTGGCTGGTGGCGAAGCGGCCTTTGCACAGGGTCGGATAGGCTGCCGGCTCGCCGTCCGCGAAGGCATTGATGGTGAAGGCGCCGAGCCGCGAGACGACCTTCCCCTGCGCCTCGCCGTAGGTCACGTGGCTCGGCGGGGAGCACACGCCTTGCATGTTCGGCGAGCGGCCTGTGGCGTAGGAGGAAAGGGAGCAGCGCCCCTCCGCCATCACGCACAGGCCGCCGAATACGAACGCCTCGGTTTCGCAGGCGATCTCGGAGGTGATGACGGCGATCTCGGGCACGGTCAGGACGCGCGGCAGCACCACCCGCCGCGCGCCGAACGCCTCCACGTAGAAGCGGATCGCGTCGGCATTGGCTGCGGCGGCCTGGACCGAGACATGGAGGCGCTGGTCGGGATGGTGCCGGGCGACATAGTCCATCAGGCCGACGTCGGCGAGGATCAGGGCGTCGGCGCCGAGCGCGACGGCGTCATCGACCGCCCGATGCCAGACATCGACTGCACCGGCGCGTGGAAAGGTGTTGATCGCCACCAAGACCTTGGCGCCCCGCTCGTGCGCGAAGGTGATCGCCGCGCGCAATTCGTCACGGCTGAAATTAAGGCCGGGAAAGTTGCGGGCGTTGGTCTCGTCGCGGAAGCCGCAATAGACCGCATCGGCACCGGCATCCACCGCCACCTTGAAGGCTGCGGGCGTACCGGCGGGGCAGATCAGTTCCATGAGGTCGCTCCAGCCTCGGGTCCGGCTGCTCGGCGAGGCGGCCGGAGCAGGCTGCGCAAGGCGCGCTCGGCCGGCGCTTTCAGCGGCCCCAGCCCCCTGACGACTTCGCCGACCAGGTCGATCTCCGCATCGTCGATGGCGTTGCGCAGCGCGAGAACGGCCTCCACATCGCCATCGACCCGCAGGTCGCGGGAGAAGAACAGGGCGTCGCCGTCGAAATCCCCCTCCACCAGCCCGATCAGGCCCGCCAGCGGGCCGGCGATGCGCACATTGAGGGAGGCCGGCAGAGCCCGCACCGCCGAGACGGCGGGGCTGTTGGGATGCGGCGTGAGAACGAAGGCGAACGGCAGGTCGGTCGGATCGATGCCGAAGGACTTGTCGGCATGGGCGCCCAGTCGCTCGAAGATCTGCGGATGATGCCGCCGAATCCGGGAGATGAGCACGGCGAGCACGGGCTGCAACGGCAGCAGCGGCAACGGTCGCATCAGGCTGGAAAGGAACGGCGGTACGGTCGGAATGGCCGTTTCGGAAGCGGGCATCGGGTCACCTCGAGGACGACGGATACACGCTCCGTCTGCCCCCTTGATTGCGCTGGCGCAAAGAGCAGGGCCGGCCCGCATGGGAGGGATGTCGCACCCCAGGAGGCCCCTTTGCTGCACCGAGACGTTGCGCCGTTCCGCGATCTGCGGAGCTTCCTCACGCACCTTGATCATGCGGGACAGGTGGTGCGGATCCATGAGCCGGTTTCCGTCGTGCATGAGATCACCGAGGTCCACCGCCGGGTGGTGAAGGACAACGGGCCGGTGCTCTGGTTCGAGCGCCCGGTTCGGCCGGATGGTTCGCTTTCGCCCATGCCCCTCGTCACCAACCTCTTCGGCACGGTGGAACGCGTGGCGTGGGGGCTGGGCATCCAGCCCGAGGCGCTTGGCCGGTTCGGCGAGGCGCTGGCCGAACTGCGCGAGCCGCGCCCCCCGCAGGGCCTGGCCGATGCGTGGCGGAAACTCCCGCTTGCCCGCGCGGCGCTGGCGATGCGGCCGCGGACGCGCTCATCCGCACCCGTGCAGGAGCGGATCCTCATCGGGCAGGACATCGACCTGCGGGCGCTGCCGGCGCAGATCTGCTGGCCGGGCGAGCCCGCGCCTCTCATCACCTGGCCGCTGGTCATCACCCGGCCGCCCGAGGCCTCGCCCGCCGACGAGGGCAACATGGGCGTCTACCGCATACAGATTCTGGGGCGGGATCGCGCGATCATGCGCTGGCTGGCCCATCGCGG
Source organism: Azorhizobium doebereinerae UFLA1-100 (assembly GCF_000473085.1). GTDB lineage: Bacteria > Pseudomonadota > Alphaproteobacteria > Rhizobiales > Xanthobacteraceae > Azorhizobium > Azorhizobium doebereinerae. The sequence goes on from NZ_AXBA01000037.1 coordinate 14,630, forward strand.
CGGCGCCAAGCATCATCACCAATGGCAGGCGCTCGGCCGTGACATGCCAGTGGCGATCGTGATCGGGGCCGATCCGGGAACGATAATGGCGGCAGTCATGCCCTTGCCGGAAACCCTCGCAGAACTGAAATTCTCCGGCATCCTGCGCGGCGAGCGGCCGGTTCTCACGCCCTGTGTCACCGTGCCCCTGATGGTCCCAGCGGAAGCGGAGATCGTCATCGAGGGGCTGGTTTCGGCGGCAGAGACAGCGCCGGAGGGCCCCTATGGCGACCACACCGGCTATTACAACGCCGTTGAGGACTTTCCGGTGCTCACCGTCACGGCGGTGACGATGCGGCGGAACCCGCTCTATTTGTCGACCTTCACCGGCCGGCCGCCCGACGAGCCGTCGCGGATCGGCGAGGCGCTGAACGAGGTCTTCCTGCCCTTGGTCCGCCGCCAGTTCCCGGAGATCGTCGACCTGTGGCTGCCGCCGGAAGCCTGCTCCTACCGCGTGGCGGTGGCTTCCATCTCCAAGCGCTATCCCGGCCAGGCGCGGCGGCTGATGATGGGGCTCTGGTCCATGCTGCCGCAATTCACCTACACCAAGCTCCTCATCGTGGTGGATGCGGATATCGACGTGCGCAACTGGGCGGACGTGATGTGGGCGGTGTCGACCCGAGCGGACAGCTCGCGCGATCTCCTGACCGTCGCCGATACGCCCATCGACTATCTCGATTTCGCTTCGCCCAAGCCCGGTCTCGGCGGCAAGCTCGGTATCGATGCGACTACCAAGATCGGACCAGAGACTGAGCGGACCTGGGGTGAGGTGCTGGCCATGGATCCGGCGGTGACGGCGCGCGTGGACGCCATGTGGTCCACGCTCGGCCTTGCTCTCGGCGGGCAGGGCGGTCAGCGTGTGCCGCGCGCGGCCACCGACCAGGCGAAGGCAATGGCCATGGCCCCGATCCAGGCCAGCGCGGCCAGCGGATAGGCGAGGCCGGGAAACAGGAAGACGCCGGCGCGGGCAAGGCCGGCGAAGGACATCAGCGCGGCGGCTGAGCCGATGACCCCGGCGGGCATGGGTCTGCGGTCGCGCTGGACCGCGGTCTTCACCATCATGGTGACGGTGGTCAGCCCGATGCCGCCGATGGTGATGAGGTGGAGCGGCGCGCTCTCCGGCCACGGCGGGTCCAGCACCCGCGCTCCCAGCCCCGCGAGGCCGGCGGCGATGAAGGCCTGCGCCAAGACGAGGGCGAGCAGATCCAAGCTCGCAAGGCGCAGGCCCGCCCGCCAGTCGGCGAGCCGGGCCAGGATGGCGGCGCAGCCTATCCAGGCGCAACAGGCGAGCAGGGCGGCGGGCGCGCCGGCGAGAAGGGACAGGGCGGTTGCCAGCAACGCCGCCAATATCACCAGTTCGAGGCCGGGGCGCGGCGGAAGCCGCTCGCCGCCGGACCGCTGCGCCAGGCCCGACAATGCCGCGCCGAGGATGCGTCCGCCCATGGCCAGGATCAGCCCGACCACGGCGAAGACCGCCACCATGACGGCGGCCGCTCCGATCCGCGGGCTTCCTCCCACGGCCGGGACCTGCGAGGTGGCTTCGCACAGGAGGAGAACCGCCAGGGGAACCGGGAAGACGTAGTTCTGGCCGCGCTTGATCCCCCGCAGAAAACCGCGGGCGCCGATGATCGCGATGGTGCCCGTCGCGGCCATGGTCAGCACGGCCTGGGGGAGGGCGAATGGGTCGGGCGGAAGGAACCATGCCAGCCGCGCCGCGGTCCATAGGGCGAGGGCCGTGAGGATGGTTTTCGCCGTGGCCTTGGTGAACAGGAAGCCGGCCGCCACCGCCAGCGTGTAGCCGAAGACCAGTTCGTGCGCATGCCAGAAGGGGGTGGCGAAGCCGGGCGGCGCGAAAATCCAGACCCCGACGGCCGCGACGGCCTGGAGCATGGCGGCCGGAAAGAAGAGGTGATGTGCCGCGATCGCCATCCCGCCCGCCTCAAGGTTACGTGCAGGATCCCACGGCAGGAGCGGCCGATCCATGGCAATCCACGGTCGCCCTCCCTGCGGCCCCGCATCCTGCCGGGCGAGGGCAAACCGGTCCCGAATGGATGCCCGACGACCTCCATCCGGATACTAACTTCCGGCTCCGGCTGCGGCTGCGCGTCTGCGCGTCTGCGCGGGCTACTTGCTCGCCGTTTTCGTGGCGTCCAGCTTGCCGAACAGGGCGGCAAAAGTCTGCTTGGCCTTGCCGGGATGGCTGACCGTCTTGGCGGCATCCTCATTCCCGGGCTGCCCCACGACAATCAGGCCCACCATGCCCATGCCGTAGTGCGGCTTGCAGCGGACGCCGTAGACGCCCTCCTTGTCGAAGACGACCACCACCTCCTCGCTGATCTTGCCGGCGATCGGCTTTGCGCCCTCCGGCAGCATGCCGTCGATCGTCTCCACATTGTGGCCCTTGTCGGCCGGGACGAACTTGACGGTATCGCCGGGTTGAACCTTGACCAGGGCCGGTTCGAAAACCATCACGCCTTCGGCCCCGCGATTGAGCAGCTTCACTTCCACCTCGGCGGCCGAAGCCGTTCCCGCGGCGCTCAAGAGAGCGACCATTGCCCCGAGCATGAGAGCCTTACGCATCGTTCTTCTCCTGTCGAATGGGGGGCGTTTCGCCGGACATCCGCGACGTCAGCGAAACCTGTTGCGCGTTATAGGCAGAGCGGGTCGGGGCGTTCTTGTTGCGGCGCAAATACCCTGCGATTTATGCCTCGGTGGAACCGGCCGAGCCAGCGCCTGTTGACTGTTCGCCGGTGCGCGTTCGGCAGGACGAGGTCCGCGCGCATCCGGTTTGCTGCGGGCAGGCGGATTGGCGGCAGGTTCGCAGCTGCTTGACTTGGTGGGTCAAAAGAATATTCGAGGCCCTGCGCGGAACAGGCAGCGTGCCCTCTCAGGGAGAGCCATCGAATGGCAGCAATTGACCGTTCGCTCGTCGCGGAACTGCCCTTGTTCCAGGGCCTCGGCCCTGGCGATCTCGACGACATTCTCTCCATCGCACGCTCCGTCCGCTATCCGAAGGGCAGCAATGTCTTCACGCAGGATCAGGTCGCCGAATGGTTTTTCGTGCTGTTGCACGGCCACCTGCGGGTGGTGAAACTGACACCCGCCGGGCGGCAGGTCGTCGTGCGCCACGTGGTTGCCAGCGAGATGTTTGGCGTCGCGATGGCCATCGGCCGCTCCACCTATCCGGCCACAGCGACCGCCATCGTCGACAGCATCGCCTTGGTCTGGCCTTCGGCGGCCTGGTCGGGGCTGGTAGCGAAATTCCCGTCCCTCGCCCTCTCCACGCTGGCGACGGTGGGCGCGAGGTTGCAGGATGCCCATACGCGTGTGGTGGAAATGTCCACGGAGGAAGTCGAGCGCCGGGTTGCCCACGCGCTTCTGCGGTTGGCACAGCAGGCGGGGCGCAAGACGGAGAGCGGCATCCAGATCGATTTTCCCATCAGCCGCCAGGATGTCGCTGAGATGACCGGAACCACCCTGCACACGGTCAGCCGCATTCTGAGCGCCTGGGAGGACCAGGGCCTCGTGGAGGGGGGGCGCCAGAAGATCGTCATCCGCGATCCTCACCGGCTGTTCCTCCTGGCGGAAAGCTCATCGGACTAAGTCGATGGCACCACAACGGGCTTGCGGCCCCTCTCCGTCCTCCACGCCCTTGAGGGCGGCAAGGAAGACCCCTGGATCAACATGGTGCTCCCTGCATGCGTCCTCCACCGTGTGAAAGCAGCCGATCGGGCAGCCCACGCAGTGAAAACGGTGGTCGAGGAACACCCGGATGGTCTGCGGCCATCGTCGCATGATGTCGTCGACCAGCTGATCTGACGTGATCGGCATGGCGGCCTCCTCTCAGAGCTTCAAAGCTACGCCAAGGACCCGCTGGTCTCTTTGTCGCGGCACAACCATCCCGCGTGCCGTCTGTCCCGCCGAGATCAAGGCAGATGCGCCGCTCAGGCGGTCAAGGTCTCGAATCCTTGCGGGCCCAGGAGATGGACCTGCCCCCCGCCGATCGCCGCCAGCGTCCGCACGATGTCCTCGCGGGGCATCAGGCTGAACGCGGTGGACAAGGCGTCCGCCGCGGTGGCGGTCGGCAGGACCGTGGTCACGCTCCCATAGCGGCTGGCGCATTGCCCCGAATGGGGATCGAAGAGATGGTTGAGGCGACCGTCGGGATCGAAAACGAAACCGTAGGCCCCCGATGTCGCGACCGCCTGGTCGACAGCGGGCAAGGTCTTCACCGTCCGGCCCGGCGCGGCGGGATCGGCGATTGCCACCTGCCAGGGACGGCCCAGGGGATGGCTGCCGAGAACGCGCGTCTCCCCCATGTCCACGAGGCTGTGGTCGAGGCCCTCCGACCTCAGCAGGGCGACGATGCGATCCGTGACGTAACCCTGGGCGATGCCATTGAGCGTCAGTGCCGTGCCGCGGGGCATCACGATGCGATCCGCGTCCACCGAAACCCGCTGGTAGCCGACCCGCGCGAGCGCCGCAGCCCTGGCCTGCGGCGAGGGGCCGGAGGGATCGGCTCCGGCCGCCGAAAAATGATCGAGATAGAGGGTCCACAGTGGCTGGACCGTCGGATCGAAGGCGCCGCCGGTCACCTCCGCATAATGCAGCGCCGCCGTGAGGAGCTCCACCAGCTCCGGAGGCGGTCCCTCAAGGACGCCAGCCCGGTTCAGCCGGTTCAGCGATGATGTCGGCTCGTAGAGGCTGAAGATGTAGCCCAGCCGCCGCACTTCATTGAGCGCCCGCCCGATAAGCCGGTCCGCCGTGGCACGGACGGGATGGTGGATCTGCATGACGGCGTCGGCGCCGAGCGCAGTGCCCTGCCAGGTGACGAGATTCTCCTGCGCATGAGCTGCCCGGCCGGCGGGAAGGAGCGCCAGCCCGGCCGCCGCCGCACTGATGCCGATGAAGCGCCGGCGGGATGGTGCGTGAGCCATGGGTGTTCCCCTCAATTCTCGACATGGCGCGTCGGCGCGCCCGCGGGCAAGGCCTCGGTCTGGGTATCGCCGCCCAGCACATAGTCCCTCGGAACTTCCGAGAACCCGACCACGCGACCGCCGTTTCTGGCCGCAAATGCGGCTGCGGCGACAGGGTCCGAGAACGGCACCGCCTCATCCGCGCCCATGCCGCTTTTCTGCCGGCTGCCGATCACGAACACCGCCTTGCGGGCATCCACCCAATTGTCCGCGCCGGGGGCGTCCCAACTGGGTGCCTTGCCCATGTCGGAGACGTAGATCGCCAGAATGTCCTTGGGCTCCTCTGGGAGCATGGTGAAGGCGAAGGCGTCGCGGGCCGAGGAGAACCAGAACGGCGTGATCGCGCTGGCGACGATGATCTGCCCCTTGGGGCCGGGGTGCTCGAGCACGTTCATGCCGCAATAATTGCCGATCGCCTCGGCGGTAAGGCTCTGCGGCGGCGGCTGAACCGTCGCGGACTGCTTCTCGTTGCAGCCGAGAAGCGCCAGCGTTGCGAATGCGAGCGCGGCAGCCATCAGCAGCTTCATAACTCTCTCCTCGAGAATGCGAACGTCGCCAGAGCCAGCGGCAGGAAAACCCAGGCGGCGAGCGTGGCCAGCAAGACGCGCGGCCCCAGCCCGGCGGTTCCGGCCAGCCCGGCCATGCCGGCGAAGGTGCTGACGCTGGCGAAGCCGGTCAGGTTGAACAGGCGATAGGCGTCGGTGGGATTGAGCAGGAGCAGTGCGTTCAGCGCGCCGCCCGAAATGATCTTGCCCTGATCCACCACCAGAAGCCCCAGCAGCGCCATGTCGTAAATCAGCACGAACAGCAGCCAGATGCCGATCGCCAGCCCGGCTGCGGTGCCGCGATCGCGCGCGAGGGCACTGACGAGATAGCCGATAGCGATGAAAATCGCGCCGAGCAGGATGGACGAGCCGATCATCGAAGCGAATGCGAGCCAGCTCGCCGCATCCACCACGGCGCCGGTCAAGGCGAGCGCGAGCGCCGCGGCGCCATAGCCCAGCACGGTAGCGAAGGCGAGGATCGCGACGTGACCGACGAATTTGCCGAGCATCACCTGCCAGCGCCCGATGGGATAGCTCAGCATCAGGAGCATGGTGCCGCGCTCCATCTCTCCGACGATGGCGTCGTGCGAGATCAGCAGCGCGATCAGCGGCAGCAGGAAGATCGTCAGGCTGGAGAGGCTGACGATGACGACGTCAAGCGCCCGGACGCCCACATTGCCGGTCGGCGCGCTGCCGAGGAAGGTGAGTGACAACGCCAGCCCGGCCAGCAGCAGAGTGGTGGCAAGGACCCAGCGGTTGCGCAGGCCCTCCTGGATTTCCTTGCCCGCGACGATGAGAATGTTTCTCATGCCGGCATCTCCTGCGACATCAGGAAATGAGCATAGAGATCGTCAAGGGTTGGGGGGACGATGTCGAGGTCGTCGACCGTCCCGTGCGCGACCGAGCGCTTCAGAACCTCGATCTTCTGCTCCAGCCCCACCTGGACCTCCACGACATGGCCATTGATGCGGCGGCAGGTGCCGATCGGACCAACCCATTCGGGAATCGCCGCCAGACTGTCCGCCGGCGCGGCGATCCGGATGCGCACCGGCAAGCAGGCGATACGACGCAGGTCGTCCACGGAGCCATTGGCCACCATGATGCCGCGGTTCATGATGATCACCCGCTCTGCACGCTCTTCCAGCTCCGTGAGGGCGTGGGACGACAGGAGCACCGTCGCTCCACGGTCGCGCAATTCCTGGATGATCTCGTAGAAGCTGTGTCGCAGCGCCGGGTCCAGCCCCGTGGTCGGCTCGTCGAGCAGCATCACGGCGGGAGCGCCGATCAGCGCCTGGGCGAGGCCGAGCCGTTGGCGCATGCCCTTGGAGTAAGTCCCAACCCGGCGATCCGCCGCAGCGCCGAGGCCGACGCGATCGAGAAGATCACCCATCCGGGCCACCGGTTCGCGCTTCAGGCGGGCATAGAAGGCAAGCGTCTCCCGCGCGGTCAATGCGGTGTTGAAGGCGACGCTCTCCGGCAGGTAGCCGAGGCGCCGGCGAGCGGCAAATTGCCCGGCGGCGGGGTTCTCGCCCAGCACCTGGACCGTCCCGGCGGTTGGATGGATGAGCCCGAGCATCAGTTTCATCAGCGTCGTCTTGCCCGCGCCATTGTGGCCGACGAGCGCCACCGTCTCGCCTGGGGGGAGCGCGAGCGAAACCGCGCGCACAGCCTCGATGGCGCCGAAGCGGCGGGTGACGTCCTGGAGGTTTATCGACGCGGTCACGGCTGGGCTCCGTCGGTTCTCGGACGGCGCCCGGGCGGCGAAATCAGCGGATGGGTGTCGACGACACCTCCCGGCAGCAAGGCGGGGAATTGCGACTGGGCCCAACGGATCACCTGGACCGCGGGGCTGTTGGCAAGCACCTTGGCCTGCGGATTGGTCCACAGCACCTTGTCCATCAGGTCGTTCGGCCGATAGGCGGTCTCGGCGATGCCGTCCCCGTTCAGGTCGAACGCCGGATTGTCGCTCCAGTAATTGCCGCGCCCGCCCCTCGACCAGTCCAGATACCTGCTGCCCACGTATTTCACCTGGTTCTGGTTGCCAACGAAGGCGTTGCCGACGATCTCGTTGCCTTCCGACCCGGCAGTGAAATGAATGCCGATCTCGCAGCCTTCAAACCAGTTGTCGCGGAATCTGTTTTGGTTCGCATTATAGATGAAGACGCACTTCTCCGGTCCCACGCGGGCGCCCTGTGCACCGGTGGCGGGGGGCTCGTCGGGGGGCGCCATGCCGCGCTCCGCCGGATCAGTGGCGCGCATGCCGGAGGTCGCCCAGCGTTCCGCCGGCTGCACTCCGCCGAGCACCGCATTGCCGGTGATCTCGGAGCCGTTGGCGAAATTGAACAGGAAGCCGCGATCGCGGTCATGATCGGAGACGTTGCCGCGGACCACCAGCCGATTGGAGAACATCAGCGCAAAGCCGACGGTGTTTCCGACGGAGCGATTGTCCGTGATGCGGCTGTCGTTCGTGTACATATAATGAACCGCGAATCTCAGGTCGCGAAAGGTGTTTCCGCTGAACACGTTGTTCTTGCTGCTGATGGAAAATATGCCGTCGCGGCCGTAGCTGATGTCGTTGTCGAGCACCTGCGCACCGGGCGCGTTCCACACCGATACGCCGTTTCCTGCCTCGTTCACCCGGCCGGTCTTGATGCCGATGATGCGGTTCCGGCGCGCGACGGCATCCGGCGCGCCGTGCAGATAGATGCCGTAGAGATTGCCCTCCAGCACGTTGTTCTCGACCACCGCGCCGGCGGCGTCCTGCTCGACGAATACACCGGAGTCCATGGCCGGAAGATCTGTTCCGGATCCCCGGATGGTCAGGCCGCGCACCACCGCGCCGGGCGCCGACACGAGGATGACGTTGCCGGTCCCCGATCCCTCCACCACCGCGCCCGGCTCGCCCTCAAGGATGAGCCGATGGGAAACCCGCAGAGGGCCGAGATGCCTGCCCGCCCTCAGGGTAATGGTGTCGCCGGGAGCGGCATGGTCCAGCAAGTCCTGCACGCCCGCGTCGCCGGGCGCTACGCGGAGTTGTGCAGCCCATGCGGGCATGGCGAGGGTGGCGGCCAGTGCGGCCGCCACCCCCAATGCTGCTATATCGGACCTTACGGACACGGCAGTCTCACGCGTTCTTCGGCTCAACGAACATCCGGCCCCGCATTTCCATGTGCATGGCGTGGCAGAACCAGGTGCAGAAGAACTAGTACACGCCGGCGGCGTCGGCCGTGAACGTCACGGACGATGTCTGCTGCGGCCCGATCTCCATGTTGATGCCGTAGTTCACGATGCAGAAGCCGTGGGTCAGGTCTTCCACGTCGTCGATATTCGTGATGTACACGGTGACCTCGTCGCCCTGCTTGACCTGGAAGGTCTCCAGGCCGAACGCGGGGGCGCTCGAGGTCATGTAGACGCGGACCTTGTTGCCGTCGCGGATGACCGTGGAATCGGCTTCGAGGTTCACCTTGTCGAGCGCCGCCTGCTTGCGGGCGTCCTCAAAATATGGGTCGTCCCGCTTCCAGATGCTGGCGATCTTGCCGTCCAGCTTGGAGCGGTGGACGATCACCGCGTCATGCGGCTCGGCGAAGCTCGGCCCGTCGTGAACTACCACCATCTTGTCGCCGGAAATATCGATCAACTGGTCGTTCTCGGGCTTCAACGGGCCAACGTTGAGGAAGCGGTCCTTGGAGAACTTGTTGAGCGAGATCAGCCACCGGCCATCCGCCTCCTTGGTCTCGCCCATCGACGCATGGTTGTGGCCGGGCTGATACTGCACGTCCACCTTCTGCGAGACCGGATTGACCTTCTCGCCCTTGTAGGCGCGCTTCGCCAGATCGATGTTCCACTTGACCACCTGGCTGTCCAGGAACAGCGTCGTATAGCCGTTTCCGCGCCCGTCGAAGGCGGTGTGCAGCGGGCCGAGGCCGAGTTCCGGCTCCGCCACCACCACATCGCGCGGCTTGATCTTGTCATCGAACAGATTGTCGAACAGCCGGACGTCGAAGACGGTGACGGTGGGCGACAGCTTGCCGTTGGCCACCACATGGATGCCGTCGGGCGAGGTGTTGATGCCGTGCGGGCTGTTGGGCACCGGAACGTAGCGCGTATATGGCGACCCCTTCCGGCCGTCCAGCACCGGGACGCCGTTCATCTCCTTGAAGTCGCCCTTCTTCACCCCTTCCTCGATCCGCCTCAGGTTGAAGATGACCACCCAGTCCTGCTCCTTGGCCGTCATGTCGGCCAGGTTCATTCCCATCTCGGAATTGTAGCAGGTGGAGAAGGCGTACTTGCCCTGGAAATCGGCGTCCGTGTTGTCGAGGTTGCCGTCGACCACCACCTGCCAGGCGATCTTCATGCTGTCGCCGTCCACCGCGCTGAACACCGAGCGATACTGCGACTTGTCGTCGAGGACCTTGCCGTCGTTCGGCAGCGGCACTTCGTATTCGCCATTGCAGAACACGTAGCCGGTGCGCGGATACTTCTGCGGCCGCATGCCGTGAATGGTGTACTGGTTGGGCAGCTCGATGATCTTGTCGCACTTCATGACGTCGGTGCGGATGCGGGCGAGCCGTGTATTGGCCTTGTCGTTGATGAAGATGTAGCGGCCGTCATAGGTGCCGTCCGTGAACGACATGTGGGGATGATGGCAGTCACCGTTCATCCATACGCCCAGGCGCGTCTTCAGGCGCTCGCGGGTCGCCGGAAGGAGGCCCTCGGTCATGATCTTCCGGCTTTCGTTGGTCAGGCCCCAGCCGGTCGCGCTGCAACGGTTGAACACGGGAATCCGCATGAGCTCGCGCATGGAAGGCAGGCCGATGATGCGCAACTCGCCGGTCTGGCCGCTGGAGAAGAAGACGTAATATTCGTCGAGCTCGCCTGGGCCGACCTCGAACTTCTGATGGCCGGGACCGGCGGTGCGCGCGGCCTGGGCCGCGGCGGGGGAGGAGAGGGCGAAGGGCCCGAGGCCGGCGCCGGCGGCCGCGCTGGCCGCGCCGGCGACGACGGCCGTACCCAGAATGTGTCGACGATTGACGCCGGCGTTGTCATCTCTGTTGGTCATGGTGGACTCCAGGGCTCAAGAGGTGGGGGGAAGGGGCGCGTCCACGGTTGCGGGCCGATCGATCGGCCGGCCGTTGTGGGTAATGGTGGGCTTCGCTTTGCCGCCGCTGAGCATCGAGGGCGACGAAAGGGCTTCGAACCGCTCCCGTTTCAGGCGCACCTGGATCATGTGCGGGCAGCGGTGGTCGTCGTGGTAGAGCATCTGGCAGTGCATGCAGTAGATGCACTCGTTGACGTTGATGTGCCCTTCGGGGTGAATGGACTGAACCGGGCATTCCTTCGCGCAGCGCTGGCACGGCGATCCGCATTCGGACCACCGCTTCAGCCATTCGAACGTGCGCATCCGGCCGGGAATGGCGAGCGCGGCGCCCAGCGGGCACAGGTAGCGGCAGAAGAACCGCTCGATGAACAGTCCCGCACACAGCAGGGTGAGGGCGTAGACCACATATGGCCATTCGCGCGCGAACTTCAGGATGATCGCGGTCTTGAAGGGCTCGACCTCGGCCAGGGTCTCCGTCAGGGCGACGGAGTAGAGCGAAAGCCCGAACAGGCCGATGAACAGGATGTATTTTATCGGCCACAGTCGCTCGTGCAGGCCCCAGGGTACCGTGACCTGAGGGACCTTGAGCCACTTCGCCACCGTGCTGAGCAGTTCCTGCAATGCCCCGAACGGGCAAAGCCAGCCGCAGAACGGCCCGCGCCCCCAGAACAGTAGGCCCACCGCCACCGCCGACCACAGGATGAAGGTGAGCGGCGAGGCAAGGAAGAACTCCCATTTGAACCCGGTGATGAGGGCGCTGGTGAAGGTGACGACGTTCACCACCGATAGTTGAGCATTGGCATACCAGCCGAGCCAGACGAGGATGAAGAGCAGGAACGCCCGGCGCACCCACTCATAGACGGCCGGGCGGCGGACCAGCGCATCCTGAAAGAAGAAGATGGCCGTCAGGGCGAGGAGGGTGAATGCGGTCAGCCCGATGGCGGCGACGTTGCCGCGCCAGATCCGCATCCAGAGCGGATCCTCCAGCAAGTCTCCCGCAGGGGCCGCCTGTGCGGCCGGCGACATTGCGGATGCGGCCGCCTGGGGCGGGGAAGGGGCCGGGCGTTCCTGCTTGAGATAAGTGTCGGGGAGCGCATATCCCAGCTCGAACGTCTGGAAGGCCTTCTCGCGGGTGGCTGTCGCCCGCTGCACCAGGAGCTGGATTTGCCAGGGCGCTGCGGGGTCGAGGGTGAGCTCATTGGGCACCACGAACAGCGACACTTCGCGCAGAACGGGCGCGCCCTGGGCGGCAAGGCCACCGAGACGGGTGTGGTTGCGATCGCGGAAGCGGGTGCTGGATCCGTCCTGCAACAGTTCGATGCGGTCGAAAATGCCGCCCCGGACGTAGCCCGACCCCTTGAAGGAATAGGCGCCGTCCCCGGCGATCAGGATGGCCTGCTGGCCTGGCTTCAGCTGCGCCATCAGGCGGTCGTAGCCGTCGTTGCCCAGCAGGCTGCGGCCGATGGTGGGGACGGTGACGAGCGCGGCATAGAGATCGATGAAGACATCGTCCTCTGCGCCCGGCTCCGGGTTTTCTGCCGCGGTCTTGTTGCCGGCCTTAGCGAAGGCGTCGCTGACCTCGCCGATCGAAAGGTGGAGGCGGCGAACCGATCCGTCGCCGAGCAGGTCGTTCCAGTCGCGAATGTCACTCTTCGTGAAGTCGATCGCCTTCTGCGGGAGCGCCGCGCCGGTGCCACCGCCCGCCACGCTGCCCCCGGCCACCCGTCCGCTGCGGATGAGCCGCACGGCAGAGCGCACCACGCTGTCGGCCATGACCAGCACAGTGACGGTCGCGCCACTGACGATGTCGACCTGAGGCGGATTTTCGGCGCCCGTGGCGATCGGCCGGATGTCCCGGCCGATCAGGGAATTCATCGTGGCGATGATGCGCTGTACCGGAATGCCGATCAGGACGATCGGCTCCTTGTGATCCACCAGCTTTATGCCGGAGATGACACCGTTGGTGTCAATTCCGACAAGTAAGCTGATTGGCTTTCCTGAATATCCGGTCGCATTGGCGAAGTCGGTATTGAGATAAAGGTATCCGCGCAGCCGCTCCCCGCTGAAGACAGGAACGATGGGCGGCGAGCCCTCTGGGGGCCCGAAGCGATCCGCGTCAGCAAAAAACTCGCCCGGCTGCGCGGCTCCCAAATAATCCTTCAATTCAGCGGCAGCGTGGGCTGGCGCTACAAAGAAGACCGCACCTGCCGCGAGTACAATGATGCCGGCTAGGCAGGTCGTCGAAAATCGTATGCTCGCAAGCTGAACAGCCGCAAACAGTCGAATCCGCGCAAGCCAAACCAGGGCGCGAGATAGAACAGGCAATGGCCGACTCCACAGCGTCCACCGCCCGTGGCGGTGCTTCTCGTTCGGAGGTGCGGTTGGTCGCTACGCTGGGACCGGCGCCCGCCTCTGTTCAACGCCTAGCACAAGGCAACGATGCCTTTTTGAGCCACGACAAACATAACTCAGATAAGATGATTTTGTAATGACGTGAGCGATTGATAATTTCGGTCCCGGCGGAGGGCGAGGGCATGGCGCTGCTGGAATGCGAGCCTGGGGGCACCGTGCGCTCGCTGGCGGAATTTTTTGCGCTTGCACAGGCGATGGTAGCGGACGCGGCGGCGGGCTACGAAGCGCTGGCTGCCGCAGCCCGCGCGCGGGGGCAGGGAGCGGTGGCCGATCGGCTCGATACACTCGCGGGCGAGGAACATGTGCATCTGGCCAATCTCACCCGCTGGTCGGTGGATTTGCAGCATAAGATCCCGGACCCATCGGCGATGCCGTGGGCACCGCCGCACGCCATGGACCCGGAAGCCGGCGCGGAACTGGCCTCATCCCAGTTGATGACGCCCTATCGGGTGATGGCCCTGGCGGTTCGAAACAAGGGGCGAGCCTTCGCCTTCTGGAGCTACGTCGCCGCGCAGGCCGAGCCGCGCGAGGTCCAGGATGCGGCGGAAGCTATGGCGCGGGAGGAGCTCCGTCGAGCGGCGACCTTGCGGGTGGAGCGGCGTCAGGCCTTTCACGCGGCCCGGCGGACCGTGGCGGATGCCGCCACACCTGATGCGCGGGGCGAGGCTGAGCCGGTGAATACGATCGCCGCTCTGGAGACGCAGCTCGCCCAGCTCTTGGAACAACGTCTGCCGGCGCTGGAGGGGGCCATGGCCGACCGCTCCCGTGCTTTCATCGCCGACGGGCGCGCTGCCGCAATGGACATACGGGCCGCCGCCCCGGGAGCGATGGGCGATGGCCAGAACACGATGTCGGAGGTCGCCGAGCGTCTCGTCGCGCTGTATCTCGAAGCGGCGGAACGCAGCACGCATTACGCGCATCTGGTCTGGGCCCAGGCACGCGCCGAGGCGGCGCTGACCCGGCTGGCTTGGCTGCGGACCCTGCCGTGAGAGGGCCCCGGTGATGTGAGAACGTCCGTCCGATCTGCGCACCGTGGGAGAGCTGAGGCCGGGCATAAGCCCTCGCCCGGCCGGCCCTGCCTCAGGCGGCGTTCCGGCCCGCCATGAGCGCCGCCTCGATGGATGTCACCAGCCTCTCGAACGTCTCGGGCTGGGTCGATGCGGCGGCGAGGTCGCTGGCCCAATTGGGGTGGCGCAGCGTGTAAGTGGTGAAGGCCACGTGGGCGCCGGTCTTTTTCAGCAGATGGTCCGACACCCGCGAAGGCAGTGCCTCCCGCACGAAAAACAGAAGGCCGGGATGGCTTTTGTCGAATGTCGCAATCTCGCCGGATGCCTCGGCGTAGGCGCCTTCCGCGATCAGGCCAGAAACCCGATCGATCAAGTCTATCACTTCCGGCTTGTGCTTGCTCGTCCCAGTCACGCTGACCATCGTTTCGCCTCCTGCTGACGTCCCGCCGAGGAACGGTAGAAGTGATATGGGCGCGCGAAAGAGCGAGTCAACGGGATGGGCAGGCGGGGGCAATCGCAAGGCTGTGGCCATTCCGGGGCGGTCAGGAGGTGCGGTTGGCCGGGAGCTGAGCCGCCGCCAACGGGGAACCAAGCTGCGCCGTTGTGCGTTGTCCATGGTCTTGCAATGCGGGAAGGCTGCCCTTTCCGTGTCTCCACCGACCGTTGTGCGTCTCTCCCCACAGCGCAAACGCACCCGATGGGCCATGAACCTGCAGCACACGCCCGATGGCACAGAAGAGCCGCTGTTCCAGATCGAATCCCACGGGCCTCCGTCGCGCCCGCGCGGCACGCTGAAACAGGGCGATACGTTCGCGGTATTCGACCTCTATGGTGACATGGGCGTCTCGCCCGGCACACCGGATGGACTTTATCACGCAGATACCCGTCATCTCTCGCATTGGTCGCTGCTGATCGAGGGCCGCGAGCCGCTGTTCCTCGGCTCGACCATTCTCGACGGCAATGCCGGCCTGGCGGTCGATCTCACCAACCCCGACGTGATCGCTGACGGCCATACCCGCCTGCACAAGGACACGCTGCACGTGGTGCGCTTCTTCTTCCTCTGGCAGGAGGCTGCGCATGAGCGCTGTTCCATCCAGAATTACGGCAGCGAGGCGGTGGACGTGGTGTTCACCTATACGTTCGATAGCGATTTCATCGACCTGTTCGAGGCCCGCGGGGCGCGGCGGGTGAAGCGCGGCACTCCGCTTCCGCCGGTGATCGAGGGCGGGCACGTACGCCTTGCCTACCGGGGCCTTGACGAGGTCGAATACCATACGGAGATCGAGTTCCGCCCGCGTCCTTCCGCTGTACGCACCCGCAGCGCCGACTTCGCCATCCGCTTGGGACCGGGCGAGCGCACTTCGATCTTCGTCACCATCGCCACGCAGCCCGCGACCGAGCGGATGCGCCGCCCTTTCCTGCAAAGCCTTCAGCGGGCCTGCCGCGCCACCCGCACTGTCCGCGAGGACATGGCCCAGGTGGTGACCTCGAACCCGCAGGTGAACGGGGTGCTGGAGCGTTCCGCCGCTGACTTGGCCATGCTGCTGACGCAGACGCCGCAGGGCCTTTACCCCTATGCCGGCATCCCCTGGTATTCCACGACGTTCGGGCGCGACGGCCTGCTGACGGCCATCGCCATGCTTTGGGCCGATCCTGGCATCGCGTGCGGCGTCCTCATGCGTCTCGCCGCTTTGCAGGCGGCGACCACGGACCCCGCTGCGGATGCCGAGCCGGGCAAGATCCTGCACGAGATGCGGGGCGGCGAAATGGCTCGCCTGAAGGAGGTGCCGTTCGCGCTCTATTACGGCAGCGTGGATTCGACGCCGCTGTTCGTGCTCCTCGCCGGGCGCTATTACGAGCGCACCGGGGATTTGGAGACCATGCGCGCCTTGTGGCCGGCGATCCTGGCGGCCCTCGCCTGGATCGACGGACCCGGAGATCGCGATGGCGATGGATTCCTAGAATACCATCGCGCCACGGACACCGGCCTCGCCAACCAGGGCTGGAAGGATTCCTACGATTCCATCTTCCATGCCGACGGCACCCTGGCGAAGGGGCCGATCGCTTTGGTCGAGGTGCAAGCGTATGTCTATTCAGCGAAACTGGCGCTTGTTGACGTTGCGCAGGCCCTCGGTGACGACGTCTTCGCCGATCGGCTGAGGCGGGAGGCTCTCGCGCTCGCCCAGTGTTTCGAGGCCGCCTTCTGGGCGCCGGAGATCGGCACCTATGCGTTGGCGCTCGACGGCGACAAACGGGCCTGCAAGGTCGCGACCTCCAATCCCGGGCATGCGTTGTTCTCCGGCATTGTCCGCCCCGACAGGGCGGGAGCGGTGATCCGCCGGCTGATGGACAGCGATGGAGCGTCGGGCTGGGGCATTCGCACGGTGGCGCGGGGCGAGGCGCGCTATAATCCCATGTCCTATCACAACGGCTCCATCTGGCCGCACGACAACGCTGTCGCCGCGCTCGGCATGGCACGCTACGGACACACCCAGGCCGCCGTCGAGGTGTTCGAGGCGATGCTGGACGCCGGCGGAGCTATGGCGCTCGGCCGCCTCCCTGAACTCTATTGCGGCTTTCGCCGGCGCCACGGGCGCGGGCCGACGCTCTATCCCGTCGCCTGTGCGCCTCAGGCCTGGGCGAGCGCGGCCGTGCTCGCCTGCGTCCAGGCGTGCCTGGGCATCGAGTTCCGCCCCGCCGCCGAAGAGGTGGTGTTCCGCCGCCCCCGCCTGCCACGGATGATCGACGAACTGTCGATCCGCAATCTGCGCGTCGGGGGGACGCAACTGGACGTCACGATCCAGCGGCGGGGCTCGGATGTCGCCGTCGGCGTCGACCGGCGCTTGGGTGCGGGGCAGGCGATCGTTCTGCTTTGAGCCGGGGCGCGCCGCCGCGGCCGCCCCGACAGTTACAACGCCCGACAGAGGATTTCCGATGTCATCCATCCTCAGCGGCCGGCTGATTGCCGGTTTTCTGCTCCTGGCGCTGTCGTGCCCTGCGTCCATGGCTTTCGCCCAAGCGCCGGACGCACCGGCCGCCGTCACGCCTTCGGCGGTGCCGCCTCCAGTTGCACCATCCCCCGCCCCCGCGCCGGCCACGGAACCCACGCCGGCCCAGCCTGCGGCGGCTTCGTCCCCGCCGTCGCCGTCCGTCTCCGTGCCGCCACCCGCCACGGAGACGCCGGCCATGGTGATCGACGGCGCCGCCGCCGATACGCTTCTCGGAAAGCCGGTGCAGAGCGCTGCCGGCGAGGACATGGGGCGCATCGTCGATGTGGTGATCGACCGGGCCGGCGTGATGCGGGCCGTCATCATCGATTTCGGCGGCTTCCTCGGCGTCGGCAGCCGCAAGATCGCGGTGGACTGGCGCGTGCTGCATTTCCCGCCCGGCGGCGCCATGGACAAGGCGGTCGCGCAGCTCCAGCGCAATCAGCTCCGGAGCGCGCCCGTATTCAAGCAAGGCGAGCCGATCGTCGTGGTGGGGCGCGCGGAAGCGGCATCTTCGCCGGCATCGCCCCAGGCTATGCAGCCCGCTGCCGCGCCTGCGCCCGCGTCCGTCCCCCCCGCATCAAGCGGCCAAGCCCCAGGCGTGCCGCCCGCCGCAGCGGCGCCTTTGTCACCCACATCCGATCCATCGCCGAAGCCGTGACGTGAACAGCCCTCGGAAGGTGCAGGAACAGGACAGCGTGCCTGGTCCCCCCGGTGTGGACCCCGCATATCCAGACGGCGGCACGCCACCCTCGGCGCGCAGCCGGCATGGGCTGGACTGGTTCGTGTTCTGCGTGGCGGACATCCAGACCGGCTTCGGCCCGTTTGTCGCGGTGTTCCTCACCACGCAGAAATGGACACAGCTCGACATCGGCCTGGTGCTGACCATCAGCGGCCTCGTCAGCCTCGTCGGTCAGATCCCGCTCGGCGCGATGGTGGATGCAGTCTGCTCCATCCGCGCCATGGCGGTGCTCTCGCTGATCGCCATCGGGATCAGCGCCGTCGTCTTCGCCGCATGGCCGATCTTTCCCGTGGTCCTCGCCTCGCGCGTGCTGCATGCGGCGGCGAGCTGCGTTCTGGGGCTGTGCCTCGTCTCACTCAGCCTCGGCTTGGTTGGACCGGCTGGCATCAGCGCGCGCCTCGGCCGCAATGCCGCTTTTGCGTCGGCCGGCACCGGCGTCGCGGCGCTGACCATGGGCGGGCTTGGCTACTACGTGTCGAGCCAGGCGGTGTTCTTTCTTGCGGCGGCCCTTGTCGTGCCGGCGCTTACCGCTTTGCTGCGCATCGATGCGGCGGAAATCGCGGCGGCCCCGCGACCACGCGAGGCGAGCGGCGGCAGTTGGACGGCGACCATCGCGGGCGTGCTCAGCCTCGGGCGGAACCGGCGGCTGGTAATCTTCTGCGGCTGCGTGGTCATGTTCCACCTCGCCAATGCGGCCATGCTGCCTCTGGCTGCCAGCATGCTCACGCTACGCTCGAGCGAGGCGGCCACCGTCATGGTGGCCGCGGCGATGGTGGTGCCGCAATTCACCGTGACGCTCCTGTCCCCGCTGGTCGGCCGGGGCGCTCAGAGATGGGGGCGCCGGCCGTTCCTGCTTATAGGCTTCGCGGCGCTGGTGGTACGTGGCGCCTGCTTTGCGCTGACGGGCGAGCCCTATTTCCTGGTGGCGATCCAGGTGTTGGACGGCGTGTCCGCGGCAGTGCTTGGCGTACTCGTTCCGCTCACCGTGTCGGACCTCACCCGCGGCACCCATTTCAATCTGGCGCAGGGCACCGTGGGCTGCGCCATGGGGATCGGCGCCTCATTCAGTACCGTCATGACGGGATATGTGGCGGATACGATGGGAAGCTACACCGCCTTCCTGACCCTGGCGGTCGTCGCTGCGGCGGGGCTCGCGTTGGTGGCGTTGGTCATGCCCGAAACGCGACCGACCGAGGCTGGGGAGGGGCGGCAAAGTCGGGGCTGAGCGGAATGGAAACGGTTCGTGTCGATTTTGTTTCGATCGCGAGCCCCGAGATCGACCTCTGAGCAGTATTTCGGCGGAGTGGCTCTCCGCCCCGCCGAAATACTGATCGGGTAGTCATTTGTAGGTATCCGCTGCTCAGATGGCCGAGACGAGGTGCGGCCGCATGCGCCCGCCATCCACCATGCGGCGGTAGAGCGTCAGATAG
Source organism: Azorhizobium doebereinerae UFLA1-100 (assembly GCF_000473085.1). Lineage (GTDB taxonomy): Bacteria > Pseudomonadota > Alphaproteobacteria > Rhizobiales > Xanthobacteraceae > Azorhizobium > Azorhizobium doebereinerae. Next base: position 33,866 of record NZ_AXBA01000037.1, read on the forward strand.
CGCTCGGCCATGCGCCGCGCCGTAAAACGCTCCTCGAAGCGTTCGCGGATCGTCTCCCGCGAGAGGGTCCGCAGATCGCGGACGGCGCCAGCCGCGCTGATCTCGTCTTCCACCACGAAGCCGGTGACGCCGTTCTCGATCACCTCCGGCACCGAGCCGCGATTATACGCGATCACCGGCGTACCGCAGGCCATGGCCTCGATCATGACGAGGCCGAAGGGTTCCGGCCAGTCGATGGGGACAAGCAGGGCGTGGGCGCCGCTGAGGAAATCGGATTTCTGCGCGTCTCCGATCTCGCCGATGAACTCGACGCCCGGGCTGCCGATCAGAGGGCGGATCTGCTCCTCGAAATGATCTTCGTCCGCACGGTCGATCTTGGCTGCGACCTTGAGCGGGATGCCGCAGCGCTGGGCGATGCGGATGGCGCGGTCGAGCCGCTTCTCCGGCGAGATGCGGCCGAGGAAGGCGAGGTAGCTGGGAGCCACGGCGGTGGGCCTCAGCAGATCCGCCGGCAAGCCGTGATGCACGGTCTCGACCCAATTGGCATTGGGCACGGGCCGGCGCTGGGCATCGGAGATCGACACCACCGGAATGGAGGAGAAGGTGTTGAACAGCGGCTGGTGCTCCGGCAGGTCCAGGCGGCCGTGCAGGGTGGTGACGAAGGGCGTGGGCTGGCGCGACATCAGGGAGAAGGGATAATAGTCCATGTGGAAATGCATGATGTCGAAGTCGCCGGCGCGACGGTAGACATGCTCCACCATGGCCATGTGCAGGGCGTTGGGATCACGCACCGTGCCGTCCAGGCGCAGCGCGCGGGGCCACATAGCCTCCAGGCGGGCGGTGGTCACGGAATCCCCGCTGGCGAAGAGGGTGACGTCGTGACCCATGGCCACGAGTTCTTCTGTGATCCAGGACACCACCCGTTCGGTGCCCCCGTACAGCGTCGGCGGTACGGCTTCGGTCAACGGGGCAATCTGTGCGATTTTCATGAAACGAAAGCCCTTCGTCACAGTTAAGTTCACGGCCAGCCGATGACTGTCTGACTGGATCGGATCGGGCCGCCGTCTCAAGAACCGCGAACGGAAGGCAGGCCTTGTATCGCAATGCAGCATCCGCCCGAATGTTCCCGCGCAGCTCACGAATGATGCAAAAGGGCGCCAGGGCCGCCCCGGCTACCGCGCAGGACCTCACCCGCTTTGCTGAGCGCCCGATCGCGTTCCTGGGCCATTACGTGCGCCGACGTCCCATCAGCCATGCGGTGATCCTCATCGCAGTGCTCGGGGCGGTGGCCTGCTCGGTCAGCACGCAGTATGGCGTGAAATTCCTGGTGGATACGCTGTCGGGGGAGCCAGGCCAGGGAACCAGCCCATGGATGGCCTTCGCGCTGCTCGTGTCCTTCGTCGCCGCCGACAATCTGCTGTGGCGAGTGGCGAGCTGGACGGCGAGCTACGCTTTCGTCCACGTGACCGGCGATCTGCGCTCCGACCTGTTTCGCCATCTCACCGGGCATGCGCCGAGCTATTTCGCCGATCGTCTGCCGGGCGTGCTGACGAGCCGCATCACCGCCACCTCGAACGCGGCCTTCCAGATCGAGAACATGTTCGTCTGGAATGTCCTGCCGCCCTGCGTCGCCACCGTGGGCGCCATTGCCTATCTCACCCTGGTGAGTGTCCAGATGGCGGTGGTGCTGGTGGTGGTCGCGACCGCCGTGATGCTGGTCATGTTCCGCATCGCCTCCGCCGGGCGCCCTCTGCACCATGCCTTCGCCGACAAGGCGGCGGCGGTGGATGGCGAGATGGTCGACGTCATCGGCAACATGTCCCTGGTGCGGGCCTTCGGCGGCATCACGCGCGAGCATTCCCGCTTCGACACCACGGTGAATGACGAGATGGTGGCCCGTCGTCGCAGCCTGCTCTATCTGGAGAAGCTGCGGCTGACGCATGCGCTGGTGGTGGTTGTGATGACCCTGGCTCTGCTCGCCTGGGCGATCACGCTGTGGCAGGCTAGGCAGGCGACGGCGGGCGACGTGGTGCTGGTCTGCACGCTAGGGCTTTCCGTGCTCAGTGCCACGCGCGACCTCGCCGTGGCGCTGGTGGACGTGACGCAGCACATGGCCCGGCTTTCCGAGGCGCTGTCCACGCTGCTCTCTCCGCATGAACTGCGCGATCATCCGGAGGCGTCCGCTCTGGTGCCGAACGGGGCGAGCGTGACCTTCGAGGCGGTCTCGTTCCGCTATCCGGCCGGAAAGCAGGTGTTCGACGGTCTGAGCCTCCAGGTCGCGGCCGGGCAGCGGGTCGGGCTGGTCGGGCCGTCGGGCGGCGGCAAGTCGACTCTCGTGGCCCTGCTCCAGCGCTTCTATGGCGTCAGCCAGGGGCGCATCCTGATCGACGGGCACGATATCGCGCGGGCCACCGACGAGAGCCTGCGGCACGCCATCGCTGTGGTGCCGCAGGACACCGCCTTGCTGAACCGCACGCTGATGGAGAACATCCGCTACGGACGACCCGACGCCACCGACACGGAGGTGTGGGAAGCGGCCATCGCCGCCCGTTGCCGCCCGTTCATCGAGACCTTGCCGAAGGGCCTGGAGACCATCGTCGGCGATCGGGGCGTCAAGCTGTCCGGCGGCCAGCGCCAGCGCATCGCCATCGCCCGCGCCTTCCTGAAGAACGCGCCCCTGCTGATCCTCGACGAGGCGACGTCCGCCCTCGACACCGAGGCGGAGGAGAGCATCCGGGAGGCGCTGGAGAGCCTGATGACCGGGCGGACGGTCATCACCATCGCTCACCGCCTCTCCACGCTGCGGAACTTCGACCGTATCCTCGTGCTCAAGGGCGGCGCAGTGGTGGAGGACGGGGCGCCTGACGACCTGATGCGGCGCGAGGGCGTGTATCGCGAGATGATCGAGCGCCAGCGGGACGGGTTGGAGCAGATGGTCTCGGGCTAGAGCCCGCTCAGCCGGCCAGCGCCGCTTTCTTGGCGCGGGCTTGCTCCAGCAGCCAGCTCTGGTCGGAGCCGCAGATGAAGGCGCTGTAGCCCTCCGCCGTGCGCTGTGGAATCTCGACCGTGCCGGGGATGAACAGGCCGGCCGTGACGCCCGCCGCACGGCAGGCCTGGCCCACCGCATGCACCGCCTCCGCGACGCGCGGATCGCCTGTGCCGGCGGCGCCCAGCGACAAGGCGAGATCGGCGCGACCGACGAACAGGCAGTCCACGCCGTCCACCGCGGCGATGGCGTCGAGCCGATCTAGCGCCTCGGCATCCTCGATCTGGCACCAGACCGAGGTCTCGCCGTCCGCGGCCGCGAGATAGGCGTCGGCGCCCCGCGTGCCGTAGCCGCCGGCGCGGACGGAGGGGGAGAAGCCACGTCGCCCGGCATATTTCGCCGCCGCCACGGCAGCGCGCGCCTCCTCCGCCGAGCGTACATGGGGCACCAGGATGCCAGTCGCGCCCATGTCGAGGCAGGCGGCGATGGGCGCGGGATCGAGCCCGGCCACCCGCACCAACACGGGCAGCCCGCCGGCGCGGCCGGCCAGGATCATCCGGTCGAGGTCGCCGGGCGAGAAAGGGGCGTGTTCGGCATCGATCACCACGCAATCGAGGCCGCCCAGCGCCAGGATTTCCACCATCTGGTAGGAGGCCGACTTCACGAAGGTGCCGAGCAGCGGCTGGGCGAGCCGGGCGCGGAAGGAGTTGGCGGTCATCATGCGGCTCCAGCGCGCTGCTGCGCGCGGGCGTCGCGCTGGCGCAGCTCGGTCTTCACCACCTTGCCGTAATTGTTCTTCGGCAGGGCTTCGACGAACACATACTGCTTCGGCCGCTTGAAGCGGGCGATGCGCGACAGACAGAGGGCGTCGAGCTCTCCCTCCGGCGCGGTGCCCACCACATAGGCCACCACCACCTCGCCCCATTCGGGATCGGGCCGGCCGATGACCGAGACTTCCTGGACGGCGGCGTGGGTGAGCAGCACCTCCTCCACCTCGCGGGGATAGATGTTGGTGCCGCCGGAGATGATGAGGTCCTTGGAGCGGTCCTTCAGCGTGAGGTAGCCGGCGTCATCCATCACGCCCATGTCGCCGGTGTGCAGCCAGCCGCCCTTCAGCGCGCGGGCGGTGGCATCGGGATCGTTCCAATAGCCGGACATGACGGTCGGGCCGCGGCAGATGATCTCGCCGGTCTCGCCCGGCGCCGCGGGCCGCCCCTGGCCATCCACCAGCGCCACGTCGAGCATGGCGAACGGCCGGCCCACTGAGCCCAGCTTCTCGCGCCAGCGTGGATCGCGCCGGTTGGCGATGTCCTCGCGGCCGAGGGTAGTGATGGTCATGGGCGTCTCGCCCTGGCCATAGATCTGCACCAGATGGTCGCCGAACGCGTCGAGCGCGGCGATGGTGTCCTCCACATACATGGGGCCGCCGCCATAGACGATGGAGCGCAGGCGCGCGGGATCGAAGGCGATACCTGAGGCCACGAGCCGCTTGACCATGGTGGGCGCCGCGAACAGCGAGGTGCGGCCCCAGTGCGCGGCAAGGCCGAGCATCTCGTCGGGCTCGAAGGCGCCGCTCTCCGGCACCACGCTGACAGCCCGGCGCATCACATGGGCCATGATATAGAGGCCAGAGCCGTGGCTCATGGGCGCGCCGTGATAGAGCACGTCGCCCGGCGCGATGGGGTCCACCTCCGCCGCATAGGCATAGGACATGGCCGCGAGATTGCCATGCGAGAGCAGGGCGCCCTTCGGCCGACCGGTGGTGCCGGAAGTATAAAACAGCCAGGCCAGGTCGCCGTCGTCGCGGGGCGCGGCGGTCAGGGGTTCGGCGGCGAACAGCGCCTCATAGGCCGGGCTGCCGATCACGATGGCCTGGCGCAGGCTGTCGGGAGCGAAGGGGGCGATGGCGCTCTCGACGTCCGGCGAGACGAAGGCGATCCCGGCGCCGGAATGCTCCAGGATGTAGCCGAATTCCGCGCCGTGCAGCTTGGCATTCACCGGCACCGCGGCGGCGCCGGCGAGCCAGATGCCGTAGAGGATCTCCAGATATTGCGGCATGTTCTTGGCGATCACCGCCACTCGCCCGCCGGTGGGAACGCCGAGCCCCTCCCGCAGCGCCCTGGCGAGGCGCGCGGCGCGCCCGGCGAGCGTCTCGTAAGTCTGGTGGACGGCGGTTCCGTGGCCGACAGCGGCCGCCTCGGGGCACTCGCGCCCGGCGCGTTCCAGCCATAGTGCAAGGTTCATGGAAGTCCTCCCGGTGCGCGGCGCGGTCCGCTCAGGCGTATTCGGGGCGGCGGGGGGTGAAGACGTCGAGGTTGATCACGGGCTCATCGCCTACCACCTCGCCCCAGTGGCGCACGTTCGGCGGGATGACGATGACCCCGCCCGGGCCGACGAGGTGCTCCTCCTCGCCCACGAAGAAGCGGATGGTGCCGGAGACGATATAGGCGATCTGCTCGTGCGGATGGCTGTGCGGGCGGGGCTCGTGGCCCGGCATCAGGCGGTGCAGCGCGAGCGTGGCGCCGTCGCCGGACACCGCCTTGCGCTCGACGCCCTCGCGCACCGGCGTCCAATCCATCGCGTTCCAGTTGACGTTGGTGATGTCCATGAGAAAAATCCCTTGCGGTCAGGCGCTTATTTCGCCGCGCCCAGCAGGCCCGAGGGCCGGATGAAGAGGAACAGCAGCAGAACGGAGAGCGCGGCCACCGTCTTGAGCCCGGCGCCGAAGCCGAGGATGGCGAGCGACTGCACGAGCCCCAGCATGAGCCCACCGAGGAAAGCGCCGAACGGCCGCCCGAAGCCGCCGACGATGGCGGCGATGAAGCCGGAAATGGCGAATGGCACGCCCACGTTGAAGGCGGTGTACTGGGTCGGCGTGATCAGGATGCCCGCCATGGCGCCGAGCGCCGCGCTGATGGCGAACGCCGCCGCCAGCATACGCGAGACCGGGATGCCCTGGAGTGCCGCCGCCTCGCGGTTGATGGCGCAGGCGCGCATGGCCTTGCCGGTGCGCGTCAGGCGGAAGAAGGCGGCGAGCGCCGCCACCGCCAGCAGCGAGGAGCCGACGATCCACAGCAACTGGTAGCTCACCGCCACGCCGCTGACCTGGATCGGCGGCAGGTCGGTGAACATGGGCAGCGTCTTGGGCTGGTCGCCGCCCACCAGCAGGGTCACCCGCTCGATGACGATCTGCGCCGCCAGCGTGGCGAGGATCATGGTGAACATGGTCGCCTTGCGGTCCCACAGCGGGCGGACGACGACGCGCTCCAGCACCACGCCGAGCAAGGCGACGATGGCGATGGCGACGAGCGCCGCCGGCAGCAGGGGCAGGCCGTAGCGCTGCAGCAGGCCCTGGGTGAGCATGCCGCCCAGCATGACGAAGGCGCCCTGGGCGAAATTCACGATGCCCGAGGCATTGTAGATGACGCAGAAGCCGATGCCGATCAGCCCGTAGACGCAGCCGATGCCCAGCCCCGACACCAGCACCTGGGGAATGTAGGAGAAATCAGCCATGGCGTGCGTCCTTCCGGGCGATTGGGGCCGTCTCGGCGCTGCCGAGATAGGCGGCGATCACCGCCGGATCGACGCGCACCTCGCCGGGCGTGCCCTCGGCGATCTTGCGGCCAAAATCCACCACCACCACGCGGTCGGCGGTGTTCATCACCAGTGTCATATCGTGTTCGATCAGCAGCACCGTGGTGCCGGTCTCGGCGATGCGGCGGATGATGCGGGAGAGGGCGGCGGATTCCTCGCCGTTCAGTCCTGCGGCCGGCTCGTCCAGCAGCACCAGGCGCGGCTCGGCGGCGAGCGCACGGGCCATCTCCAGCAGGCGCTGCTGGCCGTAGGAAAGACCGGAGGCGGGCGTGTCCGCCTTCAGCTTCAGGCCGACGAAGGTCAGCAGCTCCAGCGCCCGCGCCTCCACCTCGCGCTCCTCCCGCCGGGCGGCGGGCGTGCGGGCGAGCGCAGCGAGGAGGCCGCTCCGGGTGTGCAGGTGGCGCCCGACCTTGACATTCTCCAGCGTGGTCAGGTCCTCGAACAGCTTCACCAACTGAAAGGTGCGTACGAGGCCGCGCCCGGCCACCTTCTCCGGCGCGAGGCCGGTGATGTCCGCGCCATCGAACAGGATGCGGCCGGAGCTCGGCGGCAGGAAACCGGAGATGAGGCTGAACAGGGTGGTCTTGCCCGCCCCGTTCGGTCCGATGACGGCGGTGACGCCGGCTTCCGGCACGGAGAAGCTCATGTCGTCTACGGCGACGAGGCCGCCGAAGCGGCGGGTGACGTTTTGCAGCACGAGCCGGTTCATGGGCGCCTCCGGATGCTGAAGAGGGAGGACAGGCCCTTGGGGGCATAGATCAGCATCACGATCAGCGCCGCGCCATAGGCGAGGTCCTGATAGTCCTTGAAGCCGCGGAAGGTCTCCGGGAGCAGGCTGATGATGAGCGCCCCCACCACGGGGCCGGCGATGGTGCCGATGCCGCCCACATAGAGCATGGTGAAGGTGAGGATGACCATGTGCAGCCCGAACACCTCCGGGCTGACGAAGCCCACCACATGCACGAACAGCGAGCCCGACAGCGAGGCCAGAGCCGCCGATAGCAGGAAGGCCAGGAGCTTGTAGCGCGCCACCGGAATGCCCAGCGCGCGGGCGGCCTCCTCGCTGCCCGCCACCGCGGACAGCGCGCGGCCGATGCGCGAACCGCGCAGCCGCGCGGAGAGGAAGGTGGCGCCGGCCACCACCGCCGCCAGCATCAGCAGCTGGCCGCGATCCGAGGTGATTTCGTAGCCGCCGATGCCGAGCGGGGGGATGCCGGAGAGGCCCATGTAGCCCTGGGTCACCGACTGCCATTCCACCGTGATCTCATAGACGATGAGGCCGATGGCCAGCGTGCCCATGGCCAGATAGTGACCCTTCAGGCGCAATGTCGGATAGCCGATGGCGCAGGCGGCCGCGACGGCGCCCAGCATGCCCGCGGCCATGGCCGGCAGCGGCTCCCAGCCATAGGTCGCCGTGAGCACGGCGGACGTATATCCACCGATGGCGGCAAAGGCGTTCTGGCCGAAGGAGACCTGGTTGGCGAAGCCCATGAACAGGTTGAGGCCGATCACGAACACCGCATAGATGAGCGCGAACGACACCACGGTCGCGGGATAGCCGCCGGCGACGGCGGCATAGGCGACCACGGCTGTCACGAAGCCATAGGGCAGGGCCACACGCCAGGACAGCCAGGAGCGGCGGGGCGCCTCAGGCGAAGTAATGCTGAGCGAGCTCGTCATAAGAGGTGATCTCGCGTGGATCGAGGGTGGCGACGATGCGGCCGACCGAAAGCAGGTAGGCGCGATTGGCGAGTTGCAGCGCCAGCGGCGCCTTCTGCTCCACCAGGATGATGGAGAGGCCCTCGCCGTTGAGGCCGCCGAGGGTGGCGAGGATCTCCTCGGTCACCCGCGGCGCGAGGCCGAGGGAGGGCTCGTCCAGCAGCAGGACCTGGGGTCCGGCCATGAGCGCGCGGCCGATGGCAAGCATCTGCTGCTCGCCGCCGGACATGGAGCCCGCCACCTGGGTGAGGCGCTCCTTGAGGCGCGGGAACAGTTCCAGCACCTTCTCGCGGCGATGGCGGAACTCACCGGCATCGCGCAGGCGATAGGCGCCGAGCTCCAGGTTTTCTGCCACGCTCATGGGGCCGAAGATGCCGCGCCCTTCGGGCACCAGCACCACGCCGCGCGAGGCCACCGCCACCGGATCGAGCCGGGGCAGGGGCGTGCCGCGCAGGCTGACGCTGCCGGCATTGGTCACGAGGCCGAGGATGGCGCGCAGCAAGGTGGACTTGCCCGCCCCGTTGGGGCCGAGCACCGCCACCAGCTCGCCTTCGGCCACGAACAGGTCGGTGGGGTGCAGTGCCTCCACGTGGCCGTAGCGGGCCGAGAGGCCGCGCGCCTCCAGCACCGGGATGGTGCCGGGGGCGGGGCTGAGCATGGCGGACGCCGCGCTCATTGCACCACCTTGATCTTGCCGTTCACGATGGTGGCGAGCACGAACGGGTTCTCGGTGATGCCCTGGTGCACCTCGGGCGAGAAGTTGTAGACGCCGGTGGTGCCCTGGAAGCCCTTGATGCCTTCATAGGCATCGCGCACCGCGGCGCCCTCGAACGACTTGCCCGTCTCCACCGCGGTGGCGGTGAGCATCAGGCCGTCCCAGCCGCGCGAGGCCCAGTTGGGATCGCGGTCGCCATACTTGGCCTTCCAGGGGCCGAGGAACTTGGTGATCTCCGCCTTCAGCGGCCCCTCGGGCAAGGCGTCATAGACCTGCGAGGGGGAGGCGACGAAGAAGAACTTGTCGCCCAGCACTTCGGCCACCGGGCCGAACACGGCAAGGTCCTCCAGGCTGGTGAGCAGCAGCATATCGGCGCCGAGCTGCTTGATGTTCTTGGCGGCGGTGAGCGTGGAGCCGCCCAGCCCGATCTTCAGCACGGCGCCGGCGCCGGCCGAGCGCATCTTGCTGATCTGCACCGAGAGGTCGGCGTCATCCTGCTTGTACTGCTCGATGGCGACGATCTCGATGCCGTACTTCGCCGCGACCTTTTCCGCCACGCTCTTCTGCAGGTTGGCATAGGGCGTGGGGTCGTGCAGCACGCCCACCTTGCGGATCTGCGTCTTGTCGCGCAGGTATTCCAGGCGCTTCTCCACTTCGAAGCCGGCCGGGGGCAAGGTGGAGAACGCCCATTTCAGTTGGTCCGGCTGCTGCGGCAGGATGGAGCACAGCATCATCGGCACCTTGGCGCGCACCAGGAGGCCGGCGGCGGCGAAGTTGCCCGCCGAGACGCAGCCGGACACGAACACCTGGGCGCCATCGGACGACAGCATTTTCCTGTAGACCGTCACCGCCTCCTGCGGCTCGGAGCGGTTGTCCTCCACGATCACCTGGATCTTGCGGCCCATGACGCCGCCGCGCGCATTGATCGCTTCGGCCGCGAGCTCGACGCCGTCGCGCCAGGCGCGATCGACGGTGGCGGCATAGCCGGTCAGGCCGGCGGAGATGCCGACCTTGTAAGTCTCCTGCGCACCGGCGGGCGCTGCAAGGATCGACGATCCGGCGAGCAGCGTTGCGGCGATGAAGGTGCGAAATGTCACGGCGTTCCTCCCGATGATTTTTCTTTGGGGTTGTCGCGGCCCGGCTCTTTGTGTCCGGGCCGCCTGCGCTTGGAGGCGGGGCTCGCTCGGGTTGCGGCTCAGGCGGCTTTCGGCGGGCCGAAGCCGCCGCCACCGGGGGTTTCCAGCACCACCACGTCGCCGGCCTGCATGGTGAGCTTCTTGGCCTCGCTCACCGACTTGCCGTTCACGAGGAAGCGCCCTGCCGCACCTGACGCGCCGCCGGCGATGCCGTCCGGCCCGTTCTCCAGCCGGCTGGGCACGGCGTTCAGCAGCCAGGGATAATCGGTGCGCATGTGGAACTGGATGGTCTGTCCGTCGCCCCCCTTCGTCCGGCCCGCGCCGCCGGAGCCGCGCCGCAATTCCTTGCGGTCGAACACGACGGGCATGGCCGCTTCCAGGATCTCGATGGGCACCGCCGCGACGCCGGTGGGATAGCAGGTGGCGCTGGGGCCGTCCTTCTCGGCCCGCGCACCCATGCCGCCGGAATAGTTGAACATGGAGGAGGTGAAGGGGCGCCCGTCCGTCTGCCTTCCCTGGATCTGGATGGTCCACACCGCGCCGGACCCTTCCGCCAGCACCCGCTCGGGCATGACCTGGTGGAGCGCCTTCAGGATCGGCATGGGCACATACATGCCCACCACATGCCGCGCGTTCACCGGCGCGGGATAGGTGCAGTTGATGATGGAGCCTTCCGGCGCCCGGATCTCGATGGGAGCCAGCGAGCCGGTGTTGTTCGGCAGGTCCGGGTTGAGGCAGGAGCGGATGGCGAACGTGGAATAAGCGTGGGTGTAGTTCAGCACCACGTTGATGCCGGTGGCGGTCTGCGGCGAGGAGCCGGCAAAATCGACGATGATGGAGCCGGTGTCGGTGTCCACCGTCACGGCGGTCTTCAATGTGATGATCTCACCGCCGGGCACGTCGAACTGGCTTTCGCCATGATAGGTGCCGGCCTTCAGCTTGCGGATGGCGTTGCGGGTGGCATCCTCCGAGCGCTGGATGATCTCGTCCGAGAGCGCCTCGATGTCGGCGAGCCCGGCGCGGCGGCACAAAGCGATCAGGTGCTCGGCCGCGGCCTGGCCGCTGGAGACCTGGGCTGAGAGATCGCCGAACACCGCATCCGGGGTGCGCACGTTGCGCCGGATGATGGCGTGCAGCACCTCCACCGGCTCGCCCTTCTCATAGAGCTTCAGCGGTGGGATCCAGAGGCCTTCCTCATGCACGTCGCGGGCGCCGGCGCCGATGCCATAGCCGCCGATGTCGGTGTGGTGGATGGTGGAGCCGATATAAGCGATCAGCCGCTCGTCGTCGAAGATCGGTGTGAGGATAGTGATATCGAAGAAGTGGCCCGCCGACAGCCACGGGTCGTTAGTGATGAGCACGTCGCCGGGCGCGCACTTGCCGTCGAACAGGCGCACCAGATGGGCGCCGGCGAAGGCCAGCGAATTGATGTGGCCGGGCGTGCCGGTATTGGCCTGCGCCACCATGCGCCCGCGCTTGTCGAACAGGGCGCAGGCGAGGTCGCCCGCCTCGCGCACGATGGGGCTGAAGGCGATGCGCTGGAGGGCTTTGGCCCGCTCCGTCACCACGCCGATCAGGTTCGACCACAGGATTTCCAGCTCGACGCCGTCCATTTTGAGTTCGGACATCTGTTTGTTCCTCAATTCTTGGTGGCGACGATGCAGCCGAAGCGGTCGATGGTGGCGGTCCAGCCCGGCGGGATGGCCGTGGTGGTCTCGCGCTCCTCGATGATGGCCGGGCCTGAGACGCTCTGGCCGGTGGCGAGGGTGGAGCGCTCGTAGACCGCCGCGTCCTGATCGTCCGCCCAGGCGTGCACCTTGCGGAAGGTCTTGGGCGTACCGGGTGCCTCGGAGGTGCGCATGGTGGCGTGGAAGGGCACTACCGGGCCGCGCGCGGTGACGCGCCAGGTGACGATCTCCATCGGCACGTGGGAGGGGTTCACGCCATAGAGATGGTGGTAGGCGGCGGCGAACAGATCGGCGATGGCGGTGGTGTCGCGGGCATCGCGCGGGTCCGCATCGAAGGTGACGTTCACCTCGTGCTGCTGGCCCAGATAGCGCATGTCGGCACCGATCAGGATGGTCACGTCGGCGGCCGGGCAGCCGGCCTCGCGCAACGCGGTGCGGCCTTCCGCCTCCAGGTCGCCGAGGATGCGGGCGACGCGGTCCCAGTCGAGGTCGTCGAGCCGGGTCAGGTCGGAGCGCACGAGGTCGAGCCGCACCGGGGTCACCAGTGTTCCGAAGGCGGAGAGCACGGAAGATTGGGGCGGCACGATCACCGCCGTGCTCAGCAGCAGATCGGCGACACCGCAGGCGTGCAGAGGGCCGGCGCCGCCGAAGGCGAACAGCGGCAGGCCGCGATAGTCCACGCCGCGATCAGTGGCGTGGGTGCGGGCTGCGGACGCCATGGCCTCGGTGACGATGCGATAGATGCCCCGCGCCGCCTGGACGCGGGAGACCTTCAGGTCGTCGCCCAGCCGGGTCATGGCGGCGTTGGCTGCCGGTAGATCGAGCGGCATGTCGCCGCCGAGGAAATTCTCCGCATCGATCAGGCCGAGGACCAGATCGGCGTCGGTCACGGTGGCGCCGGTGCCGCCGCGCCCGTAGCACGCCGGGCCCGGATTGGAGCCAGCGCTTTCGGGGCCGACCTTCAGCAGGCCGAGGTCGTCCACGTGGGCGATGGAGCCGCCGCCGGCGCCGATCTCGATGAGATCGATGGAGGGCACCGTGACAGGCAGGCCGGAGCCTTCCTTGAAGCGGTAGCGGCGATCCACCTCGAACAGGCCGGTGACCAGCGGCGTGCGGTTCTCGATCAGGCACGCCTTGGCGGTGGTGCCGCCCATGTCGAAGCTCATCAGCCGGTCGATGCCCAGCATCTCGGCGTAATGGCAGGCGGCGAGCGCGCCAGCGGCCGGGCCGCTCTCGATCATCCGCACCGGATTGCGGCCGGCGGTCTCCGCACCCACCACGCCGCCGGATGACAGCATGATCAGTGGGGTATTGGAGAAGCCTTCGTCACGCAGGCGCTCGCTAAGGCGGCGCAGATAAGGTTGCGAGATCGGCATGGCATAGGCGTTCACCGTGGCGGTGGAGGCACGCTGGTATTCGCGGATCTGGGGGGCCACGTCGGACGAGGTGCAGATGAAGGTGTCGTTCAGCAGCCGCTGCAGCTCGGTCGCCACCTTCGCCTCGTTGGCGCCGTTGGCGAAGGAATTGAGGAAGCAGATGGCCACCGCCTTGGCGCCCGAGGCGCGGATGGTGTCGGCGAGCGCGGCGATGTCCGCGTCCGTGGGCGCGGCCAGCACGGTGCCGTCGGCCAGCACCCGCTCCTTGATGCCGAAGGTGAGGTCGGCGGGAACCAGCGGCTCGGGGAATTCGATCTGCGGGTCGTACATGTCGTAGCGGTGCTCATTGCGGATGGCGAGCACGTCGCGGAAGCCATCGGTCACCACCAAGGCTGTGGGGAGACCCTTGCGCTCGATGAGCGCGTTGGTGACGACGGTGGTGGCATGCACGACCACGCCGTTCACCGCGTCGGCACTGACGCCGGCCTTGGCAAGCACCTGGTTAACACCGCGGAAGAAGCCTTCCAGCAAATCGTTGTGGGTGGTGAGCGTCTTGTCGACCTGGAGGCGCCCGTCGGAGTGGCGCAGCACGATGTCGGTGAAGGTTCCGCCGATATCGACGGCCAGGGAATAGGTCATGGGGTCAGCTTCTCCATCCGAGGCTTCTGGAGATGCGGCCGGCAGCGCCGGTCACCTCCATCACCTGCGCGTCTTCGGGATTGGGCGGGATGAACTGGGTCGCGCCGACGATGGCGAGCGAGCCGGCGAGCGCGCCGCGATGGTCGAACAACGGCGCGGCCAGGGTGTTCACGCCGGTGATGACCTCGTCCGGGGCGGTGGCCCAGCCACGGTCCTTCACCTTGGCGATCTCGGCGCGCAGCGAGGCGGGATTGCTGAGCGTGTTGGGGGTCCAGCTCTTCAGCGGACCGGCGAGCACCCGCTCGGCGAGGCTGGCGGGCCCGAAGGCCAGCCACACCTTGCCGTGCGCGCTGGCGTGGAAATCCAGCCGCGTGCCGGGGCGGGTGGCGAATTCGATCAGGGTGCGGCCCTGGACCAGCTCCAGCACCACCAGTTCATCGTCGATCAGCGCGCAGATGGTCACCGCGTGCCCGGTGCGGTCGCGCAGCTGCATCAGTTCGGCGCGGGCGGCGGAGAGCACGTCGAAGCGTGCCCGCAGGGCCTCGCCCAGCACCATGAGCTTCACGCCCGCCTCGTAGCGGCCGGTGTCGGGGTCCTGGCGCACGAAGCCGTGGCGCTGGAGCGTCACGAGATGGCGATAGACGGTGGCCTTGGAGGCCGAAAACGCCGCCGCGATCTGGGCGAGCGGCACCGGGCGGCTCTGTAGCGCCAGGTATTCGACCATGCGCAGCGCGAGGTCGAGCGTGCTCGTTCCGGTGGCCGAAGACGTCGCCTCGCCGGCGGAAGATGGCTTTTCACCTTCAGGCGCAGGTGTGGCGTCGCGGCGGACGCGCGTGGTCGTGCGTGGTGGCACGCTTCCATCCTTCTTGGCGTTTCCTCAGATGTTTCGTTTTGAATAATGAAACATCATTTTATTATCATCACGGTACGATGCGTTTTTTTCTTGGTCAAGAGCTTGCTGTGCTTTCTGGCGAGCCTCGGTCACGGCCACTTGTCATTGTGCGATGCAACCGTGCGGGTGGAGCAGGCGGGGCTGCGCACGGCATGCCGGGGCCGTCGCGCCGCATTCGATGCACGCGCCGTCTGCAACAGTGCTCCCTTGCTCATTAAACGACGTTGAGCGTCGCTCGCCGCTCCGCCGCTCCGCCGCTCCGCCGTGAGGCGAGGCGGGTGCGGAGGGCTGGGCGTCGGGGATTGCGGCTCGGCCGTCGTTGCGTCCGCAAGGGACGTAGGCTGCGGCTAAGGCGGTTCCGGTGGTCTTGGGAGTGGGGCGGCGCGCGGCGGTGGCGCTCGTGGCGGCGGCGGGCTCGACCCGTGCGGGGAGCAATGCTGGCGGCGGTGGAACTGAGGCCGGCGGAGCACCGTGGGGGCGCGCTGGGCGCCCCCACGGAAAGAGGTTACTCGGCGGCGATTTCCGCCAGGATCGGCTCGTCTTTGGGGGCGATGGGATGACCGGCGAGGGCGGCCTTCAGGCGGTCCTCGTCCAGTTCGCCTTCCCAGCGCGCCACGACGATGGTGGCCACCGCGTTGCCGATGAAGTTGGTGATCGCGCGGCATTCCGACATGAAGCGATCGATGCCGAGGATCAGCGCCATGCCGGCCAGCGGCACGGACGGCACCACGGAGAGCGTGGCGGCCAGGGTGATGAAGCCCGCGCCGGTGATGCCGGCGGCGCCCTTCGAACTGAGCATCGCCACCAGGAGCAGCAGGATCTGGTCCCACAGGCTGAGCTCGATGCCGGTCGCCTGCGCGATGAACAGCGCGGCCAGCGTCATGTAGATGTTGGTGCCGTCGAGATTGAAGGAGTAGCCGGTGGGAATGACAAGGCCCACCACCGACTTGCGGCAACCGGCCAGTTCCATCTTCTCCATCAGGCTGGGCAGCGCCGCCTCGGAGGATGAGGTGCCGAGCACCAGCAGGATCTCCTCCTTGATGTAGCGCAGCAGCGCGAAGATGGAGAAGCCGTTGTAGCGCGCCACCAGCCCCAGCACGACCAGCACGAACAGAGCGGAAGTGATGTAGAAGGTGAGGATCAGCAGAGCGAGGCTAGCCACGGAGCCGATGCCGTAGCGGCCGATGGTGAAGGCCATGGCGCCGAAGGCGCCGATCGGCGCGGCCTTCATGAGGATGTGCACCAGGCGGAACATCGCCTGCGAGGCCGAGTGCAGCACCTTCATGACCGGCTCGCCGCGGTCGCCGACCCCGGCGAGCGCGATGCCGAACAGCACCGAGAAGAACAGCACCTGCAGGATGTCGCCGGATTCCAGGGCGCTGATCGGCGTATTCGGGATGATGTTCATCAGGAAGCCGACGATGGTCGTGTCGTGGGCTTTGGCGGCGAAGGAGGCGGTCGCCTTGGGGTCCAACGTCGCGGGATTGATGTGCATGCCGGCGCCCGGCTGCACCACATTGGCGACGATCAGGCCGATGATCAGCGCGAAGGTCGAGAAGGTGATGAAGTAGAGCATGGCCTTGCCGGCCACGCGTCCGACCTTGCCGAGGTCGCGCATGCCGGCGATGCCGGTGACCACGGTGAGGAAGATCACCGGGGCGATAACCATCTTCACCAGCTTGATGAAGGCGTCGCCGAGCGGCTTCATTTCGGTGGCGAACGCCGGGTAGAAGTGGCCGAGCAGGACGCCGGCGACGATGGCGACGAGCACCTGAACGTAGAGATGCGAATAGAACCTGCGACGCGCGGCGGGAGCCGGCGCCGGAATGGCGTGCGCCATGGACGTTTCTCCTGTCGGCCCTTCGACGCCTCGGGAGTGCGGGCGCCGTGGGGAACCGGGTGGACTTTATGAGGCGGCCTGCGGCCCTCTCGTCCATGCCATGCGCAAGAGGCGTGCCAGACCCGCGCCGCGCGCGGTCAAAGGCAAGAGCCTGAATCTTAAGGAAAAGTTTCCGGATGAGAGGGGGACGTTTGACCTAGTGTGCGGAAAGTCGCACATTGCGGGCTTGAGAGGTGTGCGAAAATTCGCACAATTTCCAGGAATCAGCTCCCGTGACGTTCGATGTGCGCGACCGGCCGATTGCCGCTAGCCGGAAACCTCGCCCGGTTTCGTGGCTGTTTCTGGGCGTCGTCGCCATCGCCGGGCTGATCGCGCTCGACGCGCTGGCCCGGCGCGGGGCGGAGCGCTGGGCCCTCTCCCAGGTGCGGGTCTCAGCGGAAGCCGCCGTGGGGCTGCGGGTCGCCATGCTGCGCAGCGAGATCGAGAAGCAGCGCACCCTGCCGCTGGTGCTGGCCGAAGATCCGGGCGTGCGCGCCGCCCTGGAGCGGCCGGACGAGAGCCGCCTCCTGGCACTGGACAACCGGCTGGACCTGCTGGCGGAGGCGACGCGGGCGGGCGCCATCTATCTGCTCGACACCAAGGGGATGACCATCGCCGCCAGCAATTTCCGCACGCAGGAGAGCTTCGTCGGCAGCGACTATGCCTTCCGCCCCTATTTTCAGCGGGCCATGTCGGACGGACACGGGGAGCATTTCGCCTTCGGCACCGTGAGTCACCGGCCCGGCCTCTATCTCTCTCGTCGCCTGGAGGGCGCCACCGGGCCCCTCGGCGTGGTCGTCGTGAAAGCCGAGTTCGAGGCGGTGGAGGACGAATGGCGACGCTTCGCCGAGCCGACTTTCGCGACCGATGAGCGCGGCATCGTCCTAGTGGCCAGCGAGCGGGCGTGGCAGTTTCGCACCCTTGCGCCCGTTCCCGAAGCCGAGCGGGCCGATATCCGCGCCAGCCTGCAGTTCGGCGATGCGCCGCTGGACATGCTGCCGATCCGGCCGGTGCCGGAGCCGCCGGGCAGCGTCGTGGCCGACGCGCCCCCGGGCCTCGCCGGGCAGAGCTTCGTGGAGGTGGAGGCGGCGGTCCCGACTACGGGCTGGACCTTACATCTGCTGGCGCCCACCGCGCCCTCGCTGGCGCTCGCCACCACGGCGGCACGCTCGCTGGCCCTGCTGCTGGCAGTGGCGGGGCTGGGCTCGCTCGGCCTGTGGCTGGCCCGGCGGCGACGGCTGGAGGAAGAACGCGAGCTTCAGGCGACAGCCCGGCGCGAACTGGAGGCGCGCGTCGCCGAGCGCACGGTGGAGCTCAGCGCCGCCAATGAACGCCTGGTGGGCGAGATCGACGAACGGCGGCGCACCCAGGCGGCGCTCACCGAACTTCAGGACGAACTGGTGCAGGCCAGCAAGCTGGCGGTCCTTGGGCAGATCGCGGCCAGCGTGGCGCACGAGGTCAACCAGCCGGTGGCCGCCATCCGCACCTTCGCGGAGAATGCGCGCCTGTTCCTCGACCGGGGTGAGGCGGAGGCCGCGCGCGGCAACCTTTCCATCATCGGCGATCTGACCGAGCGCGTGGGCATCATCACCGGCGAACTGCGCGCCTTTGCCCGCAAGTCCCCGGCGGAGGTCACGCGGGTTTCGCTGCGCGAGGTCATCGATGGCGCCCGCCTCCTGGTGGGGCATCGGCTGCGACAGCAGGACATCACGCTCGACGTGGATATGGGCGGCGAGGAGATTGCTGTCGCCGCAGCGCCGGTGCGCCTTGAGCAGGTGTTCGTGAACCTGCTGCAGAATGCGGCGGAGGCCCTGGGCGAGCGCCCGGACGGACGCATCCGCATCGAGGCGCGCTCCGATGCCGGGCATGTCACCGTGACCGTGGCCGACAACGGGCCGGGCCTGCCGCCGGACGTGCGCAAGGCGCTGTTCATGCCGTTCGTGACCACCAAGTCCGCCGGCCTCGGGCTCGGCCTGCTGATCTCGCGTGACATCATCGCCGAGTTCGGCGGCACCTTCAGCGCCGGCGAAGCGGAGGGCGCCGTCTTCACCATGATCCTGCGGAGAGCCTGACGCCATGGATGTGGCCTTCATCGATGACGACGAGATCCTGCGTGCCGCCAATCTCCAGGCGCTGATGCTGGCCGGTCTGACGGTCGCGCCCTATGCCTCCGCCCAGGCGGCGTTGGAGGAGATTGATGCCACCTTTCCCGGCGTGGTGGTGAGCGACGTGCGCATGGCGCGCATCGACGGGCTTGAACTGTTCCGCCGCCTGAAGCGCGTGGACCCGCAGCTTCCGGTCATCCTGATCACCGGCCACGGCGACATCGCCATGGCGGTGGAGGCCATGCGCGAGGGGGCCTATGATTTCCTCGCCAAGCCCTATGCCGGCGATCGGCTGCTCGGCAGCATCCGTCATGCGTTGGAGAAGCGGCGGCTGGTGCTGGAAAATCGCGACCTCAAGCGGGCAGCGGAGGCCGGCGGCGAGGCCTTTCCGCTGTTGGGCGCCGATCCGGCCATGGAACGCCTGCGGCAGACCTTGCAGCAGCTCGCCGACGCGGACGTGGACGTGTTGGTGGAGGGGGAGACGGGCAGTGGCAAGGAGGTGGTGGCGAACCTGCTACACCGCCTCAGCCACCGGGCGGCGCGGCCGTTCGTGGCGGTCAACTGCGGTGCACTGCCGGAGACCATGATCGAAAGCGAGCTGTTCGGCCATGAGGCCGGCGCCTTCACCGGCGCGCTCAAGAAGCGGGTGGGGCGCATCGCCTTCGCCCACGGCGGCACGCTGTTCCTCGACGAGATCGAGGCCATGTCGCCGGCCTTGCAGGTGAAGCTCCTGCGCGTGCTGGAGGCGCGCGAGGTGACGCCGCTCGGCGCCAACGAGGCGCGACGCGTGGACATCCGCGTGGTGGCCGCCTCCAAGATGGACCTGCTGGACCTCGTGCGGACCGAGAAGTTCCGCGAGGACCTCTATTACCGCCTGCACGTGGCCGCCGTGCGCATCCCGCCGCTGCGCGAGCGGCGTTCGGATGTGCCGCTGCTGTTTGGCCACTTCCTCGCCAATGCCGCGCGGCGCTTCCGGCGCGATACGCCAATCGTCGGCAGGCCGGTGTTGAACCATCTCGATACGCACGACTGGCCCGGCAACGTGCGTGAACTGATGCACTATGCCGAGCGGGTGGCCCTGGGACTGGTCGACAGCCCGACTTCGACGCGGGTGGCGGAAGCGACGGGCCTCAGCCTGCCGGAGCGCATGGATGCCTATGAGGCGGAACAGATCCGCACCGCGCTCGCCGCCAGCCAGGGCGACGTGCAGGCCACCGTCAAGGCCCTCGGCATTCCACGCAAGACCTTCTACGACAAGCTGCACCGCCACGGCATCGACCAGAACGCCTTCCGCATCGCCAGATAGGATCTGATCCGACCCTAGGTGGTGTGGACAGTTACCTGATCCACAGGACGATGGCAGCGATTGTGACGATGGCGAGGTAGTTTCGCGCGGTCTTCTCGAAGCGGGTCGCGACACGCCTGAACTGCTTGAGCTTGGAGAAGCAGCATTCGATCAGGTGGCGCTGAGCGTAGAGGTGCCTGTCGAGGCTATGCTTCCTGGCGCGGGATGGATTGGACGGGATGACCGCCTGCGCGTTCCTTGCCGCGATTGTGGCGCGCAGGGCGTCGCTGTCATAGGCGGTATCGGCCATGACG
>NZ_AXBA01000038.1 GCF_000473085.1 Azorhizobium doebereinerae UFLA1-100
AGCCGGCTCCAGCGGATGAAGCGGTTGTACAGCGTCTTGTGCGGGCCGTAGTCCTTGGGGGCATCCTTCCACTGCAACCCGTTGCGGATCACATAAACGATGCCACTCACCACCCGGCGGTCATCGACGCGCGGCACGCCATGGGCCAAGGGAAAGAAGGGCGAGATCCGAGACATCTGCCTTTCGCTCAGCAGGAACAAATCGCTCATCACAGCCTCCTCAATGGAGACTGTGAATCACAACTCAAGGCAAATTAATAGGTCCTGAGCCTAGTTTGTTGTTTTCTGAAAGACAGCGAGCCCGAGCGCGCCACCGCGACCACCTTCCTCCGTAAGCCCTTCCCAATGCGCGGTTCGTCCCCACCAAATCCCGCGTGATCTCGGATAATCCCTGCTATGAATATCCCGGTGTCTTCACTCACCGACGGCGGCCGCTGCGTAGCCGAAGTACACCGGCTCCACGGGCTCGCGCGATGCACGGACATTCGATCAGGGCGAGAGCGGATGGCGCTTCACCCCCCTCCCTGCCCTCCCCCGCAAGGGGGGAGGTGCCCGAGCCTGTGCTGGCGTCCGCCCGCCCGGGATGTGTCTCGTTTCGCCGAAGACCTCTCACAGCCGGCACGAGCGGTGACCCTAGGATCCCCGGATCGAGGCCGGTGATGACGGCGTTCTGCTGCACGGCCGTCAGGTCTTGACCGCCGATCGGCCCCGTCCGACGCATCCCCCGCCGGCCGCGCAGATGTTGCGGGACCGCCGCCAAGTGTCCGGCGGCAGATTGGCTTTAGTCTCGTTCCAAAGTTGCAGCCGGGGCATCGCATCGGCAAGCATCCTCGTCCAAAGTGCCGACCGTGCACGGCCGGTGTGCGGCGAATGACGCTGATCCAAAAACAATAGGCGCTTTTGCAAAAGGCTTTGCTCTGGAGGCGGGGTGGCAGGCGCGCCTACACATGGTTCCCAGGTCTTGATGTCCAAGAGATGCAGCTCCTGTCCCCTTCGCGCCGCGCCGCGCCCGCACCCGAGCCTCCCGAAGCCGCCGGCCGGCCGCGCACCGGGCGCTGGCGGCTGGAGGCGGGCGGCCGGATGCTGCGGGTCGAGGCCTCCTGGCCGGAGGCGCCGCCGCCGCCCGGCGGCCACCCCTTCCTGGTGATGCTCGACGGCAACGCCTATTTCTTCACGTTGCTGGAGGCGGTGCGGGTGCGCACCCTGCGCCCCGGCTCCACGCTGGCCGAGCCGGTGGTCATCGGCCTCGGCTACGAGACCGACGGCGCCTTCGACCTCGCGCAGCGCGAGCGGGACTATACCCCGCCCGGCGCCGCCGCCTTCCTGGACGCGCTGGCGGACGACCTGCTGCCGCGCCTCGCCGGCCTGCTGTCGCTGGACCTGTCGGCCGGCACGCTGCTCGGCCATTCCTACGGCGGGCTGTTCGTCCTCCAGGCGCTATTCGCGCGGCCGGGCCTGTTCCGCACCTCGGTGGCGCTCAGCCCCTCGGTGTGGCGCGGCCGGGCGGCGGTTCAGGCCGGGGAAGCCGCCTTCGCGGATCGCCTCGCCGCCGCGCCGGGGCCGCTGGCGCTGCTGCTGGCGGCGGGCGGGCTGGAGCAGGCCACCACCCGCACCGGCGATGCGGCGGTGGACGCGCGCCTCGCCGAGCACCGCGTGGCGGAGGAGGCGCAGGCGCTCGCCGGCCGGCTCGCCCGCCTCGCGCCGGAGCGGCTCGCCGTGCGCTTCGATCTCATCGCCGGCGAGAACCACGGCTCCGTGGTGCCCGCCGCGCTCAGCCGCGCGGTGTCGTTCGCGCTCCAGCCGGAGACCCCCCGATGACCGCCCTTGGCTTCGTCCGCGCCGGCCTGCGCCGGCTTCCTGTCCTCATGCTGCCGCTTCTGGCCGCCGGCCTGTGGGCGGCCTGCCTGTGGGGGACTTCGGCTGCGGCCGCGCCGATCACCCTCACCGACATCGCCGGGCGCAGCGTCACGCTGCCCGGTCCCGCCCGGCGCATCGTGCTGGCGGAGGGGCGGCAGATCTTCGCCCTCGCCCTGCTGCTGCCGGACCCGGTGGCGCCGCTGGCCGGCTGGTCGGCCGACCTCAAGCGGCGCGACGTGCCCAATTACGCGCGGGTGAAGGCGAAGTTCCCGGCGGTGGAGCAGGTGCCGGTGGTGGGCGAGGAATCCGACGCCTCCTTCTCGGTGGAGAAGGCGCTGAGCGTCGATCCGGATCTCGTCATCCTCTCCGGCCGGCTCGGCGCCGGGCGGCCGGAGGAGGTGGTGAAGCCGTTCACGGCGGCGGGCGTGCCGGTGATCTTCGTCGATTTCTACGCCCATCCGTTCCAGAACACCGTGCCCAGCATGCGCATCCTCGGCCGGGCGCTGGGCCGGGAGGCGCAGGCGGAGGCCTATGTGGCCTTCTACGCGGCGCACATGGCGCGCATCGCCGCGCGGCTGGACACCCCCGGCCTCGCCCGCCCCAAGGTGCTGATGGAGGCCCATGCGGGGGCGTTCGGCGAATGCTGCAACGCGCCGGGGCGCGGCAGCGTCGGCGACTTCATCGATTTCGCCGGCGGCCAGAACATCGCCGCCGAGGTGCTGACCGGCACCCATGGGCATCTCAGCCTGGAATATGTCATGAGCGCCGATCCGGCGGTCTATGTGGCCACCGGCGGCACCCATCTCATCGGCACAGGCGGGCTGGTGCTGGGGCCGGGCATTCCGGAGGCGCAGGCGCGCGCCGCGCTGGCGGGCCTCACCGCGCGCACCGGCATCGCCCAGCTCGCGGCGGTGCGGGAGGGGCGGGTGCACGGCCTCTACCACAACCTCATCAACATGCCGACCAACGTGCTGGTGGCCGAGGTGCTGGCCAAGTGGATCCATCCCGAGCTGTTCGCCGACCTCGACCCGCGCGCCACGCTGGACGAGATGAACGCCCGCTTCCTGGCGGTGCCGCTGGAGGGCAGCTATTGGATCAGCCTCACGCCATGACCGGCGGCGCGCGCGAGGCCGTGGGCGAGGTCCATGCCGCCGTCGCCGGCTACGGGCGGCTGGTGCGCCGCCGGCTGCTGGTGATCGCCGCTCTGGCCGTGCTGGTGCTGGGCGCGGTCCTTCTCGACCTCGCCACCGGCCCGTCCGGCGTCACCGTCCTCGACGCGGCGCGGGCGCTCGTCTGGCCGGACAGCGCGCCGCGCACCACGGTGGTCATCGTGCACGGCCTGCGCCTGCCGCAGGCGCTGATGGCGCTGCTGGTGGGCGCCAGCCTGGCGGTGGCGGGGGCGGAAATGCAGACCGTGCTCAACAATCCTTTGGCCTCGCCGCTGACGCTCGGCACCTCGTCGGCGGCGGTGTTCGGCGCCGCGCTCGCCATCGTGCTCGGCATCGGCGTCCCCGGCATCCCGTCGGCCTGGATCGTGCCGGCCAATGCTTTCCTGTTCGCCTTCGGCTCCACGCTGCTGATCCAGGCGCTGTCGCGGCTGCGCGGGGCGGGCGGGGAGACCGTGGTGCTGTTCGGCATCGCCTTGTTCTTCTCCTTCAACGCTTTGGTCGGGCTGGTGCAGTTCATCGCCAGCCAGCAGGCATTGCAGCAACTGGTGTTCTGGACCCTGGGCAGCCTCGGGCGGGCCAATGGCGAGCAACTCGCCGTGCTCGCCATCGTGCTGGCGGGCGTGCTGCCCTGGTCGCTGGCCAGCGCCTGGCAGCTCACCGCCTTGCGCCTCGGCGCGGAGCGGGCGGAGAGCCTCGGCATCGCCGTGGGCCGGCTGCGGCTGCTGGCGCTGGTGCGCATCAGCCTGCTGACCGGCACGGCGGTGGCCTTCGTCGGCGTCATCGGCTTCATCGGGCTGGTGGCGCCGCACATGGCGCGCCTGCTGGTGGGCGAGGATCACCGCCTGCTCATTCCCGCCAGCGCGCTCTGCGGCGCGCTGGTGCTGTCGCTGGCGGCCAGCGCCTCCAAGCTGCTGGTCACCGGCGCGGTGCTGCCGGTGGGCATCGTCACCGCGCTGGTGGGCGTGCCCATCTTCCTCGCCCTGGTGCTGGCTTCGCGGAGGAGCGCATGAGGGAAGCGGGCGACACGGATCTCGTCGTCTCCGGCCTGTCGGCGGGCTATCGCCACCGGCCGGTGGTGCGCGACCTCACGCTGGCGCCGTTCCGCGCCGGGCAGGTGACGGCGCTGGTGGGGCCGAACGCCGCCGGCAAGTCGACGCTGCTGCGGGCGCTGTCCGGCCTCATTCCCGCGCGCGGCGCCGTGCGGCTCGGCGGCGAGGACCTGCTGCGGCTGCCGCGCGCCCGCCGCGCCGCCATCGTCGGCTTCATGCCGCAGGCCTTGCCCCAGGGCGTGGCGCTGTCGGTGATCGAGACGGTGATCGCGGCGCTGCGCGCCGTGCCGGGCGCGGCACCGCTGCCGGGCGCGGCCGCGCGCGCGCGGGCCGCCGCGCTGCTGGTGGAGATGGGCATCGGCGCGCTGGCGCTGGAGCCGATCGACCGGCTGTCCGGCGGCCAGCGGCAATTGGTGAGTCTCGCCCAGGCGGTGGTGGGCGAGCCGCGCGTGCTGCTGCTGGACGAGCCCACCAGCGCGCTGGACCTGCGCCACCAGGCGGTGGTGATGGGGCTGCTGCGCCGGCTGGCGCGGGAGGGGCGGGTGGTGGCCGTGGTGCTGCACGACCTCGCTCTGGCGGCCCGCTATGCCGACCATGTGGTGGTGCTGGACAAGGGCGCCTGCGCCGCGCAGGGGACGCCCGAGGCGGCGATCACGCCGCGCGTGCTGGCGCAGGTCTATGGCGTGGAGGCGCGCGTCGAGACCTGCTCGCAGGGCCGCCTGCAAGTGATGGTGGACGCGCCGCTGGCCTGAGCCTGCGGCGGGGCGGCGGTCCGTCGCGGACCCCGCCCCGAGAGGGTTCAGGCGGTGCGCACGGTCTGGAGGAAGCGCTCCATCTGTTCCTCCAGGCGCTTGGCCTGGCTGGTGAGCGCGGTGGAGGCATCCAGCACCATGGAGGCGGCCGCGCCGGTCTCGTCGGCGGTCTTCGCCACTTCGGCGATGTGGCCGTTCACCGAATTGGTGCCGGTGGCCGCCTGATCGACGTTGCGCACGATCTCGCGGGTGGCGATGCCCTGCTCCTCGACGGCGGCGGAGATGCCGCTCGCCACGTCGCTCATCTGGCGGATCTGCTGGCCGACGCCCTCGATCACCTTCACCGCCTGATCGGTGGAGGTCTGGATGGCGGTGATCTGGATGGAGATGTCCTCGGTGGCCTTGGCGGTCTGGGTGGCCAGCGCCTTCACTTCGGAGGCGACCACGGCGAAGCCCTTGCCGGCATCCCCGGCGCGCGCCGCCTCGATGGTGGCGTTGAGGGCCAAAAGGTTGGTCTGCTCGGCGATGTTGGAGATCAGGCCGATGACGTCGCCGATGCGCGAGGCCGCCTGGGCGAGCTCGCGGATCACTTCGCCGGTCTTGGTGGCCTCCTGCACCGCCGTGGCGGACATCTGGGCCGACTGCTGCACCTGGCGGGCGATCTCGTCCACCGAGGAACCGAGTTCCTCGGCCGAGGAGGCGACCATCACCACGTTGGTGGAGGCTTCCTCGGCGGCGGCGGCCACGGCGGTGGACTGGGCCGAGGTCTTCTCCGCCGCCTTGGCCATGCGGCTCGCGGTCTTCTGCAATTCCTCCGAGGAGGTGGAGACGGTGCCGATGATGCCGCCCACCTCGCGCTCGAACTCCGAGGCGAGGCCCTGCATCATCTCCTTGCGCTCGGCTTCCGCCTCGATGCGCTGGCGCGCGGCGTCGTCTTCCATCTGCCGGGTGCGGGCGAGGTTGTCCTTGAACACCAGCAGCGCCTTGGCCATGGCGCCGATCTCGTCGTGCCGGGCGGCGCCGGGCACCTCGACCTGAAGGTCGCCGTCGGCCACCTCGGTCATGACGCGGGTGAGGCTGGAGATGGGGCCGGTGACGCGGCGCACCACCACCAGCAGGCCGACCACGGTGAGGATGACGGCGACCGCCAGGATCACGCCATAGACGATGAGCTTGTTGCGGGCCGTGGCCTCGGTGGCGGCGGCGGCGGCGAGCAGGCTGTCCACGGCGGCGGCGACGGCGGCCGAGATGGCGGTCTGGCCGGGGTCGGCGGCGCTGCGCCACTGCTGCAGATCC
Source organism: Azorhizobium doebereinerae UFLA1-100 (assembly GCF_000473085.1). GTDB lineage: Bacteria > Pseudomonadota > Alphaproteobacteria > Rhizobiales > Xanthobacteraceae > Azorhizobium > Azorhizobium doebereinerae. The sequence continues at coordinate 6,123 of NZ_AXBA01000038.1, forward strand.
AGGCCGCTCGGCTGGCCGGCGCGGACCTTGCGCAGCACCTCGTCGCGCAACGGCTTGAAGGTGCCGCCGTAATTGGCGGTCTGCGCGGCTTCTACGGCGGCCTTCAGCGCGGCCGGGGCATTGGCGGCGAGGCCGATGTCGCGCACCGCGTTCCAGGCGAATTCGGCGCGGGAATCGAGCGTGGTGAGGGAGCGGTCCTCCTCCGGCGTCAGCGGCCGCTTCTCGCCCACCACGGTGTTGAGCTGGAGCGAGGCGCTGCCCACCAAAGCGCGGGTGGCCCAGGCCATGCTGCGGGCGAGGATCAGCTGCGCCATGGCCGGGTCATGCGCCTGGATCTGCGCTTCCACCGCGTTGGAGAGCGCCTCCAGCGTGGTGAGCATCTGCCCACCATCGGCGGTGATGCGGCGCGCCACGTTGGGGTCGCGCTGGTCCATGGGGCGGTTGAGCTGCGTGTCCATCTCGGTGCGCAGGCCCTTGACGGTCTGGAACTCGGCGCGCAGGCGGGTGGCGAGCGGGGTCAGGGCCGGGTCGGCGGCGATGGCGAGCTTGGCGAGGGCGCCGTCGATGGCGGCGGTCACCTTGGCGCGGCGCTGGGCCATCTGCTCGCGATAGGCCGGGCTGTCGGCGCTGGCGACGGTGAGCACCGTGGTGCTGCCGCCGCGCTCGAAGCGGTAGCTTCCCAGCCCGTCCACCAGGTCGCGATCGATGTCCGCCAGCTCGGTCACCTCCTGCGCGGCCTGATGCACGTGATAGGCGGAGACCAGCGCCGAGACGCACAGGCCCGCAACGATGAGGCTCATCATGCAGAACAGCGAGATGAGTGTCGTCTTGATGGTGATCCGCATGAGAGGCCCGCGCGCTCGAATAAAATCGGTGGAACATCTCATTCGAAGCTTGCGCTGATCTTGCGGGCCTCTTTTCGTCATCGCAGCGTCACGGAAACATCGCTCCCGGCGCCCGCGAGAGCTTTGCGGTGAGAGCCGCCGCCACAGCCCGGGGGCGAGAGCCCTCTCCGAGAGCCCTCCACGTGAGCGTTTCACGGGAGCGCGTCACGAGACTCCGGGCCGGGCTCAGCGGTCGATGCGGGTGGACAGGATGACCGAGGTCATGGTGCGCTCGACGCCCTCCAGCTCGCCGATCTGGTCCACCAGCGCGTCGAGCTGGGCCACCGAGGGCGCCACCACCACGGCGATGAGATCGAAGCTGCCGCTCACCGAATGCAGCGTGCGCACCTCGCGGATGGCGCGCAGTTCGCCTTCCACGCGCCGCGCCAGCTTCGGCAGGACGGTGATCAGCACGTGTGCCTTGACCAGGCCCTGCTCATAGGCGTCCGACACCCGCACGCCGTAGCCGGTGATGATGCCGCGCCGCTCCAGCCGCTCGATGCGGCTCTGCACCGTGGTGCGCGAGAGCTTCAGCGCGCGGGCCAGCTCCGAGGTCGGCGCGCGGGCGTTCTCGCGCAGCAAAGCGATCAGCGTCTGGTCGGTGGCATCGATCGGCAACATGCCGAAAAGCTACGGCAATCTGTCTTTATGGTCCATTTATATCGTCAGCATCGGGGTTTCATCCGCCGAAGCCGGCCTGCACCATGCCTGGGACACACGTATCACTCCCAGGGGCCAGACCATGCAGATCCTTCCCTCCAAGCGCATCGCCGTCCTCGGCGCCGGCCAGATCGGCGCGGTGATCGCCGCCATGCTGGCCGAGCAGGGGCACGCGGTGACGCTGGCCGACGCCGATCCGGCGCAGCTCGCCCTCGCCGAGGGCGGCGCCGTGCGCACCGCCCGGCTCGACGTGGCGGACCCGGCCGCGCTCAGGGCCTTCCTCGCCGACCGCGACGTGGTGGTGAGCGCCTGCCCCTATTTCCTCAACAAAGGCATCGCCGGCGCGGCGGTGGCCACCGGCACGCACTATTTCGACCTGACCGAGGATGTGGAGACCACCGGCTTCATCAAGCAGCTCGGCGCCACCGCCGAGGTGGCGCTGGTGCCGCAATGCGGGCTGGCGCCGGGCTTCATCTGCATCCTCGGCGCCGACATGGCGGCGCGGTTCGAGAAGCTGAAGGCGGTGAAGATGCGGGTCGGCGCGCTGCCGCTCTATCCCACCAACGCGCTCGCCTACAACGTGACCTGGTCGGTGGACGGGCTGATCAACGAATATTGCAACCCCTGCGAGATCGTGTTCGAGGGCAAGCCCATCCTGGTGCCGGCGCTGGAGGGGCTGGAACATGTGATGATCGACGGCGTCTCCTACGAGGCGTTCAACACCTCCGGCGGCCTCGGCACGCTGACCGAGACGCTGGACGGCAAGGTGAGCGACCTCAGCTACAAGACGCTGCGCTATCCCGGCCATGCGGAGATCATGAAGCTTCTGCTGCGCGGCCTGGAACTGGCCGACGACCGCGACACGCTGCGCAGGATCCTCAACCGCGCCGCCCCCTTCACCCGCAAGGACGTGGTGGTGGTGTTCGTCACCGGGGTCGGCGAGCGCAACGGCCGGCTGGAGGAGGAGAGCACCGTGCTGCGCTATTACGGCACGCCGGAGATGAGCGCGATCCAGCTCACCACGGCGGCGGGCTGCGTCGCCATGGTGGAGCTGTTCCTCATGGGCCAGCTGCCGGCCAAGGGCTTCGTGCGGCAGGAGGAGGCGGGGCTCGCCGACTTCCTTTCCACCCAGGCCGGCCTGCGCCTCGCGCCGGGCTTCGCCGCGACGCCCCGCGCCGAAGGCGGGGCGGCGGCAGCAAGCAATGGAATTCCGTTGCGAAAGGCGGGGTGACACCGCGCGCGGCAGGCTTTCCCCATTTGACAACGGCAGCGAAACAAGCTCCGAAAGGTACCAACCAGAACCGAAGAGGGGACCTATGATCTCGCGTCGAAACCTTGCAGCGCTTGTGGGTGCCGGTGCGGCGACCGCCGCGGCCATGGGCGGATTGATCGCCCCGGCCGCGGCCCAGACCGCCGAGGAGACCACCTTCGACCGCATCCGCCGCACCAAGAAGCTGCGCATCGGCGCGGTGGCCGGCGCCGCGCCCTATTACCACAAGGACCTGGCGTCCGGTCAGTGGAAGGGCTTCTACATCGACATCTCCAAGGCCCTGGCCGACGAGCTGGAGGTGCAGCTGGAGATCACCGAGACCACCTGGGGCAATGCGGTGCTCGACCTCCAGGCCAACAAGATCGACATCTTCTTCGGATTGAACCCGACGCCCAAGCGCGCGCTGGTTGTCGACTTCTCGGTGCCGGTGTTCTCCAACGCCTTCACCATGCTCACCAAGAAGGACTTCGCGCCGAAGACCTGGGCCGAGCTGAACACTCCCGACGTGAAGATTTCGGTGGATGTCGGCTCCTCGCACGACCAGGTGGTCAGCCGCCTCTGCCCCAAGGCGCAGATCGTGCGCCTGAAGAGCGCGGACGAGGCCACCATGGCGCTCATCTCCGGCCGCGTGGACGCCCAGTGCATCATCCTCATGCTGGCGCTCACCGTGCGCAAGAAGAACCCCAACGTGGGCCAGCTGCTGGTGCCGACGCCGGTGTTCTCCACCACCTCCAACGCCGGCTTCCGCCGCGAGGGCGACAAGACCTGGCGCGACTACGTCAACACCTGGATCGACTACAACAAGGGCCTCGGCTTCATCCGCTCCACCATCATCGCCAACATGGAGCTGGTGGGCGTGACCGAGGCGGACATGCCCGCCGGCATCCAGCTCTGAGCGCTCGGGCCTTCGGCCGCGGCACCGCACCGGCTCGGCCGGCGCGGTGCCGCGGCCGTTCCCTCGATTGAGGACGTGGCATGTATCACTGGGATTTCGGGCTGGTCTGGACCTACCGCTGGCTGCTGCTGGACGGGCTCGGGGTGACGGTCGGCTTCACCATCGCCATCGTCGTGCTGGGGCTCGTCATGGGCCTCGCCGCCGCTCTGGCCAAGCTCTCCGCGTTCCGCCCGCTGGCCTGGCTGGCCTCGGCCTATGTGGAGGTGTTCCGCTGCACGCCGCTGCTGGTGCAACTGGTGTGGTTCTATTACGCCATGCCGATCCTCACCGGCATCGAGATGTCCGCGCTCACCGCCGGCATCCTGGCGCTCTCGCTCTATGGCGGCTCCTTCTATGCGGAGATCATCCGCGGCGGCATCGTCTCCATCGACCGCGGGCAGACCGAGGCGGGCGAGGCGCTCGGCATGCTGCCGGCGCAGATCATGCGCCGCGTGGTGCTGCCCCAGGCGCTCAAGCGCATGGTGCCGCCGCTGATGAACCAGTCGATCATCCAGTTCAAGAACACCTCGCTGGTCTCGGTGCTGGCGGTGCCGGACCTGCTCTACCAGGGGCAGGTGGCGGCGCATGACAGCTACCGCCCGCTGGAGCTCTACACGGTGATCGCCATCATCTATTTCCTCGCGCTGTTCCCGCTGACGCTGCTGGTGCGGCGCGGCGAGGCGCGGCTCGCGACCACCGATTGAGGCGCGCCATGACGAGCCAGTCCAAGATCGAGGTCGCCGCCCTGCGCAAGTGCTTCGGCGACCTGGAGGTGCTGAAGGACATCAACCTCTCGGTGGAGCCCGGCGGCGTGGTGGCGCTGATCGGCCCGTCCGGCTCGGGCAAGTCCACGCTCCTGCGCTGCATCAACCTCCTGGTGGTGCCGGACGGCGGCCGGGTGCGGGTGGGCGGCGACAGCTTCGCCTTCGGCACCGGCACGCGCCTGCCGGGGGTGAAGGAGCTGGCCCGCTTCCGCGCCAACACCGGCATGGTGTTCCAGCACTTCAACCTGTTCCCGCACATGAGCGTGCTGGCCAATGTGATGGAGGGCCCGCTCACCGTGCGCGGCCTGCCGAAGGCCAAGGCCGAGCCGCTGGCCCGCAGCCTGCTGGCCAAGGTGGGGCTGGCGGACAAGGCGGACGCCTATCCCAACAAGCTGTCCGGCGGCCAGAAGCAGCGCGTGGCCATCGCCCGCGCGCTGGCCATGGAGCCGGAGGTGATGCTGTTCGACGAGGCCACCTCCGCGCTCGATCCCGAGCTGGTGGGCGAGGTGCTCGCGGTCATGCGCGCGCTGGCGAAGGAGGGCATGACCATGGTGATCGTCACCCATGAGATCGCCTTCGCCCGCGAGGTGGCGGACCGCGTCATCTTCATGCGCGACGGCGTGGTGGTGGAGGAGGGGCCGGCGCAGCAGGTCATCGACGCGCCGCGCGAGGCGGCCACCCGCGCCTTCCTCAGCCACTTCCACAAGCGCGGCGAGGCCCCCGCCGCCACCGCCTGAGACCCGCATCGTTCCGCGCGGCGGCCGTGCCGCCCGCCTCTGCCTGAAAGGACCCAAGCCCGTGAGCTGGGACAGCGTCGTCGAGCGTATCCGCATCTTCCTGGTCGAGAGCCCGATCAAGATGGCCCGCCTCCAGGGCGTCGGCAATGTGAAGGGCTCGGTCAAGCGCGTGCTGCTGGAAGTCACCAGCGCCGACGGCATCGTCGGCTGGGGCGAGGCGGCGCCGTGGGAGGTGTTCACCGGCACGCCGGAGGCCGCCTTCGCCGCGCTCGACATCTATCTGCGCCCGCTCGTCCTCGGCGCCCGCATCAAGCGCGTGCGCGAATTGACGGCGCGCATGGACAAGGTGCTGGTCGGCCATGGCGAGGCCAAGGTGGCGGTCGAGATGGCGCTGATGGACATCCTCGGCAAGGCCACCGGCCTGTCGGTGGCGGACCTGCTGGGCGGGCGGGTGCGCGATCGCATCCCTCTGTCCTTCTCCATCGCCGACCCGGACTTCGACGCCGATCTTGAGCGTCTGCGCAGCATGGTCCCCGGCGGGCACACGCTGTTCAAGATGAAGACCGGGGTGAAGCCGCACGCGGAGGAACTGCGCATCCTGGAGACCCTGCGCGGGGAGTTCGGCGCCGCCATCGATCTGCGGCTCGACTTCAACCAGGCGCTCGACCCGTTCGGCGCCATGAAGATCCTGCGCGACGTGGACGCCTTCCGCCCCACCTTCATCGAGCAGCCGGTGCCGCGCCGCCACCTGGACGCCATGGCGGGCTTTGCCGCCGCGCTCGACACGCCGATCCTGGCGGACGAGAGCTGCTTCGACGCCGTGGACCTGATGGAGGTGGTGCGGCGGCAGGCGGCGGACGCCATCTCGGTGAAGATCATGAAGTGCGGCGGCCTCATGAAGGCGCAGGGCCTGATGGCCATCGCCGACACCGCCGGCCTGCCGGGCTACGGCGGCACTTTGTGGGAGGGCGGCATCGCGCTCGCCGCCGGCACCCAGCTGATCGCGGCGACGCCGGGCATCTCGCTGGGCTGCGAATTCTACATGCCGCACCATGTCCTCACCGAGGACGTGCTGGAGGCGCGCATCGCCAATCGCGACGGCCACGTGATCGTGCCCGACGGCCCCGGCCTCGGCATCACGGTGAGCGAGGCCTCGCTGCGCGGCAACGCCAAGATCCTCGCCGAGCGCTAAGATCCTCGCGGAGCGCTCACGCGCCGCATTGGGAAAGTTCGTGTCATGGGCCTGCATGTGGTCGTCATCGGAGCCGGGATCGTCGGCGCCGCCACCGCCGTCGAATTGCTGCGCGACGGCCATCGCGTCACGCTGGTGGAGCCCGGCGCGCCGGGCGGCGAGCAGGCGGCGAGCTTCGGCAACGGCGCGTGGCTGAGCCCGGCCTCCGTCGTGCCCATGTCCATGCCCGGCCTGTGGAAGAAGGTGCCGGGCTATCTGCTCGACCCGCTCGGCCCGCTGACCATCCGCTGGGCGGCGCTGCCGCATCTGGCGCCCTGGCTGCTGCGCTTCCTCTCCGCCGGGGCCACCGAGGCCAAGGTGGAGGCCACCGCCCGCGCGCTGAGCGCGCTGCTGGCGGATGCGCCGGAGCGGCATCAGGCGCTCGCCGCCGAGGCCGGCCTGTCCGATCTCATCGTGCGGCGCGGCCTGCTCTATGCCTATCCCGGCCGCGCCGCGTTCGAAGCCGAGGCGCTGGCCTGGCGGCTGCGGAGCGACAACGGCGTCGCCTGGCGCGAGCTGGACGGCCCGGCCCTGCGCGCCTTCGAGCCGGCGCTCGATCCGCGCTACGGCTTCGGCGTGCTGGTGGAGGCCGGTGCCCATTGCCAGGACCCCGGCGCCTATGTGGCCGGACTGGTGGCTTATGCCAAGCGCCTCGGCCTGCACCATGTTCCGGCCGGCGCCACCGGCTTCGACATCCAGGACGGGCGCCTCAAGGCGGTGCGCACCTTCCAGGGGGAGGTGGCCTGCGACCGGGCGGTGATCGCCGCCGGCATCCGCTCCCGGCCGCTGGCGGCGGCGGCGGGGGACCGGGTGAGCCTTGCCAGCGAGCGCGGCTACCATGTGGTGCTGGCCGATCCCGAGGTGTCGCCGCGCACGCCGGTGATGCCCAGCGACGGCAAGATGGCCAATACCCCGACACGGGCGGGCCTGCGCGCCTCCGGGCAGGTGGAGCTGGCCGCCGTGGACGCCGAGCCGAACTGGAAGCGCGCCGACGTGCTGCTCGACCATCTCCTGAACACCTATCCCGGCCTGCCGCGACAGGTGCCGGAGGCGCGCCTCACGCGCTGGATGGGCCATCGCCCCTCCACGCCCGACGGCCTGCCGGTGATCGGCCCCGCCGCCGCCAGCGCCGACATCGTCCATGCCTTCGGCCATGGCCATGTGGGGCTGGCCTGCGGCCCGATCACCGGGCGCCTGGTGGCGGACATCATCGCCGACGGGCCGCCCGCGCGCCCGCTCATGCCCTACCGGGCCGACCGCTTCCGCTGACCCCCGCTCCGGCCGGCCCCCTTGCCAGCCCCCTTGCCGGGACGGCCCGGCGAGCGTGAGCTGGGCCGCAGGTCCGCGCCGAGCCTTGCGTGGGGCTGGTGCCGCAGCGGCGCCATGCATTGCGACTGGGTCCGTTTCGGCGGCAAATATGATCTTGCGCAAAGCGGCCAGATCGAATTCCGGCAAATTCGCGACAACGGAAGTTGATGCGCCCGAAGGCAGGGGGGAATGGAGGCGTCGGGTCCGGCATGCGGGGGCATGCCGGCGGGACGCCGGGGCGGTGTCGGGACGCTGCGGGCCGCCGGATGCGGCCCCGGATGCCGGGCACGCCGCCATGAACCCCACCTGCGGAATTGCGACGCCGTCGATTGCGCCAACGGCCGGGCAGCGGGTGGTGGGGCATCCCGCCTCATCTCTGACGTGTGCGGGGACTCCTATGCGTATTGCCGATTTGCCTATTCGGACGAAGCTTGTCGGGTTTGCCGGCGCCCTGTTCGGTGCCGGACTGATGGTGGTGGGCGCCATCGGCCTGTACACGATGACCACGGCGGTGCAGCTCGACGCCGAGCGGCGCGGCCAGGCTCTGGCCAAGGATTCCGCCCGGGCCATCGGCAGCGAGCTGGACCGCGCGGCGCTGACCGCCCGCGCCGCCGCCACCGCCCTGGAAGGCTTCGTGGCCGACAGCCGCGCGGACCGCGACCGGCTCGGCGCGGTGATCGCCGGGCTGGCGAGCGAGACCCCCGACATCGTCGGCATGAGCCTCGTCTTCGTGCCGGGCAAGCTCGACGGGAAGGACGCGGACTTCGTCGGCCATGCCCTGTCCGACGCCAACGGCCGGCTGGCCCTGCGCGTCTTCCGGCAGGCGGACGGCAGCATCGGCCGGGAGAAGCTCGACATGGCCCGCGCGGCGGGCGCCGAGCTGTGGTTCGACCAGACCCTGCGCAACGGCCGCTCCAACGTGACGCCGCCCTACCAGGCGAGCATCGGCGGCCGGCCCCTCCAGGTCATGACGGTCGCCTCGGTCATCCGCCGCGACGGCGCGCCCATCGGCGTGGTCACCACCGACATCGCTCTCGACAAGCTCGGCGCCCTGGTCGGCGGCCTGAAGCCGTTCGGCACCGGCGCCGCCGCGCTGGTCAGCGGCAACGGCCTGTGGCTCGCCAACAGCGACCCGAGCCGCGTCGGCACGCGGGTGGAAGACGCCGCCATGGCCGCCCTGGTGGCGGACGCGGCGGGCGGCAAGCCGATCCAGCGCGTCATCTATACGGACGAGGGCAAGACCGCCTGCGCCGTCTGCACCAGCGCCATCCGCCTGGTGGGGACGCTCACCGGCACCTATGACAGTGCCACCTTCTATGCCTTCGCCAGCCAGGTGGAGATCACCGGCTCGCAGGACCGCTGGACGCTGATCCTGACCGTGCCCAAGGCCGATGCGCTCCAGACCGTGACCGACGCCCGCAACATGATGGGCGGCATCGCCGGCGTGGTGCTGGTGCTGGTGCTGCTGCTGGTGTGGCTCGGCGCACGGCTCCTGACCCAGCCGATCAGCGACATCACCGACAAGATGCGGGCACTGGCGGCGGACGACACCTCCATCGTGCTCGACGGCCTCGACCGCCAGGACGAGATCGGCGCCATGGCCCGGGCGGTGGACGTGTTCCGCCAGAACGCCATCGAGCGCCACGAGCTGGAAGCGGCGCGCGCGGAGGCCCAGGCCGCCCAGCAGACCCGGCAGAAGGCCATCGACGCCCTCATCTCCCGCTTCCGCGAGGCGGCGGCGGCGATGATCGGCGAGGCCAGCACGGCCTCCACCGACCTGGAGGCGGTGTCCTCCCAACTGTCGCACTCGGCCTCCGAGAGCAAGGACCTGTCGCATTCGGCGAGCGAAGCCTCGGCGCGGGCCTCCTCCGACATGCAGTCGGTGGCCGCCGCCGCCGAGCAGATGGCCAGCTCCATCGGCGAGATTTCCCGCCAGGTGGCCTCCACCTCGGCCATGATCGGCAACGCCGCCGCCGACGCGCGCTCCACCAACGACAAGATCGCCAGCCTCGCCCAGGCGGCCAACCGCATCGGCGACGTGGTGAGCCTGATCGAGGCCATCGCCGGCCAGACTAACCTGCTGGCGCTGAACGCCACCATCGAGGCGGCGCGGGCGGGCGAGGCCGGGCGCGGCTTCGCCGTGGTCGCCTCCGAGGTGAAGGAACTGGCGGCGCAGACCTCCAAGGCCACCAGCGAGATCGTGTCCCAGGTCGGCGCCATCCAGGCGGAGACGCAGAACGCGGTGCATGCCATCCGCACCATCTCCGAGACCATCGAGAACGTGGACAGCTTCGCCAGCTCGATCGCCGCGGCGGTGGAGGAGCAGAGCGCCACCACCAACCAGATCGGCAACAATATCGACAGCGCCGCCACCGGCACCGGCGTGGTGGCGAGCGACATCCAGCAGCTGAACTCGGCGGTGCAGGGCACCGACGCCTCCGCCTCCCGCGTGCTGCACGCCTCGCGCTCGGTGCGCGAGGTGACCAACCGACTGGAAGCGGAGATCGACGGCTTCCTGCGCTCGGTCTCCGCCGCCTGAGCGGCGGCAGGCTCCGCGCCTGAGCGGGGGCCGGTTCCGCGCCTGAGCGGGGGCCGGTTCCGCGCCTGAGCGGGGGCCGGTTCCGTGGGGCCGGGGCTATGCCGCCTCGGTCGCCGCGCCCTCGGCCTCCGCCGGCAGCGTGCCGGAGAACAGGTCCGCCACCCAGCGCGTCGCCGGGTGGTGGGCGCACAGGGTCAGCCCGGCGATCAGCAGCGGCACGCCGATGAAGGCGCCGGGCACGCCCCACAGGAAGGCCCAGAAGAACACCGCGAACAGCACCAGGAAGGGCGACACCGCCAGCGTCTTGCCGGCGATGCGCGGCTCCAGATAGCTGCCCGAGAGGAACTGGATCACGTTCAGGCACAGGAAGACGAACGCCGCCATCTGCCAGGATTCGAACTGCACCAAAGCGAAGAAGGTGGGCAGCAGCGTCGCCACGAACGGGCCGATGAACGGGATGTAGTTCATGGCGAAGGCGATCGCCCCCCAGGCGGTGGCCAGCTCCATGCCCGAGGCCAAAGTGAAGGCCCACACCACGGCGCCGGTGGCGATGCTCATCAGCGTGCGCACCAGCATGTATTTCTGCATCTTGGCGGCGATGTCGGCGCCGGCCGCCAGCATGAAGCCGCCGGTCTCGGCCCGGCGCAGGCGGGCGAGCTGGCGGGCGAAGATGTCCACCTCCAGCAGGCCGAGGATCACGAACACCGCCGTGACGATCAGGAAGCTGGCGAGGCCGTGCAGGCTTGAGGATACGCCTTGCAGCAGGCGCAGCATCCAGCGCACGTCGAAATGCTCCGCCATCAGGCCCGCCAGCACGAAGCCGTGGCCTTCCAGCCAGTCGCCGGCCTGCCCGTAGAGCGCCTGGAAGCGCGCCGCATTGGCGAAGGTCCACTGGCCCACATGGGCGAAGCCCCACACCACGAGGCTGACGATGCTGCCCACCACCACCAGCGTCACCACCATGGTGAGCAGCACCGCCGCCAGCTTGGGCATGACCGCCTGGAGCGCGCGTTGCAGCGGCCAGACGATGGCGATGACGAACAAGGCGAACACCACCGGGGCGAAGATGGACTGGGCGAGCGACACCGCCGCGCCGATGGCGATGGCGGCGATGATGCCGATCAGCGCCCGGATCACCTTCTGACTGTCCATTCCGCTCTCCCCTCGGGGCGGCCTGCCGCGCGCCCCTGCCATGTCCCGATGTTCGTCGCCACTCACGCCGCCGGGGCGGCGCGGCGCACCTCGATCCCGGTGTTCCTGATTTTCTCGTAGATGTCGACCTCGCTGGCGAACGGCCACCAGCCGTTGAGCAGCAGTTCCATGGGGCGCCACAGGCCGACCCAGCCGGCGATCATCAGGCTCTCGGCGAGCAGGTTGCCGATCAGCACCCGGTCGGCGAGGAGGCTTTCCACGGCGGCGGAGGCGGCGAGGCAGATGGCGAGGAACACGATGCCGATGCGCAGCGCCTGCCGGCCCTCCAAGCGGGTCTCGGTGACCTTGCGCCGGGCATATTGCATGCGCTTGGCGCAATAGGTGGCGAGCGCCCGGGGCAGTTGCGGCGCGAGGTCGAGGTCCGGCGCATCGGGCGGCACGGTGATGACGATCCGGAACGTGGTGGATTTCCAGTTGCGGTGGATCTTCATGGTGTCCATCACCTGCTCGATGCCGGACACCACATTGTCCTCGCCGGTGAACGGGTCGATCTCGGGCGCCTGGAAGAAGCTCTTGATGCTCTGGAGCTGGAGCGGGATTTCGCAGGTCTCGTTGCTCATGCGCGCGGACTTTCTGGCAGCGGCGCGCAGGCGCGCCTGGAGAAGGGGACGGCCGGCCGGCGGGGGCCGGTGTTTCGTTTGTCTTGGAGGTCCATTAGGATCGCAGCCCCGGCCGCGGGGAAAGACCGGGCCGGAGGGCCCGCGCCGCGGATCGCGGCGCTTTCGGGGTGTCGCGTCGGGTGGGGGAGGGGCGTTTGGCGGGGCTTGCAGCAATCGGTCGTGTCGCCGGCCGCAAAGGCGCAGGGCTGGCCCTCGCCGCGCTGGCGCTGGGCCTTGCCGCCTGCGGGCCGCGTCCCGGCGCGCTGACGCCGGTGGCGGTCGGCGCCCCGGGCGCCAGCACGGTCGACATCCTCGCCGCCACCACCCGCGCCCCGTCCGACGATCCCGCCCTGGTCTATACCGGCGAGCGCGGCAGCGCGCTGTCCTTCACCAATATCGTCGTCTCCATCCCGCCCGGCCGCGCGGTGGGCTCGCTGCAATGGCCGCAGGGCGCGACGGCGGATCCCGCCCGCGAGTTCGCGGTCACCTCGCTTGCCGCCGTGCCGCGCTCCGGCGTGCTCGACTGGTTCAAGGGCCACAGCACCCGCAAGCACCGCGTGCTGGTGTTCGTGCACGGCTTCAACACCCGCTTCGACGCGGCGGTGTTCCGCTTCGCCCAGATCGTCCATGACACCCAGGCCGACGCCGCCCCGGTGCTGTTCTCCTGGCCCTCGCGCGGGCAGGTGTTCGATTATCTCTACGACCGGGAGAGCACCAACTTCTCCCGCAACGACCTCGCCTATGTGCTGCGCGAGGCCGCCCGCAGCCCGGCCGTGAGCGAGGTGGTGGTGATGGCCCATTCCATGGGCGCGTGGCTGACGGTGGAGAGCCTGCGCCAGATGGCGCTCCAGGACGGCCGGATCCCGGCGAAGATCTCCAACGTGGTGCTGGCCTCGCCCGACCTCGACATCGACGTGTTCCGCCGCCAGGTGGCGGAGATGGGGCCGAGCCGGCCGCCGATCACCATCTTCGTCTCGCGCCAGGACCGGGCGCTGGGCGTGTCCCGCTTCGTCGCCGGCGGCGTCACGCGGGTGGGCGCGGTGGACCTGACCCAGGACGCGACGGTCGCCGAGCTGGAATCCGCCAAGGGCATCACCGTGATCGACCTCTCGGCCCTGACCAATGGCGACGCCCTCAACCACTCGAAATTCGCCACCAGCCCGGAGGTGGTGCAGCTCATGGCCACGCGCCTCGGCTCCGGCCAGGAGATCGGCGACAGCGGCGCGCCCAAGGGCGCGGAGGCGGCGCAGGCGTTCGGCACCGCCGTGGGCACGGTGGCGGCCGCGCCCATCCTCATCTTCACCGGCGGCGGCGGCCGCTGAGGCGTGCTGCCCGGCCGGCCTCATCGCAGCATGAAGCCGATGGCCACCGCATTGGCGATGTCGATGAAGAAGGCCGACACCAGCGGCAGGATGATGAAGGCGGTGGGCGCCGGGCCGTGCACCTTGGTCACCGCCGTCATGTTGGCGATGGCGGTGGGCGTGGCGCCGAGGCTGATGCCGGTGAAGCCGGCCGCGATCACCGCCGCCTGGTAGCTGCGGCCCATGGCCGGGAACACCACGAACAGGATGTAGAGCGCCGCCCCCAGCGCCTGGAGCCCGAGCACCACCACCAGCGCCGGCCCGAGGCCGCCCAGCGTCCACAGCTGCATGCTCATCAGCGACATGGCGAGGAAGACGTTCAGCGACAGATCGGAGACCAGCGCCAGCGCCGGGGTGCGGGTCGGCCAGGGCGCGCGCGGCAGCAGGCGCGGCACGATGTTGGTGAGCACAATGGCCACCAGCAGGCAGACCACGAACAGCGGCAGCTTGAGGCCGGTCCTTTCCACCGCGTCCTCCAGGCCGTAGGCGATCAGGATGGCCATGTTCAGCACCAGCAGGGTGCTGAGGATGTCCACATGGGTCACCTTGCCGGTGTCCGCGCCGGCCGCTTCATCCGGTAGGCCCATCATGGGGGCGGCGCCGTCCTGGCCGCGCAGCTTTTGGCGGGAGATGAGGAAGCCGGCGATCGGCCCGCCCAGCAGGCTCGCCACCACCAGGCCGAGCGTGGCGGAGGCGATGCCGATTTCCATGGCGTTGGGCAGGGCGAAGCGCTCGGTGATCAGCGGTGCCCAGGCGATGGTGGTGCCGTGCCCGCCGATCAGCGACACCGAGCCCATGAGCGGCGCGACGCCGGGCGGCAGGCCGAGCAGGCCGGCGGCGGCGAGCGCGATGCCGTTTTGCAGCGCCAGATAGACCACGGTGGCCAGCAGCAGAAGCAGAAGGGGGCGGCCGCCGGCCATGAGGTCGGCGAGGCGGGCGTTGAGGCCGATGCCGGTGAAGAAATACAGCAGCAGCATGTCGCGGGCGCCGAGATCGAAGCTCACGGCGACATTCAGCACCTTGTAGCAGGCGAGCGTGGCCAGCGCCGCCACCAGCCCGCCGCTCACCGCCTCCGGGATGTTCCAGCGCCGCAGCGGCGCCAGCGCGCGGTTGAGCCCGGAGCCCAGGAAGAACACCAGGATGGCGATGGTGAAGGTGAGGAGGCCCGAGACCTGGAGCGTGGCCGGAATCATGAGGTCTGGTTCCTCCCGGTGGCGCCGGCGGCGGCGCGCATGGTCCGCCGCGTGCTCAGAACGAGCCGACCGCGCTGCCGATGGCGATGACCGCGACGAGCGCGAGGATGGCGCTGACCACCGCCACCATGACGATGTCCAGATAGCTCTTGGCGTGGGTGGAGCCGCACACCGCCAGCAGCGTCACCACCGCGCCGTTGTGCGGCAGGCTGTCCAGCGTGCCCGAGCCGATCACCGCGACGCGGTGCATCAGCGCCGGGTCGAGCCCGGTTTCGGCGGCGATCTTCATGTAGGAGGCGCCCAGCGCGTCGAGCGCGATGGTGAGGCCGCCGGAGGCCGAGCCGGTGAGCGCGGCGAGGATGTTGGTGGCCACCGCCAGCGAGACCAGCGGGCCGCCCTCAATGCCCAGCACCCAGGTGCGCACCAGCTCGAAGGCGGGCAGGGCCGCCACCACGGCGCCGAAGCCGACCAGGCTGGCGACGCTGAAGGCCGGCAGCACCGAGGCGTTGGCGCCAGCGTCCATGCTGGCCCGCAGGTCCGGCAGGCGGCGGAAATTGCAGGCGATCAGGGTGAGGATGGCGGCGGCCAGCGCCACCGCCACCGACCACACGCCGCCGACGGCGGAGAGCGTGGTGCCGCCCCAGCGCGGCTCGGCCAGGTAGCTCACGTCGAGGCGCGGCAGCACCACCATGGACATGATGAGGTTGACCGCCACCACCACCACCAGCGGCAAAGCGGCGATGAGCACCGGCGGGCCCTTGTGGGCATGGGCGCCGTGGCAGATCTCGGCGGTGTCGAATTCATGCGAGGCGGTGGCGCGTTCGCGGATGAACTGGTCGTCGGACAGGCCCTCGGTATCCACCGCCACCGGGTCGCCGAAGCCCTCGCCGCGGGCGCGGGCGACGCGCTCGGCCCGGTTGAGCCACCACATGCCGAAGCCCAGCATGATGACCGAGGCGATGACGCCGAGCCCCGGCGCCGCGAACGGCGTGGTGCCGAAGAACGGCATGGGGATGGCGTTCTGGATCGCCGGAGTGCCGGGCATGGCGGACATGGTGAAGGTGGAGGTGCCGAGCGCGATCGCCGCCGGCATCAGCCGGCGGGGGATGCCGGCGGAGCGGAATAGCGCGGTGGCCATGGGCGCCAGCACGAAGAAGGCGACGAACAGGCTGACGCCGCCATAGGTGACGATGGCCCCCGCCAGCACCACGGCGAGGATCGCCCGCTGCTCGCCGAGGCGGCGGGTCATCTCGTCGGCGATCACGCTGACCGAGCCGCTGTCGTCCATCAGCTTGCCGAACAGGGCGCCGAGCAGGAACAGCGGGAAGAACTGCGCCACGAAGGTGGCGGCGTTGGTCATGAAGGTCTGCGTCCAGTGGGCGAGCAGCGGCTCGCCCGCGAAGGCGGCGGCGACGAGCGCCGCGGCCGGCGCCAGCAGCAGGATGCTCCAGCCCCGGAAGGCGAGGAACAGCAGGAGGCCGAGGCCGATCAGGATGCCGAGGAGCCCCATGGGTCAGACGCCTTCCAGCAGGGTGTCGAGGTCGATGGAGGAGCGCTTGCCGATGCTGTCGCCGTCCCGCGCCAGGAATTCGTCCGCCGCGGTGCGGCCGGCGTCGCGCAGCATGGTGAGGAATTCCCATTCGGCGTTCAGCTTGGAGGAATAGCCGAGCGTCTGCATCAGGTCATTGCGCACCATGTGGATGCGCATCTTGGCCCATTGCGCGCCCTCGGTATTCTCCGGGCAGGCCACCTGCCGCAGCAGCGCGATCATGCGCAGCTCCTTCAGCAGCACGGCGTTGAACGACACCTCGTTCAGCCGGTTGAGGATCTCGCGCGCCGAATTGGGCGTGCCGGGCCGCTCCACCGGATTGATGGGGATGAGGATGGTGTCGTCCGAATCCAGCTCACGCACCAGAGGCGTCATGGTGGGGTTGCCGGAATAGCCGCCGTCCCAATAGCTCTCGCCGTCGATCTCGATGGCCTGGAACATGGTGGGCAGGCAGGCGGAGGCCAGCAGCACATCCGGCGTGATCTCGCCGTTGCGGAACACCCGGCCGCGCCCGGTGCGCACATTGGTGGCAGTGATGAACAGGCGGATGGGCGAGGCCTTCAGCCGCTCGAAATTGATCAGGTCGTCAAGGATGGCGCGCAGCGGGTGGGAATTGCCGGGGTTGAGGTCGTAGGGCGAATAGAGCCGCGACATCAGGTCCATGGCGACGAACAGCGGCGAGTTGTCCAGCGTCCAGCGGCCCATCATCTTGTCGATGGGGCCGCGCTGGAACGGGCTGAACCGCGCCGCCTCGGCGACCCGCTTCCAATAGACGTCCAGCGCCGCGCGGGCGCCCGGCGCGCCGCCGGCGGCATAGCCGTCCGCCAGCACGGCGGCGTTCATCGCCCCGGCGGAGGTGCCGGAGATGCCGTCGATCCTGATCCAGGGCTCCTCCAGCAGCCGGTCGAGCACCCCCCAGGTGAAGGCGCCGTGCGAGCCGCCGCCCTGGAGGGCGAGGTCCACGAGGACAGGCGCCCGCGCGTTTGCCGATGTTTCACTGGCCATGACGCTGTGCCTCTCCTGAAAGCCGAAATCCCGGTGCTGCCCCCGTCGCGGGTGCCGCGCGCCTCACGCCTGCGCCGCCCGCCGGCCGGGCTCGGGCGCCGTGTCCGGCCCGAACCAGGTCACGTAGAGCGCGGGCAGGAAGACGAGGGTGAGCAGGGTGCCCACCAGCAGGCCGCCCATGATGGCGAAGGCCATCGGCCCCCAGAACACCGTGGGGGCGATGGGGATCATGCCCAGCACGGTGGACACCGCGGTCAGCATGATCGGCCGGAAGCGGGCGCTGCTGGCCGCCACCACCGCGTCGAAGACGGACTTGCCGGCGGCGCGCTCGGCCTCGATCTGGCCGATGAGGATCACCGCATTCTTGGTGATCATGCCGATCAAAGCGAGGATGCCGAGGATGGCGACGAAGCCGAGCGGCCGGCCGGACAGCAGCAGGGCGGCGGCCACCCCGATGAGGCCGAGCGGCGCCACCGACAGCACCAGGAACAGCCGCTGGAAGCTCTGGAGCTGGAACATCAGCACCGTGAGCATCAGGAACAGCATCAGCGGCACCACGGCGAACACCGAGGCGCTGGACTGGGCGCTTTCCTCCACCGTGCCGCCGACCGTGATGCGGTAGCCGCGCGGCAGGCTCTTCGCCAGCTCCTGCACCTGCGGCGCGAGGCCCGAGACCACCGCCTCCGGCAGGGCGCCGGGCACCACGTCGGCCTGGACGATGAGGGTGGGCACGCGGTCGCGGCGCCAGATCACCGGATAGGCCTGGGCATAGTCGAACGTGGCCAGCTGGCGCAGCGGCACCGTGCGTCCGCTGGGCAGCGGCACCTGGAGCGTCGCCAGCGTCTCCAGCGAGACGCGCTGCTCGTCGGTGGCCCGCGCCACCACGTCCACCAGATAGATGTCGTCGCGCACCTGGGTCACCGGCGCGCCGGTGAGCACGGTATTGAGCACGCCTGCGAGACTCTGGGTGGAGAGGCCCAGCAGGCGCGCCTGGTCCTGGTCCACCCGGATGCGGATCTCCCGCGCCGGCTCGATCCAGTCGTAATTCACCTTCACCGCGTCGCGGTTGGTGGCCACCACCCGCGCCAGGTCGAGGGCGATCTCGCGCACCTTCTCCACGTCGGGGCCGCTGACCCGGTATTGCACCGGCCAGCCCACAGCGGGACCAAGCTCCAGCGGATAGACGCGGCCGATGAGGCTGGGGAAATCGTTGGCCAGCAGCGTGTCCAGGCGCACCCGCAGCCGCTCGCGCGCGTCCACGTCCTTGGCGACGATCACCGCCTGGGCGAAGAAGTCGTTGGGCAGCTGCACGTTGAGCGGCAGGTAGAAGCGGATGGCGCCGCGGCCCACATAGGTGCTCCAGCGCTCCACGTCCGGGTCGCTCTTCAGCACGGCATCGATGCGCCGGGCCACGTCATCGCTGGCATAGATGGAGGCGTTCTGCGGCAGCCGCAGGTCCACCAGCAGTTCCGGCCGGTCGGAGGAGGGGAAGAACTGCTTGGGAATGAGCGGGATGGCCAGCGCCGAGAGCACGAACAGCGCGACGGTGACCGCCAGCGTCGCCCAGCGCCACCTGAGCGCGAAGGTCAGCAGCGCCAGATAGAGCCCGACCACCCGGCTCGGCCCGGCATTGGCCTTCTTCGTGGGCGGCTTCAGGATCATCACGCCCAGCAGCGGGGCGAAGATCACCGCCACGACCCACGACACCAGCAGGGCGATGGACACCACCGCGAACAGCGAGAAGGTGTATTCGCCCGCCGAGGAGGCGGCAAAGCCGATGGGCACGAAGCCGGCGACCGTCACGAAGGTGCCGGCCAGCATGGCGAAGGCATAGGTGCGGAAGGCGAAGGTGGCCGCGCTCTCCTTGTCGTCGCCCGCCGCGAGGCGGTTGATCATGGCGTCGGTGGTGGTCATGGCATCGTCCACCATCAGCGCCAAGGCGATGATGAGGGCACCCAGCGAGATGCGCTGCATGTCGATGCCGGCCAGCTCCATGAGCGCGAACACCACCGCCAGCGTCAGCGGGATGGACAGGGCCACCACCGCGCCGGCGCGCACGCCGAGGCTGATGAAGGAGACGATCAGGATGATGCCGATGGCCTGCCAGAGCGAGGACATGAACTCGGCGATGGAATGGTCCACCGTCACCGCCTGGTCGGCCACCAGCACCGGCTCGATGCCGATGGGCAAATCGGCGGTGATCTCGTCCATCCGGGCCTTGATGGCGCGGCCCATGGCGAGGATGTCGCCGCCGTCGCGCATGGCGATGGCGAGGCCGATGGCCGACTGGCCGTTGGCCCGGAACTGCGGCTGCGGCGGGTCCACGGTGCCGCGCCGGATGCTGGCGATGTCGGCCAGCCGCAGCAGGCGCCCGTTCACCACGAAATTCACGTCGGCGATGTCGGCTTCCGAGGTGAAGGCGCCGGACACCGTGAGCGAGATCGCCTCCTTGCCGGTCTCCATCGTGCCGGCGGGGCTGACGATGTTCTGCCGTTGCAGCGCCGCCAGGACGGCGGCGCGGTCGATGCCGAGGCTGGCCAGCTCCTGCATGGAGAATTCGATGAAGATGCGCTCGTCCTGCGCGCCCAGGATCTCGATCTTGGAGACGTCCGGCACATGCAGCAGCTTGGAGCGGATGTCCTCCACATAGTCGCGCAGCTCGCGCTGCGAGAAGCCGTCGGCGGTGAAGCCGTAGATAATGCCGAAGGTGTCGCCGAACTCGTCGTTGAAGCCGGGGCCGACGACGCCGGCCGGCAGGGTGTGGCGCATGTCGCCGATGGACTTGCGCACGTGGTACCAGATGTCCGGCACCTCCTGCGCCGTGGCGCTGCCCTTCAGGTTGACGAAGATGGTGGTGACGCCGGCGCTGGTGTAGCTGCGCAGGAAGTCGAGCTTGGGGGTCTCCTGGAGCGTGCGCTCCAGCCGCTCGGTGACCTGGCGGACGGTCTCCTCGGCGCTGGCGCCGGGCCATGCCGCCTGCACCACCATTGTCTTGATGATGAAGGTCGGGTCCTCGCCGCGCCCCAGGCGCTGGTAGGCGAGGAGCCCGGCCACCACCGCCACGGCCATGAAATAGATGACGACGGAGCGATGCCGGAGCGCCCACTCGGAAAGGTTGAAGCCCCTCACAGGTCGGCCCCCAGGAGCCGGACCTTCTGCCCCGGATGCAGAGCCTGCACGCCGGCGGTGACCACCACCTCCGACGGCTTGAGGCCCTCGGCGACGGTGACGCTGGCGGGGGTGAAGCGCAGCACCTGGATGTTGCGCAGCGACACCGTCTTGGAGGCGGGATCGACGACCCACACCGCCGGCTGGTCCTTGACGCGGGTGAGGGCGCTGGCCGGCAGTTCGATCACCGGGCCGGTGTCGAGCTGGACCCGGCCGGTGACGGTGGTGCCGAGCCGCATGGCCTCGGGCGGATCGCTGAGGCCGACCCGCACCTGGAAGGTGCGGGTGACCGGATCGGCCTGCGGGGCCACCTCGCGCACCCGCCCGACGGCGGTGACGGCGGCATCCCCGGTCAGGCTCACCTGGATCAGCGGATCGCCGGGCAAAGCGGAGAGCAGCGCGGCGGGCACGTCGAACACCGCGTCCCGGCCGTTCTGCCGGGCCACCTGGAGCACGCTCTGGCCGGGCTGGACCACCTCGCCCGGCTCGGCCCGGCGCGCGGTCACGGTGCCGGCGGCATCGGCCTTCAGCTCGGTGAAGCCGAGGCGGTCCTGGGCGATCTTCAGCTGGGCCTGGGCATCGTCCACCCGCGAGCGCGCGGTGCGGAAGGCCTGCTCGGCCAGCTCATATTGCGCGCGCGGGGTGAAGCCGCGCTCCAGCAGGGCGCGCTGGCGGTCGTAGGCATTGCTGGTCTGGCTGAGCTGGGCTTCCGCCGCCGCCAGCGCCGCCTCGGCCGAGCGCAGCGCGTTCGTCTCGTTCTGCGGGTCGAGCCTGGCCAGCACCTGCCCGGGCTTGACGGTGTCGCCCACATTGACCAGCCGCTCAATGATGCGGCCGCCGATGCGGAAGCTGTAGCTGGCTTCGTTCTGCGCCTCCACATGGCCGGAGAGCGAGACCGTGTCGCCGGCCGGGCGGATGGCGGTGGTGACGGTGCGGACCGGACGGGCCTCAGGCGCCGCCGCCTCCGGCTTCCGGTCACACCCGGCGAGGGCGGCGGAACCCACCGCCACCACCGCCCAAACCGCCACTCGCCCGATTCCCGACCGCCCCATCTTGTCTGCCCTTTACTGAGCAGGCTCCGGCATCCCTCAAAGGCAACGAAGTCCCTGAGGTCACTCCCAGCCTTCAACCCTAGGTAAGTCGCGAGCTTGACACTGGAATGACGCAGGTGCAATCCGCAATTGCAACGTATGCACGTGCGCCGCCGCTCGGCATCTGCCGTAGATGTCGGTGAAAGCCGGACTGTATATGGTCTTTATTTCAGGGCTTGCGGTGCGGGCGCGCATCCGGATTCGCAAGTTTCCCGGCGTGGGTCGCAGTCTCGCCCATGCGCGGCGAGATGCAGGCGCCGCCGCGGGAAGCATTCCGACGCGCGGTGAAGCTCACGCTGCATGAGATGCGCCGCGCCCGCTTGCCGCCTCCGCGAGGTCTTCTTTCCATCCGCTGCCGCAGTGCAGCAACGTCCCGCGCCGGCAACGGCCTGGGTGGGTCGCCCGGGCCGTGCCGGACGCCGGCGCGGGGGTGTCAGATATTGGTCCTATCTGCGCCCTTGAGCTGGAGGATCGCGCGCGCCTCGTCCGGTGTCGCCACGCCGAGGCCCAGGCCCTCGATGATCTTGCGGGCCAGTTTCACCTGGTCGGCATTGGAGGCGGCCAGCTTGCCCGGCCCGGCCCAGAGCGAATCCTCAAGCCCCACGCGGATGTTGCCACCCATGGATGCGGCCATGGCGGCGATGGGCAGCTGGTTGCGCCCGGCGCCCAGCACCGACCAGCGGTACTGGTCGCCGAACAGCCGGTCGCAGGTGCGCTTCATGTGCATCACGTCCTCCGGGTGCGGGCCGATGCCGCCCAGAAGGCCGAACACCGACTGCACGAACAAAGGCGGCTTCACCAGCCCGCGGTCGAGGAAATGGGCGAGGTTGTAGAGGTGGCCGATGTCGTAGCACTCGAACTCGAACCGGGTGCCGTTGTCGTAGCAGGTGGTGAGGATGTACTCGATGTCCTTGAACGTGTTGCGGAACACCAGGTCGCGGGTGTTCTCCAGATGGGTGCGCTCCCAGTCGAACTTGAACTCCTGGTACTTGTCCAGCAGGTGGTAGAGGCCGAAGTTCATGGAGCCCATGTTCAGCGAGGCCACCTC
Source organism: Azorhizobium doebereinerae UFLA1-100 (assembly GCF_000473085.1). Classification (GTDB taxonomy): domain Bacteria; phylum Pseudomonadota; class Alphaproteobacteria; order Rhizobiales; family Xanthobacteraceae; genus Azorhizobium; species Azorhizobium doebereinerae. Next base: position 28,676 of record NZ_AXBA01000038.1, read on the forward strand.
CGGCTTGAAAGTGGCGGCGGGCAGCACGCGCTCCTCCACCTTCATGTAGGGGCTGCCGCCGGAGGTGATGTTGATCACCGCGTCGGTGGCCTGCTTGATGCGCGGCAGGAAGCGGGCGAACGCCGCGGGCGTCTGGTCGGGCTGGCCGGTTTCCGGGTTGCGCGCATGCAGGTGCAGGATGGCGGCGCCGGCCTCGGCGGCGGCGAGCGCGTCGGTGACGATCTCGTCCGGCGTGATCGGCAGGTGCGGCGACATGGTCGGCGTGTGGATGGCGCCGGTGATGGCGCAGGTGATCACCACCTTGCGGGCGGAGGGCTGGCGGGCGGATTTGGAGGGGGGGGCGGTCTCGGCCATGGGTTGAGCCTTTCCTGAAAGAAGGGGGAGCGGCGCGTCGGGCGCCGGTGTCTGACGCGGATCTCTGGCGCCGATATCAGGCGCCGATATCTTGGGCGGCCTTGCGCTTGTGGGCGGCCAGCGCCATCAGCCGGCGGTCGCGCCACACCTGCCGGGCGCCGAGCTGGTCTTCCGGCAGGCGCTGGCGGCGCTCGGCCAGCACCGTCTCCAGCACGTCGCCGGCCCAGTCCACGCGGTGCCACTGGCTGGGCGAGATGCGCTCGTAGATCTGCTGGTAGCGCGCCACATAATCGGCCACCCCGCCGGGGGCGTTGAGGTCGATGGTCTCGAACGGCCCCATGAAGGACCAGCGCAGCGCCAGGCCCTCGCGGATGCCCACGTCGATGTCCTCCACGCTGGCATAGCCCTCCGCCACCATGCGGAACGCTTCCTCCAGCAGCGCGCCCTGCATGCGGTTCATGACGAAGCCGTCCAGCTCGCGCTTCATGACGATGGGCGACTGGCCGGCGGCGCGCATCAGCGCGGCGGCGCGGGTCATGGTGTCGGCGCTGGTCCAGGGGGCCGGCACCACCTCCACCGCCGGGATGAGATAGGGCGGGTTGATGGGATGGCACACGCACACCCGCTCCCGCCCCTTCAGCGCGGCGGAGAAGGCCGAGGGCAGCAGCGCCGAGGTGGAACTGGCGAGCACGGTGGAGGGCGCGGCGAGCCGATCCAGTTCGGCGAACAGGGCCAGCTTCACGTCGAGCACTTCCGGCGCGTTCTCCTGGGCGTGCACGGCCCCGTCCAGGGCGGCGGCATAGGAGGGCGCGGCGGAGAGGCGGGCGCGCACCGCGTCCGGGCTGGCGCCGTTCAGCAGGTCGCTGTCGGCCAGCGCCGGCAGCACGCCCTCGATATAAGCGAGCGCCGCCTCGGGCGCGTCGGCCGCCTGGTCGGCCAGGGCCACGTCGAAGCCGGCGCGGGCGAAGGTGATGGCCCAGGCGCGGCCGATGAAGCCGGAGCCGATAATGGCAATCTTGCTCATGGAAAGCCTTTCACATCAAAAGAAGAGGGAGGCCGGCGGCGGGCTCACAGCCAGAGCACCTGCCGCCTGAGGTCGAGGTCGCGGGCCAGCGGCCGGGCGGGGCCTTCGTGCATCACCTGCCCGCGCTCCAGCACCACGGCGCGGTCGGCCAGGTTCAGCACCACGTCGAGATGATGATCGACGATCACCAGCGCGAGCTGGTGGCGCAGCCGGTCGAAGGCATCGAACAATTCCTCCGTCACGGCGGGGGAGAGGCCCTCGAACGGCTCGTCCAGCAGCAGCACGCGGGTGTCGCCCATCAGCGCGCGGGCCACCGCCACCATCTGCTGCTCGCCGCCGGAGAGCAGGTCGGCGGCGGTGTCGAGCCGCACCTTCAGCCGGGGGAAGAGGTCCAGCACCTCTTCCTCGCTGAAGTGCCGGCCGGCGCCGGTGATGCGCTTGAGGCGCCCCAGCTCCAGATTGTGGCGCACGCTCATGCCGTGGAACAGCGCCCGTCCCTGGGGCACGTAGCCGATGCCACTGCGGGCGATGGCGGCCGAGGACAGGCCGGCCAGCTCCGTGCCGGCGAGTCGCACCGAGCCCGAGGCGGGCTTGACGATGCCGACGATGGTCTTGAGCAGGGTGGACTTGCCCGCGCCGTTGCGGCCGAGCAGCGCCAGGATCTCGCCCTCGCGGGCCGCCAGCGAGACCTCGTTGAGGATGCGGCTCTTGCCGTAGAAGGCATCCACCTTCGACAGCTCCAGCAGCACCGTGTCCGTGGCGGCCGAGACAAGGTCGCGGGCGGCGAGCGCGGCGGCGCCGGAGCCGATATAGACGTCCTGCACGCGCTTGTCGGAGCGGGCGTCCGCCACCGTGCCGTCCACCAGCACGGCGCCGTCCGCCATCACGGTGACGGCGTCGGCCAATTCGAACACCCGGTCGATGTCATGCTCCACCAGCAGCACCGGCACGGCGCCGGAAATCTGCTTGATGAGGTTGGAGACCCGCGTGCGCTCGGCGGCGGCAAGGCCGGCCAAAGGCTCATCCAGCAGCAGCACGCGCGGGCGGGAGGTGAGGGCGAGGCCCATGTCCAGCAGCCGCTGGCCGCCATAGGACAAGGCGCCGGCCTCCGCCTTCTCCATGCCGGCGACGCCGAGGAAGGCGACCATTTCCTGCGTCTCCGCGCCGATCTCGCTGATGTGGGCGGCGTCGGTCCAGGGGTCGAAGCGGCGGGCGTGGGTGGCCTGCACGCCGAGGCGCAGGTTCTCGTAGACCGAGAGGGTGGGGAACAGGTTGGTGATCTGGAACGAGCGGGCGAGCCCCTTGGCGCAGACCTGGTGCGGGGCCAGCCCGTCGATGCGCGCGCCGGCGAGGCGGATCTCGCCGGCATCGGGCCGGAACATGCCGGAGATCAGGTTGAACGCCGTGGTCTTGCCGGCGCCGTTGGGGCCGATCAGGGCATGGAGCGTGCGGTCGCGCACCGCCAGGGCGCCGTTCTGCACCGCCTTGATGCCGCCGAACGAGCGGGCGAGGCCTTCCGCCACCAGGATGGGACCAGCCTCCCGCCAGGGCGCGTGGCCTTTCAGCGAGGGCGGCAGCGGGCGCAGTTCGGCGCCGGCGCGCTGGCCCATGGCGGAGCCTTCCTCGCGCGCCTTGCGCAGGGGGGCGAGGAGGCGCGCGGCCACCCCGACGAGGCCGGTGGGCGAGAACACGATGAAGCCGACGAACAGCAGGCCGAACCAGAACAGCCAGTTGGGCGTCCACATGGACAGGAATTCGCGGAACAGCACGAAGAACAGCGCGCCCAGCGCCGGGCCGAGGAAGGAGCGCATGCCGCCGATCACCACCATGGCCAGCAGCTCGCCGGAGAAGGCGATGCTCACCGGGTCGGCCGAGGCGAAGCGATGGTGGAACACCATGAGCGCGCCGGCGAACGAGGTGAGGCCGGCGGACAGCACGAAGCAGGCGAGCTTGTAGAGCGTGGTGTTGTAGCCGATGAAGCGCGCCCGCTGCTCGTTCTCGCGGATCGCCACCAGCACCGCGCCCATGGGCGAGCGCACGAAGCGCTGGAGGACATAGACCACCACCAGCGCCACGCCCGCCACCACGGTGTAGAACGGCCACGCCTGGTCGAGGTCGAGGCCGAAGGCGGCGCCGCGCTTGACCCCGCCGAGGCCGTTCTCGCCCCCCGTCAGATCCGTCCAGCGGAACGCGACGGTGTAGAGCAAAGCGGTGAAGGCGAGGGTCAGCAGCGAGAAATAGACCCCGCGCCGGCGCAGCACCACGAAGCCGATGGGAATGGCGGCCAGCGTCACCAGCGCCATGGCCGGCAGGGCGAGCACGAGGCCGGCATCGGGAAAGACGTGGCGTTGCAGCAGCGCCGCGCCATAGGCGCCGAGGCCGAACCATGCGCCATGGCCGAAGGAGACCAGGCCGGTGTAGCCCACCAGCAGGTTGAGGGCCATGCAGGCGAGCGCCAGGATGGTGATGTCGGTGGCCGAGGTCAGCGTCAGGCCGAGCGCCGTGACCGCATGGGGCAGCAGGATCAGGCCGGCGGCGGCGATCAGGAGATTGGCGTGGCGGGCGAGCATCGTGCCCCCTTTCCCGGAGCTTGCGGGGACGGCCTTGAGGCTGGTGGTGGGCTGGAGCATGGGGGCCTCCTCACTCGAACCGTAGGATGCGTTCGCCGAACAGGCCGCGCGGGCGGACCAGCAGCACCAGCAGCATCAGCAGATACATGGAGGCCTCGGCGGCGGGCGGGACGAAATAGATGGTCAGGCCGCGCACCACGCCCACCAGAAGCCCCGCCGCCACCACGCCCCAGAACGAGCCGAGGCCGCCGATCACCACCACCACGAAGGAGGCGGTGAGGATCTCCACCCCCATGGCCGGATGGACGCCGGAGATGGGGGCGAGCATCACGCCCGCGAGCCCGGCAAGGCCGATGCCGATGGCCGCCACCGCTGTGAGGTAGGGCCTGAGCGAGATGCCGAGCGCGCCCACCATGTCCGGGTTCTGCACCCCGGCGCGCACCACGCGGCCGAAGGCGGTGCGCTGGAGCAGCAGCCACAGGCCGAGCACGGCGGCGGCGGCCACCACCAGGATGGCGATGCGGTAGCGCGAATAGATGAAGTCGCCGATGAACACCTGCCCGCGCAGGAAGGGCGGGATGGCGAACGGGATCGGCGTGGCGCCGAACGCCATGCGCAGCGCCTGCTCGATCACCATGGCAAGGCCGAAGGTGAGCAGCAGGCTGAGGATCGGGTCGGCGCGGTAGAAGCGGGAGAACAGCAGCCGCTCCACCACGACGCCGATCAGCGCCACCGACAGCGGCGCGGCGACGAAGGCGGCGGGAAAGCCGAAGCGGTTGCCGATCTCCACCGCGATATAGGCGCCGATGGCATAGAAGCCGCCGTGGGCGAGGTTGACGATGCCGCCCAGCGAGAAGATCAGCGACAGGCCGAGCGCGATCAGCAGATAGGCGACGCCGACCAGCAGGCCGTTGAGCAATTGCTCGATCAGGAAGACGAGTTCGACAGGCATGGCTTGATCCGTCCTGAGGGCGGCCTGGGGCCGGGCGGTCCTGCGCGGTGCCGGGCACGCGGCGCGGTCCGGCGGCCGATGGCCGCGGGGCGGGGCTTAGGCGTGCCCGGCCGGCGGGCGGCGCCGGCACGCCGCCGGTTCCCCGTCCCGAACGCGACGCGGGATGCGGGACGGGGAACCGGCCGCGCAGGCGGCGATGCGGGCGCCGCCTGCGCGTGGCGCGCGTTCAGGCCGGGAACGTGCAGGCGTTCTCCGCCGGGGTGGGGGCGATGGCGTCCAGGGCGTCGTCGGCGCCGGGGACGGCCTTGCCGAGCACCATGAGGTCCCACTGGTCCTTCACCTCGGCGACGGGCTTGGCGGTGATGGTGTACATTTCCTGGATCAGCTGGTGGTCCCAGGCGCGGTAATAGCCCTGGCGCTCCTTCAGGATGTCGAGCTTGGGCTCCTTCTCGAAGAAGGAGATGATCTGCGCGCTGTCCGTGCTCTTGGTCTCGGTCATGGCGCGGGCCACGCTCTTGGTGGCGACGTAATCGCCCCAGGCCTGGTTCTCCGGCGGCTTGCCGTACTTCTTCACGAAGGCGGCGACGAACGCCTTGGAGGCCGGCGCGCTCACGTCATGGTGCCAGATGCAGGGCCACACGCCGCCGAAATTGCCCTTGCCCGCGCCCCAGGCCACGGCGGTGTCGAAGCCGAAGCCGCCATAGGGGAAGGGCAGGCCGAACTCGGCATATTGCTTGATGAAATTGGTGATCTGGTTGCCGGCCAGATTGGAGATCACCACGTCCGGCTTCACCTGCCGGATCTTCAGCATGTAGGCGGAGAAGTCGGAGGCGTCGGTGGGCACCAGTTCGTCGGCGATCACCTGCCCGCCATTGGCGTTGATATAGAGCTTGGCGACGCGGGAGAGGTCGTGGCCGAAGGCATAGTCGGCGGTGAGGAAGAACAGCTTCTTGCCCTTCACCAGCCCGTCGCGGAGCATGGCCGCGCCCACCGCCTTCACATATTGCGTGTTGGCGCCCTCCACATGGAACATGTAGCGGTTGCAGTCCTTGCCGCGCAGCGCGTCGGAATTGCCGCCGGTGTTGACGAACACGATCTTGTTGCGCGCCGCCACCTGCGAGATGGCCAGGCACGAGGCGGACGAGATCTCGCCGATGATCACCGCCGCCTTGTCGCGCTCGATATAGCGCTCCGCCTTGGCCGAGGCGGTGGCGGGGTTGACGCTGTCCTCCATGATCAGGTTGACCTTGCGGCCGTTCACGCCGCCGGCGGCGTTGATCTCCTCCACGGCGAGCTGCACGCCCATCTGGCCATAGGCGCCGAGCGGGCCGAGGAAGCCGGTGAGCGGGGTGAGGTGGCCGAAGGTGATGGTGTCGGCCTGCGCCCTGACGATGGCGGGCATGCCGACGCCGCCCAGCACGGCGGCGGCGCCGAGGCCCTGGAGGACACGGCGGCGAGGAAGGGGCGCGGACAGACGAGTAGCGTCGAGGGGCTTTTCGGTCATGGCGTTTTTTCTTCCCTATGGCTCCGTTCGCGGACCGCAGGAGGTTGGCGCCATGGCGGGCGGGTCCTCCTTGCGTCGTGCGACGGAATGGTTGCCGATTGGCTCGGCAATCTGTTATCTGTGATCACACTTAGCAGACGACGGTGATGAAACACAAGCCTCTCCCCGCAGACCCCGCCCCGGCGGTTGACGACACGCTCGGCGAGCGCATGGGCCGGATCGTCCGCCTGACGCTGGCCGACACGGTCTATCGCGACCTCAAGGACCTGCTGCTCTCCGGCCGCGCCGCGCCGGGCGAGCGCTTCACCCTGCGTGGCCTCGCCGCCGCCATCGGCACCAGCGCCATGCCGGTGCGCGAGGCGGTCTCGCGCCTGGCGGCGGAGAATGCGCTGGAGGTGCTGCCTAACCGGGCGGTGCGGGTGCCGCTGATGCCGCGGGCGCGGTTCGAGGAACTGCGGCTCATCCGCTCCAGCCTGGAGGGGCTGGCGGCGGAGACCGCGGCGGTCCACGCCAGCGCGGAGGACCTGGAGGAGATCCTGCGCTGCGAGCGCCTGTTCGCCGCCGAGCGCGAGAAGAAGAAGCCGGACGGCGCCGCCGCCATGCGCTTCAACAAGGATCTGCACTTCGCGCTCTATCGCGCGGCGGGCATGCCCACCCTGTTCGCCATGATCGAGAGCCTGTGGCTGCAGATCGGCCCGGTGCTTAACCTCGATTTCCAGGCCGGCCCGGAGCGCCTGCGGGCGGGCGAGGCGCATATCCACCACGCCGCCCTGGTCGCGGCCCTGCGCGCCCGCGATGGCGCGGCGGCGCGCCAGGCGCTCCTCGCCGACATCTGGAGCGCGGGCGATTTCATCCTGTCGCGCGGCATCCTGCCGGACTGAACCGGTCGCCGCGCACCCGAACGAGAAAACGGCACAAGCCGAGGGAGTGACGCCATGGATCTGGGAATTGCCGGCCTGCGCACCATCGTGACGGCGGGGGCGGGGGGCATCGGCCTTGAGATCGCCAGCGCGTTCGCCCGCGCGGGCGCGCGGGTGGAAGTGTGCGACGTGGACGAAGGGGCGCTGGCCGCCCTGCCGCAGAGCGATCCGGCCATCGCCGGCTCGCTGTGCGACGTGTCCGACCGGGCCTCGGTGCAGCGTTTCATGGACGGCGCGCTGTCGCGGCTCGGCGGGCTTGATGTGCTGGTGAACAATGCCGGCATCGCCGGCCCCACCGGCCGGGTGGACCAGATCGACCCCGAGGACTGGGACCGCACGCTGGCGGTGGACATCACCGGCCATTTCAACGTCACCCGGCTGGCGGTGCCGGCGCTGAAGGCGAGCGCCAACCCGTCCATCATCGGCATTTCCTCCGCCGCCGGCCGGTTCGGCTTTCCGCTGCGCTCGCCCTATGCCGCCGCCAAATGGGGCGTCATCGGCTTCATCAAGTCGCTGGCCATGGAGCTGGGCGAGTTCGGCATCCGCGCCAATGCCATCCTGCCCGGCTCGGTGGATGGGCCGCGCATCCGCTCGGTGTTCGAGAACAAGGCGCGCGAGCGCAACCTCTCCATGGCCGAGGTGCAGGCGATGGCGCTCTCCGCCACCTCGCTGAAATGCCTCATCCCGCCGCGCCACCTGGCGCACCTGGCGGTGTTCCTGGCCTCGCCCGTGGCGGGCACCATCTCCGGCCAGGCCATCGCCGTGGACGGCGACCTGCAGATGCTGGTGTAGGCCGGGCGGGCCGTCACTCCGCCGCTTCGGGCAGGCGGGTCAGGCCGAGCCGGCGGCGGGCCCAGAGGTGGAGGTCGTGCCAGGGATGGCGGTCGCGGGTGCGGAAGGTGCGCCCGGTGCCCGCCTGCGGCCGGCGCGGCAGCGGCCGGCCCTGTTCCAGCCGGGCGAGATGTTCGGCCAGCCGGTCGATGGCCATCTTCTCGGCCCGGCAATAGAGGCGCTCGGCATTATCGTCCGCATGGAGGGGCGGCACCACCAGTTCGATGATGTCGCCGGTGTCGATGCCCGCGTCGACGAAATGGATGGTCGAGCCGATGCGGTCGAAGCGTTCCTCATAGAGGGCGAAGAAGAAGCAGTGGTTGCCGCGATAGAACGGCAGGTAGCCGCCGTGGATGTTGATGGCGCAACGGCCGGCCTCCAGCACCGGCGGCTTCAGGATGCTGGTGCCCATCACCACCGTGACGTCGGGCCGGCTGGCGCGCAGCAGGTCCGCCACCGCCGGGGCGTTGGCCGTCTCCGTCTCCAGCCACACCGCACCCGGCACGGGGCGCGGGCCGCCGCCGCCGAAATAGGCGCGGCGGTAGCGGTTGAGCCCGGTCAGGTCGCGCCGCAGCCGGTGATAGCGCGCCCACAGCCAGTCGCGATAGCGGCCGCGCCGGCGCAGGCGCCGGGTCTGGGCGTCGCCCGGCTCCACCACCACGGCGGCGATGTCGAAGCGCTCGGCCAGCCGCGCCACCAGATAGCCGTGGTGGGCGTCGTCGGAGCAGAGGATGGCGATCCTCATCGCCGGGCCTCGCCAATGGCATGGTCGGCGGCGTCCAGTTCCTGCGCCGCGTGGCGCCAGCGGCGGTCGATCTCCTGTCCGCGCCCGACCAGGGTCCGCCAGCCCGCCTGCTCGGCCGCGATCGCCGCCCGGACGCTGGTAGCGGCGGGCCCGCCGCCGAAGCGCGTCGCCGCCACCACGGCGTCGAGCGAGACGGCATCCGCATCGCTTTCCAGGCGGTCGGCGAAGCTCTCCGTCACGGTCTCGTGCAGCCTCTCGCGGCCGCCGGCGGCCAGCGCTTCGGCAATGGCGGCGCCCACCTGGTGATGAGCCTCGCGGAACGGCACGCCGGCCCGCGCCAGCTGGTTGGCGAGTTCGGTGGCGGCGGTGAAGCCGGCGGTGGCGCTGCGGCGCATGGCGGCGGGCGCGGGCCGCGCGAAGGCGATCACCAGCCGGGACAGCGTCACCGCATCGGTGATCGCCCGCAGTGCCTCCCAGATCACGCCGACCCCCTCGGTATTGGCGGCGATGGTGTTGGAGAACGGCTTGGCGTGGCTGGCGGCGGCGGCCGTCACGAAGGCGCCCAGCGGCTTCGCGGCGAGGCCCTGCACATGCTCCAGCAGGAAGGGATTGCGCTTCTGCGGCATCATCGAGCTGGAACCGACCAGGCCGTCCGGCAGCCGCAGGAAGCCGAATTCCGGGGTGGACCAGACGAGCAAGTCGGTCGCCATGCGGCTCAGCGTGACGCCGAGGATGCCGGCAGCCGAGAGCAGGCGCAGCGCGCAGTCCCGGCTGGCCACGGCGTCGATGGAATGGCCGACCGGATCGGTGAAGCCGAGCAGGCGGGCGGTGAGGCGCGGGTCGATGGGAAAGCTGGTGCCGCCCACCGCCCCGGCGCCGAGCGGGCAGTGGTCGAGGTCCGGCAGCACGCCGTCGAGCAGCGCGCGGGCATCGCGCCCGACGGCGCAGGCGATGCCCGCCAGCCAATGGCCGAAGGTGACGGGCAGGGCGGGCTGGAAATGGGTATAGGCCGGCATCACCACGTCGAGGTGCCGGCGGGCGCGGGACAGCAGCACCGCCTCCAGGCGCAGCAGCTCGCGCAGCAGCCGGCGGGCAGGCACCCGCAGCTTGAGGCGGAACAGCGTCGCGCCGAGGTCGTTGCGCGAGCGCCCGGTGTGGAGCGCGCCGCCGGTCTCCCCGCCCAGCCGCTCGATGAGCAGGGACTCATAGAGCAGGTACAATCCGCGCGGCGCCGGCCGGCCGCGCAGGGAGGCGAAATTCTCCACCCGCAGCGCCGCGATCAGCGCCAACAGCGGCGCGGCCCGTTCCGGCGGCAGGAGGCCCCGGCGGCACAGCATCACCACATGGGCGCGGTCGATCTCAGTCATCAGCCACAGGTCGCTGTCGATGGCGGCATCCGCCGTGTCGCCGAACACGATGTGCCGGGCGCCGGGGCAGAGGCCGTGGGCGATGCGGCCGGTGTTCTCCAGGGCGCGGGTCACCGGGCGTCCCCGGCGATGGTCAGGTCCAGCGCGGCCCGGCCCCGCTCGGCGGCGGCCGCCGCCATGTCCTCGCTGTCGCCGCAGGCGATGACGTGACCGGCGCGGTCGCGGAAATCGCCGGACAGGGTGATGGCCTCGCCCACGCGGCGGTAAAGGGCGACATCGCACACCCCGGCCACGCTCCGTGCTGCCTCCATGCCGGTGATGTCCGCCAGCCGCCCGGCGACGCGGGGCAGGACGAAGCGGATGGCGGCATGGCGCTGAAAGCTGGGCGCGAGGTTCGCCGGCCGGCCGGTGGCGAGGCGGATGGCGGCGTCGATCAGATCGATGCCGGTGGCGAGCCGCACCAACTCGGGAATGAAGCCGCCGGCGAGGCGCGGATTGACCTCGATGACGACCGGCCCGGCCGGCGTCAGGCGCAGCTCGATATGGACGGCGCCCCAGCGCAGATCGAGCGCCGCCAGCGTCCGCACCGCCGCCACCGCGATCCGCCGCGCGTCCTCGGGCGCCAAGGCGGCGGGAAAGTCGTGGCCGGTCTCCACGAACAGCGGCGGGGGCGAGACGTGCTTGCGGGTGATCCCGACCACGGCGCCGGCCAGGGTCTCGACGGAGAATTCCGGCGCGTCGACGAAGCGCTCCACCAGCACCTGCGCGCCGGTGGCGCCGGCCGGGGCGGCGTCGAACAGGGTGCGTGCATGGGCCGCCACCTGGCCTATATCCCGGCACAGGCGCACGCCGACGCTGCCGCTGCCGGCCACCGGCTTCACCACCACCGGCCATCCCAGCGCCTCCGCGGCGGCCACCGCCTCGGCAACGTCCGACGCGGGCGCGAAGCGCGGCTGGCCGATGCCGGCCTCGGCCAGCCGGCGGCGCTGCGACAGCTTGTTCCGGCAGCGCGCGATGGCCTCCGCCGGCGGGGCGGGCAAGCCCAGCTCGCGGGCGATGGCGGCGGCGGTGCCCACCCAATATTCCGACGACGAGGTGACGCCGGCCACGGCGCGCTCCGAGGCCAGGGACCGGCACAGCGCCGGCAGGCCCGCCCCGTCATCGGCGGCCATACGCACATGCTCGACGCCGTCTTCCGCCAGATAGGGATAGCGGCTCGCGTCGGCGCAGATCATCAGCGGGTGGAGGCCGTGCGCCCGCGCCATGCGGGCGAACAGCCGGCCGGTGCCGCTGGTATTGCTCTCGATGAACAGCAGGGTCTGCATGGTCAGGCCCCACCCGAAAGCTGCGGCACGTCAAATTGCCCCACCGGCCGGAAGCCGCTGGTCGGCAGAGGGAAGGCCGCCGGTTCGGGACAGCGGACCGGCAGCCAGGGCCGGTCCACCAGCAGCAGCATGATCCGCGCCTGCGGGTGCCGGCGGGCATGGCGGTCGGCCACCGCATAGCCGGCGGCGCTGCCGGCGCCGGGCGCGAGCCCCTTGTCGATCAGCAGCTTCCAGCCGGCGGCGGCGGCCTCGTCCGGGTCGCAGCAGTGGATTTCGTCGCACGGCTCCGGCGCGGCTGGAGGAGGCCCGCCGCCGCGCACGTCCACGCCGATGACGCGCAAGGCGGGATTGACGTAGCGCAGGAAGCGGCCGAGCCCGGACAGGGCATAGGCCGCCTCCAGCGGGCCGATCAGGCAGTCGATATGGCCGACGCCCTCGGACATGATCTCGGCCGCTTCGGCGAAGGCCAGCCCTTCGCCCAGCCGCCGGGCCAGCGCGCCGGGCGTGGCGCCGGGCGTGGCGCCGGCCGCCGCCGGCTGGACAGAGGCGCCGAGATAGGCCAGCCGGCGTTCCGTCAGCGGATCGTAGCCCCGGGCCGAGACGGCGATGAAGCCGTGGCCGCGCGCGCGGCAGGCCAGCGCCAGCGCCAGCGCCATCTGCGCGTCGGTGGTCTCCACCGTGAGGGTCAGCGCCTCGCCCTCCGCCTCGGCGGCGCGCACCAGGTCGATCGCCGGCAGCATCTGCAGCAGGCTGCCGAACAACGCGGCATACAGCTCGCCGTGCAGGTGCAGGATTCGCGGCTGGGCGAGCGCCGCATGGACCGAGGGGAGAGGATCGCGGATGCTCACCCGCCCCTCCGCGCGTCGTCGCCCGCGGTGCGGAAGCACCACGCCTCGGTGATGCCGAGATCGGCGAGGCCGTGGCGGGCGGCATCGACGCGGCGATGCAGGTCCGGGCTGTGCGGATCGAACAGGATGCCGGCGATGATGCCGCTGTGGGCCACCTGAAGGCCCACCCCGCCGGCCTCGGCGGCGATGCGCTCCAGGCCCGCCAGGTGCCGGCGCGGCAGGAAGCGCTGGTTGATGCGGGCGCTGGCCGAGGCGGCGCGGCCGAGCAGCGCGCTGTCGCCGGTGAACGCCGCCCGCCGCAGCAGCCCGACCACGGGCCGGAACGCCCGCGTCTCCACCTCGTCATAGCTCGCCGGCGGATGGGAGAGGGTGTCCACCCCTTCGTCCTCCTCCGAGGTGCGGAAGCCGAGCACCGTCAGCGGCGGCAGTCCGCCGGGCAGCGTCTCGATGACATGCCCGCCGCGATGGGCGAACACCATGGCGCAATCGTCGAACATGATCGGATCGGAGGCGGTCTCCGCCGCCACCGCGAGGCGGGCGATGCGCTCCGCCGGCAGCCGCTCGCCGAAGGCGTCGCAGACCGCGCGCACCGTCGCCGTGACGTCCGCCGTGGAGGAGCCGAGGCCCCAGCGCAGGGGGATGTTGCTGTCGATGGACAGCGCGCCGCCCCAGCTGTCCTGCCCCAGTTCCTTCAGCGTCAGCGCGGCGGCCTCAAGCGCCTTCGCCTTGCCGGCGGGGACGGAGCGCAGCGGCGCCTCGGGCTCCGGGGCGAACGTCGCCGTGGCGTGGAAGACCTCGCACGGCAGGGTGATGAGGCCGCGGCAGAAACCGCCGTCGCGGGTGGGAAACATGCCCTGGACGATCTCGCCATGGTGGCCGATCGCCCGCCCCGTGCCCTTCGCCCGGGCCGGCCGCCATTGCAGCGTTCGTGGCTGAGTGTTCATGATCTTAAGGCCCAGTGTGACGGCGCGCGCAGCGATGCCCCGAGGTCGCCGGCCAGCAGCGGGGCAAGGTGCGCGGCGAAGTCATGGATGAAGAAATGGTCGCCGGGGACCGTGTGGTGGCGGAAGCGTCCGGTGGTGTGCCGCCGCCACGCGGCCATGTCCTCGGGCGGGACGAAATCGTCGTCGCGCCCGCCGAAGCAGGTGATCGGCAGCGGCAGGGGCGGCAGGCCCTCCGGGCACGCCCACGCCTCGCACAGGCGGACGTCGGCACGCAGCGCCGGGATCAGCAGCGCGGTGAGGTCGGGCGCCGCCTCCAGCATGCCGGAGATGCGGCCGAGCCGGCCCAGCTCGGCCAGGAAGGCGTCGTCGTCGAGCCCGCCCAGCGGGCCGAGGCGGGCCGGCAGATGGGGCGCGCGGAAGGCCGAGACGAACAGGTGGAGCGGGCCCGGGCCGCCGCGCGCCCGCAAACGATGGGCCAAGGCGAAGGCGAGCAGCGCCCCCATGCTGTGGCCGAACAGGGCATAAGGCGCGCCGGCCAGCGGCGCCACGGCGGCCTCCAGCTGCGTGACCATGGCGTCGAGATCGTCGATGGCCGGCTCGCCGATGCGGTCCTGCCGGCCCGGCAGCTGGATGGCGCAGACCTCGGTGCCCGGCGGCAGGTGGTTGCGCCAGCCGTTGAACAGCGACGCCCCGCCGCCGCCATAGGGCAGGCAGAACAGGCGCACGGCGGGCGCGCCCTCGGCCCGCTGGCGGCGGACCCAGCGCGTCGCATCGGCCGCTGGCGGGAGGGCGTTCACGGTGTGCCTCCCGCCGTCACATCGCCGTCGGGCAGGGCCTCGATCTCGTCCAGCAGGGTCGCGGATGCCTCTTCCTCGTCCAGCAAGGCGGAGACGACGGCATCCGCCAGCCCGGCGATGGTCGGCCGCTCGAACAGCAGGCGCAGCGGCAGGGAGATGTTGAGCGTGGACTTGATGCGGCTCATCACCCGCGTGGCCATCAGCGAATGGCCGCCCAGGTGGAAGAAATCGTCAGTGACGCCGACGCGAGCGATGCCCAGCACCTCGCCCCAGATGCCGGCCAGCAGGTCCTCCACCGGCGTGCGGGGGGCGAGGAAGACGCCCTCCCGCTCCGATCCGGCGCCTTCGCCGCGCGGCAGGGCGCGGCGGTCGATCTTGCCGCTGGCGGTGGTGGGCAGGCGCTCCACCGCGATCAGGTCTGCCGGCATCATATGCTCCGGCAGCATCCGCCGGGCGTGGTTGCGCACGGCCTCCAGCGACAGGCCGGGCGCGGCCGCGACCACATAGGCAGCGAGGCGGGCGGCCCCGGTCTCGCCGGTCCACACCGTGGCCGCCGCCTCCGCCACGCCGGGGCAGGCCGCCAGCACCGCCTCGATCTCGCCGAGCTCCACCCGGAAGCCGCGGATCTTCACTTGTCCATCGCGGCGGCCGAGGAAGGTCAGCCGCCCGTCCGGCAGCCAGCGGGCGATGTCGCCGGTGCGGTACATGCGCCCGCCCGCCGCGCCCGCGAACGGATCGGGCAGGAAGCGCTCGGCGGTCAGTTCGGGCGCGCCGAGGTAGCCCTGCGCGACGCAGGCGCCGCCGAGATGGAGTTCGCCGGGAACGCCGATGGGCTGGGGCTCGCCCCGTTCGTCCAGCACATAGGCCCGGCAATTGGCGATGGGCCGCCCGATGGGCGGCAGCGCCGGCCAGCCGGCGGGGTCACCGGCCAGCACCTCCTCCGTCACCACATGGGTCTCGGTGGGGCCGTACTGGTTGCGCAGCCGGGCGACGCCCGCCCGGCGCACCAGCTCGGCCACGGCGGGGGTGATCTGCAATTGCTCACCGGCGGTGACGATCTCCCGCAGGGCGCCGGGCTCGTGCCAGTCCGCCGCCGTCGCCGCCAGCGACTGGAGGGCGGCGAAGGGCAGGAACAGCCGGGCGATTTCCGCGCTGCGGATGCGCGCGCCGAGCCGCTCCATGTCCCGCCGCTCGTCTTCCGTCGGCAGCACCAGCGTGCCCCCGTTGGCCAAAGTGGAGAGGATCTCCTGCGCCGACACGTCGAAATTCAGCGAGGCGAATTGCAGGGTCCGGGCCGGGGCCTCGCGGGCGATCTGCCAGGCCACCAGGTTCGCCAGCGGGCGATGCGGCATGGCCACGCCCTTGGGCACGCCGGTGGAGCCGGAGGTATAGAGCAGATAGGCCAGGTCGCCGGGCGCGACCGCGCTGTCCGGAGCCGTCGCGGGCTGTCCGGCGATGGCCTGCGCCGCCGCGCCGAGATCCAGCACGCCGAGCCCCTCGGGCCGCGCCAATGCCGCCAAAGCGGGCGCGCTGCCGACCACCAGGGCCAGCTCCGCATGGGCGAGGACGCGGGCGAGACGATCCGGCGGATAGGCCGGGTCGAGCGGCACGTAGCAGCCGCCCGCCTTCAGCACCGCCAACACGGCGACCACCATGTCCGGCGTGCGCTCCAGGCACAGGCCGATGCGGGCGCGGTCGCCGATGCCGATGGCGCGCAGGTGGTGGGCCAGCCGGTTGGCGGCGGCATCCAGCTGGCCGTAGGTGAGCGCGCCGGCATCGCTCTCCACGGCCGGGGCATCGGGCGCCCTGCGGGCGGCCCGCTCCACCAGATGGTGGGCGCACAAGCCCGGCTCCAGATCGGCCCGCGTGTCGTTGAACGCCTCCACCACCAGCCGCCTCTCCTCGGCGGAGAGGAAGGACACGCGCGACACCGGCGTGTCCGGCTGGGCGACGAGCGCGGCCAGCAGGGCGCGGAAATTGTCCGCCATGCGGGCGATGGAAGCCGCCGCGAACAGGTCGGTGCTGTATTCGAACACGGCGCGCAGGCCCTCGCCCTCTTCCACCAGGAACAGGGAGAGGTCGAACTTGGCGGTGCCCGTGCCGGTCTCCACTTCGCCGCCGCCGGGGCCGGGCGCGTCCGCCCGCGTGTGGTTCTGCAACACCATCATCACCTGGAACAGCGGATGATGCCCGAGGCTGCGCTCGGGCTGGATCTCCTCCACCAGCCGCTCGAAGGGGAGATCCTGGTGGGCATAGGCGGCAAGGGTGGTGTCGCGGACGCGGTCGACGACCTCGGCGAAGCTGGGGTCATCGGCCAGCGACGTGCGCAGGACGAGGGTGTTGACGAAGAAGCCGATGAGCGGCTCGACCTCGACGCGTGTGCGGTTGGCGATGGGTGTGCCGACGACGATGTCGTCCTGTCCGCAATAGCGCAGGAGGAGGACCTTGAAGGCGGCGAGCAGGGTCATGAACAAGGTGGCGCCGCGCTGCTGGCCGAGGGTGCGCAGGCGCTCGGCCGTCGCCGCCGGAACGGCGAACTGGTACAGGTCGCCGCGCAGGCTCTGCATCGGCGGCCGCGGGTGGTCGGTGGGCAGCGCCAGCACCGGCGGGCAGCCGGCCAGCCGCTCCCGCCAGAAGTCCAGCAGGGCTTCGATCCTGTTGCTGCTCATCCAGTCGCGCTGCCATTCGGCGAAGTCGGCATACTGGATCGGCAGCTCCGGCAAAGGCGAGGGCTTGCCGCGCGCGAAGGCGGCGTAGATGGCCTCCACCTCATGCACCAGATTGCCCACCGACCAGCCGTCGCAGACGATGTGGTGCATGTTGAGCAGAAGCACATACTCGTGAGGCCCGAGCCGCAGCAGCCTGGCGCGGAACAGCGGGCCGTGGGCGAGGTCGAACGGCGCATGCGCCTCGATCCGGGCGAGGCGGTCGGCCTCGCGGCGGCGGCTTGAGGCCTCCAGCTCCGACAGGTCGACCAGCGGCAGCGCCACGTGCCGGGAGGCGGCGATGATCTGGCATGGCCGGCCGCCCACGGTGCGGAAGGTGGTGCGCAGGGTCTCGTGGCGGCGCACGATCTCGTTGAGCGTCCGCTCCAGGGCGGGGATGTCGAGCGGCGCGCTCCAGCTCATGTGCTGGTGCACATTGTAGATGGGATTGCCGGGATGCAGCTGGTCGAGGAACCACAGCCGCTCCTGCGCGAAGGACATGTCGAACTGGTAGTAGGTCTCCGATGGCGGCGGGGCCGAGAGCAGGGCGGTCATGTCAATCCTCCAGCGCCGCGGGCAGGGGCGCGCTGCGGGCCTCGCGCCGGCTCGCCACCAGCGCCGGACCGGCGGTGGCGCCGGAGGCGCGGACCTCTTCCACCGCCTTGGCGAGCTGGGCGATGGTCGGGCATTCGAACACCAGGCGCAGCGGCAGCTCCACGTCGAGCGCCGCACGCAGGCGCGAGACCACGCGGGTCGCCAGCAGCGAATGCCCGCCGAGGTCGAAGAAGTCGTCCGCGATGCCGATCCGCCGGGCGCCCAGCAGTTCGGCCCAGATGGCCGCCAATTCCCGTTCCACCGGCGTGGACGGGGCCACATAGGCGGCGCGCGCGCCGTCCAGAACTTCGTCCGGGGCGGGCAGCGCCTTGCGGTCCACCTTGCCGTTGGCGGTGAGCGGCAGCGCCTCCACCGCCACGAAGGCGGCCGGGATCATGAAATCCGGCAGCGTCCGCCGCACCAGGTCGCGCAAGGCGTCGAACGGGGCATCCGGGCCGGCGGGCACCACATAGGCGACGAGGCGCTTGTCGCCGCCCGGCACGGGCCATGCCACCACGGCCGCCTGCCGCACGGCGGGATGGGCCTGGAGCACGCTCTCGATCTCCGCAGGCTCGACGCGGAAGCCGCGGATCTTGACCTGGAGATCAGCACGCCCGAGAAAATCGAGCGTGCCGTCGGGCAGGATGCGGCAACGGTCGCCGGTGGCATAGAGCCGCGCGCCGGGATGGAAGGGATCGGCGACGAAACGCTCGGCGGTCAGTTCCGGCCGGCCCAGATAGCCCAGGGCCACCCCGCCGCCGCCCACATAAAGCTGCCCCGGCACGCCGACGGGGACCAATTGCATGGCGGCATCCAGCACCAGCATGCGCACATTGGCCAGCGGCCGGCCGATGGACAAGGGCCGGTCCGCCGGCGGCGGGGCGTCCAGCGCCAGGGTGGAGCAGAAGGTGGTGGTCTCGGTCGGGCCGTAGACATGCAGCAGGCGCCGCGGCGGCCCTGCCAGCAGGCCGCGCCGGACCAGGGCGGGATCGACCACGTCGCCGCCGACCAGCAGCAGCTTCAGGCTGCCGTAGACGTCCGGCACGGCGGTCACCGCCTGCGCGAACAGAGCGGCGGTCTGGTAGAGCACATCGATGCGCGCCTCCCGCAGCCGGGCCTTGAGCGCGGGGGGATCGATGACGGTCTCTTTGGCGAGGCCGACGAGGCAGGCGCCGGAGGCCAGCGCCCCCCACACCTCATAGGTCATGGCGTCGAACATGGGGTTGGAGGCCTGCGCCACCCGCACCCCGGCACCGAGGGGAAAATCCCCCATGGCATCCACCAGCCACACCACGTTGCGATGCTCGACGGCGACGCCCTTTGGTGTTCCGGTCGATCCGGATGTGTAGAGCACATAGGCGAGGGCATCTGTCGGGAGGTCGATGTCGAGGGGCGCGGGATCGAGGGCGGCGGCGGCGGCGCGGCAGGCGTCGAGGGGGAGGACGGCGCAGCCCTCGGGCACGGCGAGGGCCTCGGGCAGGGGATGGTCCGTGATGAGCAGAGCGGCGGCGCTGTCGGCGAGCATGAAGGCGGAGCGCTCGGCGGGATAGGCGGGATCGAGCGGCACATAGGCGCCGCCGGCCTTGAGGATGGCGAGCAGCACCTCCACCATCGCCGCGCCNCGGTCGAGGCAGAGNGCGACGCGGGTCTCCGGCCCGACGCCGNGNGCNNGCAGGTGGCGGGCGAGGCGGTTGGCGGCGGCGTCGAGGTCGGCATANGAGACGANGGNGCCGTCNTGCTCCAGGGCGGGNGCGTCNGGNGTGGCGGCGGCCTGGCGNNCCACCAAAGCGTGGATGGTGCCGTCCTGCGGCCAGGGGCGTTCGGTCCGGTTCCAGTCCTCCAGGATGCGGCGGCGCTCGTCGGCATCCAGCAGGGGCAGGCGGGCGACGGGGCGGTCCGGCTGGGCGGCGGCGGCCTCCAGCAAAGTGAGGAAGTGGCGGCTCAGGCGGGCGATGGTGTCGGGCTCGAACAGGGCGGCGGCGTATTCGAAGGCGGCGGCGGTGCCGCCGGGGGTGTCGGCGAGCGTCAGGGTGAGGTCGAACTTGGCGGTGCCGGTGGTGGCCTCGGGCGGGCGCTCGGGCGGGGGCGGGGCGGCGGTGCCGCGGGCCTCGGTCTCGGTGGCCGAGGCGTTGTAGACGAACATGACCTGGAACAGCGGATGGTGTCCGAGGCTGCGCTCGGGCTGGATCTCTTCGACAAGGCGCTCGAAGGGGAGATCCTGATGGGCATAGGCGGCAAGGGTGGTGTCGCGGACGCGGTCGACGACTTCCGTGAAGCTGGGGTCTGCGGCGAGGGACGTGCGCAGGACGAGGGTATTGACGAAGAAGCCGATGAGCGGCTCGACCTCGACGCGTGTGCGGTTGGCGATGGGTGTGCCGACGACGATGTCGTCCTGCCCGCAATAGCGCAGGAGGAGGACCTTGAAGGCGGCGAGCAGGGTCATGAAGAGGGTTGCGCCGCGCTGCTGGCCGAGGGCGCGCAGGCGCTGCACCAAAGGGGCGGGGATGGTGAAGGTGAAGAGGCCGCCGGCATAGGACTGCACCGGAGGATGGGGCCGATCAGTTGGCAGGTCGATGCGGGCGGGGCAGTCGGCCAACTGGTCGCGCCAGTAGGAGAG
>NZ_AXBA01000039.1 GCF_000473085.1 Azorhizobium doebereinerae UFLA1-100
GAGCAGTGCCGCCTGATCATGGTGGATCCCAAGATGCTGGAACTGTCCGTCTATGACGGCATTCCCCATCTCCTCGCCCCGGTGGTCACCGATCCCAAGAAGGCGGTGGTGGCCCTCAAATGGGCGGTGCGGGAGATGGAGGACCGCTACAAGAAGATGTCGAAGCTGGGCGTGCGCAACATCGACGGCTTCAATGCCCGCGTCTCCGACGCCCAGAAGAAGGGCGAATCGCTCGCCCGCACGGTGCAGACCGGCTTCGACCACGAGACCGGCGAAGCCATCTATGAGCGCGAGGAGATGGAGCTGGGGCCGCTGCCCTACATCGTCGTCATCGTCGACGAGATGGCCGACCTCATGCTCACCGCCGGCAAGGATATCGAAGGCGCCATCCAGCGCTTGGCGCAGATGGCCCGCGCCGCCGGCATCCACCTGGTGATGGCGACGCAGCGCCCGTCCGTGGATGTCATCACCGGCACCATCAAGGCCAATTTCCCCACCCGCATCTCGTTCCAGGTGACCTCGAAGATCGACAGCCGGACGATCCTGGGCGAGATGGGCGCCGAGCAGCTGCTCGGCCAGGGCGACATGCTCTACATGGCGGGGGGCGGCCGCATCAGCCGCGTGCACGGCCCGTTCGTCTCCGACGAGGAGGTGGAGCGCGTGGTGCGGCACCTGAAGGCCCAGGGCGTGCCGGACTATGTGGACGCGGTCACCGCCGACATGGACGAGGACGGCGGCGAGGACGGCGCGGTGTTCGACAAGGGCGCGTTCGGCGAGGAGGGGCAGGACCTCTATTCGCAGGCCGTGGCGGTGGTGATGCGCGACAAGAAATGCTCCACCTCCTATATCCAGCGCCGGCTCCAGATCGGCTACAACCGCGCCGCCTCGCTGGTGGAGCGGATGGAGAAGGAGGGCGTGGTCGGCGCCCCCAACCATGCCGGCAAGCGGGAGATCCTGCTGTCCGACGAGGCGGCGGAATAGCCCCGCCGCAGCGGCCGGTTCGCCCCCGCTCACGCCCGCGTGCGGTGCGGCAGGCGGACACAGGATCGCCATAGGGAACAGCTAGAGCCCCGTTGTGCGGCTTGCATTTGCGGGCCGGACAGTGAAGCCTTTCCGATGCTGGGTTGCGCAGCGCATGAACGGGCCGGGCGTTCCGGCAGGGTCATCGTGGGAACCAAGCGCTAACAATGCGACGTATAAAGCGGGGATGTGCGCGACATGCGTGATTCGCGCTTCTGCCGGATACCCATGATGCCCCGCCGCCTTGCCCTCTCCCTCGCGCTTCTCCTCGGCATGGCGGCCGCGCCGGGCGCCCTGCTGCCGGGTGCCCTGGCGCCGGGTGCCTGGGCCCAGGGCATCCTGCTGCCGCCGGGGGAGATTCCGGGCGCGGCGGGCGGGCAGTCGTCCGGTTCGCTCCTGTTCTCGCCGCAGCCGCTGGCCCCGCCGCCGCCGCCGGCGCCGCGCGCCGCCGCGCCGGCCGCCCAGGCGCCCGCGGCCCAGGCTCCCTCTGCCCAAATCCCTGCCGCCCAGACTCCTGCCGCCCAGACTCCCGCCGCGCCGCCGGCGGTTCAGGCCGCCGTGCCGCTGCCGACGCAGCGCCCGGCCTCCGCCGACCAGCCGCGCCCGGCCGCGCCCGCCCAGGTGGCGGCGCCGCGCGGGCCGGTGCAGACCCCTGCGGTCGCCCCCGCGCCCGCCCAGGGCGATCTCGGCCGCGCCGACATCGCCACGGTGGACAAGCTCTCGGCCTATTGGAATTCGGTGCAGACCCTGGTGGGCACCTTCGTGCAGGTGGACGCTGACGGCACCCGCAAGACCGGCGACTTCTACATGCAGAAGCCCGGCCGCGTGCGGTTCGAATACAATGCCCCGACGCAGATCGAGCTGATCTCCAACGGCCAGTCGGTGGCGGTGCGCGACCGCAAGCTGAACACGCAGGACGTCACGCCTTTGGCGCAGACCCCGCTGCGCTTCCTGCTGGCGGATCGCATCGACCTGTCCCGCAACCCCAATGTGGTCGGGGTGTACCAGGACAATCTCTACATCTCGGTGGTGATGCAGGAGCAGGTGCCGATGATGGGCACCTACCGCCTGCTGATCATGTTCGACGCCAAGGACTACCAGCTGCGGCAGTGGATCGTGACCGACCCGCAGGGCTACGACACCTCGGTGGCGGTCTCGAAGCTGAACTACACCCAGCAGCCCGATCCGCGCCTGTTCAACATCAATTTCGAGCGCATGCTGCAATAGGCGGGCGGTGGCGGATAAGAGATGTCGCGAGACGGCTCAAGCCGCAGACTTGGATTTCTTGCCGGGGCCGCCGTACTCGGGCCGCAAGTCGCCGCTCTCGGTATAGATGCCTTCGGCAATGAGAGCGGCGCGTGCAGCTTCTTTGCTCACGGTGATCTTGTCCGTGTAGTCCTTGATCAGCTTCTTGATCGCGGTGCGGCGCTGCTCGTCGGTCATGAAATGACTCTCCTGATTTTGAAATAGCTCCTTTGGCGACCTCTTTGAAGGCGCGTCCCATTTTCCGGGTCTCAAAAGTGGCGGGGCGATCCTGGAATGGCGGATTCGAAAGCTCCTTGTTCGGAGGTCCTGAATTCGCGGTCTGGCACCGCCGCTCACCGTTTTGAACCCGCCAATCCCGAAAACCTTGCCCTCCGGGCGCCCGAAGGGCTAGTCAGGATGTCCCCCCTCCCGCCCCGGGTCGTGCCTTGCCGCTCACCGTCTGCACCTGGAACATCAATTCCGTCCGCATCCGTCTCGACATCGTCAAGGAGACCGTGGAGCGCCTCAAGCCGGACGTGCTGTGCCTTCAGGAAACCAAGTGCCAGGACGATAAATTCCCGCTCGCCGCCGTCCGCGAACTCGGCTTCCCGCATATCGCGCTCAACGGGCAGAAGGGCTGGCACGGCGTCGCCACCTTCTCCAAGCGCCCGTTCGAGGCGATCGAGAAGCAGGAGTTCTGCGGCAAGGGCGATGCCCGGCACATCGCCGTGACGCTGGGCGGCACGGCGGGGCTGGCGGCCCCGGTCACCATCCATAATTTCTACGTGCCGGCGGGCGGCGACGAGCCGGACCCGGAGATCAATCCGAAGTTCGCCCACAAGCTCGCCTTCCTGGACGAGGCCATCGCCTGGGAGCGCCTCACCGAGGCCGGCCGGCCGGCGGATGCGCACGCCATCCTGGTGGGCGACCTCAACATCGCCCCGCTGGAAACCGACGTGTGGAACCACAAGCAGCTGCTGTCCGTGGTCAGCCACACGCCGGTGGAGGTGGACCTGCTGAACCGCTTCCAGGCGGCGGGGCCGTGGGTGGACGTGATGCGCAATTTCATCCCGCCGGCGGAGAAGCTGTTCACCTGGTGGAGCTACCGCTCGCCCGACTACACCGTGAACGACCGCGGCCGGCGGCTGGACCATGTGTGGTCAAGCCGCGGCCTCGCGCCCAAGGCCCGCGCGATGACCGTGCTGAAGGAGGCGCGCTCCTGGGAGAAGCCCTCCGACCACGTGCCGGTGGCGGTGACGTTCGACATCTGAGGGCGCGGAGCGGCGCGTGCCGCAACCATGGAGGAACCATGGAGACCGCAGGCCGGGGCTGGGAATTGCGCATCGAGCGCCGCCGCGTGCAGCGGCGTGGCGGGCGGCTGCGGACCGTCGGCCTCTATCAGGTCTTCCACGCCGGCGTGGCGCAGCCCGGGCTCGCCGGCATGTCCGCCGAGCCGCACGGGCCGGGCGACAACAGGGTGATGGGGAACGGCCGGCGGCTGGAGGCCGGCGCCTATCCCCTGGCCACCCAGGCCGGCCGCGACTATGTCACCTTCGGTCATTGCGCCGGCGAGGATCCCGGCCGGACGCCGAAGCCGGCGCTGGCGGTGGACGGGACCGGCAACCGCACCGAGATCCTGATCCATCCTGGTCATGGCTTCCTGGCCAGCACCGGCTGCATCAATCTCGCGGCGCCCCTTGCCCGGGGCACGCGCGACATCGCTTTTCTGGACAGCCGCGCCCGTGTGGTTGCGGTGATCGAGGATCTGCGGGTTTTCGCCGGAGCCGGCTTCCCGCCGGAGAACGGCCGACCCATCGCCGGCGCCTGGCTGGTGATCGCGGGCGAGCCCTAGCGCTGCGGCGGCTTGCCGGGCGCCTGCGGCGGGCCGCGACGCGCCGGGCGGATGGGCGTCTCCAGCCGGTCGCGCACGGTGTCGAGCGCGCGCATCAGCGCGTCCACCCGCTGCGCGAAGGCCTGGCGCATCTCCACCGCCGCCTCGGGGAAGCTTTCCAGCACCCGCAGGAAGGTGGTGCGCGGGATGCGCATGACGGTGGAAGCTTCCACCGCCGCCGCCGTGGCGGGGCGCGGCCGGTCGAGCAGCAGCGCCGTCTCGCCGATCAACGCGCCGGGCAGCGCCTCCAGCGTGCCGCGCCGCTTGCCGGGGCTGCCGGAGAACACCTCCAGCCGGCCGGCGGCCACCACATAGCCGCAGTCGGCCGCGTCCCCGGCCTGGAACAGCACCTCGCCCGGGCGCAGGCGCTGCTGCTCGGCGCTGATCGCCAGGATGCGCAGCGCCTCGGGCGCCAGCACCTTGAAGGTGGGCACGCCCTGGAGGAGCACCACATCCTGGTCGAGGCTCACGCGCGGCTCCTGAGGGTGGCGGGCGGGATCACGGGACGAGCTTGTAGCCCCCGGCCTGGGTGGCGAGCAGGGTGGGGTTGGAGGGGTCGGGCTCGATCTTCTGGCGCAGCCGGTAGATGTGGGTCTCCAGCGTGTGGGTGGTCACGCCGGAATTGTAGCCCCACACTTCCTGCAGCAGGGTCTCGCGCGCCACCGGGCTTTTGCCGGCGCGGTAGAGATAGCGCAGGATCGCGGTTTCCTTCTCGGTGAGGCGGATCTTCGAGCCGCGGTCGGTCAGCAGCATCTTCGCGCCGGGGCGGAAGCTGTACGGGCCGATGGCGAACACCGCGTCCTCGCTGGCCTCGTGGCTGCGCATCTGCGCCCGCAGGCGGGCCAGCAGCACGGCGAAGCGGAACGGCTTGGCGATATAGTCGTTCGCCCCGGCCTCCAGGCCGAGAATGGTGTCGCTGTCGGTGTCGTGCCCGGTCAGCATGATGATGGGCGCCTTGAAGCCGTTGCGGCGCATCTGGCGCACGGCGTCGCGGCCGTCCATGTCCGGCAGGCCGACATCCATGATGACGAGGTCCACCGCCCCGTTCTTGGCGGCATCCAGCGCTTCCTGCGCGCTGCCGGCGGGAATGGCCTCGAACTCGTCCTGTAGCGCGAGCTGCTCGATCAGCGCGTCGCGCAGTTCCGGGTCGTCCTCGACCACCAGGATCTTCCACGCATTCGCCATGCAAACCTCCGTTACCCTGGTCGCCCCTTGCGGGGCTTGCGGGCACGCGAATCGCGCAAGTACATCACGCTCAGGGATTCGCGCAAATTTGCCCAGCTAAACTGGGCGCTAGGGGTATTATAGTAAATATGACCCGGCAACTTCCTGTGGGGATCTCGAAGATCGCCGTGCGCCGCCTGCCCGGCGGCCGCCATCGCGGCGTGCTGAGCGTGGCGGGCCGCACCCTTGCCGTGGCCTTGGGCCGGGGCGGGATCGGCTTCGACAAGCGCGAGGGGGACGGCCGCACGCCCGCGGGCGTCTGGCACCCGGTGCGGGTGCTCTACCGCGCCGACCGGGTGGCGCGGCCGCTGACGCGGCTTCCGGTGGCCGCCATCCGCCCGGCGGACGGCTGGTGCGACGATCCTCAAGACCGGCGCTACAATCGCCCCGTCGCGCTGCCGTTTCCGGCCTCCCACGAACGCCTGTGGCGGGATGATGGGCTCTATGACCTCCTGCTCGTGATCGACCACAACACCCGCCCCCGGGTGAAGGGACGCGGCTCGGCGGTGTTCATCCATCTGGCGCGGCCGGGCTACCGGCCGACCGAGGGATGCGTCGCGCTCAAGCCCGCCGACCTGCGCCGCCTCCTTACAGGGCTTGGGCCCGGCACGCGCATCATCATTTCGTGACGTGAGGCGGTGTCCACCGCTTCACTTTTCATTGGAGAAAATCCAATGATATAAACCGCATCGCGCCAGGGTCCGCAGAGGCCCGGCGCGTCGATGCGGAAATCAGCCGTCCCGGCCAGCCGGAAAAGGGCAGCGCCTTGATCGCGCGCCGCCCGCGCCCCGGCCGTCCGCGCGAGGCTCCTTCCCGCTGCCTCAGGCCCTAGGGATGACGCCTGTCCGATGTCCATGAGAGAGCAGAGCCCCGTCTCCGTCGGGCTTTTCGTCACATGTCTGGTGGACACCATGCGGCCGAGCGTCGGCTTTGCCGCCGTGCGCCTGCTGGAGGCCGCCGGTTGCGCGGTGAGCGTGCCGCGCCAGACCTGCTGCGGCCAGCCGGCGTTCAATTCCGGTGACCGCGCCACCACGCGGGCGCTGGCCGAGCAGATGATCACGGCCTTCGAGACCTTCGACTACGTGGTCGCCCCCTCCGGCTCCTGCGCCGGCATGATCAAGACCCATTATCCCGAGCTGTTCGTCGGCGAGCCGGACTGGATGCCCCGGGTGGAGCGCTTCTGCGCCAAGGTGTTCGAGCTGGTCTCCTTCCTCGCCGACGTGCGCGGCGTGACCCATGTGGCCGCCGCCTATGAGGGCACGGTGACCTATCACGACAGCTGCTCGGGCCTGCGCGAGCTGGGCATCCAGGCGCAGCCGCGCCAGCTGCTGGCGAGCGTCGCCGGCCTGACCCTGGCGGAGATGCCGGACAGCGACGTGTGCTGCGGCTTCGGCGGCACCTTCTGCGTGAAATATCCCGACGTCTCCAACGCCATCGTGGAGAAGAAGGCGGCCAACATCGTCGCCAGCGGCGCCGATACGCTGCTGGCGGGCGATCTCGGCTGCCTCATGAACATGGCCGGCAAGCTCCAGCGCGAAGGCCGCTCCATCCGCGTGCGGCACGTGGCCGAGGTGCTGGCCGGGATCGGCGACACGCCGCCCATCGGCCAGCCGCGCCCGAGCGCCGCGGGCCTCGGCGAAGCCGGGCAGGGGAGGAAGCCGTGAGCGTCCACATCACCTCGCCCGATTTCAAGGCCAACGCCCGCAAGGCGCTCGCCGACGCGCCGCTGCAACAGGCCCTCGCCAAGGTGGGGCCGGGCTTCATCGGCAAGCGCGCCGCCGCCGCCGACAAGCTGCCGGAGTTCAAGGCGCTGCGCGACAGCGCGCGGGACATCAAGAACCACACGCTGGCCCATCTCGACCTCTATCTGGAGCGCTTCGAGACCAAGGCGCGCGCGGCCGGCGGCCATGTGCATTTCGCCGTGGACGCGGCGCAGGCGCGCGACATCGTGCTCGACATCTGCCGCCAGCTCGGGGCGAAGACGGTTACCAAGGGCAAGAGCATGATCTCCGAGGAGATCGCGCTCAACGACCATCTGGAAGCCAACGGCATCGAGCCGGTGGAGACCGATCTCGGCGAATACCTCATCCAGATCCGCGGCGAGGGACCGTCCCACATCATCGCCCCCGCCATCCACCTCAACAAGGAGCAGGTGGAGGCGGACTTCCGCCGGGTGCATGCGGACCTGCCGCCGGAGCGCAACCTGTCCGAGCCCACCGCCCTGCTGGCGGAAGCGCGCGGCAAGCTGCGCGAGCGCTTCCTCGCCGCCGACGTGGGCATCACCGGGGCCAACTTCCTGGTGGCGGAAACCGGCACCTCGATCATCGTCACCAACGAGGGCAACGGCGACCTCACCCAGACCCTGCCGAAGGCGCACATCGTGCTCGCCTCGCTGGAGAAGCTGGTGCCGACGCTGGAGGACGTGAGCCAGCTCCTGCGCGTGCTGGCGCGCTCGGCCACCGGCCAGGAGATGAGCGTCTACACCACCTTCTCCACTGGCCCGCGCCGCGCCGACGACCTCGACGGGCCGGGCGAGTACCACGTGGTGATCCTGGACAACGGCCGCTCCGGCATGCTGGCCGGGCAGTTCCGCGAGATGCTCCGCTGCATCCGCTGCGGCGCCTGCATGAACCATTGCCCGGTCTATCACGCGGTGGGCGGGCATGCGTATGGCTGGGTCTATCCCGGCCCCATGGGCGCGGTGCTGACCCCCTCGCTGATCGGCATCGAGAAGGGCCGCAACCTGCCCAACGCCTCCACCTTCTGCGGCCGCTGCGAACAGGTGTGCCCGGTGCGCATCCCGCTGCCGAAGCTGATGCGCAACTGGCGCGAGAAGGAGTTCGAGCGCCACCTCACCCCCGCGACGCAGCGCTATGGGCTGGCGTTCTGGGCCTTCTTCGCCCGGCGCGGCTGGCTCTACCGGCCGGCGACGCGCGCCGCCATGGCCGTGCTGGCGCTGGCCGGCAAGGCGCGCGGCCGCTTCTCCAAGCTGCCGCTCGCCGGCGGCTGGACGCAGTATCGCGAGTTTCCCGCCCCCGAGGGCGGCACCTTCCAGGCCCAGTGGGCCGCCCGCACATCCGCCCAAAAGTCCGCCCGCTAAGCGGGCGCGCTGGTTTCCCTCATCCGGAGAAGCGCGCAAGTGACTTCCTCTTCTTCAGACCATTCCTCCCGCGACGTGGTGTTCGCATCCGTCCGCCGGGCCCTCGGGGTCAATGGCGCCGAGGCGCCCCGCCGCCAGGCGGTGGCCGATCGCATCGCCGGCCATCCGGAAGGCGTCATCCCCGCCCGCGCCCAGCTGCCGGCGGACGAGCAGATCGCCTTGTTCAAGGCCATGGTGGAGGCGGCGGCGGCGACGCTCGTCCATCTGCCGGACGCCGCCGCCGTACCGGGCGCGGTCGCCGCCTATCTGCGCGCGCGCAACCTGCCCATGAGCATCCTGCGCGGCGCCGACCCACGCCTCGCCGGCCTGCCCTGGCAGGACGAGCCCGCGCTCGACGTGTGGATCGGCCCCTCCGACGGCCGGCAATTGGCTGGCCTGTCCCACGCCTTCGCCGGCATCGCCGAATCGGGCACGGTGGTGATGCTGTCCGGGCCGGACAATCCCTCCACCCTCAACCTGCTGCCGGACCATCACCTGGTGGTGGTGGACGCCCGCGACGTGACCGGCACCTATGAGGAGGTGTGGACGCGCATCCGCGCCGCCTACGGGCCGGGCACGCTGCCGCGCACGGTCAACTGGATCACCGGGCCGTCGCGCTCGGCCGACATCGAGCAGACGCTGCTGCTCGGCGCGCACGGGCCGCGCAGCCTGCACGTCCTGCTGGTGGGCGAGATGCCGGCGGGCGAGGCGTGAGCGGCGCGATCGGGCCGCTGCGCAACCGCGTCGATCCGTTCGGCGCCATCGCCGCCCATCCGGCGCGCGGGCTGCTGATGGGCAATCGCGGCGGGCGCATCCACGATCCGCGCACCCGCACGCTCACCGGGCGGGCCTGGGTGTCGCGGCAGTGGATCTGCTGCGCGCTCACCTTCCGCGACCGCCGCCGGGCGGTGATGGGCGAGGGCTATACGGAACTGTTCTTCCTCGACGAGGTGGTGGCCTTCGCCGCCGGCCACCGGCCGTGCTTCCAGTGCCGCCGCGCCGCCGCCGAGGCCTTCGCCGCCGCCTGGGCCAAGGGCGAGGGCACGCTGCCGCCGGGCGCCGGCGAGATGGACCGGCGCCTGCATGCCGAGCGGCTCAACGGCACCCGCCGCCGCCTGCATCCGCGCCGGCTGGCGGACCTGCCCGACGGCGCCGTGTTCGAGACCCCCGAGGGGCCGGTGGCGGTGAAGGAGGGGCACCTGCTGCGCTGGAGCTTCTCCGGCTGGCACGCGATGGCCGGCGGCCCCGGACCGCAGGAGACGGTGCAGGTGCTCACCCCGCCCGCCGTGCTGCATGCCCTGGCCGCCGGATACCGGCCGCTGTGGCACCCGAGCGCCGCAGCGTCAATTCACCGGGAGTGATGCGCCGGCGCCACGCTTGGGGGGAAAAACGCACCGGGGGGACGGCCGCGCGGGGACCGATCGGGATGTTCGGCGTTGCTCACGACAGCAAATGTCGTCAGAAAACGACGGACACATGACGGTGAGCCTATGACGTTCCGCGCCCGTACCGCGTTCCCGCGCCTTCTCGCCCTGGCCTTCGCGGCCGTGGTCCTGTCCCTCGCCGCCCACGGCAGCGCCAGCGCCCAGCCCGGGCCGCGCGTCTACCTCATGCGCGGGCTCGCCAACGTCTTCTCCACCGGGCTCGACACCCTGGCCAGCAAGCTCCAGGCCAAGGGCATTTCGGCCAATGTCTATGAATATGGCCAGTGGCAGCAGCTGGCGGACGATGCGGTGGCCTGGTCGCGCGCCAACGGCAAGGCGCCGGTGGTGATCATCGGCCATTCGCTCGGCGCCGACACCGCCATCGAGATGGCCGAGCGCATGACCGCGCTGGGCATTCCGCCCCGCCTGGTGGTGACCTTCGATCCGGTGGGGGTGACGCAGGTGGGCCGCTCGGGCGGCCGCTTCGTCAATTACTACCAGTCCAACAACGGCTTCGGAAAGCGCCTGACCACCGGGCCGGGCTTTTCCGGCACGCTGGTGAACCGCAACGAGGACGCCGCCGCCGCCCAGGGCCTGGACCATTTCAATATCGAGAAGGCCGAGGCCCTGCACCAGGACGTGATCGCCATGGTGCGCGCCCTGGCCCGTCCCAAGCCGCGCCCGAAGCCGGCTCCCGCCGCCGATCCTGCGGCGCCCACGGCCGGCGCCGCCACGCCCGCGCCCGCGGCGTCCGCCCAGGCGCCGGCTGAGACCGTCAGCGCCGCCTCGCACTGACCGCCCGCGCGCCTCTCGGGATCAGCTCCCGAAGGCCCGCCATCCCGCCGCCACCGCCACCGCTGCGAGGACGGCGAAGAAATCGCTGCGCGTGAGCCTGGTGACGACGAACGCCGCCAGCAGGCCGGCCGCCATGGCGAGGTCGCCATGCACGGCGGTGGGGGCGACGATGGCCACCAGCACCGCGCCCGGCAGGCAGTCCAGGATCTTGTGCACGCGCGGCGTCAGCGGCACCAGGCGCATCAGGAAGAAGCCGCTGGCGCGGTTGAACATGGTGGCGGCGGCCATCACCAGGATGGCCAGCAGCGTCTGCGGATCAACGCTTGTCATCGGCATAGCCTCCGGCGATGGCGCCCGCCATGGCGCCGATGACGATGAACCACCAGCCCGGCACCAGATAGGACGCGGCGACTGAGACCACCGCCGCCACGCCCCAGCTCACCGCCTGCCGCCGGCCCTTCCAGTTCGGCACCAGCATGGCGACGAAGAAGGCCGGGACCACGAGGTCGATGGCGAAGCGCTTGGGGTCCGGCAGCCCGCCGCCGATCACCTGCCCGGCCGCGGTGGAGACCACCCACACCAGCCAGGTGACGAGGCCGGAGCCGATGAAGAAGCCGGCATCGCTGCCGCCATTGGTGCGGTAGCGCATCGAGGCGGCCCAGTTGTTGTCGGCCATCAGCAGCAGCGACAGATAGGCCTGCCAGCCGGGCAACTGCCCGAGCCAGGGCCGCATCGCCGCCGACATCAGGAAATGGCGCATGTTGACCGTGAAGGTGAGCAGCGCCAGCGCCAGCAGCGCGCCGGGGGTCCAGTATGCGGACCATCCTTCCAGCGCCACCATCTGGGCGAGGCCGGCGAAGACCAGCGCGCTGGAGAGGCTTGCCTCCAGCAGTGAGAAGCCCTTCTGCGCCGCGGCCGCGCCGAACGCCATGCCGAAGACGGCAAGGCCCGGCATCAAGGGGATCATGGTGCGCGCGCCCTCCGCGAGCCCGGCTCGGGTGATGGCGACGCGCGAGGAGGAGGCGCGCGAGGGGGAGGGAGGTGTCATGGGCGGCCGATGCGGGAGGAACGGCGGTTATGCCGGAGGGGACGCCATGCGCCAACCCGTTTTCGTCAGCCGCCGTGCCCCGGCTCGAACAGATGCTCCAGCCCCGCGTCCCACGGCGGCACCGAGCCGTAGAGCGCGGCGAGATGGTCGATGAACACCCGCACCTTCTGCGGCAGGAAGCGGCGCGAGGGATAGACCGCGAACACGCCGACCCGGTGCGAGGCGCGGTAGGCCGGCAGCACCACTTGCAGCGCGCCGCTGCTCAGCTCCGGCCCCACGTCCCAGGTTGAGCGGAGCGCGATGCCGACCCCGGCGAGCACCGCCTCGCGCACCACCTCGTTGGAATTGGTGCGCAGCGGCGAATGCACGCGCTGCGTCACCGGCCCGTCCGGCCCTTGCAGCCGCCAGGGATCCTGGCCGTGGGTGGCGAGCAGCACATGGTCGGCGAGGTCGGCGAAGGTCAGGGGCTCGCCGGCGCGCGCGACATAGGCCGGGGTGGCGCACAGCACCCGGTGGACCGGGGCGAGGCGCCGCGCCACCAGGCTGGAATCGGTCAGGTCCGCGATGCGGACCGCGATGTCGAAGCCGTCGCCGACGATGTCGACGAAGGCGTCGGAGAGTTCCAGATCCACAGTCAGCTCGGGGTTGGCGTCCAGCAGCGGGCCGAGATGGGGGGCGATGTGCAGCCGGCCGAACGAGGTGGGGGCCGACACCCGCAACAGGCCGCGCGCCTCCGACGAGCGGCGGGCGAGCTGGCTTTCCGCCTCCTCCACCGAGGCGAGGATCGACACCACCCGGTCGTAGAAGCCCTGGCCCGCCTCGGTCAGCGTGACCTTGCGCGTGGTGCGCTGGAACAGCCTTGTGCCGAGCCGCTCCTCCAGCCGCTGCACGCGCTTGGACACCACCGGCGGCGACAGCCCCAGCTCCCGCCCGGCGGCGGAGAGGCCGCCGGCGGTGACGATGCGGGCGAAGATCTCCAGGTCCGCGAGATTGCCGATCATCGGCCGCACCTCGGGCGAGGTGCGGCGGGCGGGGGCGGGATCGCGGCGCATTGTTTCCATGGCTGCATTTATTTTAGCCGCAGCGGCAATAATCAACGACAGATTTTCGCATCGAAACGATTATAGTCGCCGGTAACGAGAAACATTCTAGGGACGACCGCCATGACGGGCCTCAGGCTGCCGGAAGCGGATGCGGGGGTGCTGGCCCGCCGGGAAGAGATCATCGCCGCGCTGCGCGCCATCGTGCCCGGCGAGGGGGTCATCGCCCAGGAACGGGAGATGCGCCCGTATGAATCCGACGCGCTGACCGCCTACAAGCAACTGCCCCTCGTCGTGGTGCTGCCCTCCACCACCGAGCAGGTGGCGCAGGTGCTGCGCTATTGCCACGAGAACACGATCCGCGTGGTGCCGCGCGGCGCGGGCACCTCGCTTTCCGGCGGCGCGCTGCCGCTCGCCGACGCGGTGCTGCTCGGCATGGGCAAGTTCAACCGCGTGCTCGACATCGACTTTCCCAACCGCTGCGCCGTGGTGCAGCCGGGGGTCACCAACCTCGGCATCACCAAGGCGGTGGAGCACGAGAATTTCTATTACGCGCCCGACCCGTCCTCCCAGATCGCCTGCACCATCGGCGGCAATGTGGGCGAGAATTCCGGCGGCGTGCACTGCCTCAAATACGGCCTGACGACCAACAACGTGCTCGGCGTCGAGATGGTGCTCATCACCGGCGAGATCGTCCGCCTCGGCGGCAAGCACCTGGACGCCGGCGGGCTGGAATTGCTCAGCGTCATCATCGGCTCGGAGGGGCTGCTGGGCGTGGTCACCGAGGTCACCGTGCGCCTCCTGAAGAAGCCGGACATGGCCCGCGCCGTGCTGGTGGGCTTTCCCACCTCCGAGGACGCGGGCGAATGCGTCGCCCGCACCATCGCCGCCGGCATCATCCCCGCCGCCATCGAGATGATGGACCGCGACGCCATCGCCGCCGCCGAGGCCTTCGTCAATGTCGGCTATCCGCTCGATGTTGAGGCGCTGCTCATCGTCGAGCTGGACGGCCCCGAGGCGGAATGCGCCCACCTGCTGGAGGAAGTCTCCGCCATCGCCCGGGTCTGCAACGCCGCCACCCTGCGCGTGTCCACCAGCGAGGACGAGCGCCTCGGCTTCTGGGCCGGGCGCAAGGCGGCCTTCCCGGCGGTGGGGCGCATCTCGCCGGACTATCTGTGCATGGACGGCACCATCCCGCGCAAGGCGCTGCCCCTCGTCCTGGCGCGCATGCGCGAGCTGTCGGAGACGCACGGCCTGAAGTGCGCCAACGTGTTCCACGCCGGCGACGGCAACCTGCACCCGCTGATCCTCTATGACGCCAACAAGGGCGAGATGGATGCGGCGGAAGCCTTCGGCGCCGACATCCTGCGGCTGTGCGTGGAGGTGGGCGGCGTACTCACCGGCGAGCACGGCGTGGGCATCGAGAAGCGCGACCTGATGCCGGTGATGTTCGACGAGGTGGACCTCGCCCACCAGCAGCGGCTGAAATGCGCCTTCGACGCCGAGGGCCTGCTCAACCCCGGCAAGGTGTTCCCGACCCTGCACCGCTGCGCCGAACTCGGGCGCATGCATGTGAGCGGCGGGCAGGTGCCGTTCCCCGATCTTCCCCGCTTTTGAAGCAGTCTCAGGCGAAGTGGGAGCCGGTTCGCGTGAAGAGAATGCGAAAAACGCAAAATGAGGCCGTCCTCGCGGGGCGTGGATGGCGTGCAGCGCAGGGCGCGTCATGACCGATGTTTTGAAAGTGGCGGACGAGGCCGGGCTCGTCGCGGCGGTGCGCGCGGCCCTGGAGGCGGGCAAGACGCTGGACGTGACCGGGCGCGGCTCCAAGCGCGGCCTCGGCCGGCCGAGCCAGACCGACTGGACGCTCGACCTCTCCGGCCTCTCCGGCGTCACGCTCTATGAGCCGGAGGAGCTGATCCTCTCCGCCAAAGCGGGCACGCCCATCGCCGAGATCGAGGCGCTGCTCCAGGCGCGCGGCCAAATGCTGGCGTTCGAGCCCTTGGACTACGGCCCGCTGCTGGGCACGGCTGATGCGGCGGGCACGCTCGGCGGGGTCATCGCCTGCAATCTCGCCGGCCCCCGCCGCATCAGCCACGGCGCGGCCCGCGACCATGCGCTGGGCGCCCGCGCGGTGTCGGGCCGGGCGGAGGCGTTCAAGTCCGGCGGGCGGGTGGTGAAGAACGTCACCGGCTACGATTTGCCCCGCCTGTTCGCCGGCTCCTACGGCACGCTGGCGGTGCTGAGCGAGTTCACGCTGAAGGTGCTGCCGCGCCCGCCCATGGCGGAGACGGTGGTGCTGCCCGGCGTGGCGCCGGAGGTGGCGGGCCGGGCCATGAGCGCGGCCATGGGCTCGTCCTGCGAGGTGTCGGGGGCGGCCTATCTGCCGGCCCCCGTTGCAGCCCGCATCCCCGAACTGAATGTGGACGTGCCGGCGGTGGCGCTGCGGCTGGAAGGCTTCGAGCCCTCGGTGCGCGCCCGCCGCGCCATGCTGATCTCGGTGCTGATGCCGTTCGGCGCCGTCGAGGTGGCCGAGGATGCGGCGTCCGCCGCCATCTGGAGCGCCATCCGCGACGTGCGCCCGTTCGCCGGCACCGGGGAGCGGGCGGTGTGGCGCCTGTCCACCGCGCCGTCCGCCGGTCCCGCGCTCGCCGCCGAGCTGGCCGAGACGCTCGGCGCGGAGGCCTATTGCGACTGGGCGGGCGGGCTGGTGTGGCTGCTGCTGCCGGGCGAGGCGTCGCAGGCGGAAGCGGTGCGCGCCGCTCTGGCGCCGCATGGCGGCCACGCCACCCTGGTGCGCGCGTCCGCCGCCGAGCGGGCGGCCGTGCCGGTGTTCCAGCCCCAGGAGGCGGGCCTTGCCGCTCTGACGCGCCGGGTGAAGGCGAGCTTCGACCCCAGGGGCGTGCTCAACCCCGGCCGCATGTATGCGGGGATGTGAGATGGCCGCTTCAGCGCCTTCCGGGTGCCCCCTTCCCCCAGCAATCGAGTGCAGCGAAAACACAAGCGGCGGCACGGGAGGCCGTGACTGATGCAGACCACATTCTCCCTCGCCCAGCTCGCCGATCCGCATGTCTGCGAATCGGAGAAGATCCTGCGCACCTGCGTGCATTGCGGCTTCTGCACCGCCACCTGCCCCACCTATGTGCTGCTGGGCGACGAGCTCGACAGCCCGCGCGGCCGCATCTACCTCATCAAGGACATGCTGGAGAACGACCAGCCGGCGACGCAGGAGGTGGTCAAGCATGTGGACCGCTGCCTGTCCTGCCTCTCCTGCATGACCACCTGCCCCTCGGGGGTGCATTACATGCACCTCGTCGACCATGCCCGCGCCCATATCGAGCACACCTACAAGAGGCCGCTGTTCGACCGGCTGAACCGGGCGCTGCTGGCCTCCGTCATGCCCTATCGCGGGCGCTTCCGGCTGGCGCTCGCCGGCGCGGCGCTGGCCAGGCCCTTCGCGCCGCTGTTCGACGCCATCCCGCCGCTGAAGCCGCTCGCCGCCATGCTGCGCCTCGCCCCCGGCTTCCCGAAGGGCCGCTCGGTGAGCGAGGAGCCCGGCGTGCACCCCGCCGCCGGTCCGAGGCGCGCCCGCGTGGCGCTGCTCGGCGGCTGCGCCCAGCCGGTGCTGCGGCCGGAGGTGGACGAGGCCGCCATCCGCCTGCTCAACCGCCTCGGCGTGGAGGTGGTGCGGGTGGAGAAGGAAGGCTGCTGCGGCTCCTTCGTCCACCACATGGGCAAGGAGGAGCAGGGCCTCGCGCTGGCCCGCGCCAATATCGACGCCTGGTGCGCCGAGATGGACCGGGGCGGCCTCGACGCCATCCTCGTCACCGTGTCCGGCTGCGGCACCACCATCAAGGATTATGGCCACATGCTGCGCCTCGACCCCGCCTATGCGGAGAAGGCGAAGCGGGTCTCGGCGCTCGCCAGGGACGTGTCGGAATATCTCGGCACCCTCGGCCTGCCCAAGGCGGCCAGGCCCATGGGGCGGAAGGTCGCCTATCATGCCGCCTGCTCGCTCCAGCACGGCCAGAAGATCAAGGGCACGCCGGTGCAATTGCTGCGCACCGTGGGTTTCGAGGTGGCCGAGCCCATGGAGAGCCACATCTGCTGCGGCTCGGCGGGCAGCTACAACATGCTCCAGAGCGAGATCGCCGGAGAGCTGCGCGACCGCAAGGTGGCCAACCTGGAGAGGCTGGCGCCGGACATCATCGCCGCCGGCAATATCGGCTGCATGACGCAGATCGGCTCCGGCACGGGCCTGCCCATCGTCCACATGGTGGAACTGGTGGACTGGGCCACCGGCGGCCCGGTGCCCGCGCCGGTGGCGGCCGCGGGGCGTTCCGTGGCCGCCTGAGAACAATCCGTCCGGCATTGTTGCCGGACGGGCAAAAGTCTGTTGGCCGACCCGCTTGTTCCCGCGCGGACGGCCAGGGTCTATCTGCGGCCGTGCCGTCGCGTCCCTCCGCGCCATGGCCCCGCGCCTTCAAGGCACAGGAAGAGACATGCCCCGCCGGTTCGACCTTTCCCTCTATCTCGTCACCGATCCCGGCCTCACCGAGGCGCGGGGCCTGATCGAGACCGTGGAGCAGGCGGTGGCCGGGGGCGTGACCATCGTCCAGCTGCGCGATCCGCAGGCCAAGGGCCGCGCGCTGGCCGAGCAGGCCCGCGCTTTGCTCGGCCTGCTGGCCCCCAAGGGCATTCCCCTCATCGTCAATGACCGGGTGGATGTCGCCGCCGCCGTGGGCGCCCAGGGCGTGCACCTCGGCCAGGACGACATCGACCCCGCCGCCGCCCGCGCCATTCTCGGGCCGCAGGCCATCATCGGCCTGTCCATCGGCACGCTGGAGGAACTGGCCGCCTCCGACCTCGGCCCGGTGGATTATGTGGGCTGCGGCCCGGTGAAGGCGACCGGCACCAAGAGCGACGCCGGCGGGGCCATCGGCGTCGAAGGCCTCGCCTTCCTGCGCGCGCACATCGCTCTGCCCATGGTCGGCATCGGCGGCCTCAAGGCCGAGGATGCGGCCGATGTCATCCGCGCGGGCGCCGAAGGCGTCGCCGTCGTCTCCGCGCTCTGCGCCGCGCCGGACGTCACCGCCGCCGCCCGCGAACTGAAAGCCATCATCGACGGTGCCCGCCGCTGAGCGGCGGTCCTCCGAAGTTCTTTCGCGTTTTCGAACACCCACGTCCCAACTGGAGACCGACATCATGTCGACCCCCGCCTTGCCTACCGGCGTCGTCATCACCGGCGCCCTCGGCCCGCGCTACGAGGAGGTCCTGACCTCCGAGGCCCTCGCCTTCGTGGCCGAGCTGCACCGCTCCTTCGACGCCACGCGCCGCGACCTGCTGGCCCGCCGCACCGCCCGCCAGGCCCGCTTCGATGCCGGCGAGCTGCCCGACTTCCTGCCCGAGACCGCCAGCATCCGCGATGCCGAATGGACCATCGCGCCGCTGCCCCAGGACCTGCTGGACCGCCGCGTGGAGATCACCGGCCCGGTGGACCGCAAGATGATCGTCAACGCGCTGAACTCCGGCGCCAAGGTGTTCATGGCGGACTTCGAGGACGCCTCCGCCCCGCAATGGTCCAACATGATCGAGGGCCAGCTGAACCTGAAGGATCGCTGGGCCAACAGGATCGACTTCCATGACCCGTCCAACGGCAAGGACTACAAGCTCGGCGCCACGCCCGCCGTGCTGATCATCCGCCCGCGCGGCTGGCACCTGCCGGAAGCCCATGTGACGGTGGACGGCGCGGAGGTCTCCGGGTCGCTGTTCGATTTCGGCCTCTATGCCTTCCACAATGCCAAGGCGGCGCTGGCCCAGGGCTCCGGCCCGTATTTCTACCTGCCGAAGACCGAGAGCCACCTGGAAGCCCGGCTGTGGAACGACGTGTTCACGCTGGCGGAAGCCCGCCTCGGCCTGCCGGCCAAGACCATCAAGGCCACGGTGCTGATCGAGACCCTGCCGGCGGTGTTCGAGATGGACGAGATCCTCTACGAATTGCGCGACCATGTGGCGGGCCTCAACATCGGCCGCTGGGACTACATCTTCTCCTTCATCAAGCGGCTGGGGAAGAACGCCCGCTTCCTCACCCCGGACCGCGCCCGCATGGTGATGAACGAGGCCTTCCTGAAGGCCTATGGCGCGCTGCTGGTGAAGACCTGCCACCGCCGCAAGGCCTTCGCCATGGGCGGCATGGCGGCGCAGATCCCGGTGAAGAACAATCCCGCCGCCAATGACGCCGCCTTCGCCAAGGTGCGCGCCGACAAGGAGCGCGAGGCCGGCGACGGCTGCGACGGCACCTGGGTGGCCCATCCCGACCTCGTGCCGGTGGCCATGGAGGTGTTCAACCGCCTGATGCCCACCCCCAACCAGCTCCAGAAGCTGCGCCAGGACGTGAGCGTCACCCGCGACGACCTGCTGGTGATGCACCAGGGCGCGCGCACCGAGGGCGGCCTGCGCGAGAACATCCGCGTCGGCGTGCAGTATATCGAGGCGTGGCTGCGCGGTCGCGGCGCGGTGCCGCTGTACAATCTGATGGAGGACGCGGCCACCGCCGAGATCAGCCGCGCGCAGATCTGGCAGTGGATCCACCTCGGCGCCAAGCTGGAGGACGGCCGCACGGTGACGGGCGACCTGTTCACCAGCCTGCTCGATGACGAGATGGCCAAGCTGCGCGAGACGCTGACCCCCGCCGTCTACGACAAGGGCCGCTTCCCCGAGGCCATCAAGCTGTTCTCGGACATGACCCTGGCCAAGGATTTCGAGGAATTCCTGACCCTGCCGGCTTACAAGCTGGTGGCCTGAGCCTTCCCGGTCCGGGGCGGCCCCGCCGCGCCGGAGCCCGGCACCGTTACAAAAAATTCATGCGCCGCGCCCTTCCTGCGGCACTTTCCCGTGCGCATATGCCGGTCGTACTCAGCCCGCCTTCCGCTAGGGGAGGCGGGCCGATCAACCGACCGGAGACGATCATGACCCCCGAAGAACGCGCCCTCATCGATGGCCTGTTCGATCGCATGCGCGGCGTGGAGAACCAGCCGCGCGACGCCGAAGCCGAGGCCCTGATCGCCCGCCGCACCAGCGAGGCGCCGCACGCCACCTACACGCTGGCCCAGACCGTCCTCGTCCAGGAGCATGCGCTCCAGCAGGCCGCCGCCCGCATCCAGGAACTGGAAGCCCAGGCGCAGGCCGCGCAGGCGCAGCAGCCGGCCCCGAGCTTCCTCGGCGGGCTGTTCGGCGGCGGCGCGCCGCGCGGCACCTCGGTGCCCACCTCCGGCGCCCGCAGCACCGGGCCCATGGGCCTGCCGCAGGGCTATAACGCCCAGCAGCCCGGCTACGGCCCGCAGGCCGGCGCCCAGCCTTCCGGCCCGTGGGGCCAGCAGCCGCAATACCAGCAGCCGCAGTATCAGCCCCAGCGCCCCGGCATGTTCGGCGGCGGTGGCGGCGGCTTCCTGTCCGGCGCGCTCACCACGGCGGCCGGCGTCGCCGGCGGCGCGCTGCTGTTCGAGGGCATCAAGGGCCTGATGTCCGGCGGCACCGGACCCATCGCCCAGCAGGCCTCCTCGCTGCTGGAGCAGCCGGCGGCCGCGGCGGGCGATCTCGCCAGCCAGGCGCAGGAAGCCTTGGGCGGCGCCCCCGACACCAATGTGGCGGCTGCCGACACGGGCAATGACCCGTGGTCGTCCGGCGCGTCCGACACCGGCTACCAGGACGCCGGCTATGACGACGGCGGCGATTTCGGCGGCGACGATTCCAACTGGGCCTGACGTGATTAAGGGGCAGGGCCGCCGGGCGGCCCTGCCTCACTCGCCCAGGCAGGCGGTGCTGGCGATGCGGTAGGTGCGCGCCGCGCCCAGCAGGTGGGCCTCGAACGGGCCCGCGAACAGGCCGGCCACCGCGCCGTGGCGCACGTTCAGCCCGCCCGCATAGGCGCCCAGCGCCGGCAGCACGAGGCGGCGCCCGTCGGTGGCGAAGCAGCGGCGGCGAATGGAGCGGCCGCGCACGCTGAGCCGCGCCACCGGGTGCAGATGGCCCGCCACCTCGCCGGGCTCCGGCACCTCGGCTGGCTCATGGCGCAGCACCAAAGGCCCGATGCGCGCCTCGCGCGCCCAATCCCCTTCCAATTCCCCGTTCGGCTCGGGATCGTGATTGCCCGCGATCCAGAGGAAATCGCGCCCGGCGGCCAGCGCGCGCAGGCGGCGGCGGGCCTCGTCCGGCAGGCGCTCGGCGCCCCAGCGGTCGTGGAAGCTGTCGCCCAGAGCGACGATGCGGCGCGGCGCGAGGGCGGCCACCAGGGCCTCCAGCCGCGCCAGGGTTTCCGCCGTGTCGTAGGGCGGCAGCATCTGGCCGCGCCGGGCGAAGGCGGAGCCCTTCTCCAGATGCAGATCGGCCACCACCAGCAGATGCTCGTCGGGCCAGAACAGGCCGCCGCGCGGGTCGAGCCGCACCGCGCAGCCGTGAAGGGCGGTGAGCGGACCAGGACCGGAATCGGTGCGCGCGAGCATCCGCCTTCATGGCCCAACGTCCGCGCGCGGGCAAGCACGCGGACGCGGGCCCGTCAGCGGAACAATTGGCGCAGGCCGGAGGGCTGGCAGCGCAGGTATTGCGGCGCCGCCACCATGCTGGCGCCGAGCGCGGCCGCCGCATGCCAGGGCCAGCGCGGATCGTAGAGGATGCCGCGGGCGATGCCGATGGCGTCCGCCTTGCCGGTGGCCAGGATGTCTTCCGCCTGCGCCGGATCGGTGATCAGGCCCACCGCGATGGTGGTGAGGCCGGTGGCCGCCTTCACCGCCTCCGCCAGCGGCACCTGGTAGCCGGGCGCGACGGCGATCTGCTGCAGGGGCGACAGGCCGCCGGAGGAGACGTGGATGGCGTCCAGCCCGCGCGCCTTCAGCGCCTGAGCGAATTGGATGGTCTGCTCCAGGTCCCAGCCGCCCTCCACCCAGTCGGTGGCCGAGACGCGCATGATGACCGGAATGTGCGCCGGCAGCGCGGCGCGCACCGCCTCATACACCTCCAGCGGGAAGCGCATGCGGTTCTCCAGCGAACCGCCATAGGCATCGGTGCGGGCGTTGGAGAGCGGCGAGAGGAACTGGTGCAGCAGGTAGCCGTGGGCGCCGTGGATCTCCACCGCGTCGAAGCCGATGCGCGCGGCGCGCCGGGCGGCGTCAGCGAACGCGGTGCGCACCCGGGCGAGGCCGTCCGCATCGAGGGCGATGGGGGCCACGTCCGCATTGCGGAACGGCAGGGCTGAGGGGGCGAAGGGCACCCAGCCGCCGGCATCGGCGGGCACCTGGGCGGCGCCCTCCCACGGCCGGGCGGTGGAGGCCTTGCGCCCCGCATGGCCGAGCTGGATGCCGAACTTCACCTCGCCGGCGGCGGGAAGCTGCGCTCGCACCCGGGCCAGCACGCCGCCCAGCGCCGCCTCGGTGGCATCGTCCCACAGGCCGAGGTCGGCGGGCGAGATGCGCGCCTCCGGCTCGACGCCGGTGGCCTCGATGATGACGAGGCCGGCGCCGGACAGGCCGAGCGTGCCGAGGTGGATGAGGTGCCAGTCGGTGGCGGCGCCGTCGGTGGCCGAATACTGGCACATGGGGGCGACGACGATGCGGTTCTCAAGCGTGAGGGCGCCGAGCTTCAGCGGGTCGAACAGCAGGGGCATGGAAAGATCCGGAAGGCGGGAAGGAAAGGGCTGCGCCTTTCATACAGGAGCCGGCGGCGGCGCGGCAGGGCGCGGCCGGTCACGGATGCGCGCGCTGCGGCGGCGGGGCGGATTTTTTCCGGGCGCCGTGTCGGCGCCGGCCCGGCTGCCGCGTCCTTCGGGGACAATGCCGAAGGAGGACCCGCTTATGTCGCCATCTCCCACGCCATCCCCCACGCCTTCGCCCAAGCTCGTCTTCATCAACCTGCCGGTGGCCGATCTCGACCGCGCCATTGCCTTCTACGAGCGCATCGGGGCGCGGAAGAACCCGCAGTTCAGCGACCACACCGCCGCCTGCATGGTGGTGTCGGACGTCATCCATGTGATGGTGCTGACCCACCCGAAGTTCAAGGACTTCACCCCCCGCGCCATCGCCGACGCGCATCAGGTGAGCGAGGTGCTGATCTGCCTGTCCGCCGCCAGCCGCGCGGAGGTGGACGCCACGGTGGCGGCGGCGGTGTCCGCCGGCGGCAAGGCGGACCCCAGCCGCATGCCCGAGTTCGACATGATGTACGGCCGCAGCTTCGAGGACCCGGACGGCCACATTTGGGAAATCATGTGGATGGACCCGGCCATGAGCGCCTGTCCGGAGCAGGCGGCGAGCGCCTGAGGCGCCCGGCGGGCCGGATCGCCGCAGGCCATGGCCGCGCCGACGACGGCGCGGGATCAGCCAAGGAGGCTCTGATGTCGAAGATTTCCCCCTGCCTGTGGTTCGACGGCGAGGCGGAGGAGGCCGCGCGCTTCTATGTCTCGCTGCTGCCGGGCTCGCGCATCGAGACGGTGCAGACCAACCCCATCGACACCCCGGCCGGCCCCGCCGGCAGCGTGCTGGTGGTGGAGTTCACCCTGGCCGGCCAGACCTTCATGGCGCTGAACGGCGGCACGCGCTTCGCACACACGCTCGCCACCTCGTTCCGCATCGCCTGCGCCGACCAGGGGGAGGTGGACCGCCTGTGGGCGGCCCTGTGCGCGGATGGCGGGCAGGCGCAGCAGTGCGGCTGGCTGATCGACCGCTACGGCGTGCCCTGGCAGATCACCCCGGCCGCCCTGCTAGCCGACCCCGCCCGCGCCCCGCGTGTGATGGCCGCGCTCATGGGCATGGTGAAACTGGACCTCGCCGCGCTGGAAGCGGCCTGAGCCCTCCCGCCCGCTGGGGCCCGCCCCGGCACCGCCCCCGCAGGGGCGGGCCCCCAGCGCCGGCCGACTGCCGCTGCCGCCGGGCAGCGGCAGTCACGGGGAGCCGCGATGAGCCTACCGCGCCGCCCGCATCGCCTGGAGCACCGCTTCGCTCGGCCAGCAGTCCACCTTCAAGCCGGCGGATCTCTGGTAGGCGCCCAGCGCCGTGCGGGTCTGCATGCCGGCCTTGCCGTCGATCTTGTCGGTGTAGAGCCCGAGGCGCGCCAGATGGGTCTGCATCGCCTCCACCGAGCTGGTGCGCAGCTGCGTCGCCGCAGACCAGGGCGTGGCGAAGGGCTGCGGGGTCAGCATGCGGTCGGACAGGTGGCCGACGAACAGCACGTAGAGGTCGGAGAAATTATACTGCTTGATGACGAAGTAATTGGCCGTGGTGAGGAAGGAGGGGCCGTAGAGCCCCTCGGGCTGGAGCAGCGAGGCCGGCTGCGCCTGCTCGGCGGCGGAGGTGCGCTGCACCGGGCTGAAGCCGGCGCGCTGCCAGTCGCCGATCGGCCGCTGCACCTCCGGCACGCCCAGGGTGCAGTCGGCATTGGCCGGGGCGCGCACCTCATAGGCCCAGCGCACGCCGGGCTGCCAGCCCTTGTCGGCCAGCTGCTTGGCGGCGGAGGCGAGCGCGTCCGGCACCGAATGCCAAATGTCGACGCGGCCGTCG
Source organism: Azorhizobium doebereinerae UFLA1-100 (assembly GCF_000473085.1). Classification (GTDB taxonomy): domain Bacteria; phylum Pseudomonadota; class Alphaproteobacteria; order Rhizobiales; family Xanthobacteraceae; genus Azorhizobium; species Azorhizobium doebereinerae. The sequence goes on from NZ_AXBA01000039.1 coordinate 24,367, forward strand.
CCGTCGAGATCGACGCCGTGCTTGAAATATTCGGACGGCAGGAATTGGGTCAGGCCGGTGGCCCCCGCCCAGGAGGAGCGGAACTCCCTGCGCGTCACCGCCCCCGCGTCGAGGATCTTCAGCGCCAGGATGAACTCGTCGCGATACTGCTCCTTGCGGCGGCCCACATAGGCCTGCGTCGCCACCACGCGCAGGGTGTCGTGGGGGTCGGAGGAGCGGCCGTAGTCGGTCTCGCGGCCCCAGATGGCCAGCACCATGGTGCCCGGCACGCCGAACCGGCGCTCGATCTCCTCCAGCGCGGCGCGGTATTTCTGCATCAGCCGCTGCCCCTCGGCGGCGAGCTGGATGATGCGGGCTTCCTTCACATAGTCGGCCGGCACCTGCACGAACTCGGCCTGCGCCCGCGCGCCGGTGACGGGCCGCCCCGGCAAGGCGAGGTCCGGCAATTTGTAGTCCGGCTCCAGCCCGCGGGTCTCGCGCTCGAAGGTGGCGCGCGACACGCCGGCCGCCTGCGCCTCCGGCCAGAGCGCGGCGATGAACTGGGTGAAGGTCGCGTCCGCCGCGCGGGCGGGCGCCGGAAGCGCCAGCAGGCAGGACAGCAGGGCCAGGAAAACGCCCAGGAATACGCCTGGATAAGCGCCCGGATAGACGCCGGGGAAAAGAGCCCGGCGAAGGGCCGGGAGAAGGGTACGGCAACCGGATCGCACGGAACCGCTCATGCTGTGATGTGGACAGAAGGCATGCGCGACGATAGCACGGCGCCGCGCGGTCCTCTCCCCCCTCAGCTGCCGTTCCGCGCCTTCACCTTGCGTACCGCTTCCAGCTGGAAGCGCAGCGCGGTCAGCGCGTCCTGCTCCTTGGGGGTGAGCGTCGCCATGTCCACATGGGCCATCAGCACCTCCAGCGCGTCGCCGATGCGGCCGAGCTGGCGGCCGTAGCTGCCCACCTCGTCGAGGATCGCCTGTTCCGCTTGCGGGTTGCCGGACTGGCCGAGATTGATGCTGACGCCGGTGAAATTGGCCTTCTCGAAGAAGCGCCAGGGATTGATCGACTGCCACAATTGATCGGGCGCCAAGCCCATGGTCATCCGCGCCATCCACCCCTCCATCGCTCGTCTGCGGCGAAGGTTAAGCGGGAAGGGCGCGGTTGCATAGGCGGTCGGCGGCAGCCTTTCCGCGAGGGGCGGCAGGTCTTGGGGATGCACCGCGTTGGGGCGCGCCGGGCGGGGAGGCCCGGGCCGTGTCCGAGAGGCGAACCCGTGTCACGCCGCCTTGCCGGCGACGATGGCCTCCAGCTCACGCATCACGTCGTCCAGGTCATGGAGTGCGGCGCATTGGGATCTGCGCGTAGGCACTGCGCGGCTGTCTCCTTCGCGCCGGAAGCGGACCTTGCCAAGTGCGTGTCCGAACGTCCGGTATGGGCCGATCTCGCCTGGCACCTTCGATTGCTTCCGCGTCATGGGGCGTTCACCACTGGGCGCAGAAGACACCGCGCCTGTGGCCCGGCTGCCGATCGATGAAGCGTGACGAGGTTCTCTCCCGCTTGAAGCGGGGCGACGTGTTGCGCATGGGCTACGGGGCGCGCGGTCGCCTCTGGTGGTTTTAGCGCCCCTTCCGCGTGATCGCGGATGAGCGAATTGCGGGTCTGCGAAAGGCCGGCCTGCTGGCGGGCGAGCGCGACAGCCTGTTCGGCGATGGGGACGGCAGTCAATCATGGGGACTGAACCGGTGACGCCTCAACGACATTGCTGTGTCGCGGGTGAACTTCAAACGACCGAGCGGATGGGGGGAGTTGGAAATCCAGCTCCATTTTTAGGGACACAGAAGGAACCCCTCCCAGCTCATAAATGGTGTCGGCTGCAAGTTTGTTGAGGTGTTCTTTATGTTTTCTATCCAAATACTGGAACCAGTCTGGATTGAAGAAAACATTCTCAATGTGTTTCATTGCGAACTGCAAGCAAATTGACGCTAGCCGGCTGTCAGGAAGTTCCTTGAGCTGACCCGCAATGATTTGGCCAGGCGCGTTTTCGACACTTCGCCAAGAAATGCAAATCATCGCACTAGATTTACCCGCGAACGAAGAGACGAAAATCTGTTCGAGAAGTTCGTCCGGGTGTCCCTTCTGAAGTTCTCTGCCGTGTATGTCGGTAAATGGCGACCATGCACCTGCGAACATAAATGGCAACGGTGCGTCAAATTCAAAAATAATCGAACTAATATCTTCAAATCGTTTGGCTACCAAAGCTGATGTTAATGCGTCATGTGTGTGCTTAAATTCGCGTCGGGCAGCTTCGTTTCCTTCGTTAAATCCGTCGAGCATATTTTGAATTATGAACTGATCGAAAGCTGTTAAGCCTTTGTCTGCGCCCCGCAATGTTTCACGCAGATGAGCACTGGCATCTTTCCCGTAGAGTTCTCGGCTCATCGTGCGATAAGCCACCGCAAGGCATTGGTCGGGTCGACCGGAAAATTCCTCGTTTTCGATGCACGAGAAAAGGTCGCGGTCGTGGCCGCCGCAGAATCCATGGAATATTGATGCATCATTTATTCCAAGCTTTTTTGCAATAAGTTTTCCTCCATTCTTTTTCATTTCAGGAATGCTAGCCACATATTGCATAACGTGACCATTTTTGGCGATTTTTGATAAATTAGGTCCCTTTGAAACGGTGTGAGCTTTGATCACGCTGCCTTGACAGGCGCCCAAGCCCACGTCGTGGGCACAGCATTTCTTGACAGAAAAAGCTTTCCGATTCGCATCAACAGCATCCCATGCGTTTTCTTTTGGTTGCACATCTCGTGCGCGATGACATTTCTTAAATTTTACGCCAGAGCCGCACCAGCATGGGTCGTTTCTTTTTGGTTCTTTAATCATGCGAATCTCATTAGCGCGGGGCCGGCTTCGACCCTGACGGTGACTATGGGGCTATTTTGATCCTTCGCCCCGCGGGTGCAAGACAGACGCAGAGGCTCCGAGAAACGCAACTCAGCGTCGGAGGCGTCCGTTGCGGGCCGAAAGGGGTATTCTGCAGCCGGATCGCAGGCACAAAAAGCCCTACCGCTGGCCCAAGCCGATCGTGGGACCAGTGAGGGGCCACTCCCTGTGAATGCCCTAGCCGGGCCAGTACCGCCGCCCGGAGCGAATGGGCGGGGATCAGCGGGGCGCTGTGGCTGCGCCCCATCTTCGGAACCGCCTGATGATCTGCGGTCCTCGATTCATCCCGGCAATTAAGCTAGACACCGGAATGGCGACCGAAACCGGGATAGACGGCATGACCCAATTGCGCTTCGCCCATTCACCGCACCGGGTGCCGTGATGTGGAGGGCGCCGCCGATCATTTTAGGACTAGCAGCCCGCCACCGATGTCGCTGATCTGCATCCATATCAGGCTATCGTCCGTGGACGACCGCCAATTGATGAACCGGGGCGCGAGTCACGCCTCAGCGACCCATGAGCAGAGAATGCCGAGGATCAACTGCGACGCCCGGCCGTTCGGCGGCGGGCCAGGAGGTCGTAGGGGGGGAGGGCATGCTATAGGCCGCGAGGGTCGCAAACGAGAGCACGCGCCGCTATCGCGCACCTCGTGCATGCCCGGGCGGCGCTCACGCTCTGCGATCCACTGCGCCAGCGGCATCCCCTTCGGTCCAGACGAAGGCGCCGTCTTGCCGGTCTGTCCCTTGTAGGTGGCGACGAGTGCGGTGTCGGTTTTAGCGCCATAGGTCCTTGGCCACAGGATCTTCTGGCCGGAGACCCGTTGCCCGCAACAGGATCGATGTCCGCTTGCCAAGGAATTCTGCTGCCGGCCAATACCGGACGTGCAGGGGAGGTCTGCTTCTGGCGCGAAGCGGTCGTTCGCAACGGCGTGCCGGGCTGGCCGCTATTCCCCCTCTCACCCCATCGCCTCCCGCACCAGGTCCTCCTCCGCTTCCGCCAGTAGGGCCTCGTGTGTGTCCGGCCCGCCCACCGTCTCCCGCCCGATCTCCAGCAGCACCGGCACGGAGAGCGGCGAGACGTGCTCCAGCGGCTGGTGGATGATGTGGCCCCTGATACGGGCCAGCATGTCGGAGAGGCGGCGCACGTCGAGCAGGCCGGTGGCGGCGTCGGCGCGGGCGGCGCGCAGCAGAACGTGGTCCGGCTCGTGCCGGCGCAGCACGTCATAGACGAGGTCGGTGGAGATGGTGACCTGCCGGCCGGTCTTCTCCGTGCCGGGAAAGCGCCGCTCGATCAGGCCGGCGATCACCGCGCAGGAGCGGAAGGTGCGCTTCATCAAGGCCGATTCCGCCAACCAGGCTTCCAGGTCGTCGCCCAGCATGTCGGCGTCGAACAGGTCGGCCAGCGACAGCCGGCCGTCGCTCACCGCCGCGCCCATGTCGCCGGCGCCGTAGATGGCGAGGGCATAGTCATTGGCGACGAAGCCCAGCGGCTTCAGCCGCGCCCGTTCCAGGCGGCGCGTCAGCAGCATGCCCAGGGTCTGGTGGGCAAGGCGCCCCTCGAAGGAATAGGCCACCATGTAGAAGCGCCCGGCGCGGGCGAAGGTCTCCACCAGCAGTTCCGTGCGCCCCGGCAGGCGCGAGCGGGCCTGCTGCAATTCCAGCCATTCGCGCACCTGCGGCGGCAGCGCGGCCCAGCGGGCCGGGGCGGCGATGAGCGCGCGCACCCCCGCCGCCAGGAAGGTGGAGAGCGGGAACTTGCCACCCTGGTAGGAGGGCACGCGCGGCTCGGTGGCCGAGGAGCGCGAGACATAGACCTGGTCCTCTACCAGCGTCTCGTAGCGCAGGATCTCGCCGGCGAAGACGAAGGTGTCGCCCGGCACCAGGGTCTCGATGAAATATTCCTCCACCTCGCCCAGCATCCGCCCGCCGAAGCGCGGCCGCCCGGCGGGGCCGCCCTTGGCCGCGCCGCGCGCCGAGACGAGGCGGACCTTGAGCATGGTGGATTCGACGATGGTGCCGACGTTCAGCCGGTAGGTCTGGGCGATCTGCGGATTGGCCACGCGCCACAGCCCGTCCTTGGTGCGGCGGATCTTGGCGAAGCGCTCATAGGCGCGCAGCGCGTAGCCGCCGGTGGCGACGAAATCCAGCACGGCGTCGAAGTCGGAGCGGGGGAGGGCGCGATAGGGTGCGGCGGTCACCACCTCCGCATAGAGCGCGTCGGCCGCGAACGGCGCGGCGCAGGCGCTGCCGAGCACATGCTGGGCCAGCACGTCCAGCGCGCCTTGCCGCTCGGGCGGGGTGTCCTGAGCCCCCGCCGCCACCGCCTCCAGCGCGGCGCGGCATTCCAGCACCTCGAACCTGTTGGCCGGCACCAGCACGGCGTGGGAGCTTTCGTCCAGCCGGTGGTTGGCGCGGCCGATGCGCTGCATCAGGCGGGAGGCGCCCTTGGGCGCGCCCACGTTGATCACCTGATCCACGTCGCCCCAGTCGATGCCCAGGTCCAGCGAGGAGGTGCAGACCACGCCCTTGAGCCGGCCGGCGGCCATGGCCGCCTCCACCTTGCGCCGCTGCTCCACGTCCAGCGAGCCGTGGTGGAGCGCGATGGGCAGGTTGTCGTCATTGATGCGCCAGAGCTCCTGGAACAGCATTTCCGCCTGCCAGCGGGTGTTGACGAAGACGAGGCTGGTGCGGTGGCTGGCGATGAGGGCGTAGATTTCGGCGAGCGCATGCAGCGCCGTGTGGCTGGCCCAGGGCATGCGGGCCTTGGTCTCCAGCATGGAGAGGTCCGGCGCCGCGCCGCCCCGCGCCACCACGAGGTCGGCCAGGGTCTGTTTCTTCGGCAGGCCCTGGCCCTGCGCCACCAGATAGCGGCGCAGGTCGTCCGGCTCGGCCACGGTGGCGGACAGGCCGACGCTCTGGAGGCCGGGGGCGATGCTGCGCAGGCGGGCGAGCGCGAGCGCCAGCAGGTCGCCGCGCTTGGAGGTGACGAGCGCGTGCAGTTCGTCCAGCACCACGCGCTTGAGGCCGCTGAACAGGAAGTCCGCGTCCTTCGAGGCCAGCAGCAGGGCGATCTGCTCGGGCGTGGTGAGCAATATGTCCGGCGGGTCGCGGCGCTGGCGCTGGCGGCGGGAGGCGGAGGTGTCGCCGGTGCGGGTCTCGACGCGGATCGGCAGGCCCATCTCGGTGATGGGCGCCTCCAGGTTGCGGGCGATGTCCACCGCCAGCGCCTTCAGCGGCGAGATGTAGAGCGTGTGCAGCGGCGAGGTGCGCGGCGGCGGCTCGCGGCCGGCGGGGGCCGCCGCCTCGGCCTTCCTGGCCTTCGCGCGCGCCTTGCGGGCCTCCGGGCCGCGCGCCTCGCTCAGCTCCACCAGCGTGGGCAGGAAGCCGGCCAGCGTCTTGCCGGCGCCGGTGGGGGCGATGAGCAGGGTTGAGCGGCCGGCGCGGGCGGCGGCCACCAGGTCGAGCTGGTGCCGGCGCGGCAGCCAGCCGCGGGCGGCGAACCAGCGCTGGAAGACATCGGGAAGGGCGTCGGCGCGCCGCTGCTTCAGGGTGGACACGCCCCCTAAGATAGGGACGCCGCCGCGCCCGCGCGAGCGGGCACGGCGTTTATCGCGCGGCGTTTATCGGTCGCGTCGGCCGCGGGTCACGGCAGCGCGTTGAAGCTGACCGCCTCCACATAGGTGATCTGGCAGAGGTCGCCGATGTTCACCTGGGCGAGGTCGGCCAGCACCTTGGGGTCCGCCGCCTTGATGGTGCGGACATAGCCGTCCGGGCCCTCGAAGCTGAGCGTGCCGTTCACCTTGTCGATGTTCACCAGGATGGTGGTGATGGTGACGCGGCGCACGCCGAAGCCTTCCGGCCAGCCGGGCAGGCCGTCATTGAGGCCGACCTCGTTCACCACCTCGCCGGGCGTGCCCTGGCGCGCCTTGCCGAGCGCGGTGACGAGGCCGGGGACGAGGCGGATGATGATGCTCTCGCCGTTGCGCAGCAGGGAGAGGTCGCCGACGATCAGCGGCGCGCGCACGGCCCAGCGCTTGCCGTTCGGGGTCTCCAGCACGACGCGGCGGGTGGCCGGGTTGGCGCTCACCACCTTGGCGCGATAGGTCAGCACGTTCACCGGCCCGACGCCGGGCAACACGAACACGGTGGGCGTGCCCGGGAAGATCTGGGCGGCGGCGGGAACGGCGAAGCTGGCGAGGGCGCCGGCGCCCAGCAGAAGGGCGGCGCGGCGCGAGAAGACGTCGGACATGAGGAACCCCCGTTCGAAGCCGGACGCCACGCGCCCGGCGAATGGGTGCCGCAACCATGGAAGGCATCGCCCCTCGCGCCTCCCCGGCCGGGCGTCGCCGCGCGAATCAGTGGCAAGCCATTGATCCATCACGACAAGCGCCGCTCGGGCACGGCCGGGGACTGAGTGTCCCGACCGTGCCGGCTCTAACATGGTGCCGCCGCCGCCCGCAACCGCCGATGGGCGCCCCGGACCGGGCCGGGCATTGTCACAATGCTTTCCGAAAACTATGGTGAAGGTGTCGTTCACGGAACATCCGGCATGGGCGGAATGCGGAAAGCCGCAGCCGCCGGTGCCTGTCCGATCCGTCCGGCCTGCCGGATGGCGGGGGCGCAGGATGAGGGCGGCGCGGTCGCGCGCATCGTGCCGGCCCGCGCCGGCCCGGCCCCGGGACCGGCAGTGGGAGGGGCGGTGTGATGAAGCGCGACCTGACGAAGCCCGAGGCGGACGACGCGGCGGCATTCAGCCTGCCGGCCCTGTTCGGCAGGGGCATGGACGCGGCCAAGGAAGGCTTCGCCAAGTTCCCCGGCCCGTTCTTCCCGAGCCCCCTGTTCCCCGGCGCGTTCGGGAAGGACCTGTTCGCCAAGGATCTCCCCATAGCCGACCTCCCCACAGGGGACCTTCCCGCAGGCGACCTCATCACGAAGGATCCGGGCCTGTCGGTGAAGGGCCCGCGGCCCGAGGCCGGCAAGCCCATCTTCTTCCCCGGCGCGCTGCCGGCGGCCTCGCAGAAGCTGGTGACCGATTTCCGCGCCTATAGCGGCATCCGCCACCGCGAGGCGGTGCCGTTCGGCGAGCCGGTGGTGCTCGGCCGCCTCGGCGCGCTGGAAGTGCGCCTCGCCCGCACGGCGGGCGACGTGCGCCGCGCCCAGCGCCTGCGCTACAAGGTGTTCTACGAGGAGATGTCGGCGGTGCCGGACACCCCCTCGCGCCTCGCCCGGCGGGATTTCGATGCCTTCGACGCGGTGTGCGAGCACATCCTTGTGCTCGACCACGACGCCGGCAAGATCGTGCTAGGTCGCCGGAAGCCCAAGGTGGTGGGCACCTATCGCCTGCTGCGCCAGGAGGTGGCGAACCGCCACGGCGGCTTCTACACCGCCAGCGAGTTCGACGTGGGCCGGGTGGTGGACGGCCACCCGAGCCTGAAGTTCCTGGAGCTGGGCCGCTCCTGCGTGCTCAAGCCCTACCGCAACAAGCGCACGGTGGAGCTGCTCTGGCACGGCATCTGGACCTATGTGCTGCGCAACAAGATCGACGCCATGCTGGGCTGCGCCAGCCTGGAGGGCACCGACCCGGACGCTTTGGCGCTGCCGCTGTCCTTCCTGCACCACAATGCGCTGGCCCCGGAGGAGTGGCGCGGCCGCGCCCTGCCGAGCCGCTATGTGGAGATGAACCGCATGCCGGCGGAGGCCATCAGCCCCAAGGCGGCGCTGCAATCGCTGCCGCCGCTGGTGAAGGGCTATCTGCGCCTCGGCGGCTTCGTCGGCGAGGGCGCGGTGACCGACCACCAGTTCGGCACCACGGACGTGCTGGTGGTGCTGCCGGTCTCGGTCATCTCGCCGCGCTACGTGGAGCATTTCGGCCCCACCGCCAACCGCCACGCCATCTGAGCGGGCCCGCGCTCCGGTCCCCCGCGCTCCGTCCCCGGCGGCGGCTCACGCCTGCGGCGGGGCCCAGTCGGGCGGGGCGAGCTGGAAGCCGGAGAACAGGAAGGCCGGGGCCACGGTGCAGCCCACCAGCGTCCAGGCGCCCAGCGTCTCCGCCGACTGCCAGACGAAGGGCGGCACCACGCCCTGCGGCTCCTGGCCGGCGCCGAGGTCGGTGCCGAGCGTCAGCGTGCGGGCCGGCTCGCCTTCCGGCGCGATGCGCAGGGCCAGCGGCGCGCCGGCGTAATGGTGCCAGGTCTCGCTGGCGTCCACCCGGTGCCAGTGCGAGCATTCACCGGCCTGGAGCAGGAAATAGATCGCGGTGGAAGCCGCGCGGGTGCCCTCGGGGGCCATGTCGCGGAAGGTCTCGCGATAATGCCCGCCCTCGGGATGGGGCAGGAGATCGAGCCGCGCGATCACCTGCGCGGCGGAGAGGGTGGAGAGATCAGCCATCGCAATGCACTCTTGAACGGGTGTGGCCCGGAACGCGACGGCTCCGGACCGCCCCGGTTATGACCGGCGCCGCCTTAAGAAGACATGGCCAGCCTCCGAAAAGATGGCTAGCCCTTGAAAAAGTTGCCCCTTGAAGACGTCACCCCTTGAAGACGTTCTTGCGGGCGCGCAGCTCGGTGAAGACGGCGGCGGGGTCCGCCCCGGCGAGGCCCATGCGCTCGGCCATGTCCGGATCGTCCGCCCGCAGGAAGGGATTGGTCAGGCGCTCGTCGCCGAGCAGCGCGGGAATGGTCGGCTTGCCCTCCCGCCGCGCGCTCTCCGCATCGGCGACGCGGGCGCGCAGGGCGCCGTTGTCGGGATCGACGCTCAGCGCGAAATGGCCGTTGGCGACGGTGTATTCGTGCCCGCAGTAAAGCGCGTAGTCGTCCGGCAGGGTGCGCAGGCGCTGGAGCGAATGCCACAGTACCGGCGGATCGCACTCGATGGGCCGGCCGCAGCCGAGCACGAACAGCGTGTCGCCGGCGAACAGCAGGCGCTCCTCGGCGAACACATAGACCACGTGCCCGGCGGTGTGGCCCGGCGTCTCCATGACGCGGCCGATGAGCGAGCCCACCGCCACCGGGTCGCCGTCCACCACCTGGACATCGATGCCGGGGATGCCGGCGGCCTCGGCCTTCGGCCCCACGACGATCGCGCCGTACTGCGCTTTGAGCGCCAGCACGCCGTCCACATGGTCGCTATGGTGGTGGGTGACGAGGATGTGGGTGAGGTCCCACCCCTCCAGCTCCAGCGCGTCCATCACCGGGCCGGGCTCGGGCACGTCCACCACGGCGGTGGCCTCGGTGAGCGGATCGTGCAGCAGCACCGCGTAATTGTCGCTCAGGCACGGAATGACGCGGATATCCAGCGGCATGGAACGATCCTCCTGGGGCGGGCAGGCTGGGGCGGCAGGTCACATTGAGTAGCACGCCCGCGTCCGCAAACCATCCCGCTTCGCGTCGCATCCGGGTGCGGCGGATGCATGGCTTCCGCTCGATCCGGCCGGCTCTGCTATAAGGGAGGCGAGGAGAGCGAGATGTTCCTGGACGTGGTGGATCTGCGCAGCTTTTACGCCCAGCCGCTCGGCGTGGTGACGCGCCGCCTGATCGGCCGGGCGGTGCGGGCGCGCTTCGACGACGTGCGCGGCCTCTCGGTTCTCGGGCTCGGCTATGCCACGCCCTATCTCGGCGTGTTCCGCGAGGAGGCGGAGCGCTGCATCGCCGTCATGCCCGCCGCCCAGGGCGTGGTGCGCTGGCCCTCCGCCGCGCCGACGCTGGCCGCCTTGTCCGACGAGATGGAACTGCCCCTGCCCAATTCCTCCATGGACCGGGTCGTGGCGGTGCACCTGCTGGAGATGACGCCGGACGCCGCCGGGGTGCTGCGCGAGGTGTGGCGGGTGCTGGCGCCGGGCGGGCGGCTGCTGGCCATCGTGCCGAACCGGCGCAGCGTGTGGTCGCGCTTCGACACCACGCCGTTCGGCAACGGCTCGCCCTTCTCGCGCGGGCAGGTGGTGCGGCTTTTGCGCGAGGCGCTGTTCACGCCGGTGGGCTGGGGCGAGGCGCTCTATGTGCCGCCGATCTCCAGCAAATGGCTGCTGCGCACGGCGATCCCGTGGGAGCGGGTGGGCGGGCGCCTGTCGCTGCCGTTCGCCGGGGTGCATGTGGTGGAGGCCACCAAGCAGCTCTACCGCCCGGCGCCCTTGCGGCGCGCCCGCCTCGTCGCGCCGTCGCTGGAACCCGGCTTCGTGCCGGCGCTGCCGACGGGGTGAATGGCAGGGCGGGCACGGTTCAAACAAAAAGGGCGCTCAAAAGAGCGCCCTTCAATGAGTAAGCCGAGGATTCGTCCGCCGAAGCAACTGCCAATCTAGTCTCGACTTTTCAGCTACAATAATAGCTGGATGGGGGGAAACGGTCAATGGCGTTCGGTTCCGACGACGTCGCATCGCTGGCGCTTATGCTGTCTGCCGAGCGTCTCGGAGCATTGAACAAACTCACCGGATCGGCACAAACGAGTATTGAGTTGCACCAGCAGACGCTTCGCCTGAGCGCGTCGCTCATGGTCGTGATCGCCACGATCGAGATCGCTCTACGGAACGCGGTCTGCGAAAACTTGGCGCAACATTTCGGCGTGGCCGATTGGCTGCAACGGCCTCCGCTGCCGTTCACTTGGCGCACGCCCGAGAAGCAGAAGATCTCTGCGGCACACGACAGTGCAAAACGCGCCATGTATGCGAAACTCTCGCAGCGGGACAAGGCTTCGCTTGACGTCGGTATTCAGCAAACCGGCCACTCTCGCAGCCTCTCACATGTGGAACGGGTGAAAGCCAGACGAAAGCATATTCAAGTTTCGGAAGGCCAAGTCGTTGCGGAGCTTACGCTGTTCTTCTGGAAGCGGCTTTACGGCCCCGAATACGATCATTGGCTTTGGAAGCCGACCTTGAAGCGAACGTTTCCCCATCGAACGATCACTCGGGCGAAAGTCGCGGGTGAGCTTGAAAAGATATATCAAGCCCGAAACCGCATCGCCCACCATGAGCCCGTTCTACATCGGCGATTTTATGAAACATTGTCAGCCGTCGAATTCGTCGTTCAGAATATGATGGTTGCCGAGCCCAATGTATCGACGCCTCTGGCGCGCCTCCTGTCTGATGACGTCAGGGGCGTGATGTTGGAAGCGGAGCATCTACACGCGCGGCTCGATGCGTTTCGTCTCAGCGCGGTTTGAGGGCGGATTTGCAATGCACGCCGCGCCTCACTTCCGCGACAGCAGGAACACCGCCTGTTCGCCGAGCAGGTTCCACACCCACCAGGGCATGTTCACCCACACCCGGTGACCGGAGGACTCCAACGCCACGGCGACGCCGCGAGGGTCTTCACGAGCGGGGTCGTCAAGCGTACCGTCCAAATGCTGGGGGCCTGTTTCTCCGGCCGGATCTAAAGACCCAGATGCGCTTTCAGCCGCGCGGCGACCGCGGCCCAAATCTCCGCCGATGCGCATCCCTGCCGGTCTGCGTGGGCCGCTTCGATGGTGGCGATCTTGGCCGGGCGGATGACGGACGGTGCCGGCAATCCGGCCTCGGCATAGCCGGCGCCCAGCGGCACGTCGCCCGGCCAGGCCCGGTTCGCGGCGCTGGTGATCATGACCACCCACGGCAGGCTGCGGTCCTCACCCACCGCGCCGGACGAGACGATCAATGCGGGGCCGATGCTGGCGGGTGCCGCGGCCAGTGTCGGGAAACGGTACCGGACCACATCACACTGGGCGAAATCAGAGGTCGCCATAGGCTTTCCGGTCGGCGGCGTTCATCCCTTCGCCAAAGGCATCGGACGTCCGTAACCCCGAGACAAGGTATTCGAACGCCTCCACCGCCTTCTCCAGAACTGTGTGCGGATCGTCGGCTGCGGCGATCCAGAGCGCGGCGTTGAGCGCCGCGCCATTGACCAGCCGGGCCGCCGCTTCCGCATCCACGGGCTGAATCGTGCCATCGTCTATGAGGGCCTGAACCGTTTCGGTGGTCCGGCGCAGGCAGGCGGTCTGGTTCGGCCATTGCGAGGGATCGCCCAGAACCGCCGGGCCATCTAGCAGCATGATGCGCTGGATCTCCGGCTCCAGCGACATCTCGATATAAGCCACCCCTTCGGCCACAAAGGCGAGCCACGGGGTCTCCGCGCGCTGCTGCGCGGCCTGCATGCGGGCCAGCATCTCTGCATCCATCTGGTCGATGACCGCCTGCAACAGGCCCTTCTTGTCACCGAAATTGTGATAGAGCGCGCCCCGCGTCAGCCCGGCCTCGGCGGTGAGATCGTCCATGGAGGCGGCCGCATAGCCCTTCTCGGCGAACGCCTTTCGGGCAGCCCGAATGAGCTTGGCCCGCGTCTCCTCCATCATGCGCGCGCGCTTGCCGGCAGCCATCGCCGTGTCTCCAAAATTAACATACGCCACGTATGTAAACTTGACATACGCCCTGTATGTCTCATATGTGTTCGCATACGAGGCGTATTTCAACTCTTATCCTGCGCCCCATCGCCGGATGACCCCATCCGCCCGACCCTGGACGCCCCCTTGGAGCGCGATCCGATCAGCGTGCAACGCAAGCCGGTCGGCGCGTGCTCTGGGGGCGGACGCTCCGCCATGTCCGGAGAGGACCACAAATGACCAAGCGCGACGCGATCTTTCCCGCCGGCCGGCAGGCCCTCTATGAGATCAATAGCTATTCGGCGGCCATCCGTTCAGGCGATCTCCTGTTCGTCTCCGGGCAAGTCGGCAGCCGCGAGGACGGCTCGCCGGAGCCGGCGTTCGACAAGCAGGTCCAGCTTGCTTTCGACAATCTCGCCGCCGTACTCAAGGCCGCCGGCTGCACGTTCGACGACATCGTGGACGTGACCAGCTTCCACACTGATCCGGCGAACCAGTTCGACACGGTCAATGCCGTGCGCACGCGGATCTTCCCTGCGGCGCCCTATCCGAACTGGACGGCGGTGGGCGTGAACTGGCTGGCCGGCTTCGATTTCGAGATCAAGGTCATCGCCCGACTGCCGCAGGCGGCCTGAGCGCCTGATGCGAGGCGGCCGGCACGCCGCGCCTCATTTCCGCGACAGCAGGAAGACCGCCTGCTCGCCGAGCAGGTTCCACACCCACCAGGGCATGTTCACCCGCACCCGGTGGCCGGAGGAATCCAGCGCCACGGCGCGCTCCATGCGCGCGTCAACCGTCTCCACCAGGGCCACGAAGTCGCGGATGGTGCAGAAGTGGATGTTGGGCGTCTCGTACCAGGCATAGGGCATGTTGTCGGTCACCGGCATGCGGCCGTCGATCAAGAGGTCGATCCGCGAGCGCCAATGGCCGAAGTTCGGGAACGACACCACCGCGTGGCGGCCGATGCGCAGCATCTGCTCCAGCACCCAGCGCGGGCGGCGGGTGGCCTGGAGGGTCTGCGACAGGATCACATAGTCGAAGCTGTCGTCGGGATAGTGTGCGAGATCCACGTCCGCGTCGCCCTGCACGATGGCGAGCCCGCGCGCGACGCCGGCATTCACCCCCTCGCGCGACAGCTCGATGCCGCGGGCGTCGCAGCCGCGCGTGGTGGCCAGCAGGTCCAGCAGATCGCCATCGCCCGAGCCCACGTCGAGCACGCGCGAGCCGGGCGCCACCATCTCCGCCACCACCACGAGATCGACGCGCCCGCCCTGCGAGCGCACCGCGCTTTCATCCAGCGTCCGGTCCCGGTGCACCATGTCAGCGCGGCCTCGCCGGCGGCAGGCCGAGGGCACGCGCGGCGCTGTCCAGGAAGCCGCGGGCGATGTCGAACAGCACCGGCTCCTCCAGCAGGAAGGCGTCGTGGCCCTTGTCGCTCTCGATCTCCGCATAGGAGACGCTGGCGCCCGACGCGTTGAGCGCATGCACGATGGCGCGGGAATCGGCGCTGGTGAACAGCCAGTCGGAGGTGAAGGAGGCGACGCAGAAGCGCGTCTTCGAGGCCCGGAAGGCGTTGGCCAGCACGCCGTCATAGTCCGCCGCCAGGTCGAAATAATCCATGGCGCGGGTAACATAGAGGTAGGAATTGGCGTCGAAGCGCTGCACGAAGCTCTCGCCCTGGTGGCGCAGGTAGCTCTCCACCTGGAAGTCGGCGTCGAAGCCGAAGGTGGGCAGCACGCGGTCCTGGAGCCGCCGCCCGAACTTCCGGTGCAGGCCCTGGTCGGACATGTAGGTGATGTGCGCCGCCATGCGCGCCACGGCGAGGCCGCGATGCGGGGCGAGGCCCTGCGCCAGATAGGCGCCGCCGCACCAGTCCGGATCGGCCATCACCGCCTGCCGGCCGACCTCGTGGAAGGCGATGTTCTGGGCCGAATGGCGCGCGGCGGTGGCGATGGGCAGGGCGCAGAACACCCGCTCGGGATAGCTCGCCGCCCATTGCAGCACCTGCATGCCGCCCATGGAGCCGCCGGCGACGCAGAACAGGCGCTCGATGCCCAGGTGGTCGAGCAGCATGGCCTGCGCGTTCACCATGTCGCGGATGGTGACCACCGGCATCTCCAGCCCGTAGGGATGGCCGGTGGCGGGATTGGTGGAGGAGGGCCCGGTGGTGCCCATGCAGCCGCCGAGCACGTTGGCGCAAATGACGAAGAAGCGCTCGGTATCGACCGGCTTGCCCGGCCCCACCAGCGTCTCCCACCAGCCCGGCTTGCCGGTGACGGGATTGACGTTGGCCACGTGCTGGTCGCCGGTCAAGGCATGGCAGACCAGGATGGCGTTGGTGCGGTCCGCATTGGGCTCGCCATAGGTCTGGTAGGCGATCTGGAGACCGCGCAGGTCTACGCCGGCGTCGAGGCGCAGCGGCTTGTCGAGGCCGAAGCGCACCACCGGGGAATGCGGCTCGTCCGCCTCCCGGCGGGCCTTCACGTCATCCGCCGTCAGGCGTCCCGCCTCGATCTGCACCGTCTCTCCCATGGCGCAACCAAGCGACGGCGCCCCGCCGGTGTCAAGCAGTGCCGCATCCGGAATGGGACGGATGCGGCGGCAGCCTTAACGGCCCCGCTCAGCGGCCCAACTCAACGCCCCTGGCAGAGCGGGTCGATCTCCGGGCAGCCCAGCGCGTTGCGGTTGGTGCGGGGATCGGGCACCCGCCGCGTGGCGGGGGCGATGGAGCCCGTGGTGTCCGGGTCCGGCGCCATGGCGGCGTCGTCCGGCGAGGACCTCGGCACCGGCACCCGCACGCCGTTGGAATAGGTGCGCACGGCGGCGCCCGCCGGGCTGGTCTCCATGACGCCGCTTGCGCCGGCGCTTCCGGTGGATTGCGCCTGCGCCGGGGCGAGGAGCCCCGCGCCGCCGAGCGCGCCGGCGACGAGGCCGACCAACAGGATCGATGACTGCCGCATGGCGCCCTCCCGCTTGTGGCGTGCCTGCCACTGTGGCGGAAACCCGGCGGCGGCAGCGGCGGTTCCTCGCGGCGGGCGGTTTTGGCGAACGAAGCGGGATCCGGCCGGCGCATCCGATTCGGACACCGGCCGTTCCCGGCCCGTTCGCGGGCGGCCGGGCCGGTGTCCCGCATCGGGACGGCTGGGGGGGAATGGGCGGGCGGGAACGGGTGGGTCGGGGAACGAAGCGGGATTGCGGGGGCCGGGGCGATTCGGGCCACCTTTGTTCCGCCCATGTTCCGCGGTCCACTGGACGGGCCGCCCTTCCGTCCCGATATAGTCCCGCAACAGTCCAGAGCCCTCCCCGCCGGATCGCCCGCCCGAATGGATGACGTCTCCAAGCTCGCCGTGCTGCCGCCGTCCATCCGGGCGCGGGGGGTGACGGCCGTGCTCGGCCCCACCAACACCGGCAAGACCCACCTGGCCATCGAGCGCATGCTCGGCCATGAGAGCGGGCTGATCGGCCTGCCGCTGCGCCTGCTGGCGCGGGAGGTCTACCAGCGGGTGGTGGAGCGGGTGGGCGCCGCCCAGGTGGCGCTGATCACCGGCGAGGAGAAGATCAAGCCGAAGAACCCGCGCTACTGGGTGGCGACGGTGGAGGCCATGCCGCGCGACGTGGACGTGGCCTTCGTCGCCATCGACGAGGTGCAGCTGGCCACCGACCTCGACCGCGGCCACGTCTTCACCAACCGCCTGCTGAACCGGCGCGGCCGCTTCGAGACCATGCTGCTGGGCTCGGCCACCATGCGGCCGCTGCTGCAGAAGCTGCTGCCCGGCGTGACCATGGTGGAGCGCCCGCGCCTCTCCACCTTGATGTTCGCGGGCGAGAAGAAGATTTCCCGCCTGCCGCGCCGCTCGGCCATCGTCGCCTTCTCGGCCGAGGAGGTCTACGCCATCGCCGAGTTCATCCGCCGCCAGCACGGCGGGGCGGCGGTGGTGATGGGTGCGCTGTCTCCGCGCACCCGCAACGCCCAGGTGGAGCTCTACCAGAACGGCGACGTGGACTATCTCATCGCCACCGACGCCATCGGCATGGGCCTCAATCTGGACGTGGACCATGTGGCCTTCGCCTCCGACCGCAAGTTCGACGGCTGGCAGTTCCGCCGCCTGAACCCCTCCGAGATGGCGCAGATCGCCGGGCGCGCCGGCCGGGCCATGCGCGACGGCACCTTCGGCACCACGGGGCGCTGCCCGCCGTTCGACCAGGAACTGGTGGAGCGGCTGGAGGGTCACGTCTTCGATACGGCGCGGGTGTTGCAGTGGCGCAACGCCGTGCCGGGTTTCCGTAGCGTCAAGGCGCTGCTGGACAGCCTGGCGCGGCCGCCGCGCGAGGAGGGGCTGACCCGCGCGCCCACCGGCGACGACGTGCAAGTGCTGGAGATCATGAGCCGCGAGGCCGATGTGGCGAGCCGCGCCACCAGCCCCGCCGTGGTCGAGCGGCTGTGGGATGTGTGCCAGGTCCCCGATTATCGCAAAGTTTCCCCAGGTGCGCATGCGGAGCTTGTTTCCACGCTTTTTCAGCATGTCGGGACGGGTGGTCGCATCCCCGACGAGTGGTTCGCGCGTCAAATCGCCTTGACCGATCGCGCGGAAGGAGACATCGACACGCTGTCGAGCCGGATCGCGCAGGTGCGGACACTCACCTTCGTGGCCAACCGGCCTGATTGGCTAAGGGACCCGGAGCACTGGCAAGGCGTCACAAGAGGGGTCGAGGACAAGCTGTCCGACGCGCTTCACGAGCGATTGGCTCAACGTTTCGTGGACCGGCGAACCAGCATGCTCATGCGGCGCCTGCGAGAGAACACGATGCTCGAAACTGAGATCAGCAAGACCGGCGATGTTACCGTGGAAGGCCATGTGATCGGCCACCTCCAGGGATTCCAGTTCGCACCAGACCCGACCGCCGGCGGGGAAGAGGCCAAGGCGCTGCGCGCCGCCGCCCAGAAGGCGCTGGCGGGGGAGATCGAAACCCGCGCCAACCGCCTGTCCCAGGCGGTGGACGAGGCCTTCGTGCTCACCCATGACGGTACCATCCGCTGGACTGGCGAGGCCGTGGCCAAGCTGATCCCCGGCGACGAGGTGCTGAAGCCCCGCTTCAAGATCATCGCCGACGAGCATCTGACCGGCCCGGCCCGCGACCAGGTGGAAGCCCGCCTGACGCTGTGGGTGAAGGCGCATATCGACAAGCTGCTGGGCGCGCTGATCAAGCTGGCCGAGGCGGAGGACGTCACCGGCATCGGCCGCGGCATCGCCTTCCAGATCGTCGAATCGCTCGGCGTGCTGGAGCGCACCAAGGTGGCCGAGGAGATGAAGACCCTCGACCAGACCGCGCGCGCCACGCTGCGCGGCTACGGCGTGCGCTTCGGCGCCCACCACATCTATTTGCCCGGCCTGCTGAAGCCGGCGCCGCGCACCCTGGCGGCGGAGCTCTATGCGCTGAAGCACGGCGGCCTCCAGCAGAAGGGCCTGGACGAACTGCCGCACCTGGCGGCCAGCGGGCGCACCTCCATTCCGGTGGACCACGACATCCAGAAGGGCCTCTACCGGGCCGTCGGCTTCCGCGTGTGCGGCGAGCGGGCGGTGCGCGTGGACATCCTGGAGCGCCTCGCGGACCTCATCCGCCCGGCGCTGGCGTGGCGCCCCAACTCGCCCGGCCCCAAGCCGCCGGGCGCGGTGGACGGGCGCGGCTTCACGGTGACGGTCGGCATGACCTCGCTGGCCGGCTGCTCGGGCGAGGATTTCGCCTCCATCCTGAAATCGCTGGGCTACCGCATGGAGCGCCGCGCGGCGCCGCCGCCGGAGGCCGAGATCGCCCCGCTGTCCGAGGTGGTCGCCCCGGCGGAAGCCGCCGCCGAGCCGCAGGCCCTCGCCCCGGCGCCGGAAGGCGCCATCGAGGCCGACCTGCTGTTCGAGGTGGGCGAAGTGAGCCCGCAGGAGGCCCCCGAGGCCGAGGCTCCCGAGGCTGAGACGGTCGAAGCGGAAGCGGTGGACGCCGCCCCCGAGGTTGAGGCGCCCGAGGTTGAGACGCCCGAGGCCGAGGCGCAGCCCGAGGCCGCCGAGGACCTGCCGGACGCGCCGGTCGAGGAGGTGGCGGAAGCCGCCGCGGCCGAAGCTGCCGGCGAGAGCGCCGATCCCACCGCCGCCGAGAGTGCGGCCGAGGTCGGCGCCGTCGAGGCGCCTGCCCTTGGCGACGCCACGCCGGCGGAAGCCGAGGCCGCTGCCGCCGAGGCCGGGCCGGAGGAGGCCGCCCTCATCGAGGTGTGGCGTCCGGGCCGTCCGCCGGGCGCGCCGCGCCGCGAGGCCGCACCGGGTCACAAGCGCGACAACCGCAACGACAATCGGGGTGACGCGCGCGGCGAGCGCCGCGACGGCCGTCCCGGCCAGCAGCGCCGTGGCGCGCCGGGCCAGGGTGGCCGCCCGGAAGGCGCGCCGCAGGGCGAGCGTCCGGCCGGCGAGGCCCAGGGTGAGCGTCACGGCGAACGTCATGGGGAACGCCAGGGCGAGCGTCACGGTGAGCGCACGGGCCCGCGCCCGCCGCGCAACGACCGGCCGTTCCGCGGCCCGCCGCGCGAGGGCGAGGCGCCGCGCGGCCCGCGTCCCGAGCGCACCGAGCGTCCGCCGCAGCACCAGGAGCGCCGCCGCGAGAAGCAGGCGGACCCGGACAGCCCGTTCGCCGCCCTCGCCGCGCTGAAGGCGCGGCTGGAGGCGGAGAAGAAGGGCCAGTGAGCGCCCGCCGGGCGATGATCGGCCGTGCCCGCTGACGAGGACCGTCAGCGGGGCGATCGCCAGCGGCTCGACCGCTGGCTGTGGCACGCGCGGGTGGTGCGCACCCGCGCCGCCGCCGCGGATCTGGTCCGCTCCGGCCATGTGCGGCTCGACGGCGCCCGCGTCACCGGCGCCGCCCATGCGGTGCGCGTCGGCCAGGTGCTGACAGTTTCGCTCAATGCCGGTGTGCGCATCCTGCGGGTGCGCGGCTTTGCGGAGCGGCGCGGAGATGCTACGTCAGTCTCCGAGCTTTTGGATGATATCACAGATGATGTCGGTAAATAACGTGCGCCCGGTCCCGGCTTCGCTTGCGTTCGCGGGGCACGTGGGCTAGTCCGGCGCGCGAAAGGGACTTTCCATGACTTATGTCGTCACCGAGAACTGCATCCGCTGCAAGTATATGGATTGCGTCTCCGTGTGCCCCGTGGACTGCTTCTACGAGGGCGAGAACATGCTCGTCATCCATCCCGACGAATGCATCGATTGCGGCGTGTGCGAGCCGGAGTGCCCGGCCGAGGCGATCAAGCCGGACACCGAGCCGGGCCTGGAGAAATGGCTGTCGCTGAATGCCGACTACGCCAAGGCTTGGCCGAACATCACCTTGAAGCGCGACGCCCCGCCCGACGCCAAGGAATGGGATGGCAAGCCTGGCAAGGAAGAGCTGTTCTCCCCCGAGCCCGGCCAGGGCGACTGACTTAGAAACCAGCCCGGTCAGGGCGACTGGCTAGGAATTTGGCCCGGCGCAGGCGCCTGATCCCGGCCCTCCCGCAGACGTGACCGGCACCCGGCCCGGATGGCTTCCCATCCGGGCCGTTTGCGCGTGCGGGCTCAGAGGCCGTCCAGCACCAGCTTGCCGATGGTGCGGCCGCTCTCCACCCGGCCGTGGGCCTCGGCGAGGCTCGCCGCCGACAGCGCGCCCAGATGGCCGTTGGCGGTGGTCTTCAGCACGCCCGCGTCCACCAGGGCCGACACCTCGTCCAGCAGGCGGCGCTGCTCGGCCATGTCCGGCGTGCCGAAGCGCGGGCGGGCGAACATCATCTCCCAGTGCACCGACAGCGCCTTGGGCTTGAACGGGGCGATGTCCAGCACCTTGGGGTCGTCGATCACCCCCATGCGGCCCTGCGGCTTCAGCGCGCGCACGAGGGCCGGCAGGTGGCCTTCGGTGCCGGCGAGGCTCGCCACATAGTCCACCTCCGGAATGCCCAGCGCCTTCAGGCCCTCGTCCAGCGGCTGGCGGTGGTCGATCACATGGTGCGCGCCATGGGCCAGCGACCAGTCGATGGTCTCCGGCCGCGAGGCGGTGGCGATGACGGTGAGCCCGGTCAGCCGCCGCGCCAGCTGGGTGAGGATGGAGCCGACGCCGCCGGCGCCGTTGACCACCAGGATCGCCCCGCCGCCGGTCTTGCGGCCGTAGGGCACCTGGAGGCGGTCGAACAGCAGTTCCCAGGCGGTGATGGCGGTGAGCGGCAGAGCGGCGGCATCGGCGAAGCCGAGCGTCGCCGGCTTGCGGCCGACGATGCGCTCGTCCACCGCCTGGAGCTCCGCATTGCTGCCCGGCCGGTCGATGGCGCCGGCATAATAGACCGCGTCGCCCACCGCGTAGCCGGTGACCTCGGGCCCCACAGCCTCGACGATGCCGGCGGCATCGAAGCCGAGGATGCGGGTCTGCCCCTCCGCCGGGGCGGCGCCGGCGCGCTGCTTCACATCCACCGGATTCACCGAAACCGCCTTCACGCGCACCACGAGGTCGCGCGGGCGGGGCGTGGGGGCCGGGGCCTCGAACGCCACCAGCGGGCCGTGCGCGCTCAGCGGGCCGGGGGCCGCATAGCCGATCGCCTTCATCTCTCGTCTCTCCTGTTGCCGGCGGCCTGTGCCGCGTCGGAGGCGACCTTCCGCCCTTGCCGTCAAAACGGGAAACGAATAGTTCTAATCTCATCCAGTCGGAGGACTAATGGATGCGTCTCGATCTCGACATCGACCTGCTGCGCGCCTTCGTGGCGGTGGCGGAGACTGGCAGCTTCACCGCCGCCGCCGAGGGCGTCGGCCGCACCCAGTCGGCGGTGAGCCAGAAGATCCTGCGCCTGGAGGACCTGCTCGGCGTCCGCGTGTTCGCGCGCACCAGCCGCTCCCTGGCGCTGACCGCCGACGGCCATCGTCTGCTGCCCGCCGCGCGGCGCCTGCTGGAATTGAATGACGAGACGGTGCGGCTGTTCCGCGCCCCGCGCGTGGAAGGCACCATCCGGCTCGGCGTGGCGGACGATTTCATTCCCCACCAGTTGCCCGGCCTGCTGGCCCGCTTCGGCCGGCAGAATCCCGGCATCCATATCGCCCTGACCACCGGCATGAGCTGCGACCTCGTGACCGCGCGGGCGGAGGGCCGGCTCGACCTCGCCATCGTCCAGCGCGGCAAGGCGGAGGGCCGGGGCCGGGTGCTGTGGCGCGAGCCCATGGTGTGGATCAGCCCCGAGGGCTTCGCGGCCGATCCTACGCGCCCCATCCCGCTGGTGGTGCTGCCGCCGCCCTGCTCCTATCGCGGCATCGCCGAGGGCGCGCTGGCTGGAGTGGGCTGGACCGGGGCGGTGACCTGCACCGCCAGCAGCCTCATGGGCATCCAGGCGGCGGTGCGCGGCGGGCTCGGCGTCACCGTGCTCGGCCGCTCGTTCGCGGCGGCGGGGCTCGGCGTGCTCACGCCGGCGGACGGCTGGCCGGAGCTGCCGGAGATCGAGATCGTGCTGCTGGGCGAGGACAGCGCGCCGCCGGAACTGGCCGAGCCGCTGATCGCCTTCCTCGGCGAGACCCTGGCCGCGCCGCGCCTGCGTTTCGTGGCCTAGGTAGTGTGGACTCTTGGGGTTCCCGGGCTGAATGATCTGTGATTCAAAGCTGCCTTTGATGAGGCAGCGATGGGTGTTCTTGATCGACTGGTGCTTGGGGATGAGCAGTGGGCGCGGATAGCGCCGCACATCATCGGCGACGAGCGGACGCGCGGCTCTTCGGGCCGGGACAATCGTATGTTCATCGAGGCGGTGCTGTGGATCGTGCGCACCGGCTCGCCTTGGCGCGATCTGCCGGAGCTGTTTGGAGAATGGAACACCGTCTTCCGTCGCTTCAGCCGCTG
>NZ_AXBA01000040.1 GCF_000473085.1 Azorhizobium doebereinerae UFLA1-100
TCCTTCGGCTTCTTGGCGATCGCCGCCTCGATGCCCGGCTTCAGGGCATTCACCAGCCCCGGCAGATGGCCGGGCAGGGAGATGTTCTCCTGCACCACCTTGATGGTGGCGCCGATCGCGCCGCAATTGGAATGGCCGAGCACCATGATCAGCGGCACGCCCAGGAACTGGACGCCGTATTCCAGGCTGGCCAGCCCGTCCTCGTTGACGAAATTGCCCGCCACCCGGCAGACGAACAGCTCGCCCGGCCCCTGGTCAAAGACCAGCTCCGGGGCGACGCGGGAATCCGCGCAGCTGACGATGGCGGCGAAGGGATACTGCGCCTTGGCGCGGCCGGCGCGGCCGGCGGAGAAATCATGCTGCCGCGGCTTGTTGGCGGCATCGCGCCCGTTGCCGGCGGTCAGCCGCTTCAACGCCTCATCGGGGCTGATGGCGTTGGGGCGGGCGGGAGNCTCGGCGAAGGCCTGGCCCGGCAGGGCGAGGCCGCCCAGCAGGCCGGCCGTGGCAAGGCCCGCNGCTGCNAGGCCCGAGCCCAGCAGGCGGCGGCGCGAGAGGCCAGTTTTCGGCGTGCACAGCTCACACATGGAGGTTCTCCCCGTTCGTCGGTTCGCCTGGAAAAGGCCCACCTCACGTCCGCGACCAAATCTGCGGGACACGCCTGTATGGCCAGGATCAAGACGTTCCGAAACGCCTGTTTCGAATTTGGTCAAAATTTGTCAGAGTCGCGCCGTTCCAGTATAGCCGGCGCAGATTACATGACCGACCCGAATACCGAACTCAATTCTTTTCTGGAGACCGCCGAACGCCTGCGGTCCCGGCCGGAGTTTCAGGATGCCTTGCGCAAATATGCAGTCGGCATGGTACGGCTTTATCGCGCCAGTCCTATCCTCAACAAGCTGGTCAACGAGCAGGGCCGGTTTCTGATCTCCAGCCTGGCGCTTCAACTTCACCTTCACCGTGATCCGGCCGATCCGTTCGACGGCCTCACCCTCAGCCGGCTGCGGGAGGTCTGCTCGGCCCATGGGGTCGCCAGTCCCGGCCGGGTCATGGCGTTTCTCGCGCTGATGCGGATGGCGGGGTTCGTCGAGCCGAGCGCCGCGGCGGGGGACCGGCGGACCAAGGTGCTGGTTCCCACCGCCCGGATGATGGACCATGTGCGCCTGTTCACGGTCATTCACCTGAAGGCCATCGACACACTGTTCCCCGGTACGGACACCGTGTCGCATCTGGACCGCGACCCCGGCTTCCTCGACGCCTTCCACCGCGCGGCGGGGGGCTATTTCCTGCGCGGCGTCCGCCTGCCGGACGGCTTCCCGGAGATCGCCGTCTTCACCGAGGCGGACGCCGGCTACATGGTCCTGCTGACCCTCTTCCTGCAATTGCCGACGCAGGACCGCCGGGCGGTGCCGAGCATGGTCGACCTGCCGCTGGCGGCGGCGGCGAAGCGCTTCGGCGTCTCGCGCAGCCACATGGCCAACCTGTTCCGGGCGGCGCAGGCGAAGGGCTTCCTCGATGCGCAGGGCAGCGGCGGGCGCGGGCTGCATATCCAGCCGGCGCTGATCTCATTGGTGGAGCGCTGGTTCGCCGCCAACATGGCGCTGATGGCACAGTCGGCGGCGGAGGCCGCCCTGCCCACCGCCGCCTGAGGACGGCGGGGCCCGCCCCCGCTCGGGGGCGGGCGGGGCGTCAGACGCCGTACTGCTTGAACCAGGCGAGCATGCGCTTCCAGCCGTCCTCCGCCGCCTCCTTGCGGTAGCTCGGCCGGTAGTCCGCATGGAAGGCGTGCGGGGTGTCGGGATAGAGCACGATCTCCACCGTCTTGCCCGCCGCCTTGGCGGCGTCGCGCTGCTTCTCCACGTCGGCCACCGGGATGCCGGTGTCGGCCGCGCCATAGAGGCCGAGCACCGGCGCCTTGAGGTCGCCCACCAGATCGGCGGCGGTCTTGGGCTGGATGTCGGTGCGCTGGCCACCCAGCGGGCCGTACCAGGCGACCGCCGCCTTCACCTTGGGATTGTGCGCCGCATAGAGCCAGGTGGCCCGCCCGCCGCGGCAGAAGCCGGTGACGGCGAGGCGGCTCTCGTCGCCCTTGGAGCTCTTCACCGCCCAGGCCACCGCTGCGTCCAGGTCGGACAGCAGCTCGGCGTCGGGCTTCTTGGAGATGACCTGGCTGACGATCTGCTGCACGTCGGTCATCTTGGTCAGGTCGCCCTGGCGGGCGTAGAGCTCGGGTGCCACCGCGCAATAGCCCTGCTTGGCGAGGCGGCGGCAGATGTCCTTGATGTATTCGTGGACGCCGAAGATCTCCTCGATGACCACCACCAGCGGGAACGGCCCGTTGCCCTCCGGCATGGCGCGGTAGCCGGGCATGTTGCCGTCGGCGGTGGGGATCTGCACGTCCCCGGCGACGAGGCCGGCGGGGTCGGTGTGGATCGCCTGGGCCATCACCGTGGTGGTGGCGAGGGTGAAGCCGGTGATCAGCGACGTCATCACGAAACCCCGGCGCGAGAAGGGTTCACGCACCAGCCCGTCGAGCCCTTCCAGGGCGGGAGCGGGCGGCGTGGCGAGGGGAGAAGTCATGGAAAACCTCCAGCGGGCGGAAGGCGAAGGGAGCGCCCTGTCCGGCGTCGGGAGGAGCACCCGGCCCCTCATGGACCGACGCGCCCGAACCCCGGCGGAAGAGCGCGCGAGAGTGACACGCTCCCCCGCCGCGGGCGAGGGGCGGGGCCGCCGGTTCACCCCACATTCCCGTGAGGCAGTCGGCGAAGTCGGCAAGGACGCCGCCTCATGCCGTCGCGTCCTGCCGGCTGAGGGCACGCGCTTCCAGGATCGCCAGCGCCAGGACCTCCGCGTCATAGGGCTTGCGGGCCATGGGCACGTCGGCGAGCTCGGCGGGAATCATGGTCAGGTCCGCATAGCCGGAGGCGAACACGAAGGGGATGCCCCGCCGGCGCAGGTCGCGCGCCACCGGCACCGACGTGCCGCCGCCGAGGTTGACGTCGAGCACCGCCACATCGGGCTGAAAGTGCGCCAGCCGGCGCAGGCCGTCGGCGGCCGAGCCCGAGGTCTCCACCACCGCCGCCCCCTGGGCCAGCAGCATGGTCTCCACCTCCATGGCGATGAGCAACTGGTCCTCCACCAGCAGGACGCGCAGCCCCTCCAGCAGGACCATGCCGCCCGGCCCGGCCGGATCGGCTTCGACGGCCCGCTCCACCGGCGCGCCGGAGAGCCAGGACACATGCCGGCCGGGCACGAGGAAGCGCGCGTTCAGCCCGCTCAGCAGATAGCTCACGGTGCTTTCGCCGTTGAGGTCATAGGGCACGCTCCGGTCGACCATGACCGATCCGAAGCCGCGCCGCTCCGGCGGCAGCACCGGCGGCCCGCCGCTCTCCACCCACAGGATCTCGCAGCCGCCGGCCGCCGCCGTCCACCGCACTTCCAGCCTCCCCTCCCCGGCCGAGAGCGCGCCATATTTGGCGGCATTGGTCGCGAGTTCGTGGAATACCAGCGCCATCACCGAGAAGGCCCGCGCATCCAGCAGCACCGGCGGCCCGTCGAGAACCACCGTCGAGGCCTCGCGATACGGCGACAGCTCCGCCGCCAGCAGGTCGCCCATGCTGCCGCCGCCGTCGCCCCGCACCACCTGGTCATGGGCATGGGCCAGCGCCCTGATGCGCCCGGCCAGGGTGTGGACATAGGCGTCGATGCCGGTCCCCGGCGCCACCGGATGGGAGACCAGCGACTTGATGAGGGCGAGGATGTTCTTGACGCGGTGGTTGAGTTCCTCGTTCAGCAGCCGCTGCCGCACCTCCGCCTTCGCCCGCTCGTCCGCCAGCAGCTCATTGTGCCGCAGCACGATCTCCACCAGGGCCGTGCGGGCGGCTTCCGCGATCTCGCGGTCGGCGACCGTCCAGGGCTGGGCCTGAAGCTCCACGGTCTCTTTCCAGATGGCGAAGCTCTTGCGCGGGGTCAGGCGGTCGCCGTGGATGCCGGTCTGGTACTGCTTGTCCGGATTGCCGGCCCATTCCAGCGTCTGCACCACCTCCTTGCGGAAGAAGAACAGATAGTCCCGCTGGCGCTGCGACAGCGAGACGGCCAGGACGCCGGAGGCTTCCGCGCCGTAGCCCGCCGCCGCCGGCAGGGCCTGGCTGAGGGCGTGCGTCGCCCACACCCGGCCATCGCTGACCGTGCTGATGAAACGCGCCAGCGCCGGCACCGCCGCCGCTGGCGGGGTGGCGCCGTGCCCGGTCCAGGCGCCTTCGATCCACAGCCCGATGCCGTCGCACGGCATCAAGGCGCTGAACTCCTGCAACGTGCCGCGCAGCAGTCCGGCGAGGTCGGCATAGCGCGTGGCGTGGCGCAGCAGGCGGTCGAGCGTGGCGCGCGCACGGGTCGCGATCTCCAGCTTGGCCCTCTGGTTCACCGCCTCCAGGTGCAGGGAAAAGAACTCGCCGAAGATCTCCGCGCCGATGCGCTCGGCCATGGACAGGACGCGCGGCGCATAATGGTGGCAGGCGATCAGCCCCCACAATTGCCCGCCCACGATGATGGACAGCGACATGGAGGCGCTGACGCCCATGTTGCGCAGATATTCGCAATGGATGGGCGAGACGCTGCGCAGATGGGCGAACGACAGGTCCAGCGGCTCGCCCGAGGCATCGAGCGCGGGCTGGATCGGCGTGAAGCGGCCGGAAGTGTCCGAGACGGTGCGGATGATGTTCTTGAGGTAAAGCTCGCGCGCCTGCCTCGGAATGTCGGAGGCCGGAAAATACTGCCCGAGGAAGCTCTCCAGGTCCGGCGTCTTGGCTTCGCTCACCACCTTGCCGGAGCCGTCATGCTCGAAGCGGTAGATCATCACCCGGTGATAGCCGAGCAGCGCCTGCACCAGCCGCGAGGCGCGGCGGAGCAGCGCGCTCTCGTCCTGGAGGCGGCTGACCTGGCTGATCAGCGCCCGGCCCAGTTCCACCGGCGACACCGGCTTGCCGGACGGCGCCGGCTCGAACTCGATGATCGCCGAGCCCTTGTAGCTGTGGACCGCCACGTCGAAGCGCCGCTCGCCCACCTCGACGCCCAGCAGCAGCGCCGGCCGCGCGGGGTCGGAGACCGTGGTCAAAGCGTTGCGGATGTCATGGGCGAGCCGCGCGCCGACCAGCCCGTCCAGCCGGGCGCCGTTGATCTGGGCCGACCCGAGCCGCAGCAGGTCGGGGGTATTGGCGGAATGGCGCCGGACGACGGCGGCGTCCGGGGTGCAGGCGATCAGACAGCCATGGGGCTGGATACTGCCTGGAATATGGATGGGCTCGCGATCACAGTTCGTCAGGTCCACGGTTTGAGTATTCGGCATCATCCTGTCTCGCGAGGGCCCGCTCCGCTGCGCCGAAGACGGCATTGGCCGCGACCACGGCCTCGTCCATGTTCAGGTCGTCGGCCGCATCGAGCACGCCGACGAACTGCTTCCAAGTCTCGGGCGAGGAGATTTGTTCCGCGAGATGGCGCGCGCCGTGCGCTGCGCCAAGGCCGAGCTGGCCGGCCTGCTTGTGCAGCAGGCGCGCGCCCAGCGTCGATCCCTCCAGCACGTAGAACACGCCGAACAGGGCGGACGGGCTGAGCGAGAGGCTCGCGGTCTCCTCCCAGACGGGCACATGGTCGCCGAGATCGGCGCGGTCCTGCACCACCAGTTCCGCCAGGGGAATCGGCCGCACCGGGGACAAGGCGGGCGGGATGGCCACGGCCGCGAGCTGCCGTTCGAGCGGGGTGCGGAACGCCTGGAGGCCGCGCAGGTAGCGCGTGTAGGCCGGCAGGGAATTCAGCGGGCCCACCGCCGCTTCCAGGGCGAGATGCTGCTCCATGGTGCCCGCGCGCAGCACAAAGCGATGCGACTGATGACCCGAATGAAAGCCCATGACCGCAATGTCCCTTCCGACCAATGCGGCCGATCATAGGAAGCGCATTCTGTAAGGTAAACCGGGCGCGCGGGGGCATTCACCGGAGCATTGCCCCCGGCGGGCCGCGCCGTTACACCTCACGGGGTCACCAGATGCCGAGTGCCATGACCTCCTCCTCCGCTCCCCAGACCAGCCCCGCGACGCCCGTCGATACGCTGCGGATCGCCGTCGCGCAGTTGAACCCCACCGTCGGCGACGTGGCGGGCAATGCGGACAAGGTCCGCGCCGCGCGCGACGAGGCCGCCGGGCAAGGCGCGGACCTGGTGGTGTTCTCCGAACTGTTCCTCTCCGGCTATCCGCCGGAGGACTTGGTGCTGAAGCCCGCCTTCCAGGCCGCCTGCCGGGCGGCGCTGGAGGCACTGGCGGCCGAGAGCGCCGCCGGCCCGGCGCTACTGGTGGGCGCGCCCTGGGTGGAGGACGGGCACCTGCACAACGGCGTCTTCCTGCTGGAGGGCGGGCGCATCGCCGCGCGCCGCTTCAAGGTGGACCTGCCCAATTACGGCGTGTTCGACGAGAAGCGCGTGTTCCTGCCCGGCCCGCTGCCCGGCCCCATCCCATTCAAGGGCGTGCGCCTCGGCGTGCCGGTGTGCGAGGACATCTGGGGGCCGGACGTGGTGGAATGCCTCGCCGAGACCGGCGCGGAACTGCTGATCGTCCCCAACGGCTCGCCCTATCGCCGCTCGGTCTATGACGAGCGCATGAACATCGGCGTCGCGCGCGTGGTGGAGAGCGGCCTGCCGCTGCTCTATGTCAACCAGGTGGGCGGGCAGGACGAGTTGGTGTTCGACGGCGCCTCCTTCGCGCTCAATGCCGACCGCAGCCTCGCCATGCAGTTCCCCGGCTTCGCCGAGCGGGTGCGCACCACGGAATGGGTGCGGTTCGAGAATGGCTGGAAATGCCTGGAGGCGCCCTTCGCCGACCGCCTGGAGGGCGACCGGGCGGACTATGCGGCCTGCGTGCTGGGCCTCAAGGACTATGTGAACAAGAACCGCTTCCCCGGCGTGGTGCTCGGCCTGTCCGGCGGCATCGACAGCGCGCTGTGCGCGGCCATGGCGGTGGATGCGCTGGGGGCGGATCGCGTCCACTGCATCATGCTGCCCTATCGCTACACCTCGCCGGACAGCATCGCGGACGCCGCCGACGTGGCCGAGCGGCTGGGCGTGCGCTACGACACCTTGCCCATCGGCCCCGCCGTGGAGGCGCTGGAGGGCGTGCTGGCGCCGCTGTTCGCCGGCCGCAACCGCGACGTGACGGAGGAGAATCTCCAGTCCCGCGTGCGCGGCACGCTGCTCATGTCGGTGTCCAACAAGTTCGGCGCCATGGTGGTGACCACCGGCAACAAGTCGGAGATGTCCACCGGCTACGCCACGCTCTATGGCGACATGAACGGCGGCTACAATCCCATCAAGGACCTCTACAAGACCGAGGTGTTCCGCCTCTCGCGGCTGCGCAACGGCTGGAAGCCGACGGGCGCGCTCGGCCCCGACGGGATCGCCATTCCCGACCGGCTGATCGACAAGCCGCCTACCGCCGAATTGCGCGAGAACCAGACCGACCAGGATTCGCTGCCGCCCTATGAGATGCTCGACGCCATCCTGGCGCGGCTGGTGGAGGCGGAGACCTCCGTCGCCCAACTGGTGGACGAGGGCTTCGACGCGGCCACGGTGAAGCGGGTGGAGCGCATGCTCAACCTGGCCGAATACAAGCGCCGGCAGGCGGCCCCCGGCGTGAAGGTGACGACGCGCAACTTCGGCCGCGACCGGCGCTATCCCATCACCAACGGCTTCCGCGACCAGGGCTGAGACCAGGGCTAACGCCTGGGCTGAGACCTGGGCTGACCTGTCCGGCCGGCGGAATCAGGCGACCGAGACCGCCGCCTCGTCCGGCCAGGCCGCGCGGGCAGGATCGGTGGCCTTGCCCTCGATCACCGCCCGCCGCTTCACCAGCTCGCGGCCCACGTGGTCCATGAAGCTGCGCACCCGCGCGGTCTGCTTGATGTCGGGATGGGTGAGCAGCCAGAGGCTCGCCTCCATCTCCGCCTGCGGCCCGGCGAGGCGCGTGAGGCCCGGCGTGGCGGCGCCGATGAAGCAGGGCAGCACCGCCAGCCCGATGCCCGCGGCCGCGGCCTCGGCGAGGCCGAGCATGGTGTTGACCCGGTAGACGATGCGCTCCTCGCCCACCCGCTCGCGCAGCCACTTGGCCGCGCGGATGCCGGCGATGGGCTCGGCGAAGCCGACCCAGGCGTGGCGGCGCATGTCGACGAGGTCGAACGGGCGGCCGCCCAGCGCGTCCAGCCGGCCGTAGACGCCCCAGGCGATGGAGGCGATGCGGCGACCGACCAGCGTGTCGCCCGGCCGCTCGCTGGCGCGGATCGCCACGTCGGCGTCGCGCTTGGAGAGGCTGAGCGACTGGTTGGACACCATCACCTCCAGGCGGATCTCCGGGCAGGCCTCGCGGAAGCGCGCGAACACCGGCGTCAGCAGGTGCAGCAGCAGGGTGTCGTTGGTGGTGACGCGCAATTCGCCGGAGGGGCGCAGGTCCTGGCCGGTGATCCGCCGCTCCATGGCGGCGATGTCCTCGCCCATGCGCTCGGCGAGCCGCACCACCTCCTCGCCGGTGGCGGTGGGCACGTAGCCGCTGCGCGCGCGCTCGAACAGGCGCGCCCCGAGCGCGTGCTCCAGCGTGCCGAGGCGCCGGAAGACGGTGGAATGGTTGACCGCCAGCGCCTCTGCGGCGCCGGCGAGGGATCGCGTTTCGGCGATGGCCTTGACCAGCCGGAGATCGTCCCAGGCAATCATCTCATCGGGCCGCCTTGCAACCGAGGGTGGCTGATGACAATGGTATCGCGCTAAGTCACCAAATCCAGCCCGAACCCTTCCGATACGGAAGAAATACGGGCCTGGATGAGGGCCGAGCCGCGAGCGCGGGCGCTCAGCCCTTCTGCTCCTCGGCCTTCTTCACCGGCGCCGGATCGTCTTCGAGCCCGCTCTGGAGCTTCTTCTCGATCTTCGGCAGGTCTTCCGGCTCGGGCTTCATGTCGCGGGCATGGGCCCACTGGAAGGTCGCCTCCAGCTTGCGCCCCACCTTCCAATAGGCATCGCCCAGGTGGTCGTTGATCACCGGGTCCTGCGGCTTCAGCTCGACCGCGCGCTCCAGCTCGGTGACCGCGTCGTCATAGCGGCCGAGGCGGTAATAGGCCCAGCCGAGGCTGTCGACGATGTAGCCGTCGTCGGGCCGCAGCGACACGGCCTTGCGGATCATGTCCATGGCCGGATCGAGGTTCTTGCCCTGGTCGACCCAGGAATAGCCCAGGTAGTTCAGCACGTGCGGCTGGTCGGGATAGAGCTTGAGCGCCATCTTCAGGTCGGCCTCGGCGGCCGGCCAGTCCTTGTTCCGCTCGTTGCAGATGCCGCGGAAATAGAACAGCGTCCAATTGCTGCGGCCGGGCTCCTTGATCTGCGAGATCACCTTGCCGTAGGTCGCGGCGCACTCGCCATAGAGCTTGTGGGTCCGGTAGAGGCCCGCCAGCGCCACCAGCGCGTCGGTATCCTTGGGGTCGGCGGTGACCAGCGCGGTGAGATGCTTGCGCGCCTCGTCGAACTTGCCGACCGTGTCGAGGTTGATGGCCATCTGCACTTCGGCATTGCGCTTCAGCGGCGAGCTGGACGGCACCTTCTCGTAGACGGTGATGGCCTTCTCCGGCTGCTTCATCTGCTCGTAGAGGTCGGCCAGCGTCAGGCCGGCGAGCGGATGGTCCGGCTCCAGCCACAAAGAGAGCTGGAGATAGACCAGCGCGAGGTCTTCCCCGCCCTGCCGACCCAGCGCCGCGCCCAGCCCGTAGAGCACCTCGGCGGCGCCT
Organism: Azorhizobium doebereinerae UFLA1-100; assembly: GCF_000473085.1. Lineage (GTDB taxonomy): Bacteria > Pseudomonadota > Alphaproteobacteria > Rhizobiales > Xanthobacteraceae > Azorhizobium > Azorhizobium doebereinerae. The sequence continues at coordinate 9,802 of NZ_AXBA01000040.1, forward strand.
TCCTGCGGCGTGCGGATGAGCGGCGGCAGGGTCTTGCCGGCCTCCAGCTCGGCCACGGCGGCGGTCACCAGCGGATGGCGCGGCAGCAGCTTGTCGAAGCCGGCATAGGTGGCGAGCGCGGCGTCCTTGTCCATGTTGCGCGACTGCCAGCGGGCATAGGCGTCCACCGCCCGCAGCGTGGCCGGGTCCATCTTGGCGGCCTTCTCCAGCCGCTTGCCCGCGTCCTTCTTGACGCCGGCGGCGTCCAGGATCAGGCCCGCGTTCAGGTCCTTGAACGCCGCGTACCAGTCCGGCCCCTGCAGCCGGTCGATCATCTCGACACCGGACTTCGGATTGCCCGAGCCGAGCATGGTCCAGGCCGCCAGCAGCGTGGCGGTGAGGTCGCCGATGGGGCCGCGCACCGAGAGCGACAGGTTGGTCCGGGCGGTCTGGTACTGGCTGCGCTTGATGGCCCGCGTGGCGAGCGCGAGGCGCGCGATGCGGTGCGAGCGGTCCACCTTCACCAGCCGCTCGGCCAGCGGCATGGCCTCTTCCACCTCGCCGGCCACCAGCATGGCGAAGAAGGCCCGCTCCACCAGCTCGTCGTTGCGCGGGTCGGCCTTCATCAGGGCGCGCAGATAGGTCACCGCCGCGTCGGTATCACGCTCCGACCCCGCAAGCCGCGCCGACAGGAAGCTGCCGGCCACGGAAGGGTCGTTGATCAGGGGGCTGTCCTCTCGGGCGAAGGCGGGTGCCGTCGTGGCCAGAGCTGCACAGAAAGAGAAGGCAATGGCCAGAGGCGATGAGAAGCAGAGAATCTTCACCGTGAGGGAATCCTGGAAAGGAGCGCACCAGTCAGCCAAACCGCGCGCGATGGCGGGAGGATGGCCGCTTTCCCCCCGCCCCGCAAGCAAGGCCACGCCGAAGGCCCCGCCGGCCCGCTTGCCGCCCGCCGTCCGCCGGGCCATAAGCGAAGCCATGCAAAGGCTTGTGGCGCGCGCACCGGCAAAGGTCAATCTGACATTGCGCATCCTCCGGCGCCGTCCGGACGGGTTTCACGATCTCGCGAGTGTGGTGGCGTTCGCCGGCGCGGCGGACCTCGTCGCGCTTGATCCCGCGCGCCCGCTGGGCCTCTCCGTCGCCGGCCCCACCGCCGCCGCGGCCGGGCCGGAGGCGGACAATCTCATCCTCAAGGCGGCCAGCGCCCTCCTGCGCCATGTGCCCGATGCGCGCACCGGACATTTCACGCTGACCAAGCGCCTGCCTGTGGCGGCGGGCATCGGCGGCGGCTCGTCCGACGCCGCCGCCGCCCTGCGGCTCCTGGCGCAGCTCAACGGCCTGCGCCTCGACGATCCCCGCCTCCAGGCGGCGGCGCGCGAGGTCGGCGCCGACGTGCCGGTGTGCCTTGCCCCGCAGGCACGGCTGATGGAAGGCATCGGCGAGCGCCTGTCCGCGCCGCTCGGCCTGCCGCCGCTCGCCGCCGTGCTGGTGAACTGCCGCGTGCCCGTGCCGACGGCGGACGTGTTCCGCGCCCTCGGCCTCGGGGCCGGGGACGAGCTGCCCGGCCCGCCCCACGGCGCCCCGCCCGCCGGGCCCGCGGCGCTGCTGCGCCATCTGGCCGAGCAGGGCAACGATCTGGAAGCGCCCGCCGAGCGGGTGGCGCCGGAGATTTCCGAGGTGAAGGCGCTGCTGTGCGCGGAACCCGGCGTGCGGCTGGTGCGCATGTCCGGCTCGGGCGCCACCGTGTTCGCGCTCACCGACGACTGCCGCGCCGCCGCCGCCGTGGCCCGCCGGGTGGCGGCAGCCCGGCCGGGCTGGTGGGTGCGCCCCACCGTGCTGCGGTGAGGCGCGCGGCATGACGCTCCCGGTCTTCCTGTTCGCCGCTCTAGCCGAGATCGCCGGCTGCTTCGCCTTCTGGCATGTGGTGCGCCTGTCCGGCAGCCCGCTCTGGCTCGCGCCGGGCCTCGCCAGCCTGATCGCCTTCGCCCTTGCGCTGACGCAGGTGGAGGCGGCCGCCGCCGGGCGCGTGTTCGCCGCCTATGGCGGCATCTACATCCTCGCCTCGCTGGGCTGGATGTGGGCGATGGAAGGCGTGCGCCCGGACCGCTGGGACGCGGCCGGCGCCGCGCTGTGCCTCGCCGGCGCCTGCGTCATCCTGCTGGCGCCGCGCGGCTGACGTCCCGCCCGGCGCGGCCTCAGTAGCCGCGCGAGATGGCGAAATCCACGGCCTCGATCAGGGCGTCCTTCACCGCGCTCGGCGCGAACAGGGCCAGCGCGTCGCGGGCCATGGCGCCGTAATGCTGGGCGCGCTCCAGCGTGTCGGCCAGCGCCCGGTGCTTGATGAGCAAAGCGATGGCCCGCTCCAGCTCGTCCTCGCCGGTCTCGTTCTGCTCCAGCGCCCGCTTCCAGAACGCCCGCTCCTGGGCATCGCCCCGGCGGAAGGCCAGCAGCACGGGCAGCGTGATCTTGCCCTCGCGGAAATCGTCGCCGATGTTCTTACCGAGCTTGGCCTGGCTGCCGCCATAGTCCAGCACGTCGTCGACGAGCTGGAAGGCGATGCCGAGATTCATGCCGAAGGAGCGGCAGGCGGCCTGCTCGGCCTTGGGCCGGGCATTCAGCACCGCGCCGACCTCGCAGGCGGCGGCGAACAATTCCGCCGTCTTGCCGCGGATCACCGCGAGATAGTCGTCCTCGGAGGTCTCGGTATTCTTGGCGGCGGCGAGCTGCATCACCTCGCCCTCGGCGATGGTGCAGGCGGCGGTGGAGAGGATGTCCAGGCATTCCAGGACGCCCACCTCCACCATCATCTTGAACGCCTGGCCGAGCAGGAAGTCGCCCACCAGCACGCTGGCCTCGTTGCCCCACAGCTTGCGGGCGGCGAGCTTGCCGCGGCGCATGTCGCTCTCGTCCACCACGTCGTCATGCAGCAGCGTGGCGGTGTGCATGAACTCCACGGACGCGGCGAGCTTGATCTGCCCGTCGCCCTGATAGTCGGCGAGCGCCGCGCAGGCGAGCGTCAGCATGGGCCGCAGGCGCTTGCCCCCCGAGGAGATCAGGTGGTTGGCCACCTCGGGAATCATCGCCACGTCCGATCCGGTCCGGGACAGGATCAAGGCGTTCACGCGCTCCATGTCCCCCTTCACGAGCCGGACGAGGGTCTCGATGGAGGGGTCCTTGGGCTCGAACGGAAGAACGACGGCCAATGATTGCTCCCGCTTGTCATTCAGCGGGGCGCACCATAGGGATGCTCACGGGGTCCGTGCAAGCGCCGAGGTGCCGCTGGGTTTCTCCCCGGCCGATGAAAGTCCCGCGCGGCGGCGCGAGCGGACGGGAGACCACATGCGCGAGGTTGTGCGGACCAACGACATCGTCCTCATTTCCGCCTTGGAGGCCCTGCTCACGGCGGCGGAGATCGGCCATCTGGTGGCCGACAGCCATATCAGCGCGCTGGAGGGCTCCATCGGGGTCATTCCCCGGCGGATCCTGGTGGTCGATGACGACGTGACGCGGGCCCGACGGCTGCTCAGCGAGGCGGGATATGCCCATGTGCTGCGCCAGGACGACTGAGGCGGCCGTGCCGCCCCCGGGCGATACCACCTGCGACGCCATCCTCGGCGGACGGCTCGCCCTGCACCAGCCGCGCAAGGGCCACCGGGTGGGGCACGACGCCTTGCTGCTGGCGGCGTTCGCGCCCGAGGGGGCGCGCCATCTGGTGGATCTCGGCGCCGGCGTCGGTGCCGCCGGCCTGGCGGTCCTGGCCCGCCAGCCGCAGGCGCACGCCCATCTCGTCGAGCTCGATCCTCCGACCGCCGCGCTCGCCCGCCTGAACGTGCGGGAGAACGGCCTTGCCTCGCGCTGCGCGGTGGTGGAGGGCGACGTGCTCGCCCTCGCCCGGCCCGGCGGCCCGGCGGCGCCCGCGCCCGGCGCGGCGGACCTCGTCATCGCCAACCCGCCGTTCAACGCCCGCGCCACGCACCAGACCTCGCCCGATGCCCGCCGCGCCGCCGCCCATATGGCGGACGCCGACACGCTGGCGGGCTGGATGCTCGCCGCCTACCGCTGCCTCGGGCCGGGCGGGCATCTGGTCCTGATCCTGCGGCCGGACGCGCTCGCTCCGCTGCTGGGCGGGCTCGCGGGCCGCTTCGGCGCCGCCGAGCTGCTGCCCGTCCATCCCGCGCCGGACGCTCCCGCCGTGCGCCTGCTGGCGCGCGCCATCAAGGGCCGCCGCACCGCGCCGGCGCTCCTGCCCGGCCTCGTCCTCGCCGACGCCGCCGGGCACCCCAGCCCCGCCGCCGACGCCATCCTGCGCGACGGCGCCCCGCTGCCGGCACAGCGATGAGCGGACGGCGGTCCTTCCCTGAGCGGGAGGGAGACACTACCTTTCCTCCATGCCTGACGATTTTATCCAGACTGCCACGCGCCGCCTGAAAGGGCTTCTCCTCCGGAGCTGGCGGCGGGACCTGACCATCGTGCCGGTGGTGCGCCTCAGCGGCGCCATCGGCATGAACTCGCCACTGCGGCAGAGCCTGACACTGGCCGCCACGGCGCGGACGCTGGAGCGGGCCTTCGCCGTGAAGCGCGCGCCGGCGGTGGCCCTGGTCATCAATTCCCCCGGCGGCTCGCCGGTGCAGTCCCACCTCATCTTCAAGCGCATCCGGGCGCTGGCGGAAGAGAAGAACAAGCACGTCTTCGCCTTCGTGGAGGATGTGGCGGCCTCCGGCGGCTACATGCTGGCCTGCGCGGCGGACGAGATCTATGCCGACCCCTCCTCCATCGTCGGCTCCATCGGCGTGGTCTCGGCGGGCTTCGGCTTCCCCGACCTGCTGTCGCGCATCGGCGTGGAGCGCCGCGTCCATACCGCCGGCACCCGCAAGGCCATGCTCGACCCGTTCCAGCCCGAGCGGGCGGAGGACGTGGAACGCCTGCTGGCCATCCAGAAGGAGGTGCACGGCACCTTCGCCGATCTGGTGCGCGGGCGGCGCGGCGCCACCCTGACCGCGCCGGAGGACGAGCTGTTCACCGGGGAATTCTGGGTCGGCCCGCAGGCGCTCTCCCTCGGCCTGATCGACGGCATCGGCGACCTGCGCGGCACGCTGCGGGCGCGCTATGGCGAGGGCGTGCTCACCCCCTTGATCTCGCCGCCCGGCAACTGGTTTACCCGCCGGACCGGCGGCGTCGAATCCGCGCTCGGCGGGCTGGGGCGGGACGGGCTCGGCGCGCAGTTCGGCGCCGGGATCGCCCAGGGGCTCAGCGATGTCGCCGAGGAACGCACGCTCTGGGCGCGCTACGGGCTGTGAGCCCGGCCGCCCGGCGGGGTGCGATCGCCGGCGGCGTCGCAAACCCGCCGCACCTGCGCTAAAGTCCACCTGACGGGACGGTGCCCGGATGATCCGGCGCCGGCCTGCGACCCGAGGAGAAAGACCGTGCCTCCCTTCCTGCTGGTCGCGCTCGGCGCCATCGGAGCCGCGGCGCTCACCAAGTTCATCGCCACGGAAAACCGCCGCGTGAACGACATCCTCAACAAGGACCGCCCGCCCGAGGGNGGCGAGCCGGAACCGACACAGCTGGAGCGCGACCCGGCCACCGGCGCCTATCGCCCGCGCGCGGACGCGGCGGAAAAGGCGCCGGAGCACGTCGCCCCTTAAGCGTTTTCAAGCGCAGCGGGTTCCGAACGGATCAGTCGTTCGGCGGGGCACGGGTGACGGCGCCGGCCAGCGGCGCGCCGCCCTGGAAGGCGGGCGTGGCCGCCGCGGCCGCGCGCGCGGCACGGCGGGCGGCATGGCCGCGCCGGGCCTCGTTCTGGATCGAATAGAGCCCCGCCCCCACCACCAGGATGGTGCCGACGATGGCCCAGGCGTCCGGCAGGTCGCCGAAGATGACGATGCCGGAGAACAGCGCGCCGGGCACCAGCACGTAGCGCAGCGGCGAGATGGCGGCGATGGGCGCGTTGCGGAAGGCGTAGATGAGCAGCAGGTTGCCCACCGCGAAGGCGGCGGCGGCGCCCAGCACCAAAGCGGCCATCTTGGCGTTCGGCACCATCCATGGCTCCCAGGCCGCGAACGACAGGCCGACCAGGCCCAGCATGATGGAGCTGGCCAGCGCCACCACCGAGCCGGGCACGGCGGCATTGATGCTGCGCGTGCCGATATCCCGCAGCGAGCCGCAGAAGGCCGAGATCAGCGGCAGCACGGCCATGACGTTGAAGGCGGACGGCTCCGGCCGGGTGACCACCACCGCGCCGGCGAAGCCGACCACGATGGCGCACCAGCGCTTGCTGCCCACCTTCTCGCCCAGCAGCGGCACCGACAGCGCCGTGGTGATGAGCGGAGCGGCCATGTAGATGGTGGTGGAGGTGGCGATGGGCAGCACCGCCAGGCCGATCACGTAGGAAAAGGTAGTCGCCGCATCGAGGCCGGAGCGCACGAAGATGCGCCGGTCCAGCGCCCCGCGCAGGAACATCAGCTCGCCCTGCCAGGCGATCAGCGCCACCAGGAAGGCCATGGCGAAGACCGAGCGCAGCGCCAGCACCTCGCCGATGGGAAAGTCGACGACGGCGATCTTCAGCAGCGTGTCATTGGTGATGAAGCAGGCCATGGCGATGACCATCGCCACCAGGCCGCGCATGGACGATGCGGGGTTCATCCTGCGATACCCCGGATGGGCTCAGGTCCGAGCCGATACTCCAACGCGCACACGACAGCCTCGTCTTCGGGCAATTTCCTCGAAGGAGAGGTCTAACCGATTTGAGCTTGCCAGGCCGTTGCGTAAATCGCCGGGCAGAAACACAAGCCCGGCGCCCAAGGCATGGCCCCGCCGCTTCCCTGCCGTAATCCCAAACGGAACCTAACCGCCGGTGGTACTCATGTGACGATGGACCGCCGGCTGCCGGGTGGTGCGGTCGATCACGAAGTCATGCCCCTTCGGCTTGCGGAAGATGGCCGCGTCGATGGCCGCCTGGAGCACGGCGTCATCGGCGCTGGCGCGCAGCGGGCTGCGCAGGTCCGCCGCATCCTCCTGGCCGAGGCACATGTAGAGCGTGCCGGTGCAGGTGACGCGCACCCGGTTGCAGCCCTCGCAGAAATTGTGGGTGAGCGGGGTGATGAGGCCGAGCCGGCCGCCGGTCTCCTTCACCGCCAGATAGCGCGCCGGGCCGCCGGTGCGGTAGTCGATGTCGGTCAGGGTGAAACGCTCGGCGAGATCCGCGCGCACCTTGGAGAGCGGCAGATACTGGTCCACCCGCTCGGCTCCCACCTCGCCCAAAGGCATCACCTCGATGAGCGAGAGGTCGTGCCCCTCCCCATGCGCCCATTCCATGATGTGGGCGATCTCGTGCTCGTTCACGTCCTTCAGCGCGACGGCGTTGATCTTCACGTGGATGCCCGCCTTCTGCGCCGCCTTCACGCCCTCCAGCACCTTGGCGAGGTCGCCCCAGCGGGTGATGGCGCGGAACTTGTCGGGGTCCAGCGTGTCGATGGAGACGTTGATGCGCCTGACGCCGCAGGCCGCTAGATCCGCCGCGTAGCGGGCGAGCTGCGAGCCGTTGGTGGTGAGGGTGAGCTCCTCCAGCCGCCCGGTCTCCAGGTGGCGGGACAGCGAGCGGAACAGCGTCATCACGTCCCGGCGCACCAGCGGCTCGCCGCCGGTGAGGCGCAGCTTGCGCACGCCGCGGGCGACGAAGGCCGAGCACAGGCGGTCCAACTCCTCCAGCGTCAGCAGCTCGGGCTTGGGCAGGAAGGTCATGTGTTCGGACATGCAGTAGACGCAGCGGAAGTCGCAGCGGTCGGTCACCGAGACGCGCAGATAGCTCACCGCCCGCCCGAACGTGTCCACCAGCGGCCCGAGGGCCGTGCCGGCACCGCCGCCGCTGCGGTCGCTGAGATCGCGGGTCACAAACGCCACGCCTGCCTCCTGAACCTGTCCTGCCTCCCGCGCCCGCCGATCTGGTGCCGGCCGGGCACGTCTCCTTATATCGTATGCAACGTACAGATTGGTAGGCCGGCTTGAGATCGCCCCGCGATCAGCGATAAGGACCCTACAGGCCGCATCCGGCCGGCCCGGGAGACGAGACGATGACCAGCCAGCCCCTTCCCGAGGCCGCCACCTGGCCCAGCGAACTGCGCCTGTCGCCTGACAGGACGGCGCTGATCGTCACCTTCGAGGACGGCGCGCGCTTCACCCTCGCCGCCGAATACCTGCGGGTGGAGAGCCCTTCCGCCGAAGTGCAGGGCCATGCGCCGCACGAGAAAGTGACGGTGCCGGGCAAGCGGCGGGTGACCATCACCGAGCTCCACCCGGTCGGCGCCTATGCCATCCGCCCGGTGTTCGACGACGGCCATTCCACCGGCATCTATGCCTGGCCGGTGCTGCGCGCCATGGGCGAGGAGCAGGAGGCGCGCTTCGGCGCCTATCTCCAGGCGCTGGCCGACAAGGGCCTCTCGCGCGACTGAGCGGGAGCCGCCGGCCTCAGGAAAGGCCGCCGATCACCCCGTCCGCATCGACGAAGATGTGCTCCGCCGCCGGCACTGAGGGCAGGCCCGGCATGGTCATGACATCGCCGGTCAGCGCCACCACGAAGCCGGCGCCGGCGGACAGCCGCACCTCGCGCACCGGCAGCACATGGCCGCTCGGCGCATTGCGCAGCTTGGGGTCGGCGGAGAAGCTGTACTGCGTCTTGGCCATGCACACCGGCAGGGTACCGAAGCCCTCGGCCTCCAGCTCGGCGAGGCGGCGCGCGGCCTCGGGCGTGAACACCACCTCGCCGGCGCGGTAGATCTCGCGGGCGATGGTCTCGATCTTGGCGGACAGCCGCAGGTCGTCGGCATAGAGCGGATGGAAGCCCACCGGCCGCTCGGCCAGCGCCTTCACCTCCAGCGCCAGTTCCTCGGCGCCCTCGCCGCCGTCGGCCCAGTGGCTGCACACGTGCACGTTGACGCCCAGGTCGGTGAGGACGCCGCGCACCGCCTCCACCTCGGCCGGGGTGTCGGACAGGAAGCGGTTCAGCGCCACCACCACCGGCACGCCGAACTTCTGCATGTTCTCCACGTGCCGGCGCAGGTTGGCCGCGCCCGCCATCACCGCCCCGGCATCCTCGCGCACCAGATCCTTGAGGCCCACGCCGCCGTGCATCTTCAGCGCCCGGACGGTGGCCACCACCACCGCCACGGACGGCGCCAACTCGGCCTGGCGGCACTTGATGTCGAGGAACTTCTCGGCCCCGAGGTCGGCGCCGAAGCCTGCCTCGGTGACCACGTAGTCGGCCAGGCGCAGCGCGCTGCGGGTGGCGATCACCGAGTTGCAGCCATGGGCGATGTTGGCGAACGGGCCGCCGTGCACGAAGGCCGGCGTGTGCTCCATGGTCTGCACGAGGTTCGGCTGGAAGGCGTCGCGCAGCAGCGCCACCATGGAGCCGATGCCCTTCAGCGCCTCGGCGCGCACATTGGCCTTGGCCCGCGTCTGCGCCACCACCATGCGGGACAGCCGCTCTTCCAGCTCCTCCAGCGTGCGCGACAGGCAGAAGATGGCCATCACCTCGCTGGCCACCGTGATGTCGAAGCCGTCCTCGCGCGGAAAGCCGTTCGCCGGCCCGCCGAGGCCCACCACGATGGAGCGCAGGGCGCGGTCGTTGAGGTCCACCACCCGCTTCCAGGCGATGCGGCGGGTGTCGATGTCGAGGGCATTGCCCCAGTAGATGTGGTTGTCGATCAGCGCGGCGAGCAGGTTGTGGGCGGCGCCGATGGCGTGCAGGTCGCCGGTGAAGTGCAGGTTGATGTCCTGCATGGGCACGATCTGCGCCTTGCCGCCGCCGGTGGCGCCGCCCTTGGCGCCGAAGCAGGGGCCGAGGGAGGGCTCGCGCAGGCACACCGCCGTCTTGGCGCCGATGCGGTTCAGCGCGTCGCCGAGGCCGATGGTGGTGGTGGTCTTGCCCTCGCCGGCGGGCGTCGGGCTGATGGCGGTGACGAGGATCAGCTTGCCGGCGGGCCGGTCCTCGATGCCGCGGATGAAATCCAGCGAGAGCTTGGCCTTGTGCGGCCCATAGCGATAGAGGGCGTCGGAGGGGATGCCGAGCCGCGCGCCCACCGCCTCGATGGGCTCCGGCGTCACGCCGGCGGCGATGGCCGCATCGCTCATGGGGTCGATATGGCGGGCCGTCGTCCTGTCCATGCGGGGAGTTCCTCAAGCGGCGGAAACGTCAGGAACGGGCTTGAAGCCGCGTCTCTCGATAAAGCCGCCGTGCGGCGGTGGATTGCCCCATGCTCTAGCGTGCCGGCGCGCCGCCAAGCAAGCCGTCCGGGCCATCATTCCCCGTCGTGCGGGGCGAATACATAGCCGGCGGTCAAGGGATGGGCGGCCGGCGTCACCGCCCCGCCCGCGCCGACCGCGCCGATGCCCTGGCCGGCGGCGGCCGCCAGCACGCCGAAGAAGCGCTCGAAGGCATGGGCCAGCGTGCCGTCGGTCAGCCCCATGTCCGGCTCGAACCAGTCCAGCACCTGCGGCGCCCCCGCCAGCGGCGCGAACAGCGACAGGCGGGCGGCGAACATGGTGCCGGCCACATAGGAGAACTGCGCCGGCACCGGCAGGTCCATCTCGCGGCAGAGGCGGCCGATCCAGGCCCCGTTGCCGGCGCTGCCGGCATAGGCCCCGCCGTCGAGCACATGGCCCTCGGCGCCGATCATGCCCATGCCGGGATGGGCAGCGAAGGCCGCCGCGAGGCCGCCGGCGCGGTCGAGCCCCAGCAGCGGGCCGGACAATTGCGCCAGCCAGTCACCGCCGCGCCGCCCCTGGTGCGGGCTGCGCTTGGTGTGCAGCTTGAGCACATGTTCGAAGCCCGCCGCCTGAAGCTCCGGCAGCAGGCGCAGGAAGGGCAGCACGTCGCGCCCCCGGTTCTCCACCACCCGCAGGTTCGCCCCCGGCGCCGCCTGCGCCAGCACGTCCCGCACCTCCGCCTCCCGCTCCGGCGGGGTGGTGACATAGAGGCCGGCGGGATCGACGCCATCGATGAGGCCCGGCAAAAGCTCGGGATAGAAGCCGTGCACCACCCGCGCCACCGTGCCGGCCCGCACCGGGGCAGGCGCCGCGGGCGGCGGCGCAGGCGGGTCCTCCGTCCGCTGGACATAAGGCGCGCGCACGCTCAGCGCCGCCCGCAGCAGCGCGTGGCCGAAACGCCCGTCGGGCTCCAGGTGGGCCCCGCGCAGCCAGTCGTTCCAGGCGTTCAGGAACACCAGCCGGGTCCCTTCCACCGGATGCGCGTCGGTCCACGCCGCCGCCTCCGCCAGCCAGCGGGCGAAGGCGTCGGCCGGATCGGCGGACACCAGGATCATGGCCTTTGTCCCGCGCTCCGGCGTGTCGTCATAGCCGGGGCTGACGCCGGGAAAGAGCGGAACGTGCGACGCCCGCACCTGCGCCATGGCGGCGGCGGCCACCTGCCCCTGCTCGTCCACCCGGCCGGAGAACGTCGGGCTGACGAATTCGATGCGCCGCGGCGTCCCCACCGGCGGCAGCCGAGCCGGCGGAATCTGCACCGCCGCGTCGAAGCCGGGGGTGAGCCGCTCCTGTCCGGTAAAGCCCTGCACCAGGAACAGGTCGCTGCCGAGCCGGCTGCGCGCCTGGGCCCGCCAGACATCCACGGTGGCGCCGGCCTCCGGGGTGGTGACGCCAACCAGCGGGCGGCCGTCCACCTTGAGGACGCGCTGGTCGGCCAGGGCTTCGAGAACGGCCGGCGAGACCGCCGGCAGGGGACCGGCGAACGCCAGGCAGAAGCCGATGTCCAGGTCCGGCGTGGTGAGGAAGCGGCGGAGCGCGGCGGGAAACTCGGCGCGCAGCTCGTCCGAGGCGACCCGGAACGCGAAGGCCTCGATGCCATGGGCGCGGGCGAGCGCCACCTGGCGGCGCAGCGTGTCCTCGGACGCGGGGTCATAGGCGCCAAGCTCGCCCGGCGGACACGGCTGGAGATGGCGGACGAACTGCGGCCGCGCGGCCGCCGTCGCCTCCCAGAGGCCGGGGCCGGTGGTTGGCGCCTCCCGGTAGAGGGCGACCCATTGCACGGCGGCGGGGGGCGCCGGGGCAAGGTCCGGCAGGGCGGCCCGCCAGGCGGGATCGCGCGCGCCCTCGGCGCGCCGCTTCACCTCGCGGGCGGCGGCGGCCGCGCGCTTGCGCGAGATGGGGCCGGGGAAAAGCGCGAAGCTCCAGTCGCGCAAGGCATAGCGCAGGCCACGAAGAAGCCGCCGCAGGCCGCTCATCCCCACCGCGCGGCGCGCGGGTGTCCCGTGCGTTTCACTGGCAGCCCCCCAGCCGCTTGGCTCCGGCCGATATTATTCGGCGGAGCTCTCCATGGTGACGGCGGTCGAAGCTTCGGGCTTCGGCTTGCGGCGCGAGGCGATGCGGGGCCGCTCGGCGCCCTCCCGCACAAACTCGCACCACATGTTCTCGACCCCCGCGAGCGTGCCGCGGAAGGTGGTGGCGCTGGTCTTCACCACGGTGAAGCACGGCTCGAACGTCATGCCTTCCATGAAGCCGCAGACATTCTCGCCCCGCACGCGCAGCGTGTTGGGCGGCAGGCGCACATAGCGCGCGATGCCTTGCGAGCGCATGGTCAGGGTGCCCGCAACGGAGCCGTCGGGAAACACCCGGCCAGCCCCGGTGGTGCCTTCGAAGCAGGTGAACGCGAAGCTGCGGCCGACCACGAAGGCCTTGGCCTGCTCCGGGGAAAGGTTCTGTGCCGAAGCCGAGCCCACACCTGCGAGGGCAAAGATGGCGGCGGCGAGGAGGATGCTGCGCATGGCTCTGGTTTTAAATCGCCGATGGTTAACAGAACGATGCACCGCGCCCCCTGGAGGCTGTCAAGACGATCATCTGTCCCACCGGCCCGGCATGGGCCGTTTTTGGCCGCGCCTGTGTTCGGAAAGTCGCGCTTATCAGATCGGAACGGGTACCGGGCGGTGGACCGGCCGTTCCTTGATCGGCAGGTTGATCGCCGCCGAGGCAAAGGACAGCGCCACCGAGAGCCACCAGACGATGTTGTAGGAGCCGGTGGCCTCGTAGAGCGTGCCGCCGAGCCACACGCCGAGGAAGCCGCCCACCTGATGGGAGAAGAAGGCGAAGCCATAGAGCATGGCCATGTAGCGGGTGCCGAACATCAGCATCACCAGCCCGGAGGTCGGCGGCACCGTGGACAGCCACAACAGGCCGATGGCCACGCCGAATAGCATGCAGGACAAAGGCGTGACCGGCACCAGGATGAACACCGCGATGGCCACGCCCCGGCCGAAATAGATCAGCGCCAGCAGCCATTTGCGCGAGAAGCGAGTGCTCAGGGCGCCGGCGGCGAGGGAGCCGGCCATGTTGGCGAGGCCGATCAGGGCCAGCGTGGTGGCGCCCACCGCCGGGCTGATGCCCTTGTCCACCAGATAGGCGGGCATGTGGACGGTCACGAAGGCGAGCTGAAAGCCGCAGGTGAAGAAGCCCAGCACCAGCATGATGTAGCTGGGGTGGCGCATGGCCTCCGACAGCGCGCCGGAGATGCTCTGCCCCGGCAGGTCGGTGGCGCGGTGGCCTTCCCCGCTGCCGCGCGTGGCGAGGGCGAAGGACAGCGGCATCACCAGCAGCATGGTGACGCCGAACACGATCAGCGTCTGCTGCCAGCCCACGCTGCCGATGAGGCCGGTGGCCAGCGGCGGGAACAGGAACTGGCCGAACGACCCCGCCGCCGTGCCCGCGCCGAAGCCGAGCGAGCGCCAGCGGTCCGGCAGCAGCTTGCCGAACGCGGCCAGCACCAGGTTGAATGAGCAGGCGGAGAGGCCGAAGCCCACCAGCAGGCCCGCGCTGAGGTGCAGCAGCCCCGGCGTGCTGGCATAGGCCATGAGCACGAGGCCCGCCGCATAGACGATGGCGCCGCCGCACAGCACCCGCACCGTGCCGAAGCGGTCGGCGATGGCGCCGGCGAACGGCGAGCCCAGGCCCCAGGCCAGGTTCTGGATGGCGATGGCGAGGCCGAACACGTCGCGGCCCCAGCCGTACTGGTTGGACATGGGCAGCAGGAAGAAGCCCGAAGCCGAGCGCGGCCCGAAGGTCAGCATGGCGATGAGGCAGCCGGCGGCGATCACCAGTCCGGCCGGAACGGCAACCTTGGCGGACGTGGATTTGGAAGGCGTGGCGCTCATCGTCGGATCCGTCTGCTAGAGCCCGCGCCGCCCGGCCCGCGTCGCGGGGCCGGAGGGAGGCTCTTCATTCATGCCGGAGGCGGATGGCCGCCCGCGCTTTCCGGCGCGGGCGAATCCGGCTCACGCGCCGTCAAGCGGCAGCTCTCGAATCCGTTATAGCCCAGGAGGGGCTTGTGAATAATCAATATTCATCAAGCCAAACATAAGGTCCGCTCATAGCAGAACGGCCGCCCGCGGGCGGCCGTTCCAAGGCAGATGAACCGCGCCCCGGCCGCAGCCGGAGCGCGGGTCGGGATCAGCCGCGCTGCGGGCCGCGCTCGCCGCGGGGGCCGCCGTGATGGCCGCCGGGACCGCCGGGCCCACCGGGACCGCCGGGCATGTCCTGGCGCAGCAGGATCTCCAGGCGGTGCTTCTGGCCGTCGTCGAGGGTCTTGTAGAGCGGCTCGGCGGCGTCCGCGATCTTCTTGAGATCGGTCGCGCGCTGGGTCATGGCATCGGCGCGCAGGCGCATGCGGGCGATGGGGTCGGGCTTCTGGCCGCTCTGGCGCTCGGTCCGCCACGCCGCCATGCGCGCCTGGCGATCCTTCGCCACGTCCCGCAAGGTGGTTTCGACGTTCGGCCAGAGCTTGTCCTGGTCCGGCGTGAGCTTGAGGCCGGTCTTCAGGGCGGCGATGCGCGCGTCGGTCAGCGCGGCCTGGTCGGCCGGGCTCGGGCGCCAGCGCTCGCTCTGCTCGGCCCCCTGCGGGCCGGGGCCGCCGGCGGCCGGGGTCGCGCCGGTGTTGGCGGCGAAGCTGGCGGCGGAGCCGGCGATGAGAGCAGCAGTAGCGGCGGCGATAATGGTCTTTTTCATCAGTCATCCTCCTTCAAGGACAATGCGAAGGTGACTGATCAACCGCCTATGCTCAACTTAAACTTCTGTAATGCAGAGACATGTAATAATTATACATATTAATACACGTTCATATACATTACAATTCGGAAAGGTCAGCATGAGACCTGGACTTATGCCGGGACGGCGCTGGGCGCCCCCAGCAGCACCTGGACGTCGCGCGGCCCGACGGCCGTTTCGCCCCTGGCATAGCCCCGGCTTTCCATCTCGCACGCCCAGGCGCCCGGCGCGCCGGAGATGCGGTAGAGATTGTAGCGGCCGGCGCCCCGGCCATCCTCCGGCCCCGCCGAGGCGGAGGGCACGCCCACCACCGGGATGGTGCCGTCCGGCCCGGGAATGCGCGACAGCGAGGCGCGGTGGTCATGGCCGTGCAGCACCAGCTCGGCCCCCTCCTCCGCCAGCACCGCGCGCACCGCCGCCGCATCCCGGAGGTCGCGGTGCGAATGGCGCTCGCCGACGGGCGGATGGTGGATCAGCACCACCCGGAACAGGCCTTCCGCCTTCACCTGCCGCAGGATCGCCCGCAGCCGGTCGAGCTGCGCCCGGCCCGCCTTGCCGCTGGCCAGGAAGACGGCGGTGGGAATGGCCGTGGACACGCCGATGATGGCGACCGGCCCCCGCCGCCGCACGAAGGGGAAGGAGTCCACATCAAGCGGCGTGTCCGGATGCGTGTCGTCGCCCGCCAGGAACGGCGCCCAGCGCTCCAGATGATATTGGAGCGCCGAGCGCACATAGGCGTCGTGATTGCCGGGAATGACCGTCACCCGGTCCGGCGGGCCGAGCGAGGCGAGGAAGGTGGCGCCGGTGTCGAACTCCGCCGGCAGGCTGACATTCACCAGGTCGCCCGTCACCGCGATGTGATCGGGCGCCTGGGCGGCGAGATCCGCCATCAGCGGCGCCAATGTGGACGCCCCGAAATTGCGCCGCCGCGCGCCGATCCAGTTCATCATCCCGAAGAAGCGCTTGCCGAGCAGTTCCGACAGCCGCGCTTCCGGAATGGGGCCGAGGTGCGGGTCCGACAGGTGGGCGAGCACGAACATGCCGAGGCAACCCTTTTCCGCGTGGGATATGCAGCCCCCTCCTTAGAGGTCCGGCTCCGCCTTTGGAAGCCGCGCCGCACAGGATCCCTCCCCGCCCCCGGCGCGGCCGGCCACCACGACGAGACGCGGCGGGACCGGCGCGGGTTCCCGGCCCCCGCGCTCCCTGGCGCACCAAGGGGGCGCCACATTGCCGGCTTGACCCGCCGCTATCCCCGGCGTCATGGATCATCCAGTCATGCGCGCCGGACCGGGCCTCCGCCGGAGGCCGGTCCCGGCGCTCGATCCTCAGGAGCCTGACGCTTTGCCACTGACCGCAGCCGCCGCCCTCGCCCCCGCTTTTTCCACCCGGCAGGTCTCGTGGTCGCGGTGGCGCGTGCCGTTGCGGGCGATCGCCGCGGCGCTGGCGATGGGCGCCGCCGGGGCCGGGCTCGCCGCCCCCGCCGCGGCGACGGGCGTGTCGGTGCGCGGCACGGACATCCTGGTGGACGGCAAGCCCTTCGCGGTCAACGGCGCCTCCGGGCGCGACCGGCTGGCCGAGCTGAAGGGGATCGGCGCCAAGGTGATCCGCACCTATGGCGAGGAGCCGGGCGAGATCCTGGACGCCGCCCAGCGGGCGGGCCTGAAGGTCATCGTCGGCTTCTGGATGGAGCATCCCCGGCGCGGCTTCGACTATGGCAACCCGGGCGCGGTGCAGGTTCAGCTGGACGCCTTGCAGAAGATGGTGGAGCGCTATCGCACCCACCCGGCGCTGCTGATGTGGGGGATCGGCAACGAGGTGGAGACCGAGCTCTCCCCGGCCCAGTCGGAGGCGGTGTGGTCCGGCATCGAGCAGGCCGCCCGGCTGACGAAGTCGCTGGACCCGGACCATCCGGTGATGGCCGTGCTGGCGGACGCCGGCCAGGAGAAGGTGGCCGCCCTCAAGCGGGCGGCGCCATCCGTCGACGTGCTCGGCCTCAACGCCTATGGCGACAGCCTGCTCACCATCGTGCCGCGCGCCCGCGCCCAGGGTTGGACCGGCCCCATCGTCATCACCGAGATGGGCGCCATCGGCCAGTGGACGGCGGCCCATACGCCCTGGGGCGCGGCCATCGAGCCCACCAGCACCGAGAAGGCCGACAAGATGCAGCGCTACCTCGCGGCGCTGAAGGCGCAGAAGGTAGGCGCGCTGCCGTTCCTGTGGGGCCAGAAGCAGGAGGTGACGCCCACCTGGCACAGCCTGTTCCTGCCCACCGGCGAATATACCGAGACCGTGCAGGTGATGGCGGACGCCTTCGGCGGCACGCTGCCGGACGCGACCAACCATGCCCCGCGCATCATGACGCTGCGCCTGAACGGCCCGCTCAGCGTCGAGGCCAAGACCGGCACCGGCGCCACGCTGGCCGCCACCGACCCGGACGGGGACGCCCTCAAGGTGGAATGGAAGGTGATGGCCGAAACGGCAGTGCGCGGCGTGGGCGGCGATGCCGAGCCCGTCCCCGCCACCTTCCGTGACGCGATCCACGACGCCACCGCGACGAGCGTCAAGGTCTACGGGCTGGAGCCCGGGCGCTACCGCATCTTCGTGACGGTGCGGGACGGACGGGGCGCCGCCGCCACCGGCAACCTGCCGTTCGAGGTGCGCTAGGCGCGGCCGACGCCAGCCGGCTCTTAATTTGTCGCCAGAATCCCGCTAGACCACGCTACCGGCCGCCGGCGCGGCCGGTAGCGTGCGGAGCGGACGAATGCCGAAGATCCAGAAGATGATGGCCGGCGAGGCCATGGTGGGCGACGGCAACGAGGTCGCCCATATCGACCTCATCATCGGCCCGCGCGGCTCGGCGGCCGAGACCGCCTTCGTCACCGCCCTGACCAACAACAAGGACGGCTTCACCACCCTGCTGGCGGTGCTGGAGCCCAACGTGCTGGCCAAGCCGAACACCGTCCTGTTCAACAAGGTCATCATCAAGGGCGCGCGTCAGGCGGTGCAGATGTTCGGCCCGGCCCAGTATGCCGTGGCCCGGGCGGTGGTGGATTCGGTCGCCGAAGGCATCATTCCCGCCGCCGAAGCCGACGACCTGTTCGTGGCCGTCGGCGTGTTCATCCATTGGCAGGCCGCCGACGACGCCAAGATCCAGGCCTTCAACTATGCCGCCACCAAGCTCGCCCTGGCGCGGGCGGTGGCGGGCGAGCCCACGGTGGCCCAGGTGCTGGAAAAGGCGGCGAGCCTTCCGCCCTTCACCCTGTGACGGCGGCCCTGCCGCTCACCACTGGCCTGGCCGGCAGCCGAAGCCGGGCGTGAGCGCGGACAGCAGGCCGACGAGTTCCGCCTGCCGGGTCAGGCCGAGCTTGGCCAGCGCCGCCTTGAGCTGCGAGCGCACGGTCTCGCGCGACACGCCGAGGCTTTCGGCCGTGCCCTCCACCGTGGCGCCGCTGGCGATGCGGTGCGCCACCCGCGCCTCGGCCGGCGTCAGCTCGAACAGCGACACCAGCAGTTCCGGCGGCAGCACCGGCCGCGCGATCACCGGGGTGACCAGCACCAGCGCCACGCAGGCGGCGAATACCTCCCGCGCGGCGCCGCGCACCGGCAGGACATGGAGCACGTGCGCCTCCCCGCCCTCGCGGGACGGCACCGGGATGACGCCGCCGAACCCGCCCCCCGCCTCGATGTGGGCCAGCGCGTGCGACAGCGCCTTCTGCGCGGTGGCGTTGGCCAGCACGATGGCCGGGGCGCATTCGCGGAACAGGTCCGGCACCAGGGCCTCGAACAGGGCATTGGTGCTCTCCACCCGGCCGCGCGTGCGCACCAGCGCGGCGGGCATGCCGATGATCTGCAGGGTGCTGCCCGCCGCATGCGCCCGCTGCTGGGTGAGATGGGCCGAGATCATCGAGGCGCGGGCGAGATGGGGATGCAGCAGGTTGAGATCGCGCATGTGGAGTTGCTCGATCGGCCCGCGGTCGTGCCGGCGCTCCACGTTGAGAAACACCGTGCGCTCGTGCGGCAGGCGCATGATGGTCGATGCCCCCCAGCCGAAGCCGCGCGGGTGCAGCCATTCCGCATAGACCGGCTCGCGGGCCAGTTCCTCCGGCCGGAACAGGTCGAGATCGCCCAGGAAGCCGCTGCGCCCGCTCGCCTCCAGGCGATCGTTGAAGCCGTCGCGCTCCAGCCAGCCGTCGGAGATGAAGCGGTCCACGGCCTCGGAGAAGTCCGGCGATGCGATCCAACGGGCGGAGGGCCCGGGCGTGAACAGGCAGGCACCCGCCGCATCGACGCTGGACGCGATCGACCGCAGCACGCCCGGCCATAGCTCTGGGATGGCCGCCGCCTCATAGATCCGTCCCACCAGGGTGACGGCTTCCTCACGCAGCATCACCATTGGCTTCCCCACCAAGCGGGGCACGGACTGCGCGCGACGCCCCTCCTGTTTTCGTACCCTGCTTTTCGCCATTCGGCCAGCAGGGTCAGGCACATCGGCCGTCCCCGAACGAAAACGGGCCGCCCCGAGGGGCGGCCCGCAATCGTCAGTCTTCAGCGTGCGAGGGCCAGCCTCACTCGGCGGCGTCGACCGGGCCTTCCACCATGGACTGCTCGCTCTCGCCACGGGTGGCGAGGATCAGGTCGTCGCGGGTGTTCGCCACCACGCGCAGCTTGCTCATCTGCGCGCCGGTGCCGGCCGGGATCAGGCGGCCGACGATGACGTTCTCCTTGAGGCCGTCCAGCGGATCGATCTTGCCGTTGACCGCCGCCTCGGTGAGGACGCGGGTGGTCTCCTGGAAGGAAGCCGCGGAGAAGAACGACCGCGTCTGCAGGCTCGCCTTGGTGATGCCGAGGAGCACCGGATGGCCGGTGGCGGGCTTGCGGCCCTCTTCCTTGGCCCGCTCGTTGGCTTCCGCCAGCTCGATGCGGTCCACCTGCTCGTTGTCGAGGAACTCGGTCTCGCCGGCGTCGTCGATCTCGACCTTCTGGAGCATGTTGCGGACAATCACTTCGATGTGCTTGTCGTTGATGTTCACGCCCTGAAGCCGGTAGACCTCCTGGATTTCGTTGACGAGGAAGGCCGCAAGCTCTTCCACGCCCTTGATCGCCAGGATGTCGTGCGGGGCCGGGTTGCCGTCCACCAGGAAGTCGCCCTTCTCCACCACGTCGCCGTCCTGGAGATGGATGTGCTTGCCCTTCGGGATCAGGTACTCGACCGCGTCGCCGCCGTCCGTCGGCTCGATGGTGAGCCGGCGCTTGTTCTTGTAGTCGCGGCCGAAGCGGATGGTGCCGCTGATCTCGGCGATGATCGCCGCATCCTTCGGACGCCGCGCCTCGAACAGCTCCGCCACGCGCGGCAGACCGCCCGTGATGTCGCGGGTCTTGGCGCTTTCCATCGGCACGCGGGCCACGACGTCACCCGCCTTGATCACCTGGCCGGGATCCACCGAGATGATGGCCTCCACGGGCAGGGAGTAGCGGGCGTCGCCGCCGCGCGGCAGCTTCGACACCTTGCCGTCCTTGCCCTTCAGCACGATGGCCGGGCGCAGGTCGGCACCGCGGACCACGCGGGCATCGGTGACGACGCGCTTGGCGATGCCGGTCGCCTCGTCCACCGCCTCGCTCATGGACTGGCCTTCGACCAGGTCCTCGAAGCCGACGGTGCCCTCGACCTCGGTCAGGATCGGCCGGGTGTAGGGGTCCCATTCCGCGATGCGCTGGCCGCGCTTGACGGTGTCGCCCTCGTCCACCTTCAGGCGGGAGCCGTACTGGACACGGTGCACGGCACGCTCGGTGCCGTCCGGGTCCGTGACCACCACCGCGAGGTTGCGCGCCATGACCACGAGGTCGCCCTCGGAGTTGCGGGCCACGTTGCGGTTGCGGATGCGGACCACGCCTTCGAAGTTGGTCTCCACGAAGGACGAGTCCGCCAGCTGCGCCGCCCCGCCGATATGGAAGGTGCGCATGGTGAGCTGGGTACCCGGCTCGCCGATGGACTGCGCCGCGATGACGCCGACCGCCTCGCCCATGTTGACGGGCGTGCCGCGGGCGAGATCGCGCCCGTAGCAGGTGCCGCACACGCCGTTGCGGGTCTCGCAGGTCAGCACCGACCGGATCTTGATCTCCTGGATGCCGGACTTGTTGATCCGCTCGATGTGGTGCTCCTCGATGAGGCCACCCTTCGGCACGATCACCTCGCCGGAGACGACATCGGTGATGTCCTCCGCCGTGGTGCGGCCGAGCACGCGGGACGCCAGCGAGGCGACCACCTGGCCGCTGTCGATGATGGCGCGCATGTGGATGCCATTGTCCGAGCCGCAATCGCGCTCGGTGATGATGGAATCCTGCGCCACGTCGACGAGACGACGGGTGAGATAGCCCGAGTTGGCGGTCTTCAGCGCGGTATCGGCGAGGCCCTTACGCGCACCGTGGGTGGAGTTGAAGTACTCCATCACGGTCAGGCCTTCCTTGAAGTTCGAGATGATCGGGGTCTCGATGATCTCGCCGGACGGCTTCGCCATGAGGCCGCGCATGCCGGCCAGCTGCTTCATCTGGGCCGGCGACCCACGCGCTCCGGAGTGGGACATCATGTAGATCGAGTTGATCTGCGCGTCCCGCCCGGTCTTCGGGTCCTTCTTCACGGACGAGATTTCCTTCATCATCTCGTCGGCGATGCGGTCGGTGCACTTGCCCCAGGCGTCGACCACCTTGTTGTACTTCTCGCCCTGCGTGATCAGGCCGTCATTGTACTGCTGCTCGTATTCCTTGGTGAGGGAGCGCGTCTCCTCCACCAGCTGCCACTTCTTCGCCGGGACGACCATGTCGTCCTTGCCGAAGGAAATGCCGGCGCGGAATGCGTTGTAGAAGCCCAGCGACATGATCCGGTCGCAGAAGATCACGCTCTCCTTCTGCCCACAGTGGCGATACACCGTGTCGATCATGTTGGAGATCTCCTTCTTCGTCATCAGCTTGTTGACGACGTCGTAGGGGACCTTGTGGTGCTTCGGCAGCAGCTCGCCGATCTTCATGCGGCCGGGCGTGGTCTCATAGATCTTCGAGACCTTGTTGCCTTCCGCGTCCACGCCGATATAGCGGCCGCGGATCTTGGTGTGCAGCGTGATCGCCTTGGCGGCGATGGCGTGGTCGATCTCGCCCATGTCCGCGAACATCATGCCCTCGCCGGGCTCTTTCTCGCGCATGATGGACAGGTAGTAGAGACCGAGCACGATGTCCTGCGACGGCACGATGATCGGCTGGCCGTTGGCCGGATGCAGCACGTTGTTCGTGGACATCATCAGCACGCGCGCTTCCAGCTGGGCTTCCAGCGAGAGCGGGACGTGCACGGCCATCTGGTCGCCGTCGAAATCGGCATTGAAGGCGGCGCAGACCAGCGGGTGCAGCTGGATCGCCTTGCCCTCGATGAGAACCGGCTCGAACGCCTGGATGCCGAGGCGATGCAGCGTCGGGGCGCGGTTCAGCATCACCGGGTGTTCGCGGATCACCTCGTCGAGGATATCCCAAACCTCCGGACGCTCCTTCTCCACCAGCTTCTTGGCCTGCTTGACGGTGGCCGAATGGCCCTTGGCGTCGAGGCGGGCGTAGATGAAGGGCTTGAACAGCTCCAGCGCCATCTTCTTCGGCAGGCCGCACTGGTGCAGCTTCAGCTCCGGACCCACCACGATGACCGAGCGGCCGGAATAGTCCACGCGCTTGCCGAGCAGGTTCTGGCGGAACCGGCCCTGCTTGCCCTTCAGCATGTCGGCGAGCGACTTCAGCGGGCGCTTGTTGGCACCCGTGATGACGCGGCCGCGGCGGCCGTTGTCGAACAGCGCATCCACCGCTTCCTGAAGCATGCGCTTCTCGTTGCGGATGATGATGTCCGGCGCGCGCAGTTCGATGAGGCGCTTCAGGCGGTTGTTGCGGTTGATGACGCGGCGGTAGAGGTCGTTCAGGTCGGAGGTCGCGAACCGGCCGCCGTCCAGCGGGACGAGCGGGCGCAGGTCCGGCGGGATGACCGGAACGTGGGTGAGGATCATCCACTCCGGCTTGTTGCCGGAGGCCTGGAACGCCTCGACGATCTTCAGCCGCTTGGCGAGCTTCTTGGGCTTCAGCTCGGTGGTGGCGTTGGCGATCTCGACGCGGATGTCGGCGGCGAGCTTCTCCAGGTCCATGGAGCGCAGCAGCTCACGGATGGCCTCCGCGCCGATCATGGCGGTGAAGCTGTCGTCGCCATACTCGTCCTGGGCGCGCAGATAGTCGTCTTCCGACAGCAGCTGCCGGTACTTGAGCGGGGTGAGGCCCGGCTCGATGACGACGAAATACTCGAAATACAGGATGCGCTCGAGATCCTTGAGCGTCATGTCGAGCAGCAGGCCGATGCGGCTCGGCAGCGACTTCAGGAACCAGATGTGCGCCACCGGGGCGGCGAGCTCGATATGGCCCATGCGCTCGCGCCGCACCCGCGAGAGCGTGACTTCCACGCCGCACTTCTCGCAGATGATGCCCTTGTACTTCATGCGCTTGTACTTGCCGCACAGGCACTCATAGTCCTTGATGGGACCGAAGATGCGCGCGCAGAACAGACCGTCGCGCTCGGGCTTGAACGTGCGGTAGTTGATCGTCTCCGGCTTCTTGATCTCGCCGTAGGACCACGACGAAATCTTCTCCGGGCTCGCGATCGAGATCTTGATCTGATCGAACGTGGGAGCCGGGGTCGCCGGATTGAAGAGATTCATCACCTCTTGATTCATGGCCGTCTCCTTCGGCGCGGCCGGCAAATCCCCCATGCCGCCTGGGGGCGCCGGCCGGAAAGTTCAGAACTTACCGGCAGGAGCGCGGGCGTCAGCGCCCGCGCATCCCGTAGTCGCAGCCTCACTCGGCCGCGGGAAGATTTTCGCGTGTTCCCGGATTGGTCTGGCGCCCGGTCTTGGAGTTCAGCAGCTCGACGTTGAGGCCGAGCGACCGCATCTCCTTCACCAGCACGTTGAAGCTCTCCGGGATGCCGCTCTCGAAGGTGTCTTCGCCGCGCACGATGGACTCGTAGACCTTGGTCCGGCCCGCCACGTCGTCCGACTTCACGGTCAGCATTTCCTGCAGCGTGTAGGCGGCGCCATAGGCTTCCAGCGCCCACACCTCCATCTCGCCGAAGCGCTGGCCGCCGAACTGCGCCTTGCCGCCCAGCGGCTGCTGGGTGACCAGCGAGTAGGGGCCGATCGACCGGGCGTGGATCTTGTCGTCCACCAGATGGTGCAGCTTCAGCATGTAGATGTAGCCCACCGTGACCTTACGGTCGAAGGGCTCACCCGTGCGGCCGTCGAACAGGGTGGACTGGCCGGAGCGGTCGAGACCCGCCTTCTCCAGCTGCACCTCGATGTCGGCCTCATGCGCGCCGTCGAACACCGGCGTCGCCATCGGCACGCCCTTGCGCAGGTTCTCGCCGAGCTCGATCAGCTGGCCCTCGTCCAGGGGCAGGATGTCGTCCGGCCCGTAGATGGTTTCCAGCGCACCGCGCAGGACCTGCTGGTCCTTGGAGCCGTAATAGGCGTCCACCGCCGCCGCCACCTGCCGGCCGAGGCCGGCGCAGGCCCAGCCCAGATGCGTCTCCAGGATCTGACCGACGTTCATGCGGCTCGGCACGCCGAGCGGGTTCAGCACGATGTCCACGTTGGTGCCGTCCTCAAGGAACGGCATGTCTTCCACCGGGACGATGCGCGAGACCACACCCTTGTTGCCGTGCCGGCCGGCCATCTTGTCGCCCGGCTGGATCTTGCGCTTCACCGCGACGAAGACCTTGACCATCTTCATCACGCCCGGAGGCAGTTCGTCGCCGCGCTGCAGCTTCTCGACCTTGTCCAGGAAGCGCTGCTCAAGGCGCTTCTTGGACTCGTCATACTGCGCCCGGATGGCCTCGATCTCGCTCATCAGCGCATCGTCGGCCACGGCGAACAGCCACCACTGCGACCGCGGGAACTCGGTCAGCAGCGCCCTGGTGATCGGGCTGTCCTTCTTGAACCCCTTCGGGCCGGCGATCGCCACCTTGCCGTCCAGCAGCTCGGTGAGGCGGCCGTACACGTTGCGGTCCAGGATCGCCTGCTCGTCGTCGCGGTCCTTGGCGAGACGCTCGATCTCCTCGCGCTCGATAGCGAGCGCGCGCTCGTCCTTGTCGACGCCGTGGCGGTTGAACACACGCACTTCCACGATCGTCCCGGTGGTGCCGGGGGGCAACCGCAGGGAGGTGTCGCGGACGTCGGCGGCCTTCTCGCCGAAGATGGCGCGCAGCAGCTTCTCTTCCGGCGTCATCGGGCTCTCGCCCTTGGGCGTGATCTTGCCCACCAGGATGTCGCCGGCGCGCACTTCCGCGCCGATGTAGACGATGCCCGCCTCGTCGAGATTCTTCAGCGCCTCTTCCGAGACGTTGGGAATGTCGCGGGTGATTTCCTCAGGGCCCAGCTTGGTGTCGCGGGCCATGGCCTCGAATTCCTCGATATGGATCGAGGTGAAGACGTCCTCCTTCACGATGGTCTCGGAAAGCAGGATGGAGTCTTCGTAATTGTAGCCGTTCCACGGCATGAACGCGACGAGCACGTTGCGGCCGAGGGCCAGCTCGCCCAGCTCCGTGGACGGGCCGTCGGCGATGATGTCGCCCTTGTTCACCAGGTCGCCCACGCGCACCAGCGGACGCTGGTTGATGCAGGTGGACTGGTTGGAACGCTGGAACTTCATCAGCCGGTAGATGTCGACGCCCGACTTGGACGGATCGGCCTCTTCCGTGGCGCGGATGACGATACGGGTGGCGTCCACCTGATCAATCACGCCGGTGCGGCGGGCGGCGATGGCGGCGCCCGAGTCACGGGCGACCACCGCTTCCATGCCGGTGCCGACCAGCGGCGCCTGGGAGCGGACCAGCGGCACCGCCTGGCGCTGCATGTTCGAGCCCATGAGCGCGCGGTTGGCGTCGTCGTTCTCAAGGAACGGGATGAGCGCCGCGGCCACCGAGACGAGCTGCTTCGGCGACACGTCCATGAAGTCCACGCGGTCGGGCGTGACCATCAGCACGTCGCCGGCGTGGCGGCAGATGATCAGGTCCTCTTCGAACCGGCCATCCTTGTCGAGCGGGATGTTGGCCTGCGCGACGTAATACTTCCCCTCCTCCATGGCGGAGAGATAGACCACCTCGTCCGACACATGGCCGTCCACCACGCGGCGGTACGGGGCCTCGATGAAGCCGTACTTGTTGACGCGGGCGAAGGTCGCCAGCGAGTTGATGAGGCCGATGTTCGGGCCTTCCGGCGTCTCGATCGGGCAGATGCGGCCATAGTGGGTCGGGTGCACGTCGCGCACCTCGAAGCCCGCCCGCTCGCGCGTCAGACCGCCCGGGCCAAGCGCCGAGAGGCGGCGCTTGTGGGTGATCTCGGAGAGCGGGTTGGTCTGGTCCATGAACTGCGAGAGCTGGGACGAGCCGAAGAACTCGCGCACCGCCGCCGCCACCGGCTTGGCGTTGATCAGGTCCTGCGGCATCACGGTATCGATGTCGACGGACGACATGCGCTCCTTGATGGCGCGCTCCATGCGCAGCAGGCCGACGCGGTACTGGTTCTCCATCAGCTCGCCGACCGAGCGCACGCGGCGGTTGCCGAGATGGTCGATGTCGTCGATCTCGCCCTTGCCGTCGCGCAGCTCCACCAGCGTCTTGATGACCGCCAGGATGTCCTCGCGGCGCAGCACGCGCACGGTGTCCTCGGCGTCGAGGTCGAGGCGCATGTTCATCTTCACCCGGCCGACCGCGGACAGGTCGTAGCGCTCGGGATCGAAGAACAGCGAGTGGAACATCGCCTGCGCGCTGTCGATGGTCGGCGGCTCGCCGGGGCGCATCACGCGGTAGATGTCGAACAGCGCTTCCTCGCGGCTCGAATTCTTGTCGGCCACCAGGGTGTTGCGGATATAGGCGCCGGTGTTGATGTGGTCGATGTCGAGGATCGGGATCTCGTTGAACCCGGCCTCCTCGAGCACCTTCAGCACCTTGTCGGTGATCTCCTCGCCGGCTTCGGCGAACACTTCGCCGGTGGCGGCGTTCACCAGATCCTCGGCGATATACTGGCCGACCATCTCGTCGTCGGAGATCTTGAGGGCCTTCAGGCCCTTCTCCACCAGTTGGCGGGCGGCGCGCACGGTCAGCTTCTTGCCGGCCTCGATCACCACTTCGCCGGTGTCGGCGTCGATGAGATCGGTGACCGCCTTGTAGCCCTTCATCCGCTTGGGATCGAACGGCATGCGCCAGCCGCCCTTGGCGCGGACGTACTGGATCTTCTCGAAGAAGGTATCGAGGATCTCTTCCGCGTCGAGGCCGAGGGCGAACAGCAGCGACGTCACCGGGATCTTGCGGCGACGGTCGATGCGCGCGAACACGATGTCCTTGGCGTCGAACTCGATGTCGAGCCAGGAGCCGCGATAGGGAATGATGCGGGCGGCGAACAGGAGCTTGCCCGAGGAATGGGTCTTGCCCTTGTCGTGATCGAAGAACACGCCCGGCGAACGGTGCATCTGCGAGACGATGACGCGCTCGGTGCCGTTGACGATGAAGGTGCCGTTCATCGTCATCAGCGGGATGTCGCCGGTGTAGACGTCCTGCTCCTTGATGTCCTTCACGGACTTCGCGCCGGTGTCGGGATCGACATCGAACACGATCAGGCGCAGCGTGACCTTCAGCGGAGCGGCAAAGGTGATGCCGCGCTGGCGGCACTCGTCCACGTCATACTTCGGCGGCTCGAACTCGTAGCGCACGAACTCCAGCATGGCGGCGCCGGAAAAGTCGGAAATCGGGAACACCGACTTGAACACCGCCTGGAGACCGTCGTCCGCGCGTCCGCCCTTCGGCTCGTCGACCTGGAGGAACTGGTCATAGGACGCCTTCTGAACCTCGATGAGGTTCGGCATCTCGGCCACTTCCTTGATCTTTCCGAAGAATTTGCGGATCCGCTTGCGACCGGTGAACGTTTGCGCCATCTCGATCCTCGTCCGTCCTGGTCTTTTGCCCGGCCGGCCTTGGCGGAAGACACGCCACGCCGCCGAAAGACCGCCGTCACCATCACGCCGGAGAAGTTGGGGGCCGAAAGCCGGCCATTCTTCTCCACACCGCCACGGCTCGCCGGGTCGTCGCGCCTGCGGCGACCGGGGGAACCGCTTCTATTATTCCGCGTCCGGGACGCGGAAGGCGGCCCCGGGAAACCCGGGACCACCCAAACGTCACAAGCTCACTTGAGCTCGACCTTGGCGCCAGCCTTCTCGAGCTGGGCCTTGAGCTTCTCGGCCTCGTCCTTGGCCACGCCTTCCTTGACGGGCTTCGGAGCGCCTTCCACCAGGTCCTTGGCTTCCTTGAGGCCGAGGCCGGTGATGGCGCGGACTTCCTTGATGACTTCGATCTTCTTGTCGCCGGCGGCGGCGAGAACGACCGTGAACTCGGCCTGCTCTTCAGCAGCCGGGGCCGCGGCGCCGGCAGGCGCAGCCGCAACCGCGACGGCGGCAGCGGCGGAAACGCCCCACTTCTCTTCGAGGAGCTTGGCCAGCTCGGCAGCCTCGAGGACGGTCAGGGAGGACAGCTCGTCGACGAGCTTGGTCAGGTCAGCCATTGTATGTTCCTAAGATAGGTTCGAAATTCAGGTTTGCGAGATCCAACCGCCTCACGCGGCTTCGTCCTTTGCGGCATAGGCCCCAAACACGCGGGCGAGCTTCGCCGCCGGCGCGGTGGAGAGCTGGGCCAGCTTGGTCGCCGGGGCCTGCACGAGGCCGACGAGCTTGGCACGCAGTTCATCCAGGGACGGCATGGTGGCCAGGGCCTTCACACCGTCTGCATTCAGGGCCGTCTTGCCCATCGCTCCGCCAAGGATGACGAACTTCTCGTTCGCCTTGGCAAATTCGACGGCAATCTTCGGCGCTGCCACCGGATCGCTTGAATAAGCGATGATCGTGGGTCCCTTCAGCAGGGGCGCCACGTGGGCAACGTCGGAGCCTTCAAGAGCGATCTTGGCGAGGCGGTTCTTCGCCACCTTCACGGTCGCACCGTTCTGCTTCATCTGCCGACGGAGTTTCGACATCTGAGCAACGGTCAGGCCGGAATAGTGGGCCACCACGACGACGGAAGTGGTTTTAAACACTTCGGTGAGCGTCGTGACGAGCTGTTGTTTTTCCGCTCGATCCACTGCTGGCTCTCTTTAAGCCTGTGGCGGAACCAAAGCTGGCTCCGCCGGTTGCGCCTTGCCGCTCGTCACTTCCGAACATGTCGGTCGCGGACGCGCGACGCTCACATGCCCTGTCCCCTCGGATCCGGGTCACCGGCCACAAGGCGCTGGTTCGAACCGATCTTGTCGCGCCCCGCTCGCGCGGGCCGCTCGAAATCCGGTCTTCCCCGTCTATGCTGGCTCTCCAGAGGGCGCCTCCGAACGAAGCGCCTGGCGAGGATTAAGCCGCACACGAGGTGCGGCACCTGCAGTCTCGGACAGGACTTACGCCTGCTCGGATGCCGGTTCGGGAACCGGAAATCCAGACAGGCGTTGAGGCCGGGTGGGCGAACCCTCCCAGCCCCTCCGCCCGTTTCCAGGCGGAAGCTCACAAAAACAGTACAACCCGCACCACGTTTCCATGGTTCGGTGAACGGGCTATATAAGCCCGCAAAGAACGCATGTCACGCTCTTTTTTAACCCTTGCTCCGGCGGCCGTCGGCCCGAAGGCCGGATCGGGCCGGAAACAAAAAGGCCGGGCCTGACGCCCGGCCTTTCGCTGTCTGCGCGGGATGCGGGATCAGGCGACCACGACGGAGGACGGCTCCACCTTGATGCCCGGGCCCATGGTGGACGACACCGCCACGCGCTGCACATAGGTGCCCTTCGCGCCGGCGGGCTTGGCCTTCACCACCGCGTCCACGAAGGCGCGGATGTTCTCGGCCAGCTTGTCGGCCTCGAACGAGGCCTTGCCGATGCCGCCGTGGATGATGCCGGCCTTCTCGACGCGGAACTCCACCGCGCCGCCCTTGGCGGCGGCGACGGCGGCCTTCACGTCCATGGTCACGGTGCCGACCTTCGGGTTCGGCATCAGGCCGCGCGGGCCGAGCACCTTGCCGAGACGGCCGACCAGCGGCATCAGGTCCGGGGTGGCGATGCAGCGATCGAACTCGATCGTGCCGCCCTGGACGATCTCCAGCAGGTCCTCGGCACCGACGATGTCGGCGCCCGCCGCCTTGGCCTCGTCGGCCTTGGCGCCGCGGGCGAACACCGCCACGCGCACGGTCCGGCCGGAGCCGTTGGGCAGCTGGCACACGCCGCGGACCATCTGGTCCGCATGGCGGGGATCGACGCCGAGGTTGATCGCGACCTCGATGGTCTCGTCGAACTTGGCGGTGGTGCGGGCCTTGAGCAGCGTCAGAGCTTCATCCAGCGGATAGAGCTTGAGGCGGTCGATGCCTTCGTTGGCGGCGCGAACGCGCTTTCCGGTATGAGCCATCCCCGTCACCCCTGAACCTGCAGGCCCATGGACCGGGCCGAACCTTCGAGCATGAGAACCGCGGCCTCGACGGTATCGCAGTTCAGGTCCTTCATCTTCTTCTCGGCGATCTCCGCGAGCTGGGCGCGCGTGACCTTGCCGACGGTCGCACCCTTGCCGGGGGTCTTCGAGCCGGAGCCGGGCTTCTTCTTCGTCTCGAGGCCGGCGGCCTTCTTGAGGAAGTAGGAGACCGGCGGGGTCTTCAGCTCGAAGGTGAAGGAGCGATCCTGATAGGCCGTGATGACCACGGGAATCGGCATGCCCTTCTCAAGCTGCGCGGTCTGCGCATTGAAGGCCTTGCAGAATTCCATGATGTTCAGGCCGCGCTGACCGAGCGCGGGGCCGATCGGGGGCGCCGGGTTGGCGCTGCCGGCGGGCACCTGCAACTTGACGTAACCGGTAATTTTCTTCGCCATTTCAATACTCCCGTCATGGGTCCGGCCCGCCGCGAGGCGGATGCCTGGACCGGGATTGCGTGGTGCGGATCGCAGGAGCGTTTGGCGAGACGCTCCGTCACCTCCCACGCTGGCCGGAAACCCGAAGGCCCGGCCGCAGCGACGGCCCTCTCAGGCCGTCATCTCCACGGGCCGGAAGACCGGACCCGCGAAGGGCGCACCGCATACAGCATCGCGCCGCCCGGGACAAGCCCGGCGGCGCGCGCCCTGCGAAACGGTTGGGGTCAGACCTTCTCGACCTGGCCGAATTCCAGCTCCACCGGGGTGGCGCGGCCGAAGATGGACACCGCCACCTTAAGGCGCGAGCGGGCCTCGTCCACCTCTTCCACGATGCCGTTGAAGCTGGCGAACGGGCCGTCGGAGACCTTCACGGTCTCGCCCACCTCGTAGGTGATGGACGGCTTCGGCCGCTCAATGCCTTCCTGCACCTGCTGCAGGATGCGCATGGCTTCGTTCTCGGAGATCGGCATCGGCTTGTTGTCGGCGCCGAGGAAGCCGGTGACCTTGGGGGTGTTCTTGATGAGATGGAACGCCTCGTCGGTGAGGTCCATCTTCACCAGCACGTAGCCGGGGAAGAACTTGCGCTCGGCGTCCACCTTCCGGCCGCGGCGCACTTCCACCACCTTCTCGGTGGGCACCAGAATCTGCTCGAACAGGTCCGCCAGATTGCGCTGATCCGCCTGCTCGCGAATCGACTCCGCCACCTTCTTCTCGAAGTTGGAATAGGCGTGGACAATGTACCAACGCTTGGCCATGACGCCCCTCAGTGCCCGATATTCAGGAGTTGGCTGACGCCAAAGCGCAGGATCTGGTCCACGATCAGGAAGAAGACCGACGCCAGCAGCACCATGACGAACACCATGGCGGTCGTGATCAGCGTCTCGCGCCGCGTCGGCCAGGTCACCTTCGCCGTCTCGGTGCGGACCTGCTGGAAGAACTCCACGGGACTGTTCTTTGCCATGTCGCTTCGACCGCTCGCCCGGCCCTGGAGCCCGCGCCGCAGCCACCTTTCTGATCTTGC
Organism: Azorhizobium doebereinerae UFLA1-100; assembly: GCF_000473085.1. Taxonomy (GTDB): domain Bacteria; phylum Pseudomonadota; class Alphaproteobacteria; order Rhizobiales; family Xanthobacteraceae; genus Azorhizobium; species Azorhizobium doebereinerae. The sequence continues at coordinate 41,827 of NZ_AXBA01000040.1, forward strand.
GGCGACCACCGGGCACGTGCCCCGCCAGCCTGCCGCCTGAACCTCACCCTCCGCCCGGCCGCGATGCGGGCCCGAAGCGGAACTTGTGCCGGGCCATACCGGCGGATGCGCGACCCGTCCAAACGCCAGGGTCGTCGCCGAATGCCTTCGACGTCTCGAAGGCCTGATGTCTATTTAGGCCGAACCCGCCTTCGGTCCAGGCCCACCCGACAGGCGATCAGCCGTCCTGACGCGGGTGCCACCCAATGTCCTGCGCGTGGCAGGAATATCCTGCGCATGGCAGGAGTGGAGGGACTCGAACCCCCAACCCCCGGTTTTGGAGACCGGTGCTCTAACCAGTTGAGCTACACTCCTAAAGGCCGCCGCGCTTATGGGTAAGCGACCCCGCGCCGGGAAACGATCCAGCGCAACGGGCTCGTGTGTCTAGTCAGACGGAGGGCATCTGTAAAGGGGGGCGCCCCTCCCCGCGCCGCCCTGTCCCCAAGGTGCGAGAGCGGCCGGGACGCGAGAAGCTCAACGGCCCGCCGGCGTCCCGCGCCCGGCGGCGGGCGGCGGGGTCGTCGCGCAGTCCCGATTGAGGCCGGTCCCGGGGGCATTCTCGAAGGTGCAGCGCCTGTCCGGCGGGTCGCCGCAGACCTGGCTCAGTTGCTTGAAGCCGACGCAGGTGCCATCGGGGCCGCGATAACCCGGGCCGCCCTTGCAGCCGCAGCCGGTGCAAGACGGCCGCTCCGGGCAGCGCGCCTCCACCGCCCCGCTCGAAAGCAGAGGAAGCAGGACGGCGGACAGGAGAATCAGCAGCCCGGTCTGGCCGCGCGCCACGCGCATCTTCCCCCACGAAAAAGGGGTGGCATCTTACGACGCCACCCCGATGACTGCCAGAGATCAGGCCAGACGGCCCCGGATCACTCGATGATCGAGGCGACGACGCCGGCGCCGACGGTGCGGCCGCCTTCACGGATGGCGAAGCGCAGCTTCTCCTCCATGGCGATCGGCACGATCAGATGCACGTCCACCGAGATGTTGTCGCCCGGCATCACCATTTCGGTGCCTTCGGGCAGCGTCACCACGCCAGTCACGTCCGTGGTGCGGAAGTAGAACTGAGGACGGTAGTTGGTGAAGAACGGCGTATGACGGCCGCCTTCTTCCTTGGTCAGGATGTAGGCTTCGGCCTTGAACTTGGTGTGCGGCTTCACCGAACCCGGCTTGCACACAACCTGGCCACGCTCCACGTCCTCGCGCTTCGTGCCGCGCAGCAGCACGCCGACGTTGTCGCCCGCCTGCCCCTGGTCCAGCAGCTTGCGGAACATCTCGATGCCGGTCACGGTCGTCTTCACCGTCGGGCGGATGCCCACGATCTCGACTTCCTCGCCGACCTTCACGATGCCGCGCTC
>NZ_AXBA01000041.1 GCF_000473085.1 Azorhizobium doebereinerae UFLA1-100
GGAACTCGGGCTCGATCACTTCGAGGGCCGGTCCTGGAGCGGACTGCACAGGCACGCCGTGATGACGATGATCGCCTACGCCTTCCTTCAGAACCAACGCCTTGGTCAGGCGAGCGGGGGGAAAAAGGATCTCCGGCCCACCTCCGCGGCCGACCCTACCGGCAATCCGGCAGGCCATCCTGGATCAGATCTTCAAGCCGGACACACTCAGATGTCCACAATGCAGGGCGCGCTTCAGACGTAAAATGCCAAAGTAGTGCTAGGCCATCGATCACAGACGATAGTGGCGAACCGGACGCTCTACCGATTAGGGAGAGCCGTCCTTTAGCGACCTCACGCACTACGTCAGCGCAAGCAATTTCCCAGTACCCCAGATCATCGGGGAATACGGGTCTCTGGCCGCCGCAGGTTGCGATCCACGCGGCTGCCTCAAATAGGGGGATGTAGCCCGCATCGGATGGCGGAGCTCCTTCCCAACGCATTGCCGGGGTAAGGACTTGCCCTGATGCGGGAAACCACTGCGTCAACTCGTCGGCAGAGAACCTTACCTGTCGAATCTGAACAATCGGGCCAACCGCACAGCACATGGTCAGAAACGCCTCGGACCTGTCAGCGCTATATGCCCAATCGCAGTGGCGCAGCAGTGTGGCCGGAATTGCCTCTGGAGCCCTACCAGATCCTATGCAGCCCAAAAGGCTCAGTGCTGGCTGCGCGGTGGTCGTGCATGCAGTGTGGAGAGAGCGCCAAGCGACATCCTGATCAAGCCCGCTTGGCCACTGCGGGTCGCTGGGAAGGCTGATGTCTGGCCGGAGCCAATTCGGTTGGATGCGCCGCGTGAAATCCAAATCTCGGGTCACCACCCAAGCCAGCGCTGAATGCAGGCCCCAAACCTCGGATTCATCAGGCGATGCCATCTCGAACTCACGCTGCTTGGTTCGACGGTAATCCTAGCACGTCCAAGTGCGTTCGTGCTCATCTGTGCGGCCATCCCCGCCATCCACATGGCCGGATGTTCTCCCGCGCACGTGCAGGCGCGCGTGCTGGCTGCGAAACTCCCTCGCGTGCACGCGCACGCGTCGGGCTCCGAAAACAGTGCCTCGCGCACGTGCACGCGCGAGGCAAATCACCTGCCTCACCCGTCAGTCTGCCATCGGAGCCGCAAGGCCGCGATTTCCGCCCATTGCGCCCAGATGATTTGCCCAGGCAGACATCATCTCTCGGCGCCCAGCGAGATACTGGGCGCTGTTGTAGGCCCCTCGCACCTCGTCCCGCTCGTCATGCGCGAGCTGCCGCTCGATCCAGTCGGAGGCGTAGCCCTGCTCGTTCAGCCAAGTGGATGCCACGCCGCGGAAGCCGTGGACCGTCGCCCTTCCGTGGTAGCCCATGCGGTACAGGCCGTAGAGCATGGTGTTGTTCGACATGAATCCCTCCTTGCTTGGGGAGGGGAAGAGGTGAGCGCTCCGGCCGCACAGCGGGCGCAGCTCCTGCAGCGCCACCACGGCGGCCGGCGCCAGCGGGACCAGGTGCTCGAAGCGCATCTTCATGCGCTCGGCTGGGATCCGCCATAGCGGCTCCAGCCCGTCCAGCCCCTCGAACTCCTGCCATTTCGCCGCGCGCAGCTCCGTGGTGCGGACGAAGGTCAGGACGATCAGCTTCAGCGCCAGACGCGTCTTGGGATCGCCGTCATAGGTCTCCAGGGCCCGGAGGAAGCCGGGCAGGTCTTCCCGCGTCATCGCGCGGTGGTGCTTCTGCCGGCCGGGGGATTTCAGGGCGCCGACCAGGTCGCGCGTCGGATCGCGCTTGGCGCGGCCGGTGGCGATGGCGAAGCGGAATACCTGGCCAATGACCTGCATCTCGCGCTTCGCAAGCTCGACCGCTCCCCTCCCTTCCACCTTGCGAATGACGTCCAGCACGTCAGGAGGCTCAATCTCGTTGATCGGGCGCCGGCCGAGCGAAGGAAACACGTCCGCCACCAGCCGACTCATCAGGCGCACTGAATATGAGGGCACCCAACCCGGCTCTTTGGATGCAAACCACTCGCGGGCGATGGCCTCGAACGTGCGCGCCGCCTCCAAGGCGTTTGCACGCTTCTCAGCGCGTTTGGCCTCGCTAGGGTCTCCGCCGGAGGCCAGCACCTCCTTCGCAGCCTCCCGGCGCTTGCGCGCCTCTGCCAACGACACCGCCGGATAGGTGCCGAACGCCAACAGCTTCTGCTTCCCGCCGAACCGATATGCGAGGCGCCAGTAGCGCGCGCCGTCCGGCTGCACCTGAAGGAAAAGGCCTCCTCCATCCGAGAGCTTGAACGGCTTCTCACGCCCTTTTGCATTTCGAACGGCGGTGTCCGTTAGCGGCATGTTGGTATCTCGCCCGTGCACGGTTGCCCATGCCATCAAAAATACCAACAAAATCTCTGGATACCAACAACCAGAAGCGAACGGCGGCGGACGACCGTAACTCAGAAGCCCGTACAGAAACTCGCTCTTGTTGGACTAAGGCGGATTGTAGCGGACCGCCGTGGATGGCACTTTGGTGGGCCCGGAGGGACTCGAACCCCCAACCAGACCGTTATGAGCGGTCAGCTCTAACCATTGAGCTACAGGCCCCGGACTAGCTCCTATCAACCTTGGCGCCGTCGAACAACCGGGGTGGGGATGGTGCCGCCGCCCGCGCGGCGGGGGGCCGCCCGGCCCGCCGGCTAGAGCGTTTTCGAGCGAAGTGGATCCCGGTTCGCGGGAATAAAACGCGATAAAACAAAGAAATAGGGCATTTTCCCGATTCGAAGGAACGGGGAAATGCTCTAGCTGCGGCGCGGCGGCGGGGGGAGGCGGATCAGCAGGTGGCCGAGCCCGTTCAGCACATAGGCATAGAGCGCCTGGCGCGGGGCGAGGCAGGCAATGAGGGCCGACACCACGGCGGAGGCCATGAACAGCAGCAGGCGCTGGCGGGTGGCGCGGGCCGCCGCCTCCTGGCCGCGGGCGATGTCCCACAGGTTCAGCGGCAGGGCGAGCGCGCCCAGCAGAAACATGTTGGCGGCATAGAGCCACACCGCCGGGGCCATGCCGCCGTAATGGCTCACCACGCCGGAGGAGAAGGGCAGGCTGGTGACGAAGAACAGATACAGCATCCACAGCTTCAGCAGGCCGCCGGAAACGGTGTCCGCCCGGCGGGCGAGCTCGGTGCCGGAGCGCCACAGCGCCCCCAGCACCATGAAGCTGATGAGATAGGTCAGCGCTTGCGGCCACAGGCCGAGGATCTGCGCCGTCAGCTCGCGCGCGTCCGAGATGGGCAGGTCCGCCGGCAGGCGGATGTCCAGCACCAGCAGGGTCATGGCGAAGGCGAAGATGCCGTCGGTGAGCGCTTCCACGCGGGACTTGGCAAAGCGTCTCATGGCGGCCTTCCGGCGGCTCCCGGCTGTGGAGAGGTGTGAGGGCGGCTTCGCCGGCCAGGTCGTGCCGACCTGACCGGATCCGGCTCCGGTGCGGCGAATCGCGGGCCGGCCGGCCCGCCGCCGGGGAGCTTACGCGCGAAGCCGACGCTTCGGGAGGCGGGTGCGCGCCGCCCCATTGGCGCCGCCTTCCCCGCGTGATGTAGGCCGGTGACCGGGCCCGCCGCCGGGCGGCCTTCGGCAAATGTTCACCATCCGCGGGCCAGAACGGCGCGGACCGAGCATCCGGCGCCGGTGGCGGCGCGGGCGGCTTCAGCCCGGGCCCGTTGCGGCCACGGGCACGTTTCGGCAGCGAGGGGACCAGCAGTGATGGGAAGCGGCATGCGCAACGCCGGGTACGGCAGGACGGGACGCTGGGGCAAGCTCCGGGTGGCGACGGCGGCGGCGCTGGTGGCGGGGCTCGCCGTGGCGCTGCCGGCGCGCGCGGACGACCTGGCCCGCGCCACGCTCTCCGTGGTCGGGCAGGGCCGCGCCGCCGCCCGGCCGGACCTCGCCACCCTGACCACCGGCGTGGTGGTGACCGCCAAGACGGCGGAGGAGGCGCTGGCCGCCAATTCCAAGGCCATGGAGCAGGTCATCGCCGCCATCAAGGAGGCCGGGGTCGAGCCCAAGGACATCACCACCTCGGGCTTCTCCGTGCAGCCGCAATATTCCCAGCCCGCCCAGGGCTCGCGCGAGGCGCCCAAGCTGTCCGGCTACGAGGTGCGCAACGGCGTCGCCGTGAAGGTGCGCGATCTCGTCGCCCTCGGCCCGCTGCTGGACAAGGTGGTGCAGGCTGGCGCCAACCAGGCCAGCGGGCTGAGCTTCCACCTGGCCGACCCCTCGGCCCTGCAGACGCAGGCGCGCACGGCGGCGGTGAAGGACGCCATGGCCCAGGCCCAGCAGGTGGCGGACGCGGCCGGCGTGCGGCTGGTGCGCATCCGCCGCATCGAGCCGCGCGGCGACAGCATGCCCTACCCGCCCGCGCCGATGATGATGAAGGCCGATGCCCGCGCCATGGCGGTGCCGGTGGAGGTGGGCGAGACGGAGGCCCGGGCGCAGATCGCCATCGTCTATGAGGTGGAGCCGCGCTGAGCGGCGAGCGGGGGCGCGCACGTGATCGCGCCCGTGATCGCCACCCTGGCGGCCACCGGGGCGGCCAGCTCGGCCGTCCATCCCGGCGGGCGCCGGGCTTCCGGCGTCAGGCCACCGTGCGCGCTTCCGGCGCCTCGGGCGGGCTGCCGGCCCATTGCACCGCATTGGCCGGCACCAGCAGGGTGAGCGCCTGCGGCCGCACCTCGTAGCGCAGCGGCAGCGTCTCGCGGGTGATCTCGCCGTCGGTGGCCACCCAGGCCCGCCGGCGCCGGAGGCCGTGGATGGTGACGGCGCGGGCCTGGAAGGAATGGATGCCGGGATTGTTGCGCCAGTTCTCCACCAGCAGGTCGGCGCCGGCCTTCAGTCGCGCCAGCGCGCCGCGCTCTTCCGCCACATGGATCTCCAGCAGGCCGGAATCCAGCCGCGAGCGGTGCCAACTCGGCGCATCGAACGGATTGCTGGTGACGAGGGCGGCATAAGCGTCGATGGGCTCGCGCCGGCCCTCGATCTCGATCTCCAGCGACAGCCGGCCGGAGCGGAAGATGGCGCGGCCGAGCGCCCACAGCCAGCCGAAGATGCGGCCGCGCGAATGGCGCACCTGCTCGCGCGCCATGGCCATCTGCGAGAAGAAGCCGACGCCGGAGACGCCGTGGAAGGCACGGCCGTTCAGCGTGGTGAGGTCGATGCGCATGGGCCGCGCGGTGGCGAGCGCGGCCATGGCGGCGGTCAGGTCGCGCGGCAGGCCGATGTCGTAGGCCAGAAGATTCATGGTGCCGAGCGGCAGCACGCCGAGCGCGACGTCGGTGCCGGCGAGCACCGAGGCGGCATAGCTCACCGTGCCGTCGCCGGCGCCGACGATCACCGTGTCATAGCCTTCCTGCGGTGCGGTGCGGATGGCGCGGGCCATCTGCTTGCCTTCCGCCAGCAGCACCTCCACGTCGCGATCCGGGCGCGTCAAAGCGCGGTCCACCGCCTCCGCGGTGGCCTTTCCGCCCAGGTCCATCACGGTCCCGGCCTTCGCGTTCAACACGACCAGCGTCCGCCCCATGGTGCAGCCTCCCGTGCGCGTCAACCCGCGCGGCCCGTCCGCAGTTCCCTGATCCGTCACGCGGCACCTGCTCCTGCGTCAGCTGCCCAGCATGACGCCTTGAGCGGCGAAACGATGTCGGCAATATGGAGCGCGAGTTTGCGGCGCCCCGTGGCGCCGGCGTGAAGGGGGAATGCGATCATGACGATGCCGGAGACGGGCGGCAAGGCCAGCTCCATCCTGCGGCTGCGCGCCGGCTTTCTGCTGCTGGCCGCGCTCGTGCTGCTGTGCGTGTCGGGCGGCACCTTCGTGGCGCGGCAGTTTCAGCTCGGCACGCTCTGGGGGCTGCTGATCGCCTTGGTGCTGGCGCTGGCGGTGGGGCTGGCAATCTACCACCTCACCAACAAGAGCTATTGGGCCATCGCCGCCTTGGTGACGCTGGTCACCACCTATCTGGCCTATGATTTCCTGCGCAACGCCGTGGACTGGAGCCGGGGCACGTCGCTGACGCTGGCCGCCATTCCCCTGGTGGTGCTGCTGGCCGCCTTCTGGGATTTCCGCCGGCTGAAGGGGGAGATCCGCGCCTGGGCGAATCGGCGCTGAGCGGCACCGCTGGGCGCCGGCATCGCCGGCAGGGTTAACCGGCGCCTAACGAGCTGGAACGAAGCGGCGGGATCGGGGTTGCTCTCCCAGCATCCCCGCCGGAGCGCGCCGCCATGCTGAAATACGCCGCCATCTTCCTCGTGCTGTCGATCATCGCCGGGTCCATGGGCTTCATCACCGTCTCGCAGGTGGCGCGGCGGGTTTCGCTCGTGTTGTTCGGCGTGTTCCTGGTGATCGCCCTGGCGGTCGCCGGCTTCTTCGTGCTGCTGGAGCGGGCCACCGCCGGCGAGATCACCCCGCCGGCCAAGCCCGCCGCGCCGCTCATCACCATGATCGCCGCCGCCGACCTGCCCGAGGCCGCGTCCTTGGGCGGAAAAATGCCGCCCGGACACCCGGTCGCCGGCCGCGCCTGTTGAGCCTGCCGCGCTGCCGCAATAGCCTTCTCCCAGGGGCGCGCGCGCGCCGCCTGTCCAGAGGGAGAAGACCATGCGCCGTTTCGTTCTTGCGGCCGTGCTCGGGGTGGCGGCTCTTGCCGCCGGCCCCGCGCTGGCCCAGCAGAAGGTGGTGAACGTCTACAATTGGTCGGACTATATCGACGAGAGCGTGCTGGAGGACTTCACCAAGGAGACGGGCATCAAGGTCCGCTACGACGTGTTCGACAGCAACGAGGTGCTGGAAACCAAGCTGCTGGCGGGCAAGACCGGCTATGACGTGGTGGTGCCGTCCGGCTCCTTCCTGCAACGGCAGATCAAGGCCGGCGTGTTCATGAAGCTGGACAAGTCCAAGCTGACGAACCTGCAATATGCCTGGCCGGAGATCACCAAGCGCCTCGCGGTCTATGATCCCGGCAATGACTATGCCGTCAATTACATGTGGGGCACCACCGGCATCGGCTACAACGTGGACATGGTGAAGCAGCGCCTGGGCGATATTCCGCTCAATACCTGGGACATCGTGTTCAAGCCGGAGATCCTCTCCAAGCTGAAGGATTGCGGCGTCTACATGCTGGACGGGCCGGAGGAGATCATTCCCTCCGCCATGCGCTATCTCGGCCTCGATCCCGACAGCAAGAAGCCGGAGGACATCGCCAAGGCCGGCGAGCTGCTGATGAAGGCGCGGCCGTTCATCCGCAAGTTCGATTCCTCCGGCTACATCAACGCGCTGGCGCGCGGCGACATCTGCCTGGCGGTGGGCTGGTCGGGCGACGTGTTCCAGGCCAAGACCCGCGCGGCGGACGCGGCGAAGAAGACCAAGAAGAAGCCGGTTCTGGTGGATTACGTGATCCCCAAGGAAGGCGCGCTGATGTGGTTCGACAATTTCGCCATCCCGAAGGACGCCAAGAACGTCGAGGAGGCGCTGACCTTCATCAACTACATGATGCGTCCGGAAGTGGCGGCGAAGAACTCCAACTTCATCTCCTACGCCAACGGCAACCTCGCCTCGCAGAAGTTCATCGACAAGGCGGTGCTGGACAATCCGTCCATCTATCCGACCCCGGAGGTGTTCGCCCAGCTGTTCACCGTGACCACCAATCCGCAGGACGTGCAGCGGGTGATCACCAAGACCTGGAACAGCTTCAAGCGCGGCAAGTGAGCCGGATCCTCGCGTGACGACAGAGGGCCGCCGGCGTGCGCCGCGCGGCCCTTTTGCTTGCCCATCGGCGCGCCGACGGGGCTCAGGCTCGGCGTTTCATCAGAAGCGCACGGTGGGGGAGGGCGCCTTGTCCCGCTCGATCTCAAGCTCGAAGCCGCCACAGGCGCGAGCGATGGCGGCAAGTTCGGAGCCGAGCCGAATGTCCGTCGTTGGTCGCACGGCGCGATCGAGAATGTCGCGGATCTCCGCTTCCATGCTCCGGCCATGCTGTGCCGCGCGCGCTTTGAGCGCGCGGTGCGTCGCCTCGGACAGGTTGCGTATGGTGATGCCGGCCATCTTCTTCACCCTGGGGCGAAAGAACTGCGGCCACAATAATACGACCGCCGCGTCCGCGCCGCAGCTTTACGCCACCCCACGCCCCAGCTTGAACGGCGCCATGCCGTCGCGGGCCAATTGGTCGGCGCGTTCGTTGAGTTTGTTGCCGGCGTGGCCCTTCACCCAGTGCCACTTGATGTCATGGGACTTCAGCGCCAGGTCGAGGCGCTCCCACAGGTCCTGGTTCTTCACCGGCTTCTTGTCCGCGGTGCGCCAGCCGTTGCGTTTCCAGCCCATCATCCATTTGGTGATGCCGTTGCGCAGATATTCGCTGTCGGTGTGCAGGTCCACGCCGCTGGGCCGCTTCAGCGCTTCCAGCGCGGCGATGGCGGCCATCAGTTCCATGCGGTTGTTGGTGGTGTGCGCCTCGCCGCCGGACAATTCCTTCTCGTGCGGGCCGGAGCGCAGGATGGCGCCCCAGCCGCCGGGGCCGGGATTGCCGGAGCAGGCGCCGTCGGTCCAGATCTCGATGCGGCTCATGCGGCCAGCCCGTAATCGCGGGCGCTCGCCACCGCCCGGTGGAAGCGCAGCTTCTTCAGATATTCCAGCGGGTCCTTCGGCCGCACCAGGGCGCCCTCCGGCACGTTCAGCCAGTCCACCAGACGGGTGAGCAGGAAGCGCAGCGCCGCGCCGCGGGCCAGATGCGGCAGGGCCGCCACCTCGTCCGCCCCGAGCGGGCGCACGCTCTGGTAGCCGGCCAGCAGGGCGCGGCCCTTGGTGGCGTTGAAGGCGCCGTCCGCCTCGAAGCACCAGGCGTTGAGGCACACCGCCACGTCATAGGCGAGCAGGTCGTTGCAGGCGAAATAGAAGTCGATGATGCCGGAGAGCGCGTCGTCGAGGAAGAAGGCGTTGTCCGGGAACAGGTCGGCGTGGATGACGCCGGCGGGCAGGCCGCGCGGCCAGTTGCCCTCCAGCAGGTCCAGCTCCTCGGCGATGGTGGCGGCAAGGCCGGGATGGACGCTGTCGGTGCGCGCGCCCGCCGCCGCGAACAGCGGCCGCCAGCCGTCCACCGAGAGCGCGTTGCGCCGGGTCAAGGCGAAGCCGGCGCCGGCCAGGTGCAGCCTGGCCAGGGCCGCGCCCAACTGCCCGCAATGCTGCGCGGTCGGCCGGCGCACCGAGACGCCGGGCAGAAAGGTGACCATGGCGCAGGGCCGCCCGGCCAGCGTGCCCAGCATCGCCCCGTCGCGCGCCGCCACCGGCTGCGGGCAGGAGATGCCGTTGGCCGCCAGATGCTGCATCAGGCCGATGAAGAAGGGCAGGTCGGCGGGGTCGACGCGCTTCTCATAGAGCGTCAGGATGAAGGTGCCGCCGGTGGTCTGCACCAGGAAGTTGGAATTCTCCACCCCCTCGGCGATGCCGTGGAAGGACACCAGGGTGCCGATGTCGTAGCGCGCGAGGTAGTCCGAAAGCCCTGCCGCCGAAACGTCCGTATAGACCGCCACGCTCTACTCCGCCGCATCTTCGCGCAGCGCGCGGGGAAGCGGGAAGAACACGTCCTCCTGCGCGGCCGTCACCGTTTCCACATTCACCTCGTAGCGCTCCGCGAAGGCGTCGATGATCTCTTCCACCAGCACCTCGGGGGCCGAGGCGCCGGCCGTGATGCCGAGGCTGGCGAGGCCGGAGAGGCGCGACCAGTCCAGGTCGCTCGCGCGCTGCACCAGCACCGAGACGGCGCAGCCCTCGCGCTCGGCGGTCTCGCGCAGGCGCTGGGAATTGGAAGAATTGGGCGCGCCCACCACCACCATGGCGTCCACCTGCGGCGCCACCTTCTTCACCGCCTCCTGGCGGTTGGTGGTGGCGTAGCAGATGTCCTCCTTGTGCGGGACGGCGATGGTGGGGAAGCGCTCCCGCAGGATGGCGACGATCTCCGCCGTGTCGTCCAGCGACAAGGTGGTCTGCGTCACATAGGCCAGGTTGTCGGGATCGGCGGGCACCAGCGCGCGGGCATCGGCGGCGGTCTCCACCAGCGTCACCGCGCCGTCCGGCAACTGGCCCATGGTGCCGACCACCTCGGGATGGCGGGCATGGCCGATGAGCAGGATGTGCCGGCCCTTCTTGTGGTGCACCTGGGCCTCGCGATGCACCTTGGTGACCAGCGGGCAGGTGGCGTCGATGGCGAACAGGTTGCGGGCGGCGGCGGCCTCGGGCACGGATTTCGCCACCCCGTGGGCGGAGAAGATGACCGGGGCATCGCCCGGCGGCACCTCGTCCAGCTCCTCGACGAAGACGGCGCCCTTCTTGCGCAGGCCGTCCACCACATATTTGTTGTGCACGATCTCGTGCCGCACATAGACCGGCGCGCCGTGCAGCGCGAGCGCCCGCTCCACCGCATCGATGGCGCGCACGACGCCGGCGCAGAAGCCGCGCGGCGCGCACAACAGGATGCGGAGTGGGGGCTTGGACGCGGCCATGACTGTTCCCGGTGGTTCTCCGGGGACATGGGATCGGCGGACGCCTCCTGTCAAGCGCGGGGCGGGGAGGGGCCCGCGCGGGGAGGGCGGGCGCGCCGGCCCGGCCCTGGCGTCAGAAGGCGCTGCTTTCCTCGGTGATGCCGGAGCCCACCGCCAGGAAGCGCGAGGCGCTGTAGCGCAGGTTGCCGTGGGCGCTCATGTCGGCGATGCGGCGCTCCTCGGGAGCATAGGTATAGCCGCTGCGAATGCGGGTGTTGGTGAGCTTGCGGCGCACGATGCGCACCTCGTTCACCGCCGCGCGGGCGGCCACCGACTGGGCGCGGAAGCGTTCGTACTCCTGCTCGCTCATCACCTCCAGGCGCTCCTCGCCCTCGCTGCGGGGGCGCAGGACGATCCAGGCCGTGCCGCGCTGGGCGGCGATGATGACGTCGCCGGAGGTCTCCTGCATGCGGCGCAGATAGGCCTGCACGCGGGGCGCGTCGAAGGTGCGGGCATTGTTGCGGGCGTCGAGGAAATTGGAGAAGCCGCGAGCGCAGGAGACCACCTGGCCGATGGCCAGCGAAGTGACCAGCACATAAGGCGCGAACCCGCCTTCGAACTGCATCAGGCCGGCGGCGAGGGCGATGGTGACCACGGCGGCGCGGGGCGCCTCGCTCCACACGCCGTCGAGCAGGTGGGCGCCGATGCCCAGCTCCTTGCCGCGCACCTTATCCATCAGCATCGTATGCGACAGAAAGTTCATCCTAGCTCCCCTCCAGCTAAGAAAACAAAAATGCGACCCAGACGCCAAAGGCGTGAGCGACGAATAATGACCGAAAACGCTTACAAGAGTCTTATGGCGACACGCTGACGTTCCGAAGACCAACGATCCACCGTACGTTCAGCACGCAAGGAAAACACTTGCGCAAGTCGTCGCGGGAAAGCCCGCGCATCGCCGGGTTGAATACGCCGCCCGGCGAAAACTCAGGGTGGATGGCACACCGTCCCGGTCGGACATCTTCCGTCGCAGGCATATCCGCGGCAGGAAATGTCATCGCGCTGCAGTTGTATTGATGGCTAACCATCAAAGCTTTGCGCGCACAACCTGTGGGTGGTCCAACGCAGTCTTTTACCCGGCGGCTGCCGGACGCCCATGCAGATGACGCAAATAACGGAGCTTGGCAAGTCCTTCTCCGGCTCCACGACATCAGAATGACAGCTGAAATATGCGTCACTCCGGCCGATGAAGCCACAACGAGCATTGTGACAGCGAGTTCCATCAACTTGCTTTATGTGTGCGGTGCGAAAGCCCATTCATTTTGAATGAATTCAGCTCCAAATTGGCAGGAGCTGGAAATCGGCTCCCGCCGGGCCGGCCGAATCGGGCCGCCGGGGCAGGCCGGCGCCCGACATGGCCTTAGGCGCGCCCGGCACCGCGGCGCCGGGCTATTTGCATCGGCGGCGCGAAACGCTTATGTTGCGGCATCCCGGACAATCGATGAGAGATCCGCGGCTCGCCTCCCGGACCCCCGGGGGCGGACCAGAGCGGCCCCACGTTTGCCCGCCGTCCGCGTCTTCAAGAGAAGCCAAGAGGCCGCCGCCATGTCCAATGCTCCTTTGATGCCCAAGGCAACCGCCGTGTGGCTGGTCGAGAACACGGCGCTCACGTTCGAGCAGATCGGCGACTTCTGCAAACTCCACCCGCTTGAGGTGAAGGGCATCGCCGACGGCGAGGTGGCGCAGGGCATCAAGGGTCTCGACCCCATCTCCACCGGCCAGCTGACGCGCGAGGAGATCGACAAGGGCGAGAAGAGCCCGAACTATAACCTGAAGCTCCAGGAATCGAAGGTGCGCCTGCCGGAGCCCAAGCGCCGCAAGGGCCCGCGCTACACCCCGGTGTCCCGCCGCCACGACCGGCCGAACGCCATCCTCTGGCTCACCCGCAACCACCCCGAGCTGAAGGACGCGCAGATCATCCGCCTGGTCGGCACCACCAAGGCCACCATCCAGTCGATCAAGGAGCGCACCCACTGGAATTCGGCGCAGCTCAGCCCGATGGACCCGGTGACGCTGGGCCTGTGCAGCCAGATCGACCTCGACCTCGAAGTGCAGCGCGCCGCCAAGGACCGGCCGGCGACCGCCGCCGAGGATCGCGGCGCCACCCTGCTGCCCGCCGACGTCACCACCCATCGCGACGAGCCCACCAGCGGCCGCAGGGAATCGCTCGACCTGGAAACCGTGTTCGCCAAGCTCGGCGGCTCGCGCAAGACGGAGGAGGACGAGGAGGATTGATCCCCTCGTCCGCGTGCCGCGGCGCGCCACGCATGCAAACGGCGCCGCCCGGTGGGGCGGCGCCGTTTTTGTTTCATGGGAGGCGCCGGCGGGCCGGCGGCCTTTGCGTCATGCGCCGGCGGGCCGGCGGCTTTTTGCGTGTCGCGCCGGCGGGCCGGCGCACGGGGCCTTAATGGGCCATCAGCACCGGCACCGTCATGCTGTCGATGATCTCGCGGGTGACGCCGCCCAGCACCATCTCGCGCAGGCGCGAATGGCCGTAGCCGCCCATCACCACGAGGTCGGCGCCCTGGTCCGAGACCTCGTTCAGGATCGCCGAGGAGATGTTCTCGCCGGAGCCGATGGTCAGGTGGCGGAACTGCGCGGCGAGGCCGTGGCGGCCGAGGTGGCGCTCCAGGTCCGTGGTGCCGGCGTCCGTGTCCCCGTCATTGGCGCGGCGCACCGTGAAGATCTCGATATGCTCGGCCCGATGCAGCAGCGGCAGGCTCTCGGACAGCGCCCGGGCGCTCGCCCGGCTGCCGTCCCAGGCCACCACGATGCGGGCGATGGAGAAGGGCGGCTTCTGCACGTAGGGCACCACCAGCACGGCCCGGCCGGCTTCCATCAGCGCGGCCTCGGCGATCACCTCCTCCGGGCCGGGGCGGTCCGGATCGGGCTGGGCGACGACGGTGAGGTCGAACAGGCGGGAGAGTTCGCACAGGGCCTGCGCGGCCTCGCCCAGCGAGGCGGACAGCGCCCGCACGTCGCAGGTCACGCCGGCGGCCGTGGCGGTGGCGCGGAACGCCGTGGCGGCGCGATCGGCGGCGGCCTCGTTCTCGCGGATCTGCTGGTCGATGAAGTCGGTCGGCAGGGCGCCCATGTAGAAGGGCGGCACGTCGATCTCATAGGTGACGGCGAGCCCGGTCAGGTGGGCCTTGAAGGCGGCCGCGAGGCTCGCCGCATAAAGGGCCGCAGGATCGCTCTCGGCGCCCTGCGTCAGGTTGACCAGAATGTCCCGGATCATGGAATGGGTCTCTCTCAAGCCGCGTCGGCAACGCGACCTTACCCTAAAGCGCCGCCGGCGCCCTGCCTTGACCCGTCGCAAATCCCCGCTTTTCAAAAGGAAAACGCGGCCGCCTGGGGGGAAGGCGACCGCGTCTATGAGAGACAATCAATTGGGGGGCATTTGATCGTCCCATCCCCACAACGTCGCCGCGCCGAACGGGTTCCGGGGGATATGAAAAAAAATCCGTGGGCCGTATGCCCGCCGCAGAACACAATTACATCCTCCCATGCCAGCTTCATCGGCGTCATTGGACACCGCGCATGACCCCCGACCTGAGTATCGTCGTTCCGCTGTACAACGAGGCCGCCGGCCTGCCGTTCTTCCACCAGAACCTCAGCGCCTGCGCGCGGGCGGTGGGGACGGCGCGCGCCATGCGGATCGAGATCGTCTACGTGGACGACGGCAGCCGCGACGAGACGGCGAACATCGCCGCCGGCCTGCCGCCGCTGGGGCTCGACGTGCAGGTGGTGGCGCTGTCGCGCAATTTCGGCAAGGAAGCGGCGCTGCTCGCCGGGCTCGACCATGCGCGCGGCGACGCGCTGCTGTTCATGGACGGCGACGGCCAGCACCCGCCGGAGATGATCGAGACCTTCGTCGGCCTGTGGAAGGACGAGGGCTATGACGTCGCTTATGCGGTCAAGGCCGACCGCACCGACGAGCCCGCCGCCCGCCGGCTGTTCGTGAAGCTGTTCTACCGCCTGCTGAATTTCGGCGCCTCCACCAGCATCCCCGAGGATGCCGCCGACTTCCGCCTGCTGTCGCCGCGCGCCGCCGCCGCGCTGCGCCGCCTGCCGGAGCGCAACCGCTTCTTCAAGGGCCTGTCGAGCTGGATCGGCTTCCGCCAGAAGGCGGTGCCCTACCGTCCCGCCCTGCGGGAGCATGGGTCCTCAAGCTGGAGCTTCCTGCGCCTGCTGGGCCTGTCCATGGAGGGGCTCACCTCGTTCTCGCCGGCGCCGCTGCGGCTCGCCGGCATGGTCGGGGCGGCGCTCGCCGGCGCCGCCTTCCTCTATGGCTCCTGGATCGTGGTGGAACGCCTCGTCTGGGGCATCCCCTTGCCCGGCTACCCCTCGGTGGTGGTGGGCCTGATGGTCATCGGCGGCGTGCAGCTGCTGGTGATCGGCATCATGGGCGAGTACATCGCCCGCATCCTGTCCGAAATCAAATCGCGCCCGGTCTATTTCGTCGCCGACCACGCCGTCCGCCATGCGGACGCCGCCGGCGAGAGGACCGCCGCCGTGGAGTTGCCCAAGGCACTGCCGTGAAGCGTATTGTCATCTGTGCGGACGATTACGGGATCGCGCCCGGCGTCTCCGAAGCCATTCGCGCGCTGCTGGCGGAGCGGCGCATCAACGCCACTTCCGTCATGACGGTGCTGCCCGACCTGTTCGAGGAGGCCGACGCCTTGCTGCCGCTCACCGGCGGCCAGGCGAGCATCGGCCTGCACGTCACCCTCACCGGGTCGTTCGAGCCTTTGACCCACGGCTTCAAGGGCGCCACCTTCCCCTCGCTGGGCCGGCTGCTGCTGACGGCCTTCGCCCGCCGGCTCGACCCGGTGAACGTGAAGGCCGAGGTGGAGACCCAGTTCATCGCCTTCGAGGAGGCCTTCGGCCGCCCGCCGGACCATGTGGACGGGCACCAGCACGTCCACCTCCTGCCCACCGTGCGCGAGGCGGTGCTGGAGGTGACGCGCCGCCGCGCGCCCAACGCCTGGGTGCGCGACTGCACCCCCGCCGACGGCTCGCTCAACGGCCTCGATCCCAAGGGCCGCTTCATCGGCTTCCTGGCCCGGGGCTTCGCCGAGGAGGCCAAGGCGGCCGGGCTCACCGTCAACCGGGGCTTCGCCGGGGCCTATGATTTCAAGCTCGGCACCAATTACGGCCGCATCCTCACCCATTTCATCAACGGGCTGGGCGACGGCGGCCTGGTGATGGTGCATCCCGGCCTGGTGGACGAGGCCCTGGTCAAGCGCGACCCGCTGACCCGCGCCCGCGAGGCGGAATACGAGGTGCTGGCCGGCGCCCAACTGCCGCAGATCCTGCTCACCACCCAGGCCCAGCTGCGCTGAGCCCGGCCGGGGCCCGGCGCGCCGGGGCGCCGCGTCAGGGCGCCTTGGTGTCGGCGGCCTTGTCGCCCGGCTTCGGCCTCTCCTCCGGCAGGGGATCGTAGGCGAAGGACAGCGCGTGATAGAGCGGCTCCGGCGCCAGCAGGCGGGAGACGCCGGCGCCCAGCAGGGCGGTCGCCAGCAGCGGCACCACCAGATGCACCTCGTTGGTCATCTCCATGACGATGACGAAGGCGGTGAGCGGCGCCTGCACCACGCCGGCGAAATAGCCCACCATGCCGAGCATGGCCAGCGCCCGCACGTCCATGGACGGCATGAACGGCGCCAGCGCCGCGCCGACGCTCGCCCCCACCGACAGGGACGGGGAGAACAGGCCGCCGGGGATGCCGCTGGCCGAGGACACCAGCGTGGTGACGAGCTTCACCGGGGCATACCACCAGGGCGAGGTGACGCCCTGTTCCAGCAGGTCGCGGGTGGGGGCGTAGCCGGAGCCGCCGGCGAAGCCGTCGGTGGCGATGGCCAGCACGGCGACGACGAGCCCGCATAGCGCGCCGAACACGAACGGGCGCTTCTTCAGCGGTCCCATGATCCGACCGCGCGCCGCCGACAGGCCGACGAGCCCGCGCGAGAAGATGGCGCCGCCGACGCCGCCCACCACCGCGCAGAACACGACCGCGTTCCAGCCCACCGGGTTGAAGGCCTCCGACGGGATGGTGCCGAAATAGGAATACTGGCCGACCAGCGTCAGGCTCACCATGCCGGAGATCACCACCGCCGAGGCGATGAGGCCGGACAGGCGCTTGTCGTAGGATTTCGCCATCTCCTCGATGGCGAACATGACGCCGGCGAGCGGGGTGTTGAAGGCCCCGGCGATGCCCGCCGCCGCGCCCACCAGGATCAGCCCGTTGGCCCGGCCGAGGCCGGCGAAGGCGGCCATGGCCACCATGATGGCGCAGCCGAGCTGCACGGTCGGCCCCTCGCGGCCGATGGAGCCGCCGACCGCGAGGCCGGCGCAGGTCAGCACGATCTTGCCGATGGTCACCTTGGCCGAGAGCAGGCGGGCGCGATGGGCCGGGCTGCCGGAGCGGCGCGCGGCGATGGCCTGCGGGATGCCGCTGCCCTGGGCGCCGGGAAAGTAGCGGGCGGTCGCCCAGGCGAACAGGCCGAAGCCGAGCGGGGTGAGCAGCAGCAGCGCGTAGGGTGCCTGCCGTATGAGGTGGACATAGACCTCCTGCGAGCTGTCCGCCATCTTGGCGAACACCACCGAGGCGATGCCCACCGCGACCGCCCCGAGCAGGAACACCATGCGGCGCTTCCACAGCATCCGCGAGGTGAGGGCAAAGCGGATGCGCCGCAGGTCGCGTCTGAACATGCCCCAGTCCCTTTCGCCGAGTGCCGCAGCCGGGCAGGCTCCGCCGCACGGGAGCCTGCCTGAGCCGTTACAGGGCGAAAGCGGGCAGCGTCAACCGATGATGACGGCGCTCAGGCCGGCTGGGGCTGGAGCGCCGGCCCCGGCACGAGCTGGCGGGGCAGGCCGGCGCCGGAGAGCACCAGCGCCCGGTCGTGCAGCGCGTTCAGCGTCGCCCGGTGGCCGATGGAGAGCACGGTGGTCGCCGGCAGGCGCTGGCGGATGAGGCCGTAGAGCGCCGCCTCCGCCGGCTCGTCCAGGGCGGCGGTGGCCTCGTCCAGCAGCAGTACGTCCGGTTTCTCCAGCAGCGCGCGGGCGATGGAGAAGCGCTGCTGCTCGCCGAGCGAGAGCACGTGCGGCCACAGCGCATGCTCCTCCAGCCGGGGCACCAGACCGCCGAGGCCCACCGCCTCCAGGGCTTCCGTGAGCTGGGCGTTGTCGAACCGCTCCGTGGGCAGAGGATAGGACAGCGCCTCGTCGAGCCGGCCGACCGGCAGGTAGGGCCGCTGCGGCAGGATCATCACCCGCGCGCCCTCGGGCAGGGCCACCACGCCGCTGCCGAACGGCCAGATGCCGGCGATGGCGCGGAACAGCGTGGTCTTGCCGGCGCCGGACGGGCCGGTGACCAGCACCCGCTCGCCCTTCTCGATGGACAGGCCGTCCACCGCCACGATCGGCGCGCCGTCGGGCAGGCGCACGTCCATCTGCGACAGGCTGAGCGCCGCCTGCTGGGTCGGCGTGCGGCGGTGCGGGAAGGCGCGCGCGCCGTCGTCGCGCTTGGCCACCTGCATGGCCGCCTCGAAGCCGGTGAGGCGGTTCACCACCGAGGTCCATTCGGCCAGCGTCGAATAGGAGCTGATGAAGAAGGAGAAGGCGCCCTGCACCGAGCCGAAGGCCGAGCCGGTCTGCATCAGCGTGCCGAGCTGGATGGCGCCGGCGAAATAGCCGGGCGAGACCACCACATAGGGAAACACGCTGGAGATCTGGTTGTAGCCGGCGGTGAACCAGGTGAGGCGCTTCTGCGCCTTCATCAGGCCGATGTAATTGCCCCAGATGCGCGAGAAGCGCCCTTCCAGCTTGCGGCTCTCCGCCGCCTCGCCGGCCAGCATGGCGACCTGCTCGCTGTTCTCGCGCACCCGCACCATGTCGACGCGGAAGTCCGCCTCGTAGCGCTGCTGGTCGAAGTTCAGCCGCACCAGCGGCTTGCCGATGAAATGGGTGATCAGCGTGCCGATGGCCGCATAGATCAGCGCCGCCCAGAACAGATAGCCGGGGATGTGCATGTCGAGGCCGAACAATTGCAGGTTGATGGCCCCCGACAGGCCCCACAGGATGACCGAGAAGGACACCAGCGACACGATGGTTCCCAAAAGGCCGACGCCGACGCCGATGGTCTGGCTGACGAACATGGACACGTCCTGCGCGATGCGCTGGTCCGGATTGTCCGCCGCGTCGCCGGACAGGCGCAGGCGGTAGTGGGTGTCGTCGCCCAGCCAGTGCTGCAAATAGCGCTGGGTGAGCCAGCGCCGCCAGCGGATCTCCAGCCACTGCTTCAGGTAGACTTGATAGACCGCGATGCAGATGGCGCCCGCCGCGATGCCGCAGAACACCAGCAACTGGTATTTGAACGCGGCGAAGTCCTTCTCCTGGATGGCGTCGTAGAAGGCGTTGTTCCAGCGGTTGAGCAGGACGGTGACATAGACCCAGGCCAGTTCCAGCGCGATCACCGCGCCGAGCAGGCCGATGGCGGTCCAGCGCTCCCCACTGCGGAAATAGGGCAGCGCCAGGCGGCGGATGTCGTTGAGTAACGTCAGGAGGGCGCGCATCTGTGCTCTGGCGAAAGAGGAATGTCGCCGCCAGCTTACGCCCCCATTGGATGGCGAGACCATGGCCGCGACATTACCACTTCGCAAGAAAAGCGCCGCCGCGGCGGCTGATGTTGCGTCCCCCGCGGCGCCGGCTCAGAGCGCCTTTGCCATCTCGCGCAGCTTGAACTTCTGGATCTTGCCGGTGGAGGTCTTGGGGATCTCTTCGAACAGGATGGTGCGCGGGCATTTGTAGGCGGCCAGATGGCTGCGGCAGTGGGCCACCAGCTCCTCCATGGTCACGCTGGCCCCGGCGCGCAGCTCCACGAAGGCCACCGGCGTCTCGCCCCATTTGTCGTCGGGGCGCGCCACCACGGCCGCCGCGCTCACCGCCGGATGCTTGTAGAGCGCGTCCTCCACCTCGATGGAGGAGATGTTCTCGCCCCCCGAGATGATGATGTCCTTCGAGCGGTCCTTCAGCTGGATATAGCCGTCGGGATGCTTCACCCCGAGGTCGCCGGAATGGAACCAGCCGCCGGCGAAGGCGGCATCCGTGGCGGTGGGGTTCTTGAGGTATCCCTTCATCACCACATTGCCGCGGAACATCACCTCGCCCAGGGTCTCGCCGTCCGCCGGCACCGACGCCATGGTGTCGGGGTCGCGCACGTCGAGTGCCTCCAGCGCGCTGTAGCGCACGCCCTGGCGGGCCTTCTTCGCGGCCCGCTCGGCGCTGGGCAAAGCGTCCCATTCGCTGTGCCAGTCGTTAACCACCGCCGGGCCGTAGACCTCGGTGAGGCCATAGACATGGACCACGTGGAAGCCGGCGTCCTGCATCGCCTCCAGCACGGCGGCGGGCGGCGGGGCGGCGGCGGTGATGAAGGAGACGGCGTGCGGCAGCGGCCGCTTTTCCGCCTCGGGCGCGTTCAGCAGCGTGGACATGACGATGGGCGCGCCGCACATGTGGGTGACCTTGTGCGCGGCGATGGCGTCGTAGATCGCCTCCGCCCGCACCTGGCGCAGGCACACGTGCGTCCCGGCCACCACCGACACCGACCAGGGGAAGCACCAGCCGTTGCAGTGGAACATGGGCAGCGTCCACAGATAGACCGGGTGCGCGCCCATGTGGCAGGTCACCACGTTGCCCACCGCCAGCAGGTGGGCGCCGCGATGGTGGTAGACCACGCCCTTGGGGTCGCCCGTAGTGCCCGAGGTATAGTTGAGCGAGATGGCGTCCCACTCGTCCGCCGGCGGCGCCCAGGCGAACTCCGGGTCGCCTGAGGCGAGGAAGTCCTCATATTCGATCTCGCCGATGCGGGCGCCGGGGCCGGCATATTCCGGGTCGTCGTAATCGATCACCAGCGGCTTGCGGGTGGCGAGCGCCAGCGCCGCCTTGATCACCGGCGAGAACTCGCAGTCGGTGATCAGCACCTTGGCCTCGCCATGGTCGATGGTGAAGGCGAGGATGGCGGCGTCGAGCCTCGTGTTGAAGGTGTTCAGCACCGCCCCGCACATGGCCACCCCATAGTGCGCCTCCAGCATGGGCGGGGTGTTGGACAGCATCACCGCCACCGTGTCGCCGGTGCCCACCCCGCGCTGCGCCAGCGCCGAGGCGAGGCGGCGGGTGCGGGCGTAGAGGTCGCGATAGGTCCGCCGCAACCCGCCGTGGATCACCGCCACATGGTCGGGATAGACGCTGGCCGCCCGCTCCAGGAAGCCCAGCGGCGACAGCGGCTGGTAATTGGCCGGGTTGCGGTCGAGGTGGCGGTCGAAGATGCTGGCCATGGCGGCGTTTCCTCCGGGAAACGTATTGTTGTGTCTGGCGTTGAACGGGACCGTAGCCGAGCCCGTTGCCGCCGCGCAATCGGCCGGGCACCAGACCAAGGTCTTACGCAAAAGATCGGACTTGCCTCGTCCCGGCCATTAAGCGTCAATCGCCGCAACGAGAAGACAGAGATACCGGGAGGACGTGCCATGCTCGACCAGAGCCGCAGCCGCTATGCGCAGACCTATGCGCGATGGAAAGCGGACCCGGAGGCCTTCTGGGGCGCCGCCGCCAAGGACATCGACTGGATCGCCCAGCCCGGCACGGTGTTCGACAAGGACCACGGCGTCTATGGCCGCTGGTTCACCGGCGGCGTGGCCAACACCTGCTACAACGCCGTCGACCGCCATGTGTCGTCCGGGCGCGGCGGGCAGGCGGCGCTGATCTATGACAGCCCGGTCACCGATTCCAAGCGCACGCTGACCTATTCCGAACTCCTCGCCGAGGTGCGCGTGCTCGGCGCTATCCTGCGCGACCTCGGGGTGGAGAAGGGCGACCGCGTCGTCCTCTACATGCCCATGGTGCCGGAGGCGGTGGTCGCCATGCTGGCCTGCGCGCGCATCGGCGCGGTGCATTCCGTGGTGTTCGGCGGCTTCGCCGCCAACGAGCTGGCCACCCGCATCGACGACGCGCGGCCCAAGGTGGTGCTCGCCGCCTCCTGCGGCATCGAGCCGAACCGCGTGGTGCCCTACAAGCCGTTGCTGGACCTCGCCATCTCCATGGCGCAGCACAAGCCGTCCGCCTGCCTCGTCCTCCAGCGCCCCCAGCTTGCCGGCACCATGGTGGAGGGCCGCGACCACGACTGGGCCGAGCGCCGCGCGGCGGCAGCCGCCACCGGCTATGGCGTGGACTGCGCTCTGGTGGGCGCCACCGACCCGCTCTACGTGCTCTACACCTCCGGCACCACCGGCAAGCCCAAGGGCGTGATGCGCGACACCGGCGGCCACATGGTGGCGCTGCGCTGGAGCATGGAGAATCTCTACGGCATCCGCCCCGGCGAGGTGTTCTGGTGCGCCTCCGACATCGGCTGGGTGGTGGGCCATTCCTACATCGTCTACGCCCCGCTGCTGATGGGCTGCACCACGCTGATCTACGAGGGCAAGCCGGTGGGCACGCCGGACCCCGGCGCCTTCTGGCGGGTGATCGAGGAGCACAAGGTGGTGGCGCTGTTCACTGCCCCCACCGCCTTGCGCGCCATCAAGAAGGAGGACCCGGAGGCGACCCATCTCGCCGGCCGCGACCTCTCCCAGTTCCGCACTCTGTTCCTGGCCGGCGAGCGCGCCGACCCCGACACCATCCACTGGGCCGAGAACCATCTGAAGGTGCCGGTGATCGACCATTGGTGGCAGACCGAGACCGGCTGGGCCATCGCCGCCAATCCGGTGGGCCTCGGCCTGCTGCCGGTGAAGGCGGGCTCGCCCACGGTGGCCATGCCCGGCTATGAGATCCACGTGGTTGACGAGGCGGCCAAGCCTCTGCCCGCGGGCGTGATGGGCTCCATCGTCATCAAGCTGCCGCTGCCTCCCGGCTGCCTGCCGACGCTGTGGCAGCAGGACGAGCGCTTCCGCGAATCCTATCTCGACGAATTCCCCGGCTATTACAAAACCTCCGATGCCGGCTTCATCGACGAGGACGGCTATGTCTTCGTCATGGGCCGCACCGACGACATCATCAACGTCGCCGGCCATCGCCTCTCCACCGGCGGCATGGAGGAGGTGCTGGCCTCGCATCCGGACGTGGCCGAATGCGCCGTCATCGGCGTCAAGGACGCGCTGAAGGGCGAGGTGCCCTGCGGCTTCGTGGTGCTGAAGGCGGGCGAGCGGCGCTCCCCGGCGATCATCGAGAAGGAACTGGTGGCGCTGGTGCGCGACCGTATCGGCCCGGTGGCGGCCTTCAAGCTGGCCTTCACCGTCAACCGCCTGCCCAAGACGCGCTCCGGCAAGATCCTGCGCGGCACCATGAAGAAGATCGCCGATTCCGACCCGTGGACGGCGCCCGCCACCATCGACGACGCCGGCACGCTGGAGGAGATCGCCGAGGTGCTGAAGGAGCGCGGCTTCGGCGTCTGATCTCAGAGCCCCTCCGCCACGCGCCAGAGCACCTCGCGCGTGGCCGGGTCGAGGCTGCGCGACTGGCGGGCGATGACTGCCGCCAGCCCCGGCCCGATCCGCTCCGCCGGCAAAGGGCGGAAGCCCTGCCTGCGGAACCACGGCCCGTTCCAGGGCGGCGCGCGGAAGGTGGTCAGCGTCACCGCCGGCAGGCCGAGCGCGGCGCGGCGCCGCTCGACGCCGGCCAGCAGGGCGCGCCCGATGCCCTGGCCCGAGGCGTCGGCGGCCACCGAGATGTTGTCGAGATACAGCAGCCCGTCCAGCGGCCGCAGCAGCGCGAAGCCGAGCGGCGCCGGATCGTCCGCCCGGTAGGCGACCAGCGCCTCGCCGTCCGCGAACCGCTCCGGCGCCACCGGCGGCGCAGCGGCGATCGCGGCGAACCCCGGCAGCGTCCGGTAGCGGGCGCGCGCGGCGGCGGAGAGGGCGGAGAGCGCGGGCCGGTCGGCGGGCGCGGCGGTGCGCAGGATCAGGTGGGAGGAGGGCGGGTTCGCGGCGGCGTCCGGGGTCATTGGGCGCGGCTCAATCCGGCCTGCACACCGCCACTTCGGTCAGCAGGCCCGGCGCGAGCTGGCTGAGGAAGCGAAGCTTGTCCCTGTCCGTGCCGTCGAGCAGGAAGGTGCCGTTGCCGGTCTTGCCCGCCAGATAGACGCGGTTGGCCCGCAGCAGGCTCTCGATCGCCTCCGGGCGGCCGGCGAGATCGGGCATCAGCACCACCACGTCCTGGCCCTGCGGCCGGATGAAGAAGAAATTGACCTGCCGGTTGCGCTCGTCGCCCTCCTGGGCGAGGTAGGTCGCCTCGTCGAGCTTGCGGAAGCGGTAGACCTTGCGGTTCGCGGCGTAGCTGTAGTCGGGAAAGAAGTTGCCGTCCTTGCGCGCACGGAAGGTGAAGCCCTGGTGCCGCCCGGTGGCATATTCCCGGCAGGTATAGGCGCCGGAAATCTCCACGCCGTCACCGCTTTCGATCAGCGGGTCCTTGGTGGAATAGCAGCCGGCCAGGGCGACGGCAGCCGCCAGCAGGGGCGCCAGACGGGATGCCGAGCGGGATGCCAGACGGGCGGAACGCGCGACAGTCCGGCCGATCAAGCCCGCCTCCCTGGACGCCCCGCGCGAACAGCGCCCGGCGGAACAGGATAGCAGATCCGGGAGGATCCCATAAGAGCACCGCCGCCGGGGCCGTGGCTCAGGCGCTACTTGCCGCCGTCGTTATTGCTGTCGCCGCAGGTGTAGCCGATGAAGCACTGCGGATTGTCGGTGGTCGGGACCCAGGCGGGACTGGCCACCTGCTGGTAGGCGCAGAAGGTCTGGTCGCGCACATAGCGCTGGTAGACGCGCGGATTGTCGCCCAGCACCAGCGATCCCTGGCTCTTCACCAGCGCCGCCAGCGCGCCGCAGGTCTGGGGCGTGGCCGGCGGGTCGATGGGCGGCAGGGTCAGATTGGCCTGCCCATGGGCGGCGGGCGAGGGCAGGGCGGCGGCGAATGCGCTCGCGATCAGGGCCGACAGCAGCACCGCTCTCATCCAGGCATCCTCATTCCGGGGCGATGCCTACGGCTGTACCGCAATCGCTCGCCTCCTGCCAAGCACGGCGGCCCGGCCGTCCCCCGGCATGTTCGCGGCCGACCCTGACAGGAGCAAGACATCCCGGTCCCCGCGCTGGGTGTCGGCGGGGCAGGAGAGCGGCGGCGATCCCGGCCCCGCGCCCCCCGGTCCGCGTTCCAAAAAGGGTACCGCCGGCGTGGCGGTTTCGCTAGGTTCGCCGCCATGAGCGACGACATTCCCTTCGACCGGAAGTTCCCCGTCCCGTCCGGGCGGCTCGATCAGGTCACGCCCCTGGTGCGGCGGATCGTGGCGCCGAACGCCTCCCCCTTCACCTTCACCGGCACCTGCACCTACATCGTGGGGCGCGGGCAGGTGGCGATCATCGATCCGGGGCCGGACGACCCGGCCCATGTGGCGGCGGTGCTCGACGCGGTGCGCGGCGAGAGCGTGAGCCACATCGTCGTCACCCACACCCACCGCGACCACTCCCCGGCCAGCGTGGCGGTGAAGGCGGCCACCGGGGCGCTCACGGTGGGGGAGGGGCCGCACCGGCCGGCCCGCCCGCTGCACATCGGCGAGATCAACGCGCTGGATGCCTCCGGCGACATGGACTTCGTGCCCGACATCGTCCTTGCGGAGGGCGACGCGATCACCGGCCCCGGCTGGACGCTCAGTGCCATCGCCACGCCGGGCCACACGGCGAACCATTTCGCCTTCGCCTTGCCGGAGGACGACCTGCTGTTCTCGGGCGACCATGTGATGGCCTGGGCCACCACCATCGTCGCCCCGCCGGACGGCGCCATGGGCGACTATGTGCGCTCGCTGAAGAAGCTGGCCGCCCGCTCCGAGCCGATCTACCTGCCCGGCCACGGCGGGCCGGTGCGCGACGCGCCGTCCTTCGTGCGCGACTATCTCGACCACCGCACCGCGCGCGAGGCCGCCATCCTGCGCGGGCTGGAGCGCAACACCACCATCCCGGACCTGGTGCGCGGCATCTATATCGGCCTCGATCCGCGCCTCGTGGGTGCCGCCTCGCTCACCGTCCTCGCCCATCTGGAGGACATGGTGGAGAAGCGCCTGGTGGTCACCGAGGGGCCGCCCGCCATCGACGGCGTATACACCCTCGTGCGCTGAGCCATGTGCGGCCGCTTCGCCCAGTCCCAGGCTCCCTCCGCCTATGGGGCGTTCTATAGCCTTCACCCGCAGGTGGGGATGCCGAACGCGCCGGCGCGCTTCAACGTGGCGCCGACGCAGGACGCTTTGGTCATCCGCTTCAACCCGCAGAGCCTCAAGGCGGAGCTCTCGCTGCTGCGCTGGGGCCTCGTGCCCTCCTGGGCCAAGGACACGTCGCGCGCGGCCTCGCTGATCAACGCCCGCTCAGAGGGCATCGCCGACAAGCCCTCGTTCAAGGCCGCCTGGGAGAAGCCGCGCCGCTGCGTGGTGCCGGCCGACGCCTTCTATGAATGGCGGCGTGCCGACGGCGGCCGGCAGCCCTTTGCCATCGCCTTGAAGAGCGGCGCGCCCATGGGGTTCGCCGGCTTGTGGGAGGGCTGGAAGGATCCGGCCTCGGGCGAATGGCTGCGGACCTTCACCATCCTCACCTGCGCCGCCAACCCCCTGCTGGCGCCGCTGCACGACCGCATGCCGGTGATTCTCGATGGCGCGGACATGGAGCGCTGGCTGACCGCCCGGGACCCGCGCGACCTGCTGCGCGCCTATCCGGCAGAGCAGATGGCGCTCTGGCCGGTCTCCACCCGCGTCAATGCGGTACGCAACGAGGGCGCCGACCTGCTGGCGCCGCAGGCCGTCGCCGAACCGCCGCCGGAGGCGCAGGCGAGCCTGCTGTAGCGCCCGCGCCGACCGGCCCGCGAGCCGGTCGGGTGATGCGTGCTCGCTCTCGAACGCGAGGGGTGCCCTCAGCGCACCGGCTGGCCGGCCCTGGCGTTCATCTTGTCCATATAGGCCTTGGTGGCCTTTTTCAGCTCGGGCACGGCGGCGGCGGTGCAGGCGGGGGTCGGCTCCGGCCCGCAGGCCTTGGCCAGCAGCCGCTCGCAGGCGGGGGCGGGATCGTTGCCGCAGACCGTCTCGCGGACCGAATCGAACCGGCTCTCCGCATAGGGCTTGCGGCCCTTCTCCACGGCGCATTCGTCGCCCACCGTGTCGCCGTCCACATGCATGGACACGACCACGCGCGGCTTGCCCTTGGTGCCGGGCTCCGGCTTCTCCAGGGTGCGGATGAAGGCGACGCGCGAGGCCTTGGGCCGGCCGGGACCCGCCGGCACCACGACGACGAACTGGTCCTTCTGATTGTCGGCCAGCCCCGGCGCGACCAGCGGCACGGTGATGTCGGTCCAGCTCTTGCCGTCGTCGGAGAAGGCGAAGGTGGACAGCGTCTCCGCCTTGGGGTCGATGTAGAAGCCCGGCTCGATGGCGCACTTCAGGGCGCGGTCGGCCATGTCGGCGAGCAGGGGGCCGGCCTGCGCCGCGGTGGCGATGAGGCCGGCGCAGAGGGCGGTCGCGGCAAGGCCGGCACGCAGCGGGCGAGGGAACACACGCACGGGTTTGGTCTCCTGGCAGGATGGAGGCGGCGGGGGAGGTGCGCTCAGTGCTTGCGCCGCTCCGCCGTGAGGTCGGACATCAGGCTGGAAATGCGCATGGCATTCTCCCCGAGGTCGTGGATGCCATAGCGCGAGCTTGACCGCACGTCGACGCGCGAGCCCTTGGCGGTGGCGCGCACGCGGATCGCCACGTCATTGCGGAAACCCATGAGCGGGGTCGGCGCCACCGCCTCGATCTGGCCGTCGCGCAGGCCGCCGCGCGGCGGGACCGCGTCCAGGATGCGCCATTTGCGCTTCTGCACCAGCGCCAGCAGCGCGTTGAAGGCTTCGTCCGGGGTGGCGTCGAGGTCCATGGGCTTGATGCCGGGGTAAGCCTCGCGCTGGAGCGCGGCGGCGCTTTCCCCGGCATAGGTGACGGCGTTGGCGCTGCGCGGCCGGGCGAGCCCCATGGCGCGGAAATGCGGCGGGTCGCCGGCGTCCGTGGTGATGTCGGTGAGCGGCGGCAGCATGGCGCCGCGCGCCAGCACCGCCGCCGGCCCGGCCACCACGCCGAGCGCGATGGCGAGCGCGCCGATGGCGCGGCCCATGCCCCGCCAGCCGCTCTCCCACACGCTCACGCAGGCGCAGACCGCCAGCACCGCGCCGACGAAGGCGATGGCGAGGCCCGCGCCCAGGGTCGCGAGCGCGGGGCGGAAATCCAGCACGCCCATGCGGTAGAGCGCGGCGGCCAGCACGATGACCGGCACCGAGAACAGCGCCAACCGGAAGCTCCAGCGCGCCAGCCGAGATTCCCGCTCCTCCACATAGAGCCGCCGCTTGATCATGCCGGACCCTGCCTGCCGGGCGCGCGCCAGGGCGCCGCCGCGTCTTCAATCCGGCCATGATTAGAGCAGACCGGGGCTTTGAAAAAGGCCATCGCCGTCGCCCGCCCGCTCAGGCGGTGACGAGCGGCATGCCGAGCTGGCGCGGCAGGTCGTCGATGCTGTCCACCACCAAGTCGGCGGCAGCGTAAAGATGCTCCACCGGCGCCGGGCCGGTGCGCACCAGGATGAAGCGCGCGCCGGCCCCGTGGGCGGCGGCGAGGTCGTGGGCGCTGTCGCCGACCACCGCCATGGCGTGCGGCGGGAGGTCGAGCGCCCGTGCCGCCGCCGCGACCATGCCGGGCTCCGGCTTCGAGCCGAAGCCGGAATCATAGCCGTGGATCAGGTCGAGATAGGGCATGAGGCCCAGCGCCTCGGCCTGGAGGCGGGTGTTGGCCTCCGCATCGTTGGTCACGATGCCGAGCCGCAGGCCCTGGCCGTGGAAATGCGCCAGCACGTCGCGCGGGCGGCCGAGCGCGGTCAGCGAGCGCAGGCTGGCGCCGGAGAACAGCCGGTCGATCTCGGCGAAGAAGGCCGGATCGGCGGGACGGCCCAGGCACTCGGCCCACAGCGGGCCGTAATGGGCGGAGGAGCCGGCCACCAGCGGGGAGGAGGGCAGGAAACGCTCCTCCTCCGGCAGATATTCGCTCACGTCCTCCAGGCGGCGCAGGGCGTGGGCATCGGTGCCCGCCAGCGTGCGCATGGCCGCGCCGGCGGCGGGGCCCCAGGTGCGGTCGAAATGCACCAGCGTGCCGTCCTTGTCGAACAGGAGCGCCTTCAGGTCGTGCATGCGGGCAAGGGTCCGGGGCAAGTGGTAACGGGAGGGCGGTGACGCAGGGGTGTCCCTCCC
Source organism: Azorhizobium doebereinerae UFLA1-100 (assembly GCF_000473085.1). Taxonomy (GTDB): domain Bacteria; phylum Pseudomonadota; class Alphaproteobacteria; order Rhizobiales; family Xanthobacteraceae; genus Azorhizobium; species Azorhizobium doebereinerae. The sequence continues at coordinate 28,856 of NZ_AXBA01000041.1, forward strand.
TTAGTATCATGGGCGATGATTGAACGACATTCCGCCGCCCCCCGCCTCGCCGCGCGCGCCGCCGCGATCCTCCTGCTCGGCACCTGCGGGCCGGCGCTCGCCGCCTCGGAGCCGGCGCAGCGATCCGCGCTCGTTTCCCCGTCCGCCCCTGCCGCGGCGCCCCGCGCGCGTGCCGTGCCGATGCCTCTGCCGCGTCCGGCGGAACTGGACGCGGAGGACGTCGAGCAGGCATCGGCCGAGGCGTCGGCGGACCCTCACGGCGAAGCCCCGGAGGGGCCGGCCGCGCCGGTGGTCGCGGCGCCGCTGCCGAAGACCCCTCCCTCCCTCTACACGCCCCGGCAGGCGGCCCTGGCGCCGCAGGCGGACCCGCCGGGACCGAGCCGCACCGTCATCCCGCCGCCGGCGGCGGTGGCGCCGGAGCATTCGGCCGCCGCCAACGAGGCGCCGCGCGGCAAGCTGCCCGCCGCCTGCGCGGCGCTGGTGCAGAGCCAGATCATCGTGGCCAGCCCGGCGCCGGCGATCGGCGCGCGGCCCGGCTGCTCGCTGCCGACCCCGGTCGAGCTCAGCGGCGTGCGCATGGACGACGGCACCACCGTCGCGCTCTCCCCGGCGGCCATCCTGCGCTGCGACGCCGTGGTGGCGGTGGCGCAATGGGTGCGCGAGGACCTGTCGCGCGCGGCGGCGGACCTGGGCAGCCGGCTGGACACCGTGAAGGTGGCCGCCTCCTACGACTGCCGGCCGCGCAACCGGGTCGCCGGCGCCAAGATGAGCGACCACGGCCAGGGCATCGCCATGGACGTGGGCGGCGTGGTGCTGGAGGACAAGCGGGTGTTCCAGGTGAAGGACAACGGCCTGCCCATGGCATTGCAGGCCTCCATGAAGGCGTCCTTCTGCTCGCGCTTCACCACCGTCCTCGGGCCGGGGTCGGACGGCTATCACGAGGACCATGTCCACATCGACCTGGCCCAGCGCTACCTGAACATCCGCCTGTGCCGCTGGGAAATCCGCCCGACCACCATCGCGGTCGCCCGCGCGGCCTATGGCGTTCCGGCTCCCGCGCCGGCCGTGGCGGCGCCTTCCACCTCCGCGGCCGCGCCGCCGCAGGGGGTGGAAGCGGAGGCGGAGGACGAGGACGTGGTGCCTCTGCCGCTGCCGCGCCCGCCGGTCGCGGCGAACGCGCGCGGCGCCGGCAAGCCACGCTCCGGCGGCTAGGACGCGATCCGATCAGATTGACTCAATCTGATCGGTGAATCGCCCTCAAACACTTTGATAGGAACGGCGTTCGCCGGCCGAGGGCCGTGCGGGGCACGCCTCATTGCAGGACGAAAAAAGGCGCGGCCGAAGCCGCGCCTTTTGTCTGTCCGCAGGGGCTCGAAGCTGCTCAGAGCACCACGACGTTGGCGCCCACCGGCACGCGGTTGAACAGATCGATGGCGTCCTCGTTCAGCATGCGGATGCAGCCGGAGGAGATGGCCTGGCCCAGCAGCTCGGGCTGGTTGGTGCCGTGGATGCGGAACAGCGTGTCCTTGCTGCCCTGGTAGAGGTACAGCGCGCGGGCGCCCATGGGGTTGTGCGGGCCGGGGCCGACATAGGCCGGCAGGCCGGCGATGCGCTGGTGGATTTCCGGGGTGGGCGTCCAGCTCGGCCATTCCGCCTTGCGGCCGACCTTCGCCTCGCCGCGGAACGCCAAGCTCTCCTCGCCCACGGTCACGCCGTAGCGGATCGCGGTGCCGTCGCCCTGCACGTAATAGAGCAGCTTCTTGTCGGTATCGACGACGATGGTCCCCGGCTTCTCCTTGCCGGTATAGGTCACGATCTGCCGGGCGAATTCGCCTTCCGGCTTGACCTTAGGGTAAGGAGCATTCGCCAACAGCTGCTTATCGCGGGGCTTCAGCGCAGCCTCGGGAGTGGGAGCGTAGGTCGTAGTCTGGCATCCCGCTAGTAGAACACCCGTCAGAACAGCCGCAATTGCCCGCGCCCGCATGGCCGCCTCTTTGATTTCCAGGAAAATCTCGAATCGAGATGCTGGGAATGGATTAACCCATGCTTCAGGTGCCTTGAAGGGGCCACTTTGTGCTGCCGCGCACTGGCTGAATCCCTGTTGCAAAAATGCCTCAGGATCTGACCTATCGGCATTCATTAACTCGTCATTGCAAGCTTGGGGCGATCCTATCGGCATAAGACCTTGGACAGGACGCATCGTCTGCAAAGTTTCGACGCAGTTGGCCACCATCTCTCGATGGGTGTTGAGGAAAATCCGGCGCGGCTTCAGGCGGCGGCGGTCTGTGAAGGGAGTAGAATCATGTCCACCGATACGATCCAGGAGCAGCAAGCCCGCCTGGATGCCGAGCGTAAGCATTATGCCGGCCAGAGCGCCCAGTGGCGCGACATCGGGATCAACGCGGTTGCCGCGGCGGCCCCGTATTCCCCCGCCCGCGACGACAAGGCCAAGGCGGCCGAGGAACGCAAGGTGGTGACCCTGCGCGACATCGACTTCCTGGCGGCCTGAGCGGCGCCTAAGGCTTTTCCGGCACGGCGCTCCAGATCTGCCGCGCGGACCCGTCTGCCGCCCGCAGCTTGACGCGGGCTCGGTCGCGGGCGCAGGACGGGGCGAACCGGAATGTCCGCCCCGGCGGTTGCTCTCGCGAGCGCCTGCCTGCCTGACGGAGCCAAGCCCTCGATGCTGGTTGCCTACTGCCCGCGCGCGGGCGTGCTCGAAGCCCATCCCGTCCCGCTGGACGGCGAGGTTCCGGCCGGAGCGGTCTGGCTCGACCTGAGTTTTCCCGGTCCCCAGGAGGACCACATCGTCGAGCGCGCCGTGGGGGTCGAGATCCCGACGCGCGAAGAGATGCAGGAAATCGAGGCGTCCTCCCGCCTGTATGTGGAGCACGGCGCCCGCTACATGACGCTTTCGGTGCTGTGCGGCAGCCAGACCGACGCGCCCGAGGTGATGCCGATCACCTTTATCCTCACCGACAAGGCGCTGGTGACGGTGCGCTACAGCGCGCCGCACGCCTTCGCCATGGTAGCCGACCGGCTGCGCCGCAACTGCCCGGCGGGGCTCACCGCCGAGACGGTGCTGACGGACCTGCTGGACATGGTCATCGACCGCATCGCCGACGTGCTGGAGCAGTGCGGCGCCGGGATCGACCGCCTGTCGCGCCGCACGTTCGAGCCGGACACCAAGGGCGGTAACGCCAACCAGGTCTACCGCGCCATCCTCACCCAGCTCGGCCGCAAGGAGCGCCTGACCTCCTACGCCCGCGAGAGCCTGTCCTCGCTCACCCGCTTCCTCGCCTTCCTGGGTACCGACGCGGACGGCCACCCGCTGACCGCCGCCGGCCGGGATGCGCTGAAGAGCATGACGCGGGACGTCACCGGCCTGTCGGACTACGCGGCGTTCCTGGTCAACAAGCTGCAATTCCTGCTCGACGCCACCATCGGCATGGTGAGCCTGGAGCAGAACAACATCATCAAGATCTTCGCGGTGCTCTCGGTGGTGCTGATGCCGCCGACGCTGATCGCCTCGATCTACGGCATGAACTTCCAGCACATGCCGGAACTGGCCGAGACCTACGGCTACCCCCTGGCGCTGTGCGCCATGGTGGTGTCCGGCATCCTGCCCTACGTCTTCTTCAAGTGGCGGCGCTGGCTCTGATGCCGGTGCCGGCCCTCAGACGTGCTGGCCGCCGTTGATGAGGATCTCCGCCCCGTTGAGATAGGACGAGGTCTCCGTGCACAGCACGTAGATGATCTTGGCCACCTCGTCCGGCGTGCCGAGCCGGCGCATGGGAATCTGCGCCACGATCTTGTCGGTGCCGGGGGAAAGGATGGCGGTGTCGATCTCGCCCGGGGCGATGGCGTTCACCCGCACGCCGAGCGGCCCGAAGTCCGCCGCCATCTCGCGCGTCAGCGCCGCCAGCGCCGCCTTGGAGGTGGCATAGGCCGCCCCCGCGAAGGGATGGACCCGCGAGCCGGCGATGGAGGTGACGTTCACCACCGAGCCCTGCGCCTTGGTCAATTCGGTGATGAGGCCGCGCGCCAGCATGATGGGCGCGAGGAAATTCACCTGGAGCACCTGCATCCAGGTGGTGTGGTCGGTGTCCAGCGTGCCCAGGCGCGAGCCGTTCGGGCCCTTGGGCGAGATGCCGGCATTGTTGACCAGGGCGTGCAACTCGCCATTGGGCAGCCGGTTCTTGATCTCCTCCACCGCCGCCAGCGTGTCGTCGGGATCGCCAAGGTCCACCTGGATGTGGTCCTCGGGGCCGGCGGCCCAGGGGCATTGCTCCCCCGGAAACGCCTGGCGCGAGCAGGTGATGACCCGCCATCCGGCGCTGGAGAAGCGCTTCACCGTGGCATGACCGATGCCCCGCGAGGCCCCGGTCAGAAGCATGATGCGCGGCGGCTGGTTGGTGACGGCGACCATGACGGCGAGACCTCGAAGCGGGTGCGTCGCGCTGCGGTGCAGCGGGAATGTGCATCGTGCAGGCAGCACATCGCGCGCCGCCCGGTCAAGGATCAGGGATAAAGACGGGTCTTTTCCCAGGCGTCTTCCGCGCTGGGGCGCGAAAACACGATGCGGTCATGCAGGCGGAACGGGCGGTCGTGCCAGAATTCCACCGCAACGGGCAGAATCCGGAAGCCGGTCCAGTGCGGCGGGCGCGGCACCGTGCCGATGGCGTAGCGCGCGGTGGTGGTGGCCACCGCCGCCTCAAGGGCGAAGCGGCCCTCCAGCGGACGCGACTGCTGGCTCGCCCAGGCGCCGATCTGCGACAGCCGGGGACGGGTGGCAAAATAAGCGTCGGCCTCGGCGTCGGTCACCTGCTCCACCGGACCGCGCACCCGCACCTGACGGCGCAGGCTCTTCCAGTGGAACACGAGGGCGGCCTTGGGATTGGTCGCCAGCTCGCGGCCCTTGTTGCTCTCGGTATTGGTGAAGAAGACGAAGCCGCGCGCATCGAGCCCCTTCAGCAGCACCATGCGCGCGTCCGGCAGGCCGTCGGCGTCCACGGTCGCCAGCATCATGGCGTTGGGGTCGTTCGGCTCGGAGCGCTCGGCATCCGCCAGCCATTCGGAAAACAGCCGGAACGGCTCGCCGGCAGCGGTGAAATCACCAGACGTTAAGGGGTTCTGGGTTTCCATTGCGGAATCGGACATGACAGGAGCCATTCGCGTGTCGCCGCATTCGCATATCGTACGGCGCGGGCTGAGGGTCAGGCGCCCATATAGGCTCAATGCGGCCCTCCTGCCAGCGATCCGTATCGCCAGCGTGGCGACCGCCTGCCTCCTCACGCTTGCGCTGTCGGGGTGCGGCACGCTCGGGTTGCGCGACGACGACCTCCTGGTCACCGGCTCGATCAAGCCCTTGCCGGTCTCGCTGGCCGTCGCGGCTCCCGAGGGGGCGCCTCCGGCCGGCATCGCCGCGGGCGATTGGACGCAGGCCAAGCTCGCCCTCGACACCGCTTTGTCGGCCAAGGAGGAGGCGCCCAGCATTCCGTGGGAGAACAAGGCCACGGGCGCGCATGGCACGGCGACGCCGCTCGGCGCGCCGAAGGACAACAAGTGCCGCGACTTCCGCATCGGCGTGGTGGACAAGGGCGGCGAGCATTGGGTGCAGGGGGAGGCGTGCCGCGACGGCAAGGGCCTCGTCACGCTCGGCCAGGTGCGCCTGCTCGGCCAGGCCTGAGCGGCGTTCCCGGCGGCGCGCGGCGCCGGGCGAAGCGATGCTGGCGCAAGCCACGGGTGCGACATCGGAAGGTGGTGGACGCGGCGCCGGGCATGGGCCTGGAAGGCAGGGGCGGCCGCCGTTCTGGGCGGGCCGCGGGCACGGCCCCCGGAGGGTGCAGGGATGGGGCGGGCAGCAGCATGCTTTTGCACGGCTCGAAACTGGGGAGGGCTTGAGTTCCCCCGTTGCAATCGGGCAACATCGCACCACATGAAAGGCGCGGCCGGCCGTTTAGCGCTGGCCCCGAGGTAATTTGCCCATGCGCGATCCTTACGACATCCTCGGCGTCGCCAAGACCGCCGACGAAGCCGAGATCAAGCGCGCCTTCCGGCGCCAGGCCAAGAAGCTGCACCCCGACGCCAACGCGTCGGACCCCAAGGCGCAGGATAAGTTCGCCGAATTGAACTCGGCCTATGAAATTCTGTCCGATAAGGACAAGCGCGGACAGTTTGACCGCGGCGAGATCGACGCCGAGGGCAAACCGCGCATGCACGACTTCGCCGGTGCCGGTGGGCGCGGCCGGTCCCGCGGCTTCAGCGGCTTCGACGGCGACACCATCTTCGAGAGCTTCAGCTTCGGCCCCGAAGGCCAGACCGGCTATACCCGGCGCGGCGGCGCGGGCCGCGGCGGCAATTTCGACGATATCGGCGACATTTTCGGCTTCGGCCGGCAGCAGCGCTCGGCGGGCGGGGGCTTCACTCCGAAGCCGGGAGAGAACGTGGAACTGACGCTCACCATCGAGCTCGAAGAGGCGGCGCTCGGCGCCAGCAAGCGCTTCACCCTGCCGTCCGGCAAGCAGGTGGACCTGAAGGTCGCTCCCGGCACGCTGGAAGGCCATCGCATGCGCCTGAAGGGGCAGGGCGAGGCGAGCTTCGAGGGCGGCGCGCCAGGCGATGCCTTCGTCACCATCACCTATGCCCCGCATCCGCGCTTCCGCCGCGAGGGCGACGACCTGCGCACCGAGATCATGGTGCCGCTGGAGGACGCCGTGCTCGGCGCCAAGGTGCGGGTGCCGACGCTGTCCGGCGCGGTGGAGCTGAACATTCCGGCCTGGACCTCCGGCGGGCGGACCTTCCGCCTGCGCGGCAAGGGTATGCCCAAGGCCGACGGCGGCCATGGCGACCTCTTGGTCACCACCAATCTGTCGCTGCCCGAGACCCCCGATCCGGAGATCGAGGCCCTGCTGCGCAAGCGCCGCGAGGCGAACGGCGCCTGAGGGTTCCCTCGCCTTCGGGCTGTCGGGGATGGAACAAGAAAAAGGCCCCGCCGGATCGGCGGGGCCTTTTTTGCGGGAGACGCGGCTTTCGTGAGGACGCGTGGACCCGTGGATCAGACCGCGATGCGGTCCACCGCGCCGTTGGGCTCGCGCAGCACGTAGCCGCGGCCCCAGACCGTCTCGATATAGTTCTTGCCCGCGGAGGCGTTCGCCAGCTTCTTGCGCAGCTTGCAGATGAACACGTCGATGATCTTCAGCTCGGGCTCGTCCATGCCGCCGTAGAGATGGTTGAGGAACATCTCCTTGGTCAGCGTCGTGCCCTTGCGCAGGGAGAGGAGCTCCAGCATCTGGTACTCCTTGCCCGTCAGGTGCACGCGGGCGCCTTCCACTTCCACCGTCTTGGTGTCGAGGTTGACGATCAGGTCGCCGGTCTGGATCACCGACTGGGCGTGGCCCTTGGAGCGCCGGACGATGGCGTGGATGCGCGCCACCATCTCGTCCTTGTGGAACGGCTTGGTGAGATAATCATCCGCGCCGAAGCCGAAGCCCTTGACCTTGTCCTCGGTATTGGCAAGGCCGGAGAGGATCAGGATCGGGGTCTTGACCTTGGCGAGGCGCAGCGAACGCAGCACCTCGAAGCCGGACATGTCCGGCAAATTCAAGTCAAGAAGAATGATGTCGTACTCGTACACCTTGCCGAGGTCGACGCCTTCTTCACCGAGATCCGTCGTGTAGACGTTGAAACTTTCCGACTTCAGCATCAATTCGATGCTTTGGGCCGTCGCACTGTCGTCCTCGATGAGCAAGACGCGCATGGCAATCCCCTTCCTCGCAACAACCCGAATGGCGGGGTGCCGCCGTTCGCGTGCTCGGCCGACCGTGTGATTCGCGTTCCGTGTGTAGAATCGATAACCGAAACCGATTCGGCAGGACAAGAGTCCCGACGAAAAACTTTGTGCATGAGGGCGAAGACTGAGTCTCCACCTCACTTTAAAGTTGTTCGCGTTAACCTACACCGTATCGACACACCGCCTTACGAGCCCTTTGGCTGCCCGGACCGCACGCCGACGACGCACACCCCGAACCGTGAGGTCATCATTAACGAAGGGGGTAAACGATTGGTTGCCAAGCGGCGGCCTCCGTCGATTTTCCCGCGTTGCGGCCGGGGCGGTAACAAAACGACAACCGTATGTGGCCATGCTCGTTCCTGAAGTGGGGCCGGAGACCCGGTTCCAGCGTTCTCGCGTGCCTCGGAGTGTCGCGTTCATGAAATCGCGTGAGCCCCTGATCCGTGCCAAAAGGTTCAAGATCGAGGACGCCCGGCGCCGCCTCGCCCAGATCGACACCATGGTCGGCGAATTCGACCGCATGGCGGCCGAGATGGAGCGGGACATCGCCGCCGAGGAGCAGCGCTCCGGCATCACCGATCCCAAGCACTTCGCCTACTCCCCGCTCGCCGCCTCGGCGCGGCAGCGGCGCGAGAACCTGGTGCGCTCGGCCGACGAACTGCGCGGCCAGCGGGCCGAGGCCCAGGCCGCCTTCGAGGAGGCCGAGGCCGAGCTGGTGCTGGTGGAAGCAGCCGGCGAGCGCGAGCGCACCGCCGAGGGCGATGTCATCGAGCGCCGCCACGCCTGGCGGCAGGGCGAGCCCGCCCGCCTCTGATCGCCCGACCCCGCCGGGCGCAAGCCGCTTCCATCCGGCAGGATCGCGCTCTAGCCTCGGGCGCGAACCCGGCCGGGCGCCGCGGGCGTCCGGTCTGCCGTTGCGGAACGTGCCGCAACGCGCGGAGCGCGCCCCGAGCGAGGGCAGGAGACGCCGCCATGAGATCGAGACGGCCGTGACGACTTCCACCCTTCTGACGCCTCTGCTGGCCGAGGTCGCCGAACGCAGGCTCGATGCGATGGAGCGCCTGTACAAGCTCTCCAGCCCCAAGCTCTATGGCCTGTGCCTGCGCATCCTGCGGCGCCCCGATCTTGCCCGCGCGGCGCTGCGGACGGCCTATCTGCGCATCTGGAAGACGGCGAAGGCGCGCCCGGCCGATCTTGAGCCGCTGGCCTGGATGGTATGCATCGCCCGCGAATGCGCGCTGGAGGCGGCGCGCACCAATGAGGATGCGGGCGAGGCCTGGGAGCCGTTCGAGGTGGAGGATCCCGCCGAGGACCCGCTGGCCGGGGCCACCCATTCCGAAGCGCTCAAGCGGCTGCTCGCCTGCCTCGGCACTTTGTCCGAGGAACGCCGCCGCATGGTGCTCCTCGCCTTCTACGACGGCTGGAGCCGCGAGGCGCTGTCGGTCTATTTCGACGCCCCCATGCATACGGTCAACACCTGGCTGAAGCGCAGCGTGGTGGAGATCGACGAGTATCTCGCCACATGACCGTCAATGAGGATGACCGCCAGTTCGTCGCGGAATACGTGCTGGGGACGCTGCCCGCCGCCCTGCGCCTGATGATGCGCAGCCGCATCGCCGAGGAGCCGGAGGTGGCCGCCGTGGCGCGGCTGTGGGAGCAGCGCCTCGCGCCGCTGCACGAGCTCGCCGTCTCCATCGCTCCGCCGGACGATTTGTGGGCGGATCTCGCGGGCAGTCTCTCGCCGCCGCCCGTCGCGCCGCCGGAGCCGAGCGCCGCGCCGGCCGACGGCACGCCGGCCGGCGACACGGCGTTCGCCATTCCCGCCAGCGTCGATGCGGACGAGGCCGCGCCGACGCTGGCCGCGCCGCTGGAGGGCATGCCGGGCAGCGCGCGGCGCTGGCGCTGGGTGGCCCTCGGGCTCGGCGTGGCGCTGGTCGGGCTGGCCGGCGGCTTCGCATATCGGGAATGGGGCCGCACCGGCGGGCCCTATTATCTCGCCAGCCTGCAGGAGGCGCGTGCCGCTTCCGTACTGGTGCGCATCGACGCGCGGGACGGCGGCCTGCTGGTGCGCCCGCTGCTCGACCCGGCGCCGGAGGGCAAGACCTACCAGCTCTGGCTGGTGCCGGACGGCCAGCCGCCGCGCTCGCTCGGCGTCTTCAACAGCGCGTTCGCCACCCGCTCGGACGCGGTCCGCCGGCTCGGCGTGAAGGGGGCGGCGAAGGCCATGCTCCAGGTCACGGTGGAGCCTGAGGGCGGCTCGGACACCGTGCCGTCCGGCGAGGTGCTCTATTCAGGGCGGCTGATGCCGGAATAGGCGGGCGGTCAGGCCGTCGGCTGGGCGAACGGCGGCAGGCCCGGCAGCGGGCGCGCCGACCGGGGCTGGGCGCGGATGACACGGTTGCGGCCGCCGTCCTTCGCCGCATAGAGCGCGGCGTCGGCGGCATCGATGAGCGCTTCCACCGATGGATCAGGCATGCCGTCCGCCTCTAGGCTGGCGAGGCCGATGGTCACGGTCACGTGGAGGGGAAGGCCGTCCAGGCTCTCCAGGCCGCGGGCGACGCGGTCCCGCAGGCGTTCCGCCACGACGGTGGCCGCCTCGGCGTCCGCGCCGGGCAGGACGATGCAGAATTCCTCGCCGCCATAGCGCCCGACGAGGTCGCCCGGCCGGACCATCTCCCCGGCGATGGCGGCGAACGCCTGCAACACGCGGTCGCCCGTGCGATGGCCGTAGGCGTCGTTGACCGATTTGAAATGATCGAGGTCCGCCAGCAGCACCGACAGGGGCCGGCCCCGTGCCACCGCCGCCCGGCACAGCCGCTCGCCGGCGCGCAGCAAGGCGCGCCGGTTGGACAGACCGGTGAGATCGTCGCACGACGCCAGCCGGTCCAGCACCATGAAGATGGCGCCGCAGTTCAGGCCCACCACGCAGAACAGGCCGACCGCGAGAGCGAGGGCCAGGGCGCTGGCCGAGATATGGCTGGCGTCGTTGCCGGCGCCGAACGCCGCCGCGACCAGGCGGGCGAGATGGAAGGCGCAGAGGAGCGACAGGAACACCGCCGTGAGCACTCGGGTGAAGGTGGAGGCATGCCGGCGGACGCGCACCAGCCGCCAGGCGGCGGCGGCCAGCCAGCCGCAGATAATGAAGGTGAACAGGACGATGCGGGCGTTCACGCTGTGCCGCAGGAACAGGATGCTCACGAGGGCGAAGCCGATGGCCGAGGCGGCGACCAGGGCGATGCCCCAGGGGGCGATCCGGGCGCCGTCGAACGCCCGCATGCCGAGATAGATGGCGCCGCTGGCCAGTAGGAAGCAGGCGCTCGCCAACGGCGCCACCAGCGGGCTGCGATAGCCGCCGTCGAAGACCGACACCATCGCGGCGAACACGCAAAGCAGGTCGGCGAGCCCCCACAGGGCAAGCGGCGTCTCCTCGCGCATCTGGAGCCATGTCGCCAGCTGGAGCACGCCCATCAGGACACCCAGCGCGACGGCCAAGACGACGATGGTGGCAAGGTCAAAGGACATTCGGCAAAGCAGACCGATCGGAGCGGGAGAAAATCCCGCGCACAATCGCGCGCCGAGGGAGCAGTCGCAAGGGGCGACCCCGTACCGCGGTGCCGGGCCACGCCGCCGGCCGGGCATGGGCGGATTTCGCCGGCGGCCGTGCCGTGGCATAAGGCGCTCTCCGCAGGAGGGATCGTCCGCCCCCATGACCGTCGCCGTCGCCGTTGAACAGGCCGTCAAGCAGTTCGGCCCGCACCGTGCCCTGGCGGGCATCTCGCTCAATGTGGAGCCCGGCGAGCTGGTGGCGCTGCTGGGGCCGTCCGGGTCCGGCAAGACCACGCTGCTGCGCATCATCGCCGGGCTGGAGACGCTGGATTCCGGCACGGTCATGCTGGACGGCGCGGATGCCTCCGACGTGCCGGTACGCCATCGCGGCATCGGCTTCGTGTTCCAGCAATACGCTTTGTTCCGCCACATGAGCGTGGCCGACAACATCGCCTACGGCCTGCGCTCCCGGCCGCGCGCCACCCGGCCGCCGGAGGCGGACATCCGCGCCCGCGTCGCCGATCTGCTCGGCCTCGTGCAGCTGGAGGGCTATGGCGGCCGCTATCCGGCGCAATTGTCCGGCGGCCAGCGCCAGCGCGTGGCGCTCGCCCGGGCGCTCGCCATCGAGCCCAAGGTGCTGCTGCTGGACGAGCCGTTCGGCGCCCTCGACGCGTTGGTGCGCAAGGAATTGCGCGCCTGGCTGCGGGACCTGCACGACCGCACCGGTCACACCACGCTGTTCGTCACCCACGACCAGGATGAGGCGCTGGAGCTGGCCGACCGGGTGGTGGTGATGAGCGAGGGGCGCATTGAGCAGATCGGCACGCCCGACGACGTCTATGACCGCCCGGCCACCCCGCACGTGTTCGGCTTCATGGGGGAATCCAGCCGGCTGGAGGTGACGGTGCGCGGCGGCGCAGCCGAGGTGGCGGGCACCGAGGTGGCGACCCCGCTCGCTCCCGTCGGCGACGGGCCGGGCCTGCTGTTCGTGCGGCCGCAGGACGTGGCCATCGCCATGCCCGGCACGCCGGGGCTGGACGGTGTGGTGCGCGGCTTCCGCCGGCACGGCGCCATCCGGCGGCTGACCGTCGACGTGGCGGGCGGGCAGGTGGAGGCGGACATCTCCCCCGCCATCACCGCCGCCAACGGCACCAGGGTCGCGGTGCGCTTCGATCGCGCCCGGCTGTTCCCCGCCGCCGGTGGCGGCATTGACTGCCGGGCTCCGGCCGCGCATCAGATCGGCGAATATGCCATCTGAGCCCGCACGGGCGTCCCGGCACACGCCCCGCGCGGCATGGAAGGAGCGTTCATGACCGATCCCCTGTCGCCCCACGCGGCATCGCCTTTGGCGCCGCGACCCGTCGATCGCGCCCTCGACCCCGCGTTCCGCCACGGCCAGTCCATGGAGCCGAACTATTCCGGCGTGGCCTCCTTCCTGCGGCGGCGCTACGCCAAGGACGGCGGCGGCGCCGAGGTGGTGGTGTGGGGTGTGCCGCTGGACGTGACGGTCTCCAACCGCCCCGGCACCCGCTTCGGCCCGCGCGCCCTGCGCGCCGCCTCCGCCATCCTCGACGGCGACCCGCTCTTTCCCTTCAACGCCGATCCGTTCGGCCCGCTCGACGTGGCGGACGCGGGCGACTGCGTGTTCGACTATGGCCTGCCGGCGGGCATCCCCGCCGCCATCGAGGCGCAGGCGGCGCGGCATTATGCCCGGGGCAGCCATCTGGTGACCCTCGGCGGCGACCATTTCCTGACCTATCCCGTGCTGCGCGCGCTGGTGGCGCGGACCGGCGCGCCGGTGGCGCTGGTGCAGTTCGACGCCCACCAGGACACCTGGGAGGACGACGGCAGCCGCGTCGACCACGGCACCATGATCACCCGCGCGGTGAAGGACGGCCTGATCCGCGTCGAGCGCTCGGTGCAGGTGGGCATCCGCACCCACGCGCCGCAGGATTGCGGCATCCGCATCATCGACGGCTTCGCCGCCGCCGAGCTGGGGCCGAAGGCGCTCGCCGCCGCCATCGCCGAGCGGGTGGGGGACGCGCCGGCCTATGTGACGTTCGACATCGACGCGCTCGACCCTGCGTTCGCGCCGGGCACCGGCACGCCGGTGTGCGGCGGGCTGACCAGCCGCGAGGCGCTCGATACGCTGCGCCGGCTGGGCGGGCTCGATCTCAAGGGGTTCGACGTGGTGGAAGTCTCCCCGCCCTACGACCATGCCGAGATCACCGCGCTCGCGGGGGCTTCGCTCGCCGCCTGCTATCTGGGCGTGCTTGCGGCGCGCAAGGCGGGCGGCGCGCGCATCGCCCCGTAGCGCGTCTCCGCGCGACGTGGACCCCGGTTCGCGTGAAGACGACGCGCTAGGTAGTGTGGACTCTTGGGGTTCCCGGGCTGAATGATCTGTGATTCAAAGCTGCCTTTGATGAGGCAGCGATGGGTGTTCTTGATCGACTGGTGCTTGGGGATGAGCAGTGGGCGCGGATAGCGCCGCACATCATCGGCGACGAGCGGACGCGCGGCTCTTCGGGCCGGGACAATCGTATGTTCATCGAGGCGGTGCTGTGGATCGTGCGCACCGGCTCGCCTTGGCGCGATCTGCCGGAGCTGTTTGGAGAATGGAACACCGTCTTCCGTCG
>NZ_AXBA01000042.1 GCF_000473085.1 Azorhizobium doebereinerae UFLA1-100
GGTTGTAGAGCGTCTTACGCGGCCCATATTCAGGCGGCGCGTCGATCCATCGGCCGCCCGATTTCAGAACATGCACGATGCCGCTGATCACCCGTCGGTCATCGACGCGCGGCTTACCACGCGTGTCCTTGGGCAGATGCGGCTCAAGCCGTGCGAACTGTCCATCCGTCAGCCAGAAACAGTCTCCGCTCATCACCAGATCCTCCATGGATCTGGTGAATCACAACACGCTGCCAACGCAAATCATTTTATGGGTCTGAACCCTAAACCAGACGTAGGTTGCTACAGCCTGTGGCGGTGGTTATTCTTTGCCACAGACACTGTAGAAGACTGGCTACACCCTACGTTTGCTTTCCAGAAAATCGTTATGAGAGCCGCCATTCCGCTCCCCAACCCATTCCAGACTTACCCGACGCAGTTTTGCAATGTCAGCTCTGGGTCAACGGCGCTCCTCCGGCTTCCCATCCCCCTAAAACCTGATCCGCTCCGAGGCCGCGCTGCGCTCCGCCGGGCCGTGGTGCAGGGCTTTGATAGTGTTGCCGTCCGGGTCCAGCAGGAAGGCGGCGTAAGAGCCGGGGTGGTCGGGGCGCAGGCCCGGGGTGCCGGTGTCGCGGCCGCCGGCGGCGAGGCCCGCCACGTGGAACGCCTCCACCGCCGCCCGGTCCTCGGCCTGGAAGGCGAGGGGGGGGCGGCCGGTCAGACGGTCCTGCGCCGCCAAGCTATCGGAGGTGGAGACGAACAGTTCGTCGGCCCGGACATGATCCGCCATGCTGCCGCCCAAGGATGCGCCCAAGGGCACGCCCAGCGTGCCCGGCACCGCCTCATGGAAGCGCCGGCTTGTCGCGAGATCCGCCACCACCAGTTGGACATGGTCGATCAGCCGGCCGCGATGAAGTTCGAAGGTTTCCACGCGCGTCTTCTCGGTTTCCTTTGGGGCAATCCAGGGCGCCCGGCGCGGCCGTCAACACGCCCCCGGCGGGGCCATTCCCGCTTCGGGATGGCGCCATCCGCCCGCGTGACGGGCTCCCTCTCCTGCGCAGCGGGGGAGGGCCGGGGTGGGGGCGCCGCGCAGCGGCGGGGGCGCGTGTGGCGGGGGCGAGGCGCTGTGCGGCGAGCGGTTCCGCGCTGCCGCGCGGCCCCCACCCAAACCCTCCCCCGCAAGCGGGAGAGGGCTTTGCGGCGCGCAGGCGGCGGGGGCGTTCCCGGTTCGGGCGGGTGTCGGCCGGGGGGCGGAAAGGCCGTTCCGGCGCGCCCCGCGTCCCTACCGCCCCAGCGCCGGTCGCACGTGGGGGCGGGCGCCAAGCTCCATCCAGGCGCCGAAGCCGAGGCCGATCACCGCCCACAGCACCGCCTGGAGGCCCAGAGCCGCGAGGCGGAACTGCCACAGCAGATCGGCGGAGAAGCCGGCGGGCACCTCGTTCACCGTGGGCAGGGCAAGGCCCACCAGGGCCAGCACCACGCCATAGCCGAGCGCGGCGAGGAGCGCGCCGGTCCAGGCGCCGTGCCGGGCCATGAGGCGGCGGGCCAGCACCACCGCGCCGGCGAGCGCCGCCACAGAGGTCGCCAGCATCAGGAAGAACAGCCGGGTGCGCAGGCCGATGGTGGCGCCGTCCCCCACCGCCGGCGGGTTGGCGGGATATTTCAGCCCCGGCACCAGCACCAGAGCGATGAAGGCGGCGAGCGCCAGCAGCGCCGCCGTGGCGCGCGGCGAGAGCGGGCCGAGCCGCCCGTTCACATAAGCGAACACCAGGGCGAACAGCCCGCCCATGGCGGCGCCATAGACCACGAGGGCCACCAGCAGGCCGGGCCCGGACTGGGTGGCGCGGCTGAACAGCTCCGGCTCGGCCGGCGCGGCGCCCGTCTGGGCGGCGTGTTCACCGGGCGCGTGGGCATCGGGCGCATGGGCATCGGCGGCGTGGGCGTCGGCGGTGTGGCTATGGGGCGCGGCCCCGGGGCCGTGGCTGTGGGCGTCCGTGGCGCCCCCCTGGCCGGGCGCCGGGGCGGCCTCGCCATGGCTATGGCCGCCGGAGGCCTCTTCGAAGGCGATGGCGCGCTCCACCGAAGGCTCGCCGAACACCCGCGCGAAGCCGAACGCCAGCACGCCCGCGAGGATGCCGACCAGCATCCCGCGCAGCAATAAGGACCCAACCATGATGCAGTTCCCCTGCGGAAGACGGGAGCCGAGGCTCAGGCCCGGCGGCGCGCGCCAGGCGACTGGCCCCGTGACGAGCGGCTCAGTGACGAGCGGCTCAGTTGCGGCTGGCCCGGTGATGCCGGGTCAATTGCGTCCGACCCAGTGATACCGGATCAGTTGCGTCCGACCCGGTGATACCGGGTCAGTGGCAGGGGAAGCCGAGGAGGTGGCGGCCGTCGTGCACGAACTCATGCACCGCCGATCCGGAGAACAGCGCGGTCGCGCCCTGCTCGGCGCCGACGAAATAGAGCGCCAGCAGCAGCATCAGGCCGCCGAACACCGCCCAGGGCAGCAGCTCGCCCACCGGGATGGGGGCGGGGCGGGCGCCGGCGGTGGCGGCGGACAGGGTGAGCGTATCGTGGGCCATGGAACCTCTCCTGGGATGTCGCGTCCCAATCCGTGAGAACGACCGTGCGGGCCAGGTCTGGCTCTCGGCAACCGCATGAGGATGCGGGCCGATGACAGTGGCGCGACCGCGCCGGATTTGCACCGGCTTCCAACCCGCGATGGACGGTTCGACTATTGTGCCCGGCGACGGCGCCTGTCAATCGTGCGGCCGGGTGCGGGCGGGGGGAGAAGCAGGATGGTGCGGCGGCTGGTTCTGATCTGCCATGGCGCCACGGCCGCCCTGCGCGCCGCCGCCTTCCCCGCCGACGAGCCGCTGGAGCCGGGCGCCGAAGCCGCGGCGGCCCGCCTCGCCGGCGCCCTGCCGCGCTTCGATGCGGTGCGCATCGCCCCGGAGCTGCGCACCCGCCAGACGGCGGCGGCGGCCGGGCTCGCCGGCACCCTGGACGCGGACCTGCGGGACTGGGACAGCGGCGCCTGGCGGGGCCGCAGCTTCGCCGCGCTCCAGGCCGGCGACCCGGAGGGGCTGGCGGCGTGGCGGGCCGATCCCGATGCCGCCCCCCACGGCGGGGAGAGCCTGACCCGGCTGCTCGGCCGGGCGGGCGGGTGGCTGGAGGGGATCGCGGGGGCGGGGGAGCGGGTGGTGGCGGTCACCCATCCGGCCCTCGTCCGGGCGGTGGTGACGGCGGCGCTGGGGGCGCCGGCGGAGATGTTTTGGCGCATGGATGTCACGCCTTTGAGCCACACCGAGGTGCGCGGCGGCAAGGGCCGCTGGACGCTGCGGATTTTCGGCGCGCCGGCGGCGATGCCACACGGTGTCGCGAATGGGGAAATCGAGGGCGAAGGCGACTGAACGCGGCGTCAGCCGTGCGGCGGCAGGCTGGCGACGAGGTCGCGGATGCCCAGCCACATGATCTGCATGCCGATGCACAGCAGGATGAAGGCGAACAGCCGGACCAGCACGTTGGTGCCGTTGCGGCCCAGCAGGCGCTCGATCTCGCTGCCGTAGCGATAGGCGAAATAGACGCTGAGCGAGACCGCCGCAAGGCCGCAGATGGCGCCGAAAGATTCAATGAACAGAACGGTATAGCCGTCCGAGAGGCTGAAGGCGCTCTGGGTGCCGAGGGCAACCGCTGTGGCGATGGAGCCGGGCCCCATGGTGAGCGGCATGGTGAGCGGATAGAAGGCCTGCTCCTCCACCCGGTGGATGTCCACCTCGCTGGTGGCATCGCCCGCCGGGGTGTCGGCGCTGGCGTTGCCCTGGTTGAGGATGTTCCAGCCGACGAAGGTCACCACCAGTCCTCCGGCCACCCGCAGCACCGGCAGGCTGATGCCGAAGAAGGTCAGGATGCGGGACCCGGCCAACATGGAAATCACCAGCAATATGAAGCCGTTGACCGCCACCTTGCGGGCTAGGACGGCGCGCAGCGGCGGGGTGCAGGCGCGCGTCATCTGGACGAAGATCGGTGCCCCGCCGAGCGGGTTGACGATGGGGAACAGCGCCGCGAAGACGGCGACGAAGATGTTGATGAACTGGCTCACGAGGCCCCCCGGCGGCTGGTCGTTCGTCTCACGCAACCGCCTGTAGCGCAAGGGAAAGCTCGGGTCCGCGCGCGGCGGCGCGGCGGCGGGCGTCAGTCGTCCACCCGCTCCCAGCCGTGCGGGGACAGGCGTTCCTGCGGCAGGAAGCGGCGCTTGTAGTCCATCTTGCGCGAGCCGTTGACCCAGTAGCCGAGATAGACATAGGGCAGCCCCATGGCCTTGGCCTTGGCGATGTGGTCGAGGATCAGGAAGGTGCCCAGCGAACGCTGCGGAACGTTGGGATTGTAGAAGGAATAGACCATGGACAGGCCGTCGCCGAGGATATCGGTGAGCGCCACGGCGAACAGGTCGCCGGTGCTGCGCCCGTTGATCCGCGTGTCCGGCCCGCGCCGGCGGTATTCCACCAAGCGGGTCTGGACGTGGGTGTCCTCCACCATCATGGCATAGTCGAGCACGCTCATGTCGGCCATGCCGCCGGCGCCGTGGCGGGCGGTCACATAGGCGCGGAACAGGCCGTATTGCTCGGAAGTCGGGCTCGGCTGGCGCAGCACGCCGACCAGATCCTCATTCTCCTTCAGGGTGCGGCGGAAGCCGCGCGTGGGCTCGAACTCGTCCACGCAGATGCGCACCGAGACGCAGGCGCGGCAGCCCTCGCAGGCCGGGCGGTAGGCGATGGACTGGCTGCGGCGGAAGCCGCCCTGGGTCAGGACGTCGTTGAGCGTGGCGGCGCGCTCGCCCACCAGATGGGTGAACACCTTCCGCTCCTCCTTGCCCGGCAGGTAGGGGCAGGGGGAGGGGGCGGTCAGGTAGAATTGCGGCGTGTCACGCGAATGTTCGGTCACGGCTCAGGCCTCGGGCACGACAGCATCGCACCCCCGGAAAGAGTCGGTCAAAGGATTATGGTGCCGGATCGGGGCCAATTCAGCGATAGCGCCGCAGCGACGCCGCGCGGGCCTCGGTGTTGACCACCACCGCGCCGACCAGCATGTCGTGCAGCAGGCGCCGGCGGCCGTTGAACAGGCCGACCAGCAGCACCAGGGGCGTGAATACGCTGACCGAGACCCAGAAGGCCACCGCATGCACGGCGCCGAGCACCGAATAGGCCGGGGCGCCATACCAGGTGCGCATCTGGAGATCCATCAGCCGCATGCCCAGCGTCGCCGAGGCCGGCGCCCCGAGGGTGATGGCGTTGTAGCAGACGGCCCAGATGACGAAGGCGGGGCTGAGCAGCGGAAACAGCATCCAGCCCAGGCTGAGCGTCACGATGCCGAACACGAAGATGAAGATGGCGAGCAGCACCATGGGCGCGACGATCATCACCGCATCCACCACGAAGGCCAGGAGCCGCCGGGACAGCACGCCCTGGAAATATTCCGGCTGCGTCACCGGATCATAGGCATGCAGGCGCGCTGCGCCGTAAGGTGCGGTACGGTCCTCGCCGGGCGACATGTAGCTCATGATCCACCTCCTTGGATTGAGAAAGTGGTGAGCGCCCCGCCTGCGCGCAAGACGCGAGGGAAGCCGGCCGCTACCACTCCGCGCCGCCGGCGCCCAGGCGCTGGACCTGGAGGCCCTCGTCCTGCAACGCCCGGTGGATGGCGTCGGCATGGTACTGGTCCCGGGTCTCCACCGTCAGGTCGAGCCGCGTGCCCTTGGCGGGAACGTCCAGGAAGGTGCGCCGGTGGTGCACCTCCAGGATGTTGGCGCCGAGCTTGCCGAGCAGGGTCGAGATGCGCCCGAGCATGCCCGGCCGGTCGAGAATGGTGAGGCGGAAGGAGACGATGCGGGAATCGCGCTCCAGCTCGCGCATCAGGATGGCGGCGAGCACGCGCGGATCGATGCTGCCGCCGCTGAGCACGAGGCCGACCTTCTGGCCCCTGAAGCGCTCCGGATCGCTGAGCAGCGCGGCGAGGCCGGCGGCGCCGGCCCCTTCCGCCAGCGTCTTCTGCAAGGTCAGCAGGGCGTTCACCGCCCGTTCCAGGGCGGGTTCCTCCACCAGCACCATGTCGGTGACGAGGGCGCGGATGATGGGCGTGGTCAGGCGCCCCACGTTGCGCACGGCGATGCCCTCGGCCAGCGTCGGCCCGCCGCTCTCGCGCGGAATGCCGTTCAGTTCCGACCACATGGCGGGATAGAGCGCGGCCTCGACGCCGATGACCTTCGTGCGGGGCGCGCGGCCGTGCATGGCGATGGCCATGCCGGAGATCAGCCCGCCGCCGCCCACCGGCACCAGCACGCAATCCAGCGGCGGGGCGTCCTCGATCATCTCCAGGGCGAGGCTGCCCTGGCCGGCGATCACGTCCGGATCGTCATAGGGATGGACGAAGATCAGCCCCTCGGCGGCGGCGATCTCCAGCGCCTTGTGCTCGGCATCGCCCACGCTCTCGCCATGCAGCACCACCCGCGCGCCGTAGGCCTCGGTGGCCAGCACCTTCACCTGCGGGGTGGTCTCCGGCATGACGATGGTGGTGGCGATGCCGAGCCGCGTGCCGTGATAGGCCACCACCTGGGCATGGTTGCCGGCGGACATGGCGATGACGCCACGCTTGCCCTCCTCGCCGGAGAGGCGGGCGAGCTTGGCCACCGCGCCGCGCTCCTTGAAGCTCGCGGTGACCTGGAAATTCTCATATTTCACATAGACATCCGCCCCGGTGAGCTGGGACAGGCGGGGGGCGTGCAGGATGGGCGTGCGGACCACGGCGGCGGCGACGATCGGGCGCGCCGCCTCCACGTCGGCGAGCGTGACGGGCAGAGCGGGCTCACGCGCATTGGCGGCCGGCAAGGTCATGGTTCCATCCCTGATGCATGCGGCGGGACCCGGACGGCCCCGCGTCACAGGTCGCGCGGCGAGGTGCCGAACAGGCCCTGCGGCCGGACCGCGAGCGCGACGATCAGCAGCGCATACATCACCACGTCGCGATAGGCGATGTCGAACGCTGAAGACCAGAGCGTTTCCAGCAAGCCGATCGCCATCCCGCCCAGCGCCGCCCCGGGCACCGAGCCGACGCCGCCGAGGATGGCGGCCGCCAGGCTCTTCAGGGTCAGCGGCAGGCCGAGGGCGGCATCGACGCTGCCGAATACCAGCACCAGCATGGCGCCAGCCAGCCCGGCGAGGCCGCCGGAGATCAGGCAGGTGGCCGCGAGCAGGCGTTCCGGGGCGACGCCGCACAGTTCGGCCATGCGCGGATCATCCGCCATGGCCCGCCAGCACCGCCCGAAGGCGCTGAATTTCAGGCCGGCGACGGCCAGCGCCACCGCGCCGCCGGTGGCCAGCACGGCGGCGAGCGTGGCGGGGGTGGTGGTGGCGGCGAAGGCATCCGAGCCGGCCAGCGGCAGGGAGGCGTGCCACAGCGGCGGCAGCCAGCCGTCCACGCCGCGCTGCTGCAAGCCGAGCGCCTCCCGCAGCACCAGCGCCAGCCCGATGCTGGCGATCAGCACGCCCTGGCCGGCATTCCGCCGGTCGCGGAAGCGCCAGAGCACGAACCGGCCGATGGCGAAGGCCCAGAGCGCGCCGGATGCGACCGCGACCAGGACCGCCAGCGCCAGATGCACCAGGGTGAGCGGCCCGGCCGCCTGCGCGGCGCCGGCGGCGACGAGCATCGCCGCGCCGCCGGTGATCGCGACCTCGCCGATGGCCAGCACGATGCGGCCGGTGAGGCCGTGGATGAGGGTGAAGGCGGTGGCCAGCGCCGCGAACAGGGCCATGGGGGCGAGCGCATTCAGCAATTGCTGAAGCACATAGGCCGGCGCGGGGCCGAGCGCCATCAGCGGGACGGGCGGGGCGCTGTCCGGCCCGGCATGGGCTTCGAGCCACCAGCGCTTGAGGATCAGCAACTGGCTGTCGTCCATCAGCCCCTCGACGGTACGCACGCCGACGAGATCCAGCCGGCCCTCGCCATAGGGGGCGGCAAACAGGCAGGTGAGCGTGCCCGGCACGGCGGCCGCGTTGCGTTCACGGGCCAGGTAGGACAGCCGGACACCGACGGTGCCCGGCCCGGACGGGGCGACCGAGGTCCGCGCCACCGTCGTGCCGTCGGGATGGAGCGCGGGGGCGACGCGCTCGCACAATTGCGCCTGGTCCGCATCCACCACGCCGCCGCAGCCCGTGCCCAGCGCGCCGAGCGCGGCCACAGCCAGGAGGGCGCGGGTGGGGCGCCGCTTCACGCCCCGGCGGCGAGCCGCTCCGCCACGCGCGGGGCGAAATAGGTGAGCACGCCGTCCGCGCCGGCACGCTTGAAGGCCATCAGGCTCTCTTCCACCACGCGGCTGCCGTCGAGCCAGCCGTTGCGGATGGCGCCCTCGATCATCGCGTACTCGCCGGATACCTGATAGGCGAAAGTGGGCAGGCCGAAGGTCTGCTTCAGGCGGTAGACCACGTCCAGATAGGGCAGGCCGGGCTTCACCATCAGCATGTCGGCGCCCTCGTCCACGTCGAGGGCGGCCTCGCGCAGGGCTTCCTCGCCATTGGCGGGGTCCATCTGATAGGTGCGCTTGTCGCCGATCAGCGTCTTCGAGGTGCCGATGGCGTCGCGGAACGGGCCGTAGAAGGCGGAGGCGTATTTCGCCGCATAGGACATGATCTGCACGTCGATCAGCCCGGCCTTGTCGAGGCCGGCGCGGATCGCGCCGACACGGCCGTCCATCATGTCCGAGGGGGCGATCACGTCCGCCCCCGACTGGGCCTGCACGAGGGCCTGGTGGACCAGCACCGCCACCGTCTCGTCATTGAGGATGCGCTCGCCCTCCATCAGTCCGTCGTGGCCGTGGCTGGTGTAGGGATCGAGCGCCACGTCGGTGATGAGGCCCACCTCCGGCACGCGGGCCTTGATGGCGCGCAGCGCGCGGCAGATCAGGTTGTCCTCGTTCAGCGCCTCGCTGCCCTCGGGGTCGCGCAGGCCGGCTTCCGTGTAGGGAAACAGGGCCAGAGCGGGGATGCGCAGCTTCGCCGCCTGCTCGGCCACCCGCACCGCCTCATCCACCGTCAGGCGCTCCACGCCGGGCATGGAGGGCACCGCCTCGCGGGTCTTCTCGCCTTCCATCACGAAGATCGGCCAGATCAGGTCGTCGACGGTGAGCGTGTTCTCGCGCACCAGGCGGCGGGTCCAGTCGTTCTTGCGGTTGCGCCGCGGGCGGGAGGCGAGGTCGAGCGGCCGGCCGCTCACCGCCGTTGCGGGATCGGCTGCACGAAGGCGGGCGGGGGAAAAGGTCATGCTCGGGTCTCGCTGCCTCGGGTCTCGCTGCTGCCGCTCGTCCGGCCGCGGGCGGCCGGCGGGCGTATTCTGGGCCGCTGCCTTGGCCTTGCTCCGCCAAGGCGCAGGTCCCGATCTTCCGCTCAGGAAGACGGGGCGGCTGACGTCTTTATAGCCCTTCGAAACTCGCAGGGCGAGATGCGCGATCCGCGACCCTGCGTTGACGCTGACGCCCACGACGGCTAACCCTGCCCAACCCCCTTGCCGTGCTGCCCATGGGCGCGCCCGTCAGCGGCGGCTGTCCCGAGGAGCCCCAGTGACCACCGAGCCCGAGGTTCTGTTCGAACGCCGCGGGGACGCCGGCGTCATCACGTTGAACCGCCCCAAGGCGCTGAATGCCCTCACTCTGGGCATGGTGCGACAGATCGATCCGCACTTGCGGGCCTGGGCGAGCGATGGCACCGTCTCCCGCATCGTCCTGAAGGCGGCCGGCGAGCGCGCCTTCTGCGCCGGCGGCGACGTGCGGCAGATCCACGACCTCGGCCGTGCCGGGCGGCAGGCGGAGGCGCTGGAGTTCTGGCGCGAGGAATATGTCCTCAACCATCTGATCGGCACCTATCCCAAGCCGTTCATCTCTCTGATCGACGGCATCTGCATGGGCGGCGGCTTCGGCCTGTCGGCGCACGGCACCTACAGGGTGGGCGGGGACCGCTACCTCTTCGCCATGCCGGAAGTGAACATCGGCCTGTTTCCCGACGTGGGCGGCACCTATGTGCTGCCGCGCCTGCCCAAGGCGAGCGGCACCTATCTCGCCTTCACCGGCAACCGCATCAAGACGGCCGATGGTCTGCACGTGGGCCTGTTGACCCATGCGGTGCCCTCGGCCGCCTTGCCGGATCTGGAGGCGGCGCTCTGTGCCGGCGGCGACGTGGCGGCCACGCTCGCGGCCCATGCGGCCGACCCCGGCCCCGCGCCGCTCCTCGCCCGCGAGGCGTTCATCGCCGACATGTTCACGCCCGGGAGCCCGTTCGTGGTGCTGGCCGCGCTCGACGCCGTCGCCGGGCAGGGGGGCGCGGAGGCGGATTTCGCCCGCGAGACGGCGGCGGGGCTGCGCGCCAAGTCGCCTACCAGCCTGTCGATCGCGGCCGAGCAGATGCGCCGCGGGCCGGGCCTCGACCTGGGCCTCGCCCTGAAGGCGGAGTTCCGCGTGGTCACGCGCGTGGCCCATGGCCACGATTTCTACGAGGGCGTGAGGGCGCTGCTGGTCGACAAGGACAACACGCCCCACTGGCAGCCGCCGCGGCTGGAGGATGTGGATCCCGCCGCCATTGCGGCGTATTTCGATCCCATCTCCGACGAACTGGAATTTCCGGCCACCCCCGCATGAGCCATTACGATCCCATCGACGCCAGCGCCCGCGCCCATATGGAGCGCCTGTCTCCGTGGCGGCGGCGTCTGGTCTTCTTCCTGCGGGCGGTGGCCTTCTTCCTGCTGCTGGAGGGGGTCTATCACTGGGCCGTGATCTGCGGCATCGGCGACGGCAACGAGACCCGCTTCGAGACGCTGCCCGTGACCGCCCAGGGGGTGGTGATCTGGTCCGCCATCATCGATCCGATCGCGGGTGTCGGCCTCTGGCTCGGCGCCGGCTGGGCGGTGGTGCTGTGGCTCCTGGCCACCGCCACCCAGGTGGTGGTGGGGATGTGGGCGCCGGACGGCCTGTCGCGGCTGCTGGTGTTCACGCTGTTCGAGGTTGCCCTGGTCGTCGCCTACGCCATCCTGTCCATCCGCGCCGCGCGCGAGAGCGACCAGGACTGAGGCCGGGCAACGCTCCTGAGTGGAGGTCTGCCTTAAGATTTAGGTTTTATATTACCTCCTGATACACCAGCCACGTGCAAGGATGGGCGTCTATCAAACCTCCGGTAGCAGAGAGGGGCGACCAATCCCTGGCGCCGGTTCTGCCCGGATGCCTCCTCCGACATGGGGCGGGGCGGGGGGATAGGCATGTCCGTCAGCGCACTGAATTTCCGCCGGGAGCCGGATGGCATCGGGGCGGGTGCCCAGTTTCTGGACCACCTGCCGATGGCGGTCATGCTGTGCGACCCGCGCACCTTCACCATCTGCTACGCCAACCAGAGCTCGCTGAAGCTGCTCAAGACCATCGAGCATGTGCTGCCGGTCAAGGCGGACAAGATCGTCGGCGCCTCCATCGACATCTTCCACAAGGAGCCGTCCCATCAGCGCAAGCTGCTGGCGGATGCGCGGAACCTGCCACACCGGGCCCTGATCCGCACGGGTGGGGAAACCCTGGAGTTGCAGATCAATGCGGTGATGGACGCACGGGGCGGCTACCGCTACGCCCAGCTGACCTGGGCGGTCATCACCCATGCGGTCGAGCAGGAACAGAAGACGCAGCGCCTCCTTCAGATGGTGGAGGAGATGCCGATCAACGTGATGACCTGCTCGCTCCAGGATTTCCGCATCGACTACGCCAACCGCGCCAGCCGCGAGACCCTGCGGCGCATCGAGCAATATCTGCCGATCAAGGCGGACGAGCTTATCGGCACCTCGATCGACGTGTTCCACAAGAACCCCGCGCACCAGCAGCGCATGCTGGCCGATCCGAGCCATCTGCCGCATGAAGCGATGATCAAGGTGGGACCGGAGACGCTGAACCTGCGGGTGTCCGCCATTCGCGACGCCGGGAACAATTACATCGGCCCCATGGTCACCTGGTCCATCGCCACCGAGAGCGTGGCGCTGGCCAAGAGCGTGACCGAGGTGGTCGGAACCATGACCGGCACGTCGACCGAAATGCAGGAATCGAGCGCTCGTCTGCTGCAGCTGACCGAAAGTTCCGATCAGACTTCTTCCGCTGTCTCGGCGGCGGCGTTCGAGATGTCGTCGTCCTTCGATGAGATCTCCGGCCAGATCCGCCAGGCGACCGGCATGTCGCGTGACGCAGCGGAGAAGGCGACGGCGGCGGACCGGCTGGTGGGCGGCCTGGCGGAAAGCGTCGAGCGGATCGGCACGGTGACGGCGCTGATCGAGAAGATCGCCGCCCAGACTAATCTGCTCGCGCTGAACGCCACCATCGAGGCGGCCCGGGTGGGCGAGGCCGGCCGGGGGTTCGCGGTCGTCGCGCAGGAGGTGAAGGCGCTGGCGGTGCAGACCGCCAACGCGACGCAGGACATTCGCCATCAGGTGGCCGCCGTGCAGTCGGCGAGCGAATCCGCCGCTTCCGCCGTGTCCGACATCTCCGGCAACGTCGGCCAGCTCAGCGACGTCTTCGTGGCCCTGTCGGCGGGGGTGGAGGAGCAGGTGGTGACCAACCATTCCGTCAGCCAGATGATCACCGGCGTGTCCGACGCCACCAGCGAGATCCGCAACGCGGCGATGTCGGTGCAGCGCATCGCCGAGCAGGTGACCGGCGTGGCCGGGCGGCTCACGGATGAGGTCGGCACCCTGCTGAAGCGGTAATCCGGGCCGGGGCCTTCGGGCCGCGCCGATGTCTCTTATTGTGACCTTGCGGAAAGGCGGCGGGAACAAGCGCCCCCCGCGAGGGGTTCTCACTGCGGCACCAAGGAGGCCGCAATGCTCACCTCTCGCACCAACCATATGCGTGCCGCCGCGTTCGCTCTCCTCTTCGCCCTTGCCGCGCTCTTCGTGCCGCAGATGGCGCGGGCGCAGCTCTCCGGCACCTTGTCCGGGCCGCGCTTCGTGGAGACGGCGGCCGTTGCCGGGCTGTTCGAGATCGAATCCAGCAAGATCGCGCTCGAACGCAGCGACAATCCCGGCATCAAGGCCTTCGCCCAGATGATGGTGGACGACCACACCCGCATCGCCGCCGCACTCAAGCGCGCCGCGGCCGATGCCAATGGCGAGATCACCATCCCGGCGGCGCTGGATAGCGAGCACGATGCCATGATCCGCAAGCTGAAGACCGCGTCCGGGCGCGAGTTCGACGCGCTCTACGTCCAGATGCAGACCACCGGCCACGAGCAGGCGGTGGGCCTGTTCGGCGCCTACGCCAAGGATGGCGATCAGACGGCGCTGAAGACCTTCGCCGCCGACACGCTGCCCACGCTGCAGAACCACCTGAAGCATGTGATGCAGATTCAGGTGAAGACCTGAGAGGCCGGCACCGTCACAGCATGACGGTGCGGGGCTGGACGTCGCGCAGTTCCTCGTCATACGGCCCGCCGTCGCGCCACATGTAGAGCGCGAACGGCACGCCCGCGGTCAGGGATGTCAGCGGATAGTGCCAAGTGCCCGGCGCCAGGGTGAGCCCCTCGCCCTCCGCCGGCAGGAAGGCCCTGAGGCCCGCCATGTCCGGCGCATCGCCCGTGTCGGGCGCGACGATCACCAGCCAGCTCCCCGGTGCCATGGGCACGAAGCTCTGGGATGAGAAGGCGTGCCGCTCCATCATCGTCACCTTCAGCGGCAGCACCGTCACGACAGGGAGCGCGATGGACAGGCTCGGACCGGCGGCCGGCCGGAGATTGGCGAGCGGCGCATCGAAATAATGCCGCTCGCCCGCCATCCTGGGCGCGGCGATCACGCCGCCGAAGGGCGCGAAGCCCTCCGGCGTCAGGGCTTCGGCGATGACGCTCATGCCGGCTTCGCGACACCCGCGAGGGCGAGCACGGTGTGCAGCAGCACGTTGGCGCCGGCGGCGCAGTCGGCCGGCGTCGCGTCCTCCAGCTCATTGTGGCTGAGGCCGTCCTTGCAGGGCACGAAGATCATCGCCACCGGCATCTTGGTGGCGAGGTTGAAGGCATCGTGTCCGGCACCGGAAACCATGGGCCGGTTGCTGTAGCCGAGCGTGGTCGCCGCCTCGCGCACCGCCGCGATGATCTTCGGATCGAAGTGGGTCGGGTCCTTGCGCCACACCGTCTCGATGGCGATCTCGACGCCCTTGCGACGGCCGGCGACCTCCTGCACGGCGGCGGCAAAGCCCTCTTCCAGCGCCTTCAGCGTCTCCCCATGGGGCGAGCGGAACTCGCAGGTGAAGGCCACCTCGCCGGGAATGACATTGCGCGAGGGATTGGCGATGGCGACCTCGCCCACCGTGCCCACCGCATCCGGCCCCAGTTCGCGGGCGAGGCGCTCCACCGTGAGCACGATCTCGGAGAAGGTAGCGAGCGCATCGCGGCGCAGCGGCATGGGGGTGGAGCCCGCATGGCTCTCGAAGCCGGTGATGCGGCCGTCATACCAGACGATGCCCTGGCCGTGCTCCACGACGCCGATGGTCTTGCCCTCGGCCTCCAGGATCGGCCCCTGCTCGATATGCAGTTCCACGAAGGCGCCGAACGGCTGGCTGCCGACCGGCGCGGACCCGGCATAGCCGATGGCATCCAGCGCCTGCGCCACGCTCACGCCCTCCGCGTCCTTGCGGGCGCGGATGTCATCCACGGTGAAGTCGCCCACATAGGCGGCCGAGCCCATCATGGCGGGGGCGAAGCGCGAGCCTTCCTCATTGGTCCAGTTGGCGACGCAGAGCGGCGCGTCGGTCTCGATGCCGGCGTCGTTGAGCGTGCGCAGCACTTCCAGCGCCGCGAGCGTGCCGAGGATGCCGTCGAACTTGCCGCCGGTGGGCTGGGTATCGAGGTGCGAGCCGAGGCCGATGGGCGCCTTGGAGGGATCGCGCCCCGGACGCAGGGCGAACATGTTGCCCAGGGCGTCCACGGCCACCGTGCAGCCGGCGGCCTCGCACGCGGCGCGGAACCAGTCGCGCACCGCCTTGTCTTCCACGCTGAGGGTGAGCCGGCGGACGCCGCCCTTGGGCGTGGCGCCGAACTGTGCGGTCTCCAGGATGGCGGCCCACAGCCGGTCGGCATGGATCTGGAGGTTGGAAGGCGTCTCAGACATTCAGGTCACCGGGACAGTTTCTTGAGCAAGGACACACCTTACGACCCGGCCGGGGCTCAGTTCCACAGCCGGAGGCAGGCGTTCACGGCAGACCTGCCGTGCAAAGGTGCAGCGCGGCGCGAACGAGCAGGCGCTGGGCGCTTCCGACAGCGAGGGCGGGGTGCCGGGAATGGTCTCCAGCCGCTGCCCGCGCTTGGCGCCATGGACGGTGGAGG
Source organism: Azorhizobium doebereinerae UFLA1-100 (assembly GCF_000473085.1). Taxonomy (GTDB): domain Bacteria; phylum Pseudomonadota; class Alphaproteobacteria; order Rhizobiales; family Xanthobacteraceae; genus Azorhizobium; species Azorhizobium doebereinerae. The sequence goes on from NZ_AXBA01000042.1 coordinate 15,354, forward strand.
CCAGCAGGCCGCGCGGATAGGGATGCCGGGCGTCACGCACGATGTCGCGCAGGGAGCCGGTCTCGACGATCTGGCCGGCATACATCACCGCCACCTTGTCGCAGATCTCGATGGCCACGCCGATGTCGTGGGTCACGAAGATCACCGACATGCCCATCTCGCGCTGGAGTTCGCGCAGCAGCAGCAGGATCTGGATCTGCACGGTGGCATCGAGGGCGGTGGTGGGCTCGTCCGCCAGCAGCACCTGCGGGCGGCAGGCCAGGGCGAGGGCGATCATGGCCCGCTGGCGCATGCCGCCGGACATTTCGTGCGGATAGGCATCGAGCCGGCGCTTCGCGGAGGGAATGCGCACCAGCTCCAGCATTTCCAGCGCCCGGGCGCGGCCGGTGGCGTGGCTGGCGCCTTCGTGGCGGACCACCGATTCGGTGATCTGGTCGCCGATCGTATAGACCGGGTCGAGCGCGAGGGCGGGCTCCTGGAAGATCATGGAGACGGTGCGGCCGCGGAAGGCGGACAGCGCGTCGTCATCCAGCGCCAGCACGTCCTGGCCCGCCACGCGGACGGTGCCGGAAATCTGCGTGCGCTTCTTCGGCAGCAGGCGCATGAGCGCGCGCAGCGTCACGCTCTTGCCTGAGCCGGATTCGCCCAGCAGTCCCAGTACCTGGCCTTTGGGCAAGGCGAGCGAGACCCCGTTCACCGCATGCACCGTCCGCTCGCCGGTGAAGCGGATGGTGAGATTGTCGATCTCGACCAGGGGCGCGGTGTCGGACGCGAGGCTCATGCGGGCAGCTCCGGCATGGCGAGGTGGAAGTCGGTGGCCCGCTGGAAGTCGGCGCCGATGCGCAGCAGCATGTCCTCGGCGAACGGGCGGCCGATGAATTGCAGGCCGATGGGCAGGCCCTTCTGCGTGCGCCCGGCCGGCACCACCAGCGAGGGCAGGCCGAGATAGTTCACCGGGCGGGTGAAGCGGGTGATGCCTTGGATGACGGCTTCCGCATTCAGGCTTCCGCCCACGTCGCTCTCCGCCAGCGTCGGGGACGGGCTCGGGCAGACCGGGGCGAGCACCGCATCGACGCCCGCCACGGCGGCGAGATGGGCCGAGAGCGCCGGGCCGCGCCAGCGCAGCGCCTGCTCATAGGTCACGCCGGGATAGGCAAGGCCGTTCTCCAGCCGCGCCCGCACCTGCGCGCCGTAATCCTGCGGCCGTTCCTTCAGCCAGGGCAGATGGATGGCGGCGGCCTCCACCGAGAGCAAGGTCTGCGAGGCGGCGGACAGTTCCCGCTGGTCCGGCAGCGTCACCGGGACCACGCGCGCGCCTTCGCGGGTCAGCGTGGCGATGGTGTTCTCCAGCACGTGGCCGGTCTCGCCGTCGATGCCCTCCACGTAGAAGTCGGAGGGGATGCCGATGGTGAGGCCGGAGAGGCTGCCGCGCGTGGCCGCCAGATAGTCCGGCAGCGCTCCGCCGACGGCGGTGGGGTCGGCTGGGTCGGCACCCGCCATGAGGCCGAGCAGCAAAGCGGCATCCTCCGCCGTGCGGGTCAGCACGCCGATGGTGTCGAGCGAATGGGAGAGCGGCATGGCGCCCGCGCGGCTGACGCGGCCGACCGTCGTCTTCAGCCCGGTGACGCCGCAGAAATGCGCCGGCATGCGCACCGAGCCGCCGGTATCCGAGCCGAGCGCGGCGAAGGTGAGCCGCGCCGCCACCGCCGCCCCCGAGCCGGACGAGGAGCCGCCGGGCACATGGGCGATGTTCCAGGGATTGCGGCAGTCGCCCAGGTGGACGTTGTGGCCGGTGGGGCCGTAGGCGAACTCCACCATGTGCAGCGTGCCGAGCCGCACCGTGCCCGCGGCCTTGATCCGCGCCAGCGCGGTGGACGTGGTGTCGGGCACGAAGTCGCGGCGGATCTTCGAGCCGCAGGTGCAGACGTGGCCAGCCTCGTAGAACATGTCCTTGTGGGCGAGCGGCACGCCATGCAGCGGGCCATGGCTCTCGCCCTTGGCGAGCGCGGCATCCGCCGCCTCGGCGGCGTCGAGGGCGCCCTCCGCTTCGATGGCGACGAAGGCGTTGAGATGGGGCTGCCAGTCCTGGATGCGGGCGAGGCAGGCTTCCGTCGCCTCGCGGGAGCTGATGCGCTTGCCGGCGATGGCGGCGGCCGCTTCGGTCAGGGAAAGGGCGGCGATCTCGCTCACTTCTCGTCCTCCGGCGCGCGCTGGGCGGCGAGGAAGGCGCCGGGGTCGAGGTCGAACGGCAGGCTTGCCGCGATGGGCGCGAACGTCTGCACGGCGGGCGTCACCGCATGGGCGACGCGGGCGGCGGTCTCGGGCGCGAGGGCGATGCCGACGGTGCGGGCGGTGGCCGCCACGTCTTCGGGGGAGGGGGATGTCGTCATGCTGCGGCCTCGGATGCGGCGGGGGCGCGGGTGTGCCCCGAGCCGGGAATGACCATGTGGCAGGCGGCCTGATGCGCGCCGTCCGCCACCATCGAGAGCCGGGGGACGGTGGAGATGCACACATCCTCGCAGAAGCCGCAGCGGGTATGGAAGCGGCAGCCCGACGGCGGGTCGATGGGATTGGGCGGATCGCCGGTGATCGGCGGCACTTCGGTGCGCTGGTCCGGGTCGCTGGCCGGCATGGCTGCCAGGAGCGCCTGCGTATAGGGGTGGGCGGGGCCGTCCCACACCTCGTCCACCGGGCCGAGTTCAACGACCTGGCCCAGATACATCACCAGCACGCGGTCGGAGATGTAGCGCACCACGTTGAGGTCGTGGCTGATGAACAGATAGGTCAGGCCGAATTCGCGTTTCAGGTCCACCAGCAGGTTCAGCACCTGGGCTTCCACCGACTTGTCGAGGGCCGAGACCGCCTCGTCCAGGATGACGAGGCGCGGGTTCAGCGCCAGGGCGCGGGCGATGTTGACCCGCTGGCGCTGGCCGCCGGACACTTCGTGCGGATAGCGGTTGGCGAAGGTTTCCGGCTTGAGCCCCACCTTGGTGAGCAGGTCGCGGGCGAGCGTGCGGGCCGCGCCGTCGGCCATGCCGTGGACCTTGGGGCCGAAGGCGATGGACTCCTCGATGGTGAGGCGCGGGTTCAGCGAGGCGTAGCTGTCCTGGAACACCATCTGCATGGCGCGCCTGAGGTCGCGCAGGCTCATGGACTCGCCCACCAGCTGGCCGTCGAAGATGATCTCGCCTTCGTTGCGCGGCATCAGTTGCATGAGCAGCCGCGCGGTGGTGGACTTGCCGCATCCGCTTTCGCCGACGATGCCCACCGTCTCGCCCTTGGCGACCGTGAAGGACACGTCGTCCACGGCCTGGACCACCTTGGTCTTCGCGAACAGGCCGCCGCCGACGGGGAAGTGCTTGACGAGGCCCTTCACCTCCAGGAGGGGCTGGGCCGCGCCGCCGAGGTCTTCGATTGGCTCCAGCATGTCAGTTCCTGATGTCCATGGCGCTGCGCAGGCCGTCGCTCAAGAGGTTGAAGCAGATGGAGACGGCGAAGATCATCACCCCCGGCATGGCCGCCACCCACGGGTTCACATAGATGGCGGTGCGCAGGGTGTTCAGCATCAGGCCCCATTCCGGCTCCGGCGGCTTGGTGCCGAGCCCGAGAAACGAGAGGCCGGCGGCGAGGATCATGGAGACCGAGATCAGGCCGGTGGCGTAGACGAAGATCGGCCCCAGCACGTTGCCCAGCATGTGCACGCGCATGATGGTCAGCGCGCCCGCGCCCGAAGCCCTTGCGGCATCGACGAAATCGAGGTTCCGCACGCCGGTGGTCACGCTCTCCGCGACGCGGGTGATCTGCGGCACGAACACCACGGTGAGCGAGACAATGGAATTGACGACGCCCGCGCCCAGCACGCCCGAGATGGCGATGGCCAGGAGCACGGAGGGAAAAGCGTAGAACACGTCCACCGTGCGCATGATGGCGGTGTTGGCCCAGCCGCCCGCATAGCCCGCCACCAGGCCGAGGCTGGTGCCGATGCCGAAGGCGAGGATCACCGGCAGGATGCCGATGAGCAGCGACAGCCGCCCGCCGTAAATCAGGCGCGAGAGCATGTCGCGACCCAACTCGTCGGTGCCGAGCGGATAGCCCGGCGTGCCGATGTGGCGCAGGCGGCGGACCATGGAGCCCTGATAGGGGTCGGCCAGGTGCAGATAGGGCGCGAAGATCGCCGCCAGCAGGATCGCCAGCAGCACCAGGGCGCAGGCCATGCTCACCTTGTCGCGCACGATGCGGCGGCCGACGGTGGCCCAGTAGCCGCGGGCCTTGTGCGCCGGGGCGGCCTGGAGCGCGGTGTCCGTTGCGGTCATGTCAGGCCCGCTTGATGCGCGGATCGATGGACGCCTGGGCGATATCGACCACGAGGTTGAGGAAGACGAAAAACAGCGCCAGCACCAGGATGGTGCCCTGGAGCAGCGGCAGGTCGCGCTGGAAGATGGCGGAGTTCAGCAGGAAGCCCGTGCCCGGCCAGGAGAACACCGTCTCGATGAGGATGGAGCCGCCGAGCAGGTAGCCGAGCTGGAGGCCCATCACCGCGATGGCCGTTGGGGCGGCGTTCTTCACCACGTGACGGAACACCCGGGTCTCCCGCAACCCCTTGGAGCGCAGGGCTTCCACGAAATCCTGAGAGAGGATGTCGCCGGTGAGGGCGCGGATGGTGCGCGTCACGATGCCCATGGGGATCACCGACATGGTCACGGCGGGCAGGATGAGGAACTGGATGTGCGCCCAGTCCCAGTGCCAGTCGGACGAGCCGCCGGGGCCGGCGCCCACCGCCGGCAGCCAGCCCAGCGTGACCGAGAAGATGATGACCAGCACCATGCCCAGCCAGTAGTGCGGCACGGAGACGCCGGCCACCGCGATGGAGGTGGCCAGCTTGTCGAGCCAGGTGTCGCGGAAATAGCCGGCCACGAGGCCGAAGAAGACGCCGAGCGTGAAGCCGATCGCCGAGGCGGCGCAGGCGAGGATGAAGGTGTTCTTCACCGCGGTCATCACTTCGGTGAAGACCGGCCGGCCGGTGGCGATGGAATTGCCGAGGTCGAGATGGACCGCCTTCCACAGCCACAGGCCGAACTGCACCGGCAGCGGCCGGTCGAAGCCGTAGGCGGCGCGCAGTTGCGCGGCCAGTTCCTGCGAGGCATCGGCGGGCAGGATGGCCACCAGCGGGTCGCCGGGGGTGATGTGCACCAGGAGGAAGCACACCAGCGCGACGCTGATGACGATGGGGATCACATAGACGATGCGTCGGGCGATGTAAGCGAGCAAGAGACCACCCTGGGCGGTTGGCACGGACGGCAGTCATCCGGGCGTGATGCCCTCTCCCGCGTGCGGGGGAGGGCCGGGCGGGGCGGCGGGCCCGGACGAGCCCGCGCGCCGGACATCGATCGCTCAGGGCGCGACGACCACCGGGGAGAAGTCCACGAACCAGCTCTTGGGCTGGACCAGGCCGGAGACCTTCGGGCTCAGCGCCCGCGGGCCGACGTCATGGGCGACATAGAGGAAGGCGGCGTCGTCCACGGAGGCGGCGTGCAGCTCGGCCAGGGCGGCGTCGCGCGCGGCCGGCTCGAAGGTGGAGCGGGCCTTCTTCACCAACTCGTCGAACTTGGGGTTGTTGATGTAGCCCCAGTTGTTGGAGGTGGGCGGCGCCATGGAGGACTGGAGGAAGCGCACCATGGCGAAGAACGGGTCCATGGCCGCATAGGTGACGTTGATGGCGTTCGACCCGTTGGCGGTCGGGTCCTTGGCGCCGCGCCGCCAGTTGGTGAACAGGGTGTTCCACTCGATCACGTCGAGCTGCACGTCGAAATAGCATTCGCCCAGCGCCTGCTGGAGATACTCGTTCATCGGCAGCGGCAGCATCTGGCCGGAGCCGGAGGCCGAGGTCTGGATCTTCACCGTCAGCTTCTTGTTGGGGCCGAAGCCGGCCTCCTTCATCAGCTTCTGGCCTTCGGCGAGGTCGTACTTGATCTGGAAGGTGGGGGTGCCGCGCCAGGGGTGGCCGGGCTCCACCGTGCCGGTGGCGGGCACCATGAGGCCGCCCAGCAGGCCGTCCTTCATGCCCTCGCGGTCGACGCAGAGGTTGGCCGCCTTGCGCACCTTGATGTCGTTCCAGGGCGAGCCCTCGACGCGGGAGAACTGCCACGGCCACACGTGCGGCTGCTCGTTCGCCTCGATCTTGAAGCCGCGGGACTTCAGCTGCGGCAAGGCGTCGGGGGCGGGGGCCTCGATCCAGTCCACCTGGCCGGCCAGCAGCGCCGCGGTGCGGGCATTGGCCTCCGGCATGGGCAGCAGCAGCAGCTTGTCGGTCTTGGGAACGCGGGCCTTGTCCCAATAGTCGGCGTTCTTCGCCAGCTCCAGGCGCTCGCGCGGCACGAACTTGGTCATCTTCCAGGGGCCGGTACCGGATGCGTCCTTGGCGAAGGCGGTCCAGGCGGCCTGGGACTTGGCCTTGGCGTCGGCGCCTTCGGCGGCGGCGTAGAATTTCTGCCACTGGGCCGGGCTGGCCATGAACAGGTTGGTGAGGTTGTAGGGCAGGAAGCTGTCCGGCTCCTTGGTCACCAACTCGACCGTCAGGTCGTCGATCTTCTTGGCCGAGGCCAGGGTGGGCATGCGCGAGGCGGTCACGCCCACCTGGCTGGCGTCGAACTGCGGGGCGGCCTGGTTGAGGACCTTGTCCACGTTCCAGACCACCGCATCGGCGTTGAAATCCGAGCCATCGTGGAACTTGACGCCGGGGCGCAGCTTGAAGGTCCACTTGGTCTTGTCGGCGTCGTCCACCTTCCATTCGGTGGCAAGGCCGGGGATCAGGACCGAGGGCTTGGTGGCCGAGGACAGGTCCCAGTTCACCAGCGGATCATACATGGTCAGGCCGGTGAAGCGGTTGCCCTCGAAGCCCTGGTCGGGCTGGCCCAGCGTGCGGGGGATATCCGCCGCCGTCATGCCGATGCGCAGGGTGGTCTCGGCCAAGGCGGCGCCGGAGATCAGGCAGCAGCCGGTCAGCAGGGCCGCGGCCAGCTTCAGCGGAGCGCGGCGGTCGAGCCTGTTGGGAGTGGACGGCATAGGCAAGGGTCCCCTGTGGTTCGACCCATTCTAAGCAACCCCTGTGCCAAGCCGGTGGACGCTACGTCAGGCGGCGCCGACGCCGATAATCATCCGACAAACTATCGACAAATCATTCTTATGATTAAAAACTGGGCAAACAAGCGCGGCAGGCCGCATGGCTTGCATGCAATGGACGTGAAAGAGAACGTTTCGCCCGCGAATTTCCCATTTGCGACACCCTGTCATACGCCATGCGCGGCGCCGCCGGCGCGGCATCCGGGCGGCATCCGCCCCGCGCGGGAGCAGTCGCCCATGTTCCGGGCAAGACCCCGCTTGTTCGCCCCCCGCCTTCGGCTATCCTGCCGCTCCGGCCGAGGCTTGATCGAACGCAAGGCTTCGCCGGCAGCGTGGGCCTAGCCCGGATGACGGGCAGGGCAGGCGCGGGCGTTCCGGCCAGCCCGGGTCCAGAAGCGGGCCCGGCTCGGGCCCAAGAGTGGTGGAAAGGGTGCGGCATGGGAGGCGCGGCGAAAATGCTCGGCAAGCAGGAAGGCCAGTTGATCGAGGGCCTCGGCGTCATCGAGACCACGGAGACCGACAATATCGTGCGCTGGGACGGCCAGATGCTCTATGTGGAGCACGACGTCTACCACAACGGCCAGCTCGTCCATTCCAAGTACAAGCGGCGGGTCACGCGCGAGGTGGCGCGGGTACTGTCGGATATTCTGCGCGATCATCATTGAGGCGGGCGCGCGCCGCGCCGGCCCCGGTTCCGCCGGGCCGACGCCGGGGCGCGCCACCGTCTTCCGCCCGCCCCCCGCAATGCCTGCGACCCGCCGCGCCCGGCCCGTTGACCGGCCCGCCCGGCGTCCCGTGAGGCCGCATCGCGAGCTGCTGTCATGACGGCCAAGCTGAAGGTCGGGGTGGTGCTGGAGGCCGGCGACGTGCCGGCCTGGATCTCGCGCCTGCTCGACGACATCGGCGCCGGGGACGACGCCCAGGTCGTCACCATCGCCCGCGAGAGCGTGCGCCCCTCCGGCCTGCTGCCCGCTCTGGCGCGCTATGTGGCGGAGGACCACGCCCGGACGGCGGAGGCGCCGGACCCGCTGGCGCGCCGCCCCCTCGCCCTGCCGCAGATCCTGCCGCGCGACGGCGATGCCGGCGGCGGGCTCGACCTTGTGCTGGATTTCGGCGCCGGCATCGACGCCCTCCCGCCCTCGCGCCTTGGCACCTGGTCGCTGCGCTTCGGCGGCGAGCGGCTGCTCGCCGCCTGCGCCGCGCTGTTCCGCGAGGTGGCGCGCGGCGACCGCTGGTGCGACCTGGTGCTGCTGATGCAGCCGCCGGGCGCGGCTCCCCCGCTGGTGCTCGCCCGCTCAACATCCCATGTGAACGACCGCTCGCTGTGGCGCACCCGCGCCCCCGTCGCCTGGAAGGCACGCGCTTTGGTGCGCCGCGCCCTCGCCCGGCTGCGGCGCGACGGCGCCGATGCCTTCCTTGCCGCCGCCCGCGCCCAGGTGGACCAGACCCTGCCGCCGCCATCCCGGCCGGTCACGGCGGCCGAGTTCGCGGCCTTCCGCGCCCGCCACCTGCTGCGCCGCTTCCTGGTGCCCTACATGCTGGTGCGCGACCAGTGGCGCATCGGCATCCGCCGCCGCGGCGACAACGACCCGCCCTGGGGCAGCCGCGCCTGGGCCAAGGGCTTCCGCTTCATCGAGGCGCCGCCCGGCCGCTTCTATGCCGACCCCTTCCTGTTCGAGCGGGACGGGAAGACCGTCCTGTTCTTCGAGGATTGGGACTGGGCGGCGGGCAAGGCGATCATCTCGGTCGCCCCGGTCTCCGAGGCCGGCGAGATCGGCCCGGCCGTGCCGGCGCTGGAGACCGCCTACCACCTGTCCAACCCGCTGGTGTTCGCCGCCGACGGCGCCATCTACATGATCCCCGAGACCCTGGCGCGGCGCCGGGTGGAGGTCTATCGCGCGGTGGACTTCCCCACCCGCTGGAAGCTGCATTGCGTGCCGCTGGACGGCATCGACATCGTCGATCCCTGCGTGCTGCGGGACGATGAGGGCTGGCTGATGTTCGCGGCGGTGCTGGATTTCGGCGGCTCGGGCTGGGACGAGCTGCACGTCTTCCGCGCCGAGGCCCTGTGCGGCCCCTGGCGCGCGGTCGGCGATAATCCGGTGCTGTCCGACGTGCGCTGCGCCCGGCCCGGCGGGCGCATGTGGCTGAAGGACGGGGTGCTGCATCGCCTCGCCCAGAATTGCGCCGGCGGCTACGGCGCCGGCCTTGGCCTCTATGCGGTGGAGCAGGTGGACGGGCAGGGCTATCGCCAGCGCACCATCGCCGAGGTGGATGCGTTCGACTTCGGCATGAACGGCGTGCACGCCTATGACGCCACCGACCGCTTCGAGGTGGTGGACGGCCGGCACTATCAGGCGGTGGCGGGCGGGCGCACCGCCTATTGGCCCTTCCCCCGCTGGTTTGGAAAGCACTGAGCCGCGCCATGCCCGCATCCCGCCTCTGGCAGCCCGTCCTCGCCACCCCGGCGCACCTGCCCGGCCTCTGCGCGCTCTATGAGACGGTCTGGGGCGTCAAGGTGGCGCCGGAAGCGTTGCGCTGGAAGCTGTTCGACGGCCCGTTCGGCCCGCTGGCTTCGGTCGCCATGGTGGGGGAGGCCTGCGTCGGGCTCTATGCGGTGATCCCGACGCCGCTGCTGCTGGATGGCGCGCCGATCCTGGGCGCGCAGTCGGTGGACACCATGACCCATCCGGACTACCGGCGGCAGAACATGTCGGTGACGCTGGCCCGGCATTGCTATGCGGAGGCCGCGCGGCGCGGCTACGGGCTGGTCTACGGCCTGCCCAACGAAAATTCCTATCCCATGTTCATGACCAAGCTGGACTGGCGGCATCTGGACGAGATGGCCCGCATGGTCCGGCCTCTGGCCGCGCCCCGGCGCGTGCCGGGCGTCCTGGCGCCGCTGCTGGATGCGGTGATGGCTGCGCAGGTGCGCCTGTCCGGCGGGGCGGGGCAGGGAGTGCTGGACAAGGTGACGCCCGCCACCCGCTTCGCGGTGCCGGCACGGGTGCCCTCCGGCGCGCGCTGCCGGGTCAATCACACGCCGGACTGGCTGGCCTGGCGCTACGGGGCCGAGCCGGGCGGGGCCTATGAGCGCCTCGTGCTGGGGCCGCCGGAGGCGCCGCAGGCGCTCGCCATCTTCGACATGGCGGCGGACGACAACGATCCGGGCGGGCGGGCGCTGCTGCGCATCGACGCGCTCATCGGCGCGCCGGACGCCCGCCTCGCGGCGGCGCGGGCGCTGCTGCGCCTCGGGGTCGCGCGCGGCGCCCGCTCGGCCTTCTTCTTCACCAGCGATGCGGAGACCCAGGCGCTGCTGCGCCGCGCCGGCTTCGTGCCGCGCTCGTCCATGCCGCTGTGCTTCGGCGCTTTGGCCCTGGACATGGCCGGCCTGCCTTCCGCCAAGGGCGAGATGGCCATCGAGGGCGGCGACCGGGATTAGGCGGCGAGGACTGGGGAGCGGGGACTGGGGCCGGGCGACAGACAGGTCCGGCGCCTTTCGCAACGGCGCGCGGTCAATCCCCGTCCCGCGCGACGCGCTCCCTCCCCCCTTGCGGGGGAGGTGCCCGAGTGGAGGGGGGGGGCACTAGACGCCGGCCTCCTGGATGAGCGCCTGTCCCTCGTCGAAGAGTAGCTTGCGACGCGGCACAAGGTTATGGCACCGGATAAAACGGCATCGTGGTGTAAATATACCGATTTGCACCAGAGGATGCGCCCAAAGGGAAAGGAGCCGATTGACTCTCGCCGCGTGGGGCAGTTCTTACTCGGTCGCGTAGGTACTTGGCGGGGAAATAGTTGTGAACAAGAAATTTCAAGGGCGCAGATCGCATTCTGTGCACTCTTTTGGTGCACAAAAAGCCGAGCGTAGCGTGGGTAGAAGAAGTTTATAATTTTTAGTTAAAATATATTTGTATCATAATATTCCATTTTATGGTGAAGCAATTCAGATGTTGATTTATTATTACGAATAATTCTCCGTTGTATTGTGCTAGTTGTATTTGTGGAGGAAGATAATATGGGTTGGCTGACCACGCCGATTATTAAAAATAAATTTCTGCGGATTGCTATTGGACTTGGCGCCATCGCGATTGTCATCGGCGCGTTGTCGAGTAAGGCAAAATTGCCGGACCTTACGATCAAGCTTGATGATCTCCCTAGCGCTTTCGACGGGGTTAGAAAGAAACGTTCTGACGCGCCACGGCTCACCCTGGACAAATGCGATACCAAAGAAAAGGATCGGCGCGTCTGCCTTTACCAAATTGGCAACGGCATGACCATTATCGCAGCGGCGAACGATGGAGAAATACTTAGCGACGTCGAGCTAATCGCGCCGATATCCTCAGTTTCAAAACTGGATGGAAAGCTTAAGTGGTTTTCGGCCGTGCTTGCAGCCATGGAGTTGTTTTCACAGGACGCACCTCAACAAGAGGGCGTCGATGTCATCGGAAAACTAACCGAAGCCTGGACTGGCCAAGGTGGCGAGCGTTCAGCCCGCCTGGGGCGCATCCTGTACAGACTCGGCGACGATGATAAAAAGGCTTGGCGCCTCTACGTGATCCCGATGCTGCCGCCCAATGGCGGCAGCTAAGAGGCACCAGAGAGCTTCGAAGGCATGGGCGAGCGCGGCCGCTGCATTCTACAAGATAGGCTGTCCGAGCGGCCGATTTGGTGTTTTCTGAAAGACGGTGACCCGAGCGCGCCGCCGAGACCACCTTCCATCGGAAGTCCCGCCAACGCTCGGTTCGTCCCGACAGATCCCGCGTGATCCCGGTTATGCTCATCCCGGTGTCTTTACTCACCGAGCCTGTGTTTGCGCCCGACCGCACGGGACGTGGCCGTCCTCAGAAGCTGACGCGCCCGCTTCCCCGCAAGGGGGAGGGGCGCGTCGTGCAAGGGGCGAATGACGGCTCTCCGTCATGGAGAGCACGGCGCCTGTCCGCCAGCTGCCCTACGGCTGGCCGACCACCACGTCGCTGATGACGATCGTCGGGGACAGGTCGGTGTATTTGGGAATGTCGGCGAGGATTTCCGCGCTGTGCGGGCCGAACGCGGCGCCGAATGCCTCCGCCGTCTCGCAATAGATGTGGCACATGGCGATGAAGGCGGGGGGCGAGCCCGGCATGGGGCCGCTCAGGCCCTTGTCCACCGTGTAGAACAGGCAGGCGTCGCCCAGCCGGGCCTTCACCAGCGGCATGTGCTGATCCCGGTAGTAATCATGGTCGAACCGGGCGTCGGGCTTGTGCGGATACATCACGCTGACTTTGATCACGCTGCGTCTCCCTGGGATGATTTTATTTTTTGAAGAATACGTCTTGGATCAACTTGCGGCGGCGTCGGCCGAACGGAGCGGTCCCGGAGCGCCGGTGGTCCCGGGGCGGGCGCACCGGTGCCATGCGGTCCATCGAGGTCCCCGCCGGATGGGCCCGGCCCGGGCCGGCCATGGCGCCGGCCGGGACGGATAGTAGCGCGGCGCGCCTGCCCGGCAAGCCTTTCTAGGCAAGCTTTTCCCCAGGCACGCCTTCCCCCCGGTATGCCGTCCAGGCGGGCCTGCTTCGACAGCGGCGCGGCGGGCCTTGCCCCGGTCCCGGCCGCCGGGCCTATTTCAGCCGCAGCAGGCGGGCGAGGTCGTAGGCGGCGTCGCGCGCGGCATTGGCGTTCGGCGCCAGCAGGAAGGCGGTGGCCTGCTGGCAGAAGGCCTTCAGGCGCGCGTCCTGCTCGCGCGAGAGCATGGCGTCGGAGGTGAGCAGCCGGGCCCGGGCGATGGCGCGGTAGGGCTGCGGGATGCGGCCGGGGTCCGGCACCCGCTCCCTGAAGATCTGGTGCACCGACCGCGCCAGCTCGGCGGTGTCCTTGCTGGCCGAGCCGGGACGCTTGAGATAGCGCGTGGAGCAGACCGTGTCGCACCACACGCTGCCGAGCCCGGCGAGCTTCAGCCACAGGTCCCAGTCCTCGCCGATGCGGTAGCGGGTGTCGAAGCCGCCCGCCGCCAGGATCGCGCTCTTGCGGGCGATGACGGTGGAGGTGCCGCACACCGTCTCGGCCAGCAGCATGGCGAAGGCGTCCGGCCCGAGGTCGAGGAGGCCGGTGCGCCCGCCGATCCATTTGCGGAAATAGGGCCAGTAGGTGAACTGCTTGCCCAGCACCTCGCCCTCCGGCGTCACCGACACCACGTCGGCGAAGGCCAGCGTCACCCGCGGGTCGCGCTCCAGCAGCGCGACGCGTGCCTCCAGCACGCCGGGGAAGAACTGGTCGTCGGCATCGAGGAAGGCGATGATCGGGGCATGGGCGGCGGCGATGCCGGCATTGCGCGCGGCGGAGACGCCGGACGGCGCGTGCACCAGGGGGGTGAGCAGCGGGTCGGCGGCGGCTTCGGCCAGGAAGGCGGCGGTGCCGTCGGTGGAGCCGTCGTCCACCACCACGATCTCGATCGGCCCGAACGCGCCGGGGCCCGAGCTCTGGGCGCGGATGCTGGCGATGGCGGCGGGCAGGTAGGCGAGGCAGTCCCGGGAGGGGATGACCACGCTGAGGCGGGGCGTCATGTCGGGCTCCGGTCCCGCCCCGGAGGATCGGACGGGGGCTTCGGGCAGCCTAGTGTCCGCTCCGCCCGGAGGGAAGCGGGGGGCGCGCGCCTCCGGCCGTGCGGTCAGATATAGTCGACGAAGGCGGCGAGCTTGTCCTGCCGCAGGTCGCGCATGTCGGCGAGGCTGTAGGTGTCGAGCACCGTGCCCATGGCGTCGCGCACCCGCACCATGATGCGGCGCACCTCGCAATGCTCCACGTCGCAGTCCTCGCAGGGCACGAAGGAATTGCGGCTGGCGCAGGGAATGGGCGCGAGCGGGCCGTCGAGGGCGCGAATCAGGTCGCCGACCACGATGTCTTCCGGCGCCTTGGCCAGCTTGTAGCCGCCGGCCTTGCCCTTCTTGCTGGACAGGAAGCCGGCGTTGCGCAGCTCGCCGAGGATGACGTCCAGGAACTTCTTCGGAATCTGGTTGGCCTCGGCGATTTCCGCGACCTGGTTGGATTCGCCCGGCAGCAGCCGCGCCAGATGCACGGCCGCTTTCAACCCGTATTTGCCTTTTTTGGTCAGCATTTCACGCCCTCTCGCTGGGCTTATGGGTTGCGGCGCGAACAAGGTCAACACCCCGCGCGGACGCACCCATCGCCCCCGGCGGCCGCCGGCGCGCGGCGGCTACGGGCGCGGGGCGGCGCTGATCGCGGCGCAGGCGTCGCGGGCGGTGTCGGCGAACAGCACGAAGACGGCGGCGAAGAAGTCGGTGAGGCCCTGGCGCAGCGGCGGCTGCAGGCGCAGGCCGCCGGAGGCGCGGTCGGGCCGCTCCAGCAGCCCGGCGGTCTCCGCGTCGCGCAGCAGCTTCAGCACGTGGGCGCGCGAGACATGGAAGCGCCGGCCGAGCGCGGCCACCGGCACGGTGAGCACCCCCTGCGGCGGGAACGGGTCGTCCGGCGCGCGCGAGAGCGCCAGCGCCAGCAGCACCATCAGCCCGCAGTCGCGGGCGGCGAACAAAGCGAGCGCGGGGGCATGGTCCAGCAGGCGCTCGCCGGCGCGGAACCTGTCGATGATGCCGCGCACCACATGGATGCGGAACGCCTGGTCCTCCAGCCGCTCCAGCGCCATGGTGCCGATGGGATCGAGCAGCGCCACCGCCTCGTAGATGCTGCGCCAGCGCTCCACCTGGGAGGAGAAGAAGGCCGCCGTGGGCACCAGCGGGCGCTGGCGGCGGTCGGCGCGGCCGGCGGGGGCGGGCTCGATGTAGCCGGCCCAGCGCATCAGCACCAGCATGGCCTTGGCCCGGCCGCGGCTGCACAATTGCGTCTCGCCGCACAAGGCGATGATGCGGCCGGCGGTCAGGCCCGCACCGCTCTCGTCCGGCGTGAGGTGGAGATAGAGCGCCATCAGCGCGAACATGGCCCGCTCGCGGTCGTTCAGCAGGCGGTTGAGCAGGCGGTTGCCGTCATAGCGGCCGACGAGGTCGGCGGCCCATTGCGCCATGGCCTGGGAAAAGGCGGGCTGGGCGCGCAAGGTGGCGAGGCGGGGGGCGTTGAGGGCGCGCAGATCCGGCCGCAGCACTGGTGCCGCATCCTGCCGCCGATGGGAATCCGACATCCTGCTTCCAAACTCCGTACAGACCAACACCGCATCGCCATCCCCCCGTACCGGCATCCCCGGGCATCGGGGCGGCACGTGGCGGCGCGGTCCCCCCGCCACGCCGCCGAAGCGTGGCAGGACAAGGGATGTCGCCTCCCGCATGACGTGGCCAGAAATCGCCATTGAGAGACAACCGAACGCACTCTAGCTCTGCCGGGCGCTGGACGCATCAGGAAGGTTCAATCCATGTCGAAGGGATCCCGCAGTCTTTTTCGCATGCTTGCCGCCGCCGGCCTTGCTACCGCCGCCTTGGCGGGCGGGTCCAGCCCGAGTTCCGCCGTCGTCTATTGCAAGAGCGCGGGGGTGCCGCAGGGCTGCGTCGCCCGCCCGACCCGCGTCGCCTATTGCACGCGGCCCGGCTATCCGGCCGGCTGCGTGGCCAAGGGCAACGGCACGGGCGTCGGCGTCCTGCCGGGCGCCGGAGCCGGCGCCGCGGGCGTCGGGCTTGCGCCGGGCGTCGGTGTGGGCGAGCCGGGCTACGGCGTCAACACCGGCGGCCCTGTGAACCGCGCGGGGGTGCGCTAGGTAGTGTGGACTCTTGGGGTTCCCGGGCTGAATGATCTGTGATTCAAAGCTGCCTTTGATGAGGCAGCGATGGGTGTTCTTGATCGACTGGTGCTTGGGGATGAGCAGTGGGCGCGGATAGCGCCGCACATCATCGGCGACGAGCGGACGCGCGGCTCTTCGGGCCGGGACAATCGTATGTTCATCGAGGCGGTGCTGTGGATCGTGCGCACCGGCTCGCCTTGGCGCGATCTGCCGGAGCTGTTTGGAGAATGGAACAC
>NZ_AXBA01000043.1 GCF_000473085.1 Azorhizobium doebereinerae UFLA1-100
ATGCGGGTCAGCTCGGCGGCGATGCGCCGGGCGGCGTCGGTCGCCCGCTCGCCCTCGGCGGTCAGGGACTGGACGTATTTCTCCATCTCGGCGCGCGCGATGGGGCCGAGGTCGGCCGACTGGAGGGCCTTCTTCAGCTCCTCGTCCACGGCGGCGATGCCCGTCTTCAGCTTGTCGGCGCCCATCACGTTGCCGGAGCCGAGCTGCGCCATCATGCGTTCGCGCGCGGGGATGAGCGCGGCGACGCGATCCGCCTTGGCGCCATCCGCCTCGGCCTTCGCCGCGGCCTGCCCGCGTTCGCGGGACGCCTTCAGGTCATTGTCCTTTTCGCCCGACTGGCCCCAGAACCAGTCGCTGAACTGGTCCACCATGGGCCGCTCGTCGCCGGTGAGCGCCTTGGTGGCTGCCGCGCCCATGGCCGCCCTCACACGGCCGAGGCCAGATCGATGGTGATGGGCTCCCATTTCGCGCGGGTGTTGGCCCGCCGGTAGAAGCGCACATATTCCCGCGAGCCCGCCACGCGGATGGCGTCGTCCAGCGCTGCCATGGCCCGCGGCCAGGGCTCGCGCGTGATCTGGAGCCGCCGGAGCGAGAACAAGGCCGCGCGGTTGATGCGCCCTTCACCCCATTGCCGGGCAGCGCTGAGGGGGAGCCCTCTCAGCCTTTGCCTCCCATTTTCAAGCCGGTTCAAAGCGATCTTGTAATAGGCCGGCTCGACCTCGATGCCGATACCTCCCCGAACATGTTACAGGATGACACTCGGCCGTAGTACGGCTCGCCCGGAAGGAAACGTCGTGCTCGAAACATTAAAAGCACAGATGGAGGCCCGCACTCCTCGACTCTTCGGAGGGCTCGCGCTGCTGTTCAACCTGGCTGCCGCGATGCGGGTCGAAGAGCCCGCGCATCTGCTGCCGCTGCTGGTCCGGCGGGGCGACACCATCTGCGACATCGGCGCCAATAACGGGCTTTTCACCTTCTGGTTGCTGCGCCTCGGGGGCCGTGTCGAGACCTTTGAACCCAATCCGCTCCTCGCCCGCGTTTTGCGACTGCGCTTCGCCAAGGCCATCCGTTCCGGCCGTCTGCGCCTGTTCGACTGTGCGCTGAGCGATGAGGCCGGAACTGCCACGCTGCATGTGCCGTGCGGCTTCTCCCCGCTCGGCACCATCGACGGTGATTTCCTGACACGCGCCCAGAGCCCCATGGACGAGATAACGGTCCAGTGCCGCATGCTGGACGATTGCATGACGGGACCCGTCGACGTCATCAAGATCGACGTGGAGGGGCACGAATTGAAGGTGCTACGCGGCGCCTCCCGCCTGCTCGCCGCGCACCGGCCGACGCTACTTGTCGAAGCCGAGGAGCGCCACCATGCGGGCGCGGTGTCCGCCCTGCGTGGGCTGCTGGAACCTCTGGGCTACGAAGGCTTCTTCTGTTGCAAAGGCGCGGTGCAGCCCATCTCCGCCTTCGACCCTGGCCAGCACCAGCCGCCCGGCGCGCTGACCGCCCAGGGCACGCGCGTGCGCGCCGGCCAAGTCTATGTGAACAATTTCGTCTTCATCGCCCATCCTGACCGGAAGGCGCGGTTCCTGGCGTGGACGCCGGGCCGCTGGCTGCTGAAGGCCGCCATGCGATCTGCGCAGGGTTGAAGCGGGCACGCGCAGCCGGAGCAGGGGTCCATCAGTAGGACAGCAGCGCTCCCGCAAACAGGCCCTCTCCCCGATCGTCTCCGGCCAGCTTGAAACGGTATTGCAGCGTCAGATCAACAAAGGACATGGGGGCGTGGTAGAGTTCCTCACGGAACCACCAGCGCGCGTTGATGCCCGGTCCGGCGCCCAGCGCGCCGCGCGTGGCATAGGCCGTATCGTAGCCGCCGCCGATGGCAAGGAAGGGCGTGATAACGAGGCGGTCGTTGATGGCATCGGCACGGTAGGCACGGCCCCAACGGGTCTCGAATAGGCCGATGGCCTCCGGCAGTTCCACATAATAATCACCCTCGCCGTAGATCTGCCAATAGTTCCAATCCGGCACATCCACCCTGAGGTCCGATCCATCGCCGATCGAATAGGCCGCGCGCAGCAGGACATCCTCCCGCGCGAGTTCCCCGATGGGGAAGAGATAGGCCGCCTCCAGCACGAGGTTCTGGGTGCTGAAAGGCTTCCAGCGCACGCCGACGCTGCCCTGCGTCGTGTCCCAGCCGGTGCTGCTGCCGTTCTCCGCGTACCAGGTCTGGAACGCGCGGGCGAACACCTCGACGATCGCGCCATTCTGGTAGCCGATGCCCGGCGGACGCCAATAGATTTCGGCACCGCCCTGGATGGTATGTCCTGCGGACGGCGGCGGAGAAAGCGGCGAGGACGGCGCGACGCCCACCGCGCCATAGCTCACCGAAGCGTAGGCGCCCCACGTGCGGTCAAGCTCGGAAACCTCGCGCCGCAACCCATAGGCGACCTGTGGGGAAGCCTTGAATTCACCTGTCTGCGTGGCATCGATCGCCTGCTTGAAAAGGCCTTTTGCTTCCTCGTTATGAATGGTGGCCTTCGCGGCATAGGCGGCGTCCATCAAGGCCGGACCGCGGCGCAGGCTGCCCTGCTCCTCCGCCTGATGGAAATACTGATAGGCCACGTCCTTGTCCCCCGCCTGGCTGGCGAGATAGGCCGTATCCAGGGCGCTGAGGCCCTTCAACTCGCCGGCGGCATACGCCGCCTCGAAACGCGCCCTGGCCTCGGCATTGCGTCCCATCGCCACGAGTTCGCCAATGCCCCCCCGCAGCATGGTCACACGCTCACCCGCCGCGCGCGCCCGCATATAGGCCGCATCGAACGCCGCGAGCGCTTCCTCGTGCCGCCCCAGAGCCTGGAGGGCGAAGGCCCGGCGGGCGGAGACGTCATAGCTGACGTCATGGCCGAACGGCGCGAGCGCCTCAAGCGCACGCTCCGGCTGCTTGGCGCCGAGCGCGGCGTCCGCGAAGGCCAGCCGCGCACCGCGGGCCTCGCCCCCGCGCAGCCGCCCGGAGGCGAGGGCGGCGGAGAAGTCCGCCATGGCGCCCGTGTAATTCTTCATCCGCGAGCGCAAATAGCCGCGCTGGGCGAGGATGGCGCCATCGCGCGGATCGCGCGCGAGAAGTGACGTGGCGACGGCCTCGGCTTCTTGCAGCTTTCCCTGGGCGGCCAGCGCATTGAGCAGAAGCAAGCGATAGTTGGCGTTTCCGGGGTCGGCAGCAAGCGCCCGCCGCGCCGCCGCCACGGCGGCGGCATAGTCGCGCACGCCCAGGGCCTTGTAGCCGGCGGTCGCATCCTCGTATCCGGTTACGCTAGGCCCGCCACCCGCGCCGCCAAAATAAACCGAACAGATGATGCCGTAATTGGTGGACTGACAGAGGGTGGCGGGTGCGAGCAGCGCCGGCCGCGCCCGGCGCGGGTTCGCCAGCATGGCTTCGGCAAGCTTGCGCTGGTCGGCGACATCGCCGTTCTTGTCATCCGCCACCGGCTTGAGAACGGCAAGCGCTTCCGCCGGCTGCCCCGCCGCCAGCGCGGCGTTCGCCGCGATGAGCCGATAGTTCAAGATCTCGGTATCGGTCAGGACGTTCGACTGGAACACCCGGTCGAAATCAGCAACCGCGCCGGCGCGATTTCCGCTCTGCTGGAGCAGGTAGCCGCGCAGCACGCGCGCGAGGGCATCGTTCTCGTCCTCCTTGACCGCATCGCCTGCCGCCGCGAGCGCGGCCTTCGCCTGGCCCGAGGAGATGAGCGCGGAAATGAGCAAAAGGCGGAAGTTCATCGCATGCGGCGCCCGCGCGACCGCCTTCTGCGCCAGTTCCGCCGCCGCCTTCGGATTGCGCCGCGCCAGCTCCTTGATCGCTTGATCAGCCATCGGCTCGGAGATCTCAGATTGCGTCACGGCCCGCAGCCCCAGCAGCGAGGCATCCGTATCCCCCGCCGCAACCGCCTGGCCGATCGCGGTGTCCAGGGCTTCGTACTGCTTCGAGCGCTCCAGCGTGTCGATCAGCAGCCGCCGCCACGCGGTGTTGTTGGGAAAGCTGGCCAAGGCTTCGCGAATCTTGCGCTCCGCCAGCTTGTCGTCGCCGCCGCGATAGGCCTCATAGGCGTCCTCCGCCGCCTTGTAGGCGGGGCTCGTCACGGCGTTCAGCCCGGGCGGCGTGGTCGCCGGCACGAGCGTGCAGACCGGGCCATAGGGCGTGTCGCGGCAACTCTGGAAGGGAATTGGCAACGTCCGGGCGGCATCGCGCGGCACGACACCGGGGTTGGCGATCTGCGCATTGGCGAGATCGCGCCGCGCGGCTACGGCACCGTCTTGCACGTTGCCGAGCGTCTCGAGGACGGAGAGCGCGCGGCGCGGGTGGCCCACGGCGATGGCCGCGTCGGCGATGACGAGGCGCACGTCGCGGGCGCTCGCCCCGCTCAGGACCTCGTCCTTGAGGGCATTGTCGAAATCCTGTTCCGCCTCCGGGATGCGGCCGAGGCGTTCGCGCACATGGCCACGCAGCACCTGGGGCAGGAAGGACTGCGGGTCCACCTTCATCGCCTCGGTGGCCGCCTGCTCAGCAGCCTCCAACTGGTTGTCGGCGAGCAAGGCATAGATCAGGAGCACGCGGTAGCTGAGATCATCCGGAACGAGGTCTATCGACTTGCGGATCTCGACTTGCGCACGCTTCGGATCGCGCGCTTCAAGCGCCTTGTTGGCAGCCAGCGAGGGCGCCTGAGCAAGAACGCGACTCTGGCTGCGCAAGCGTGCGACGAGGCTCGGGTCGCTGATGCCTGCCGCAATCGCGGCCTTCGCGGTGGCGAGGGATTCCGCGACCTTTCCCTGCGCCTCCTGGGCATCCATCAGCAGGAGCCACAGCCGCGCCACGTCGGGCCGCAATTTCAGCACATCCCGTGCGAGCGTCACCGCATTGGCGTAGTCCTTGGCCCGATAGGCGGCGTAGGCCCTGTCCGCCGTTTCCCAGGCCTGCCCCGTGAGCGGGGGCTCCTGGGCAAGGGCTGGCGAGTGGGCCGCGAGCGCGCCGATACTGACCGTGGCAGCCAGCAGAGTGGCCACGGACAGGCGCCGCATCCGGCGGAGCGCCGTCGGAGCGAGATGGCGAAGGGGGATGGGCTGAATCACGGTAGTCATGACACTACCGTCAGGGGGCGTGGTTAAATCACAGTTAAGGTTAACTCATCTTCCGGATATTGTTGGCGCGCGACGGCGATTGGGTATCGCTCCGGGGCCGGCCGCCTTGTCGTGAGAAACGAGACCTTGGCCTGCTCCAGGTGCTGTGGGCAGCAGGTTGAGCCCGCATGGTGCGGGCCTCGCATGCCACGGGGCTGACATGGCCCCGTTTCGAGTGACGCCGGTAGTGGTCGTAGACGCGCTCGATGTAGTCGAATGCATCGGCGCGTGACGCCGCTGAAGACTGCGCCCCCCATTTCCGGGCGCGGATGAACAACAGTCACCGCTTCGATATTGCGCGACCCGTGACGATGGGATTCGCGCGACCGACCAATGATACAGACCCCATTCGGCAGCTTCCCGCCCGCCGACGCAATCCCGCCGGGGAAACGGGATGGTCAATGCTCCCCAATATTCTGGGCGGCACTATCTGCACATATTTCTTATGGAAACGACAATCATCCGCAAGACGCTGACCCTGATCCCGGCCGGGATCGTGGCCGTTTTCGGATTCGCGTTCCTCCTATTCTGGCTGCTGGAGCGCCGGCGTCGGCATCTCGCCATCCTCAGTGCCGCATGCCTGCTGTTCACCCTGGGGGCGTGCTCGCAGATCCTGCACCTGCCGCCCGGCGTGAACGCCAATGCCGTCGTGTCCGCCGTCTTCTATAGCGGCTCGGTGCTGCTTACAGCGGCGGCGCTGCTCTATCGCTACGAGCGGCCGCTCCCCACCGTCGCCTACCTCTCCGCCCTGGGCCTGATCGTCCTGGCCATCTTCTGCTTCTCCTACGTCCATTCCGACCTGACGGTCCGCATCTATATCCAGAACGTCTCCTACGGCGTGATCTTCACTTATGCCGTATGGCGCCTGCGCCATCTTGCGCGTGGGCGGGGCGTGGATCGTCTGCTCTTCTGGATCCTCCTCCTTCTCGGCCTGCACTTCTTCCCGCGCACGCTGCTGACTCTCGGTCTCGCCGCGCCGCGTGGCCTTGCCGCCTTCGTGAACTCCGCGTTTTGGCAGACATTACAGCTCTGCCTTGCGCTGTTCGGCACGAGCCTCGCCCTTGCCATCCTCGCCGCCACCGCCGTGGACATCATCGAAGAGTTGCGTCACGAGCGAGACCTGGACGTCTTGACGGGCCTGCTGAATCGCCGGGGCTTCGAGAACCGCTTCGCCGGCGCCACCGCGCAGTCCGCACCAGGGGCGCTGATCCTGTTGGACATCGACCGATTTAAGCGGATCAACGACACCTTCGGTCACAGCGCCGGCGACGCGGTCCTACGCGAGGTGGGCAAGGTGCTCCGCCAGGCCGCGCGCTGCTCGGAATGTCTTGGCCGCCTCGGTGGCGAGGAGTTCGCAATCTTCTTGCCCGACGCCCTCCTTCCAGATGCGCACGTCCGCGCGGAGGCCTTCCGGCTGGCCATCTCCAGCCACTCTTTTCCCCTGCCCGACCAGGAGATGTCCGTGACGGCAAGCTTCGGCATCGCAGAACGCCTGCCTCATGAAGACTATCACGGGCTCTATAGCCGGGTGGACCGCCTCCTCTATGCCGCCAAAGCCGGCGGCCGGAACCGCACCGCCTCAAACCACGAAGCGACCGGGCAAACGCTGGGTTGACCCGCTCGGCCTGCCTTCCTCATTCTATGCCGACATGATTTTCCCCCGTTCGGAGAATGTCGCAGATGCGCGCATCGCGCCGTCGGCGATCGCGCTCCAGACCGTGCGCCGCATCGACGCGCTGTCCGCAAGCGAGCGACCCGTCCATATGTCGACCATCTGTCAAGAGTTGCAACGGCGGTGCGGGACGACCGGCGCATGCCCTCCCCGCCTATCTGCCGATGGCGGCGGACATCCGGTCGCGCCAGACCTGCGGCGGCATGATCGAAGGCGTATCCCATTGCGCCGTCGAGTCCGGCCCGCTGTGGAAGGCCCCCTCGTTGAATTGCCAGACGATGACCTGCGGCGGCTGCCGGGCGAAGTCCGGTGAGGTCACATACTGCAAGAAGGTGAACCACGGCCCCACGTTGCCCGGGTTCCAGGTGAGCGACACCGGCCGGTCGAGATCATTGGACAGGCGCTGCGGAAAGCCAAGATAGGGCTGGACGAAACTGTTGCCCACCACATGCACCGGCGCGGGCGGGGCGTCGAGCAGCCCTTTCTTGGTCTCGGGCGGCGTGCGCACCGTGTAGAGATCCGGCCCCACCTGCTTCTGCTGCTCGGGCGACAGGAAGCGCTGCGCGAGGTCGCCCATATTCCGCTGCGTGATCCATGGACCAAGGACATCGCCCGTGCCCGGGCGGCCGGACAAGTGCACGCTCGCCTTGATGGCCTTCGCCACCTCGTCCGCCGCCGCCTCCGCCGACCAGGCTGTCCAATGATAGTCCGCCCGGTAGAAGGCGGTCTGCTTGCCCTGCTCCACGCCCTTCAGCGCGGGGCGCAGATCCACCGTGTCGATGCCGCTGGCCTTGAACTGGGACAGGATGGCATCGTAGCGCGCCGCCACGTCGGGGGCGATGCCCGTGCCCTCCGGCAGGCGGTCCACATAGAAGTTCGCCTTCAACGGCACGAGCAGCACCAGCAGCTTTATGGAGCGGGCGTTGAGCCGCTCCCCCGCGTCCCTGACCAGGGCGAGCGTCCCCGCGACGCCGGATCTGTCCGCATCCGTCAGACTTTCCCAGCCGGGAAACAGCCAGCCTCCCTTGCCCATGATCACGACATTGTCCTGCGCCGCCGCCATTCCCGGCAACAGGCTCGCCCCGCCCGCCATGGCGGCGAGACGCAGGAAAACGCGACGGTTCACATGGTCAATCATGGGCATGGATCTCCATGTAGCGGCGCTCCGCAGGAGTGAGCGGCAGAGTCAGTGACCGCACCGGCCATTCCCATATCACCAGAGTGACCGGCTTAAGGGCACCGGCATCTTTTTCCAAGAGCGCGAGCAGCGCGCCGGCAAAGCCGCCGCCCGCCTCGCTGCGCTGGACCACTTCACGAGCGAGGGCCGCCTCGAGCGCCTCCAGGAAACCGGAGTTGAGCGAGAAGGAGGAACCGGCCAGGACCAAACCGGGCGCCGGCGCCTCATCCAGCAACCCGCCGGAGCGCGTGATGTCCACGCTCACATCGCGCACCACATCCGGCCGCGGACCGAACACCGCGGCCGTGAACGTGAGGTCAGCAAGACGCATCAGGTCGCCCGGCCGCTCGTAGGGCGCGCCCTCGCTTCGCGTGACATGCGTCTCCCCCGCCCCCACGAGCGCGGCCGCCACGGCCGCGGCGCGCCGGGCCGCAAAGGCGGCACCGGCTATGTCCCAATGGGTGTCGGTGCGCAGGAAGCCGGGCATCGGCCAGCCGGAGACGATGTCCACCTGATGGAGCGGGACATCGCGCGAAGCGGCGCGCCAGTCGGCCAGGCGCGCGCGGGCCTGACCGGAAACCGCCAGGCCGCAGGTTTCCGCGTCCGCGAGATCCACCTTGTCCGGCACGGGCAGGGCCACGAGGGCGATGTCGCGGCGGGCGAAATCCGCCGCGACCAGGCGGGCGAGACGCGCGCGGGCCGCGAGATTGGCGGCGCCCCCCCGCACCTCCTGGGTTTCCTCGGCCAGGAACAGCCACTGCGGGCAGCCGGCGCGGACCTGCGCCCCGGCATCCTTCACGAGCCCATAGACCGCGCCATCGATGATGCCGTTCAGCCTTGCGCTGCCAGGCACCCCGGCCGCCACGTCGCGATCGAAAGCGGCGGCGAAGCGTCCGTCGAGGATCGCGCTCCAGCTGAGGCGTTCAGCCAGGCTGCGCCCCGCCGGCCCCGAAAGATGCAGGACGACGGGCACGACGCAGGCGGTGCACGTTGCCAGGAAGAGGGCTGTGGCGACCAGGCGGTGTTTGTCTGTCATCCGTCTCCCCGCTCAGAACTGGAAGTACAGGAACGGGACGACGGTGCGGCCCTGAAGCACCCACACCGCCGCAAGCCAGAGCGGCAGCGCCGACCAGGACGTGAGGCGGCGTCCCACGCCAGCCAATCCGGGCGCCACCCGATCAACGAGCGGCACATAGACAAGCCCCACGCCGAGAATAAGGGTCAGGACCTGCGTCGGCCGCAGCACGGCGCCCAGAGCATCCGAAATCACCCACCCGCTGGCACCGGAGAGCCCATGGAGCATCACTGCGAATTCCGCCCAGCTCTGGGCACGGAACAGCAGCCAGCCGAACAGCACGAACAGGAGCGTCACCACATGCCCGAAAGCCGACGGCACAGCCGGCAGTCCGAGCGCATGCCACAGTCGCACCCATATGAGCCCCAGGCCATGCCACAGGCCCCAGACGAGAAACGTCCAGCTCGCCCCATGCCACAGGCCACCGAGGCCCATGGTGATCATCACGTTCGCGCAGGAGCGGGCGAGGCCCGCCCGGCTCCCTCCGAGCGGAATGTAGAGATAGTCGCGCAGCCAGGTGGACAGGCTGATGTGCCAGCGTCGCCAGAACTCGGTGATGGACAAGGCAAGATACGGGTTGTCGAAATTCTCGTGGAATCTCAGCCCCACCATAAGGCCGAGACCGATGGCCATGGAGCTGTAGCCGGCAAAGTCGAAATAGAGCTGGAGCGCGTAGGCAAACACGGCCAGGGCCACGTCGCCGGCACTCGGATGGGAGAGGGCAAAACCCGCGTCCACCAGCGGCGCCAGCGTATCGGCGAGGAGGACCTTCTGGGCGAAGCCCAGCATGAAACGCTCCGCCCCAAGGGCGAACTCCTGGGGGGCGAAGGACCGTGTCTTCAGCCGCGCCGCCACCCATTCGTACCGGACCACCGGACCGGCCACGAGGTGGCCGAACATGGATTGGTAGGTGGCGTAATTGATGAAGCTCGGCTCAGCTTTCACCGTGCCGCGCGCCACGTCCACCGAATAGGAAATGGCCCCGAAGACGAAGAAGGACAGGCCGATGGGCAGCACGATTGCCTGCCATCCGGTGAGTGGCGCTCCAAGCGAGATCGCCGTATCCGCGAACAGGTTCGCGTATTTGAACCAGACGAGCGCCACCAGCGGCCAGAGGATGGCGAAGACGAGCGGCAGGCGCCTGCCGTCCGGCGGGCGCGACGCGATCCAAAGCCCGGTCAGCCACGACCAGAGGGCGATGGAAATGATGAGCGGCAGGAAGTCCAGCCGCCACCAGGCATAGAACAGCCAGGAGAAGGCGAGGATCGTGAGATTGCGCAAGCGCGCCGGTGCCAGGCCGTAGGCAGCGAGAAAGACCGGCAGGAAGAGAAAGATGAAACTGTCGCTGGCAAAGACCATTCCCCGACGCCTCCCACTGCGCCGTCAGTTGGCCACGCCGCGGAAAGGCTCGGTCTCATCGATCTGCCCCTCCAGCAGGGGCTCGGCCGCGCTGCCGCCGAGGAACAGGCTGTAGTGGTCCCCGGCCTTCAGCTTGGGCAGCCTGAGCGGGGGCGAGACCTTGGTCCCGCAGCGTCCGGCGAGGTTCGCCTCCACCGGGTTGATCGCCCGTTGACGGCTCTGCGTGGCCGGCACCGCCTCGAATACGGCAGGGCCGTCCACCACCGCCAGGGTCGCACTGCAGCCGTCGGCCAGATTATAGAAGCGCAGCATCACCTTAAGGTCGTCGCGGCCGTCCGTGGCGTCGGCCAGCGCCCTGGCCGCCCAGGTCTGCCCGGCGGCTGACAGCACAACGGTCAGAAAGCCATCCGGCGCCGGCACGGGATCGCCCGCGACAGACTTGCCGTCCACGCTCAACGCCAGCGGCGTGCCGCCGGGCAACACACGATAGGCGGTCGCGCGCGCGCCGCCCGGTCCGAGCGGCACCGGCGCGGCTCCGCCCAGGGACACGGCCGCAGCGACACCTGTGGGATTGACCACGCGCACATAAGCCGAACCCGCCGGAGGCTTCGGCGCATAAAGCCGCGTCAGCGGCGCGCCTTGGGCGCGCGCCGCTCCCGGCGCCGCGGACACAAGGGCTACAGCCAGCACCGGCACCACGGCTGCGAGGATCCAAGCACGCGACTGTGCCATCATGCATCCACCTGTTGACGTACCATCCGCCGCTGCGCCTCGAACGCCGCCTCGACGGCCGCGCGCGTCACCACGCCGCGCGTCACGAGATGGTCGCCGATCCGGCCGTCCCGTTCCGGCCGATAATCCTCCATGGCGGCCTCGAAATCGGCCCGCTTCACAAGCCTGCGCTCGATCAGCAGATCGCCCAGCAGAGGGACGCCGCTGCGGTCGGCCTGCGCGACATCGCCCACCGCCTCCGACAGCAGGCGAAGAGCGGACGTGATCTCACTCTCGCGCGCCACATATTGCTGGGGAATGGCACCAAAGACTGTGCCGATCGCAAGCAGCCCATCCGACGACAGCGGACCGCCCACGGCGACACGCGGCTGGCCATCCTCCCCCAGACCGATGGAGATGGCGCGGTGGCGGATCGATAGCGCGCGCGGCAGATCATCCCCATGCCGCTTCACCTCATCGGCGGTGAGCTGGAAACGCGGCAGATCGGACTGCACGGCGATCGCCTCCGCCAGGATCTCATCGTCGAGCCACCCCTGGGAGATGAGGATGCGACCGAGCGGCAGATCGCGTTCCGCCTGCTCCGCGAGCGCCTGCTGCAAGCGCCCTCCGTCCAGCACCTGCCAGCTCATGAGCAGGTCGCCGAGCCGGCGACGGCGCGCCAGCAGTTGGTCGGCGGTTGGAAAGACGTGGGCGGTCTTGTCCCATGTCACCGCGGTGCCGAACAGGACGTTCTGAATGAACACGCGCCACGCCCGCGCAGCCGCCATGAAGTTGACCGCGGTGCACACGACCATGCGCGGCACGGACAAAAGCCCCTGCTCGAAGCCGTAGATGCGCGAGACGAAATAGCCGCGCTGCACGGCGCGAAGGATGAGAGATGCCAGATTGAATATGAGCACCCATTCCAGCCAGGTATTATCTGCGAACACCGGCGGAAATCGAACGGTCCAGAAGCCTAATGAAGCGGCCACATAGAACAACAGGAAATGGATAACAAGCACATAGGCAAGCATGCCAAACAATGACGTTACCAGCGTCTTTCTGTCCCGGAACAGCAGGTATTTGGTTGCAAGCGAGCCGGGCCAGCCGATCTGCCGCCAGCTTTGCAGCGCGATGCCCAGCGTCCAACGCGCTTTCTGGCGGTAGGCAGCGCGGAAGCTGTCGGGGAAATATTCTCGCACGCAGAGCGGCATTTGCAGCTCGGTCGCATGCTCTGCACCGAAAATCGAGCGCCGACGGATCTCGTAACGCACGGGAAATCG
Organism: Azorhizobium doebereinerae UFLA1-100; assembly: GCF_000473085.1. Taxonomy (GTDB): domain Bacteria; phylum Pseudomonadota; class Alphaproteobacteria; order Rhizobiales; family Xanthobacteraceae; genus Azorhizobium; species Azorhizobium doebereinerae. The sequence continues at coordinate 12,450 of NZ_AXBA01000043.1, forward strand.
CACAAAGATGGATTTCATGCTGAGCCGGGACAGCCGGAGGCCGATGTCATAATCCTCCGTCAAGCTGTCCACGTTGAATGGCCGGCCCGCATTCTCCGCACACAGAGCAAGCAGGGCGCGACGGGAAAACCCGGTGCCGACGCCGGCCGACGGCACCATGCCGGACAAGCTCTCACGCACGGGCAGATCCTTGCCGTGCCACTCGGCGAACTCATCCATATAGGTGGAAGCCACGAGTTCGTACCAATGGCGTTCCAGCGAGACCACCGGCAGTTGGACGAGGTCTTTGCGCGGCAGGAGATAATTTAAGAGATAGAGCTCCATCGGATGGACGACGTCTTCACAGTCGTGCAGCACGACGCCTGCGAACTCTATCCGGTGGATCTCCTCATAATGGAAGATCGCCTGGATCACCCAGTTGAGGCAGTCCGCCTTACTGGTGGGGCCGCCGTGTGGCAGTTCCACCCGCTGGAGCTGCTTGTACCGGCGGCGCATGCGCTCCACCTCGGCCACCGTCCGCGGATCGTTCGGATAAGTGCCGACGAAGATCACATAGTCGCGATAGTCCAGGCTGGAGACCATGGTCTCCAGCATCAGGGCGATCACGTCCGCCTCGCGCCAAGCCGGGATCATGATGGCGAAAGGCTGCGGTGACTTTTCCTGGAGCTGCTCGGTGGTGAGCGGATGAAACAACCGCTTCACGGTAAGATTGCGATAGACCTCACGCACCCAGAAATAGACATCGATGAATAGGTCATCGAGACTTGAGATCGCGATGACAACGGCAGTTACGGCAGCAAACCATTCCAGAACGATGTAATATTCAGCGCCGCCGTAAGTCAGGAAATAGAGCATGGCCGCTGCCCCTTTTGCCGCATGCGCATCAGTGTCCCTTAGCGGCGCGGCGCCGCGCCAGAACGGCGAGCAGGACGAAAAGCAGGAAAGTGATGATGCCGGCCGCAATCACCAGTGATCCGACCGAACGGCCCACCTTGGTGAAGACGCTGAATACATCGCGATCCGCCGCCTCGACGCTACCGTCCGGCGTGCGCGTGTCGAGCGCGACCACGGGTCCGCTGGAGGAGAAGACGGTGACATCACCGCGCCCGAGCAGAAGCGACGGCGCCAGCGCCGGCGGCTCGTGGCCGATGGTGCGATAGACAATGCCGTAGCGGTCCCCGGCCTTCACCGCTTCCGCGACGCCCAGCCGGTTGAGACCGGCCACATCCAGCAGCGTCGTGTTGGCGGAGGTGTTGAGCACGAGCCGGCCGTCCTCGACCCGCACCTTGCCCTCGACACCGGCGACCCGCGCGTCGACAGCAAGGAAGGCGCTGTCCGGGCGCGCTTCGGCGCCTTCCGCAACGACGCTGAAGCCGGACCGCTCGGGGGGCAGGCCAGCCGCATTGGCAAGGGCGATGACCCGCATGAGGGACGTGGCCTCGGACAAATAGGTGCGCGGTACGATCAGCGTCGCCTTATCCGAATAGCGTGGCATCACGCCGATGAAATCGACGCTGTCGGGCGCCGCTTCCAGCAGCACGCGGCTCGACGGCTGGACCGTGACCGGGAAGGCCTGCGGCACCTCGCGGCAACGATCGCTCAGCGGCTGGCGCTGAACCACCACGCGAAGCGTATTGCGCGCGGCGAGCGCGTAGTGTGGCACGCTGACGAAGATCCGCTCCGGACGGCCATCGGCCTTCAGGCTGCGGGCACCGAGCAGGAAGTCGTTGAAGAAGATAGACGCGATGGGCGACGTGACGCCCGCGCTCGGAGCGGCGGACACATCGAGATCGAACCCGCCCGGCACCCGCCCGCCAGCCACCATCGCCGACAGATCGAAGGTGGTGCTCCATTCCCCGCGTGCCAGCACGTCGAAGCTGCCGACCCGCCCTCCCAGCAAGGTCAGCGGGATGGACGACGCGTCGGACAGGTCCGGCCCCTGCGCTACCGCCACGCGGACCGCCGGGACGACGGCGAGCGAGCGCCACAGGTCAGACAGAAAGCCGGCCGCGCGCGCCCCCCCTTCCGGCGAGATGGCCAGGACCGGGTGACCCGCGCCCGGAACCAGGCGGATGGTATCGGCCGTTGGCGCCATGGCCAGTCCGGCTTCGTTGCGCCATTTGGTGATGCTCGCCACCGCCTCGCCCGGCGCGGTGGCGAACTGCGCCAGCAGCGCCTGCATCGCGGTATCGGATTGAGCCCTGAAGCCCTCCGTGCCGATGATGATGTCCGCGTCAACGCCACCCTGGCGCTGGAGCAGCAGCAGCGCCCCCACCTCGGCATCGCTGGTGATCTTGATCCGGCCGCCACGCGCCAGGGACTGGAAGGGGGCGATGGAGAGCAAGGCGGGCGGAATGGTGAGGCCGTCCGTGTCCAGTTCGTCGCCGATGCGCGGAAGCGTGCGGATCTGCACCGCCTTTCCGGCCCGCGCGAGAACCGTTCCGATCCGCCAGGCCGCGTCATAGACGTCCGGCGGGAGTTGGCCGGCCGGCAGCAGCAGGACCGGCCGGCTCGGAAGCGCCGACCATGCGGTCGCAATGTCGCGCACGGCGGAGACGTCATATCGGTAGCTGAAGCGGGTGTTCGGATTGATTTCGAACACGTTGCCAATGGAGCGCTCGTCCTCGCACAGGTCGCGCCCCACCACGGAGGACCATGCGACGTTCAGGTTCACGAACCCGCTCGGCCGGGGCTCGCCCGACACCGGCAGTTGATCCGAGACGCTGCCCTGCTCCTCGCCGACGGAGCGCGAGGCCACCGGCACGCCGTCCACCGCCGCCACGTAGGTCGTCCGTCCGCCTTCGCCCCGCAGGTAGCGTCCCTCCAGTGCCACGCTGGCATCGCTGATGGGAATACCGGCCGGCACCGGCAGGAAGAGGTCGCGGCGGGCGTCCATGCCGTTGAGCACGACGGGGCGCTGGATGCCCAGTTCCTTCAGCGAAATCTCGCGGTGGCCATGGGACCGCGCGGTCAGGCGCTCAACGGCGGCCGCCAGCGTCTCGACCTGGTCCGCGGGGGTCTGAGCGTTGGCCATGCCGGCGGAACCGGCAACCCATGCGCCAAGAGCGACGCATGCGAGAAGGGCGGCTTGGACACGGTTGCGGGAACGATGCATCTGCGACCTCGAACGTAAGCGGTTCATGTGCCGGCGGCTGATAACGATGCCGAAGGCCGACACGGCAAAAAATGACCGCCATCCATGGGATGGGCCGGCGAAGCGGACAGGGTGATGAAAGGGGCAGGAACACGCCCGCACAAGGCATCGACGATGCGCCGGCTGGCACCACCGTCGCCATAGGGATTGGGGAGACCGGCAAAGCGGCCATAGGCTTCGGCATCGTCCAGCAGCCTGTTTACCTGCTCGATGATCCGCGAGGGGCTCGTGCCGACGAGTTGCACCGTGCCTGCCGCCACCGCCTCGGGACGCTCCGTCACCTCGCGCATCACCAGGACAGGCTTACCGAGGGTGGGAGCCTCTTCCTGGATGCCCCCGGAGTCCGTCAGGATCAGGCTGGCTCGGCGCATGAGCGCGACGAAAGGCACATAATCGAGCGGCGCCACGAGGTGCAGGTTTGCGCGCCCGGCCAAGCGCGCAAACACCGGCTCGCGCACATTGGGATTGAGATGGACGGGGTAGACGATTTCCACGTCGTCACGGTCAGCGAGATCGTCGAGGGCGTTGCAGATCCCCTCGAACCCGCTGCCGAAATTCTCGCGGCGGTGTCCGGTCACCAAGATGAGTCGCCGGGCCGGATCAAGGAACGAGAACTGCCGATCGAGGCGGGCGCGTAGATCCGCATCCGCGTCGATGCGCGCCAGCGTCCCCAGGAGAGCGTCCACCACCGTATTGCCGGTGACGAGGATCTCACCCGACAGGCGCTCGGCCTCCAGATTGGCGGCGGCGCGGGACGTCGGCGCGAACAGGCGGTGAGCCATCCGGTCGACCAGTTGGCGGTTCATCTCCTCCGGCCAGGGCTGGGCGAGATCGTAGGTGCGCAGGCCCGCCTCCACATGCCCCAATGGAATACGGCGCTGAAAGGTGGCAAGCGCGGCGGAGAGCGCCGTGGTGGTGTCGCCATGCACCAGCACATAGTCCGGCCGGACGTCGGCGAGCGCCTCGTCTATCCCGGTGACCAGACGGGCCATGAGCCCATTCAGCGATTGGTCCGGCCGCATCACATCAAGATCAATGTCCGGCTTAATATCGAAGAAGCCCAGCACCTGATCCAGCATCGAGCGGTGCTGGCCCGTGACGCAAACCGCACTCGACAATTCGGGCGCGGCCTCTATGGCTTTGATGAGCGGCGCCATCTTGATGGCCTCCGGTCGCGTTCCGAAGATGCACATGACCTTCATGCAATTGGCTTCGAATAAGAAATGGGGGATCCTCGCCACACACGCTTAAAAGCGGAACTGGACGTATCATGCAACCATATTCTATGAATGACTGTTAATTTTTTCTGCCGAGATCGCCGGAATGGCCCTTTTCACCCGGCGTGATGCCCTGTTGTCGCTGGCTGCGTTTAGCGGTGCGTTCACGCTTTCCGCGTCGAGCCTGGCCCCACTGTACCTCCCGCGCAAACTGAACGGCACGTTCCTCCAGGTCTGGAAAAGCGACCTTGATCTGCCGCCCACCGTCTGGGCTGAACGCCTCCGCCTGTTCGGCGCCCTTCAATGTCGGGACCTCATCCTGCAATGGGTCTCGTTCGGCGAGAAGTACGCCATGTCCGGAGCCCTCCTGGCCGATGTCCTGGATTTCGCCCTCGCAGCCGGCCTGAAAGTGACCTTGGGCCTGCCCTATGATGGCGGATACTGGAAGGCGATGACCCAGGGCGATCGCGCCGCCTTCATGGCCCGCGCCGCCGACCAGGGGGTCGCCTTCCTCGGCGCGGACACACATGCGGGCCACCCGGCCTTCGCCGGCTACTACATCCCTTATGAGATCGACCAGTACAGCTGGCAGCACGCGAGCGAGCGCGACATTCTCATCCGCTACCTGCGGCGCGTGAACGCCGCGCGCGGCGCGGCACCGCTCGCCATCTCGACCTTTCACAGTGCCCTGCCGACTGCCGCGACGCTTGAGGATCTGTGGAGCGCAGTCCTTCCGGAGGTGCCGCTCCGATTGATGGTGCAGGATGGAGTCGGCGTGTTCGGCATGGGCAATTACGCCCACCTGGAGCCGCTCTTTGCCATGTTGCGGCGGAAAGACGCGACGTTCGACGTCATTGTCGAACTCTTCACGGAAAAGCCGTCGGGCAAGACCGACGGCACGACCTTCGCTGCGGATTCCACCACCATGTCGCGCCTTCAGGCCCAGATGATCCAGGCCAGCGGGAGCGGCGCCGAGCGGCTGATCGCATTTGCCGTTCATCCCTACATGACCGACGGCACGCGCGGAGCGGCCGAGCTGCGCCAAGCTTACGCCCGCGCACTGGCGGGCGGCACCGGCAGCTAACCAGCCCGCGCCATAGGGGTGGCGGCGGGCCGCCGCCGCCCGGCCCGGCCCAGCCCGGCACCGCAACTCGCCTGATCCCCGTTAGCGATGACCTCCTTGGCGCAGCCCCCCAAGCCGCCCGACTCCCGCGGCCTCGCCCGGCAAGCGTTACGGCCGGCAGGTCACGCCCGGCCATTCGGCGCGGCGATAGATGGCGCGCAGCTCGATCCGCTTGAGATGGCGCCAGAGTTCGTTGCGCGTCTCCGGACAGAGCTGCATGAGCGCGCCCGTGGGGTTGCCGCGCCATGTCTCCGGAATGTGGATCCCCACCGAAAACACGCCCAGATTGAATTCCGGTTCGTTCGCCCACCATTCGGTCGGCAGGCGCTTCTGGAAATAGGTGCGGATCTCCAGGCGGGGATCGAAGGGAAAGGGATCGATCTCCATATCAAGGCCCATCTGTCCTGGCAGGTCGCCGCGCGGCATGCCCTGCACCTGCGCCTGCGCGGCTGGCGCCAGTCCTGCTCCCACGGCGGCCCAGAGCACGACCGCGGCCATGCGAAAGCCCCTTGCGGCCCGCCGCCTCGCATGTTTGATGCCCGCCGCAACCCCCGCGCCGATCCTGGCGGCTCCGCCCCATCCCACGCCCACGGGCTGGGCGGGTACGGTCGGACGCCGTACCATGAGGCGTAACAACAGCATGACGTCGCTTTTTTCCATGTCCAGCTTCGTGCGCACCTATTGGGCCTATGCCGCGGCCCTTGTGGTACGCGGGCTGGAACTGGTTGGAAAGCTCGGCCTGTACATGCTGGCCGCGCGCGTCCTCGGCGCCCATGACGCCGGCCTCTTTTTTCTATGCGTGACCTGGGTGGGCCTCATCTCCACCGTTGCGCGGGCCGGTTTCGAGAAAGCCATCATGCGCCACATGGCCGCCGAACTGGCGCTGGGCGCAGCGGACGAGGCGCGGCGCGCGCTCCACCGCGGCATCATCGCCACGACCTCGGGAGGACTGGCCGCCACGGCCCTGACCCTCGCCCTCGCCACCCCGCTCTCCACGCATGTCTTCGGCCAACCCGAGCTCGGCGCACACCTCGCCGTTTCGGCGGCGGTCATTCTGCCGCAGACGCTGTGCATCGTCATCGGCCATGGCCTCTCCGGCCTCAACCGGGGCGTCGCCTCGCAATTCGTGCAGAACGGCCTGTGGCCGGTGCTGACCTTCCTCCTGGTCGCGGCGGGTATTCGCTCGGTGGATGGGATGCTCCTCGCCCTCGCCGCGGCCAATCTTGCAGCCACCCTGCTCGGCATCGGGCTCATCACGCGCCACCGGCCCCACGATGCCGTCCATCCGACCGCCCACGCCCAAGAACGCCTGCCGGCGCTCTGGCACACTGCGCTGCCTCTCGGTCTGGTGGAGGTCGTCCAGGTTTCGCTCAATTCCATCCCCCTGCTCGTGCTGGGCATCTTCGCGGTGCCGGCCGAAGTCGGCGCCTTCAGCGTCGCCAATCGCATCTCCATGCTGATCTGGGTGGTGATCATTTCCATGGGCACCATCGCCGCCCCTTCGATCGCCAGCCTGCACCGGCGCGGGGACTGGCCGGCGCTCCGGGCGCTCAACCGGCGGGTCCGCTGGCTGGTGGCCCTGTGCGGCGTGCCGGTGGCGGGGGCCATGATGGCGTTTCCGGCGCCGCTGCTGCACCTCATCGGCCCGGGCTTCGAGGTCGCGAGCGGGGCGCTAATGGTCATGGGAATCGGCCAGCTCATCAATTGCCTTCTGCCCTGCCAGGATGTGGTGCTGGCGATGACCGGCCATGGCGGCATCCTGCGCTGGCTGAATGCCGGCCAACTCGCCACCTGCTGCATCTTGGGGGCGGTGTTGATCCCGGCTTATGGCATGATGGGAGCGGCGGTGCTGACCGCGCTGTTTATCGCCCAGGGCGCCATCGGAACCATGCTCATGTCCCGGCGCCTTCTACCGCAAGCCTTCCGGGAGACAGACGTGCGTCTGGCCTAGCTTGTTAAGGATTTCGTGGATCTTCTGCCGCTTGCATGGTCGGGGACGGCGATCCGCCGGGATGCAAGGCTGGCCGTTGGGTGGGGTGGGGGCGTGGCCATGAGCGATGCGTCGGGGAGAGTGATGACGGGTTCTCAAGTCGGCGAGTTGGATGTTCACCGGCCCGCCTTTCCGGGCGACATGCGTCCGCCCTCCTTCACGCTCCGCGATTTCCTCATCGCCGCCTTCTTTCACCGCCGCGTGGTGGTGCTGGGCGCGCTGCTGCCCATCCTGGTCGGCATCGGCGCCAGCGTCCTCACCAAGACGGAATACACCGCCAGCAGCCTGCTCCTGGTGATGGTCAATCGCGAGGTGGCAACGCAGAACGTCACCGACACCGGCCCCGCCGTCCTCTCGATCGAGGGGCTCAAGCAGGTGGAATCCGAGGTCCAGATCATCGACAGCGCCGACGTCATCCACACCACCATCGAGCAGGTGGGCCTGGAGCGGCTGTTCCCGCCGAGCCGCTTCAGCTTCCTCGCCGAGCTGATGGGCGGCGACATCAGCACCATGGACCGGGCCATCGAGCGCTTCCGCAAGAACACGCGCACCACGGTGCTGTCCGGCTCCAACATCATTCAGGTCAGCGTCACGAACCCCAATCGCGACGTGGCTATCAAGGCCACGGACGAATTGGTGAAGGCCTATCTCGAATACCGCCGAAAGGTGTTCGACAACCCCACCGCCTCCATCCTCATGGTGGAAGTGGAGCGCTTCAAGAGCGACCTCACCAGGACCGACGATGATATCGAGGCATTGAAGAAGAAGGCCGGCATCATCGAATTCTCCCAGGACGCCGTCCTCGCCGCCAACCAGGTGGACAGCGTGCTCCAGCGCCGCCGCCAGGTGGCCGAGCGCAAGGCAGCGGTGAGCGCGCAACTCGCCACGGCCGAGGAGGAGATGAAGGCCCTTCCGGAAACGGTCTTCGACTTCACCCAGAAGAGCGACGCCTCCGGCAATGACGACGACCGCAACATCCTGACCCGCCTGCTGGTGGAGCGGGACCGCCTCGCAACGCAGTTCGCGCCGGGCAGCCCGCCGCTGCGTGAAATCGACCGCAAGATCGAAACCGTCCGGCAGGTGATGGCCGGGCCGGAACCGCGCCTCTATTCCACCAACCGCGACGTCCGCAATCCGGCCATCAGCTACATGAACAACATGGTGCTGAGCCTGCGCGTGGAACTCGATTCGCTCTCGCGCCAGGAGGATGAACTGGCGCGGCAGGAGACGAGCGCCGAGGAGCGCCTCGCCACCCTGCGCAGCGCCGAAACGCGCCTGGTGGAACTGAACCGCCAGCGGGAGACCCTCAGCGAAGGCTATCGCGAATATCTGCGCCGGGCGGTGGCGGCGAAGGTGGAGGAAACCGCCTCGAAGGTCCGTGCCTCCAACGTTCGTGTGGTCGAGCCCGCCGGAGCCGCCGTCACCGGCCGCAGCATGGCCCTGCCATTCCTGGCGGCGGGCCTGTTCGGCGGCGTGCTGTTCGGCGCGGCCGCCGGCGCCATCGCCTCCGCTCTGCGCACCGGATTCATTCAGCCCTCCGAGCCGGAACGGTTGCTCGGCCTGCCCTGCCTCGCGGAATTCGGCGACGGACCGAATGCCCTGGAGACGGTGCGAGCCGAACAGGCGGTCGGTAGCCTCGCCACGCTGCTGCTGGATTCCGAGCTCGATGGCCGGCCACTCCGCGCACTCCATTTCCTTGCCCAGGAACCGCATCCCGACATCCCGGCCTTCTGCCGCCGGCTGGCCGAGGAGTTTGCCACCCAGCGCGGGATGCGCACGCTCCTGGTGAACCTCAACTCCCCCTCGCGCGACACGCGCTCCGACACCCCCGCCGAAGCCAAAGGCGGGCTTGCCATCTCCAGCACCATCGTGCCGCTGCTCTGGTCGGCGGACGATAGCGACCGCTCCCCATTCCTGAGCGTCCGCCTTCCCATGACCGAAGGCCGCCGGATGATGAAAGAATTGGAAGATCAGTTCGATGCCATCATCATTTGCTCCAGCGCCCAGGCAGCATCTTCCGTGAAGCATCGCCTAAACCGGCTCGTGGACGCAAATATCCTACTGATCCGAGCGGAAGAAACGCGCAAACCCGCAGCGATGCGCCTACGCTCGGACGTAATGGAGAGCGGTGGAATATTGATGGGCTTTGTCTTTATGGGCAGAAAGTACTACCTACCCAACTGGATTTATCGCATATTTTGAGATTTAACCGCGCATTAACTACAAGAATTTAGCTTCGGTTTACCAAATTGGACCGACTTGGCGATTCTGCTGTGTCTGCGCACGCCTCGCATCCCGCCACCTGCGCGGACACGAGGAGAGCAGCTGCCAGCGGCGCAGGCCGGTCTTCGACGAGGAGCCGCAGCTTATGTCCGCCCCCGCTCTTGCAGCCTCCGCCAACGCCCGTTATCGGGCGTGGGGCAGTTGCGGCCCGATGCGGACGAGGCTGCGGATCGGCATGGTCGCACTGCTCGCCTCCAGCCTCACCCTCGGCGGCTGCACCACCACCGCCCCCAATCCCGCCCCGTTGAGCCTCGCCGATGCGGGGCTCCCCGCCGCTTCCGACGTGAGCGCCTATGCGAGCGCCTCCGACGCCTCCTGGCAGGGGGCGGTGAAGGCGCCGGGCTCCCCCACCGCCGCCATGATCTATACGGCTCCGGCTACCTCCGCGCCGCGCGATTCCGGCCAGACGCCGTTCGCCACCGGCCACAACATCTCCTTCACCGAGGTCAATCCCCAGGGCTTCCGCCCCTGGGTCAACGTGCCGACCACCTATCGCCTCGGCCCCGGTGACAAGCTGAAGGTCAAGTTCTTCATCACGCGGGACATGGACGAGGACGTGACCGTCTCCCCGGACGGCACCATCGGCCTGCGCGCGGCCGGGCAGCTCCGGGTGGAGGGCATGTCCCTCGCCGGCGTCCAGGACATGATCCGCCGCGCCTCGCGCAACGACCTCACCGACCAGAAGGTGGTCATCTCGCTGGAAGACGCGGTGTCGTCCAAGATCTATGTGGGCGGCATGGTGGCCCACCCCGGCTCCTACCGCCTCACCGACCTGCGGCTGAACGCGCTACAGGCGGTGCTGCTGGCCGGCGGCGTCACCGACGAGGCCCGTCTCGGGCAGATTGCGGTAATACGCCGCGGCCTCAACAACGCCCCCATGCTGCGCACCATGAACCTGCGCGACGTGATTGAAGGCGCCTATGACGAGGGCGAGGTGCAGCTCGTGGCCGGCGACATCATCTATGTGCCGCGCAGCTCCATCGCCGAACTGGACCTGTGGATCGACCAGTTCATCAACAAGGTCGTGCCCTTCCAGCGCAGCTTCAGCTACACGCTGGGCAGCTACTCCACCTCCACCAGCGGCGGGACCATCATTCCCTAACGCATCGCGAAGGGGACCGCTTCACGGATTTGCCGTCGTGCTATACCGCCTCCATGTGAGGCAAAGCAGCGAAGCGGGCGTGGCGGTGTTGGGGAGCGAGACGAACAATAGAGGTGTGTCCATCACCGAAGCCACGTTCCTCCGCGTGCGCATCTCCTGCCTCACGGCCGTGGAAGCGGCCGAGGTGATCGCCGACCGCGGCGCGAGTGTTCCCTTCGCTTATGTGGTGACGCCCAATGCCTCGCATTTCACCTTGCTCGTTGAACTGAAGGATGCACGCTTTCAGGACGTCTATGCGCATGCTTGGCTGCGGCTGCTGGACGGCAAGGTACCGCGCGCCTGCGCGCGCATCGTCTTCGGCCTCGACCTGCCCCACTGCGCCGGAAGCGACCTGACCGAGGAGCTGTTCACGCACCGGATTCAGCCCTCGGACAGCATCACCATCATCGGTGGCGGCGAGGAACTGCGGCGGCGCCTCGTGGCGCAATTCGGCCTGACGCAGCTCCATGTCCACAATCCACCCATGGGCTTCATGGATAAGCCGAGCGAGGTGGAGGCCTGCATCGACTTCGTGCTCCGGCATCCGGCGCGTTACGTCTTCTTCGCCGTCGGGTCGCCGCGCGGCGAATATCTCGCCCGCATGGTGCAGCGCCGTCCGGAAGCCGTGGGCACCGGCCTGTGCATCGGCGGTTCGCTTAATTTCATCACCGGGCTCGTCAAACGCGCGCCCGCCTTCTTCCGCACCTTCGGCCTCGAATGGCTGTATCGCCTGCTGCGCAACCCCATCGGTCATGCCCGGCGGGTGTTCGTCGAGTCACTGCCGCTCCTTCTCATTGTGGCGAAGGCCCGGCTCAATCCGACGGCCTATGGCATGGACGCCTCACGGCGCAAACGCGTGCCATGACCTCCGCCGCTCCCGCCCGCCAGCTACGCTTCGTCATGCCGCGGCGCCATCCGGCCAGCGGGCCGGCGGGCGCCCACGCCGGCGAACGCCTGCCTCCCGTCTTCACCTGGGTCCTGCTGCTCGTGATATTGCCGCTGTTCGCACAGTGCTTTTATTATCTCATTGAAATTCCGCCCGCCTACCTGCTGTCCAAGGCTTGGCCGGTGCTGATGGCACCGCTCGCCATCTGGGCGATCGTCCGCCTGCCGCTGCCGGCCAAGAGCGGCTATGCGCTGCTGCTTGCCTATACCATGGGCCTGACGCCGCTGATCTCTATGATCGAGCTCGGCAACGGCTTCTTCGATGCGCTGACGACCACCGTGAAGGTCTGGCCTTTCACCTATTATTTCGGCCTGTCCGCGCTGCTGCTGTGGCTGTCTCCCGAGGAAGAGCGCCTACGTCAGGCCTGTATCTCGCTCGGCTTTGCCACGATTACCATCATGCTTCTGCTTTGGATGGTGGCGCCGACCTCCTGGTACACGAGCGATCCCTCCCAGGGGAAGTTGATGCTGTTCGAGCAGGAACGCGGCTACCGAATCTACATGCCCATGTTCTTCGGCATGCTGCTACTCTTCTATCTCGTGCGCCGTTTCATGCGGCGGCCCAGCCTGTGGCCAGCGGCGGGCGTCCTCGCGATCCTGGCACTGGAACTGATCATCTATAAGCAGCGCGCTTCCATTGGCGCCGCCGTTCTGGTGACGGGTTGGGGCGTGCTCTCCTCGCTGCCGGCCAAGCCGCGCCGCATGGCTATCGCCGCCGCCGGCCTTTTCGCGCCCCTCGCCGCGGCGGCCTTCTTCCTCCAATATGGAGACCATTTCACGGAGTGGCTGGGCGGCTCCCTGTCCGTGCGCCAGAACTCCTTCGCCCTCGCCACGGGTTTCCTGGGCACGGATGTGTGGCACTGGATATTCGGGGTCGGCGCCACCACGCGCTTCAGCGCGGTGACGCTGGCCGACATCTTCGGCAACGCCCAATTCTACATCGCCGACCTCGGCTGGGTCGGCGTCATCTTCGAATACGGGCTGGCCGGTGCCCTGCTGCTGCTCGGCCTTTACGTCTGGGGCTTCCTTGCCGTGTACAAGGCGGCTCGCAGCAGCGGCGATCCCTTCGTCGCCGCGCTCGCCGACTATGTGCTGTTCCTGATCATCACATCGACGGTCTATTCGCTCGTCTTCACGCCCGGCGAGCTCGCCACCGTCATGGCGCTGGCCGTCTATCTGGATCGCCGCGCGAAATCCGCTCCCGCCGCCCGCACCGGCGGCCCCACCTTCACCCGAACCGCCCAAAGGCGCACGATTGGAATCGGCCATGCTGCGACGGCTCCAGAAACTCTTCGCTGAACCCGCCTTCCGGGAGGCGCCCGCCACCGTCCTGGCGCGGGCGCTGCGATGGGCCATCTATGTGCCGCTCGGCCACAGCCCGGCGTTCAGCCTGGTGCCCGGCGGCGCCAGGCTCAAGGTGCCGGCCGACTTCCGCTACACCTCGGTGTCCGCCTTCCTGCTGCGGGACAAGGTGGAACCGGAGTTGCGCTACATTCAGAAGTTCGTGCGCAAAGGCGACATTTTCATCGATGTTGGCGCCAATATCGGCCTGTTCACGCTCAAGATGGCGCCGACGGCGGGATGGATCGTGGCGGTGGAGCCCGGCCAGGCGGCAGGCGACCTGCTGGCCGCGAACCGCGCCCTCAACTGCTTCTCCAACATCGCCATCGTGCGCAAGGCACTCTCCGACACGATGGGTACCGCGGCGCTGCATCACAATCCTCTTGGCGACGATCCACAGGCCTTCTCGCTGATCGACGACGGCTCCGGCGCGGAGAGCGAGCAGGTGCCGCTCACCACGCTCGACCTGCTGGTGGCCGAGCAGCAGGTCGAGCGCGTGGACTGTATCAAGATCGACGTGGAAGGCGCCGAAGGCCTGGTCATCGGCGGCGGGCTGGAGACGCTGCGGACCTGGCACCCGACGGTCATCTTCGAGATGAACTGCCCCACCCTGTTCAAGGCCGGCGGCGACCCGGCCGCCGCGTGGAACACACTGGCCAGCCTCGGCTATGCCTTCTTCCGCCTGAATGACGACGGGTCGCTGCGGGCGCTTTCCAGCCGTCCGAACGAGTTCTGCAACATCGTCGCCGGCCATCCTCAGGGCCGCCCGCTCCCCTGAGGGCGGCAGCGCTCACGGCACCGGCTGGGCGCAATCGGGCAGGGCCAGGGTCACGCAGACCGCCACGGAGAGGTCCCGGTAGTCCGGATTGTCGGGGCCGGGAGGCCCCGGCGGCGTAAGGCGCAGGCCGTAGAGCATGGCCCCCGCCTGGGGGTCATTTAGGACGGCGCGCAACATCCGCACCGTGTAGCCGAGCGTGAAGCGCGGCCCGCCGGATGTGCCCGGCTCCACCTGGATGCCCAGCGCCAGCGGCCCCTTGTAGAGGCTGCGATAGGCGCGGAACGCCTGCTCCGGCCGATAGGACGGCCCGGCGTCATAGGACATGATGGAGATGAGATCGAGCTCCCGCGCCACCGGCGCGCGCAGCACGGCCAGCATGGAGCCCGTCCAGGGGCTGCGCGGAGGGGCTGATGCGAACTCTCCCTCGCCATAAGCTCCGACGCTCCATCCCGCTGCGGTGACGACGAAGGGGCGCGGCAGCACCGCCCGGATCTGCTCCACCACCCGCACCGCCAGCGCATCGTCCGGGCACGTGACCCGGCGGGCCGCCAGCACGCAGCCAGGCGCATCGGTCTCATAGTCGATGTCGACGCCGTCGGCCCCGAGGTCGCGCACCAGGCGCGCCAGGGCCGGCGCATCGAGCCGATCCCAGGCGAACTGGCCCCAGCCCCCCACCGCCACCAGCACCCTGGTGTCGGGATGGCGCGCCTTCAGCCGGACGATGGCGGCCTTCAGCACCGCGCCGGAATACGGATAAAGCAAGCCTGTGCCCTTGAGGTCGAGATCGCCCGCATAGGAGAGGTCCGGCTTCGCGAAGCTGAGCGCCACGTGGGAATAATAGCCGGGCAGGCGGGCCAGCGAGGTTTCCTCCGGCTCGGCGGTGGCGATCTCGGACCAACTGGTGTGATAGGCGACGAAAGGGCGCTGCCCGGCCATCGCCTGACCGCCCACAGCCCAGAACGCCAGGAACAGCGTCAGAAGACGGACGGCCCGGCCATGCCCCTGGTGATGGTGAGCAGCATAATCCTGATGTCGAACCATACGGACCAGTTCTCTATGTAATAGAGGTCGAGTTCAACTCCCCGCTCAGCCTTCTCGACCGTGCGGATGCCCCCGCGCATGCCATTGAGCTGCGCCCAGCCGGTGATGCCCGGCTTGACACGGTGACGCTCCACATAGCGATCCACCGTTTCGTACCGCAAGTCCGACGCCACGCGCATATTCGGCACATGAGGCCGCGGCCCCACAATCGACATCTCGCCCCTGAGCACGTTGAAGAGCTGCGGCAGTTCGTCGATCGACAGGCGACGCAGGATGGCACCGACGCGGGTGATGCGCGGATCCTCCTTCAGCGTGCCTTCCGAGCCGTCGTCATGCGGGTCGATGCGCATGGTGCGCAGCTTGTAGACGTTGAAGACCTTGTTGTTGAATCCGACACGCGGCTGGTGGAACATGACGGGGCCGGGCGAATCCAGCTTGATGGCAATGGCCGCGATGAGCAGGATAGGCGCCGCCAGGATGATGCCCACGACGGCAACCACATAATCCTCCAGCGCCTTCAGAAGGCCAAGGGAGCCCTTCAACGGGCGCTGCTGCACTTGCAGGGCCGGCTGGCCGGCGAGGCTCACCACGCGCGCGAAATTCAGCGTGAACCTGTTCGGGTCGAGGTCCACCACCACATCGGCGGCGATCCGGTACATCTGGCTCGCCCAATGGGTGATCTTGCTCGGGTCGCTCCAGGGCTCGACGATGGCCACCACGTCCACCTGTTCGTGCTTGGCGAATTCCAGGAGGTCGCGCAGATCCCCCCGCATGGGCGGATAGATCGTATCATCATGTCCGGCGCCGCCGGCGCCCGCCGTCTCGCAGCGCTCTTCGTCGAAGATCCCGAGGAAGGTGAGGAGGTCGCGCTCCTCGCCTTCCTCATTGCACCGATCCACGAAGGCGCGGGCGCGGGCGGGATCTCCCACCAGGACTACGGTTCGGCGCAGCAAGCTGTGCCTGTGCACCAGGCCCACGCCGAAGAAAACCAGGACGAGGCGCCCGAACAGCAACGCGGCAAGTCCCACCACCGCCCAGCCCCAGATGCCGCTCGGCTGCAGCGGCACTTTCGGCACCATGATGTGAAAGATGAGACCGCCCACCACGGCGGCCGGCAGGAAGCCGATGAGGACATGGCCGACCTGCCGGAGCGGCCGCCGGTAGTGCTCGACCCGGTAGGCACCGCCGATGCTCAGGATCTGCACGAAAACCAGAGCTGCGGCCGCAGTCAGGACCAGCATCTGCCCGACGGTCGCATCGACCGAAAGGAAGCTGGCCAGAAACGCGGCCAGGAAGAGCATCGTCAGATCGCAGGCAAGGACGAGGCGATTGATCAAGCCATGGGTCCACCGCGTCATCGCCACACCGCCCCACACGTCTCAGCCGACTCCAAGCATCCCGGAGCGTTAGTGCGGTTCTGCGCAACCTCCGCAGGCCCGTCAAGCGTGAACCGCCCGCCCGTCATCTTTGATGATTTGGCCGGCAGGATGACGCCACGTGGCGACATGCCCTCGCGCATGCCGGGCCACGGGAGCACGTCACAAGAACCTCCATTCCAAGCGTTATCTACCGCTCTATCGTTGGGAAGGCGCGCCACCTTTACCATTGCCCGTCCCAAAATGGGGGGCGGCATTGCGCGTCGGAGATGACGATTTCCGGCATACGGGCGCACAAGGCCGTCGGCATCAGGATCGTGTCCCCTGACGTGGTGTAGGTGCGGGTGGCCTGCCCCCTGAAAAGAGGTCCTCCGTGAAGTAGGCTTTTTGAGCCTTTGGAGGATGGCGCGATGGCGCAGAAGAAGCACAAGCCGGAAGAGATCGTCGCGAAGCTTCGGCAGGTCGACGTTTTTGTGTCGCAGGGGCGGCCGGTTGCGGAGGCGATCCGGGCCATCGGGGTGACGGCGTTCACCTATTATCGCTGGCGCAAGGAGTTCGGCGGGTTGAAGAGCGATCAGGTGAAGCTGCTGAAGGATCTGGAGAAGGAGAACGAACGGCTGCGCAAGGCGGTTTCGGACCTGACGCTGGAGAAGCTGATCCTGAAGGAAGCCGCGTCGGGAAACTTCTAAGAGCCCGATTGAAAAGGAGTTGAGCGATATCAGCAGGTTGTGATTCCCGTTTGGTTCTGAATCAAATGGTGTTTCCGATGGCCTGGACCGATATCGCTCGCGCCGAGCATAACCGTGACCGCCTGCGTTTTCCAAGTGATCTGACGGACCGGGAATGGGCTGTCGTCGCGCCGCTGATCCCTCCGCCGCGGCCCGGCGGGCGGCCTCGCAGGACGCAGATGCGCGACGTCATAGAGGCGATCCTGTTCATCGCGTCGAGCGGCTGCCCGTGGCGCACGTTGCCGGGCGACTTTCCGCCGGTCTCGACCGTGCGCAGCGACTTCTACGCCTGGCGCGACAGCGGTCTTCTGGCGACGATCAACCAGCTTCTGGTGATGGCGGCGCGCGAGATGGCGGGCAAGCAAGCCCAGCCCACGGCCGGCATCATCGACAGCCAGAGCGTCAAAACCACCGAAAGCGGCGGGATTTGCGGCTATGACGCTGGAAAGAAGATCAAAGGACGCAAGCGCCACATCATCACCGACACGCTCGGTTTCCTGATCTTCGTCATGGTCCACGGGGCCGATGTTCAGGACCGCGACGGCGCTCCAGGCCTGCTCGAGGCGATCCGATTCCGGCATCCATGGCTGCGCCACATCTTCGCCGACGGCGGCTATGCCGGCGACAAGCTCAAGGACGCCATGCGCGGCCACGGAAGCTGGACCATCGAGATCGTCAGGCGCTCCGATACGGCCAAGGGCTTCGTCG
>NZ_AXBA01000005.1 GCF_000473085.1 Azorhizobium doebereinerae UFLA1-100
AGACGGTGTTCCATTCTCCAAACAGCTCCGGCAGATCGCGCCAAGGCGAGCCGGTGCGCACGATCCACAGCACCGCCTCGATGAACATACGATTGTCCCGGCCCGAAGAGCCGCGCGTCCGCTCGTCGCCGATGATGTGCGGCGCTATCCGCGCCCACTGCTCATCCCCAAGCACCAGTCGATCAAGAACACCCATCGCTGCCTCATCAAAGGCAGCTTTGAATCACAGATCATTCAGCCCGGGAACCCCAAGAGTCCACACTACCTAGAGCAGCCCACCGATTGTCCTGCGGCACCTCCTGCGGCGAGGTCCATATCGCGCGCCGGCGACGCTTGGCCTTGCATTTTCGAGGCCGGTACGAATGCTGCGAGCGCTTGACCGGCGGGCATGTCATGCCCGTCCCGATTTCCCTGGAGGCTTCCTGATGCAGCGCGCTGTGGTGCGGATCGCGGTTCTGCTGGCCCTATTTCTCGCGCTCGTCGCCGGGCCGGCTGGCTACGCGGCGCCGGCCACCGACCCTGCGGTGCTGACCGCGCGCGAGAGAATGGAGGCCAACCGCTCGGCGCTGGACAGCCTTGACGGAGCCCTCGGGGTGGAGGGCCTCAGGGCACCGGACCTCGACGCTCTCAGGGTCCGGCTCGACCCGGTGCGCCGCGAGATCCAGACCCGCTCCGAACAGCTCGCCCCCCGCGCCTCGGAGCTGAAGGTGCGCCTGGATGAGCTTGGCGCCGCCCCCGCCGCCGGCGCCGCGCCCGAGGACGCCAACGTGACCGCCGACCGCGAGCGCCTGCAATTGCTCGCCACCGACGTGGAGGGGCTGGTCAAGCAGAACCGCGCGCTCGCGGTCCGGGCCGACCAGCTCTCGGACCGCATCAGCACCCGCCGGCGCGAACTGTTCACCGGCCAGCTGTTCGAGCGCTCCATCAGCATCGTCGACCCGAGCCTCTGGGCCACCGGCTTCGCCGCGCTGCAGACCGGCTTCCGCAGCATGACGCTGCTGGTCGGCGATTCCTTCGGCTATGCGCGCCAGCGCCAGGACGTGCTGACGCTGATCGCCCTCGCCTTCGGCGTCGTCGTCATCGCCAGCGCCATTGTCTTCCTCGGCCGCATGCTGCGGCGGCGCCTCTCCTGCGACCCGCCCGCCGATGGCGAGGCACTGCCACGGCTGCGAACCGTGCGCGAGGCCATCAAGATCGCAGTGTTCGACAGCCTCGTCGGCCCGCTGGCAGCGGTGGCGGCGGTCAATTTCATGACCGGCTTCGACATCGTGCCGCCGCGCGCGGAAGAAATCCTGCACGGCATGGTGGTGGCCATCTTCATCAATGCGGTCGGCCGTGCCATTGCCCGCGCCCTGCTGGCGCCGAACCAGCCCTGGCGGCGCATCCCGCCCTTCTCGGACGCCACCGCGGCGGTAATCTTCCGGTATTTTTCGTGGTCGGTGACGGTGCTGGCCGTCGGATCGTTCGTCAACGCGCTCAATCGCGCGCTGTTCACTCCGGTCGCGCTCACCGTGCTCGCGTCCGGCATCATGGTGCTGTTCATCTGCGTCTTCACCGGCCTGATGGTGGTGGGCATCGCCCGCATCGCCGAGGAAGACGAGGCGCGCGCCACCGCTCTGGCCGAAAGCGGCTCGGACGCCGGCGTCTCCTACATGGAAAGCACCGGCGTGCCCTGGCTGCGCACCGTGCTGTGGCTGCTCATCGCGGTGCTCGTCGGCGCGCTGATCGCCGGCTATGTCAGCTTCGCCGCCTTCCTCGGCGCACGCATGCTGGTGGCCGCCGCCGTACTGGGCGCGCTGTTCATCCTCTACAGCCTGATCGACGCCTTCTTCAACGAGGGCATGTCGGCCGAGACCCACCGCGCCCGCCTGCTCTCCAAGACGCTCGGGCTGCGGCCCAAGAGCCTGGAGGTGATCGCCACCCTGGTCTCCGGCCTGCTGAAGCTGTTCCTGTTCGTCATCGCCGTGCTGCTGATGGCGGGGAGTTGGGGCACTTCGTCGGCGGACATCATGGAGACGCTGGATCGCGTCACCTTCGGCGTCCATATCGGCAGCACCACCATCACCCTGTGGAACGTGCTCTATGCGGTGACGCTCCTGATCGTCGGCATCCTGCTGGCGCGCGGACTACAGAAATGGGTGGCCAGCAAGCTCCTGCCCGGCACCGGGCTGGAGGTGAGCCTGCAATCGTCCATCTCCACCATCGTCGGTTATGTCGGCATCATCATCGCCATCATGATCGCCATGGGGCAGATCGGCCTCAACCTCGAGAACATCGCCTTGGTGGCCGGTGCGCTCTCGGTCGGTATCGGTTTCGGCCTCCAGGCCATCATCTCCAACTTCGTCTCCGGCCTGATCCTGCTCACCGAGCGCCCCATCCGGGTCGGCGACACCATCAATGTGAAGGGCGAGGAAGGCTACGTGCGGCGCATCAGCGTGCGCTCCACGGAGATCGAGACCTTCGAGCGGGCGACGGTCATCGTCCCCAATTCCGACCTCATCACCGGCATGGTGAAGAACTGGACGCACTCCAACACCACGGGACGCGTCATCGTGGCGATCAACATCGCCTATGACGCCGATGTGGAGGAGGTGCGCGACATCCTGGTGGCCTGCGCCTGCGATCACCCGCAGGTGCTCCAGTCGCCGCCGCCGCGCGTGTTCATCACCAAGTTCGCCGACACCGGCATCGTATTCGAGCTGCGCTGCGTGGTGGCGAACGTGGACTATTCACTCACGGTGAAGAGCGACCTGCACTTCTCCATCCTGCGGCGGTTCCGCAAGGGTGGCATCGCCATGGCCAGCCAGCCGTGGGCGGCGCTCGGCCGCGCGCCGGCCGACCTCGTGCCGCCGCCGCCCGCCGTTCCGGACCCCGCCCCCCTCCCGCCGGAGGCGGAAGCGACCCCGCCGCGCAAGGGCGACGGCTCCATCAGCGCGTCCACCGGATGATCCAGACGGAATGCCAACGGTGTCCAAGCACCGCTTGCCGCTAACCCTTCCTCAACCATCCTGGGCGCAGAACAGCCGCATGAGCGATCTCGGTTCTTCCTTCTCCGCGAGCGGCAACGCTCTCGTCCCGGCGCGCGGGGGCCTCGCCCGCCGCGCTTTGCCCCTTGCAATGCTGGCGGCCCTGGCGCTCGCCGGCTGCGGCACCACCGAGATCGAAACACCCAAGCAGCCGCCCTTCTACGAAAACCTCGCCAAGAGCGGACAGCCGGTGAATGCGGAGGCAGCCGCCTCCATCATCTCCGACTATCGCATGACCAAGGGCCTCAACGCCGTCACCATCGATCCCGCGCTGAACAAGGTGGCGCAGGATCAGGCCGACGCTATGGCACGGGCGGACACGCTCTCGCACGAGGTGGGCGGACGCACCTTCGTCCAGCGCATGAACGCCTCCGGCTACGGCCCGAAGGTGGCGGTGGAGAATGTGGGCGCCGGCTACCACACGCTGGCGGAAGCCTTCTCCGGCTGGCGTGACAGCCCGCCGCACAACAAGAACATGCTGGCGAGCGGCGTGACCCGCATGGGCATCGCCACGGCCTTCAATCCCAAGTCCAAGTACAAGGTCTATTGGGCCCTGGTGTTGGCGACACCGGACGACAAGGGCCGCTGACCCGCACCGGGTTACGGAGCGGGTCGATACCGCACTGCGGCATTTTTTTCGCATCTGCACTGGCGCTCCCGATGCTCAAGGTTTAAGCAGAGGGGATGCTCGCAAACCTTGGCGAATTCGACCGGGCGCGCGCCGCGTTCCAGTGGCGCATTCCCGCCCGCTACAACATGGCGACCCACGCGTGCGACGTCTGGGCCGCGCGCGATCCGTCCCGCCCCGCCCTCTATGTGCCCGAGGGCTCCGGCTTTACGCCGGTGAGCTACGGCCATCTTTCGGACGCCTCGAACCGTTTCGCCCACGCCTTGGCGGCCCATGGCATCGGCCGTGGTGACCGGGTGGCGATCCTGCTGCCGCAGGGCGTCGAGGTCCTCGTCACTCATCTCGCGGTCTACAAGCTCGGCGCCATCGCCGTGCCGCTCGCCTCCGCCTTCGGCGTCGAGGCGCTGAGCTATCGCCTGGAGGATTCCGGCGCCAAGGCCCTGGTGGCGGACGCCGCCGGCATCGCCAAGCTCGCGACCCGGCCCGAAAGCCTCGGCCTGATCGTCTCCTGCGACGGCGCCGACACCGGCATCGCGGATTTTTCCGACATGGTGGCGCGCGGCAGTTCAGCCTCCGCGACGGTGGAGAGCGGCCCGGACGATCCGGCGCTGATGATCTACACCTCCGGCACCACCGGGCCCGCCAAGGGTGCGCTGCATGGCCACCGGGTGCTGCTCGGCCACGTGGCCGGGCTTGAATTCACCCATGACGCCATGCCCAGGCCCGGCGACCGCATGTGGACCCCGTCCGACTGGGCCTGGGCCGGCGGCCTTCTTAACACCCTTCTGTCCTCGCTGGCGCTCGGCGTGCCGGTGGTGGTGCAGCCGCCCGGCCGGTTCGACCCCGAGGCCGCCTTCCGCCTGCTGGCGACGGCGGGCGTGCGCAATGTCTTCATTCCCCCCACCGCGCTGAAGATGATGCGCGGCATCGCCGATCCGCGCGGCCGCTTCGGCTTCGATTTGCGCACCGTCGGCACGGCGGGCGAGGCGCTGGGGGCGGAGACGTTCGAATGGGGCCGGCAGGCGCTGGGCGTCGCGGTCAACGAATTCTACGGCCAGACGGAATGCAATTACGTCATCGGCTCCAATGCAGGCCTGGGCGTCGCCCGCGCCGGCGCCACCGGCAAGCCGCTGCCCGGCCATGAGGTCCGCATCATCCGCGAGGACGGCACGGCCTGCGGCATCGGCGAAATGGGCCAGATCGCCATCCGCGCGCCCGACCCGGTCATGTTTCTGCGCTACTGGAACCGCCCGGAGGACACCGCCCGCAAGTTCCTGGGCGACCTGATGCTCACCGGCGACCTCGCCCGGCTGGATGCGGACGGCTACGTGCATTTCCAGGGCCGCGACGACGACGTCATCACCTCGTCGGGCTATCGCATCGGCCCGAGCGAGATCGAGGACTGCCTGCTGCGCCATCCCGCCGTGCAGATCGCCGCCGTGGTGGGCAAGCCGGACCCGGTGCGCACGGAAATCGTCAAGGCGGTGCTGGTGCTGCGCAACGGCGTGAAGGCGGGGCCGGAACTGGTGGCGGACATCCAGGCCTTCGTGCGCACGCGCCTCGCGGCCTACGAATATCCCCGCGAGATCGTGTTCGTTGACGAGCTCCCGCTGACCACCACCGGCAAGGTGATCCGCCGGCTGCTGCGGGATTGAGCCTGAAGCTGCCCGGCGCGCCTCAGGCGCGCAGCGGCGCCGGCTGCCAGACCGGCATGCGGGCGATGATCACCTTGTAGGGGCCGAGGAAGACCAGGATCATCGCCAGCTTCACGCCGTAATCGCACAGCGCCCACGAGGTCCAGGGCAGGCCCGTGCCGGCGAAGGCGAGCGAGAAGAAGACCACCGTATCGAGCGCGCTGGAGATGAGGCCCGCCATGGCCGGCGGCATCCACCAGGCGCGGCGGCGCAGGCGGTTGAACACCGCGGCGTCGAGCAACTGGGCGGTCAGGAAGGCGGCGCCGGAGGCCAGGGCGATGCGCGGCGTGGCGAACAGCACCGAGAGCAGCACGGCGAGCGCGAAACCCACATAGATCACCCGCCGCGTCCGGACGAGGCCGAGGCGCCGGTTGGTCAGGTCGTTGACCAGGAAGGTCACCGGATAGGTGAAGGCGCCATAGGTGAGGTAATCCTCCAGGCCGAAGGGCGTGAAGGGGAACTGCACCAGGACATTGGCGGTGAGCACCGCCGCGCACATGGCAAAAACCGCGAGCGCGAACGCCCGCGGTTCAGAAGTCATCGCGCTTTGCAACAGACGCACAGCCTCAGGCGGCCGCAGCGGCCTCGGCCTTCGCCTTGGTGATCTGGCGCTTCAGCTCCAGCACGCGGGGCGCCAGCTCTTCGTCGCGGGCCTTCGCCAGGAAGGCGTCGAGGCCACCGCGATGATCCACCGACTTCAGCGCATGGGCGCTGACGCGCACGCGGATCGAGCGCTGGAGAATGTCGCTCTGAAGCGTGACATTGCAGAGGTTCGGCAGGAACCGGCGCTTGGTCTTGCGGTTCGAGTGGCTCACGAGGTTGCCGCTCAGAACCGCCTTGCCGGTCAGGTCGCACCGCCGGGACATGGCAGAAGTCCTTTTATTAGGTTCGTTGACGCGGCGTCGGCCCGGTCGCTAAGTGCGACCTGTCAGCTTCACCCCGCAGGATCAGGAAGGCGCTCGTATAAGCGCAGGCCGCAGCGCCGTCAAGGCACGCTAGCTCCCGCGCGCGGTTCCGAGAAAGCCCAGCACCACCTGCCGCCGGTGCGGCCGGTCGCGGTGCTCGACCAAATAGAGGCCCTGCCAGGTGCCCAGGCGCGCCCCGCCGTCGGCCACCGGGATCGCGAGGGCGGTGTCGCTGAGCAGCGTGCGGACGTGGGCCGGCATGTCGTCCGGCCCCTCGGTGTCGTGCACCCAGCCGCGATCGCGTGGTGCAAGGTCGTCCAGCGCGGTCAGCAGGTCGCGCTGCACGTCGGGGTCGGCATTCTCCTGGATGGTGAGCGAGGCGGACGTGTGCCGGCAGAACACCGTCAGCAGCCCCTGCTCCGCGCCGATCTCCGCGAGAAAGGCCGCCGCCTCGCGGGTGAGGTCGGTGAAGCCCTGGCCGCGGGTCTCCACCTCCAGCAGGCTCTGCGCCTGGATCTCCAGCGGGACGCGGACGGCGGGGCTGCGTTTCACTGGCTTCCTCCTTTTTGCGATGGGGCGGGCAGAGGTCTGCCGCTGCGGGAACTTGCATGCGGAGGCCGGGCGGCCCACCTTCCGGCGCGCCGACCCCTCGCCGCGCGCCGGCCTCAAGGGAGCCCGATGTCCGTCCTCTCCATCGACCCGCATCTGTTCACGGACGCCGCCGTGGCGCCGGACACGAAACTGGTGAACGCCGCCATCGTCAAGGCGTTGTCGAGGGCTCCCGACCTCGGCCTCGTGCCCTGGGCGGTGGTGCGCCAGGCGCGCCTCTCAGGCAAGGGCACCTTCCCGCTGCCGCCGGAAAGCCCGCGCGCGCGGGCCGAGAGCATCGAGGGGCCACGCGGCCCCGTCCCCGTGCGCATCTATCTGCCCGACACCGTGCCCACGGGGGTCTATCTGCATTTCCACGGCGGCGGCTGGACCATCGGCTCGGCGCGGGAGGAGGACGGGCTGAACGACGCCATCGCCCGCGCCGGCCTCGCGGTGGTCTCGGTGGACTATGCCCTCGCCCCGGAAACGCCTTATCCGGCCGCGCCGGACGATTGCGAGGCGGCGGCGCTCTGGCTGGTGCGCGAGGGGCCGTCGCTGTTCGGCACCGAGCGCTTCCTCATCGGCGGCGAATCCGCCGGCGCCCATCTCGCCGTCACCACGCTGCTGCGGCTGCGCGACAGGCATGGGCTGCGGCCGTTCGCGGCCGCCAGTCTCCACGCCGGCTGCTACGACCTACGCCTCACGCCCAGCGCGCGCAACTGGGGCGAGGAGCGGCTGGTGCTGAACACAGCGGACATCGAACGTTTCGTGCGCAACTATCTGCGGCTCGACGGCGAGCGCGAGCACCCCGACATCTCGCCGCTTCTGGCCGACCTGCGCGGCCTGCCGAAAGCGCAGTTCCTGGTGGGCACGCGCGATCCGCTGGTAGACGACACCCTGTTCATGGCCAATCGCTGGCTGGCGAGCGGCAACGCCGCCACCCTGGAGGCGTTCCCCGGCGGCTGCCATGTCTTCACCGGCTTCATCGGCACGCTGGCCGACGCCGGCCGGGCGCGGATCCTGGAGTTCCTGCGCGCCGCATGAGGCCGCAAGGTCAGGGCGCCGTGCCGTCCACGAAGGCGCGCAGGCGCTGGTAGAGGCGCGTGGCGTAGGAATAGGCCGCATCGAGATCGGACTGGGACGGCAGCGGGACGCTCAGCGTGTTGCCATAGGCCTTGGCCGGGCCGCGCCCGTCGAGCTGGGCCTGGAGACGGGCGATCTCCGCCTCATAGGCATCCCGGCTGTCCGGCACGGCGACGCAGGCAAAGCCGCCGGAGCCCTTGCTGCAGAAGGACACCATGCCGGTCTGGGTATCGAGCTTGAGCGCCCCACCGTCCACCGGCGCGAAGCTGAAGCGCCCGCGTGCCTCGGAGGACGGAGCCGCATCGACGGGAGGGGCGGCAGGCGCGGGCGCGGCCGGAGGTTGCTGCGCCGAAGCGAGCGCCGGGACCATCATCAGCCCGAGAACTAGACCTATCCGCCGCATCTGCGCTTCCTCGTCATCGCACGGGAGGCGCCCGGCGGGTGCCGCCGAGCATTCTGATCCCAGGCATCCTCATCCAACGTCAAGCTGGCAGGCGAAGGGGGCGGAACCGGGGCGCGGCCGCCCCCGCGCCGTCAGGGCCGGAACGGCGGGCGGCCGGAGGCGAGTGCGTCATCCAGCAGGTCCAGCCGATCCTGGCCCCAGAACACCTCACCGTCGAGCACATAGGACGGCGCGCCGAACACGTCGCTGCTGATGGCCAGTTCGCGATTGGCCTGGTAGGCGGCGCGGATTTCGTCCGTCTCGGCGCGCGCCAGCAGCGCGGCGCCCGGCAGGCCCGCGTCATCGGCCAGGACGGCAAGCACCGCCGGCTCGGCGAGATTCTCCTGGCGCTGCCACACGCCCGAGAACAGGCGCCGCACCAGAACATCGACATCGGCTCCGTCGGCCAAAGCGGCAAGCACGACACGGTCGGCGAGGCTGCCGTTGAACGGCCAGTGCTGCGGCTGGATGTGGAAATCAAGGCCGAGCTTCAACCGCCAGCGCTGGAGCTCGACGAGGCGCATCCGCTGGCGCTGCGGGGCGCGCTTGGCGAGCGGCAGCCCGCCGGTTTCCGCGAACACGGGGCCGAGCTCGACAGGATGGAAATCGACCTGCGCGCCATGACGCTGGGCCAGATCCATGAGACGGGCGTGGCCGAGAAAGCTCCAGGGACTGACGATGGAGAAGAAGTAGGCGATGCGGCGGCTCATCGGGTGGGTCCTCCCAGGGGCCTCCCCTTTAGCAGAGTCGCACGGGCCGGACAGCGGCTCAGGCACGGTTGCACGCACCGGAACTGTATAATATAATTTCCATTGACTTTATATTA
This sequence comes from Azorhizobium doebereinerae UFLA1-100, assembly GCF_000473085.1. Lineage (GTDB taxonomy): Bacteria > Pseudomonadota > Alphaproteobacteria > Rhizobiales > Xanthobacteraceae > Azorhizobium > Azorhizobium doebereinerae. Next base: position 9,193 of record NZ_AXBA01000005.1, read on the forward strand.
TTGAATGCGATTGTGTTCGACATGGATGACGGTTCGTTCGATTTGCCGAACGTACCCTCCTGTAGGTCCTCCCTGAAGGTCGACTTGGCGCGGGTCTGCATGACCCGCGCCTTTTTCTTTTCGTCCTTGCGCGCGAGCGCCGGCCTCGGCACGGTGCGCTCATGCTCCCGCTTGCGTTCCCTCAAGGCGCCGGGGCGCGCAGACATATGAAATGGCACGGTTTTATCCCGAGCTCTGCCGGAGGGCGCGATCCCCGAGGGAGCGACAGGAGAGACCCTAGGCTATTTGGAGGTCCGGTGACATGGCCGCACACACCCGCAAGGAACTCCAGGCCCTCCAGGCCGAATTGACCGCCACGGCGGCGCCGGCCGATGCGGACGGCAAGCCCCGTGCCCCTCGCCGGCGAACGGCCAAGGCCACGGCGCCCCATGAGGCCGCCGCGGAAGCCGTCCCTCCACCGCCGGATGCCGAGCCTGGTCCCGAAGCGGCGGATCCGGAGCCCAGCCTGTCGCAATTGCAGGCGCTCGTGCGGGATCTGCAGGAGGCGGTGCATCAGGCCACCGAGAGTGCCGAGGACGCCGTCACCGCCCATCCCGCCGCCGCCCTCGCCTCGGCCTTCATGCTGGGGGTCCTGGTGGGCCGGGCCTGGCGCTGATCGCACCAACCATCATCCGGGGACACCGCCATGACGTTCGACTCCATCGCCCGGAACCTGCGGGTCCTGTGGCGCGCCAATTCCATCATCGCCGACATCCGCCTGCGGGCGCTCACCGCCCGCGCCGGCCTCTACGGGCTCGCTGCGCTGGTCGCCGGCTTCGGCCTGCTCATGCTGGACGCCGCGCTCTATCTGGCGCTGGCGGACGTCTGGGGCCCGGTGCGTGCCGCCGCCGCCACCGGCGGGCTGAACATCCTGCTGGCGCTCATCCTGCTGTTCATCGGCTCGCGGGTGAAGCCGGGGCGGGACCTTGAGCTCGCGCAGGAAATCCACCAGTCGGCCATGGATGCGCTCGCCGTCGATCTGCGCAGCGCCGAGGCGGAAATCGCCGGCCTCGTCAACGCCGTGCGCCATCCCCTCGATTCGGCGCTCCCGGCCCTCGCCATCCCGCTGATCACCAGCCTCATCAAGGGCCTGCGCCGGAACGACAAGAGCTAGAGCGCGATCCGATCAGATTGAACCAATCTGATCGGCGAATCGCCCTCTGACGCTTTGATAGAGCACGTTCCGTTCAAATGGCGATGCCATTTGAACGGAACGTGCTCTGGCGAGCGTGAGGGCTGCCTACGCCTTGCGCACCCAGCGGCCGTTCTCGTCCTGCTGCCAGTAGGTCAGATCATGGCCCGCCGCCTTGGCCTCGCGCCAACGCTCGCGGGCGGCAGCCACCATCGCGTCGTCACGCCCGTCGAACATGTGCACCACCCGCACATAAGGGCTGGCGTCGGGAACGCTGGTCCCGTCCACCTGGAAGCGGACGCTGGCGCCGTTGGGATTATCGTCGGAGACGGTGAGCAGCACCGGCTGGCGCTCCGGGCGCGGCTGGGCGTCGGTGCCGTGCGGCAGGAAGGCGGCGTCGTTATAGGTCCACAAATGGGCGTCGAGGGCATCGCGCCGCTCGGGCGAGCCCACCTGCACCACGCACCGCCAGCCCCGCTCCAGCGACTTCTCCAGCAGCAGGGGCAGCGCGTCCTCCAGCGGACGACGCTCCAGATGGTAGAAGAGCACTTCGGTCATGCCGCCCTCTTCTGGCCCGGAAATGCCGGGCGGGGAGGCCCCTCCCCGCCCGCGCGGATCTCACTTCTCGTAATTATCGCGCACCAGTTGGTCGAGCAGGCGCACGCCCCAGCCGGCGCCCCAGCTCTTGTTGATGTCGCTGGCGGGCGAGGCCATGGCCGTGCCGGCGATGTCCAGATGCGCCCACGGGGTCTTGTCCACGTAGCGCTGGAGGAATTGCGCCGCGGTGATGGAGCCGCCATTGCGCCCTCCGGTGTTCTTCATGTCGGCGAACTTGCTGTCGATCAGCTTGTCGTATTCCGCGCCGAGCGGCATGCGCCACACCTTCTCGCCCGTCGCCTGGCCGGCGGCGGAGAGCTGGGTGCTCAGCGTGTCGTCATTGGAGAACAGGCCGGCATATTCGGTGCCGAGCGCCACGATGATGGCGCCGGTCAGGGTGGCGAGGTCCACCATGAACTTCGGCTTGAAGCGGTCCTTGGCGTACCAGAGCACGTCCGCCAGCACGAGGCGGCCTTCCGCGTCGGTATTGATGATCTCGATGGTCTGGCCGGACAGCGAGGTGACGATGTCGCCGGGCCGCTGGGCGGCGCCATCGGGCATGTTCTCGACGATGCCGATGAGGCCCACCGCATTCACCTTCGCCTTGCGGGCTGCGAGCGCATGCATGAGGCCGGTGACACAGGCGGCCCCGCCCATGTCGCCCTTCATGTCCTCCATGCCGGCGGCGGGCTTGATGGAGATGCCGCCGCTATCGAACGTCACGCCCTTGCCGATGAAGGCGACCGGCGCATCGCCCGGCTTGCCGCCGTTCCAGCGCATCACCACCACGCGGCTCTCCTTGATGGAGCCCTGGGCGACGCCCAGCAGCGCGCGCATGCCGATGCGGGAAAGCGCCGCATCGTCCAGCACCTCCACGTCCACGCCGACGGCCGTGAGCGCCTCGGCGCGGCGGGCGAATTCCGGCGGGTCGAGCACGTTGGACGGCTCATTGACGAGGTCGCGCGCCAGCAGCACGCCCTCGCCCACCGGCGCCCGTTCCGCCCAGGCCCGCTTGGCGGCGGGCTCGTCCGCCACGGCGAGCGTGAGGGTGAGCGCCACCGGGTCGGTGTCGCCTTCCTTCTTGCGGGTCTTGTAGCGGTCGAACGAATAGGAGCGCAGGCGCGCGCCCAGCGCGATCTCCGCCGCCGCCTCGGCGGCGACCTTCGCGCCCGGCAAGTCGGCGACCAGCACCGCCGCCGGGGTCCCGGCCGGGAGCTTGCCGGCGGCGATGCCGCCGAGCCGCAGGAAATCGCTCGGCTTCAGCTCCGCCGCCTTGCCCACGCCCAGGACGACCAGGCGCGTGACGCCCAGCCCTTCCGGCGCGACCAGGTCCAGCGCACCGCCGAGCTTGCCCTTGAAGCGGTCCGCCTCGATGGCGCGGGACAGGCGCGCGAGCACCGGCTTCAGCAGCTTCTGGGCCTCGCGGCCGAACGTCAGCGTCTCGTCGGTCAGCACAAGAAGGACGCCGCTCGGCGCCGCACCGTGTTTGGCAAACGCAATCGTCACGGGCTCGGACATGGGGCACTCCAGAACAGGAAGGAACGAGGCGGCCGGATGGCCGATCCTTCAGAAACCGATAACCCTGTCTAAAACGCCGTCCCGCCCGATGGAAGCAAGAGCGCGGTCACATGTGCCGAATTTGCCCGCCGGGGCAGCCAAGCCTCAGGCCGGGGCCCGGAAGTCCTGCACCGAGGCGGTCGGGAAGTCGTAGAACTTGCCCGTCTCCATGAAGTCCGTGCGGCACAGCGCGACAAGGGCGGCGGCGGCCTCCTCCGGCGAGGGCAGGGTCATGGGATCCTCGCCAGGGAAAGCCTTGGCCCGCATCAGCGTGCGGATGGGGCCGGGATTGAACAGATTGACCTTCATCGCCGTGGTGACGGTCTCCGCCGCCCAGGTCCGGCCCATGGCGTCGAGACCCGCCTTGGTGATGGCATAGGGCCCCCAATAGGCCCGCCCCTTGTGGGCCGCGCCCGAGGACACCAGCACCGCGCGACCGGCGGTCGCCATGCGCAGCAGCGGGTCGAGGAAGCGGATGAAGCGGAAGTTGGCGGTGAGGTTGATGTTCACCGCCTTGTCCCAGTCCTTCAGCTCCACATCCCGCAGCGGGGTCAGGGGACCGAGAAAGCCGGCATTGCCCACGAACACGTCGAGCCGCCCGTAGCGCTCGTACAGCGCCCCGCCGAGCCGGTCGATGGCGTCATAATCGGTGACGTCCATGGGCACGAGGGTCGCGCTGCCGCCGGCCGCCTGGATCTTGTCGTCCAGCTCCTCCAGCGCGCCCTCGGTGCGGCCGAGGGCGACCACATGGGCACCGCCCGCCGCCAGGGCCACGGCCACCGCCGCGCCGATGCCTCGGGTAGCGCCGGTGACGACGGCGATCTTATCGGCGAACGGCCGTTCACTCATGGGATGGGTCTCGCGGCTGAAGGATCACGCAAAAGGGCGCGAACGGGCTCTTACCCCGTCCGCGCCCTGGTGTCAGCCGGTCAGCTTGCCTCGGGTTCAGCTCGCCTCGGCGAGCAGGGACAGCTGCTGGGAGGCCACGGCGCCCGCCCGGTCGGTGAGCGCGGTGGGGTAGTCGCCGGTGAAATAATGGTCGGAGAACTGCGGCCGCACCGGATCACGCTCGCAGCCGAGCGCCCGGTAGACGCCTTCCACCGACAGGAAAGCCAGCGAATCCGCGCCGATATAGCGCCGCATGCTCTCCAGATCGTGGGTGGCGGCGAGCAGCTTGTCGCGGTCCGGGGTATCGATACCGTAGAAATCGGGATGGGTGATGGGCGGCGCGGCGATGCGGAAATGCACCTCGCGGGCGCCGGCATCGCGCATCATCTGCACGATCTTCACCGAGGTGGTGCCGCGCACGAGGCTGTCGTCCACCAGCACGATGCGCTTGCCTTCCACCACCGAACGGTTGGCGGAGTGCTTCATGCGCACGCCCTGGTCGCGCACCGTCTGCGTGGGCTGGATGAAGGTCCGGCCCACATAATGATTGCGGATGATGCCGAGCTCGTAGGGGATGCCGGAGGTCTGCGAGAAGCCGATCGCCGCCGGCACGCCGGAATCCGGCACCGGCACCACCACGTCGGCATCGGCCGGGCCCTCCGCGGCCAGCACCTGGCCGAAGCTCTTGCGCACCTGATAGACGGAACGGCCGCCCACCACGGAATCCGGCCGGGCGAAATAGATGTATTCGAACAGGCAGGGGCGCGGCGCCATCTCCGGGAAGGGCTTGAAGGACTGCACGCCCTCCTCGTCGATCACGATGACCTCGCCATTCTCCACGTCGCGCACATAGCGCGCGCCGATGATGTCGAGGGCGCAGGTCTCGGAGGCGAGGATCGGGCAGCCGTCCAGCGAGCCCAGCACCAGCGGGCGGATGCCCAGCGGGTCGCGGGCGCCGATCAGCTTCTTGTTGGTCACCGCCACCAGGGCATATGCGCCTTCGAGCGCGCGCAGCGCATCGATGAAGCGGTCAATGAAACGGTTCTTCTTCGAGCGCGCCACGAGGTGGAGGATCACCTCGGTGTCGGTGGTGGACTGGGTGATGGCGCCGTCGCGCACCAATTGCTTGCGCAACGTCAGGCCATTGGTGAGGTTGCCGTTGTGGCCGACCGCGAAACCGCCGGCATCCAGTTCGGCGAACAGCGGCTGCACGTTGCGCAGCAGGGTCTCGCCGGTGGTGGAATAGCGCACGTGGCCGACCGCGATATGGCCCGGCAGGCGGGCGATGACGCGGGCATCGGAGAAAGCGTCGCCCACGAGGCCGAGGCGCCGCTCGGAATGGAAGCGGCGGCCGTCGAAGGTCACGATGCCGGCAGCTTCCTGGCCGCGATGCTGGAGCGCATGCAGGCCGATGGCCGTGATCGCCGCGGCATCGGGGTGGTTGAAGATGCCGAACACGCCGCATTCCTCGCGCAGCGTATCGCCGTCGAGGTCGAGGTTCAGGTCCGTCCGCCCCTCGCCGCCGCCGGCGGGCTCATACGTGGCGTGATGCGCCGCCACATGGTGGGGGTCTTCCAAATGCGGGCCGTCCAAGTGCGAGGCATCCATGTGCGAGCCCTGGCCCCCCAGGGCTGCGGCGTGAAAACCGGCTGCGGTGTCCAAATCCATCGGTGCCTCCGCTCGGCGGCTCACTGGCCGCTGGCGCGCGTGCTTTCGAGCAGCTGTTCGAACCCTTGCCGCGAGTCGCGGCGGTATCCGGCTTGACTGACTTCGATGCTGGCGCTCGCCCCAGCAGCGAACGTGGTCCCCCCACGCTCCGTACGCGGACCGCTCGTCGAATCCGGGGGCGTGGCCCCATCATCGCTGGCAGGCGGTTTCTTTAGCCGCTTCAAGATGGTGTTTTCGGGATCGTCCGGCAACAAGGAGACGATCCAATTTCCCGCATTTTGCATGACCGGGCGGGATTTGGCGTTCATCACCCACGGCGGCTGCGACTTGTCGGGCACCAGCCAGTTGAAGAACAGGAAGGCGATCACCACCACCAGGAAGCCGCGCGCCAGGCCGAACAGGAAGCCAAGGGTCCGGTCGAGGGCACCGATGCGGCTGTCCAGCACGGCATCGGACAGGCGGGCGCTGATGATGGTGACGATGAGCAGCGTGCCCAGGAACAGCAGGCCGACCGTGACGGCGGTGGCCACCATGTCCTGCGCCACATACTGCTTCGTCACCGGCAGAAGCTGCGGGTAGAAATAGAGCGTCACGCCGGCTGCCGCCACCCAGGACACGATGCTGAACACTTCCCGCAGCAGGCCGCGGACCATGGCCAGCAGGCCCGAAATCAGCATCACGCCGATCAGGATCAGATCAAGCAGCGTCACAGGCATCGGTGCATGAATCCGTCGAAGCGGCTGCCGACGGGCAACCGGCGGGCCGATGGGGAAATGGCGGAGCGCCGTGAGCGGCGACGTATAGCTGGCAAGGAGGGCGCCGTCATCATCCCTCTTGCTCCGACATCTCGGGCTTCGGCATCGCTGCCCTGCGCGGAGCGCGGGCGGCGATGCCCGCCACCAGGCCCGCGAGCGAGGACACCGTGTCCACCGCGAGCCCGCTCGCGGTGCCGTCGGCGAGCGCCGGCATCACCACCTTGTTGAAGCCGAGCTTGGCCGCCTCCTTCAGGCGCGCGGCCGCCTGGGAGACCTGCCGCACGGCGCCGGTCAGGCTTACCTCGCCGAAGAACACCGCATCCGGCGGCAGCGGCGCGCCGGTGAGCGAGGACACCAGCGCCGCCGCCACCGCGATGTCGGCCGCCGGCTCGGAGATGCGCAGGCCGCCCGCCACGTTGAGATAGACGTCGTGCCCGCCGAGCCGGACGCCGCAGCGGGCGTCGAGCACCGCCAGCACCATGGCGAGGCGGCTCGTGTCCCAGCCGACCACCGCGCGGCGCGGGGTGCCGAGGCTGGAGGGCGCGACCAGCGCCTGGATCTCCATCAGCAGCGGCCGCGTGCCCTCCATGCCGGCGAACACCGCCGTGCCCGGCGCCCCGGCATCGCGATGCGACAGGAACAGCTCGGACGGGTTCGGCACCTGGGAGAGACCGGCGCCGGTCATCTCGAACACGCCGATCTCGTCGGTGGGCCCGAAGCGGTTCTTCTGGGCGCGCAGGATGCGGAACTGGTTGGCGCCGTCGCCCTCGAAGGAGAAAACCGCGTCCACCATGTGCTCTACCACGCGGGGACCGGCGATCTGCCCATCCTTGGTCACATGGCCGACCAGGATCACCGCCGCGCCGCTCTGCTTGGCATAGCGCACCAGCAATTGTGCGGAGGTGCGCACCTGGGTGACCGTGCCCGGCGCCGATTCCACCGAATCGCTCCACATGGTCTGGATCGAATCGATCACCACGAATTGAACGGCCGGCCCGGCGGCGAAGGTGGCGAGGATATTCTCCGCATTGGTCTCGGCCGCCAGCGCCACCGGCGCGGCGGCGAGCCCCAGCCGATTGGCGCGCATGCGCACCTGGTCCACCGCCTCTTCGCCCGACACATAGATGACCCGGTGCCCCGCGCCCGCCAGGGCCGCGGACGCCTGCACCAGCAGCGTCGACTTGCCGATGCCGGGATCTCCGCCCAGCAGCACGATGGAGCCCGGCACGAAGCCGCCGCCCGCCACCCGGTCCAGTTCGCCGATGCCGGAAATGAGGCGCGGCGCGGGCTTGGCCTCGCCCTGGAGGCTCTCCAGCGCCACCGCCCGCCCGCGGCGGCCGGCCCGCTGGGCCGCCGGCACCATGGCCGCGACATTGGTCTCCTCGGCAACGGTGTTCCATCCGCCGCACGCGTCGCACTTGCCCTGCCAGCGGGTATAGACCGCGCCGCAGGACTGGCAGACGTAGGACAGGTCGCGCTTCGCCATCAAACCTCTCAACCGCCCGAACTCTCAAGCGCGGGAGAATGCTGCACCGCGCCAAAGCGGCATAGCATTCTCGGTGCCTGCGGTGTAAACGCCGCATGGCGGCCATGAGCGACACGCATTCCAGTTGGAACGCCTGCGCTATAGCTTGCAATCTTTCTCCCCCAGCCAATCAAGGACTGCGCCATGGCGCCGGCTTCCGTAGACCTCCTCGTTCTCATTCCCTTCCCGCCGCATGAGCTGGCGCGGCTCGAGGCCGTCTACACGGTGACCTACGCGCCCACCCCGGACCTGCGTGCCGCCGCCATCGCCGCGGACGGCCCGAAGTTCCGCGCGGTGCTCACCCACGGCACTGCGGGCATGACCGCCGCCGAGATGGACGCCATGCCGAAGCTGGAGATGATCTCCTGCTACGGCGTCGGCTACGACCGCATCGACATCCAGGCCGCCATCGCCCACCACATCATCGTGACCCACGGGCCGGGCACCAACACCATCTCGGTCGCCGACCACACCATGGCGCTCATGCTCGCCACCATCCGGCGCATCGCCCAGTCGGACGCCGACGTACGCAAGGGCCAGTGGCACGAAGCCCGCCATTCGACGCCTGAACTCACCGGCATGCGCCTCGGCCTCATCGGCTTCGGCTCCATCGCCCGCGAAGTCGCGCGCCGCTGCGAGGCCGGCTTCTCCATGACGGTGGGCTACCACAGCCGCCGCCGCGCCGCCGATACGGCCTATGCCTATCACGACAGCGTCGTCGGCCTGGCCGAGGCATCCGACGTGCTGGTGGTCGCCGCGCCCGCCAACGCGCAGACCCGCCACATGGTCAACACCACGGTGCTGAACGCGCTCGGCCCCCAGGGCTACCTCATCAACATCGCGCGCGGCTCGCTGGTGGACACCGACGCGCTGATCGCGGCGCTGAACGAGCACCGCATCGCCGGCGCCGGCCTCGACGTGGTCGATGGCGAGCCGGTCGTGCCGCCGGCGCTGCTGGCGGCGCCGAACCTCGTCATCACCCCGCACAGCGCCGGCCGGTCCCCCAATGCGGAGGACAACATGACAACGCTGGCGATGCGGAACCTCGGCGCCCACTTCGCCGGCAAGGCGGTGGAAACCCCGGTGCCGGAATGCGCGAAAGCGGCGGCCTGACCGGCCGCCTCATCCAAAGCCGACATCGTCCCGTCCGCGCCGCCGGACGGGAGCGTGCTAGCCGGCCCTGCGATATTGCTTGGGCGCGCGCGTGCTGAGCAGCAGTTCGATCTCGCTCAGCACCGCGTCGGCATCCACCACCAGCGGAATAATCACCGGTGGCAGGTCGTCCGGCTCAAGGGCCGGCACCGGCGGATGCGCCGCATCGCGGGCGAGCACGTCATGCAGCAGGCTGAGCTGGACAGCCTCGCGGTCGTCGCGCTCCCGTTCACGCGCGGCGAGCAGGGTGAGCGCCTCGCGCCAGACTTCGGTCGCGTCGGCATAGCGGCCGGACGCGACGAGATCCTCCACGAACGCATCTTCGGGAAACGAAATGGGGCTGGAGTCCACCATGGCAGCCGGTCCTGCCGCGAATCGGCTCGCGGATGACGAATCATCGCTGCCGTTACGGCCACCTGTCGAGCGCCGGGGCGAACTTCCCACACCCTGATTCGTTCTGTCGCACCTTCAGGCGGGAAAATCGCCCAGATACACCCTGCGATACCGCTCGCCGAGCGAGGTCAGCACCTCATAACCGATGGTCCGGCCATGGGCGGCCAATTCGTCGATGCCGATGCCATCGCCCAGCAACACGGCCGTGTCGCCGCGCTCCACATCCGGCACGTCCGTCACGTCGACGGCCGTGAGGTCCATGGAGACCCGGCCGATCAGCGGGCAGCGGCGCCCGCGCACCACCGCTTCCGCGCCGGGGGAGCCGTCCGAGGCGCCGAAGGCACGCAGGAACCCGTCCGCATAGCCGATGGACAGGATGGCGATGCGGCTCGCCCGCCCGAGGCGCTGCGCGGCGCCGTAGCCGACGCTCTCGCCCGAAATGCCGTCGCGCACCTGGATGATCGGCACTTCCAGCCGCACCACCGGCTTCAGCGGCGCGGTCCCGGCGATGGCGCTGCCGCCGTAGAGCGCGATGCCGGGCCGCACCAGGTCGAAATGGAACGAGGGATCCATCAGCGTGCCGGCGGAATTGGCCAGCGAGGCGGGCACCCCCGGGAAGGCCCGCGCCACCCGCGAGAAACGCTCATGCTGGAGCGCGGTGAGCGGATGGCCGGGCGCGTCGGCGCAGGCCAGATGGGTCATCACCAGGGCCGGCGTGAAGCCGATGCGCGCGCGATCCGCGCCCAGCGCCAGGGTGTCCTCGACCGTCAGGCCGAGGCGGTTCATGCCGGTGTCCACATGGATCGCCGCCGGCAGGTCCGCACCGCTCCGGCGGCAGAAGGCGGACCATTCCGCGAGCTCCGGCGCGCTGCCCAGCACCGGGCGCACGCCGAGGCCGGCGAAGCTGGCGGACAGGCCGGGCAGCAGGCCGCCCAGCACGTAGATGTCGGCCGCCGGCAACAAGGCGCGCAGCGTCCGCGCCTCTTCCAGTTGCGCCACGAAAAACACCCGGGCGCCGGCCGCCCACAAGGCCGGCGCGGCACGAGCGATGCCGAGGCCATAGGCATTCGCCTTCACCACCGCCGCGCAGGTGGCCGGTGCCGCCCGCTCCGCCAGCGTCCGCCAGTTGGCGGCGAGCGCGGCGAGGTCGATGGTCAGGAGGGCCGCGCCCTCGGGAGCGGGCGTCAATGCCGGTCCGGCATGCGGTCTTCCCGCGCCAGATTCTGGAAGCGCGTGTACTGCGCCTCGAAGTGCACCTTCACCGTCCCCGTCGGACCATGGCGCTGCTTGCCGACGATGATCTCGGCTGTCGCCTCCACCGCCTTCAGGTCGCTTTCCCACTTGAACCACTCCTCGGTGCCCGGCTTCGGCTCACGGCCCTTGAGGTAATATTCCTCGCGGAACACGAACATCACGACGTCCGCGTCCTGCTCGATGGACCCCGATTCGCGCAAGTCCGACAGCTGCGGCCGCTTGTCCTCGCGCTGCTCCACCTGACGGGAGAGCTGGGACAGCGCCATGATCGGCACCTGCAATTCCTTGGCCAGCGCCTTCAGGCCGGTGGTGATCTCGGTGATCTCCTGCACGCGGTTCTCCGAGCCCTTCTTGCCCGAGCCGGAGAGCAGTTGGAGATAGTCCACCACCATGAAGTTCAGGCCACGCTGCCGCTTCAAGCGGCGGGCGCGGGCCACCAATTGGGCAATGGAGATGCCGCCGGTGTCGTCGATATAGAGCGGCACCACCTGCATGGACTGCGCGGCGGCGGCGAGCTTCGAGAATTCGCTTTCCGAGATGTCGCCGCGGCGGATTTTGTAGGAGGCGATCTCCGCCTGCTCGGCGAGAATACGGGTGGCCAATTGCTCGGCGGACATTTCCAGCGAGAAGAAGCCGACGATGCCGCCCGACAGCGTCTCGATCGAGCCGTCCGGCTTCTGCTCGCCGCGGTAGGCCGCGGCGATATTGTAGGCGATGTTGGTGGCGAGCGAGGTCTTGCCCATGGCCGGACGGCCGGCCAGGATGATGAGATCCGAGGCCTGGAGACCACCCATCTGCTGGTCTAGGTCGTCAAGCCCGGTGGCGATGCCCGACAGGTGCCCTTCGCGCTGGAAGGCACGGCTCGCCATGTCCACCGATTCGCGCAGCGCCTCGCCGAAGCGCACGAAGCCGCCATCGTACCGGCCGGTCTCGGCGATGGTGTAGAGGCGCTTCTCCGCCTCCTCGATCTGGTCCTGGGGCGAGGCCTCGATCGGCGCGTCGAACGCCTCGTTGACGATCTCCTCGCCGATGCGGATGAGTTCGCGCCGCACCGAGAGGTCGTAGATCGCCCGGCCGTAGTCCTCGGCATTGATGACGGTGGTCGCCTCCGCCGCCAGACGGGCGAGATATTGCGGGCCGTTCAGCCCGCCGATGTCCAGCTCGGGCGGCAGGAAGGTCTTCAGCGTGACCGGCGTGGCGATCTTGCCGGCGCGGACGAGCGAACTGGTCAGGTCGTAGATCTTGCCGTGCAGCGGCTCGTAGAAATGCTCGGGCTTGAGGAAGTCCGACACCCGATAGAAGGCTTCGTTGTTCACGAGGATGGCGCCCAGCAGAGCCTGCTCGGCCTCCACATTGTGCGGAGCCTGACGGTAGGCGGGCAGGTCCTCCTTCGACGCGGCAAGATCAAGCATCGGTCACGTTCTGGTTAGGTGCGAACGGCATTTGTACCAGATCGCGGCGGCATGCGACCGCCGGTCAGCATCTCCGGGATAAATGAAAAATTTGCGGGGACATTCCGAGGCGGCGGCTTGCCTGTAGCGCCGCCGCCCCAATCGCTCACTCCCCGGCCAGGCGCAGGGGCGCGGCAGCGGTATTGAACTCCGCCGCCCGCAGCCGCTCCTCCGCCGCAACGAGATAATCCCGGGTCAGCGGCACCGCCTCCTGCCGCCGGGCCAGCTGGATCTGGAACACCATCATGCCCTGGTGGCGGAACGCCATCTCCGAGCCCGCGAGGTAGAACTCCCACAGCCGGCAGAAGCGCTCGTCGGTCAGCCGCCTAGCCTCCTCGCGATGGGCCATGAAGCGCTCGCGCCAGGCCTTCAGCGTCTCGGCATAGTGCAGGCGCAGGATCTCGATGTCGGTCACCACGAGGCCGGCGCTTTCGATCTGCGGCAGCACTTCCGAGAGGGCGGGGATATAGCCGCCGGGGAAGATATATTTGGCGATCCAGGGGTTGGTGACGCCCGGCGGATCCTGTCGGCCGATGGAATGCAGCACCATCACCCCGTCGTCGGCGAGCAGGTCGCGCGTCTTGCGAAAGAAGGTGCCGTAGTGGTCGATCCCCACATGCTCGAACATGCCCACCGAGACGATGCGGTCGAAGCGCTCGGGAATGTCGCGATAGTCCTGAAGGCGGAAATCCACCCGTCGCTCAAGGCCACGCTCGCGCACCCGCGACTGGGCGACGCCCAATTGCTCCCTGGACAGCGTCACGCCGGTCACCTCGGCCCCGCCCGCCTCGGCCATGTAAAGGCCGAGGCCACCCCAACCGCAGCCGATGTCCAGGAGCTTCAGTCCCGGCCTGTCGAGAACGAGCTTGGCGGCCAGATGACGCTTCTTGGCCAGTTGGGCGTCGTCGAGCGACTGGCCCGGATGCTCGAAATAGGCACATGAATACTGCCGGTCGGAATCGAGAAACAGCGAATACAGCCGTCCATCGAGATCGTAATGGTGTGCCACGTTGCGCTGGGACCGGCCGCGCGGATTGAACTGGGCGATCCGGCGAACCGCCAGCCGCGCCCAGAACAGCAGCCGCGACGTGAAGGTGGGCGCCACGCTGTTCGGCTGCGCCATCAGGACGTCGAGCAGGTCCGCGATAGTGCCTTGCTCGACGATCAGCGTGCCGTCCGTGACCGCCTCACCGAGGTAAAGCTCGGGATCGAACAGAATGCGGCGTTCGGCGGCGGTGGTGGTGAAACGGATCCGAACCTTCGGGTCACCCACCCCGGCCACATAGCTGCGGCCCGACGCCGTGGTGATCCCAAGGCTCCCGCGCGTCATCACGCGGCGCAATACGATTTCAAGCAACCCCTCCATTGTACAGCCTCCGTCTGGAACTCCCTCGTCCGTCCCTCCTGTGCCGGATCTCCGTCCGGACCATGGTCCAGAATCCAGTGGCGGAAGGCGTCGAGCGGGGCCCGGCAGGCGCCAGTGGAGCTTGGTTGGAACCGCGATGGCCGAAAAGGGCGGCGTGCGCCGCCGGGCCATCCGGAGTCTCGAAGCAAATGACAGCATCTCAGAGGCGATGCCGCAATATGCCTTTAGGTAAGATGCATAAAAGAAAAACGCCCGGCTTGCGGCCGGGCGTTTCCAAAAGAACAGGCAAAAGAGGGGATATCAGCCCTCGGCGCCGTCTTCCTCGGTTGCTTCCACTTCGGCGACCTCGACGGCCTCCGCCTCGTCCTCATCTTCGTCACCGGGGCGGCGGGCCTCTTCGCCGCGGGCGAGACGCTCGGCCTCGTCGGCGTTGCGCGCCACGTTCACGGTGACCGTCACTTCCACTTCCGGATGCAGGGTCACCGGCAGCGCGTGCAGGCCGATGGTCTTGATGGGATGGTTCAGCACGATCTGCTGGCGGTCCACGGTGAAGCCGGCCGCCTCGAAGGCGGAGGCGATGTCGCGGGTGGAGACGGAACCGTAGAGCTGGCCGGTCTCGCCGGCCTGGCGCAGGATCACCACGCTCTGGCCGTTCAGCTTGCCCGCCACGGCGGTCGCCTCGGTCTTGCGCTCGAGGTTGCGGGCCTCCAGCTGCGACTTCATCTGCTCGAAACGGGCGCGGTTGTCCTTGGTGGCGCGCAGCGCCTTGCCGTTGGGCAGCAGGAAGTTGCGGCCGTAGCCGTCACGCACGCGCACCACGTCGCCGATCTGGCCGAGCTTGGCCACGCGCTCCAGAAGAATGACTTCCATGTTGGTCTCCTAAGTCTGTGTTTTTCGGGTTTCGATGAAAGGGGTCAGCGGTCATTGGCGGCCGGCGGGCCGCCGCCGGTGCCGATACGCCGGCGCAGATCGAACATGGCATCGGCCACGCCGAGCAGCGCCACCACCAGCGCCGGCCAGCCGATGGCCAGCGTCAGCACCCACGCGCCGGTGAGGATGAACGGGCGTGCCGCCCGTCCACGGGTGAGAAAATGCAGCACGGCAAAGCCCACCGCCGTGTAGCAGACGATCAACGCCGCGCCGGCGGCGGCGGCGGACAAGCCGACGAGGCCGGGCATCATGGCGATGGCGATGAGCACCGCGAGCGCCAGGGAGGTGGCGGACGGCAGCCGCGTGGCCGCCAGATCCGGCCAGGGCCGGGCCAGACGGCCGGACAACCGCGCCGCGCGCGCGGCGAGGTAGAGGCAGCCCAGTTGCGTGGCCAGCATCAGCGCGGCGGCGGTGGGCGGCAGGATGATCGCCACGGTCTCGCCCATGGCGGCGGGATCGGCGCCCGCCGATCCGCCCATGGGCGACGCCCCCTGGATCTTCACGAAAGCCTGGAACGCCTGGACCACCGCGTCGCGGTAGGCCTCATAGCTGCCGGCCAGGGAGAACAGCGCGACGACGACGCTGAGCGTCGCCAGCCCCGCCCCCACCACCATCAGCCCACCGACCGGGAACCAGGTGATGCCGTCGCGGGCGTTGGCGTCCTGGCGCGCCAGCAGCGCGCAATAAGCCAGCACCCAGGCCGGAATGCCGATGCCCATCAGATACGCGATGAGAAAGGTGGTGCCGTACATGAAGCCGAGCCCGAGGCTGGCGGCGACGACGCCCACGGCGGCGGAGATGTGGGAAAAGGCGAGCCCGCCGATCATCAGCGGCAGCGGCGCCAGGTAGAACAGCGGGACAGCCAGCACCGATCCCGCCGCGACGCCCGCGACGAGGAGCGCGGACGCGGCGCCCGCAGCGATGCCTATGAGAAGAAACGGTCCCATGTGACGAGCTGTCCCGCAGGTGCGGTTAGAGGCCAGTCGCGATGCCGGCCCCAGCAGACGCCACAGGGCTCATCCCGGCGGCGCGTCTTCTTGCAAGAAAGCCCGCCCCTGAGCGGGGCGGGCCAAACCTGACGGATCAGGCGGTCAGCGGATCACGAACGGCAGCAGGCCGAGGAAGCGGGCGCGCTTGATCGCGGCCGACAGCTCGCGCTGCTTCTTGGCGGAGACCGCAGTGATGCGGCTCGGCACGATCTTGCCGCGCTCGGAAATGTAGCGCTGCAGGAGCCGCACGTCCTTGTAGTCGATCTTCGGCGCATTCGGGCCGGAGAACGGGCAGATCTTGCGACGACGGAAGAACGGACGGCGCTGGCCGCCGGCCCCACCAGCTTGAGCGAAAGCCATCAGACCGTCTCCTCGCTGGCCGGGGTTTCTTCACGATCGCGCGGGCGGCGCGGACGGTCGTCACGGTCACGGCCGCCGAAGCCGCCGCGATCGCCGCCGAAGCCACGGTCGCCGCCGAAGCCGCGCTCGCCACGCTCGCCGCGCTCGTCGCGGTCACGCTTCTGGAGCATGGCCGAGGGGGCCTCCTCCAGTTCGTCCACGCGGATGGTGAGGAAGCGCAGAACGTCCTCGTCGATGCCCATCTGGCGCTCCATCTCCTGCACCGCAGCCGCAGGGGCGTCGATGTTGAGGAGCGTGAAGTGCGCCTTGCGGTTCTTGTTGATGCGATAGGTCAGGGTCTTCACACCCCAGGCCTCGACCTTGGGGACGGAGCCGCCATTCGCTTCGATCACGCCCTTGAACCGGGCGGTCAGTTCCTCGACCTGTTGCGCCGTAACGTCTTGGCGCACGAGGAACACGTGCTCATAGAGAGCCATGTGTCTCTTGCCTTTCCTGTTCATCCGCCCCCCCGGCGCCAAGCCCTTTCGAACCTTTGGAAAGGCTCGTTTGCTCGGAAGGCGGGGACACGGGACGACGGGCCTCTCGGCCCTATCGCCTGCCGCGCCGCACATGCGCGGAGCCACAGGAGACCGTCCGTTCAGCCCCCGGCCGGGGCAACGGAAGCGGCGCGTATAGCAGCTTTTGGCGCAAAGGCAAGCCGCGCAAGCATCAGCGGCGGTTCTGCGGCGGCTCCGGCCTCACCATAGCCATGAACGGTAGGGAAGAAGAGGGGACCACCTGCCGGGCGGGATGCCTCCCTTCGGTTGCCGGGCACAACCGGATCCGTCGCGGCAGGCCCTTGCGGCAGGACACGGCACGCCGTAACCCGGTGGGGACGCGCGCAAGCGCACGGACGTCGCGGAATTCAACAGGTCGCACATAGGAACAGATAGCGGCTGGCCATGAACCTACCAGAGGAAAGACAGTCGGCAGCCCCGGTCAACCTGGTCCGCTGTTCCGCGGGGCATTACCACCTCCCTGGCCCGTGCCCGATCTGCGATGCCGCACCCGCGCCGCCCTTCGTGGCCGAGCGCCCGACCATCGCCGGCCCGGTGCTCAAGCCGCGCTCCTGGCTGTTCCGGTTCAACGTGATCGCGGCCTCGCTGGCGCTCCTGGCGGTGGCGGCGACCTGGGTGATGATCTTCCGTGAGCCGGCCCGGCCGCCGGCGGCGCCGCCCGCCGCTTCGGCCCCTGTCGCCGCGCCTCCGGTCCAGACCGTCCAGGCCCCGCCGGCGCCCGCCGCGCCGACGCCGATTCCGGACGCCACGCCCGAAGCGGCTCAGCCGCAGCCGGACCAGGCCGCCGCGCTCCAGGCCGCCCCGCTACCTCTGCCGCGGCCGGCGCTGCCGGCCACCGACGGGTCCGCTGTCCAGGCCGCCGACGGGTCGGCCGTTCCCCTGCAAGTGGCGCCGCAGCCGCAAGGCGGCGCGGCCCCGCCGGCGCCCCAGGCCGGCACGCCCTATCCCTGGCCGGCCAAGCCCCCGGCCGCGCCCCAGGCGCCGCAGGCCCCGCGCTCCACCCTGCCCCTGGCGCAGCGCATGGGCGTGCCGCCCAGCACGATCCAGCAGGTGCCCTGGCTGGACGGACGCACCATCCAGATCCTCGTCCGCGCCCTCGACCGGCAGCCGAACGAGACCGCCGTCATAGAAGAACGCCCCAGCGGCGACATCGTCCGTGGCCGCCTGCGCGAGGGGCCGCCGCCATGCCGCTACATGGAGATCTATCCGGCCCAGCGCAGCAATGCCTTCGTGTTCCTGCGCTTCTGCCCTGACGCGCTCGGCCGGTGGATGGGCGAGGAAACGGGCGGCTGACGCGCGCGCCGTCAGCGCCGCCAGTCGAGCGCCGCGATGCGCGGGTCGACTGCAAAGGTCGAAGGCGGAAAATCGAGCCTGCGGTCGGGAAAATCGCACACCGCCTGCACACCCGAAGGACTGAGGCGCACCCGCCAGGTCTGCCGCTCGCCCACCCATGCCTCGGAAAAGGCCCCGCAGGTCAGGACGGCCACGTTCCGCCCGCCACCCGGATCGCGCACCGAGGCATAGCGCAGGATTTCGGCTCCCCCGGTGCGAGCCGCCTCGGCGAGATCCTGACAGGGGCCGTAGTCGATCGGATGGGTCCACTGCCCGCCGTCCCGGTCCAGCGGCGGGACCGTCAGATCGAGCGCGCGGGACGAAGCGACGGAGGCCGCGAAGGCGGTGTAGTCGGCGAGGTCGCGCGGCCAGGGCGTGCCGGGCGATTCAGCGAAGAACAGCAGGCGGTAGAAAGCCATCTCCGCCACCGCCGTTTCCGCCGTCTCGGCAGCGTAATAGACCCCCGGCGTCCGCCCCGCGCGGCGAAAGCGGGAGCCGTGCGGATACGGCGGCTCGTAGCGGAAGGGCGAGGCCAGGAGATAGGGCAGGTGGGCGCATTCCGCCGGCACCTTCGGCTTGGTGTCCTCGATGAGGTCTTCCAGCAGTGCCTGCTCGGCCAGCGTGTCCACCAGCTTCAGGGTCGAGACGCGATGCTGCGCCTCCACCAGCCGCCAGACGCGCCCGGCATAGGGCCGCGCCTCAGACGCGAGCGCGGCGGGCGTCCAGATAGGCGATGACATCGACAAGACCGGAAATTGTGCGGATGCGCTGGGCGGGGATGCCGCCGAGCGCCGTGTTCTCGGCCTGCATCCAGGCCCGCGCCGCCGCGGCGTCGCCGCCGACGATGGCATCGAGCGCGCGGAACAGCCGGACAAACAGGACGGCGAGTTCGAACGGCTTGCTGCCGGCATCGAGCGTGTAGTCCGCCTTGCGCATGCGCGACACGCTGGCCTCCGACACGCCGATCACCTCGGCGAGCAGGCGGGCGGTGACGCCGAGCGCGTCCGCGGCGCGGATTACCGCCTTAGTGATGACGGCCCCCGCCTCCGGCCGGCCCGCCGGGGCAAGGGGAGAGGAGAGGAGGGACATTCGGCAGCGCCTGCTCAATCTGTTTCTACAGAAAATATCATAACTGATTTTTTCCAAGGAGACTACCTATGCTCACCTCGCATCTCCACCATGCCCATCGGGACGGGGGGTCCGGCCGGGGCCTGTCCTTGACTTCCCTTGCCGCGCGGTGTCTCTGCCCCGCCAAATTTGAGCGGCAGGGAGCGCGCCATGAGCACAGCCTTTATTTTCCCCGGCCAGGGCAGCCAGGCCGTCGGCATGGGCAAGGCGCTGGCGGAAACCTACGCCGCCGCCCGCGAGGTCTTCGCCGAGGTGGACGCCGCGCTCGGCGAGCATCTCACCCGCATCATGTGGGAAGGCCCGGCGGAGGAACTGACCCTCACCGCCAATGCCCAGCCCGCCTTGATGGCCACCTCGCTCGCCGCCTTGCGCGTGCTGGAAGCCGAGGCCGGCCTTGTCCTTTCCCGCGATGCCGCCTTCGTCGCCGGCCATTCGCTGGGGGAGTATTCCGCCCTCGCCGCCGCCGGCACGCTGTCCATTTCGGATGCCGCCCGACTGCTGCGCATCCGCGGCCGGGCCATGCAGGATGCGGTGCCGGCCGGCGCCGGCGCCATGGCTGCCTTGCTGGGGCTCGATTATGAGCAGGCCGTCGCCGTGGCCGCCGAGGCGGCGGAGGACGATGTCTGCGAAGCGGCCAACGACAATGCGGGCGGCCAGGTCGTGGTCTCCGGCCACCTGAAGGCAGTGGAGCGCGCCATCGAGATCGCCAAGGCGAAGGGTGCCTCCCGCGCCATCCTGCTGCCCGTGTCCGCCCCCTTCCATTGCCGGCTGATGGAGCCGGCGGCGGAGGCCATGGCGGCGGCGCTGGCCGAAGTGACGGTCAACGCCCCGTGCGTGCCGGTGGTCGCCAATGTCCGCGCGTCCCCCGTGACCGACCCGGTCGAGATCGTGCGCCTGCTGGTGGAGCAGGTGACCGGAACGGTGCGCTGGCGCGAATCGGTGGTGTATATGGCGGGCGCCGGCGTCCGGCGCACCGTCGAGGTGGGCGCGGGCAAGGTGCTCTCCGGCCTCGTGCGCCGTATCGCCAAGGATATTCAGGTGGCCGCCGTCGGCACGCCTGAGGATGTCGCCGCTTTCATCGCCGCCAAGGCCGCACCGGCGGCCTGACCGTCCCCTTCCGCGCCCGAGCGGCGCTCCCCTTTCGTTGTAAGGACACTCCATGTTCGATCTGAGCGGCAAGACCGCGCTCGTCACCGGCGCCACCGGCGGCCTCGGCGGGGCCATCGCCAAGTCGCTGCACGCCCAGGGCGCCACGGTGGCCATCTCCGGCACCCGGCGGGAGGCGCTGGAGGCGCTGGCCGCCGAGCTGAAGGACCGCGTCCACGTGCTGCCCTGCAACCTCGGCGTCGCCGAGGAGGTGGAGAAGCTGGTGCCGGACGCGGAAGCGGCCATGGGCGTGCTGGACATTCTCGTCAACAATGCCGGCATCACCCGCGACAACATCTTCATGCGCCTGAAGGACGAGGACTGGGAGCAGGTTCTGAACGTGAACCTCACCTCGGCCTTCCGCCTCTCGCGGGCGGCGGTGCGCGCCATGATGCGGCGCCGCACCGGGCGCATCATCTCGATCACCTCCATCGTCGGCGTCACGGGCAATGCCGGCCAGGGCAATTATGCCGCCGCCAAGGCGGGCATGATCGGCATGTCCAAGTCGCTGGCCCAGGAAGTGGCAAGCCGCGGCGTGACCGTGAACTGCATCGCGCCGGGCTTCATCGCGACGCCCATGACCGACGCACTGAACGACAAGCAGCGGGAGGGCATCCTGAAGTCCGTGCCCGCCGCGCGCCTCGGCACGCCGGAGGACATTGCGGCGGCCTGCGTCTATCTGGCTTCGGATGAAGCCGCCTACGTGACGGGGCAGACCTTGCACGTGAACGGCGGCATGGCGATGATCTGATCCGGCCTCCCGGCGTTTGCAAGGGTTTGCCCCTGCGGCGGGCCTGCTGGCAAAGGCCCGGGAAGTATGTTAACGAGCCGCTCGAACTGGTCCGAGCGGTGGATTTGGATCTACGTGAGAACGGACCACCTGCGGCGTTTCGAGACGTGGCGCGCGCAGGGGGCTGGGCACAGCGGCTGAAAGGCATTATGCCGTCCTCCAGCCGCCGGACGGCAACTTATTTCAGACAACGAGGGTGCATCGATGAGTGACATCGCCGAGCGGGTGAAGAAGATTGTCGCGGAGCATCTTGGGGTTGAGCCCGAGAAGGTGACTGAGAACGCCAGCTTCATCGACGATCTCGGCGCCGACAGCCTCGACACCGTGGAACTCGTGATGGCCTTCGAAGAGGCCTTCAACACCGAGATCCCGGACGACGCGGCCGAGACCATCCTGACGGTGGGCGACGCCATCAAGTTCCTGGAAAAGAACGCCGCCTGACGGCCGACCGAAGCTGACTGACGGCCGCGGGGCCCAAAGCCGCCGCGGCCGTCGTCATGATGGTTCCGGAGTTCTCCTCATGAGACGTGTTGTCGTCACCGGCCTCGGCATGGTGACGCCGCTCGCCTGCGGCGTCGAGCCGACCTGGCGGCGGCTGCTGGCCGGCGAGAGCGGTGCCAGCCGTGTCGCGCATTTCGATGTGTCCGACCTGCCCTGCAAGATCGCGGCGAGCGTGCCGCGCGGCGATGGCAGCGACGGCAGCTTCAATGCCGACGACTGGATGGAGCCCAAAGAGCAGCGCAAGGTGGACGAGTTCATCGTCTTCGCCATGGCCGCTGCCAAGCAGGCTCTGGACGACGCCGGCTGGCATCCCTCGTCCTACGAGGACCAGATCAATACCGGCGTCCTCATCGGCTCCGGCATCGGCGGCATCGAGGGCATCGCGGAAACCTCGCTGGTGATGAAGGAAAAGGGCCCGCGCCGCGTGTCGCCCTTCTTCATCCCCGGCCGGCTGATCAATCTCGCCGGCGGCTACGTGTCCATCGCCCACGGCCTCAAGGGCCCCAATCACGCCGTGGTCACGGCCTGCTCGACCGGGGCGCATGCCATCGGCGACGCCGGCCGGCTGATCGCGCTCGGCGATGCCGACGTGATGGTGGCCGGCGGCACCGAATCGCCCGTCAACCGCCTCGCGCTCGCGGGATTCGCCGCCTGCAAGGCGCTGGTCACCGCCTTCAATGACGATCCGACCCACGCCTCCCGGCCCTATGACAAGGACCGCGACGGCTTCCTGATGGGCGAAGGCGCCGGCGTCGTCGTCCTTGAGGAGTTGGAGCACGCCAAGGCGCGCGGCGCCAAGATCTACGCCGAGCTGACCGGCTACGGCCTCTCCGGCGATGCCTTCCACATCACCGCGCCGTCCCCGGACGGCGACGGCGCGTTCCGCTGCATGAGCGCCGCCCTGAAGCGGGCCGGCGTCAGCGCGGGCGACGTGGACTACATCAACGCCCATGGTACCTCCACCATGGCGGACGAGATCGAACTGCGCGCGGTGGAGCGCCTGCTGGGCAACACCGCCGCGCAGACCTCCATGTCCTCCACCAAGTCCTCCATCGGCCATCTGCTGGGCGCGGCGGGCGCGGTGGAAGCGATCTTCTCGGTACTGGCCATCCGCGACCAGGTGGCCCCGGCGACGCTCAACCTGGACAACCCGTCCGTCGAGACGCCGATCGACCTGGTGCCGCTGAAGCCCAAGGCGCGTAAGATCGACGTGGTGCTGTCCAACTCGTTCGGGTTCGGCGGCACCAATGCATCGCTGGTTTTCCGGCGCCTCGACGCCTGAGCTTGCGTGGCGCCCGCGCCTTCGAAGGCGCGGGACGCCGTGTCGCCATATTTCGCGTTAGCCTCTGGCGCGCCGCTGGTGGCGGCTTCGCCCCGTTCTGGCGCGGGGCGGCGCACCGGCGGCGCCGCATGTCCAGCGGAGCCGATCCCCGCGCAACTTCCGAGGAACATCCGCGATGGTGCAGCCTGAGCCGAAGCCCAAGCGGCGCAAGCGGGGGCAGAACCACCCCGCCGTCGTCATCGGAAGCGCCATCTTCACCCTGCTGCTGTTCGTCGGCGTGGGCGGCGGGCTCGCCGCCTGGTACGGCCGGCAAGCGTTCGAGGGGCCGGGGCCGCTGGCCGCGGAGAAGAACGTCGTGGTGCCGCGCGGCCAGGGTCTGCGCGATATCGCCGACCTGCTGGAGCGCCAGGGCGTCATCAGCAACTGGATGGTGTTCGTGGTCGGCCACCAGATGACCCACCGGGGCGAACCGCTCCAGGCCGGCGAATATGTCTTCAAGCCCCAGGTCACCATGGGCAGC
This sequence comes from Azorhizobium doebereinerae UFLA1-100, assembly GCF_000473085.1. Taxonomy (GTDB): domain Bacteria; phylum Pseudomonadota; class Alphaproteobacteria; order Rhizobiales; family Xanthobacteraceae; genus Azorhizobium; species Azorhizobium doebereinerae. Next base: position 32,505 of record NZ_AXBA01000005.1, read on the forward strand.
GTGCTGGACGCCATGACCGCCGGCAAGGTGGTGCAGCACCAGATCACCCTGCCCGAGGGCCTCACCAGCCAGCAGATGGTGGACCGCCTGAACGAGAGCGACCTGCTCACGGGTTCCATCCGCGTCCCGCTGGAGGGCACGCTGCTGCCCGAGACCTACGCGGTGGTGCGTGGCCAGCCGCGCCAGGACATCCTGAAGCGCATGGCGGCGGACCAGCAGAAGCTGGTGGCCGACCTGTGGGCGAAGCGCGCCCCCGACCTGCCGCTCAAGTCCCCCGAGGAAATGATCATCCTGGCCTCCATCGTGGAGAAGGAGACCTCCAAGCCGGACGAGCGCCCGCACGTGGCCGCCGTGTTCCTCAACCGGCTGTCCAAGAAGATGAAGCTCCAGTCGGACCCGACGATCATCTACGGCATCGTGGGCGGCAAGGGCTCGCTGGGACGGCCGATCTCGCGCACCGACATCGTCACGCCGACGCCCTACAACACCTATGCCATCGACGGCCTGCCGCCCGGCCCCATCGGCAATCCCGGCAAGGCGTCGCTGGCCGCCGTCGCCAATCCGATCAAGTCCAAGGACCTCTATTTCGTCGCCGACGGCACCGGCGGCCACGTCTTCGCCGAGACCCTGGACCAGCACAACCGCAATGTCGCCCGCTGGCGGGAGATCGAGGCGGAGGCCAAGGCCAAGGCCGCCGCCCAGCCGGCCGCCGCCCCCTCGGGCGCGCCGCCGGCCCCCGCTTCCACCCCGCCCGCCCCCTCGGGCGGCACGGGGGCGGCCCCGGCCGCGCAGGACCCCGCCGCAGGCGCCTCCTCGCCCGCCACGCCGCGCGCCGGCACCGTGCCTGCCCCCGCCAAGCCCGCCAACTGATCCGGCGAGACCGGCCCGCACCGAAAGATCCGCTATGTCCCTCGCCAGCATGACCGGCTTCGCCCGCGCCCACGGCCTCACCGGCGCCTGGCGCTGGACCTGGGAGGTGCGCTCAGTCAACGCCAAGGGTCTGGACCTGCGCCTGCGCCTGCCCAGCGGCTTCGATGCCCTTGACGCCGCCGCCCGCGCCGCCGCCACCAAGGCGCTCTCGCGCGGCTCGGTCTCCGGCACCTTCACGGTGACCCGCGAAGGCGATTCCCTCTCCGTCGGCCTCAACAAGGAGGCGCTGCGCGCCCTCTATGCCGCCACCCGCGAGGCCGCCGCCGATCTCGGCAGCGCCCCGCCGGCGCTCGACGCGCTGTTGAACGTGAAGGGCATCGTCGAGGTGATCGAGGCCGAGCAGACCGAGGCCGACCGCGACGCCATCTCCCGTGACGCGGCCGCCGGCTTCGGGCGGGCGCTGCACGACCTCTCGCTCATGCGGCGCGGAGAAGGCGCCGCCCTGCGTGCGGTGCTGGGCGAGCGGCTCGATGCCATCGCCCGGCTGATCACCGCCGCCGAGGCCCTGCCGGAGCGCAAGCTGGAGGCCATCAAGGCCCGCCTCGCCGAGCAGGTGCGCGCTCTGGCCGACATCCACGCCGCCCTCGATCCCGACCGCCTGCACCAGGAAGCGGTGCTGCTCGCCACCAAGGCCGACGTGCGCGAGGAACTCGACCGCCTCACCGCCCATGTGGCCGCCGCCCGCGACCTGCTCGCCCAGGGCGGGCCGGTAGGCCGCAAGCTCGACTTCCTCGCCCAGGAGTTCAACCGCGAGGCAAACACCCTGTGCTCGAAGTCGAATGCGGTTGCGCTGACACAGATCGGGCTTGACCTGAAGCTTCTGGTGGATCAGTTCCGCGAGCAGATCGCGAACATCGAGTAGAGACCCGCCCGCCCATGGCCGCACCGACCTCCTCCCATTTCGCCCTGCCGGGCTGGAAGCCGGGCTCACGCTCCGGCCTCGCGCGGCGCGGCCTCATGCTGGTGCTCTCCTCGCCCTCGGGCGCGGGCAAGACCACGCTGTCCCGCCGGCTGCTGGCCGCGGACGACCGCATCACCATGTCGGTGTCCGTCACCACCCGGCCGCCCCGGCCCGGCGAGCAGGACGGCAAGGACTATTTCTTCGTCAGCCCCGAGCGCTTTGCCGCCCTGCGCGACAATGGCGAACTGCTGGAGCACGCCACCGTGTTCGGCAATCTCTACGGCACCCCCCGCCAGGCGGTGGAGGATGCGCTGAGCGCCGGGCGGGACGTGCTGTTCGACATCGACTGGCAGGGCACCCAACAGCTCGACCAGAGCGCGGAGCAGGACCTCGTGAAGGTCTTCCTGCTGCCGCCCTCCGCCGCCGACCTGGAACAGCGCCTGCGCACCCGCGCCCAGGACAGCGAGGACGTGGTCCAGCAGCGCATGTCGAAGGCCTCCGACGAGATCAGCCATTTCACCGAATATGACTACATCCTGATCAACCAGGACGTGGACGACAGCCTCGGCAAGCTCACCGCCATCCTCCAGGCAGAGCGGCTGAAGCGCCGCCGCCTGACCGGCCTCGCCAGCTTCGTGAAGGATCTGCGCGACGCGCTCTAAGCCGCCCGCGCTGCCGGCCCCGAAGGAGCTTCAGCCCGCGCAGGCAGCCGGAATGCCGTCCAGCACGCGCCGGCGCAGCGTCTCCAGCGGGCACATGCCGCTGTCGCCGCAGCCCGGCAGGGGCACCTTCACGCCATGGACCTTGGCCGGGTCCAGCGTCCGCAGCCCCTCCAGTTCGCCATACCAGACGGTGAGTCCCACGGAGAGCGCGCCGCTCGCGCTGTCGCGCCAGCGCTCCAGCGCGAAGGCGGTGGCCGGCGCGGTGGCGTCCGGCTGGCCGGGCAACGTCCAGTCGACGCCGAAGACGCCCGCCATGTTGGAGAGATTGGTGTCGTGCCCGGCGAGGGCCAGGAGCTTCACCCCCTGCCCCACCGCCGGCGCCGCCGGACGGGTCTCGCCGGCGAGCGTCGCCAGCATCAGCCGCGCCATGGCGCTGCCCCGGCGCACCGCCAGATAGGACAAGCGCCGCGTCATGTCGGTCGTCCGCGTGCGGGCGGCCAGCAGTACGCCCAGCGTCGCCGGGTCGGCGGCCGCGCCCCAGGCCACGTCCGACACTGGCATGCCCTGCGCATATTGCAGCAGGAAGACCTCGGCGGCGTCCGCCGTCACGGCGAGCGGTCCGGCGATATTGATGCCCGTCTTCTTCACAGCCACGGCGGAGGGGACCGGCGCGGGCGGCGCGCCCGGCCGCAGGATGTCGCCTGCCCGGCGGATGGCCTCCGCCGAAGCCGGATCGACAAGCGCGCCGGAGGGCGCAAGCGCTACGGCCACGGCGGCGGCGCCCGCCTTCCGGTCGAGGCGGCAGGCCCCGGCGAGCGAATTGAAGATGAGGTCCCGGGCGGGCGCGAAGCCGGCCTTCACCCCGCAGCCGGGTGCCAGCCGGTCGGCCATCATCTGCCCGCTTTCCCGCGTGCGCTGGTCCTTGCTGTCCGCCCAGACCACGAGGCCGTCGCCGGGGCAGCCCTGCGCCAGCAGCAGGCCCGTCGCCACATAGCGGGCACGGATGCCGTCCGCCACCAGCCCGACCACCTCCCGGCCGTGCGGGGTGAGGATGCCCCGCGCGACGGGCCATGCCGGCCACAAGCGCGGGCTCCAGGCCGCAAGCGTCTCCGGTGACTGGATGGGCGCCCGCACCCCGTGGCGCTCCACCAGAACCACGCGCTCCAGCACCATCTCGGCGGCGGCCGGGCCCGCGCCGAGGAGCAGCGCCGCCAGGGCGGCGAGCAGAAGGCGCGCGCGGGAACCGGGGATGGGCGGGAAGACGCGAGCCGACAGGGCCATGGGGGAAGTCCGGCAGGAGGGGCGCCCACTAAAGCGGCTCCCCACCGTCACTTCAAGGGTGCCATGGTGCGGCAGGACAGTTCCGCTCAAGCCGGCGCGGACGCGCCCCGCCTGAGCGCGGCATAGGTATTGGCCAGGGCCACGAAGCCCGCCACGTCGATCTCTTCCGCCCGAGCGGTCTCTTCCACGCCGGTCTGGGCCAGCAGCGCCGCCGTATCGACACCGAGCGACTTCAGCGACTGCCGCAGCATCTTGCGCCTCTGCCCGAACGCCGCCTCCGTCACCCGCTCCAGATCCCTCAGCGCGCAGGGCGCGGGGTCGGCGCGCGGCACCACATGGACCACCGAGGACGTCACCTTCGGCGGCGGCACGAAAGCCGAGGGCGCCACGTCAAACAGGATGCGCGCCTGCGCCCGCCAGCCGGTAAGGACGGCGAGCCTGCCATAGGCCTTCGAGCCCGGCACGGCGACGATGCGCTCGGCGACCTCGCGCTGGAACATCAGCGTCAGGGACGCGAACCAGGGCGGCCAGGGATCAGTGGAAAGCCAGCCCACCAGGAGCTGCGTGCCCACATTATAGGGCAGGTTCGCCACCACCCGCGCCTCGGCGCCCGAGAGCAGCGGGCGTACGTCCACCTTGAGCGCATCGCCCTCGATCACCTCCAGCCGCCCCGGATAGGCGGCGGCGATCTCACCCAGGGCGGCGATGCAGCGGTGATCGCGCTCAATGGCGATGACCCGGCCCGCGCCAAGCGCCAGCAGCGCCCGCGTGAGCCCGCCCGGCCCCGGCCCGACCTCCACGACGGTCGCCCCCTCCAGCGGCCCCGAGCCACGGGCGATGCGGGCGGTCAGGTTGAGGTCGAGCAGGAAGTTCTGGCCCAGCGACTTCTGCGCGGAGAGGCCGTGCGTGCGGATTACATCGCGCAGCGGCGGCAGGTCGTCGATGGCGCTCACGCGGTGGAAACTCCTCATGGGGCCGAATGCGGCGGCCTGGGCCCGGAATGTGCTCTATCGCGCTCTAGGCCGGCGCATCCGCCAGCCGCCGGGCGAGGCGCAGCGCCGCCATCAGGCTGGACGGATCGGCCCGCCCGGTGCCGGCGATGGCGAAGGCCGTGCCGTGGTCCGGCGAGGTGCGCACCAGGGGCAGGCCCAGGGTGACGTTGACCCCGTCGTGGAAGGCCAGGGTCTTGGCCGGAATCAGCACCTGATCGTGATACATGCCGATCACCACGTCATAGCCCGCCCGCGCCTCGGGATGGAACAGCGTATCGGCGGGAAACGGCCCGGTCGCATCGATGCCGGCGGCCCGTAGCGCCGCCACCGCCGGCCGCACCACGTCCTCGTCCTCGCGCCCCAGCGTGCCGTCCTCGCCCGCATGGGGATTGAGCCCGGCGAAGGCGAGGCGCGGCCGGGCGAGCCCGAAGCGGCCGGCCATGTCACGCGCCACGATATGGCCGGTCTCCACCAGGAGGTCGCGGGTGACCGCGGACGGCACCTGCGCCAAGGGAATATGGATGGTGGCCGGGACCACGGCGAGCAGCTCGGACCAGATCATCATCACCGGCCGGGGCGCGGGGCCGCCGAGCGGGGCGCAGCGGGCGGCGAGATATTCGGTATGGCCGGGAAAGGGAAAGCCGGCGCCGTAGACCACCGCCTTCGACAAGGGCGCCGTCACCAGCGCCGCCGCGGCCCCGGCCTGCACCAAGTCCACCGCGCGGTCGAGGCTTTCGATCACCGCCGGGGCGCTGCTGGCATCGGGATGGCCGGGCGCGGCAGTGGCCCGCGTGCCCGCGGGCACGACCGGAAGGGCGGTGGCGAACGCCTCGGCCGCTTCGGCGGGGGAGACCATTGCAAGCGGGACGTTCAGGCCGAGCAGCCGCGCCCGCGCCGCGAGACATGCGGGGTCGCCGACCACGAAGAAGGCGGGAAGCCGCTCCCCTTCGCGCCGCAGCCAGGCGAACAGGACGACGTCGGGTCCGATGCCGGCCGGCTCGCCCAGGCTCAGCGCCAGGGGAAGGGCGCCGCGCGCGGAGGGCTCGCCCCCCCGGGCGCCCATCAGCGATACTGGATGAGGGTGGTCTTGCGCAGCTCCGCGAGCATCCGCTTGGACTGCTCCTGGAACTGGGCGTTGCCCAGCTCATCCTTGATGTCGCGCTTCTTCTCGCTCTCGCCCTTCACTTCGCGCTTGCTGCACACGGCGAAGAGCTCCACACCCGACTGCGCCACTTCCGGCGGCGTCAGGCGGCCGACCTCGGTCTTCTCCAGGATGCTGCGCATCTTCTCGGGGATCTCCGAGGACAGGCGGCTGACCGGCGAGCGGATCACCGTCTCCTTCATGCCCTTGATCATGTCGACGCCCTGGTCGCAGCCGTTGAACCGCGCGCGCAGGGCGGCCGCCTCCTGCATGCGGGCGCCATAGGCATTGCTGCCGCCGCCCACCACGAGGACGATCGGGCGCAGGATATATTCCGTTGCCACCATCTGGGTCTGGCCCTTCTGGTTCAGGGCCGCGACCACGTCGGAATCGCGCACGTTCACCACCGGCGCGCGGGCGCGCACATATTGGCCCCACACATAGTCGGCGCGCAGCTTGTCCTTAAAGGTCTGCGCCTTCAGCCCCGACTGGGCAAAGCCCGCGGTGAGCTGCTCGGCGGTGCGGCCGGAGCGTTCCGCCACGCTGGCGAACATCCGGTCCACTTCCTTGTCGTCCGCCTCGATCGAGAAGCGCGCGGCCTGGGTGATCTTGATCTTCTCGTCGATCAGCTCTTCCAGCACCTGCTTCTGCGGCGGGGAGCTGCGCTCGATCAACTGGTGCAGCTTTATGCGCTGGCTGACGTCATTGGCGGTGATGGGCTGCCCAGACACCATCACCAGCACCTGCGCGAATGCCGCGCCGGGCGCGACGAGCGCGAGGGACAAAGCGAACAGGAGGCAGAAGCGTCGGCAAGCAGTCATCGTTCATCCCGGAAAGGCGCCCGACCACCGCAAAGGTCGTCAGGATGAGCGCGTTATGTTCCCCGTTCCTGTGGCGGTATTGGGGCCGATACCGCCGCGGGAGCCGGATGCGTCTCGACGGAGCGCGCAAGCGATCAACCGTCGAATGGGAAACGCTGTGTTCCATCCAACGGATCGTTGCCGAGGGCAAGCCATAAAGCACGGGCGCGGTGGATGAGAGCCATCTGCCGCGCCCGAAATACCGCCTTGCGTTCAAGAAACCGCGACCCACCGTGCGGGGATACCCCCGGCAACCGGCCGACGCCGATCACCACGACGGGCGATCAGTTCCCGCCGCCGATGGAGCTCTTGATGCCGGTCTCGCCCAGGGTCCTCAGGCCGATGCGCAGCAGGATGCTGTTGCTGGGCGAGGTGTCGACGCCGGTGAGGGTGTAGCTGGAGATGTAACTCAGCGCGAGCGTGAAGCAGTCGTCCATGTAGGTGATGCCGAACTGGGTATAGTCGAAGCCCGACTGGACGATGTTGTAGCGGACCGCGCCGTTGAGGCTCCAGTTCTCGTTGAGCTTGTAGCCCGCCGTGGCGAACACGCCCTCGCGGCTGTCGTAATAGCCGAGCAGCGGCTGGGGCGCGTAGCGACCATAGATGGCCGACAGGTTCCACCGGTCGATCTGCGTGCGCCCTTCCATCTCGAAGCGCTGCAAGGAGCCATTGTCCTCGGCGAAGCGGGCGCGGCTGATCAGTTCCAGCTTGTCGGTCGGCGCGTAGCTGACGCGGGCCACGTAGTCCGAGACATTGGTGTCGAGGCCGGATTCGAGGCCGGTGTTCGCCATGTCGCCTTCGGCGAAGGAGTTCAGGCCGAACAGATGGTAGGACTGGCCGACCAGGGCGCTGATGACGCCGGCATTCTGGATCGCCGCGGTATAGCTGACGCCCACGTTGAGGCGGCCGCCGCCTTCCACCCGGTCGTAGCCGGAATATTTGTCGATGGCGAACAGGGTGGTGTCGTCGAACACCAGGCTCTGCGCGTCCTCGTTGGGGAACTTGCCGATGCTGGTCTCGTTCGGCCGCAGCACCAGCTGGGCGCGCGGCTCGATGGTCTGGGTCCCCCAGTTTTCCACCGAGATGAACGGATACTTGTAGTCGAGGCCGACCGCCGGCATGGCGCGGATCAGGCTCTCGTTGCCGGACTGTAGCACGTTCTGGCCGGCCACCGTGGGGCCGTCCGTATAGCTCGACGGCAGCGCGGAGATGTTGGCCTGGGCCACGTCCACCCGCACCTGGGCGAACGGCGTCCACATCTGGCCGGCGCTGTCGACGATGGTGCGCTTCCAATAAGCCTCGGCCGACAGGCGCGTATAGTCGCCGGGCGCGCCGCGCAGCAGGCACTGGGTCGCGTTGGGATTGCTGAGAGCGCAGGAACCGGCCGGAATGCCGATGCCGCCGGCGTTGGCATTGGCGGACGTGGTGCTGATGAAGTCCGCCTGGTCCCGGGTCAGCGTGGTGAAGTTGACGTTCACCCCCGCTTCGCCGCCCCATACCGGCTTACCAAACACGTAGCTATAGTCCATCGTCCCGACGACCGGCAGGCGATCCTGCTGGTCGGTCAGCGACATGCCGAGGAAATACATGCCCCGCACGTCGAAATAGCTGCGGTCGCCCTGCCCGGTCAGATAGGCCTGGGAGATGCGCTCCGTCACGTCAGCGGTCACGAAGCCGTAGTCGCGCAGGAAGGTGCGATCGGACACCATGGTGCCGTCCCAACCGAACACCCAATTCTGGTTGATGGCGAACTCGCCGTGCGACTCGACCATGCCGCGATTGTCGCGGTAGCCCGGCAGGACACCGCCGCTGATGAAGGCGTCCTTGTTGAGCTGATTGATGCCGGCCGCGCGGATGCTGTAGGAGCCGTTGTCCAGCCGCTGGCGCCACTCGCCGCGCATCAGCACACCCTGTTCGGAGAAGAACATGGGATCGAAGGTGATGTCCCGGTCCGGCGCGATGTTCCAGAAGAACGGCACGCTGGCGCCGTAGCCCACATTGCTCGACGTGAAGAATTCCGGAAACAAGAAGCCGGTCTTGCGCTTCACGGTCGGATCGGGCGACGAGAAGTACGGGAAGTACGCGATCGGCATTCCGAAGAATTCCATCGTCGCGTTCTGATAATAGATCATCTTCTCGTCTTCGTTATGGATGATCCGGGTCGCCTTGATCTGCCACAGGGGCGGCTTTTCCGGCTTGTCCTTGCACGGCTCGCAAGCCGTGTAGACACCATTCTGGAAGACGGTGACGTTGCCTTCCGCGCGATCGGCGCGGGTGGCGGCGAAATGGGTCTTGTCGGGCGTGTCGAGGCGCAGGCTGTTGATGAAGCCCTCGCTCAGGTCCCGCGACAACTCCAGGTTGTCGGCGGTGATGATCTTGCCGTCCTTCTGCTTCAGGCGGACGTCGCCCTCGGCCATCACCTTGTTGGTCTTCTGGTTGAAGGTGACCTTCTTCGCCTCGACCGACGAGCCGTCATAATACATCTGCACGTTGCCGACGGCGGCAATGGTGTCGTTCTTGTAGTCGTAGACCAGCTGGTCGGCGGTCACGAGCATCTTGGCATTGGGGTCCGTCTTGGGGTTCGCCATGGCGAACCCGCTGGCCGGCGACGGCGCCTGCGCCGAAGCGGCGTCGGGCACGGCGGCGAGGCCAAGCACCAGGACGGCGGTGGCCATGACGGTCCCTATCCCGCGCAGCACGCTGCGCAGGCCGGTCCCGGCCAGGGCCACGGAGGGGTGAAACCCGACCGTCATCCGTCCTCCCGATGCAACAGGATCAATACCCCCATGAAAATGCCGGCGAGCGCTGGAAACCATGCAGCAGCAATGGGATGCACCACGCCAGCGTCACCAAGATCCTCGGCAAGCTTGGTTCCCAGATAAAGCAGAAACCCCGCGAGCACGCCACCGAGAATCGTCTGTCCCACACCGCCGAAGCGAAACACCCTTAAGCCAACCACTGCGGCAATGAGTACCATGGCCACGAGCAGGAACGGCCGGGCCAAAAGACTCTGCAGCTGCAGACGGTATTTCGCCGCGCCGAAGCCCGATTGCTCGGCGCTGCTGATGGCGTCGGGCAGTTGCCAAAAGGACACGGTCTCGGGGGAGACGAGGGTCTCCTGGATCTGCTTGGGGTCGAGCTTGGTGGCGATGAGATAGCTGGAAAACGCCTGCTGCTCGCCGCCGGGCACGACCACCCGCGCATCGCTCAGCGTCCACACTCCCTCACCCAGCGTCGCGGTGCGCGCCTCCACCCGCTCCATGAGCAGGCCGGCGCGATCGAACTCGAACACCGTCACGCCCGACAGCACCCGCCCGCCCTGCTGGGAGGCGGCGGCCTGGATGATCGCCTGTCCGTCCACGCTCTGCTGGCGGATCCAGAAGCCGGCGGAGCCCTGCGCGAAGAGGCCGGACGAGGTGTTGAAGATCTCGGCCTCCATGCGGTTCGCCCGCTCCTTGAAGTCGGCGGAGACGGGATTGAAGACGCAGGTGGCGAACACCCCGATGAGGAACGCCACCGCGATGGGCGGGAAGGAGAACTGCCAGACCGACAGGCCGACCGCCCTTGCCACTACCAGTTCCAGCTTGCGCGAGAGCGTCACGAAGGTCGCCATGGCGCCGAACAGCACCGCGAACGGCAGCAACTGCTCGGTGAAGGCCGGGGTGCGGTAGATGGTCAGCAGCGCCACCATGGGCACGCCGACCGCATCGCGATCGGCCACGCGGCGGCTCATCTCCAGGAAGTCGACCAGCATGATGAGGGCGACGCAGGACAGGAAGATCATCGCCACGGCCGACAGGAAGCGGCGTGCAAAATAGAACCCGAGCGTGCGGCCGATCATCTGCGCTCACGGAGCCGAGAGACGGGAGACGCGGCGGGACATGCTGTCCAGCACCCGGGACAGCGCGGCGGGCAGGGTCAGCGTCAGCCGTCCTTCCAGAACGAGGGCCGCCAGGATCATGGTCAGGACGGGCAGGATGTAGACCATGGGCACCGCCCAGTCGGCGGTGCGCAACTGGCCGGTCACGGCGAAATTGGCGATCTGCAGCGCGGTCATGATCGGCACGATGGCAGCCAGCGCGAGGCCACGGCTTTCACGCGTGGTGCGCGGCCGCGCCAATGCCGCCGCCGCGACGGCGAAGAAGGCCAGCGGATAGAGGCCGGAGGAGAGACGCTTGTGGAACTCCTCCCGGAAACGTCCGGGTTGCGTGATCAAATAGGCGTCATCCTTGGGCGGGGCCGTGACATAGACGAACGAGCGCTCGTTGGGGCGGATGTCGGCGCCGCTCTGCGCGCCCGGCGTCAGGGCCGAGAGGTCGAAGGCATAGCGCTGGAATTCCACCACCGAGCCATTGCTGGCGGCGCCGGGGACGCGACGGTGGATGGAGCCCTGTTCCAACACGAGGAAGATGCCGTTCTCTGTCTCTACGATCTGGCCACGATCGGCGACATAGGTGGATATTTCCTTTTCGCGCGCGTCATTGATGAAGACGCCGCTCATGATGCCGTTCTTCGCCCGGTCGCGGACGTGGAAAACCAGCCCCGGCGCGAGATTCACGAAGCGGCCGGGTTGGGCGACGAAGGATACAACGTCCGCGCGCACACGCGACACCTGATCGCGAAAGCTGCGCAAACTGGCCGGCACGAGGTCGATGGCGAGCGCGGCGCAGAACAGCGACACCAGCACCGCCAGCAGCATGAGCGAGCGCAGCACCCGCCAGTGGCTCATGCCGGCGGCGGCCATGACCACGATCTCGCTGTCGCCGTTCAGCTTCAGCAGCGTGTAGGCGGTGGCGATGAACAAGGCGGCCGGCGCGATCACCAGCACCAGGGTGGGCATGGTGAGCGAGGTGATGGCGACGAAGGCGAGAATCGTCTGCCCCTGGCTGGTCACCAGGTCGAGCTGGCGCAGAGCCTGCGTCGCCCAGATCATGCCGGCGAGCACCACTGTCACACCGACAAAGGCCACCGCAGCAGTCGAGAAAATGTAACGATCGAGACGGCCCATCAAGACCCGCGCCTTGTGCGCGCTCGCCGCCCCGACGCGCGCCTTTTGAATTGTTCCACTGGATAGCCGCAAGCTGGGCTTCGTGCAAATGCGCAGTTGCAGCGCGCCGCCGCCGCCGCCCTCACCGGGCCTCCAGAACCGCGCCGCAGGCAGCCGGCAAATCCGCCAGCATCAAGGGTGGGCGGGGTTTTTCCGGCTTCGGCGACGGCTTGGGATGGAGCACCTCGTCGGTGAACCACCAGGCGAGGTCCGCCCCGCAGCCATCGTCGGCCGCCGGCGGCTCCTGCGGCCGGCAGTCCGGGCTGTCCTTGGGGCAGAACAGGCGCACATGCATATGGTAGTCGTGCCCCCAGTAGGGGCGGACCTTGGACAGCCACGCGCGGTCGCCGTCCGCCTGCCGGCAGAGCGCCTTCTTGATGGCGGCATTGACGAAGATGCGCTCCACCTGGGGATCGCGCGCGGCGGCGCGGATCACCGAGAGATGATCCGGCGTCCACACCTTCTGGTCCACGTCCAGCCGGTCCGGCCGCACGATCATGGTGGCCGACAGCGATTCCCGCTCGCTCTTCGACAGCGTGCGACCGGGGCTGGGCGTCAGCCAGATGTCGGCGTCGAGGCCCACCTGGTGCGAGGCATGGCCGGTGCGCATGGGCCCGCCGCGAGGCTGCGACATGTCGCCGACGAGGAGGCCCGGCCAGCGCGACACCTTCGGCACATCGGCTGCGAAACGCTCCAGGAAGGCGATGAGGTCGGGATGGCCCCAGGCGCGATCGCGCGACGGGCGCATGGCCTGCCACAACGGCCCCTGGCCGGACGGGCTGGCCGCGGCGGCGGGTCCGTCCGCCGGCAGCGGGACGCCGCCCGCGAGGCAGCCCTTGGAATAGAAGCCGATGGACCGCGCGGCGAACGGAGCCGGGCCCGCGGCGGCGCCGAACAATTCCTTGGCCGGCGTCTGCGCCGGCTGTGCGGCGGCGATCTGCGGCAGCGCCAGGAGGATGGCGCCGGCGATGGCGAGGCCCCGCCGCGCCGCCAGGGCCGGCCGCGTCAGGGGCTTGCGAGCCCTCATCACACCGTCCCGTGCGGGTTCATGATGACGAAGTCGGGCCCCGATCGCGTGCCCGGATCGGCCGGCAGGTCGGTCACCAGCAAGGTGGCGCCCGGCACGAGCAGGGCCGCCAGTTGCCGGTTGATGGCCGGCTCGACCACGATGCGCGAGAGCGCCTCCTGGGCGACGCCCGCCTTGTTGCCGCCGCCCTCGAAGCTCACCGCCATCCAGCGGGGCGGCTGGCCGGGCGCCGGGGCATTGAGCAGATAGACCACATTGCCCAGCGGCTTGCCCGGATCCTGGACGGACAGCGCGCCGCTCAGCACCTCGACGCCGCTGCGCAGCACGATGATGCGCCGGTCCGATCCGCTGGCGACGACGGAGATCGGGCCGCCCGTGCCGTTCGGCGCCTTCGCCCCCGCTTCCTCGGCCCCGCTTTCCAGCGCGGCGACAATATCCTGCGGCAGCACGAGGCCGGGATCGAGCACATCCTCCGGCCCGTTATGGCCGTCGGAGATGATGACCGGCGTGCCGACCTCGGTCACGCCATAGAGCAGCTTGGCGAAGGCCAGCGGCAGGTGCACGCAGCCGTGCGAGGACGGGTAGCCCGGCAACCCGCCCGCGTGCAGCGCCACACCCGACCAGGTGAGGCGCTCGGAATAGGGCATGGAGGCTTCGTTATAGAGCGAGGAATGGTGGTCCACGTCCTTGGCCAGGATGGTGAACACGCCGGTGGGCGTCAGGTGGCCCTCGCGGCCTGAGGAGATGGCCGTGACGCCGATGCGCACGCCGTTGCGATAGACGAAGCAGCGCTGGTCCGGCAGCGCCACGACGATGGCCACCATCCCTTTCGGCGATCGCTCGGGATACCAGACGAACTGGCCGGGCTTGAGGGCGCGGATCGCCACCTCGTCGGCATCCTCCGCCGCCCGCACCGGGCCGAGCGCCGCAAAGGCGGCCCCGCCGCCGAGCGCCGCCGCCAGCCGCAGCACGCCGCGCCGATCCATGGTCTGTCCCGCATGCATTGCCGATTCCCCCGGTCCGCCGCCCCGACAACCATACCGCCGCATGGTAAACGCGAGGTTAGGACGGGAAACGGCGCCGGACCGCAACGCCCAGCCGACCGATGCGCCGGCGGTCAGGTGGCGTAGGGATTGTCCTTCTCGCGCAGCGTCAGCCGGATCGGCACGCCGGGCAGCTTGAAGGTCTCGCGCAGTCCGTTGGTGAGGTAGCGCAGATAGCTCTCCGGAATCGCTTCCGGGCGCGAGCAGAACAGCACGAAGCTCGGTGGCCGCGCCTTGGGCTGCGTCATATAGCGGATCTTCACCCGGCGCCCGGACACCGCCGGCGGCGGGTGGGAATCGGTGGCGTCCTGCAGGAAGCGGTTCAGCGGGTTGGTGGCGATGCGGGTGTTCCACACCGCATAGGTCTCGGCGATGGCTTCCACCAATTTGTCGAGACCGCGCCCGGTCAGGCCCGACAAAGGCACGATCGGCACGCCCCTGACCTGCGGCAGCCAGTGGTCCGCCTCCTCGCGCAGCCGCGAGAAGGCGGCCGGGCCCACGAGATCGGACTTGTTGTAGCCCAGCACCAGCGCACGGCCCTCGCGCGCCACCAGGTCGGCGATGCGCAGGTCCTGCTCCTCGAACGGGCGGGTCGCGTCCATCAGCACCACCACCACCTCGGCGAACTTCATGGCTCGCAGGGCGTCGGAGGCGGACAGCTTCTCCAGCTTGTCCTCGATGCGCGCCCGCTTGCGCAGGCCGGCGGTGTCGTAAAGCTCCAGCGGGCGGCCGTTCCAGGTCACCCGGACCGAGATGGAATCGCGGGTGATGCCGGCCTCCGGGCCGGTGAGCAGGCGATCCTCGCCCAAGAGGCGGTTGATGAGGGTGGACTTGCCGGCATTGGGACGGCCGATCACCGCCACCTTGATGGGGCGGTTCGGATCGGGCTCGCCGTCGGCGTCCTCGTCCGCTTCGATCTGCGGCTGGGTCTGCGCCGGCAGGGCGTCACAGATGGCGTCATAGAGGTCGGACAGGCCCTCGCCGTGCTCGGCCGAGAGCGGAATGGGGGTGCCGAGGCCGAGATCATAGGCCTCCAGCGCGCCGGCCTCACCGCCGCGACCTTCGCTCTTGTTGGCCACCAGGATCGTGGGCTTGCCCGACCGGCGCACCAGGGAGGCGAAGGCCCGGTCGGTGGGCGTCAGGCCGGAGCGCGCGTCGATCATGAACAGCAGCGCGTCGGCGTCGCCGATGGCGGTCTCGGTCTGCGCCCGCATGCGGCCTTCCAGGCTGCCGGGATCGGCCTCCTCCAGGCCCGCCGTATCCACGATGCGGAAGGAGAGGTCGCCGAGCCGCGCGTCGCCCTCGCGCCGGTCGCGGGTCACGCCGGGGCGGTCATCCACCAGCGCGAGCTTCTTGCCCACCAAGCGGTTGAACAGGGTGGACTTGCCCACATTGGGACGGCCGACGATGGCCAGGGTGAAGGACATGGCTTTGACTCTCATGGCGGACGCGGCCCGTGCGAGGCCGCGCTCGTCGCCACGATGTACGATTAGAATACGTTCCCCTCCGCGACCATCCCGGCGATGCGGGAAAAGCCGGCGGAAGCGAGGTGACGGATTATTCCGGCTTCAGGCTCGGGGCAGCGCCGAGCGGCACGTTGGCATTGCTCGGCTGCAACAGCGGCGCCTTGTCCTCGACCCCGGGGACGCCGCCGGGGAACACCTGCGTGCGCGAGCCGGGCAGCGGCTTCTTGGTGTCGCCGAAGGGATTGAGCTTCTCAAGGCTCTCGCACCCGGTCACGCCGAGGGCAAGAACCAGGGCAAGGGCGATACGAACGCGTCCGCGCAGCATCCAGGCGCTCCTCATTGGGTGGCAGACGGGCCGGCGGCGGGCGCCGCGGGCGAAGCGGGGGCCGCCGCCGGGGCAGGCGCGGCCGCGGGAGCGGGGGCCGGCGCCGTCAGGGTGCGCAGCAGTTCCGCGCGCGAGCGCACCCCATAGGGGGCTTCCTGATCGCCGACGATGGTCGTGGCCGTGGCGTTCGCCGCGGCGAGGTCCCCGGCCTTGTATTGCGCCAGCGCCACCAGTTCACGGGCGGCATGGCGCAGCGGGCTCTGCCCGTCGGCCAGCGCCTGCACGCGCTGCTTCACCGCGTCCACCGTGCCGGTGTCCACCAGCAGCAGGCCGGCGCGGATGCGCGCCAGGTCGCGTTCGGTGGCGGCGAGGCCGGCATCCGCCGCCAAAGCGTCGAAGGCGGCGACGGCGCCCGCCACATCATGCGTGGCAAGCTCGCTGGCGGCGCGGAAGCGGGCCAGGGTCCTGTAGCCGGCCGGCGCATCCTTGGCGATGGCGGCGAAGGCAGCCTCCGCCTCCTGGTGCTTGCCGGCATCCGCGAGCTTGACCGCGGCCTCGAACTGCACGCTCGCCGCCTGGGCCTGCTTCTGGCTCCACCAGCGGTAGCCGCTATAGGCCGCCGTCCCGGCGATCACCGCCACCACGAAGAGGATGAGGTAGATGCCGAATCGGTCCCACAGCCGGCGAAACCGTTCGCGGCGCAGGTCTTCGTCAATCTCGTGAAAAATATCGGTCATTCAACGTCCAAACGCGCGGCCGCCCGGATCCGCCGGCGGAGCGGCGGCTGGGAAAGGGGCCGGTAAGGTATCCATGCGGCCGCATCGTGGCAAACCGGCCCGATTTCGCCATTTTTCCGGCATGGAGCCGATCACCGTTCGGTGCGGCTCCGTGCCGGCATCGGCCCGTGGTCAATCCGCCTTCTTCGCCTTCGGGGCATAGACATGCTCCGCGCCGGGGAAGGTGCGGGCCCGCACCTCCTGCGCATAAGTGGACACCGCCGCCTCGATGGCCGGGCCGAGCTCGGCGTATTTCTTCACGAACTTCGGCACCCGGGGCGCGAGGCCCAGCATGTCCTCCAGCACCAGGATCTGGCCGTCGCAGGCGGCGCTGCCGCCGATGCCGATGGTGGGCGGCGCCACTTCCTCGGTGATGCGGCGCGCCAGCGGCTCGGCGATGGCCTCCAGCACGATGGCGAAGGCCCCCGCCCGCGAGACGGCGAGCGCATCCTCCAGGATCTGCTCGGCCTCCACGTCGTCGCGGCCGCGCGCCTTGAACGAGCCCAGCGTATTGATGGCCTGCGGGGTCAGGCCCACATGGCCCATCACCGGCACGCCGCGATCCACCAGGAAGCGCACGGTCTCGGCCATGCGCACGCCGCCCTCCAGCTTCACCGCGCCCGCGCCGGTCTCCTTCAGCACCCGGGCGGCGGTGTGGAACGCCTCCACCGGGCTGGCCTCGTAGCTGCCGAACGGCAGGTCCACCACGATCAAGGCCCGCTTCGTGCCGCGCACCACTGCGCGGCCGTGCACGATCATCATCTCCACCGTCACCGGCACGGTGGTGTCCAGCCCGTGCATCACCATGCCGAGGCTGTCGCCCACCAGGATCACGTCCACATGCGCGTCCAGCAGCTGCGCGGTGTGCGCATGGTAGGAGGTGAGGCTGACGATGGGCTCGCCGCCCTTGCGGGCGCGGATCTCGGGCGCGGTGACGCGGCGCGCCTCGGCTTGGATGGACATGGCGGTTTCCTCTTGTCTTGTCGTTCCGTCTTCCGTTGGGGACGTGCTCTAGCCCATGACCGGCACGCCCACCACCAGCGGGTGGAAGACGAAGGCCAGCACCAGATACAGGACGATCCCGCCGACCACGGCGCCCACATCGCCGGTCCAGCCCTGCGGCACCACCGGCAGGGGCAACTGCCGGCGCTTCACCGAGATGCGGTCATAGACCGCCCAGGCCAGCACCGCCCCGAACAGCACGACGGAGGCGACGTCCCCATTGGAGAGCAGGTGCGCCAGCGCCCAGATCTTCACCCCCACCAGCATGGGGTGCTTGAGTTTGGCCTTGATGTGGCTCGGCACATAGGCGGCCACCAGCGCGATGGCCGCCAGCAGCATGAGCCCCATGGTGACGTGGCGCATGGCCAGGGGCGGGGTCCACAGCACCGCCGGCCCGGCGGCGCGCCAGAGGCCGTAGCCATAGGCGGTGAGCAGCACGCCGCTGGCGGCCAGCAGCGAATAGAAACCCTTGTAGGGCCCCTCCCCCACCTGGGCGATCAGCCCGGCGCGCAGGCCAGGCAGGCTCGACACCACATGGACGCCGAGGAAGAGCACAAGGCCGAGAAGCATCATCGCCATGGGAACAGGTGTCCGTGCAATCGCTCCCGCAATGCGGCGGGCGCCGGACCCTAGAATGCGACGGCGGGAGATGGAAGCGGTCTAAATCGCCGCCTGCCGTAGCGGCGCGCCCCGCTCAGCACGGCACGCCGTTGCGCGGCACGCATGGCAAAATCGGTGCCAAGGTCTTCTATTCGTCGTGCGCCCATGGTATCGGCCACTGCCAACTCGAAGCGCGCACGGCATCCGCCCCGGCGTCTCGAACCCGTCCCGGCGGACCACACCTCGTGATGGCCCGCGACCAGGAGTTGGCGATGTCCACACCCATTCATTCCCTTAACGGCTCGCCGTTCCGCGAAGCGCTCACGTTCGACGACGTGCTGCTCGTCCCCGGCGCCTCCGAGGTGATGCCCGGCGGGGTGAGCCTCGTCAGCCGCCTCACCAACACCATCACCCTCAACCTGCCGATCCTGTCCTCCGCCATGGACACGGTGACCGAGGCCCGCATGGCCATCGCCATGGCCCAGGCCGGCGGCATCGGCGTCATCCACCGCAACCTCACGCCGGAAATCCAGGCCGAGCACGTGCGGCAGGTGAAGAAGTTCGAAAGCGGCATGGTGGTGAACCCCGTCACCATTCATCCTGACGACACGCTGTCCGACGCGCTGGCCCTGATGAAGCGCTATTCCATCTCCGGCATCCCGGTGGTGGAGCGCGGCAACGGGCGGGTCGGCAAGCTGGTGGGCATCCTCACCAACCGCGACGTGCGCTTCGCCACCGACCCCACCCAGCGGGTGGCCGAGCTGATGACCAAGGACAAGCTGATCACGGTCACGGAGAACGTCAGCCAGGACGAAGCCAAGCGCCTGCTGCACCACCACCGCATCGAGAAGCTGCTGGTGGTGGACGGCAATTACCACTGCGTCGGCCTGATCACCGTGAAGGACATCGAGAAGGCGGTCGCCAACCCCAACGCAGCGAAGGACGAGCAGGGCCGCCTGCGCGTCGCCGCCGCGACCACGGTGGGCGACGACGGCTATGAGCGCACCGAGCGCCTCATCGACGCGGGCGTCGACCTCGTGGTGGTGGACACCGCGCACGGCCATTCCCGCAAGGTGCTGGACCAGGTGTCGCGCATCAAGCTGATGTCCAACACCACCCAGATCCTCGCCGGCAACGTCGCCACGGCGGACGCCACCAAGGCGCTGATCGACGCCGGCGCCGACGCGGTCAAGGTCGGCATCGGCCCCGGTTCCATCTGCACCACCCGCATCGTCGCCGGCGTGGGCGTGCCGCAGCTCACCGCCGTGCTGGACGCGGTGGAGGCGGCGCACGCCACCAACACCCCGGTGATCGCCGACGGCGGCATCAAGTTCTCCGGCGACCTCGCCAAGGCGCTGGCCGCCGGCGCGTCCTGCGCCATGGTCGGCTCGCTGCTGGCCGGCACCGAGGAGAGCCCCGGCGAGGTGTTCCTCTATCAGGGCCGCTCCTACAAGGCCTATCGCGGCATGGGCTCGGTGGGCGCCATGTCCCGCGGCTCGGCCGACCGCTACTTCCAGGCGGAAGTGCGCGACGCGCTGAAGCTGGTGCCGGAAGGCGTCGAGGGCCAAGTGGCCTACAAGGGCCCGGTGGGCACCGTGCTGCACCAGCTCGCCGGCGGCCTGCGCGCCGCCATGGGCTATGTGGGCGGCGCCAACCTCACCGAGTTCCGCGAGAAGGCGCGCTTCGTGCGCATCTCCTCCGCCGGCCTGCGCGAGAGCCACGTGCATGACGTGACCATCACCCGCGAGAGCCCGAACTATCCCACCAGCGTCTGAGGGTTCGGCGCGCGATCGGATTGAAAAACGGCCGGCGGCCTTCCGCCGGCCGTTTGCGTTTCCGCTCCCCCCGCGCGGCCCGAGTGCCGTAACGTGAACGTATA
Organism: Azorhizobium doebereinerae UFLA1-100; assembly: GCF_000473085.1. Lineage (GTDB taxonomy): Bacteria > Pseudomonadota > Alphaproteobacteria > Rhizobiales > Xanthobacteraceae > Azorhizobium > Azorhizobium doebereinerae. The sequence continues at coordinate 52,437 of NZ_AXBA01000005.1, forward strand.
AACGCGTGAAAAATCAGGCTGTCCGACGGTTTCCCGCTTCCTTTCGGAACGGAAGCGAAGGATGCTTTCCCCAACGGTCGTCCGGGCACCTCATGCCCGGCGCGGACCATGAACAAGCGGGCGCCAAGTCCGTTACGGGAAGGAAGCAACGCCTATGCCGCGCCATCGTCACGCCTGCGCCGTCACCCGCCGTTCCGCCTTGCCGCTGCTCGCCGGCACGCTCAGCGCCCTGGCCCTGCTGGCCGGCCCGCTCGGCCTCGCCCCCGCCCGCGCGCAGATGAGCGACCTCAAGATCATGGCGCCGGCCTCGCCCGGCGGCGGCTGGGACCAGACCGCGCGCTCCATGCAGCAGGCCCTGGTCACCGCCGGCCTCGTGCGCAGCGTGCAGGTGACCAACGTCACCGGCGCCGGCGGCACCATCGGGCTGGCGCAGTTCATCAACGGCGCCAAGGGCGATCCCAGCCAGCTCATGGTGATGGGCTATGTGATGGTGGGCGCCATCCTGACCAACAAGGCGCCGGTGAGCCTCGACCAGGTGACGCCCATCGCCCGGCTGACCGAGGAGACCGAGGCCATCGTCGTGCCCGCCGCCTCGCCCATCAAGACCATCCAGGAGCTGGCGGCGGCCATCAAGGCCAATCCCGGCAAGGTCACCTGGTCCGGCGGCTCGGCCGGCGGCGTCGACCACATCGCCGCCGCGCTGTTCGCCCAGATGGCCGGGGCGGACCCCAGCAAGATCAACTACATTCCGTTCTCCGGCGGCGGCGAGGCGCTGGCCGCCGTGCTCGGCGGCAAGGTGACCGCCGGCATCTCCGGCTATGGCGAGTTCGAGAGCCAGGTGAAGGCCGGCAAGCTGCGCGTGCTCGCCGTGACGGCGGCCGAACGCCTGGACGGCGTGGACGCGCCCACCCTCACCGAGGCCGGCATCGCGCTGAAGATCACCAACTGGCGCGGCGTAATGGCCCCGGCCGGCCTCACGCCGGAACAGCGCAAGACGCTGGTGGATCTGGTGGAGAAGATGGCCAGGTCCCCCGCCTGGCAGGACATCCTGAAGCAGAAGGGCTGGGACGACGCGCTGCTGACCGGCGACGCCTTCGCCGACCTGCTGAAGCAGGAAACCGCCCGTACCGCCGAGGTGCTGAAGTCCGTCGGGCTGGTGAAGCCCTGAGCGGCCGGGCGCGGCTGCGGCGGCGGGCCCTCGCCGTCCGCCGCGCCGCCCCTTTCCATCGTCCGTTCTTCCTCGCCCGCCGCCGCGCCGCCTCAGGAGGCTTCATGGACCGCAAGCTGAACCGGCCCGACAGCGCCGGCATCGCCATCGCCGCCGGCCTCGCCGCCCTGGCGGGCGTGATCTGGTGGGACGCGACGACCCTGTCCTCCGGCTCGCCCTACGGCCTCGGTCCCGACGCGGCGCCGAAGGTGGTCGCGATCGGCCTCGCGATCCTGGCGCTGGCCAATCTTGTCTCCGCCTGGCGTGGCCAGATGCCCCACCGCGAGCGGGGCGACCTCAAGGCCATCGGCTGGATCCTCGGCGGCATGGTGGCGCTGATCGCCATCATCGCCTTCGGCGGCGGCTTCATCCCGGCCACCGCCATATTGTTCGCCGCCACCGCCCGCGCCTTCGGCCGGCGGGCGCTGCTGGCGGACCTCGGCATCGGCCTCGTGCTCGGCGTGGTGGCCTATCTGCTGTTCGCCAAGCTGCTGACCCTCTCCCTGCCCACGGGGCCGCTCGAACAGCTCATCTGAGGTCCCGCCCCATGGATACGCTCGGCGCCCTGCTCCAGGGCCTCTCGGTGGCCATCGCCCCGATGAACCTGCTGTTCGCGCTCATCGGCGTGCTGCTCGGCACGGCGGTGGGCGTGCTGCCCGGCATCGGCCCAGCGCTCACCGTCGCGCTGCTGCTGCCGGTCACCTACAAGCTCGACCCGGCCGGCTCGCTCATCATGTTCGCGGGCATCTATTACGGCGGCATGTATGGCGGCTCCACCACCGCCATCCTCATCAACACGCCCGGCGAGAGCGCCTCCATGGCCACCGCCTTGGAGGGCAACAAGATGGCCAAGGCCGGGCGCGGGGGGCCTGCGCTCGCCACCTCGGCCATCGGCTCGTTCGTGGCCGGCACCATCGCCACGCTGGGCCTCACCTTCCTGGCACCCTCCCTGGTGGAGATCGCCGTGCAGTTCGGGCCGGAGGACTATTTCGCGCTGATGTGCGTGGCCTTCGTCACCGTCTCCGCCACCTTCGGCGACAGCCCGGTGCGCGGACTGACCTCGCTGTTCATCGGCCTCGCCCTCGGGCTGGTGGGCATCGACAAGCTCACCGGCCAGTCCCGCCTCGCCTTCGGCACGCCGGAACTGCTGGACGGGGTGGAGATCACTACCCTGGCGGTCGGCCTGTTCGCCATCGGCGAAGCGCTGTTCGTGGCCTCGCGCAGGCATCTGGAGGAGGAGAAGCTGGAGCCGATCCGCGGCTCGCTCTGGATGACGCTGGACGACTGGCGGCGCTCCTGGAAGCCCTGGCTGCGCGGCACCGCGCTCGGCTTTCCCATCGGCGCCCTGCCGGCCGGCGGGGCGGAGATCCCCACCTTCCTGTCCTATGCCGTCGAGCGGCGACTGACCAAGCATCCGGAGGAATTCGGCAAGGGCGCCATCGAGGGCGTCGCCGGTCCCGAGGCGGCCAACAACGCCTCGGCGGCGGGCACGCTGGTGCCGCTGCTGACGCTCGGCCTGCCCACCTCCGCCACGGCCGCCATGATGCTGGCGGGCTTCCAGCAATACGGCCTCAATCCGGGGCCGCTGCTGTTCGCCGACCATCCGCAGCTGGTGTGGGGGCTGATCGCCTCGCTCTATCTCGCCAATGCCATGCTGCTGGTGCTGAACCTGCCGCTGGTCGGGCTGTGGGTGCGGCTTCTGGCCATTCCCCAGCCCTGGCTCTATGCCGGCATCCTGGTGTTCGCCACCATGGGCACCATCGCCGCCAAGCCCTCGGTGGTGGAGTTGGGCATGCTCACCGTCTTCGGCCTGATGGGCTACCTGATGCGGCGGTTCGACTATCCCGTCGCCCCGGTGGTGGTGGGGCTGATCCTCGGCCCGGTGGCCGAGGCGCAGCTGCGCCGGGCGCTCTCCATCAGCCTGGGCGATCCCATGGTGCTGCTGGAAAGCCCGATCTCGGCCACCTTGCTGGCGGTGGCTGCCATCGCCCTCATCGCCCCCTTCGTGATGAAGAACCTCGGGCGGTTCAAGGCGAACGAGGACTGAGCCTTCAGTTCGCGGCGCGCTTGATCTGCCAGCAGCCCACCACCTTGCTGGTGGGGAAGGAGTGCGCGTAGCACAGGTCGATGGTATTCAGGTCGCGCAGCGTGAAGGTGTACTGGCCGTCGTCGTCCAGCGCCACGCCGGTGCGGTTGTCGAGGCTGATGGCACCGATCACCGTCTCGGTGAACTTGCCATTGGTCGACGTCCCGACGAAGCGGTTGCCGTCCTGCTTGGTGAAGACATAGGTCATCTCGACCGCATTGGGCGGCAGGTTCGGCCCGTTGGATTCGGCCACCCGATAGGGGTTGGAGCCGATATGAACCACCGTCGCCATCCCCTTCCAGGTGCCGACGAGGTTGGGCGCCTCCTGCGCGGAGGCGGCGCCGGCCAGCGCCATGAGCACGCCGACGCCGCCCATGGCGGCGAGCTTCCGAATTCTGGACATTGGTCTCCCCCAGGATCGCAACCCGCGGCGGGCGGGCGGCGCATCCTGCAACCGGGAGCCGGAAAAGGACAGGGGTCGGCGCGTGGCCTTCCCCCGCCGCCCCCTCACTCCGCCGCGGCGCGGCGGGCGGGGTCGTAGTTCAGGATCGGCGCGAGCCAGCGCTCGCCCTGCTCCACGGTCCAGCCCTTGCGGGCGGCATAGTCTTCCACCTGGTCGCGCTCGATGCGGCCGACGCCGAAATAGGCGCTCTGCGGGTGGGAGAAATAGAAGCCCGACACCGCCGCGCCCGGCCACATGGCGAAGCTCTCGGTCAGTTCCAGGCCGATCTGGGCGGTGGCGTCCAGCAAGGTGAACAGCGTGCCCTTCTCGGTATGGTCCGGCTGGGCCGGATAGCCCGGCGCCGGCCGGATGCCCTGGTACTTCTCGGCGATGAGGTCGTCATTGGTCAGGGCCTCGTCCGCCGCATAGCCCCACAGCTCGGTGCGCACGCGGTGGTGCATGCGCTCGGCGAAGGCTTCCGCGAGGCGGTCGCACAACGCCTTGAGCAGGATGGCGGAATAGTCGTCATTCGCCGCCTTGAAGGCGTCGGTGCGCTCCTGCTCGCCGATGCCGGCGGTGACCGCGAAGCCGCCCACATAGTCCGCAACGCCGGTGTCGAGCGGCGCCACGAAGTCCGACAGTGCCAGGTTGAAGCGGCCTTCCCGGCGGGCGAGCTGCTGGCGCAGGGTGTGCAGGCTGGCCAGCGGCGTCTTGCGGGTATCGTCGCGGAACAGGACGATGTCGTCGCCCACCGCATTGGCCGGCCAGAAGCCGACCACGGCGCGGGCGGCGACCCACTTCTCCTCGACCATCTTCTTCAGCATGGCCTGCGCGTCGGCGAACAGGGAACGGGCGGCCTCGCCCACCTTCTCGTCCTGGAGGATCGCCGGATAGCGGCCCGCCAGCTCCCAGGAGGAGAAGAAGGGCGTCCAGTCGATGAACGGCACGATGTCGGCGAGGTCGTAATCCACAAACGCCCTGGTGCCGAGGAAGGACGGCTTCGGCGCCACCGCGGCGAAGTCCAGCTTGAGGCCGTTCTCGCGCGCCTTGGCCAGCGGCACGCGCTGCTTGGCCGCGTCGGCGCGGGCATGGGCGTCGGCCAGCTTCACATACTCGGCCTTGATCTCGGCCATGTAGCCGTCGCGGGTCTCCGGGCTGAGCAGGTTCGACACCACGCCCACGGCGCGGCTGGCGTCGGTCACGTAGACCGCCTGCCCGCGCTGATACTGCGGCGCGATCTTCACCGCCGTGTGGACGCGCGAGGTGGTGGCGCCGCCGATCAGCAGCGGCACGCGGAAGCCCTCGCGCTCCATCTCGGAGGCGACGGAGACCATCTCGTCCAGCGACGGGGTGATGAGGCCGGAAAGGCCGATCACGTCCACCTTCTCCGCCTTGGCCACTTCCAGGATCTTGGCGGTGGGCACCATCACGCCGAGGTCGATGACCTCGTAATTGTTGCACTGGAGCACGACGCCGACGATGTTCTTGCCGATATCATGCACGTCGCCCTTGACGGTGGCCATCAGGATCCGGCCGGCGGCCGAGGCCTCGGTCAGGCCCATCTCCGCCTTTTCCTTCTCCATGAAGGGCATCAGATAGGCCACCGCCTGCTTCATCACGCGGGCGGACTTCACCACCTGGGGCAGGAACATCTTGCCGGAACCGAACAGGTCGCCGACCACGTTCATGCCCGCCATCAGCGGACCCTCGATCACGTGCAGCGGCCGGGCGACGGACTGGCGGGCCTCCTCGGTGTCGGCCTCCACATAATCGGTGATGCCGTTGACCAGGGCATGGGCGAGGCGCTTCTCCACCGGCAGCGTGCGCCAGGTGAGATCGGCCTCCCGCTTCTCCTTGCCCGCCCCGCCCTTGAAGCCTTCCGCCAGCGCCAGCAGGCGGTCGGTGGCGTCCGGGTTGCGGTTCAGCACCACGTCCTCGCAGGCCTCGCGCAGCTCGGCCGGGATCTCGTCATAGACCGCCAGCTGGCCGGCATTGACGATGCCCATGTCCATCCCCGCCTGGATGGCGTGATAGAGGAACACCGCGTGCATGGCCTCGCGCACCGGCTCGTTGCCGCGGAACGAGAAGGACAGGTTCGACACGCCGCCCGAGATGTGGGCATGGGGCAGGTTCTGCCGGATCCAGCGCGTCGCCTCGATGAAATAGACGCCGTAGGGCGCGTGCTCCTCAATGCCGGTGGCCACCGCGAAGACGTTGGGATCGAAGATGATGTCCTCGGGCGGGAAGCCGATCTCCTCCACCAGGATCTTGTAGGCGCGGGCACAGATCTGCGTCTTGCGCTCGAAGGTGTCGGCCTGGCCCTGCTCGTCGAAGGCCATCACCACCACCGCAGCGCCATAGCGGCGCACGAGGCGGGCATAGTGGCGGAAGGCGTCCTCCCCCTCCTTCATGGAGATGGAGTTCACGATGCCCCTGCCCTGGATGCACTTCAGGCCGGCCTCGATGATCGCCCACTTGGAGCTGTCCACCATCACCGGCACCCGGGCGATGTCCGGCTCGGCGGCGACGAGGTTGAGGAAGGAGACCATGGCCGCCTGGCTGTCCAGCAGGCCCTCGTCCATGTTCACGTCGATCACCTGGGCGCCGCTCTCCACCTGGTCGCGGGCAACCGCGAGGGCGGCGGCGAAGTCGCCATTGGTGATGAGCTTGCGGAAGCGCGCCGAGCCGGTGACGTTGGTGCGCTCGCCCACGTTCACGAACGGGATCTCGGGCGTCAGCTCGAACGGCTCCAGGCCGGACAGGCGCAGGCGCGGCTCGATCCGCGGGATGGCGCGCGGCGCCTTGCCGGCCACGGCCCGCGCGATGGCGGCGATGTGGTCCGGCGTGGTGCCGCAGCAGCCGCCGACGATGTTGACGAGGCCGGAGGCGGCGAACTCGCCCACCAGCTCGCCCATGGCCTCCGGGCTCTCGTCATAGAGGCCGAACTCGTTCGGCAGGCCGGCATTGGGATAGGCGCAGACGAAGGTGTCGGCGACCCGGCCCAGCTCGGCGATATGGGCGCGCATCTCCCTGGCGCCGAGCGCGCAGTTGAGGCCGATGGAGAAAGGCTGGGCGTGGCGCAGCGAATACCAGAAGGCACTCGGCGTCTGGCCGGACAGGGTGCGGCCGGAGAGGTCGGTGATGGTGCCGGAGATCATCACCGGCACGCGGATGCCGCGTTCCTCGAACAGCCCCTCGATGGCGAACACCGCCGCCTTGGCGTTCAGCGTATCGAAAATGGTCTCGATCAGCAGCAGATCGGAGCCGCCGTCCAGCAGCCCGCGCGCCTGCTCGCCATAGGCGATGGCCAGTTCGTCGAAGCTGGTGGCGCGGAAGCCGGGATCGTTCACGTCCGGCGAGATGGAGGCGGTGCGGTTGGTCGGGCCGATGGCGCCGGCGACGAAACGGCGGCGGCCGTCCTGCTTCTCGGCTTCGATCGCCGCTTCCTTGGCGAGGCGCGCGCCCTCCACGTTCAGCTCATAGGCCAGCTCTTCCATGCCGTAGTCGGCCTGGGCGATGGTGGTGGAGGAGAAGGTGTTGGTCTCGACGATGTCGGCGCCGGCGAGGAAATACTTCAGGTGGATGGCCCGAACGTCGTCCTGCCGGGTCAGGTTCAGCAGGTCGTTATTGCCCTTCACGTCGCGCGGCCAATCGGCGAAGCGCGCGCCGCGATAGCCGGTTTCGTCCAGCTTCAGGCCCTGGATCATGGTGCCCATGGCGCCGTCCAGCACCAGGATGCGCTCCCGCGCGGCGATGATGAGGGCAGATTGGGCCGCGTCAGGGCCGGTCGGAGCGGGGACGGTGGTCATCGGAACCTCGTGGCTCGGCGGGGCCGAGAGCGGCGGAACGGGAAGGCCGGAGAGCCCAGGATTACTGGCTGTGCTTTTCGAGTGCCGCAAGGCGGCTTTCGATCTTCTCAAGGCGCTGCTCCACCTCCGCCACCGTGTAGCGGCCGAGGACGGATTCGCCGATCATTGCCTGGCGCAGACTTTCGAGCCGTTTGGAATTCTCGGCGACTTCGCCTTTTACCAAGCCGATTTCGCCATCCAGCTTGCCGAACCGCGCGTCCATGTGGGCTCGCAGTTCTCGCAGCAAGGTCGGGATCATATTGTCCGGCTCGCGTGCCATATCGCTCTCCTTACCCTGCCGCCGCCTGTAGGACAGCTTCTGCCGTCTGCGGGCGCAGGCCCAGCAGATGGCAGACCGCATAGACAAGATCAGCGCGGTTCAGCGTATAGAAATGGATATCCGTGACACCGCGATCAACCAGGTCCATCACCTGCTCGGCGGCGACGGCGGCGGCGATGAGCTTGCGCGTCTCGGGGTCGTCGTCCAGCCCCTCGAAGCGGGCCGCGAGCCAGGACGGCATGCTCGCCCCGGTGGCGGCCGCGAACTTCGCCGCCTGCTTGAAATTGGTCACCGGCAGGATGCCCGGCACGATGGGGATGTCGATGCCCCGCGCCCGCACCTTGTCCATGTAGCGGAAGTAGACGTCGTTATCGAAGAAGAACTGGCTGATGGCACGGCTGGCGCCGGCGTCCACCTTGCCCGCCAGCACGTCGATGTCGGCATCGATGCTGGGGCTCTCGGGATGCTTCTCGGGATAGGCCGAGACCGACACCTCGAAATCCCCCAGCCGCTTGATGCCGGCCACGAGGTCGGCTGCATAGGCATAGCCGCCGGGATGCGGGGCATAGGCGGTGCCCACCCCCGTGGTGGGGTCGCCACGCAAGGCGACGATGTGCTTCACGCCGGCTTCCGCATAGGAGCGCACCACCTCGTCGATCTCCGCCCGCGTGGCGGCGACGCAGGTGAGATGCGCGGCCGGGGCCAGCGCCGTCTCCTTGACGATGCGCGCCACGGTGGCGTGCGTGCGCTCGCGGGTCGAGCCGCCGGCGCCGTAGGTCACCGAGACGAAGCGCGGGGCGAGCGGCGCCAGGCGGTCGATGGAGGCCCACAGGGTGCGCTCCATCTCCTCCGTCTTGGGCGGAAAGAATTCGAATGACACCGAGACCGGGGGCTTCCCCACCGCGCGGCTCGCCCTGACGGGGCCGGACATCACATTACCTCCCTATGGGCTCCGGCGGCGGCCTGCTTGCGCGGGTCGCGCCCCAGCCAGAGCGAAACGATCAACCGCCCGGCGGCATTCCGCTCGGGACCGAGGGCCTGATGCGCCAAGGGCTCAAGGCCGGCCTGCGCCATCCAGCCCTCCACCGTCTCGGCGGAGAAGCCGAGGCGGCGATGGGCATGGGCGTCGCGCAGGAATTCCAGGTCGTGCGGCGCGAAATCCACCACCAGCAGCCGGCCGCCCGGCTTGAGCACGCGGGCCGCCTCGCGCACGGCGCGCGCGCCGTCGTCGAGAAAGTGCAGCACCTGGTGGATGATGACCGCGTCGAAGCTGTCGCGCGGCATGGCCAGATTGAAGATGTCGCCCTGCCGCACCGAGCAGTTGCGCAGGCCCGCCCGCTCCAGATTGGCGCGGGCCACCGCCAGCATGTCCGGCGACAGGTCGAGCCCGAGCCCGCGCGTGATCTCGTGCCCGAACAATTCCAGCATGCGCCCGGTGCCGGTGCCGAGATCGAGCAGCGTCTCGATGCGCTCGCCGCCGAGTATGGCATGCACCGCCGCCTCCACCTCCGCCTCGGGAGCGTGCAGGCCACGGATGTGGCCCCACTCCTCCGCATGGGCGCGGAAATAGGCCTGGGCGGCGGCGGCACGGGCGGCGCGCACGTCGGCGAGGCGCTCGCGGTCGCGCAGGAGCACCGGGTCGGCGGGATCGAGCAGCGCCAGCAGGCGCAGCGCCAGCACGCCGTTCGGGCCTTCGGTGGCCCGGCGGTAGAAGACCCAGCTCGCCTCGCGGTGCCGCTCCACCAGGCCGGCCTCGGCCAGGAGCTTGAGGTGGCGCGAGATGCGCGGCTGCGACTGGCCCATGATCTCGGTCAGGTCCGACACCGTCAGGTCCGCCTCGCCGAGCACGGCGAGCAGGCGCAGGCGCGTGTCCTCGCCGGCCGCCTTGAGGCCGTCGAGCAGCGTGCCGAACGCCAGGCGCGGCGTAAATTCGGAAGGCAATCCAAAAGACATAAACATATCTTTATGTGCAAAAAGGATACAGTGCAAGCAGACTCGACGGCCGGGCTTGCGTGAAGCCTTCACGATCGTTTGTCGGCGTCCCCGCGGTCATTGCGCCGCCGCATTCGCAGGGCTACAGACCCATACTCGGAACCAAACTCAACTCTGAGTCCTTGAAGCTTCAGCCTGCGTCAAATGGATCCAAAGTGGGACGATGATTCAGGTCCGCGTTTCCAATTTCGACACGTTTCGGGGTTAACAACAGTCCCATGACGCTGCGCACTTCTCTCCTTATTTCGCTTGGGGCCTCTCTGCTCGCCGTGTCCGCTCACGCGCAGACGATCCCCGGTCGCTATTATCTCCCCTCGTCGGACGATGAGGAGACGGGTGCCATCACGTCCGAGGCGCCGCCGGCCGCCCTGCCGCAGCAGGGCCCGGCAGGTTCGGTTCCCGGCTATGACGATCCCTATGCGCGGCCGGCCCGCCGCAGCGATGCCGTCGAGAGCGCGCCGATCTCGGCCCCCGTCGGCGCGCCGCAGGCCACCTATGCCCCGCAGGTGCCCTACACCGCGCAGCAGACCCCCGCCTACAATACCCAGCAGGGCTATGCGCAGCCGTCCGGCGCGCAGACCGGCTCGCAGCCCATGTCCATCGCCCCGCAGGGTGGCTATGCGACGGCCCCGGCGGCGCAGGGCGCCGGCCAGACCGCGAGCTACGGCCAGCCGCAGCCCGGCCAGCAGCAGATCTATATCCAGGGTCCGAACGGCGGCCAGCCGGTCGCCGTGGCGCCGCAGGGCAGCGCTCCGGGCTACAACCCGCGCACCGGCTACATGCCGCCGCAGAGCTACGAGCAGCAGCAGGCCAGCCGCGGCCAGGCCAACCCCTCCGCGGGCTATGTGGTCCAGCCGCAGCCGGGTTCGGTGCAGGCCGCCCAGGGCGGCGTCCAGCCGCCGGCCGGCGTGTACAGCCCGAACGCCGCCGTGGTGCCCGGCACCGCCGAGGCGCCGTCCGGCCCGCGCATCGAGGACGTCGATCCCAGCGAGCCGGTGCCGGATCGCTTCCGCCGCCAGACGGTGGACTATGTGACCTCGCAGCCCGCCGGCACGATCGTCATCGATACGCCGAACACCTACCTTTATTACGTGATGGGTGGCGGCAAGGCGATCCGCTACGGCATCGGCGTGGGCCGCGACGGCTTCACCTGGGCCGGCACGGAGAAGATCACCCGCAAGGCGGAATGGGCCGACTGGCGCCCGCCGGCGGAGATGATCCAGCGCCAGCCCTACCTGCCGCGCTTCATGGCCGGCGGCCCGGGCAACCCGCTCGGTGCCCGCACGCTCTATCTGGGCGGCACAGTCTACCGCATCCACGGCACCAACGAGCCGCAGACCATCGGCAAGTTCGTGTCCTCGGGCTGCTTCCGCATGCTGAACAACGACGTGGAAGACCTGTTCGACCGCGTCAACGTGGGCACCAAGGTGGTGATCCTGCCGAAGAGCGGCGGCGCCCAGGCCAACGCCCAGCGCTGAACCCATTCGTTTCGATGCAGAAGGGCGCGCCTCCGGCGCGCCCTTTTTGTTTCTTGCGCCCGGCGAAGGGTGCTACGCCCTCCCCCGGAGGTGCGGCGATGGCGCTGATCGTGAGAGACCCGGTGGCCGGCGACGAGGCCGAATGGCGGCGGCTCTGGGCCGGCTATAACGACTTCTACCGGGCCGATGTGCCGGACGAGGTCACCAGCTACACCTGGGCCCGCGTGCTCGACCCCGCCTCCCCTCTGTTCGGTCTCGTGGCCGAACTGGACGGCCGGCTCGCCGGCATGGCCTTGTGCGTGCAGCACGAGGGCACCTGGAGCCTGACCGGCCTGTGCTATCTGGAAGACCTGTTCGTCGACCCCGAGGCGCGCGGCGCCGGCGTCGGCCGGGCGCTGATGGACCATCTGGTGGCGCTGTGCCGCGCCCAGGGCTGGTCCGACCTCTACTGGCACACCCGCGACACCAACACGGCCGCGCGCAGCCTCTATGACACGTATGTCGCCGCCGACGACCATGTGCGCTACCGCATGGAGCTGGACCGGGACTAGAACCCGCGCCGGTCAGGCCGCCGCGCGCGGCTTGTCCGCCAGGGCGCGATAGGCCAGCGCCTCGGCGAGGTGGGCGCGCCCCAGCGTCTCCGCGCCTTCGAGATCGGCCAGCGTGCGGGCGACCTTGAGCACCCGGTGATAGCCGCGGGCGGACAGGCGCATGGCGTCCGCCGCGTCGCGCAGCAGCGCCTGCCCCGCTCCGTCCGGCCGCGCCATCTCATCCAGCAGCGGGCCGGTGGCTTCCGCATTGACCGCAAGGTCCGGCCGGCCGAGGGCGGCAAAGCGCTCGCGCTGCACCACGCGGGCGGCGGCGACGCGGGCCGCCACTTCCGCCGAACCTTCGACCGGGGCCGGCAGCACGAGATCCGCCGCCGTCACCGCCGGCACCTCCAGATGGATGTCGATGCGGTCGAGGAAAGGACCCGACAGCCGGCCCTGGTATTCGTCGGCGCAGCGCGGCCCGCGCTTGCACACGAAGCCCGGCTCGCCGGCCCGGCCGCACTTGCACGGATTCATCGCGGCGACGAGCTGGAAGCGGGCGGGATAGGTGACACGATGGTTGGCGCGGGCGATCAGCACCTCGCCGGTCTCCATGGGCTGGCGCAGGCTGTCCAGCACCTGGGGGGTGAATTCCGGCAGTTCGTCCAGGAACAGCACGCCGAGATGGGCCAGCGACACCTCGCCCGGCCGCGCCTTCAGCCCGCCACCCACCATGGCGGCCATGGAGGCTGAGTGATGCGGCGCACGGAACGGCCGTCGGTCCACCAGTGCTCCGTCCTCGATGGCGTTGGCCACCGAGGCCACCATGGACACCGCCAGCATCTCGGCCGGCGCCAGCGGCGGCAGGATGGACGGCAGGCGTTGCGCCAGCATGGACTTGCCCGAGCCGGGCGGGCCCACATAGAGCAGGTTGTGCCCCCCGGCGGCGGCCACCTCCAGGGCACGCTTGGCGATCTCCTGGCCTTTCACGTCGCGCAGGTCGAGGCCGCCCGCGCGGGCATCGCGCAGGCGCGGATCGGGCCGCGCCAGCACCTGCCGGCCGGTGACGTGGTTGGCCAGCTGGATCAGCGAGGACGGCGCCAGGATCTGCATGTCCGGGCTCGCCCAGGCGGCTTCCGCCCCACAGGCGGCCGGGCAGATGAGGCCATGGCCGCGTGCATTGGCGCCGATCGCCGCCGGCAGCACGCCCGCCACCGCGGCGATGGAGCCGTCGAGCCCCAGTTCCCCCACCACGGTGAAGCCGCTGAGCGCATCGGACGGAATGGCGCCGATGGCCGCCATCAGGCCGAGCGCGATGGGCAGGTCGTAATGCGAGCCTTCCTTCGGCAGGTCGGCGGGCGCGAGGTTCACGGTGATGCGGCGGGCGGGCAGGGCAAGGCCCGAAGCGATGAGCGCGGCGCGCACCCGCTCCTTGGCCTCGGTCACCGCCTTGTCGGGCAGGCCGACGATGGTGAAGGCCGGCAGCCCGGCGGCCACATGCACCTGCACGTCCACGGGACGCGCATCCACGCCCTCGAAGGCGACCGTTGCCACCCGCTGGATCACGCCCGCGCCCCCAAAGCCCCAAGCTCGCCTTACGGTAGTGGAGGCGGCCGGGGCGCACAAGAACGGATTGGGAACGCCCGTTGACGGGGCCTTTATGTACGCGGACGGCCTTCCCGATCGCGCCTTTATGCCAGGCGGGGGGATAAGACGGCGGAAAGGTGCTTCCCATGCCCTACCGTCCCACGCCCTACCGTTCGCCCGCCGCTCTCACCGCGCTTGTCGTTCACCGCGCCGCCCACGCGCGGCTGCCCGTCGGCATCCCCGGCACGCTGATGCGCATGGCGCTCAAGCTTGCGGTCCTGGCGCCGCTGGTGCTCGGTGCCTTCGCCCTGCGCTACGCGGCGATGCTCTTTCAGCCCTGAACCGCGCGGGGGTTGAGATCGACGGCCCGGGCGACGAAGTCGTCCGCCAGGAAAGGCGGCTGCTTGTAGAAGCCGGCCAGCCAGCTCGCCAGCAGGCACAGTTCCTCAAGCCTGACCAGTTCGTCCAGCGCATCGTCCGGAAAGCGGATCTGGAAGGCCTCGCTGACGATTTCCATCACCTGCTCGACCTGCTCGGCGTCGAGCCCGAGATCTTTCTCGATGGTGGCGTGGCGGGTCAGCTGTTCTTCCGGAATGCCATAGTCGTCGCGGATCAGCTTCACGATCCAGCGGAACATGTTCATCCAGTTCTTGACGTCTTCCGAGCCGCGCATGCCCTCTCCCACGCCCGAGTTCGACAGGCGCCCGTACCGTCTCCTCGCACGCGTAGCATGCGGAGCTTGGCTCCAGCTTGCGCATCCGCAACAAGATCCGGCTTCAGGGCGCGAAGGGGGTGAGCACGACGAGCTTGCTCCGCCCGCCCGGCAGGGGCACCAGGGTCACCTGCTCGAACTGCACCAGCGCCCCTTCCGCGTCGCGGAACAGGCGCAGCCCGCCCTCGCGGCCGAGCACCGCCTGGGCTTCCCACAGGCGCGCGAACAGCGGCGCGCCGGCCTTGAGCTCGGCGACGAGCATGGCAAGCGCCGGTTCGGCCATGTGCCGGGAGGTGTCGGCGCGGAATTCCGCCAGCACGCGGCGCGCCCGCTCCGCATGGTCGGGGATCAGCGCCACCGCCGCCGGCGACAGGAAGATGAAACGCAGCAGGTTGCGCTCGGCCGCCCCGTCCAGCCAGCCCCGGAACAGCTCCGCCGCCGGGCCGTTCCAGGCCCGCGCGGTCCAGGCGCCGTCCAGCATGTAGGCGGGATAGGGCAGGGCCTCGATCATCCGCAGCAGGGGGTTCAGCGTGCCGGGCGGGTCCTCGCCGGGCGGCTCCGGATCCTCGCGGCCGGCAAGGTCGAACAGATAGGCCCGCTCGGCCGGCGACAGCCCGAAGGCCCGCGCCAGGCGCGCCACCGCGGACGCCGAGAGCGACACGTCGCGCGCCTGCTCGATCCAGGTGTACCAGGTGGCGCTGAGGCCGGCGATCTGCGCCATCTCCTCCCGCCGCAAGCCCGGCGTGCGGCGCCGGCGCAGGTCGAGGAAGCCATGGCCGGCGGGATCGAGCCGCTCGCGCTGAGCCCGGACGAAGCCGGCGAGCGCCCGGCGGCGGGCCATATCGGGTGCGGTGATCATGGTGGCGTTTATACCAGGATAAGATTGATCCTGGCACCTGTTTACGGGCGGGCCTAGCACAGCGGAGCCGCCGCTTGGCGACCGCCGCGACGCCGCCGGACGGCTTGCCCGTCCGATGGCGTCGCGGTGAAGATGCCCGTCACATCGGTCAGCGCCCGCAGGGCCGATCAAGAGGAAAGATGTCCATGTCCCATCCCGCCCGCCCCGGCCACGAGGGCCACGTCTCCGCCCAGTTCAGCCCCCAGGCCCAGGCCTATGTGGCAAGCGAGGTCCACGCCAAGGGCGCCGATCTCGCGGCGCTGGCGGCCCGGCTCGCCGGGGCCGGGGTCGGGCGCCTGCTGGATCTCGGCTGCGGCGGCGGCCATGTGAGCTTCACCGCCGCCCCGCACGTGGGCGCGGTGGTCGCCTACGATCTGTCGGCGGAGATGCTGGCGGCGGTGGCCGGCGAAGCCGCGGCGCGGGGGCTGGCGAATATCGAGACCGTGCGCGGCGTGGCGGAGGAACTGCCGTTCCCGGACGCGAGCTTCGACGTGGTGGTCTCGCGCTACAGCGCCCACCACTGGCGCGACCTCGGCGCGGGCCTGCGCCAGGCGCGGCGGGTGGTGAAGCCGGCCGGCACGGTGATCTTCATGGATGTGGTGGCGCCGCCCACCCCGCTGCTCGACACTTTCGTCCAGAGCATTGAGCTGCTGCGCGACACCTCCCATGTGCGGGACTATTCGGTGGCGCAGTGGACGGCGGCGGCGGAGGTCGCCGGGCTGGTGCTGAAGGGGGTGGAGACGCGGCGCCTCAAGCTGGAGTTCGCCTCCTGGATCGCCCGCATGAAGACGCCGCCGGTGCTGGCGGCGGCGATCCGCGCGCTGGAGGAAAGCGCCTCCGGGCCGGTGCGCGACTATTTCGAGATCGAGCCGGACGGCACCTTCACGCTCGACACCGCCAGCCTCGTCTTCGCCCCGGCATGACGCCGGAGGCCCCGGTCAATGGCCGGGGCCGTACGGGGGCGCCTATTTCTTCTCCAGCAGCACGGTGCCCTGCTTCTGGATCAGGTCCTTGATCTTGGTGCCGGCCAGATGGAGCAGATAGGGCAGCTCGACGGCGAGATGCACCGCATCCTCCGCCACGTCGATCTGCCCCGCGGCCTGCTGGCCCATGGCCGCCACCTTGAAGTCCAGGTGGGCGTCGGTCCAGGTGTCCTCGACGATCGTGATCTTGTCGCCGAACTTCTCCCGCAGCAGGCTGGTGCCCTTCTGCAGGCGGCGCACCGCCTCCTCGCGGCCGAGGCTGTGAGGGACGGAAACGGTGAGCGGTGCAGCCATGCGAGGCTCCTTGCCGGGCGGATGACCCGCTTGTGCCAGTGACAATGTGCGCACGCCCTCAGGCGCCGCGCTTTTCCTCGATCTTGTCCCAGATCTGGACGGCGATGTCCGGCCCGCCCAGGCGCTTGATGGCGCGCAGGCCGGTGGGCGAGGTGACGTTGATCTCGGTCAGGTTGCCGTCGATCACGTCGATGCCCACGAACAGCAGCCCCATCTTGCGCAGCGAGGGGCCGATGCGGGTGCAGATCTCCTTCTCCCGGTCGGTGAGGTCGGTGGGCCGTGCCGCCCCGCCACGCACCATGTTGGAGCGCAGGTCGCCCTCGCTCGGCACGCGGTTCACCGCTCCCGCCGCCTCGCCATCCACCAGGATGATGCGCTTGTCGCCATGCTTCACGGCGGGGAGGAAGCGCTGGATCACCCATGGCTCGCGGAAAGTCACAGCGAAGAAATCATAGAGCGAGCCGAAATTGAGGTCATCCTCGGTGAGGCGAAACACGGCGCCGCCGCCGTGCCCGTAGAGCGGCTTCATCACCACGTCCTTGAACTCGGCGCGGAACGCCTTGATCTCGTCGAGGTCGCGGGTGATCAGCGTCGGCGGCATCAGGTCGGGAAATTCGGTGACGAAGATCTTCTCCGGCGCGTTGCGCACATGGGCCGGGTCGTTCACCACCAGGGTCTTGGGGTGGATGCGCTCCAGAAGGTGCGTCGTCGTCACATAGGCCATGTCGAACGGCGGGTCCTGGCGCAGCAGCACCACGTCGTAATCCGACAGCGCCACGCGGCGCTTCTCGCCCAATTGGAAATGCTTGCCCACCTCGTCCGCCACGGTGAGCGGCTCGATGGTGGCGAACACCTGGCCGTCGCGCATGGCGAGGCGCTCGGGCGTGTAGTGGACCAGGGAATGGCCCCGGCGCTGGGCTTCCAGCAGCAAGGCAAAGGTGGAATCGCCCGCCACATTGATGTGGGCGATATGGTCCATCTGGACCGCGACCTGAAGGCTCATGGGATGCTCCGGCGGATGCCCGGAAAGGGGTGTCCCCTGTTATCTATCGCCCCCGGCGGCCCACCGCCAGACCGGCGCGGCGTTTTGCGGCCGCGCGGCGCCTTCCGGGCCGCAGCCCCGGCGGCCGCCTCAGGGCGCAGCGGCTTCCGCGGCCGGGGCGGCAGCCAGCGCATCCATGCGGGCCCGCTCCTTCTGGAAGGCGGCGACGACATCGCCCTGGAGGATGCGCCCGCCCGCCAGCTTCACGCGGGTGGGGTCGGCATAATGGCCGTTGATCTTCAGTTCGTAATAGAGATGCGGCCCGGTGGAGAGGCCGGTGGAGCCCACATAGGCGATGGTCTGGCCCTGGCGCACCCGCTGGCCCACCTTCAGGCTGGAAGGGAAGCCGGCCACATGGGCATAGGTGGTCTCGTAGCCGCCGTCGTGCCGCAGCCGCACATATTTGCCGTAGCCGCTCTCGTAATCGATCTTCTCCACCACGCCGGACCCCGCCGCCACGATGGGCGAGCCCGCCGGCCCGGCATAATCCACGCCGTTGTGGAACCGCCGGTCGCCGAGGATCGGATGGACACGCCAGCCGAAACCATCGCCCAGCCGCCCGTTGGCGAACGGCTTGCGCAGCAGCAGCTTGGTCAGCGAGCGGCCGTCGGCGTCGTAATAGTCCACCGCGCCGTCGTCGGGGGTCTTGAAGCGATAATAGCGCCGCGTCCGGCCATCCACCTTCAGCGCGGCGAAGGCGATCTCCTGACGGAACTCCTCCTGCCGGCTGTCGTCCCGCTCCGGCGGCGCATAGACGAGGTCGATGCTGTCCGTGGCGGCGAGCGGGGCATCGAGGTTCACGTCATGGTCGGCGAGGCGTACCAGCTCATCCACCAGCCCTTCGTCGACCACCTTGGCGTCGGCGAGGCGATAGAGCCCGTCGCGCACGGTCACGCCATCGAGCAGCGCCGGGTCGATCTCATCCGCGCCCGCCGGAGCCGCGGCCTGCCGGGGCGGATCCGGCGGCAGGGGCACATAGGCGCCGGCATCCGTCGCGGCGAGCCGGGCCAGCGTCGCCGTGCCGCGCACCAGGCGGACCTTCAGCGGCCGCGCCGCCCGCCCCTCCAGGGCGGCGGGCTCGGACAGCACGATCTCCTCGCCGCCGCCGAAGCTGGAGCGGAAGCCGAAGGGGCCGCGCCGCAGCGCCGTGGCCAGGGCCTGCGCGTCCTCGGTATCGACCCCGGCGGCGCGCAGCATGTCCTCCGGCGTATCGCCGGATTTCGCCACCAGCACCCGGTCGGCCAGGATGGGGACGGCCTCGCCCTTCGCCAGCACGGAGACATTCTCCGGCACGCCGATGGCGCTGGTGTCGTCTTCGAACATGGCGAAGCCCGGCGCCGCAGGGGGTGGGGGCGGCGGAGGCGGCACGGAGGCGCCCTGCAGGATCTCCGGCGGCAAATGGACGGGCGGGGGCGGCGCCGGCGCAAATCCGAGGGCCGCGCCGGGCGGCGGCGCGGCCGCCGGGGCGCGCCGCGCCATGGCGCCGAGCGCGAGGTCAGCCACCGCTTGCGCCTCCTGCGCCCGGGTGCGGGCGCCCTTCACCCCGTCGCGCCGGGCACTGGCCAGAGCGGCCGGCGGCAGCGGCGGAGGCTCATCCTCGGCGACGGGCTGGGCCTCGGGCGGCGGACGCCGCTGCGGCTGCGGCACGTCCGGCGTTGCCGCCACCACCGCCGCGAGCTTCGCCGCCACGTGGGTGAAGGCATGCATGCCGGAGGCGGTCAGTTGCTCCACCTTCAGCTCGCGCGAGAGATCGCGCCTGGCCGCACGCATGGCCTCCAGATGCAGCCGGTCGCCGCGGGGCTTGTCGAGCGGGCGCCGGCTCAGGAGGCGGGCGGCGAGGATCGGGCGCGAGACATGGCGGCTGTCGCGGCTGATGGACGCGAACAGTGCGCCGCACATGAGCGCCAGGGCCACCGCTCCCATGAGGCCGGTGGCGGACAGCCAGCGCGCGTTGAACCGGCGGCGCTCCGGCCCCGTCCCCGCCTCGCGGTGCTCAAGCCCGTCGAGGCCCAGCGGCGGGGCCTCCCACAGCGGAACGGCAGAACCGGCCTGCAATGCGGCGCCTCAGCCGGCCGCGCGCGAGGCGCCGCGCGACCATCGCGAAGCCCTGGCATCGACCCGCCGTATCCGCTGCCTGTCCATGCCGCTGCCGCCTCTCGCCTGGTCCGTTGCCGGCGCGCAGAGCCGAGCCGCAAGGCGGCCCCGGTCTGCCGCAAACGCACGACGTCGCGCGCAAAGCGCCATCGCAATGTGGCGTCCGTGGGGCTTCCGCTGGGGCGTGACCCAGCGGCACGGCGGGGGATCGCCTGCGGACCGCAGGCCGGCTAGTCTGTCCATCCTTGGCACCGGACGCGGTCCGGCCCGCCCAGAGACACGGCCATGGCGCAGGGCCGCGCACAGGAGATCCCCATGAGCTGGATGCCCTCCACCGACCCCGTCCTCGGCGATCCGCGCTCCTGCGATGCGTTGGAGCTGGTTATCGTGCCGCGCGTGCGCGACCTCGGCGATGGCTTCGCCGTGCGCCGCGCCCTGCCCCACGGCAAGCGGCAGATGGTCGGCCCGTTCATCTTCTTCGACCAGATGGGTCCGGTGCAGTTCCTGCCGGGCCAGGGGCTCGACGTGCGGCCCCACCCGCATATCGGGCTTGCCACCGTCACCTATCTGTTCGACGGCCGCATCATGCACCGGGACAGCGAGGGCAACGCGCTGGAGATCACCCCCGGGGCCATGAACCTGATGACCGCCGGGCGCGGCATCGCCCATTCCGAGCGCAGCCCGGCGGAGGCCCGCACCGGCACCCAGACCATGGCCGGCATCCAGAGCTGGATCGCCCTGCCGCAGGCGCTGGAGGAGGTCGCCCCCTCGTTCCAGCATTTCGCCGCCGCCGATTTGCCGGTGGTGGAGGATTGCGGCGTCACCGCGCGGGTGATCGCCGGCTCCGCCTTCGGCGCCCGCTCGCCGGTGACCATGGCCTCGGACTGGCTCTATGCGGAGGTGCTGCTGGACGCGGCAGCGCAGATCCCGCTCGATCCCGACACGGAGGAGCGCGCGGTCTATGTGGCGGACGGCGAGGTGGAGATCGCCGGCGACCGCTTCGAGGGGCCGCGCCTGCTCATCTTCCGCCCCGGCGACCGCATCACCATCCGCGCCTTGCGCGCCTCCCGCCTGATGCTGCTGGGCGGCACCGCGCTGGAAGGCCCGCGCTACATCTGGTGGAACTTCGTCTCCTCCCGCAAGGAGCGCATCCAGCAGGCCAAGGAGGACTGGAAGACCGGCCGCTTCGGACATGTGCCGGACGAGAGCGAATTCATCCCCTTGCCGGAATAGGCCGGATCCGCGCGCGGCTTGGTCTGCCGTCCGCCGGCTCCGGCGCAGCGTGCTCGAACAGGGAGGCTCACATGAGCGACGTGCCGAACGAGGGGAAAGTTCCGGCCCCCAGCCACCCCGAGGAGCTTACCGCCGACTGGGAGCTGAAGCTCGGCAAGCTGAACATCCACGCGCGAGCCCGATGCACGCCCGCCGGCATCGTGACCGCCGGCATCGCGGCGACCGCGATCCTGCTGGCGGTGCGCGCCCTCATCCGCGCCCGGCGCTGAGCGGGATCGACCGACGCAGCGAATGCCGCCTGGACGCGCAGGATGGCGATTTTCGACCTTAACGCGTCCCTGCGATTGACTGACTGACGAGTCAGTCATAACGTTCCGGCATGACCAGCCTGTCCCCCGCCCGTCGCCCGCACGACAAGGCCGCCCGCCGCGCCGACATCCTGGCGGCGGCGCTTGAGGTCTTCGCCGCCAACGGCTTCGCCAACGCGCGCCTGGACGACGTGGCGCGTGCGGCGGGGGTCGCCAAGGGCACCCTCTATCTCTATTTCGCGGACAAGCAGGCGCTGTTCGAGGGGCTCATCAAGGAGAATCTCGCGCCCATTCCCGACGTCGCTTCCGGCATGCTGAGCGCCTTCGAGGGATCGACGTCGGAATTGATCCGCGCCCTCGTCGCCCTGCTGCTGGCCCGCATCCAGACGCCCCAGGCGCGGCAGGTGATGCAATTGATGATCAGCGAGGGGCATCGCTTCCCCGACCTGGCGGCCTTCCATTATCGCGAGGTGGTCACGCCGGGTCTCGGCGTCGTCCGGGCCATCGTGGCGCGCGGCGTGGCGCGCGGCGAGATCCGGCGCGCGCCGCAGGCCGAGGCGCTGACCCGCCATCCGCAGGCGCTGTTCGCGCCCTTCCTTACCGCCGTGGTCTGGAACATGACCTTCGACAAGGTGGCGCCGCTCGACGAGGCGGCGTTCGCCGAGGACTACATCGCCCTGCTGCTGGGCGGCCTGAACGGCGGAGAGACGTCCTGATGCGTGCCCTTCGTCCGATCCCGCGTCTCGCCCTGCCGCTCTGCGCCCTCCTCGCCCTCGCCGCCTGCGGCGCCGAGGAGCCGCGCAGCTTCTCCGGCTATGTGGAAGGCGACCTGCTCTATATCGGCCCGCAGGAGGCCGGGCGCGTCCTCACCCTGCCGGTCCAGGAAGGCAGCCGCGTCACCGCCGGCGCCGTCGTGGCGAGGCTGGAGGACGACGTGCAGAAGGCCGACCTCGCCGCCGCCCAAGGCACGCTCGCGGAGGCGCAGGCCAAGCTCGCCAAGGCCAGGGCCGCCGCCCAGCGGCCGGAGGAGATCGCCATCCTCCAGGCCAGCGAGCGCCGCGCCACCACCGCCCTCGACCTCGCGCGCATCGAGCTGGAGCGCCAGAAGACGCTGGTGCCGAAGGGCGCCTCCTCCCAGGCCAATCTCGACACCGCCCAGCACACCTACGACCAGAACCAGGCCAGCCTGGACGAAATCCGCCGCCAGATCGACGTGGGCCGCATCGCCTCCCGCGACGAGGACATCGCCGCCGCCGACGCCGCCGCCCGCAGCGCGAGCGCCACCGCGGACGCCGCCGCCATCCGCCTCGCCCGCCGCACCCTGGTGACGCCGCAGGACGGACAGGTGCAGACACTCTATTACCGCGTGGGCGAGCTGGTGCCGGAGGGGCGCCCCGTGGTCTCCGTGCTCCCCCCCGGGCTGGTGAAGGTGCGCTTCTTCGTGCCCGAGGCGCAATTGCCCAAGGTGAAGATAGGCCAGCCCGTCGCCGTGTCCTGCGACGGCTGCCCGCCGCTGACGGCCGACGTCTCCTTCATCTCCGACAGCGCGGAATATACCCCACCGGTGATCTACAGCCGCGAGGAGCGCTCCAAGCTGGTCTATCTGGTGGAAGCCCGTCCGCGCGATCCGGCGCTGGCCCGGCCGGGCCAGCCGGTGACGGTCTCGCTGACGGGCACGCCATGACCGCGGCGGGCGCCTTCGCGCCGCCGGAGGTGGCGATCTCGGTGGAGGGGCTGAGCAAGAAGTTCGGCGACCGGCTGGTGGTGGACAACCTCACCATGAGCGTGCGGCGCGGCCAGATCTACGGCTTCCTCGGCCCCAACGGCTCGGGCAAGACCACCACCATCCGCATGCTCTGCGGCCTGCTGACCCCGGACGCCGGGCACGGCACCTGCCTCGGCCTCGACATCCGCACCCAGTCGCGCGAGATCCGGAAGCACGTGGGCTACATGACGCAGAAATTCTCGCTCTATACGGACCTCTCCGTGCGCGAGAATTTGGAGTTCGTCGCCCGCCTCTACGGCGTGCCCCGGCCGGAGGATGCCGCCCAGCAGGCGCTGGTGCGGCTCGGGCTGGAGGGGCGCGGCCGGCAATTGGCCGGTGAGCTCTCCGGCGGCTGGAAGCAGCGCCTCGCGCTCGGCGCCTGCATCCTGCCCGCGCCCCAGCTCCTGCTGCTGGACGAGCCCACCGCCGGCGTCGACCCGCAGGCACGCCGTGAATTCTGGGCCCAGATCCACGACCTGGCCGCCGAGGGCCTCACCGTGCTGGTCTCCACCCATTACATGGACGAGGCCGAACGCTGCCACGAGATCGCGTACATCGCCTATGGCCACCTGCTCGCCCGCGGCACGGTGGCGGAGGTGGTCGCCGGCTCCGGCCTCGTGACCTATGTGGTGGACGTCGCCCGCGACGGCCGCGATCCCGGCGCCGTCATCGCCGCGCTGAGCAAGGCACTCAGCGGGAACCCGGCGGTGAAGATGGTGGCGCCCTTCGGCATCAGCCTGCATGTCTCCGGCCATGACGCCGACGCCCTGGAGGCGGCGATCGCCCCGTTCCGGGCGCAGGAGGGCCTCTCCTGGCGGCGCGAGACCGCGACGCTGGAAGACGTGTTCATCGACCTGATGATGCGCTCCCAGGACATGCTGCGATGAGCGCGCCCCCCGACATCGCCGGCTTCTTCCGCCGCGTCGCCGCCATGGTGCGCAAGGAGTTCATCCAGCTGCGCCGCGACCGGGTGACGTTCGCCACCATGATCGCCATCCCGCTGCTCCAGCTCATCCTGTTCGGCTATGCCATCAACACCACGCCGCGCCACCTGCCCACCGCCGTGCTGGTGCATGAGAACACCGCCGCCAGCCGGGCCATCCTGGCGGCGCTGAAGAACACCGCCTTCTTCAGCCTGACCCACGAGCCGGCCGACGATGCCGAGGCCGAGCACCTGATCCGCGGCGGCGACGTGCTGTTCCTCGTCGAGATCCCCGCCGGCTTCGAGCGCGCGCTGCGGCGCGGCGAGACGCCCCAGTTGCTCGTGGCGGCGGACGCCACCGACCCGGTGGCCTCGGGCAATGCGCTCGGCGCTCTCTCCGGCGTCGTGTCCAGCGCGCTGGCCCGCGAGCGCTTCGTGGATGCCGCCGGCACCGCCCCGTTCGAGATCGTCCAGCACCGGCGCTACAATCCCGCCGGCACCTCGCAGCTCAACATCGTGCCGGGCCTGCTCGGCACCATCCTCACCATGACCATGCTCATCTTCACCGCCTTGTCGGTGACCCGGGAGACCGAGCGCGGCACCATGGAGAGCCTGCTCTCCATGCCCATCCATCCGGTGGAGATCATGCTGGGCAAGATCATCCCCTATGTGCTGGTGGGGGTGATGCAGGGGGTTCTGATCCTCGGTGCCGGGATGATCCTGTTCTCGGTGCCGCTGGAAGGCAGCCTGCTGCTGCTCTCGGCCGGGACGCTGCTGTTCATCACCGCCAACCTCGCCACCGGCTACACCTTCTCCACCCTGGCGCAGAACCAGCTCCAGGCGGTGCAGATGACCTTCATGTACTTCCTGCCCAACATCCTCCTGTCCGGCTTCATGTTCCCCTTCGCCGGCATGCCGGTGTGGGCGCAGTGGATTTCCGAATGCCTGCCGCTCACCCATTACCTGCGCATGGTGCGCGGCATCCTGTTGAAGAATGCGGGCTTCGCCGACCTCCAGTCGGACATCGCCATCCTCGCCGTCCTGATGCTGGTGTCCATGGGCATCGCCGTGGCCCGCTTCCGCCAGACGCTGGATTGAGCGGGAGCCGGCCGCGCCGCGCCCGAAGCTGGAACGAGGCTTACGTATTTCCCCGTGCGACAACCCGGACGGCCCCTCCGGTCACGTACCTTTGACCTGTATCAAGGTGAAACGACCCTCCTGCCGCAAGGTGCCCGCGAGGCTAGCGGGCGGCTTGTCCGCCTCGCCGCAAGGGGTTGCCAATGTCCACTGTCCAGACACCCGCCAAGAGCATGACCGGGGGAGAACTCGGTCTGATCCTGGTGTTCGCCGCGCTCGGCTTCTTCTCGGTTGTCGTGGCCGCCAAGGCCTACACGCCGGAATATGCCTTCCACGCCTATCTGTTCGCAGCGGCGAGCATCGCCACGGTTTTCATCATCGGGAACCGCTACATGGACCGGCCGGCGGAACTTCCGCCCCAGACCATCGACGGTAAGCCCAACTACAACATGTTGCCCGTGAAGGTCGGCACCCTGCTGGCGCTGTTCTGGGGCATCGCGGGCTTCCTCATCGGCGTCATCATCGCCCTGCAGATGGCCTTTCCGCTGCTGAATTTCGACCTGCCCTGGATTTCCTTCGGCCGGCTGCGCCCGCTGCACACCTCGGCGGTGATCTTCGCCTTCGGCGGCAACGTGCTGATCGCCAGCTCGTTCTACGTGGTCCAGCGCACCAGCCACGCCCGCCTCGCGGGCTATCTGGCGCCCTGGTTCGTGGTCCTGGGCTACAATTTCTTCATCGTCATCGCCGGCACGGGCTATCTGCTCGGCATCACCCAGGGCAAGGAATACGCCGAGCCGGAATGGTATGCCGACCTGTGGCTGACCATCGTGTGGGTGACCTACTTCCTGGTGTTCCTGGGCACGGTGCTGAAGCGCAAGGAACCCCACATCTATGTGGCCAACTGGTTCTATTTCGCCTTCATCCTGACCATCGCCGTCCTGCACCTCGGCAACAACGCCGCGATCCCGGTCTCGGTGTTCTCGCCCAAGTCCTACATCGTCTGGTCGGGCGTGCAGGATGCCATGGTGCAGTGGTGGTACGGCCACAACGCGGTGGGCTTCTTCCTGACCGCGGGCTTCCTCGCCCTCATGTACTATTTCATTCCGAAGCGGGCTGAGCGGCCGGTCTATTCCTACCGCCTGTCCATCGTCCATTTCTGGGCGCTGATCTTCCTCTACATCTGGGCCGGTCCCCACCACCTGCACTACACGGCGCTGCCGGACTGGGCGCAGACGCTGGGCATGACCTTCTCCATCATCCTGTGGATGCCCTCCTGGGGCGGCATGATCAACGGCCTGATGACGCTCTCGGGCGCCTGGGACAAGCTGCGCACCGACCCGGTGATCCGCATGATGGTGGTGGCCGTCGCCTTCTACGGCATGGCGACCTTCGAAGGCCCGATGATGTCGGTGAAGAGCGTGAACTCGCTCAGCCACTACACGGAATGGGGCATCGGCCACGTGCATTCCGGCGCGCTCGGCTGGGTCGCCTACATCTCCTTCGGCGCTATCTACTGCCTGGTGCCGTGGCTCTGGAACAAGCGCGAGATGTATTCGATGAAGGCCATCGAGTGGCACTTCTGGATCTCGACGCTCGGCATCGTGCTCTACATCTCCTCCATGTGGGTCGCGGGCATCCTCCAGGGCCTCATGTGGCGCGCCTACACCTCGCTGGGCTTCCTCGAATACTCCTTCATCGAGACGGTCGAGGCGATCCATCCGCTGTACGTGATCCGTGCCGTGGGCGGCATCCTCTTCCTCGCCGGCGCCCTCATCATGGCCTGGAACGTGGTCATGACCATCTATCGTGCCGAAACGGTGTCGCAGCCGAGCGGCGTCGCCCTCGCGCCCGCCGAATGACGGAGGCATAAATGTCCGCGACATCCATCTGGTCCAAGCACGCCATCTTCGAGAAGCACTCGATCTTCCTGCTTCTCGGCGTGCTGATCGTGATCTCCATCGGCGGCCTCGTCGAGATCGTCCCGCTGTTCTACCTGAAGAGCACCATCGAGAAGGTGGACGGGGTTCGCCCCTACACCCCGCTGGAGCTCGCCGGGCGCAACATCTATCTGCGCGAGGGCTGCTATGCCTGCCACAGCCAGATGATCCGCCCGCTGCGCGACGAAGTGGAGCGTTACGGCCACTATTCGCTGGCCGCCGAGAGCATGTACGACCACCCCTTCCAGTGGGGCTCCAAGCGCACTGGCCCGGATATCGCCCGCGTGGGCGGCAAGTATTCGGACATGTGGCAGCTTGAGCATCTCAACAACCCGCGCTCCGTGGTGCCCGCCTCGATCATGCCCGGCTATCCCTGGCTGGCGAAGACCCCGCTCTCCGCCAAGCACATCGCCGACGACATGAAGGTGCTGCGCGCGGAAGGCGTGCCCTACACGGACGAGATGATCGCCTCCGCGCAGGACGACCTGAAGCTCCAGGCGACGCCCGAAGCCGACGCCGACGCATTGCAGAAGCGCTATCCCAAGGCGCAGGCCCGCGACTTCGACGGCAATCCCGAGACGCTGACCGAAGCGGACGCCCTGATCGCCTATCTCCAGCAGCTCGGCACACAGGTCGATTTCAAGCTCTACGACAACAAGGCGAACGTGAGGTGAGCCATGCGTGACATCTACATGCAACTGGCCGGCTTCGCGCAGACCTGGGGCCTGATCTACTTCTTCGGTGCCTTTCTCTGCGTGTGCGCTTACGCCTACTGGCCCTCGAAGAAGAAGAGCTTCGATGCGGCCGCCCAGATTCCCCTGAAGGAGGATTGATCGTGAGCACCGCGCACGACAGCCATGACAAGGGGGTGGATGCCGCGACGGGCACCCCCACCACCGGCCACGAGTGGGACGGCATCCAGGAACTCAACAATCCGCTGCCGCGCTGGTGGCTGTGGACCTTCTACGCCACCATCCTGTGGGCCATCGGCTATTGGGTGGTCTATCCGGCCTGGCCGCTGGTCTCCAGCTTCACCCCCGGCCTGTCGGGCTGGCATTCCCGCTCGGCGGTGGTGGAGCAGCTGGCGGACCTGCAGAAGCTGCGGGCCGTCTCCTCGGCCAAGCTCGCCAACGTTCCGCTGGACGAGATCGAGAAGAATCCCGAGCTTCTCAACCTCGCCCGCGCCGAGGGCCGGGTGGCCTTCGCCGACAATTGCGCGCCCTGCCACGGGGCGGGCGGCGGCGGCGCCAAGGGCTTCCCGAACCTCAATGACGACGACTGGCTGTGGGGCGGCACGCTGGAGCAGATCAGCGCCACCATCACCCACGGCGCCCGCTCGGGCGACGACGAGGGCCACCAGGGCAACATGATGGCGTTCGGCCCGATCCTGACCAAGGCGGAGATCTCCGACGTGGCGGACTATGTCCGCTCCCTGTCGGGCACCGGCCCCAAGGATCTGCCGAGCGTGCAGAAGGGCGCCGCGGTGTTCGCCGCCAATTGCGCCGCCTGCCACGGCGAGGACGGCAAGGGGAACCAGGAGCTCGGCTCCAAGAACCTCACCGACGGCATCTGGCTCTATGGCGGCGACAAGGCCACCATCGTCCAGACGATCACCAACGGTCGTGGCGGCGTGATGCCGGCCTGGACCAGCCGCCTGTCGCCCACCACCATCAAGGCCCTGACCGTCTACGTCCACACCCTGGGCGGCGGCCAGTGACCCTCGGGATCCGGGCCGGCCACGCCGGGCCGGATCACGCATCAGGATCGAGACCCCATCCCGTCCGGCATGCCGGGCGGGATGGGCTCCAGGCGCCGGCGGTCCGCACGCGACCTGCCGGCGTTCGTGCAGGCCCCAGGGGACGGCGCATGGCGCATCCCCATCCTCATCCGGGATAGACCCGGCAAGAGCCCCGCATCATGACCGCCGCCGCCCTCAAGCCCCAGCCCCCCCGCAAGACGGAGCCTGCCGCACCCGCCGAAGAGGTGCTCTATGCAGCCCGCCGCGCCATCTATCCGCAAAGCGTCCATGGCCGCCTGCGCACCACCAAGTGGGTGCTGCTCGCCATCACGCTCGGCATCTACTACTTCCTGCCGTTCGTGCGCTGGGACCGCGGTCCCGATGCGCCCAACCAGGCGGTGCTGATCGACTTCCCGACGCGGCGCTTCTACTTCTTCTTCATCGAGATCTGGCCGCAGGAATTCTATTACCTCGCCGGCCTGCTGATCCTCGCCGCCCTCATCCTCTTCCTGATGAACGCGGTGGCCGGGCGCGTGTGGTGCGGCTACCTCTGCCCGCAGACGGTTTGGACCGACCTGTTCCTCGCCGTGGAGCGGCTGATCGAGGGTGACCGCCGCGAGCACATGCTTGCCGATGCCGGTCCCTGGACGCTGGAGAAGGTCGCCCACAAGACGCTCAAGCACAGCGTCTGGCTGCTGCTCGCCTGGTGGACCGGCGGCGCCTGGGTGCTCTATTTCGCCGATGCGCCGAGCCTGGTGTGGGATCTCGCCACCTTCCAGGCGCCGACCGTGGCCTATGCCTCCATCGCCGTGCTGACCTTCACCACCTACACGCTGGCCGGCCACATGCGCGAGCAGGTGTGCACCTACATGTGCCCCTGGCCGCGCATCCAGGCGGCGCTGACCGACGAATACGCCCTCAACGTCACCTATCTCTATGACCGCGGCGAGCCGCGCGGCTCGGTGAAGAAGGCGGCGGTGGCGCGCGCCGCCGGCGAGAAGGCGGGCGACTGCATCGACTGCAACCAGTGCGTCAACGTCTGTCCCACCGGCGTGGATATCCGCCACGGGATGCAGCTAGAATGCATCCAGTGCGGCCTGTGCATCGACGCCTGCAACAACGTGATGGACAAGATCAGCCGCCCGCGCGGGCTGATCGCCTATGAGTCCGAGAAGAACCTGGAGGCCCGCGCGGCGGGCCTGCCGCCGGTGCGGCGCATCGTGCGGCCGCGCACCGTCCTCTACACGGCGCTGATCGCGCTGGTGGGCGGCATCATGATCTACAGCCTCGCCGACCGCAGCACCGAAGGGCTCGCCGCCATCCACGACCGCAACCCGGTGTTCGTGCGGCTGTCCGACGGCGCCCTGCGCAACGCCTATACCGTGCGGCTCATCAACAAGAAGCTGGAGCCGCGCCGCTTCGTCCTGACCCTGGACGGGCTGCCCGACGCGCGCATCGCGGTCGTGGGCACGGAATCGGGACCGGAAGGCGACGTGCTCACCGTCGGCCCGGACCAGACCCTGGAGGCCCGCGTGCTGGTGACGCATGCCGGCAAGCTCGACGCCGGCGCCTCCATCCCCGTCTTCTTCCGCATCCGCGATCTCACCAGCGGCGAGACCGCCATCGCCAAAGACCACTTCATCGGCCCCTGAGGAACACACCATGGCACAGGCTCAAGCCCGGCCGCGCGCCGGGGGCAAGATCACCGGATGGCACGTCTTCACCATTCTCGTCGCCTTCTTCGGCGTCATCATCTCCGTCAACGTGGTGATGGCCCATTATGCCATCAGCACCTTCGGCGGCCTGGAGACCGAGAGCTCCTACAAGGCCGGCCTCGCCTTCCGGGGCGAGGAGATCGCCGCCGCCGACCAAGACGCGCGAAAGTGGCAGGTGAACCTCACCGTCCGTGACGGGGCGGACGGCAGCCGCATCGTCGCCATCGAGGCCGTGGACGCCAAGGGCAATCCCCTGGCCGGATACGACGTGGACGCGCGCTTCGCCCACCCCGCCGACGCCCGCCAGGACGTGGTGGTGGACCTCAACGAAGCCACCGGCGGGCGCTATCAGGGCACGGCCAGCGTGCACAAGGGGCAATGGGAGCTGATCGTTGATCTGGCTCAAGGCGGCACCCGCCTGTTCCGGTCCAAGAATAGAGTGCAGCTGCGCTAAGCCGAACCCGTTCTCTGGGGGGAACATGGTTCATCAGGCGAACGCAGCGCCGGCCGAGGCGGTCGGGCGGACCGCTTCGGCCGGCACCTTTCAGGCCGGCCCTTCCGCCCAGGGTTCCATCGCCTCTGGATGAAGGCGCCGATGCCGGATAAACCGGACGTCCGGCACCGAACCACAGGCACGACGCATGGCCCAGGCTGTCGATTATTCCATCTTCATGGCGCGGGAGGCCGATGGCCGCTCCCAGATGAGCCTCGCCATCGACGGCATCGACTGCGCCGCCTGCATCTCCGACATCGAAAACGGCGTGTTGGCCCTGCCCGGCGTGGTGCAGGCCCGGCTCAACTACAGCACCCACCGCCTCACGGTGGCCTGGGACGGCGAGGGCGAGCCCGCCGCGCTGGTCAGCCGGCTGGAGAGCCTGGGCTATCGCGCCCACCCCTTCGCGGGCCGGGCGGAAGAGGCGGAGGCGCGGCGCTCGCAATGGCTGCTGCGCTGCCTCGGCGTCGCCGGCTTCGCCATGATGAACGTCATGCTGCTCTCGGTCTCGGTGTGGGCCGGCAACGTTACCGACATCACGCCGGAAACCCGCGACCTGTTCCACTGGATCTCCGCGCTCATCGCCCTGCCGGCGGCGGCCTATGCCGGCCAGCCCTTCTTCCAGAGCGCCTACCGGGCGCTGCGCACCCGCTCACTCAACATGGACGTGCCGATCTCGCTCGGCGTCATCCTGGCGCTCGGCATGTCGCTGGTGGAGACCATCCTGCACCGCGAGCACGCCTTCTTCGACAGCGCGGTGATGCTGCTGTTCTTCCTGCTGGCCGGGCGCTATCTCGACCATGAGGCGCGCCGGCGCACCCGCGCCGTGGCCGGCAACCTCGCCGCCCTGCGCGGCGAGATGGCGCAACGGCTCGATGCCGCCGGCCATGCGGTGTGGGTCCCCGTCCAGGCGCTGAAGCCCGGCGACCGCATCCTGGTGGCGGCCGGCGAGCGGGTCGGCGCCGACGGCATCGTGGAGGCCGGCGCCTCAGCGCTCGACGAAGCGCTCATCACCGGCGAGACCCTGCCTCGCGCCGTCACCGCGGGCGACCGCCTCTATGCCGGCAGCCTCAACGGCGCCGGTGCCCTGACCATCCGCGTCACCGCCGGCGGCGAAGGCACGCTGATCGACGACGTGCAGCGCCTGCTGGACGGCGCGCTGTCGCAGCGGGCCGGCTATGTGCGCCTCGCCGACCGCGTGGCCCGGCTCTATGCGCCGGTGGTGCATCTCACCGCCCTTGCCTCCGCGCTCGGCTGGCTGCTGTTCGGCGCCAGCGTGCATGACGCGGTGATGATCGCCGTGGCCGTGCTCATCATCACCTGCCCCTGCGCCCTGGCTCTGGCCGTGCCCGCCGTGCAGGTGGTGGCGACCGGGCGCCTGTTCCGCGCCGGCCTGCTGGTCAATGCCGGCGACATGCTGGAGCGCCTCGCCGGCGTGGACACGGTCGTGTTCGACAAGACCGGCACCCTCACCCTGCCCGAACCGGCGCTGCGGCTGCCGGCCGGCGCCGAGCCGGACCTGGTGGCGCTCGCCGCCCGCCTGGCCCTGTCCAGCCGCCACCCGCTCGCCGCCGCCCTCGCCCGCCACGCCCAGGGGCCCGCCTTCGAAGACGTGGAGGAAGTGCCCGGCGCCGGCGTGAAAGCGGTGGTCGACGGGCAGGAGCTGCGCCTCGGCAGCCTCGCCTTCTGCGACACCGTTTTGCCCGCCGATCTTCCGGCCACCGCCACGCCCATCGCCGTGCGGGCCGGCAACCGGGCGACGGTGATCGGGCTCGACCAGGCGCTGCGCGCCGATGCGGTCGAGGTGGTCGCCGCGCTGAAGGCCCGGCGTCTCGACGTGCGCATCCTCTCCGGCGACCGCGAGGGGCCGGTGGCGGCCGTGGCGGCGGCGCTCGGCATCTCCAGCTATGGCGCCGGCCTGCGCCCGGCGGACAAGATCGCGGCGCTGGAGCGCCTCAAGGCCGAGGGCCGCAAGGTGCTGATGGTGGGCGACGGGCTCAATGACGCCCCGGCCCTGGCCGCCGCCACCGTGTCGCTCTCGCCGGCCAGCGGCGTCGCGGTGACGCAGGCCCAGGCCGACGCGGTGTTCATCGGCACCCGCCTCGCCCCGGTGCGCCTCGCCATCGACGGTGCCCGCGTCGCCGCCCGGCTGATGCGGCAGAATCTCGGCGTCGCCGTGCTCTACAATCTGATCGCCGTGCCGCTCGCGGTTGCCGGCCATGTGACGCCCCTGGTGGCGGCGCTCGCCATGTCCGGCTCGTCCATCCTGGTCACGGTGAACGCCATGCGCGCCGGCCGGCCGCTACGGCGCGAGCGCCCGGCGGAGGACGATGCGGTGGACGATGGCGCGGTGGATAATGGCGCGACGCCGCCGCTGACGCCCGTGGAGGTCCGCGCATGACCGTTCTGCTTTATCTCGTGCCCGCCGCCCTGGGCCTCGGCTTCTGCGGCCTGCTGGCCTTCCTGTGGAGCCTGAAGGCCGGGCAGTATGAGGATCTCGACGGCGCGGCCGTGCGCATCCTCTCCGACGACGACCTGCGCAAGGAGGACCTGCCCCGATGAGCCGCCTCGCGCCGGTCAGCGCCACCCGCGCCGGCATGCTCGCCTGCATCTGCGACCCCAGCTTCGATGCGCCGGCCAATGACAATGCCGGGGCGCGCCCGCGTGCGCTGCCGCTGGCGCTGGGCTTCGCCTTCGCCGTCCTGGCGCAGACGCTGGCCGCCGGTGTGCTGCCGCTCGCCGGCGCGCTGCTGGCGCCGCGCCCCTCGCTCGCCACCCTGCCGTTCGCCGCGCTGATGCTGGGGGCGGCCCTCGCCTCCTTCCCGGCCTCCTTCCTGGGCGATGCCTTCGGCCGCCGCACCGGATTTGCGCTCGGCGCCTCGCTGGGCATCGCCGGCGGCGCCATCCTCGCCGCCGGCCTGCTGCAGCGGCAGTTCACCTTCGCCTGCCTCGGCGCGCTGTGGCTCGGCATGGCGCAGGGCTTTTCCTTCTTCTACCGGCACGAGGCCGCCGCTTCCGCCGGGCGCCCCGCCGCAGCCGCCGCCGGGGTGATGGCAGGCGGGCTGCTGGCCGCTCTCGCCGGCCCGACGCTGGCGGGCTTCGCCGAAGCGCTGTTCTCCCCGGTCTTCCTGGTGGGCTCGGCGGTGCTGGCCGCGCTCGCCCACACCGCATCCCTGGCGGTGGCCGTGCGCCTCGCCCCCGATGTGCGCCCGTGGACGGAAACCGGCGTGGCGGGGCCGCTGCGCGCCATCGTCCTGCCGACGGCGGTGGGCATGCTGGCGTGGTTCGGCATGAGCCTCATCATGGCCGGTGCGCCGCTGGCGCTGCTCGGCTGCGGCATCGGTGAGGGCGCGGTGTTCGGCTTCATCGCGCTGCACGTGGCGGCCATGTACGCGCCCGCCGTGCCGCTCGCCCTCATCGGCCGGCTGCTGTCGCCGCAGGTGCTGGCCTTCGCCGGCCTCGCGCTGGTGGCGGCGGCCTATCCGCTCCAGGTCTCCGGCCAGCCGACGCTGCTCGCCGCCGCGCTCATTCTCGTCGGCGCCGGCTGGTCGGTGGCCACCGTGGGTTGCACCGGATGGCTGCACCAGGCGGCACGGCCCGGCCGCCTCGGCCTCGCGCTGCATGACGGCGCGCTGTTCTCCGCCGCCATCGTCGGCGCCGCGCTCGCCGGGCGCCTGTTCTGATCCTCGCTCGGGCCTGAAACGTGACGGGCGCCGCGCGGGTCTCCCCGGCGCGGCGCCCGCTGAATGTCACGCCCTCACAGGAAGCCGATGGAGAACCACGGCACCAGGGCCACCACCACGAGACCGATGAACAGGGCGATCATGTAGCCGAGGATCGGCTTCATGCCCGCCACCGGGTCCACCCGGCCGATGGCGCAGGCGGCGTAATAGCCCACCCCGAACGGCGGGGCGAACAGGCCGATGCCCATGGCCAGGATGACCACCATGGCATAGTGCACCTCGTGGATGCCCACGGCGCGGGCGATGGGGAACAGCAGCGGCCCGAACAGCACGATGGCGGGGATGCCCTCCAGCACGCTGCCCAGCACGATGAAGGCCACCACCGACACGGCCATGAAGGTCATGGCACCGCCCGGCAGGCCGGTCATGGCGGTGGCCAGCGAGCGGGAGAAGCCGGACTGCGTCAGCCCCCAGGCCATGCCCGTGGCGGTGCCGATGATCAGCAGGATGGCGCCCGACAGGCAGGCGGTGTCCACCAGCATGGGCACCAGCCGCCTGGCGTCGAACTTGCGGTAGATGAACAGGCCCGCCGCCACGGCGTAGACGATGCCGATGGTGGAGACCTCGGTGGCCGTGGCCACGCCCTCGATCACCGCCGCGCGGATGACGAAAGGCAAGGCGATGGCCGGGAAGGCGATGACGAAGGTGCGCAGGATGTGGCCCCAGGAGGCCCGCTCCACCCCGCTCATGTCCTCGCCGCGATAGCGCCACCACACCACCGCGCAGAGCGTCACCGCCAGCACCACGCCCGGCAGCAAGCCGCCGGTGAACAGGGCCGAGATGGACACGCCGGTCACCGAGCCGATGGTGATGAGCACGAGGCTCGGCGGGATGGTCTCGGTCTGCGCGCCGGTGGCCGACAGCAGCGCCACG
Organism: Azorhizobium doebereinerae UFLA1-100; assembly: GCF_000473085.1. Lineage (GTDB taxonomy): Bacteria > Pseudomonadota > Alphaproteobacteria > Rhizobiales > Xanthobacteraceae > Azorhizobium > Azorhizobium doebereinerae. Next base: position 87,714 of record NZ_AXBA01000005.1, read on the forward strand.
AGGTCGCCTTCCTTGGCGCCGCGCTGCTTCATCTCGGGAAACAGCACCGGGGCCACCGCCGCCATGTCCGCCGCCTTGGCGCCGGAGATGCCGGAGACCAGGTACATGGCGCCGACCAGCACATAGTGCAGGCCGCCCTTCACATGGCCGAGCAAGCTGGCGAGGAACTGCACCATGGCCTTGGCCATGCCGGTCATCTCGATCAGCATGCCGAGGAAGACGAACAGCGGCACGGACAGCAGGATGAGATGGCTCATGCCCTCATCCATGCGGCCGACCAGCACCATCATCGGCGTGCGCGTGGTCAGCGCCAGATAGCCGAAGGTGGCGAGCCCGAAGGCAAAGGCGATGGGCACGCCGGCGAACACGCACACCGCCACCACGCCGACGAAGAAGATCAGCAGGTTCATGTTGCCCAGCGGCCGGAACATGGGGCCGAGCAGCCAGAAGGCGGCGACGATGGCGCCGGTGGTGATCAGCGCCGCCGCCAGCAGCCGCAGGTCGGCCACGCGGGCAAGGCGCAGGACGGCGAACACCACCATCAGGCCGAGCCCCACCGGGAGCGCCGCCGCGCGGATGGAATTGGGAATCTCCAGCGCCGGGGTGAGGATGAACGCCTCCTCCTCGGCATATTCCAGCGCGTGGGGGAACACCATGGCGAGGAAGGCCAGAGCGGAGGTGATGGCGATGAGGTCGAGGAAGGCCCGCGCCTGCGGGCTCACCTTGGCGGCCACCGCCGTCATGCGCATGTGCTCACCGCGGCGGAACGCCACCACGGCGCCCAGCATGGCGAGCCACAGGAACAGGATGGAGGCCAGTTCGTCCGACCAGACGATGGGCTTGTGGAAGACGTAGCGGGCGACCACGCCCGCGAACAGGACGCAGATTTCCACCGCCACCAGCAAGGCGGCGGGGATTTCCACCAGCAGCCCGAGCACGCGGTCGGCCAAGGCGGCGGCGGCGGCGATCGGGCTGAGGGGAGCGGACGCCGCAAGCGGCGCCCCTCCATGGCCGTGCAGGGTAGGGACGCCGGCCATATCGGTCACGACAACTTGCCGACCGCGTTTTCCAGCACCGTCCAGGCTTCGTCGCCGAACTTGCCCTTCCATTCCGAATAGAAGCCGGCGGCGCGCAGCTTCTCACGGAACGGGGCCGGATCGGGCTTGTTGAAGGCGAGGCCCTTGCCCGCGAGGTCTTCCTGCAGCGTGGCGTTGAGCTTGGCGACGTCCGCCCGCTCCTTCTCGCCGGCCGCGTTGATATGCTTGGCGACGATAACGCGCATGTCCTCGGGGATCGCCATCCAGGCGCGGCGGTTGGCCAGGAACCAGAAGCCGTCCCACATGTGGTTGGTCAGCGAGCAGTATTTCTGCACTTCGTAGAGCTTCGCCGTGGCGATGATGGCGAGGGGATTTTCCTGCCCGTCCACGATCTTGGTCTGCAACGCCGAATAGACTTCGGCGAAATTGATGGACGCCGGGGCGGAGCCGAACGCCTTGTACATGGAGGTCCACAGCGGCGAGACCGGCACGCGGATCTTGAAGCCTTCGAGATCCTTCGCGGTCTCGATCGGCTTGGTGGACGAGGTGGTCTGGCGGAAGCCGTTGTCCCAGATCTTGTCCATGGCCACGAGGCCGAACTTGGCGATCTGGCCGCGCACATAGGTGCCGAGCTCGCCGTCCATGGCCTTCCACACGGTGGCATAGTCCGGGAAGGCGAAGCCGATGCCGCTTACCGAGGCGTTGGGCACCAGGGTGGAGAGGATCAGCGGCGAGAGGGTGAAGAATTCCACACCGCCGGAGCGCAGCTGGCTCAGCACGTCGGTGTCGGAGCCCAGCTGGCTGGACGGGAAAACCTGGAGGTCGAACTTGCCGCCGGTGTCCTGCTTGATCGCCGCCGCCATCTCGCGGGCGCGGATGTTCATGGGGTGCGTGTCGGGCAGGTTGTTGGCGTATTTGTAGGTGAATTCCGCCTGCTGGGCGCGCGCCACGAACGGGGCGAAAACCGCGCCGGTGACGGCGGTAGCGGCCGTGGCCTTCAACAGGGCGCGACGAGACACTGACATGAACCTGCTCCTCCTGGCTTGGTCCGGTGGACCTATTTCCTCTTTAGGGTCCAAGATATGGACCTCTTAATTGCGTCACCTATACTGACCCACTTGTAGGATCTGCACAAGGTGTCTATCATCCTACATACCGTCGTCAATGGATCGGCGGATATAAAGAAAAAATACGGTCCACATGATGGATCTCGGGAGCGAAACGTGAGCAGGACCGGCGACGACCCTCTTTCGGGCGGCGGGACTCAAAGCATCGAGCGCGCCATCGCCCTGCTGCTGCTGGTCGGCCGCGGCGGCAATGCGGGCCTGCGCCTGTCCGATCTGGTGGCACGCTCCGGCCTCCCCAAGCCGACCGTCCGGCGCGTCCTGCTGGCGCTGGTCCGGGCCGGGCTGCTGGACCAGGACGCGCTGACGCGGCGCTACCATATCGGACCGGAGACCTACGTTCTAGGAACATTGGCGAGTGAACGCTTCGGCATACACGCGCTCTCGCTGGACGGCCTCTCGCGCCTGGCGCAGGAGAGCGGCGACACCGCCTTCCTCTCCGTGCCGCGCGACAGCTTCGTGGTGTGCCTGCACCGCGAGGAGGGCCCCTTCCCCATCCGCACCCATGTGCTGAACGCCGGCGACCGCCACCCCATGGGCATCGGCGCCGGCAGCCTCGCCATCCTCTCGGCCCTGCCCGACGCCGAGATCGACCGCATCTTCGCGGCAAATGCGCAGGTGCTCGCCAAGGATTACCCAGCCTATTCCGAGACGCTGCTGCGCAACTGCGTGGCCGACGCCCGCAGCCGCGGCTATGCCCTCAATCCTGGTATCCTGATGCCCGGCTCCTGGGGCATCGGCGTGCCCGTCATGGGTCCCGACGGCGGCCCCGTCGGCGCCCTGTCCATCGCCGCCATCGAGAGCCGCCTCGGCGAGGACCGGCGGCGCGATCTCGTGCCGCTGCTGCGCCGCGAGGCCAAGCTGCTGGAAGCGGCGCTGCGCCGCCCCGCTCCCCGTGCCGACATCCTGTCTCCCTCACCCCGCGCCCGCCTCGCCGCGCCGCGCACAGCCATGAAGGTGAAATCATGACCCGTGCCTGCATCGTGGGCTATGCCCACACCCCGTTCGGCAAGCTCGAAGAGCCCGATACCGAAGCCCTGATGGCCCGCGTCTCCGGCGCCGCTTTGGAGCATGCCGGCGTGCCCCCGGACAAGGTGGACGGCATCTTCGTCGGCGTCATGAACTCCGGCTTCCAGAAGCAGGACTTCCAGGGCGCCCTGGTGGCCATGGCCGACGAGCGCCTCGCCTATGTGCCGGCCATGCGGGTGGAGAACGCCTGCGCCACCGGCTCCGCCGCCATCTACACCGCGCTCGACTTCATCGAGAGCGGCCGCGGCCGCATCGCCCTCGTGGTGGGCGCCGAGAAGATGACCGCCAAGCCCACCGCCGAGGTCGGCGACATCCTGCTCAACGCCTCCTACCGCAAGGAGGAGGCGGACATCGAGGGCGGCTTTGCCGGCCAGTTCGGGCGCATCGCGCAGAACTATTTCCAGCGCTATGGCGACCGCTCCGAGGAGCTGGCGCGCATCGCCGCCAAGAACCACCGCAACGGCGTGTCCAACCCCTACGCCCAGATGCGCCGGGACTTCGGCTTCGAGTTCTGCAACACGGTGTCGGAGAAGAACCCGCTGGTGGCCGGCCCGCTGCGCCGCACCGACTGCTCGCTGGTGTCCGACGGCGCGGCGGCCCTGGTGCTGGCGGACGAGGAGATCGCCCGCGACCTGGAGCGGGCCATCGCCTTCCGCGCCCGCACCCACCGCAACGACATCCTCGCCATGTCGCGCCGCGACCCCACCGCGTTCGAAGGCGCCCGCCGCGCCTGGGCCGGCTCGCTGGCCGATGCGGAGATGACGCTGGACGACCTCGACTTCGTGGAAACCCACGACTGCTTCACCATCGCCGAGCTGATCGAATACGAGGTCATGGGCCTCGCCAAGCCGGGCGAGGGCTACAAGGTGGTGCGCGAGGGCATCACCGAGAAGACCGGCCGCCTGCCGGTGAACCCCTCGGGCGGCCTGAAGGCCAAGGGCCACCCCATCGGCGCCACCGGCGTCTCCATGCACGTGCTCTCCGCCATGCAGCTGCTGGGCGAGGCCGGCGACATGCAGATCAAGGACGCGGCGGTCGCCGGCATCTTCAACATGGGCGGCGCGGCGGTCGCCAACTACGTATCGATCCTGGAGCGGCTGAAGTGAGCGGAACAGGGATCGCCGCACCCAAGGGCGGGGTCGCCCCCTGCACCAAGAGGGTGATGAACCTGTCCCACGTTCTCCGGCAGGCGGCCCGCCGCTTTCCCGGCGAAGTGGGCTTCGTGCACGGCCCGCTCACCGCCACCTGGGCGGAGATGGACGCGCGGGTGGACGCCATGGCGTCCGCCCTCGCGGCCAAGGGCCTCATCAAGGGCGACCGGGTGCTGGTGCAGTCCAAGAACTGCCTCCAGATGTTCGAGAGCATGTTCGCCTGCTTCCGGCTGGGCGCCGTCTGGGTGCCCACCAACTTCCGCCAGACCCCCGGCGAGGTGGCCTATCTCGCCGCCGCCTCCGGCGCCACGGCGATGATCTGCCACGCGGACTTCCCCGAGCATGTGGCGGCGGCGCAGGCGGAGGCCCCGGCCATCGACACCGTCATCGCCATCGGCGAGGCCCCGTTCGGGCCGGACTATGACGCGCTGGTGGCCGCCCATCTCGGCACGCGCTTCGCCGCCGCCGACGTGGAGCATGACGACCCCTGCTGGTTCTTCTTCACCTCCGGCACCACCGGGCGGCCGAAGGCGGCGGTGCTGACCCATGGCCAGATGGCCTTCGTCATCACCAACCATCTGTGCGACCTGATGCCCGGCACCACGCAAGGGGACGCCTCGCTGGTGGTGGCGCCGCTCTCCCATGGCGCCGGCATCCACCAATTGGTGCAGACCGCCCGCGCGGCGAAGACCATCCTCCTGCCCTCGGAGCGCTTCGACGTGGCCGAGGCCTGGGGGCTGGTGGAGCACTGGAAGGTGACCAACATCTTCACCGTGCCGACCATCACCAAGATGCTGGTCGAGCATCCCTCCGTGGACCAGTTCGACCATTCTTCCTTGCGCTACGTCATCTATGCCGGCGCGCCCATGTATCGCGAGGACCAGAAACGGGCGCTCGCCAAGCTGGGCAAGGTGCTGGTGCAGTATTTCGGCCTCGGCGAGGTCACCGGCAACATCACGGTGCTGCCGCCCACGCTGCATGAGCCGGAGGACGGCCCGCACGTGAAGATCGGCACCTGCGGCTTCGAGCGCACCGGCATGCAGGTGCAGCTCCAGGACGAGGCCGGCGCCGAGGTGAACCCGTTCGAGACCGGCGAGATCTGCGTCTGCGGCCCGGCGGTGTTCGCCGGCTATTACGAGAATCCGGAGGCCAACGCCAAGTCGTTCCGCAACGGCTGGTTCCGCACCGGCGACCTCGGACATATGGACGCCGAGGGCTTCGTCTACATCACCGGCCGGGCCTCGGACATGTACATCTCCGGCGGCTCCAACGTCTATCCGCGCGAGGTGGAGGAGAAGCTGCTCCAGCATCCCGCGCTGGTGGAAGTGGCCATCGTCGGCGTGCCGGACCCCATGTGGGGCGAGGTGGGCGTGGCGGTGTGCGTCGCCCGCGCGGACACGCCGGTGGACGAGGCCGAGGTGGCCGCGTTCCTGGACGGCAAGGTGTCGCGCTACAAGCTGCCCAAGCGCGTGTTCTTCTGGGACGCCCTGCCGAAGTCCGCCTACGGCAAGATCACCAAGAAGATGGTGCGCGAGGCGCTGGAAGAGCGCGGCCTGCTGCCGCTCGACAAGCCCGCCCCGGCGGCGTCGCTGGAGCGCAGCGCATGAGCCCGCCCGGCGACGTCCCCGTCCGACTTCTCAAGCACCCCGGGCCCGTGGCGGCCCGGCGGTGGGACAGCCTCTCCTGCGAGAAGGCGCGCGCCTTCCGCTTCCTGCTCATCCCCGGCCGCTCGCTGTTCGACGGCATCTTCAACGCCATGAAGGCGGCGAACGTCTCGGCCGCCGCCCTCACGCTTACCGGCGGCACCTTCGCCCGCGTGGACTACTGCCTCGCGGCGCCGCGTCCCGGCAAGCCGCAGGTCGCCGGCTACACCGACCCCGAACGCATGGGCGGCCCCATCGGCCTGATCGGCGCCAGCGCAACGCTGGGGCTCGATGTGAAGGGCCGGCCCATGGTGCATTGCCACGCGCTGCTCTCCGGCCCCGACGGCCAATTGTTCGGCGGCCACATCATGCCCGGCGAGAGCATCGTCGGCGCCGTGCCGCCGGTGGTGTTCGCCCGCGCCTTCGCCGGCGAGGCCATCCGCCAGCGCTACGACCCCGAGACCATCATGTCGGTGTTCCATCCGGCGGAAGCCGAGCCTGCCACGGGAGACCATCATGCCGGCTGATCCTCAGGACGCCGTATCCCACGCCCTGGACGGACCGCCGCCGGAGAGCGGCCAGACCGGCCGCATCCTCTACGCCCGCGTGCGGCCCAACGAGGACCTCGTCCACACCATCGAGAAGCTGTGCCTGCAACACGGCTTCGCCGACGCGGTGGTGCGCGGCAGCCTCGGCAGCCTCAGCCAGTGCTGCCTGGAGCTGCATACCGGCGTCCGCATCGACGTGCCCGGCCCGGCGGTGGAGATGCTCACCCTCATGGGCGAGGTGCGCAGCACCGACGGCGCGCCCTACGCCCAGCTCAGCGGCACCGTGGCCGATCCCGAGGGCCGCATCTTCGCCGGCCGCTTCGTGGCCGGCCGCAACCCGGTGTGCATCACCTTCGAGATCACCCTTGAAGAGTGGCTGGCGGACGCCCACGCCGCCTGACCCCCAGCCTCCGGCCGTCGTCGCTCCGCCCCGGCGGAGCACGACCCCGCATGCATGGACCAGCGCCGGCGCCCGTGCCGGCGAAAGACGGGGCCGCAGGCCCGACGAAGGGAGACAGTCGTGTCCAAGGAAAAAGGTAGCGTGATCGTCACCGGCGGTGCCTCCGGCATCGGCCTCGCGCTGGTGGAAGGCCTGCTGGCCGAAGGCTGGCGGGTGGCGGCGGCGGACGTGGTTCCCGCCAGCATCGAGAGCGCCAGGGCCCGCCTCGCCGGCCATGGCGACAAGGTGCGGTTCGTCCAGCTCGACGTGTCCGACGAGGCGGCCGTGGTGGCCGCCGTCGCCGCCCTCGACGCGGAGTTCGGCCCGCTGTGGGGCGTGGTGAACTCGGCCGGCATCGGCAAGGACCTCCCCGCTTTGGAGACCTCGGCGGACTTCTTCCGCAAGATCCTCGACGTGAACCTCGTCGGCTCCTTCCTGGTGGCGCGCGAGGCGGCCAAGGCCATGAAGGCCCACGGCGGCGGCTCCATCGTCAACATCGCCTCGGTGTCCGGCCTGCGCGGCAACCTGGGCCGGGCCGCCTACGGCTCGTCCAAGGCCGGCGTCGTCATGCTCACCCAGATCCTCGCGGTCGAGCTGGCGCCGGAAAAGATCCGCGTCAACGCCATCGCCCCCGGCCCCATCGAGACCCCGCTGGTCAAGGCCATGCACACGGACGAGGCCCGCGCCGGCTGGATGAAGACGGTGCCGATGAAGCGCTATGCGGACCCCTCCGAGGTGTCGGGCGCCATCGCCTTCCTGCTGGACGAGGGCAAGTCCTCCTTCGTCACCGGCCAGACCATCGCCGTGGACGGCGGCTTCATGGCCGGCGGGCTCATCGGGCTGTGAGACCACGCGCCGTGCGGGGCACGCCCCCGCACGGCCTCAGGCCGCGCCCGAGGCGCGCGCCGCCGCCGGCTCGAAGGCGAGATTGGCCGGCTCGAAGCACATCAGGCGCTTCCATTCGTGCAGGCCCGGAGCGCCATGCTCCATGGCGCCATACATGAACCAGCGCAGGCCCTGCGTTTCCGCCGCCCGGCGATCCATCAGCCAGCGGGCGACCTCCAGAAACAGGAACTTCATCGCCCCGGTGCGCAGATAGTCGCCATGGCCCATGAGCTCATGGGTGCGGCACATGTCGCCGACGCGGCGCAGCGCCAGATAGGCGATCAGGCGCGGCCCCTCCGCTTCCTCGATGAAGGCCCCCCAGGCCAGCGTCCAATGCGCCGGGCAGCCCGCCGCCGCGGGCGCCTCCCGCGTATCCGCCGTCCTCGTGCCCGTGCCGATCCAGGCGGCGAGCACCGGCCCGCCGGAGCGGACGCGCTTCGAGCCGGTGATCGCGGCGATGCTCGCCGCATAGCTCTCCGGCCGGATCGGCGCCCAGGTCACGCCGAGACGCGCGGCCTTCTTCGCGGCGCGGGCGATATTGCCGCGGGAACGCCTGGAGACCGCCTCGGCATAGGCCTCGCCGCTGGGAAAGCGGTCGAGATCGAGCAGCATGGCGGTGGGCACGCCCCAGCGCCGCAACCCGGCGCGCGGGGCGTTGCGGCGGTGGAATCCGCGCGCATCGGCCGCCAGCAGGCCGCACAACGGATCCGCGCAACCGCCGGCCGGTCCCGGCCGGACCAGCGCCACCGGAAGCACGGCGCCGGGCGCCAGGTCGAAGTCCCGCAGCCGCCCCTTGCGGGCAGCGGACTGCCAGGGCTCCAACGCGGTGTGCAATCTGGTAGTGAAAAAACGCGCGAGCGGCATGGCCGAAGTGCCCATCGCCGTCGGACAACCCACGGCACAGAATACGCTCCGGATATACGCGATCATCGCAAGGACCTTCAATGCCAAGTCACCGCCTGCCCGGCTTTCCCGGCTTCGACCTCAGCGGCCGCACCGCCCTCGTCACCGGCGGCGTCGCCGGCCTCGGCCTGGAGATCGCCAGGGGGCTGGCGCAGGCGGGCGCGCGGGTGCTGGTGAACGGCCGTGACGACGCCCGCCTCGCCGCCGCCGTCGCCGAGATCCGCGCCGCCGGCGGGACGGCCGAGCCCTGCCGCTTCGATGCCACGGACGAAGCCGAGATGCTGCCGGCGGTCGCCGCCGCCGGGCCGGTCGACATCCTGGTCAACGGCGTCGGCCTGCGCGACCGGCGCGCGCTGCTGGACATGGAGCCCTCCAGCTTCCGCCGCCTCATCGAGCTGGACCTGGTGGCCCCGGCGCTGCTGGCCCGCGCCGTGGCGCCCGGCATGATCGCCCGCGGCTTCGGGCGGATCATCAACATCACCTCCATCGCCGGGCCGCTGTCGAAGGCGGGCGACACCGCCTACACCACCGCCAAGGGCGGCCTTGCCGCCCTCACCCGCGCGCTCGCCGCCGACCTCGGGCCGCACGGCATCACGGTCAACGCCATCGCGCCCGGTTATTTCGCCACCGCGCCCAACGCCGGCCAGATGGCCGATCCGGAGGTCAACGCCTTCCTCGCGCGCCGCACCTCGCTGGGCCGCTGGGGGATGCCGGAGGAGATCGCCGGCAGCGCCGTGTTCCTGGCCTCGGCGGCGGCGGGCTACGTGACCGGGCACGTGCTGGCGGTGGACGGGGGCTATCTGGCCCATTTCTGAGCCGCCGGCGCGCGGCGAGGCGCCCGCTGTCCTCCCCGACGGCACGATCCGTGAGCGAAAGTCCGGCGAAACGCACGTCGCGCCGGAACCATCCGGGCGTTCATCCATTTCCGCACTCAGTCATGCTATAGCCTGATCGCGCCTGAGCCTGTCCGCGTGACGATGGATGCCGATGCCCGCCGACGACCAGCACGCCTTTCTTGCCGGGGGTGGCGAAACCGGAGCGCTCATCGCCCGCTTCGACTGGGGCGCCACCTCGCTCGGCCCCATTTCCGGCTGGCCGCAGAGCCTGCGGACGGCGGTTTCGCTGCTGCTGCGATCCAACCTGCCCATCGTGATGCTGTGGAATCCCGACGGGCTGATGATCTACAACGACGCCTATTCCCATTTCGCCGGCGGCCGGCATCCCGCGCTGCTGGGTTCCAAGGTGCTGGAAGGCTGGCCGGAGGTCGCCGCCTTCAACGCCCATGTCATGGACGTGGGCCTGAAGGGCGGCACCCTGTCCTATCGCGACCAGCACCTCGTCCTCCACCGCCACGGCGCGCCGGAAGACGTGTGGATGAACCTCGACTACAGCCCGGTGCTGGACGAGAGCGGCACGCCGGCCGGCGTGCTCGCCATCGTGGTCGAGACCACCGAGCGGGTGCGCACCGAGCAGCGCCTGCGCATCGCCCAGGAGGCGGGCGGCGTCGGCATCTTCGAATGGTTCCCCGAGACCGGACGGCTCGACGTCTCGGCGGAATACCGCCGGATCTGGCGCCTGCCGCCCGACCAGGAGATCACCGACGACCTGCTGGTGGGCCTGCTGCATCCGCAGGACCGGCCGCTCGCCGGCCCGAACCGGCGCGGGCGCGAGAACCCGCTGGAATATACCGAGTATCGCCGCATCGACCCGAGCACCGGCGAAACCCGCTGGATCGCCCGCCGCGGCGAGGTGGTGTCCAGCCCCGAGCTGGGCAACCGCCGCTTCGTCGGCATCGCCATGGACATCACCGACCGCAAGCGGGTGGAGGAGGACCTGCGCGAGAGCGAGGCCCGCTGGCGCAACCTGTTCGAGCAGATGCAGGAGGGCTTCTTCATCGGCGAGGCGGTGCGCGACATGGAAGGGCGGGTGCAGGACCTGCTGGTCATCGAGGTCAACCCCGCCTTCGAGACCCAGACCGGCATCTCCGCCGCGCAGGCGCTGGGCCGCACCGTGCGCGAACTCATCCCCAACCCGCCCGAGGCGATGATGCAGCGCTATGCGGACGCGCTCGCCGCGCCCGACGCCACGCAGTTCGAGATCCATGTCCCGCAGCTGGCGAACCGCTGGTTCGAGGCCCGCGCCCGCGCCGTGGGCACCGACCGCATCGCCGTGCTGTTTCTCGACATCTCCCGCCGCAAGGCGGCCGAGGAGGCCATCCGCCAGAGCGAGCTGCGCTTCCGCCTGCTGGCGCAGTCCATGCCCAACCACGTGTGGACCGCCACCGCCGACGGCACGCTCGACTGGTTCAACGACCGCACCTACGCCTATTGCGGCCGGCCCTACGGCACGCTCGACCGCGCCGCCTGGAACGCCATCGTCCATCCCGACGACCTCGCCTCCGCCACCATCGCCTGGGTGAAGTCGCGCGAGGACGGCGCGCCCTACCAGGCCGAACTCCGCCTCAGGCGCTATGACGGCGCCTATCGCTGGCACATCTCCCGCGCCGTCCCGGTGCTCGACGCGTCCGGCGCCGTGAACCGCTGGGTCGGCAGCAACACCGACATCGAGGACCAGAAGGTGGCGGAAGCGGCGCTGGCCGACCTCGCCGCCTCGCTGGAGGCGCGCATCGAGGCGCGCACGACGGAACTCGCCCGCACCCAGGACGCGCTGCGCCAGAGCCAGAAAATGGAATCGCTCGGCAACCTCACCGGCGGCGTGGCGCACGATTTCAACAACCTGCTCCAGGTCATCAGCGGCAACCTGCAATTGCTGGCCCGCGACATGGCGGGCCATCCCAAGGCCGAGCAGCGCATCCAGAGCGCCATGACCGGCGTGGCGCGCGGCTCGCGCCTCGCCTCCCAGCTTCTCGCCTTCGGCCGCCGCCAGCCGCTGGTCCCCAAGGTGGTCAATCTCGGCCGCTTCATCGCCAACATGGACGATCTGCTGCGGCGGGCGCTCGGCGAGGCGGTGGAGATCCAGACCGTCATCGCCGACGGCCTCTGGAACACCCTCATCGACCCCGGCAACGTGGAGAACGCGCTGCTCAACCTCGCCATCAACGCCCGCGACGCCATGGACGGACGCGGGCGGCTGACCATCGAATTGAGCAACGCCTTCCTGGACACCGCCTATGCCGGGCAGAACACGGACGTGACCGCCGGGCAATATGTGCTGCTGGCGGTCACCGATACCGGCTGCGGCATGGCGCCGGACCTGCTGGAGAAGGTGTTCGAGCCGTTCTTCACCACCAAGCCCGAAGGCAAGGGCACCGGCCTCGGCCTGTCCATGGTCTACGGCTTCGTCAAGCAGTCGGGCGGCCACATCAAGCTCTATAGCGAGCCGGGCCAGGGCACCACCGTCAAGCTCTATCTGCCGCGCTCCGCCCAGGCGGAGGATGTGCTGGTGGACGCGGAGACCGGGCCGGTCTCGGGCGGCATCGAGACCATCCTGGTGGCGGAGGACGACCACGCGGTGCGCGAGATCGTGGTCGGCCTGCTGGCCGACCTCGGCTATCGGGTGCTGAAGGCCAAGGACGCGGAAAGCGCGCTCTCCATCATCGAGAGCGGCATGCCCATCGACCTGCTGTTCACCGACGTGGTGATGCCCGGCCCGCTGAAAAGCACGGAACTGGCCCGCAAGGCCCGCGAGCGCCTGCCGAACCTCGCTATCCTGTTCACCTCCGGCTATGCGGAGAATGCCATCGTCCATGCCGGCCGGCTGGACGAGGGCGTGGAGCTGCTGAGCAAGCCCTATACGCGCGAAGCCCTCGCCCGCAAGCTGCGCCAGGTGCTGGGCGGGGCGGGCGCGGCCGCGCCGGCGGCGGCGGCGGCGGCCCCGCCCTCCCCGCTCCCGCAGGCTATGCCCGAGACGGCGCGCCCGGCGACATGGCCCGGCACCATCCTGCTGGTGGAGGACGACTGGCTGGTGCGCACCAGCACCGTGGACATGCTGGAGGAGCTGGGCCACGAGGTGCTGGAGGCGGCGGACGGCGCCTCGGCCCTGGCGCTGCTGGGCAAGCGCAAGGTGGACCTGCTGCTCACCGACATCGGCCTGCCGGACATTTCGGGTGTCGCGCTGGCGCAGCAGGCGCGCGCCCGCGACGCCGCGCTGCCCATCGTCTTCCTGACCGGCCAGAGCGATGCCGGCGCGCACGGGCTCGGCGCCGGTGTGCGGGTGATCACCAAGCCCTATACCGCCGCCGGGCTGGCCGACATCATCGCCGACATGCGGGACACGGAACGAAACGGCGGGTGAGCCGCTCCGCCGGGCGGCTCACCCGCTGGGCTGAACGGATAACGCGTTCTCTTTCCTGGCGTTGGAGTCTGACCCGGCGTTCAGCTCCGCCGCCTTTCGCAACCGAGGGCCGTCATCCCCGATCCCGCGCGACGCGCCCCCTCCCCCCTTGCGGGGGAGGGATGGGGAGGGGGGTGAAACGTGCGCCGACCGTCCCCGCTACGTGATCCGGGCGCGCGCCGCTTCATCTGCCCCTAAGCCGACGCTCAAGGCGGCAAAGCCGGGTGAAAGCGGATGGCGTTTCACCCCCCTCCCTGCCCCGCAAGGGGGGAGGTGCCCGCGCCTATGCTTGCATCCTCCGCCCGGGACATCGCCGTCCATATCTGCGGGCGGTAGGATTTCTGGCTGCGAGACCTTTGGCTGCAAGACTTCTCGTTGCAGGACGTTTCGCAGCAAGACCTGCGGTCAGATGCCGAGCGCGCGCTCCATCGAAGCGTTGGCGCCTGATCTGATCAGGCTGAAGCAAACTGATCGGTCAATCAGTCTCCCAGCAGGTGAGGAAGAACGCATGATCCGATCAGCTTGCGATGTGGGCTGAGCGGCGCGGGCTCCGGAAACCGCTTCGCCTTTCAGGTCGATCAACCCTGGGCCGGGCCGAACAGCGCCCGCAGGTCCGCCGGCGGCGCGGGCACGGGATCGAGCCGCAGCCGCTGCTCCACATGGCGGAAATGGTGGCGCGACAGATCGATGGCGCGGGGCACGTCGCGGGCGCGCAGCGCCTCCACGATGGCGCCGTGCTCGTCCACCGCGCACACCGACTGGGTAGCCGGCTCGTAGACCGACACCATCACCGAGGACCGGCTGAGCAGGTCGCGCAGGAAGCGGGAGAGCTCCTCATTGCCCAGCGCATCCACCAGATGCGTGTGGAAGGCGCCTGACAGCCGCACCGAGGCGGCGCGGTCGCCGCGCGCGGCGGCATCGCGCTCCTCCACCAGATGGGCATCGAGCCGGGCGAGGATCTCGTCATTGAGCATCTGGCCGAGCTGCACCAGCACGCCCGCCTCCAGCACCCGGTGGGCCTCGTAGACCGCGCGAATCTCCTCCGGCGTGGGCGAGGGCACGCGCGAGCCGCGATTGGGCACGATCTCGATGCGCCGCTCGGCGCCGAGCCGGTGCAGCACCTTGCGGATGCGCTCGCGCGACACGCCGAAGGCTTCCGCCAGCGTCTGCTCCACCAGCTTGGTGCCGGCCCTCAGGCGCCCGTCCATGATGGCGCGGGTGATGGACTGGTAGATCGCCTCGTCCGCCGCCGGATCCGCCTTGGCCGCGCGCTGCCTCGCTTCGCTCACACCGTCTCCTGCACCGCTTCAAAAATGTGCACATTAATGGCAATAAATGTGCACATTATTCGCCGACGACGACTTTTCTGTCCGTCAGATACAGCACGAGGCCTTCCTGCGCCAACGTTTTCGAAAAATGTGCACAATTGGCCCGGCCCTTGCAGAGGTATCCTCATCGCCAGCGTCCCTTCGCGAGGAAGCCATGCCTGATCCCATTCTATCCCGACGCACCCTCCTGAAGCTCAGCGCCGGGGCGCTGGCGGGCGGCGTGGCCATGCCCGCCATCGTCCGCGCCGCGCCGAAGGAGATCGTCATCGGCGGCCCGGCCGGCGCCGCCAAATATTTCAACGCCGACGTCTTCCCGCTCATCCAGAAGATGCTCGACGTCTCCATCCTCTATGAAGGCACCAACTCGCTCACCAATCTGCAGAAGATGCAGGCGGACAAGGCGAGCCCGAAGATGTCGGTCGTCATCATGGACGATCCGGTCATGCTGCCCGCCGCCGCCGAGGGCCTCATCACCCCCATGGCCGCCTCCGGCGTGCCCAACCTCGCCAAGCTGGTGCCCGGCACCATTCATCGCGACGGCCTGTGGGCCAACTACCAGAAGCCCTGGGCCGGCATCGCCTATTCCACCAAGCGCATGGCCGCCGCGCCGGCCGACTGGACCGCGCTGTGGGACCCCAAGTATGCGCAGAAGGTCATCGTGCCCTCGCTCCAGAACACCGAGGGCTTCTGGACCCTGCTCGCCGCCGCCCACCTGGAGACCGGCAAGCCCTACAAGGACGCGCAATACGACATCGACGCCGCCTTCCGGAAGCTGAAGAGCCTGAAGCCGAACCTGCTCAACGTCTACACCAACGCCCCCCAGGCCATAAACCTGCTGGAGCAAGGCGAGGCCTGGATGATCGGCGGCCAGTTCTCCGCTTATACCCTCATCCGCAAGGCCGACGGCTCGCCGGTGGACCTCTCGGTGCCCAAGGACGGCGGCTTCGCCATGCCCTCCGGCATCGCCAAGGTGACCGGCGCCCCGGCGGGCGACACCGCCGAGGCGGTGATCAACGCCTTCCTCTCCCCCGAGGTGCAGGGCGTGCTCGCCGCCAAGGCCTTCGTGGCGCCCACCAATGCCGGCGTGCCGACCCCGGCCGGCTTCCCGGACGCCGCCTCGCTGTTCGCCCCCGACTGGGCCTTCGTCGCCAAGGAGCGCGCCGGCTGGGTTGATCGCTGGATCAAGGAGATGTCATGAGCCAGGAGCCCATCGACGCCGCCTCCCATCTCGTCGTCCGGCAGGCCTCCAAGCGCTATGGCGCCACCACCGTGCTCGACCGGGTGGACCTCGCCATAAGGCGCGGCGAGCTGGTGACGCTGCTCGGCCCCTCCGGCTGCGGCAAGACCACCCTGCTGCGGCTGATCGCCGGCCTCGCCTTGCCCGATGCCGGCACGGTGGCGATCGCCGGGCGGGACGTCACCCGCGTGCCGCCGCACAGGCGCAACGTCGGCGTGGTGTTCCAGAACTACGCTTTGTTCCCGCACCTCTCGGTGGCCGGGAATGTCGCCTTCGGCCTGACGGTGCGCCGCCGGCCGAAGGCCGACATCGCGCGCGCGGTGGACAAGGCGCTCGCCCTCGTCCATCTCGACCATCTGGCGGCCCGCCCCATCTCGGCTCTGTCCGGCGGCCAGCAGCAGCGCGTGGCGCTCGCCCGCGCGCTGGCGGTGGAGCCGGACGTGCTGCTGTTCGACGAGGCGCTCTCGGCGCTGGACCGCAAGCTGCGCGAGGAAATGCAGGGCGAGATGCGCCGCATCCTGCGCGACATCAACGCCACCGCCATCTTCGTCACCCACGACCAGGACGAGGCGCTGACCATGTCCGACCGGGTGGCGGTGATGAACGGCGGGCGGATCGAGCAATTGGCTGAGCCTCGGCTCATCTACCAGCGGCCGGCGAGCCTGTTCACGCTTAATTTCGTCGGCCTCTCCACCCGCATTTCCGGCACCGTGGTGGCCTGCGACGGCGGCATCGTCCAGGTGGACACCAAGGTCGGCCGGCTCGCCGCCACCGGCCGCTTCCTCGCCGGCTCGCAGGTGGTGGTGGCGACCCGGCCGGAGCACCTGCGCCCCGCCGCCGGAGCGACCGGCAACGCGGTGAGCGGGCGGGTGCGCGCGGTGGTGTTCCAGGGCTCGCGCAGCCTGGTGGAGGTGGGCGCCGGCGGCGAGACGCTGCTGGCCGAGCTGCCCGGCCAGGAGGCCGCGCTGCTGGCGCCGGACGCCGAGATCCGCCTCGCCTGGCCGGTGAGCGAGACCTTCGCCTTTCCCGCCCCGGAGATGGCCGCATGACCGACACAGCTCTGCCCCTGGTCAAGGCGCCCGCCGCGCCCGGCCGCGAACGCTGGCTGGCGGTGGCGCTCGCCGCCCCCGCCCTCCTCATCCTGCTGGCGCTGTTCGCCCTGCCGCTGGCGAAACTGCTCGCCGCCAGCGTGGCCGGGCCGGACGGCCCGACCCTGGCGGAATACGCCAAGCTGCTGGGCACGCCCTATTATCTCGGCGTCATCTGGAATTCCGTGCGCCTCGCGCTGCTCACCACCGGTATCGCGCTGGTCATCGGCTATCCGGCCGCCTTCGCGCTGGCACGGGCGCGCGGGGCGGTGCGCAGCGCGCTGCTGGCCTGCCTGTTCCTGCCGCTCGCCGCCAGCGTCATCGTCAAGGCCTTCGCCTGGACCATCCTGCTGCGCAGCGACGGGCTGGTGAACGAGACCCTGCTGGCGCTCGGCCTCATCGACGCGCCGATCCGCATGATCTTCACCGAGACCGCGCTGATCGTCGGCTCGGTGAACATCTTCCTGCCGTTCATGATCCTGCCCATCTACACGGTGGTGGCGCAGCTCGACCCCCGCCTCATGGAAGCCGCCGCCACGCTGGGCGCCGCCCCGGCGGAGGCGTTCGTGCGCGTGGTGGTGCCGCTCACCGTGCCCGGCGTGGTGGCGGGCGTGGCGCTGGTGTTCTCGCTCGCCGTGTCGGCCTATGTGGTGCCGACTTTGCTGATCGGCGAGCGCTATCCCACCCTCTCCACCACCATCGCCAAGGCCTATCTTCTGGCCCGCCAGCCCACCTTCGGCGCGGCGGCGGGCGTGGTGCTGCTGGTGATCGCGGTGGCCACCGTGGCGCTCAGCACCCGCCTCGCCCGGCTGGGAGGCGCCCGATGACCCGGCCCCTCGCCATCCTGTTCGCCTGGACCATGGCGCTCGGCGCCGCGCTCTTCCTGCTGGCGCCGCTCATGGTGATCGCGGCGGCCTCCTTCTCGCCCACCCCGGTGTTCGACCTGCCGGTGGGCGGGGCCTCGCTGCGCTGGTACGCCCGCATCGGCCAGATGGACGGCTTCTGGCCGGCCCTCTCGCTGTCGCTGCAGATCGCCGCGCTGTCCACCGCGCTGGCGCTGGCGCTGGGCACGCTGGCGGCCATCGCCATCGCCCAGGGCCGCCTGCCGGGGGCGGAGGCCATCGGCACCTTCCTGGTCTCGCCCCTGATGATGCCCGGCCTCGTGCTCGGCATCGCCTTGCTGCAATATTTCCGCGCCATGGGCTTTTCCGCCGCCTGGAGCGCGCTGCTGCTGGCGCACCTGGTGGTGACGCTGCCCTATGTGGCCCGCACCATGATCGCCGGACTGTCGCGCTTCGACTTCACCTTGGTGGAGGCCGCGCGCACGCTCGGCTGCACCTATCCCGGCGCCATCCTCAAGGTGATGGTCCCGGCGCTGGCGCCCTCCTTCCTCACCGCGGGGCTGTTCGCCTTCCTCGCCTCCTTCGACAACTATCCCGTCTCGATCTTCCTGACCGACGTGCGAACCAAGACGCTGCCCATCAAGATGCTGCAATATATCGAAGAAGCCCCCGACCCCACGCTCGCGGCCCTGTCCACGCTGATCCTCGGCGCGACCGTGATCCTGCTGGTCGCCAGCGACCGCCTCGTCGGCCTGCACCGCATGGCGGGGACCGGCCAATGAGCCCGCTCGCCCTGAAGCCCGCCCTGCCGCCGCGCGACCGCGACCTGAAGGGCTATGCCGGCAGCCCGCCCGACCCGCAATGGCCGGGCAAGGCGCGCGTCGCCGTCTCCTTCGTGGTCAATTTCGAGGAGGGGGCCGAGTTCACCGTCTCGGAAGGCGATGGCGTCAACGAGGGCATCTATGAGGTGGACCATCGTCTCGATGGCCCGGACCCCTGCATCGAGAGCCATTTCGAATACGGCACGCGGGCGGCGTGGTGGCGGGTGATGGACCTGTTCGACGCCCACGGCGCCAAGGTGACGGTGAGCGCCTGCGGCCGCGCCGTGGAACGCTCGCCCGAGCTGGCGCAAGACGCCGTCCGGCGCGGCCATGAGGTCGCCGCCCACGGCTGGCGCTGGGAGAGCCACGCGGGCATGGACGAGGCCACCGAGCGCGCCCGCATCGCCCGCACCGTCGCGGCCATCGCGCGGGCCACGGGGCAGCGGCCGGTGGGCTGGCACACCCGCTCCGCCTCCACCGCCAACACCCGGCGCCTGCTCGTGGAGGACGGCGGCTTCCTCTATGACAGCGACGCCTACAATGACGACCTGCCCTATGAGGTGGAGGTCGCCGGCCGCCGCCATCTGGTGCTGCCCTATGCGTTCGACACCAACGACATGCACTTCCAGCACACCCAGCGCTTCCGCGGCGCGGACTTCGCCGATTATGTGATCGACGCCTTCGACTGGCTGGCGCGGGAGGGCGAGCGGGCGCCGAAGATGCTCTCCATCGGCCTCCACCTGCGCATGATCGGCCGCCCCGGCCGCATCGGCGCGCTGGAGCGCATCCTCGCCCATGTGCAGGGCTCCGGCGTCGCCTGGGTGGCGCCGCGCGCGGCCATCGCCCGGCACTGGCGCGCCACCTTTCCCGAGGGCGGGGCGTGAGCGCCGTCGCCCCCCGCATCCGCAGGTCGCGGGGGGCTTATCGATAGATCGCTCAGCAAGAGAGGAGGCGGCTCAGGCCGCCATCACCTTGCGGGCGAGGTCCAGCAGCGCCTCGTCGCGCCCACGCGGGGCGATGATTGAGAGGCCCACGGGGCAGCCGTCCAACGTGCCGAGCGGCAGCGAGATCTGCGGCAGGCCCGCATGCCCCGCCGGGCAGAGCAGCTCCAGCGCACGGGCGCGGAAGGCGTCCAGCTCCGGCTCCGGCGTCGCCAGCAAAGGCGCGATGCCCGGCCCGGTGGGCAGCAGCAGCAGGCCATCGTCGCCCAGGATGTCGTCCATGCGGGCGCGGATGTCGGCGCGCAGGGCGAGCGCGCCCTTCACCTCCTCAGGGTCGAGCCTGGCGGCGGCGGCGAAGCGCTCACGCACGCCGGGGCCGAACGCCGGCTTCACCTGTTCCACCCATGGCCCGTGCGCCGCCCAGGCCTCGGCGGACTGGATGAGCCGGAAGGCGTTGCGCCACGGCCCGAGGCCGCCCGGCGCCACGGTCACGGAAGCCGCCGGGGCATAGAGCGCCATCACCCGGGACAGGCCGTCCTTCAACGCCGCGCCCACCGCCGGGCCGGCGGCGGCGAACAGGTCGTCGGCGACCATCAGGCGGTTCGGCAGCGGCGCCGTGGGGGCCGGGCCGAGCAGCACCGCGCCGACCTGCGCGAACAGCTCCGCGTCGCGGGCGAACCAGCCCAAAGTGTCGTAGCTCGGCGCCAGCGGCACCGCGCCGGCGAGGGAGACGCGCCCGTGCGTCGTGCGGATGCCGATGATGCCGCAATAGCTGGCCGGCAGGCGCACCGAGCCGCCGGTGTCCGAGCCGATGGCGAAATCCACCAGCTTGCCGGCCACCGCCGCCGCCGAGCCGGAGGACGAGCCGCCGGGAATGCGCCCCGGCGCGGCCGGATTGGTCGGCGTGCCGTAATGGGCGTTCTCGCCGTTGAGGCTCCAGGCCAGTTCGTCCGTATGGGTCTTGCCCACCAGATGGGCGCCGGCGTCCAGCAGCAGGTCCACGCAGGGCGTGCTGGCGGTCGGCACCGGGTGGCTGGCCAGCCAGTGCGGGCTGCCCGCCCCGGTGGGCACGCCGGCGAGGTCGAAGAAGTCCTTCAGCGCGAAGGTGCGGCCGGCCAGCGGGCCGTCGGTGCGGCGCTGGATGTCCACCGCCCCATGGGCGACGAAGGCGTTGAGCGGATCGTGCAGGGTCATGCGGCAGCGGGCTCCAAAGCGGGAAGGTGCAGGCTGACGGCGGGGCGGGTGAAGGTGCGCCGGCCCGCCTTGAGGCCGAACAGCGGCGGCGCCAGTTCCGACACCGCCTCGGCCCGGGTGGCGCAGTCGAGCACCACCATGTTCGCCGGCGCCCCCTCCCGAATGCCGTAATCCTTGAGATTCAGCAACCGCGCGGAGGTGGCGGACACCATGTCGAAGCACGCCGCCATGCCGGCGGGCGTGCCCACCTGGGCGACGTTGGCATAGAGGTTGGAGATCCGTACCAGCGAGCAGTCGCCGAACGGGGTGAACGGGTTCAGCACGTTGTTGGTGGACAGCGAGCAGGTGACGCTGTGCTCCAGCAGCACATGGGCCAGCGCCACGCCGCGCGGCACGTTGTGGTCATGCTCGCGGCCGATCAGGAACAGGTCGGTGGCCGGCAGCGCGGTGACGGCTACCCCGGCGCCGGCGAGGCGCCTGGCCAGCTCGATCAATTGCGGGCGCGGCACGGCGGACAGCTTGGTCACATGGCCGATGGCCACCCGCCCGCTCCAGCCGGTCTTCTCCGCCAGGCGGCACACCTCCAGCAGGTCGAGGTGGGAGGGATCGAGCCCGAAGTCGAGGTGGAAGTCCACATCCACGCCGAAGCGCTGCGCCAGCTCGAAGACGCGGGCGATCTGGCCATGGCTGTCGGCGTCCATGTAAGGCGCGCCGCCCACCACGTCCGCCCCCGCCTCCAGCGCCGCCACCATCACGTCGTCGCAGCCTGGGTCGTCCAGCAGGCCCTCCTGCGGGAACACGCAGAGCGTCAGATCGATGGCCCAGGCATAGTCCTGCTTGAGCTTTTGCAAGGCGTGGATGGAGGTCAGCCCGATGCGCGGGTCCACCTCCACATGGGTGCGCATGCGCTGCGTGCCCTGGAGGATGGCCTTCCTGAGCGTGCGCTCGGCACGGGCGTAGACGTCCTCTTGCGTGAAGCCCGTCTTGGCGGCGGCGACCGCGCCGATGGCCTCGTCCAGCGTGCCCTTCTCGCAGACGCAGCGGCCCAGCAGGCAGGATTTGTCGAGATGGATATGGGTCTCGATGAAGCCGGGCATGACGAGGCGCCCGCCCAGATCCTCGAACGGCGCGCCGGCATCGAGCCCCATGCCGATGGCGGCGAAGCGGCCGGCGCTCATGCCGATGTCCACCGTCTCGTCCTCGCGCCCGGCGATGCGGGCATTGCGGAAGATATGGTCGAGGCTCATGTGGCGTTCCTTTGGGCGTTCATGCGGCGATGGGGGCGCGGTGGGCGGTCAGGCCCCGCCGGCCTTGGCCCCGAGATAGGCGGCTTCCAGCTCCGCATCGCCGGCCAGATCGGCAGCGGCGCCGGCCTTCACGACGCGGCCCTGCTCCAGCACATAGGCGCGGTCGGCGACGGTGAGCGCCAGCGCCGCCATCTGGTCCACCAGCAGCAGCGTCACGCCCTCGTCCCGGAGCTCGGCGAGGATGTCGAACAGTTCGCCGATGATGGCGGGAGCGAGCCCGAGGGAGGGCTCGTCCAGCAGCAGGATCTTCGGCCGGGCCATCAGCCCGCGGGCCACCGCGAGCATCTGCTGCTCGCCCCCCGAGAGCAGGCCGGCGCGCTGCGACAGGCGCTCGCGCAGGCGCGGAAAGCGCGTGAGCAGCGCCTCGAAGTCCGCCGCCACCTCGGCCGCGCCCGCCTTGCCGCGGGCAGCCTTGCCGCGCGAATGGGCGCCGAGCATCAGGTTGTCGCGCACGGAGAGTTCCGGAAACACCTGCCGGCCCTCGGGCACGAGGGCGAGGCCCATGCGGGCGATCACGTGCGCCGGCAGCGCGCCGATGGGCGCGTCCGCCAGCACCACTTCGCCCGCCACCGGCCGCAGCAGGCCGGACAGGGCGCGCATGGCGGTGGACTTGCCGGCGCCGTTGGCGCCCAGCAGCGCCACCGCCTCGCCCGGCCGTACGTCGAGCCCGACGCCGTTCAGCACCGGCGCCGCGCCATAGCCGGCGGTGAGGCCCACGGTGGTGAGCACCGCGTCGCGGCTGCCGTCCCAGGCCGCCGCGCGCGGCCGGCCGCGCCCGGTGTCGCCGCCGAGATAGGCGGCGATGACCGCCGGGTCCGCCCGCACCTCGGCCGGAGCGCCGGCCGCGATCACCCGCCCGGCGTCGAGCACCACCACATGGTCGGAAATGCCCATGACCAGCGCCATATCGTGCTCCACCAGCAGCACGGCGAGGCCGGCGTCGGCGATCCGGCGCAGCAGGAGGGCCAGCCGGTCCTTGTCGGCGCGCATCAGGCCGGCGGCGGGCTCGTCCAGCAGCAGCACGCGGGGACGCATGGCGAGCGCGCGGGCGATCTCGACGAGCCGGCGGTCCACATGGGCGAGGTCGTCGGCGGGCGCGTCCAGGTCGCCCCCATAGCCGACGAAGGCCAGCAGCGCCTCGGCCTGCGCGGGATCGCCCTTCAGCGCGATGCGCACATTGTCGATGACGCTGAGCGAGCCGAACAATTGCGTGGTCTGGTAGGTGCGGGCGATGCCGGCCCGCGCCACCTTGTAGGCGGGCGCGCCGGCGAGGTCCCGGTCGAGGCGCACCGCGCCCGCGTCCGGCCGGTAGAAGCCGCCGATCATGTTCAGCACGGTGGTCTTGCCGGCGCCGTTCGGGCCGATGAGGCTGGTGACGGCGCCGGGCCGGGCGGTGAAGCTCACGCCATTGCTCGCCTTGATGCCGCCGAAGGCGATGGCGAGGTCGCGCACCTCCAAGGGCAGCGGCGCGCCCTGCGGGGCGAGCATGGCGGCGCCGGCGTCCGCGCGGACCGGGCGCGGGCGGCGGCGCACGAGACGCCGCGCCACTTCGCCGACGATGCCGCGCGGGGCGAGCCACAGCACCGCCAGCAGCAGGCCGCCGAACAGGAGCAGGCGATATTCGGCGAAATCCGCCAGCAACTCCGGCAGGCCCACCACCACCAGCGCCCCCACCACCGGGCCGAACACCGTTCCGGCCCCGCCCACCACCACGGCGAACAGGAACAGGATGGATTGCGAGAAGGGGAAGGAGCCGGGGGAGATGAACATCATCAGCGGCGCGAACACCGCGCCCGCCAGCCCGGCGAGGGCGGCGGAGAGCACGAAGGCCAGCGTCTTCAGCACCACCGGGTTGAGGCCGACGGACTGGGCCGCCACCTCGCTGTCGCGCACCGCCAGCATGGCGCGGCCGAGCCGGCTTTCCGCCAGCGCCAAGAACCCGAGCAGCGCCAGCGTGGCGAGGGCGACGCAGAGCACCGCCATCTCCCGCTCGGCGAGCATCAGCCCCATCACCGGCGGCGGCAGGATGCCCATCAGCCCGTTGGCGCCGCCGGTCACCGCCCGCCACTCGATCAGGCCATGCTCGACGATGAAGGCGAAGGCGATCGTCACCATGGCGAGGTACGGCCCCCTCACCCGCAGCGCCGGCAGCGCCAGGAGGAAGCCGACCGCCCCGGCCGCCACCGCCGCCGCCGCCAGGGCCAGCGGGAAGCCGGCGCCCTTCAGCAGCAGGATGCCGCTCACATAGGCGCCGATAGCGTAGAAGCCCACATGGCCGAGCGAGACTTGGCCCGTGAGCCCGAGCAGGATGTTGAGGCCGATGCCCACCAGCGCGGTGAGCGCCACCAATGCGATGACGAAGGCGGTGTAGCTCTCCCCCGCGAGCGCCAGCCCGGTGGCGGCCCCGGCCAGGACCAGGATGGCGAGCGCGGGCAGGAGGGCGCGCACGCGCTCAGACCTTCTTCACGGCGGCGCGGCCGAACAGGCCGTCCGGCGCCAGGGCCAGGGCGGCGATGACCGCCAGGAACACCAGGATCTGGGTGTAGGAGGAGCCCAGCATGCTGGTGACCAGCGCCTCCACCAGGCCATAGGCGAAGCCCGCCAGCATGATGCCCGAGGCCGAGCCCATGCCGCCCAGGATGGCGACGGCGAACGCCTTGATGCCGAACATCAGTCCCATGTCGGAGGAGACCGCGAGCAAGGGCGCGATCAGCAGGCCGGCGATGCCCGCCAGCACGGCGGAGGCGGCGAAGGCGAGCGCCACCACCCGCTTGACGTCGATGCCCATCAGGCTGGCGGCGGTGGGGTTCTGCACCACCGCCAGCAGCGCCTTGCCGCGCGCCGTGTGGCGCAGCAGGACGTGCAGCCCCAGGGCGATCGCCACCCCGACCACCGGGATGACCAGCTGGAGCGGATAGACGCCGGCGCCGAACAGGTCCACCGGCGTGCGGGCGAGCAGCGAGGGGAAGGCGCGCGGCTCCTTGCCGAAGGTGAACATCACGGCGTTGTCCAGCACGATGCCGCCGGCGACGGTGGCCATCAGCCAGGCGCTGGAGCCGCGCGCGGTGAAGGGGCGCACCAGCGCCCGCTCCACCACCAGCCCGGCGAGGGCGCAGGCGGCGAGTGTCGCGGCGATCGCCAGCGGCAGGGGCAGGCCCAGCGTCACCCAGAAAGTGTAGCCGAGCACCGCCCCCAGCATGACGCACGAGCCCTGGGCGAAATTGACGGCGTATGACACGGTGTACGTAGTGTGAAATCCAAGAGCGATAAGCCCGTACATGCTGCCCAGGCTGAGCCCCGAGACGATGGCAGAGAGGATCAGCATGACTTACCTCAATACCGAACCGTATCCGCCGGCCTATTGGCCGACGGGCACGATCTCGGCGCCCTTGAAGTGGGTGAAGATGTAGTCGCCCTTGCCCAGCGCGTCGTTATTGCCGACCGAGAACGGCGTCTCATAGGTCTTGATGAGCCCGACATAGGGGCCGATCTCATAGAAGGCCTTGCGCAGCGCCGGCCCGTCGGTGGTGCCGGCCTTGGCGATGGCGAGCGCCAGCAAATTCATGGCGTCATAGGCATTGGCGATGCCCACCGCCGGGGTGACGTCCGCCAAGGTCTTGATTTCAGGATACTTCGCCTTCAGCGCCGCGAGCACCTGCTCACCCTTGGGCGATAGTTTGCCGGAGAAGGAATAGGTCTGGACCATGTCCACCTTCTCCGCGCTCGGCCCGCCCAGCTCGATGAAACGCCCGCCGGCGGGGCCCCAGTGCGAGACCACCGGCACGTTCCAACCCATGCGGTCCAGCGACTTGACCACCTGCGCGGCGGGCTGGACGTTGGCGACGAGGAAGAGCGTATCGGCCCCCGCCTCCTTCAGGCGGGTGAGCTGGGGCACCATGTCGACGTCCGCATTGTCGAACTTCTCCGCCCCGGCGACCGGCAAGCCCTTGGCGCCGGCTGCCTTTTTCAGGCCGGCCTCGTTGGATTCGCCCCAGGGGTTGTTGATGAGCATGAGGCCCGGCTTCTTGGTGCCGTGGATCTTCACTGCGAAATCGATCATCGCCTCGTCCACCAGCTCATCCACGGCGGAGACCCGGAAGACATAATTCTCCTCCGCCCCGTTGCGGGTGATGCCGGTGCCCGCCGCCCAGACGGCGATGAAGGGCACCTTGGAGGAGTTGGCGAAGGGCACGACGGCCAGCGACACCGGCGTGTCGATGCCGCCGAAGAAGGCCACCACCTTCTCCTTCTGCACCAGCTCGCGGGCGGCCAGCAGGCCCTTGGCCGGGTTGCTCTCGTCGTCGCGGCGCACCAGCTCGAAGGTCCTGCCGAGCACGCCGCCCTTGGCGTTGATCTCGTCGATGGCCACCTGGAGGCCGCGCGTGATCGCCTCGCCGGATTTCGCCGACTGGCCCGACAGCGCGGCGACGAGGCCGACCTTGATGGTGTCCTGCGCGCGGGCGGGCGCGGCAAGGGTGACGGCAAGGCCGATGGCGGCGGCCAGGCGCGGAAGACGAAGAGCGGAAGCGAAGATGCCCATGGTGTCCCCTCCGGAAAGTCCGCTCCTGCTTGGCAAGCGCCGTGCCAAGCCATGGACGGCCGGAGATAGCCGGCGCCCCGGCGGCACGCGCATCCGCCAAAGCCCGCCCGCAGCCAGCTTGCGCCGCAGCTTGATGCAGGATACGCCGAAATCGACGCCATATTGCATCCATTAATTATTATAAATTGGATACAATTGTGCTGCTGACGGCCGGCTGTGACGGGTGAAGCGTTGCAATTGAAGGCATGGCCCGCACCGATACGAGCGCTGGAGACGCCCACGCCGCAAGCTTGGCGTATACGATGATGCCTAAGATTTGTGCGCGATCCATGGGAGGACGCCCCTTCTCCCACGCGGTGCCAACGGCGTGCATCGTGCGCTAGAATTCCCCGCCAGGTCAGAGGGCGGAGGGACATCCATGCTTCGCGCGGTTCGCATCGCCGCCACCCTCCTGCCGCTGCTGGCCGGGATCGCCCGGGCGGAGGAGCCGAAGGTGCTGAACCTCGACGAACTCGACCCGCAGGAGGTCAAGGACCTGCTCGGCGTCTGGATCATCAAGGATCAGCGCGGCAGAAAGCAATGCCGGGTCGTGCTCAAGCGCGAGCCCACCATCGGCGGCATGCAGATCGACGTGGACCCGAAGTGCCCGAAGGTGTTTCCGGTGATGGGGGACATCACCGCCTGGCGCCTCATGGAAGGCTGGGAAATCCGCCTGGCGGACGGCGAGCGCAAGACCCGCATCCGCTTCTTCACGCCCGACAACCGCTATGTGGCCGAGCCGGAGACCGACGGCATCTTCACCATCGACCAGGGGCCGCGCCGGTAGCGCGGCCAGCCCGGCGGGCCGCTCAGCGCAGCTTCAGCGTGGCGAGGCCGAGCAGGGCCAGCATCACGGCGACGATCCAGAAGCGGATCACCACCTGGCTCTCGGTCCAGCCGAGCTGCTCGAAATGGTGATGGATGGGCGCCATCTTGAACACCCGCTTGCCGGTGAGCCGGAACGACAGCACCTGCACGATCACCGATACCGCCTCCAGCACGAACAGGCCGCCGATCACCGCCAGCACGATCTCGTGCTTGGTGGCCACCGCGATGGTGCCGAGCAGGCCGCCCAGCGCCAGCGAGCCGGTGTCGCCCATGAAGATCTGCGCCGGCGGCGCGTTGAACCACAGGAAGCCGAGCCCAGCGCCGATGATGGCGCCGCAGATCACCGCCAACTCGCCAACGCCCGCCACGTAGTGAATCTGCAGATAGTCGGCGAAGACCACGTTGCCGGAGAGATAGGAGATCACGCCAAAGGAGCCGGCGGCGATCATCACCGGCACGATGGCGAGGCCGTCGAGGCCATCGGTGAGGTTCACCGCATTGCCCGCCGCGACGATGACGAAGGCGCCGAAGATCACGAAGAACCAGCCGAGATTGAGCAGCAGATCCTTGAAGAAGGGGAAGGAGACCGAGCTCGACAGGCCGCTGCGGCCCACCTGGATCATCGCCACCACGGCGATGCCGGCGACCAGCGCCTCGATGGCCAGCCGCGCCCTGCCGGAGAAGCCGGCATGGCTCTGGCGCGTCACCTTCAGATAGTCGTCATAGAAGCCGATCAGGCCGAAGCCGGTGGTGACGAACAGCACCACCCACACATAGGCGTTCGAGAGATTGGCCCACAGCAGCGTCGCCACGATGAGGCCGGAGAAGATCATCAGCCCGCCCATGGTGGGCGTGCCCTTCTTGGTCAAAAGGTGCGACTGCGGGCCGTCGGCGCGGATCGGCTGGCCCTTGCCCTGCTTCAGCCGCAGGGTGGAGATGATCGCCGGCCCGAACAGGAACACGAACAGCACCGCGGTGACGATGGCGCCCCCGGTGCGGAAGGTGATGTAGCGGAAGACATTGAAGGCGGGAAAGGTGTCGTGCAGCTGCGCGAGCCACTGGAGCATTGATCTATCCTTCGAGCAGCGCGTCGCCGGACACCCGGAAGCGGTCGCAGAGGGCTTTGACCAGCGGGCCCATGCGGCTGCCGTTCGAGCCCTTCACCATCAACGTGTCGCCGGCGCGGATCGCGGCGGAAATAAGCGGTTCGAGATGCGAGGCGTGGAGCGCGTAGCCGCCCCGGCGCGAGGAGGGCAGCGCCTCCCACAGCGCGTGCATCAGCGGCCCGGCGCAGAACACGGTATCGATCCTGGCGGCGTCCAGCGCGCCGGCCAGTTCGCGATGGTGCAGCGCGCCCTCGGGCCCCAGTTCCAGCATGTCGCCCAGCACGGCGATGCGCCGGCCGCGCGGCCCCACCGGCGTGCGGCTCAGCACGTCGATGGCCGCGCGCATGGAGGCGGGATTGGCGTTGTAGCTCTCGTCCAGCAGCGTGGCGCTGCCGCCGAGGACGGCGAGGTCCAGCGGCACGCCGCGCCCCGGCGGCGGGCGCAGATGGGCGAGCGAGACCGCCGCCAGCGCGAGGTCGGCGCCGATCAGGCTCGCCGCCGCCAGCACCGCCAGGGCGTTCTGCACGATGTGGCGGCCGGGCATGCCGATCTTGAAGGTCACCGGCGTGCCCAGAACCTGGGCCACCGCGATGGAGCAGCGCGGATGCAGCGCCACGTCCACCAGCCGCACGTCGCTTTGCGGATCGGCGCCGAACGAGACGATGCGCGCCACGCCCTTGGCGCGGGCACTCGCCGCGAGGCGCTCGAACAAAGGATTGTCCCGGTTCAGCACGGCGGCGCCGCCGGCTTCCAGGCCGTCGAAGATCTCCGCCTTGGCGTCGGCGATCGCCTCGATGCCGGAGAACGCCTCCATGTGGACGGCTTCCACGGTGGTGATGATCGCCACCTGCGGGCACACCAGGCGCACCAGCGGGGTGATCTCGCCGGGATGGTTCATGCCGATCTCGAACACGCCGTAGCGCGCCTCGCGCGGCAGCCGGGCGAGCGACAGCGGCACGCCCCAGTGATTGTTGTAGGACGCGGCAGAGGCATGGGTCGCGCCGTCCGCCTGGAGGGCGAGGCGCAGCGCTTCCTTGGTGGTGGTCTTGCCGACCGAGCCGGTGACCGCGACGATGCCCGCGTGCGAGCGCGCCCGGGCGGCCTTGGCGAAGTCGGTCAACGCCGCCAGCACGTCCGGCACCACCAGCATGGGGCCGTGCGGCAGCCCGTCGGCGCGGTCCGCCGCCACCACGGCGAAGGCGGCGCCGGCCGCGAACGCCCGCTCCACATAAGCGTGGCCGTCGCTGTTCTCGCCGGTGATGGCGAAAAAGGCGTCGCCGGGCGCCAGCGTCCGGGTGTCGATGGAGATGCCGGAGGCCGTGTTGATGAGGCCGCGGGCGGTCCCGCCCGTCGCCGCGAGGGCTTCGGCCGGGGTGAACAATGCGCGCGTCGTCATGCTCCCACCTCCCTCAAGGCGGCGAGAACGGCCGCGGTGTCCGAGAACGGATATGTCCGGTCGCCTATGATTTGGCCCGTTTCGTGACCTTTGCCAGCAACAAGGAGAACATCCCCAGGGGCAAGCATGCGCACGCCGGCCCGGATGGCCTCCTCGCGGGCGCCGATTTCCAGCGCGCCGGGGGCGGCGGCGAGGATCTCCGCCCGGATGGCGGCCGGGTCCTCGCTGCGCGGATTGTCGTCGGTCACGATCACCACATCGGCCTTGCGGGCGGCGATGGCGCCCATCAGCGGGCGCTTGCCCCGATCCCGGTCGCCGCCGCAGCCGAACAGCGCGATCAGCCGGCCGGGGGTGGCGGCGCGCAGGGTGTCGAGCACGGTCTCCAGCGCCTCCGGCTTGTGGGCATAGTCCACGAACACCGGCCGGGCCGGGTCGTCGCCGATCCGCTCCAGCCGCCCCGGCACGCCCGAGAGGCCGGCGAGCGCGGCGAGCGCGTCATCGAGCGGCACCCCGCCCGCGGCGACCAGGCACGCCGCCAGCAGCGCATTGTCAGCCTGGAACCGTCCGACCAGCGGCACCACCACGTCCGGCCGGTCGGCGAAGCGGATGCGCTGGCCGGTGCCCTGGGCGATCACGTCCGTCACCTTCAGGTCGCCGCCGGGGCCGATGGCGAAGGTCGGCAGGCCGCGGGTGCGGGCGTAGGCCAGCGTGGTCGCGCCATAGGGCGCGTCGAGCGCGGCCACGGCGGGCGCCGTATCCGGCAGCAGCTCGGTGAACAGCCGCAGCTTGGCGTGGTAGTAGGCTTCCACCGTCGGGTGGTAGTCCAGATGGTCCCGCCCGAGATTGGTGAAGCCGCCGGCGGAGAGCCGGACGCCGTCGAGCCGGCGCTGGTCGAGGCCGTGCGAGGAAGCTTCCAGCGCCATGTGGGTCACGCCGGCGCCGGCCAGCCGGTCGAGCGCCGCATGCAGGTCCG
Source organism: Azorhizobium doebereinerae UFLA1-100 (assembly GCF_000473085.1). Classification (GTDB taxonomy): domain Bacteria; phylum Pseudomonadota; class Alphaproteobacteria; order Rhizobiales; family Xanthobacteraceae; genus Azorhizobium; species Azorhizobium doebereinerae. Next base: position 118,406 of record NZ_AXBA01000005.1, read on the forward strand.
CCGGATCAGGAGAGGTGAGGCCGCCATAGGTGGACTGCCCCGGCGCGATCAGGCCGAGCGTGCCCATATAGGCTGCCTGGAAGCCGAGATGGGTCCAGATCTGGCGCAGGAACTCGGCGACCGAGGTCTTGCCGGCGGTGCCGGTGACGGCGACGACGGTCTCGGGCTGGCGGGCATGGAAGCGGGCGGCGGCCAGCGCCAGCGAGCGGCGCACGTCGAGCGAGAAGACCAGCGGCACCGCCATGTCCGGCGGCGCGCCTGTGGGCTCCATCAGCACGGCGGCGGCGCCCCGCGCCAGTGCGTCGGGCACGAAGCGGGCGCCATCGGCCTTCACCCCGGGCACCGCCACGAACAGCGTGCCCGGCAGGACCTTGCGGCTGTCGCTGGTGATGCCGCTGATGGCGCTCGCATGCCCTTCGCCCCGCTCCAGGCGGGCGTGACCGGCGATCAGTGCGACGAGATCCGCCATGGTGCCCTTCTGTGACCTTCTTTGATGGCTGACCGTCCCCCGGACGGGCCCGGCCCGCTGGGGCCGGATCAGCGCCGGTCCGCCACCTTCTGCCCGATGTCACGCAACATCTGATCCGAATTGAGCGGCGTCTGGCGCGGCGCGACGTTCAGCATCGGCGCGATGCGCTCCACGATCTTTCCGGCGGTCGGCGCCGCATTCCAGCCCGACGTGGCATAGCCGTGGGTCTCGGGCGTGGGCTGGGGCTCGTCCAGCATAACCAGCAGCAGATATTGCGGCTTCTCCATAGGGAACACCGCCGTGAAGGAAGTCAGCAGCTTGTTGTGCGCATAGCGGCCGTTGACCACTTTCTCGGCCGTGCCGGTCTTGGCGCCGACATTGTAGCCCGGAACGTTCGCGCTCTTGCCGGAGCCCTTCTCCACGTTGAGGCGCAGGAGGTAGCGCATCTTGTCGGAGGTTTCCGGCTTCAGCACACGGGTGGCCACCTGCATGGCCTCTTCCTCGCTGCGCTTCATGAAGGTCGGCGGGATCAGATAGCCGCCATTCACCATGGAATTGACCGCCATCACCGCCTGCAGCGGCGCGACGGCGATGCCGTGGCCGAAGGCGATCGTGGCTGAGTTCACCTCGCCCCAGCGACGCGGAACGATGGGCTCGGCGCTCTCGGGCAGCTCGGTCCGCAGCCGGTCGAGCTGGCCCATCTTGCGCAGGAACGCCTTGTGCGCCTCCACGCCGAGACTCAGCACCATCTTCGCGGTGCCGACGTTGGACGAATAGATGTAGATCTCCGGCACCGACAGCACCCGGCCTTCCGCATGGAAGTCGTGAATGGCGAAGCGGCCGAAGGACAGGGCGCCACGGGCGTCGAACGAACTGCCGAGGGTGACCTTCCCGGAATCCAGCGCCATGGCGAAGGACAGCGACTTGAAGGTCGAGCCCATCTCGAACACGCCGGTGGTCAGGCGGTTGAGGTGGGCGTTGTCGCGCGGGTCGCCGGACTGGTTGGGGTCGAAGTCGGGCAGCGAGACCATGGACACGACCTCGCCGGTGCGCACGTTGGTCACCAGCCCCATGGCCGCCTTGGCCTTGAACTTGTCCCGCGCCTTCAGGAGTTCGTCCCGCAGCGCGTGCTGGACGCGCGAATCCATCGCCAGCGCCACCGGCTCCTGCTGGCGGTCGGTGGCAAGGCCGGCGAGGTGCAGTTCGGCGAGGCCCCGGTTGTCGACATATTTCTCCAGCCCGGCAATGCCCTGGTTGTCCACGTTCACGTTGCCGAGCACGTGGGAGAAGGTGGGACCGTCGGGATAGATGCGGCGGTTCTCGCGCACGAAGCCGATGCCGGGAAAGCCGAGCCGGTAGATGGCCCGCTGCTGGGCCGGCGTGATCTCACGTTTCAGCCAGGCGAAGCCCTTGCCGGAGTTCAGCCGGGCGCGCACCTCGGCGACGTCCAGGTCCGGCAGCACCTTGAGCAGGCCTTCCAGCGTCTCGTCGGGATCGATCAGGCGCTTGGGCTCGGCGAACAGCGAGGGCGAGCGCACGTCGATGGCGATGACGTCGCCGTTGCGGTCCACGATGTCCGGGCGGGCCGAGGCCACCGCCTCCGAGCCGCCGCCGCGCGTGCCATTGGGATCGGAGGTCAGCGCCAGGATGGTGAGGCGGCCGGCGATGGCCACGAACACCAGCGAGAAGGCCAGGATGATCAGCTTGAGCCGCGCCCGCGCCACCGTCTCCTGGTCCACCCGGTCGAGCCCGAACAGGCCTCGGACGATGAAGATGGAGGCGTGGTAGGAGAACAGGACGAGGCCGATCGCCCGCATCACGAACCAGCGGCACAGCCGGTAGATGCGCAGCACGATCCACCGCAGGATGCCGTAGAACGCCATCCCCACCGCCCGCACCATGCGCCACAGCAGGTCCAACAGGAACAGGCCGGCGACGCCGCCCATGCGGCCGAGGACGCGCCCGGTGGCGGCGCCGGCCCGGCCGAGGAGGCGGCCGGCCTTGGCCAGCGGTGCGGGAATGGAAAACGAGGGGGTCATGGCATGGGCCTCGTTAATGCGTGCCGCCGAGCAGCCCGGGCGGCAGGAGCGCACCCAGAGCGGCGAAGGGATTGGTGGGAGCCTGGGGCGCCGGGGCGGCCTGGGGCTGGGGCGCCTCGCGCGGGGCGGCCTGCGCCATCGGCGCGGAGGCGCGGGGCGTGGCGGCGCTGGGAGCTGCGGGCTTCGGCTTCGCCGGGCTGGTCGGCGAGCGGAGCGAAGAGGATGCCGGCGGGGCCGAACTGCCGGAATTCGCGCGCTCGGACGGCACCGACTTGGCGCTGGTCGACGAGGTGGTGAGCGGCGCATCCACCAGCGCCTCGATCATCCCGCCGATGCCGTCACCGCCGGCCGCCGGCTTCTCCGGCAGGTCGTCGAGGGTGGAGATGTTGTCCGGGGAGAGCGGCTGCAGGTCGAGATGGCGCTGCACCAGCCCCTGCACATAGAGCGGCGCGGTGCGCCGGGCCCATTCCGCGCGCAGGACGGCGATCTGGTCGCGTTCGGTGCGGATCGCGGCGCGCAGGTGGGCGAGGCGTTCCGCCTCCGCCGTGGAAGCGTACTTCACCTGATAGACCACTGCGGCGGTCACGAGCAGCGCCAGAACCATCAACAGGTTGGCGATGCGGAACATTCAGTTTCGTCTCCGCCCTCGGCGTTGCGACAGGTCGGCGGGAAGCAGTCCCGCCAAGTCACCGTCCGGATGCGCCGGGGCTTCCGTGCGCTCGGCCGCGCGAAGCTTCGCGGACCTTGCACGCGGATTGCCTGCCACTTCCTCGGAGCCGGCCTCCACCATCCCCTTGGCCACGAGCCGGAAGGAGGGGGCCGGCCCCTCCGCTTGCGGCATATGACGCGAGGCGGACGGTGCCTTGCTCCGATGTGACAGAAAATTCTTAACGATCCGGTCTTCGAGCGAATGAAACGTCACCACCACCAGCCGGCCACCCGGCTTCAGCACCCGCTCGGCCGCCGCCAGGGCGCCCACAAGCTCCTGCAATTCCTCGTTTACGGCGATGCGCAGGGCCTGGAAGGTGCGGGTGGCGGGATGCATTTCGCCGGGCTTGGCCCAGACCACCTTCGAGACGATGTCGGCCAGCTGAAGGGTGCGGGTGATGGGCGATTCCGCCCGCGCGGCGACGATGGCCTTGGCGATCTGGCGCGAGAATCGCTCCTCGCCCAGGGTCCAGATCACATGGGCGAGTTCCACCTCGTCGAGGTCGGCCACGAGGTCGGCGGCGGAAGGGCCGTCATTGGCCATGCGCATGTCGAGCGGCCCGTCGCGGCGGAAGGAAAAGCCACGCTCGGCCTCGTCGAGCTGCATGGAGGAGACGCCGATGTCCAGCACCACGCCGTCGAGCGGGGCAAAGTCCATCTGCTGCGCCACGGTGCCGAGCTCGGAGAAGCGGTCCTGCACCAAAGTGAGCCGCCCGCCCGCATCCAGCACCAGGCCGGCGCCGCCGGCGATGGCGGTGGGGTCACGGTCGATGGCCAGCACGCGGCAGTCGGCGGCGGCGAGGATGGCGCGGGTGTAACCTCCCGCGCCGAAGGTGCCGTCCACATAGCGGCCGGCATCCTTCGGCGCGAGGTGCGCGAGAACTTCGGCAAGCATCACCGGAAGATGACGGGCCGGTCCGCCTGCGGCGTCGGTGGGCCCGACCCCGCGACCCGTCTTCATCCCGTGGTACTCCCCTCGTTCTCCTGTCCGGCTCCCAGGTCACGCCGCAGCTTGCGCACCTTCTCGCGGGCCTCTGCGAGATGGGCGCGAAAGCGCTCCGGTTCCCAGATCCGGAACTTGTGCCCGAGGCCCACGAACGTCACCTGATCGGCAATCGCGGCGTGGGCTTTCAGGCTGTCCGTCAGGACCGCCCGGCCTTCCGGGTCGATCCTCAGCATTTCCGTCGTGCCGTAGAGCGCCGCCGCCAGTTCCTCCCGCGCTTCCGAATAGGGCGGATAGCGGGCGATCAGGGCTTCGATCTCGGCCATCAGGCGATTGCCGCCCGCATCCAGCGCCGGTTCGGCGAGGCTGGGGTGGCAATGGAGAAGGTCCGTGCCGTCCTTCCCGAGGACGGTGCGATAGGGCGCGGGAATGGAGACCCGGCCCTTGGCGTCCAGGCGCATCGTGTAGGTGGACACGAAGCGGTCCATGACGCCCGTGGAACCCCCAGCGCAATAAGGAACCCCCACCTGCGGGACACCGCCGCCTCACACGGCCGGGACACGGCGAAACGCGCCAGCATCTCCGGATGGGTGATTTTGGGTTAACATGGGATATTATGGGCGTCAATGGATTCAGGCGGGGGCGACGCCCCTCCAGGCCCGCCACTTCCCGCCACGACAGCAAGACGGCGCGCTTGGCGCGGGGGACCCCTCCGGTGCGGGGTTTCGCCGCGCAAAATGGTGAACCCACGCGCAAGCTTAACGGCGCATTAACCCTAATCAGTCCTTAACTTAGGGACCGGGCCTTTCCATCGCCCAGGCGGCGGGACGGTTCGACGGGGGTGAATCACCGCAGGACGTCGGCACCGCCCGCGGTCCGGCGGAAGCGGATGCCGGACGCGGGCTTCGGCCACGGCCGGCACCGCGCCTGCAAACAGCCCCCTCGCGTTGCGTTATGGTTAACAATTTGTTGCGGCAGCGTTCTGCGTCTCTACTGTTGATGAGTGACCGGGTGGGGGGTTCGTGACTCTGGTGGGGATCATCGGCGGGGCCGGCGTGGGGTTTGCCCTGGGCGGCCCGCTCGGCGCATTGCTCGGCGGCCTTGCCGGACATGCGCTCCAACGCCTGCTTGCTCCCGCCCCGCGTCCCGCTGCCTTCTCAATCGCCCTCATCGCACTCTGCGCCAAGATGGCCAAGGCCGATGGCGTAGTCGTGCCGGTGGAAGTCGCCGCGTTCCGTGAAGTCTTCGATATTTCCCCCGAGGATCTTGCAGGAGTGGCTCGCGTGTTTGACCTAGCCAGCCAAGACACCGCCGGTTTTGAAGCCTACGCCCGACAGATCGGCGTGATGTTCGCCGACGAGCCGGACACCCGCGAAGACCTTCTCGACGCCCTGTTTCACGTGGCCAAGGCGGACCACGCACTGCATCCGGGCGAACTGGTCTTCATGCAGAAGGTCGCCGTCCTCCTCGGCTTCGATGGCCCGGCCTATGACCGGATCGAGGCCCGCCACGTGCGCCGGCCCGGCGACCCCTATGCGGTGCTGGACCTGCCCCACGACGCCACGGATGCCCAGATCAAGGCCCGCTGGCGCCAGCTGGTGCGCGAGCACCATCCCGACCGCCTTCTGTCGCGGGGCGTGCCGCCGGCGGCGATCAAGCTCGCCAACGACCGGGTGGTTGCGGTAAACGCGGCCTACGCCCGCATTCTCGAACACCGGGAGAAACGGTGAGTCCCGAGCCTTTGCCCTTCGCCCCAGACAGCGACCTCGTCAGCCTTCTCGCCCCCTCCCCCAACCACGGGGAGCGCAAGTCCGCCATCGACATGCTGGTGCTGCACTATACCGGCATGGAGAGCGCGGAAGCGGCCATCGACCTCCTGCGCGCGCCCACCGCCGAGGTCTCCTGCCACTACGTGGTGCTGGAGGACGGCAGCATCATCCAGATGGTGCCGGAGGCGCGGCGGGCGTGGCATGCGGGCGTGTCCTCCTGGGAAGGCAAGGACGACATCAATTCCCGCTCCATCGGCATCGAGATCGTCAATCCCGGCCATGAGCTCGGCTATCCGGATTTTCCCGAGCGCCAGCTCCGCTCGGTGGCGGCCTTGTGCCAGGACCTCATCGCCCGCCATGCCATCCGCGCCGACCGCGTGCTGGCCCACTCCGACGTCGCGCCGGGGCGCAAGCAGGATCCGGGCGAGAAATTCCCCTGGGAGTTCCTGCACCATGCCGGCGTCGGCCATCATGTGCACGAGGCACCGAAGGGCGGCGGGCGCTTCCTGATGATGGGCGACAGCGGCCAGCCCATCGCGGCCCTCCAGGCCATGCTGGCGCTCTACGGCTACGGCCTTGCGGTGACCGGCGTCTATGACGCGGCGACGCAGGACGTGGTCACCGCCTTCCAGCGCCATTTCCGCCGCTCGCAGGTGGACGGCGTGGCCGACGGCTCCACCATTCTCACCCTGCGCAACCTGATCGGCGCCCGCCCGCAGGACGGGGACGCGCCGGACCATGACCACGACGGCCATGGCCATGGCCATGGCGGCTGCGCGCACGGCTGAGGCCAGCCGCGCCAGGGGAAAAGCGGCGGGACGCTTGACGCCCGGCTCGCGAACCCCCATTGCAGGGCCACCAGCCGGCCGGGCGGCCGCGATGTTCGCATCGAGGAAAGTCCGGGCTCCACGGAGACACGGTGCCGGATAACGTCCGGCGGGGGCGACCCTAGGGAAAGTGCCACAGAAATCAGACCGCCCGTGCGTGCACGGGTAAGGGTGAAACGGTGGGGTAAGAGCCCACCGCGCGACCGGCAACGGAAGCGGCACGGTAAACCCCACCGGGAGCAAGGTCGAATAGGGACGGCACGGCCCGCGCAAGCGGTCCAATCCGGTCTTCGGATCGTCGTCCGGGTTGACTGCCAGAGGCGCCGGGTAACCGGCGTCCTAGAGGAATGGCCGCCACGCGGGAGCAATCCCGCCGTACAGAACCCGGCTTATAGGCCGGCTGGTAACTCTCCCCCGCCCGCGGGCGGCGCGCCCGCTCCGCCAACCATGCCGATGCGGTTCCTTAACGCGTCTGGGATAGAGCCCGCGACGCCGCGCGCCGCGACCGCCTGTCCGGTCCCGCTTCCGCTCGGCTGTCCGCACACTATCCTGGCCACCGTCGGTGGGAACGGCCGGCTGAACCTTTGGGGGGTTCTCATGTTGTCACGTCGATCCTGCCTGGCCGCGCTCGCCGGGCTCGCCGCTCCGGCCTTGCCGCGCCCGCTGTGGGCGCAGGCCGCCGCCACGCCGGCCGCCGCGTCCGCCTTGCCCATGAACGGTCGGCTCACCCATCTGGCCTATAGCGACCAGGGCGGCCGGCCCGACGGCGTGCAGGTGATGGTCAGCCGCAAGACGCTCTATGTGGGCCACATGTTCTCGAACGGCTTCACCGTCATGGACGTGGCCGACCCGGCCAAGCCGTCGCCAATCCAGTTCGTGGCCGCCCCGGCCAATACCCGCACCCACCATCTCCAGACCAATGGCGACCTGATGCTGCTGGCCTGCGGCGCCGACATCCCGACCATCGGCAAGTACAATCCGGGCGTCTCCTATTACCAGCAGTCGTTCGGCGGCAACATGGCGGGGAAGGCCGACTTCGCCGCCGGGCTGAAGATCTACGACATCTCCAGGCCCGCCGCCCCGCGCGAGATCGCCTTCCTCAACATCCCCGGCATCGGGGTGAACCGGCTATGGTACGCGGGCGGGCGCTATGCCTACGTCTCCGCCCATATGGACGGCTTCACCGACCATATCCTCGTCATCGTCGACATGCAGGAGCCGGCCAAGCCGGAGATCGTCGGCAGATGGTGGATCCCCGGCATGTGGAAGGAGGGCGGCGAGACCCCAAGCTGGAGCGGCAAGCGCGTCGCCCTGCACCACATGATCGTCGCCGGCGATACCGGCTATGCCGCCTGGCGCGACGGCGGCTTCACCATCCTCGACCTCGCCGACAAGACCAAGCCGAAGCTGGTCTCGCACGTGAACACCGCTCCGCCCTATCCGGGCGGCACCCACACGCCCCTGCCCCTGCCCGGCCGCAAGCTCGCGCTGGTCCTCGACGAAAGCTCCGGCTTCGCCTGCGCCAAGGGCCTCAGCTACACCTGGATCTACGACGTGCGCGCGCCGCAGAACCCGGTGTCCATCGCGACGCTGCCCACCCCCACGGACCAGCAGTTCTGCCGCACGGGGGAGAATTTCGGCCCGCACAACCTGCACGAGAACCGGCCAGAGACGTTCCAGAGCGAGGAGCTGATCTTCGCCACCTACCACAATGCCGGCCTCAGGGTGTTCGACATCCGCGACGCCTATGCCCCGCGCGAGGTGGCGCGCTTCGTGCCCCCGGCCCCGGCCCGCATCCTCGACCCCCGCCCCGGCAATGCGCTGGCTCCGCAGAGCTGCGACGTGAACGTGCAGGCGGACGGCATCGTCTATCTCAGCGACTGGAACGCCGGCCTGCACGTGCTGCGCTACGAGGGCTGAACCGGCCGCGGGGCGGGCGCACCCCGCCCCGCGCGCGCCTCAGCGCCAGCCCAGCGCCGGGGCCACGTGGGTGAGGATCGCCTCAATGACGTGCGCATTGTAGGCGACGCCGAGCTGGTTCGGCACGGTGAGGAGCAGCGTGTCGGCCTCCGCGACCGCCTCGTCCTTCTTCAGTTCCTCGATGAGCACGTCCGGCTCGGCGGCATAGCTGCGGCCGAAGATGGCGCGGGTCTTCTCGTCGATGAAGCCGATCTGGTCCTCGCCCTCGTTGCCGCGCCCGAAATAGGCGCGGTCGCGCTCGTCCACCAATGCGAAGATGCTGCGGCTGACCGACACCCGCGGCTCGTGCGCATGGCCGGCGGCGGCCCAGGCCGCGCGATAGGCGCGGATCTGCTTGGCCTGCTGGATGTGGAACGGCTCCCCGGTCTCGTCGTCCTTCAGCGTCGAGCTCTGCAAATTCATGCCCCGCTCCGCCGCCCAGGCGGCGGTGGCGTTGGAGCCCGCCCCCCACCAGATGCGCTCACGCAGCCCCTCGGCATGCGGCTCCAGGCGCAGCAGGCCGGGCGGGTTGGGGAACATGGGGCGGGGATTGGGCTGGGCGAACCCCTCGCCGCGCAGCACCTCCAGCAGCACCTCGGCGTGGCGGCGGCCCATGTCCGCGTCGCTCTGGCCCTCGGTGGGCTGGTAGCCGAAGTGGCGCCAGCCGTCGATCACCTGCTCGGGCGAGCCGCGGCTGATACCCAGTTGCAGGCGACCGCCGGAAATGAGGTCCGCCGCGCCGGCGTCCTCCGCCATGTACAGCGGGTTCTCGTAGCGCATGTCGATGACGGCGGTGCCGATCTCGATGCGGCGCGTCCGCGCGCCCACCGCGGCCAGCAGCGGGAAGGGAGAGGCGAGCTGGCGGGCGAAGTGATGCACGCGGAAATAGGCGCCGTCCGCGCCCAACTCCTCGGCGGCAACCGCGAGGTCGATGGATTGCAGCAGCGCATCGCCCGCCGAGCGGGTCTCGGAGCGGGACGAGGGCGTCCAGTGCCCGAAGGAGAGAAAGCCGATCTTTTTCAAGGGTCACACGGTGGTTCGTTGAAGTTGGCGGGACGCTACGCCGCAACGGCCGGCCGCGCCACTCACGGCCGCGTGGACGCCGCCGCCCTTAATCCCCCGTCAACCAAGCCTGCCCCATGGTGTCCGGCAAAGCCCGCCGGAGTATTCGTCTGATGATGTCGCGCGCCGACCGCACCGTGCTGAGCGAGTGGTGGTGGACGGTGGACCGCCTGCTGCTCGGCAGCCTGCTGGTCCTCATGATGGTGGGCATCGTGCTCTGCCTCGCCGCCTCCCCGCCGGTGGCGGCCCGCCTCGGCATCGCCGATCCGTTCCACTTCGTGGACCGGCAGGTGATGTTCCTGATCCCGGCCATCTTCGTACTGTTCGGCACCTCCTTCCTCCAGCCGCGCACCATCCGGCGCATCTGCGTGGTGGTGTTCGCGGTGTTCCTGGTGCTGCTGTTCGCCACCCTGGTGCTGGGCCCGGAAGTGAAGGGCGCGCGGCGCTGGCTCAACCTCGCCGGCGTCACCGTGCAGCCGTCCGAATTCCTCAAGCCCGCCTTCGTGGTATTGGCCGCGTGGCTGTTCTCGGAGAGCGGCAAGCGGCCGGAAATGCCGGCGCAGCTCCTCGCCATCGCCCTGCTCGGCTCGGTGCTGCTGCCGCTGGTGATGCAGCCGGATTTCGGCCAGACCACGCTGGTCTGTCTCGTCTGGGGCGCCCTGTTCTTCCTCGCCGGCCTGCGCTGGATCTGGATGGTGGGCCTCGCCGGCGCCGGCGCCAGCGGACTGCTCATCGCCTACAAGTTCGTGCCGCACGTCACCAAGCGCATCGACCGCTTCCTCGATCCGGCCTCCGGCGACACCTATCAGGTGGATACCGCGCTGGAGAGCTTCCGCCATGGCGGCTGGCTGGGCCAGGGGCCGGGCGAGGGCACGGTGAAGCGCATCCTGCCCGACGGCCACACCGATTTCGTGTTCGCCGTGGCGGCGGAGGAATTCGGCATCATCCTGTGCCTCATCCTGCTGGCGCTGTTCGCCTTCATCATCCTGCGCAGCCTCAACCGGGCGCTGAAGGAGCAGGACCCGTTCTCCCGCTTCGCCGCCACCGGCCTTGCCATGCTGTTCGGCCTGCAAGCCTCCATCAACATGGCGGTGAACGTCCACCTCATGCCGGCCAAGGGCATGACGCTGCCGTTCATCTCCTACGGCGGCTCCTCGCTGATCTCGCTGGCCTTCGGCATGGGCATGCTGCTGGCCCTCTCGCGCAGCCGGCCCGGCGCGGCGGCCATGGCGGCGCTGAGCGAGCCGATGCAACCGCCCAAGAGCGGCGTCCTCGCCACGCCCGTCGAAATCCCCCACGCCGAAGCCGCGTAAGGAGAGCCGGTGAGCCGCCTGATCCTGCTCGCCGCCGGGGGCACCGGCGGCCATTTGTTCCCCGCCGAGGCGCTGGCCGCCGCGCTGAACCGGCGGGGCTTCATCATCGACCTCGCCACCGATTCCCGCGCCGCCCGCTATGCCGGCCATTTCCCGGCGCGCCAGCTGCATGTGCTCTCCGCCGACACCGTGCGCGGCCGTTCCCCCATCGCGCTGGCCAAGACCGCGCTGGCCTTGGGCGGGGGCTTCCTGTCCGCGCTCCTGCTGCTGCGCCGGGTGAAGCCGGCGGTGGTGGTCGGTTTCGGCGGCTATCCCACGGTGCCGCCGGTGTTCGCCGCCACCGTGCTCGGCGTGCCCAGCCTGGTGCATGAGGCCAACGGCGTCATGGGCCGCGCCAACCGCCTGCTGGCGGGCCGAGTGAAGGCCATCGCCACCGGCTTTCCCGGCATCCTGGACCAGGACCCGCGCCTCGCCCCCAAGGCGGTATGGACCGGCAACCCGCTGCGCCCCGCCGTGCTGGAGGTGGCCCACCTCCCCTACGTGCCGCCCGTCGCAGGCGGGCCGCTGAACCTGCTGGTGTTCGGCGGCAGCCAGGGCGCGCGGGTGATGTCGGACGTGGTGCCGGACGGGCTCGCCGCCCTCGATTCGGACCTCAGGGCCCGGCTCAGGGTGGTGCAGCAGGCCCGTGCGGAAGACCTCGACCGCGTGCAGGGCACCTATGCAAAGGCGGGCATCTCCGCCGAGGTGGCGCCCTTCTTCCAGGACCTGCCGGCCCGCATGGCGGCGGCGCAACTCGTCGTTTCCCGCTCCGGCGCATCCACCGTGGCGGAACTCGCCGCCCTAGGCCGGCCCAGCCTTCTCGTGCCCCTGCCGGGGGCCATCGACCAGGACCAGGCGGCCAATGCCAGGGCGCTGGCCGCCACCGGCGGGGCGCTGCCCATCCCTCAGGCCGAATTCACGCCCGAGCGCGTGGCACGCGAGATCACGCGGCTGGCCGCGACGCCGGAAACATTGACGCAGATGGCGGATGCCGCCAAAAGCGCCGGCGTGCTGGATGCGGCCGAACGCCTGGCGGATCTCGTGGCGCGCCTCGCCGGCGGCGCCTGAACATCACCCGCGCGGCATCGGTCGGGGACCGACGCCGCCGGTCTCATGGTGGATTGAACAGATGAAGCTTCCCGAGGCGCTCGGCTCCATTCATTTCGTCGGCATCGGCGGCATCGGCATGAGCGGCATCGCGGAGGTGCTGCACAATCTGGGCTATACGGTCCAGGGCTCGGACGTATCCGAGAGCGCCAACGTCAAGCGCCTGCGCGACAACGGCATTGCCGTGACTGTCGGCCACAAGGCGGAGAATATCGACGGCGCCGAGGTGGTGGTGGTGTCCTCCGCCATCAAGCGCGACAATCCCGAGCTTCTGGCCGCCCGCGCCAAGCGCCTGCCGGTGGTGCGCCGGGCCGAGATGCTGGCCGAGCTGATGCGCCTGAAGAGCTGCGTCGCCATCGCCGGCACCCACGGCAAGACCACCACCACCTCGCTGGTGGCGACCCTGCTGGACAAGGGCGGCTTCGACCCCACCGTCATCAACGGCGGCATCATCAATGCCTATGGCACCAACGCGCGCCTGGGCGGCGGCGACTGGATGGTGGTGGAGGCGGACGAGAGCGACGGCACCTTCCTGAAGCTGCCGGCGGAAGTGGCCATCGTCACCAATATCGACCCCGAGCATCTCGACCACTTCAAGACCTTTGAGCGGGTGCAGGAGGCGTTCCGCGCCTTCGTGGAGAACGTGCCTTTCTATGGCTTCGCGGTGATGTGCACCGACCATCCGGTGGTGCAGGCCCTGGTCGGGCGCATCGAGGACCGGCGCATCATCACCTATGGCGAGAACCCGCAGGCGGACGTGCGCCTGGTGGACGTGGACCTGCGCGGCGGCATCACCCGCTTCGGCGTGGTGTTCCGCGACCGCGCCGGCACCAGCGAGCACCGCATCGACGGCCTCAAGCTGCCCATGCCCGGCAAGCACAACGCACTGAACGCCACCGCCGCCATCGCGGTCGCCCGCGAGCTGCGCGTGCCGGACGCGCGGATCATCGAGGCCATCGGCGGCTTCGGCGGGGTGAAGCGGCGCTTCACCCGCACCGGCGACTGGAAGGGCGTGACCATCTTCGACGACTACGGCCACCATCCGGTGGAGATTTCCGCCGTGCTGCGCGCCGCCCGCGCCGCCACCGAGGGGCAGGTGATCGCCGTGGTGCAGCCGCACCGCTACACCCGCCTCGCCTCGCTGTTCGACGAATTCTGCACCTGCTTCAACGACGCCGACCACGTGATCGTCGCGCCCGTCTATGCGGCGGGTGAAAGCCCGGTACCGGGCGCCGACAGCGAGCACCTCGTCCAGGGCCTGCGCGCCCGCGGCCACCGCTCGGTCACCGCCCTGCCCGGCCCGGAGGCGCTGGCCGGCATCGTGGCCGGCCTCGCCAAGCCGGGCGACTACGTCATCTGCCTCGGCGCCGGCACCATCTCGCAATGGGCCTATGCCCTGCCGGGAGAGCTGGAGAAGCTGGAAGGCTGAGGCGCGCATGAGGGTGGATGTGCTATCGTTTATCCATGTCCATCTCGCGCGGAGAGTTGATCGAGGCCCTCGCCGCCCTTGAACCGCAGTTGCGCTCCGAGGGCGTGACCGGGCTTGCCTTGTTCGGCTCGCGGGCGCGCGGCGATCACCGCGCCGACAGCGACGTGGACGTGGCCATCGACGTCGAGGCGGGTTCGCGCTTCTCCCTGATTACCTTGGCGGGTGTTGCCCGACAGATCGAGGCGCGCGTTGGCGTGCCGGCAAACATCTTCATGCGGCGCAGCCTGGACGAAAGCTTCCGGCACACCTTGGCGCGCGACGGCATCAAGGTGTTCGGCTAATGGTCCGTCGTGCCGTTTTCCGACTCCATGACATGCGCGACAGTATCCGTGAGATTCGGCGCTTCTGGATGGCGTGACCTTCGATGCGATGTATGCTGATCGCGCCACCCGGGCGGCATTCGAGAGGTTTCTGGAAATCCTGAGCGAAGCTTCCCGCCACGTGCTTCCGATTGGAAAGAGGCCGTGGCACCGGAGATCCCATGGATCGATATTGCCAACATTGGCAACCATGTCAGGCATGTCTACCATAAGATTGATGCGGAGATCTTATGGTAGATCTACGAGAACGATCTGGATGCACTTGAGCATGCGGTCGAGAGCATGCGTGCGATGTTTGCGACCCAAGACGATGATGCATCCGACCACTGATGCCCACTCGCTTCGTCTCCCAACCCTGAGCTTTGCCCGCTAAGCACAGGCCGCCTGCGCAAGGCGCAGTTGCACTGCAGCGCGCGAACCGCTAGGCATCCCTCTCCCACCGTGACGTGCCTCGGAGACGCTGATGAGCCGCAACCTGCAGGTGGCAGCCGCAAGCGTTGCAATCGGGCTCATCGTGCTGGCCCTGAAGGGCGCGGCCTATTGGGTCACCGGCTCCATCGCCCTTCTGTCCGATGCCCTGGAGAGCATCATCAACGTGGCGGCGGCGCTCGCCGCCTTCTTCGCGCTCCAGATCAGCGGCCGCCCGGCGGACGAGAACCACCAGTACGGCCACCACAAGGCGGAATATTTCTCCGCCGTGCTGGAAGGCGTGCTCATCGTCCTCGCCTCGCTGTCGATCCTGCGCGAGGCCTATTACGGCTTCCAGGATCCGCACCTGCCGGACCAGCCGCTGAACGGCATGCTGCTCAACGGCGCGGCCACCGTCATCAACGCCATCTGGTGCACGGTGCTGATCCGCGTCGGCCGGGCGCGGCGCTCCCCGGCGCTGATCGCGGACGGCAAGCATCTCCTCACCGACGTCATCACCTCCGTCGGCGTGCTGATCGGCTTCGTCCTGGTGCCGGTCACCGGCTGGCCGCAGCTCGACCCGCTGCTGGCGGGCCTCGTGGCGCTGAACATCCTGTGGACCGGCTGGGGCCTGATGCGCGAATCGGTGGGCGGCCTCATGGACGCGGCGCCGCCGGCCGACGTGGTGGCGCGCATCCGCGACCTCGTATCCACCCATGCCGCCGGCGCCATCGAGGCGCACGACCTGCGCACCCGCCACGCCGGGCGCATGACGTTCGTGGAATTCCACCTCGTCGTGCCCGGCGACATGACCGTGGCCGCCGCGCACGAGATCTGCGACCGCATCGAGCGCGCGCTGGAGGAGGAGATGGACGACACCATCATCACCATCCATGTGGAGCCCGAAGGCGAGGCGAAGCATCGCGGCGTGGTGGTGCTTTGACCGGGGCGACAGCGCCACGCATTGGCAGCGGCCGGCCGAGGCGCTAAAGCCCCGGCCATGACCGCGCCCACCTTCCCCGACCTCGTGCCCGACCTTGCGGCCAAGCTGCCGGAGCTGCGCGGCCGCCTGACCGCCAACGCCCCCCTCGCCGACATCACCTGGTTCCGCGTCGGCGGCCCGGCGCAGGTGCTGTTCCAGCCCGCCGACGAGGCCGACCTCGCCTATGCCCTCGCCCACCTGCCGGCCGCTCTGCCGGTGACGGTGATCGGCCTCGGCTCGAACCTCATCGTGCGCGACGGCGGCGTGCCCGGGCTCGTCATCCGGCTGGGCAAGGGCTTCTCGGACATATCTGTCGACGGCACGCGCATCACCGCCGGCGCAGGCGTGCCGGACGTGAAGGTGGCGCGCACGGCGGCGGATGCCGGCCTCGCCGGCCTCGCCTTCCTGCGCGGCATCCCCGGCGCCGTCGGCGGCGCGCTGCGCATGAACGGCGGCGCCTATGGCGGCGAGACCAAGGACGCGCTCGTCTCCGCCCGCGCCGTGGACCGCGCCGGCCGG
This sequence comes from Azorhizobium doebereinerae UFLA1-100, assembly GCF_000473085.1. GTDB lineage: Bacteria > Pseudomonadota > Alphaproteobacteria > Rhizobiales > Xanthobacteraceae > Azorhizobium > Azorhizobium doebereinerae. Next base: position 134,359 of record NZ_AXBA01000005.1, read on the forward strand.
ATCCATGTGCTGACCCTGGCCGACATGGGCTTCACCTACCGCCACAGCGCGGTACCGGAGGACTTCATCTTCACCCGGGCGACCTTCCAGGGCACGCCGGGGGATGCCGCCGCGATCCAGGCGGAGATGGACCGCATCACATCGTCCCGCGAGGCCACCCAGCCCATCAAGAGCCGCACCGGCGGCTCCACCTTCAAGAATCCGGACGGCCACAAGGCCTGGCAATTGGTGGACGCCGCCGGCTGCCGGGGGCTCGTGATGGGCCGCGCCCAAGTGTCGGAGATGCACACGAACTTCCTCCTCAACCTCGGCGGCGCCACGGCGGCGGAGATCGAGGGGCTGGGCGAGGAGGTGCGCCGGCGCGTGCGCGAGACCAGCGGCGTGACGCTGGAGTGGGAAATCAAGCGCATCGGCCTTCCCGCCGCCTGATGCGCCCCTCGCCCCATTCGCGGCGCCTTTAGGGAATTACACACCCGCAGCGGTCTTAATGCGCTGGTCCGTCCCGCACAGGGCGCGCCATGCCTGTGGCCGCGCCGTGCAGCCCGCGCCGATCCGGCCGCGGGGCCGGCGGTTCTCGCATTTGTCCCGCCCCGTGACGGCGGGCCTCAGGAGCATGGGCGATGGCGAAACACGTGGCGGTGCTGATGGGCGGCTGGTCCCCGGAGCGGGAGGTGTCGCTGCGCTCGGGTGCCGCCTGCGCGGCGGCACTGGAGGAGGCGGGCTATCAGGTGACGCGCGTCGATGTCGGCCGCGACGTGGCCGAGGTGCTGGCCCGGCTCAAGCCGGACGTGGCGCTGAACGTGCTGCACGGCTGCCCGGGCGAGGATGGCACGGTGCAGGGCATCCTGGAGATCCTGCGCATCCCCTATTCCCATTCCGGCGTGATGGCCTCGGCGCTGGCCATGGACAAGGTGCGGGCCAAGGTGGTGATGGCCGCCGCCGGCGTCCCCGTGCCCGGCGGACGGCTGGTGACGCGCGCCGAGGCGGCCCAGGCCCACGTGCTGCCCCCGCCCTATGTGCTCAAGCCCAATGCGGGCGGCTCCAGCGTCGGGGTCTTCATCGTCAAGGAAGACCAGGCCCACCCGCCGCAGGAACTGTTCCGCCCTGACTGGGCGTTCGGCGAATCACTGCTGGCGGAGCCCTTCATTCGCGGTTTCGAGCTCACCTGCGGGGTAATGGGCGACCGCGCCCTCGACGTGATCGAGGTAGAAGCTGTGCATGCTTTTTACGATTACGAATCCAAATATGCAGTTGGCGGCTCCCGCCACATCCTTCCGGCGCGCATTTTACCCCAAATTTACCAACAGGTCCGGATGCTGTCCCTGGAAGCGCACCGAGCGCTCGGCTGCAGGGGGGTCTCCCGCGCTGACTTTCGCTACGACGACACGGCTCCCGAGGGAACCGGGCTCGTCTGCCTGGAGGTCAACACGCAACCCGGCATGACCGAGACGTCCCTGGTGCCGGACATGGCGGCCCATGCGGGCATTTCCTTCGGCGAGCTTGTGACATGGATGGTCGAGGACGCGACGCTGGACCGCTGAGGGGCGAGGCCGACATGGCCGACCGCACCGCGACCCGGCCCCGCACCGCCGATGCCGACGCCCGTCGGTTCGCAGCGGCGCGCCGCCACAAGCCGCGCCCGATCTCCGACTTCCGGGCGCCGAGCCGCTTCGTGCTGCTGCTGCACCGGCTCTCCATCCGCCTGTCCGCCTCGCCGCTCGGCCGGCGCGGCGGCGGCATCCTGGCCTCGCTGGTGATCGGCGGGTTCGTCGCCTACGGCGTCGTGCTCGGCGGCCATGTGGAGGAGGCGCGCGAGCTGGCGGTGGACCTGGGCGACGTGGCCGCCAATGTCGCCGGCTTCAAGATCACCCAGGTGGGCCTGTCCGGCCAGAACCACGTGACGCCGGCCGAGATCCTCGCCGCCGCCGGCATCAAGCCCACCACCTCCCTGCTGTTCGTGGATGCCGACGCCACCCGCCAGAAGCTGGAGGCCATGCCGTGGATCGCCAGCGCCACGGTGCGCAAGCTCTATCCCGACCGCATCGAGATCGCGGTGGTGGAGCGCGAGGCCTATGCGCTCTGGCAGGTGAACGGCGAAATCCGCGTCATCGCCAAGGACGGCATGCCCATCGCCCCCTATTCGGACGATCCGCGCTACATCAGCCTGCCCATCGTGGTGGGCGAGGGCGCGCAGAAGAAGGTGCAGGAGATCGTCGACGCGCTCGGCCGGCTGCCGGCGATCCGCGATCAGGTGCGTGCCGCCATCCTGGTGGCCGAGCGCCGCTGGACGCTGAAGCTGCGCAACGGCATCGACGTCCGCCTGCCCGAGGTCGGGCTCGACGGCGCGCTGATGGAACTGGCCGACCTCGACCGCGACAAGAAGCTCCTGACCCGCGACATCACCATCGTGGACCTGCGCCTGCCCGACCGGGTGGTGGTCCGCCTCTCCGATTCCGCCGCCGATGCCCGCATGCAGATGCTGAAAGCGCGCGCCAAAGCCAAGAAGGTAGGCGCCACATGAGCAGATCCCGCCTCGCCCAGGGTTTCGCCCCCAAGATGCGCCCGCTGCCGCCCAAGAAGAGCGGCATCATCGGCGTATTGGACATCGGCACCAGCAAGATCGTCTGCATGATCGCGCGGCTGAAGCCGCGCCCGCCATCCGACGTGCTGCGCCGTCGCACCCATTCCATCGACGTGCTCGGCATCGGCCACACCCGCGCCCACGGCGTGAAGGGCGGCGCGGTGGTGGACATGGGCCGCGCGGAGGCCGCCATCCGCCAGGCGGTGGACATGGCCGAGCGCGCCTCCGGCGTGCAGATCGCCTCCGTCATCCTCGGCGTCTCCGGCGCCCGCCTGTCCTCGCAGCATTACGAGGCACAAGTCCGCCTCACCGCCCCGGCGGTGGAGGAATTCGATATCCGCCGCGTGCTCGAAGCCGCCTCCACCTATGCGGTGGGCGACGGCCGCGCCGTGATGCACGCGCTGCCGGTGGGCTATTCGCTCGACAACCGGCGCGGCATCGGCGAGCCCTGCGGCATGCTCGGCCGCGAGCTGGGCGTGGACATGCACGTGGTCACCGGCGACCTGACCTCCCTGAAGAACCTCGTGCTGTGCGTCGAGCGCTGCCATCTCGGCATCGAGGCGATGGTGGCCGCGCCCTATGCGGCGGCCCTGTCCTCCCTGACCGACGACGAAATGGAGCTTGGCGTCACGCTCATCGACATGGGCGCGGGCACCACAACCTTCTCGGTCGTGGCCGGCGGACACTGCGTCTATGTGGACGGCATCGCGGTCGGCGGCCAGCACATCACCAACGACGTGGCCCGCGGCCTGCCGGCCCGCCTCGCCGACGCCGAGCGCCTGAAGGCGCTGCACGGCGCGGTGGTGGCGGTGTCGTCCGACGACCACGACATGCTCACCATCCCGCCTTTGTCCGGCGACGAGCGCGACCAGCCCAACATGGTGCCCAAGTCCCGCCTCGTGACCATCGTGAAGCCACGGGCGGAAGAGATCGTCGAATTGATTCGCGACCGCCTGCGCGCCTCCGGCCACGTGGGTGACGCGGGACGCCGGCTGGTGCTCACCGGCGGCGCGGCGCAGCTCCAGGGCCTGCCGGACCTGCTGGCGCGGGTGATCGGGCCGCAGGTGCGCATCGGCCGCCCGCTGGGCGTCTCGCGGCTGCCGGAGGCCGCCCGCGGCGCCGCCTTCGCGGTGGCGGCGGGACTGCTGGTCTACCCGCAGGTGGCAGGGCTCGAACACTTCGAGCCGCGCCGCCGCCAGGCCGCCGGAGCCGAGGGCGGGTCATATTTCGGTCGTGTTGGTCAATGGCTGCGAGACAGCTTTTAGAGATGGTTAACCGTGAGGCCCTTAACTAGGGGCACACCACGGATTCGGAACCGTCGGGACAGCGCTTCGGGCGCAACGGAGTGAGGACATGTCGATCAACCTTCAGATGCCCGACATTCGGGAGTTGCGGCCCAGGATCACGGTGTTTGGTTGCGGCGGTGCCGGTGGCAACGCGGTCAACAACATGATCACCGCGGGTCTCACCGGCGTTGAGTTCGTGGTGGCCAACACCGACGCCCAGGCGCTCTCCCTCTCCAAGGCCGAACGCCTCGTGCAGATGGGCGTGGCGGTGACCGAGGGCCTCGGCGCCGGCTCCCAGCCGGAAGTCGGCCGCGCCGCCGCCGAGGAAGTCATCGACGAGATCCGCGACCACCTGTCCGGCTCGCACATGGTGTTCATCACCGCCGGCATGGGCGGCGGCACCGGCACCGGCGCCGCCCCGGTCGTGGCCCGCGCCGCTCGCGAGCTCGGCATCCTCACGGTGGGCGTGGTGACCAAGCCCTTCCACTTCGAGGGCCAGCGCCGCATGCGCGTCGCCGAGCACGGCATCAACGAATTGCAGAAGACGGTCGACACCCTGATCGTCATCCCGAACCAGAACCTGTTCCGGGTCGCCAACGAGAAGACCACCTTCGCCGACGCCTTCGCCATGGCCGACCAGGTGCTCTATTCCGGCGTCGCCTGCATCACCGACCTGATGGTGAAGGAAGGCCTCATCAACCTCGACTTCGCCGACGTGCGCGCCGTGATGCGCGACATGGGCAAGGCGATGATGGGCACCGGCGAAGCCTCCGGCGACAAGCGCGCCATCCAGGCGGCGGAAGCCGCCATCGCCAACCCGCTGCTGGACGAAATCTCCATGCGCGGCGCCGGTGGCCTCTTGATCTCCATCACCGGCGGCAACGACATGACGCTGTTCGAGGTGGACGAGGCGGCGACCCGCATCCGCGAGGAAGTGGACCCCGACGCCAACATCATCCTCGGCGCCACCTTCGACCAGTCGCTGGACGGCATCATCCGCGTGTCGGTGGTCGCCACCGGCATCGACCCGGCGGTGGTTCCCGAGCAGATCGCGACCAGCGGCAACGGCCTGCCGGATCTCGGCGGCCGCAAGATGTCGAATGCCGGCCGCGTCGCCGTGGAACAGGCCCGCGAGGCCCAGATCCGCAGCGCGGTGGCCTCCATCTCCGCCGAGGACCTGATGTCCATGGAGCCGGCCCCGCCCGCGCCCCAGCCGCAGCAGACCGTCTATCGCGACCCGGCGCCGCAGCAGGCCCGCCCTCCCATGCCGGAGCGCCCTCAGCCGGCGCAGTCGGTGGTGGATGACGTGACCATCCGCGCCGCTGCGCCGAAGCCCTCCTTCTTCTCCGAGCCGGAGCAGCCGCCGGCGCCACCGCCGGTGGTGGAGGACGAGTTCGCTCCCTACATCCCGCCGCAGGCCCAGCGTCCCCGCGCCCCGCGCATGCCGCGCGTCGAGGAACTGCCGGTGCCGGCGCAGAACCAGATCCGCGCCCAGCGCGGCGAAGCGCCGGTCGAGCAGAAGCGCATGACGCTGCTGCAGCGCCTCGCCAACGTGGGCATGGGCCGCCACCATGACGAGCCGGAAGCCCCTCCGGCCCGCCGCGAGCAGCCCAGCATGCGGGCGCCGGAAGCCCGCGGGCCTGCGCCCCGCCAGGGCGAGCCGCCGGTGTCTGAATTCGCCAAGCGCCCGCCCACCCGGCCGCAGCAGGAAGTGCCCAGCCGTCCGGCGCCCCAGCAGGGCCACGACGACGACCAGCTGGAAATCCCGGCCTTCCTCCGCCGCCAGGCGAACTGAAGTCCCGCTGCGGCGCGGCATCGGCCACCGGCCGATTCGCGCCGCGCGGCTCCCGGGGCCCGGCCCCGGTGGGACACGACCGTCCGAATCCGGTCCCACGCTCTGTAACACTGCCCCTCGCGCCCGGAGCCTGCTCCGGGCGTAACTTTTTGATAATGATGAATTATTTGCCCGCTAAGCTTGGTAACAGGCGGTAAGCAAGCGTGATTTGGCGCGGCGCACACCACCGACTAGGGTGCAGCCCATCCGAAGGGCTCCCACGCTCTCCGCCAGCCTAGACAGGCAAGCGCGGCAAATGTGGTCCCCCCGGATGTTGGTTTGGGGGCGAAGAAGTGGCAGGGCTTTCCAGCCACCGCTTCGAGACGGATGGTTCCACTGATGCAGACCACACTGGCCGGTACGGTCACGCTCACGGGCGCCGGAGTTCACGCGGGTGTCGAAACCCGTCTGCTCCTGAAGCCCGCTCCCGTCGACACCGGCATCGTCTTCCTCCGCACCTTCGCCGACCAGGCTCCCCGCAAGATTTCCGTGTCCCGCCAGTCGGTGCAGGCCACCGACCTCGCCACCGTGCTTGGCGACAAGAGCGGCATCCTCGTGTCCACCGTCGAGCACCTGCTCTCGACGCTCTCCGGCCTCGCCATCGACAATGCGCTGATCGAGATCGACGGGCCCGAAGTTCCGATCCTGGACGGCAGCGCCGCCCTCATCGTCGCGGCCATCGACCGGGTCGGCACCGTCTCCCAGAAGGCGCGCCGCAAGTTCATCAAGGTGCTGAAGCCGGTGCGGGTCGAGAACGGCGCCGCCTTCGGCGAACTGCGCCCCTATGACGCCGGCTTCCGCGTCGAGGTGGAGATCGAGTTCGACCATGTCGAGATCGGCCGCCAGCGCTTCGCCGCCAACCTGACCCCCGCGGTGTTCCGCCGCGAGCTGGCGCACGCCCGCACCTTCGGCTTCCTGAAGGACGTGGAGCGCCTGCGCGGCGCCGGCTTCGCGCGTGGCGCCTCGCTGGAAAACACCGTCTGCCTCGGCCCCGAGGGCATCCTCAACCCCGAGGGCCTGCGCTGCCCGGACGAGTTCGTGCGCCACAAGGCGCTGGACGCGGTCGGCGACCTCGCCCTCGCCGGCCTGCCGCTTCAGGCCCGCTATGCTTCGTTCCGCGGCGGCCACAAGCTGAACTTCCAGGTGGTGGACGCGCTGCTGGCGGACCGTTCCGCCTATGCCATCGTGGAAGCCCCGGAAGCCCGCCGCCGCGACGCCGCCGAACTGGTGTTCGGTCAGCCCATGCCGGCCTTCGCCCCCGAGCGCTGAGCCCTGGACCGGGCCGGCGCCCGGCCCGTCAGAAACAACTCCCCCGAATGACCGGCGCCTGAGGCCGGTTCGGATGGCTTGAGATCTTCGGAACGGCCGCGCTCAGTCCGGCACGATCCGATAGGCGCTGCCCACAGCCTCCACCCGCCCGAACCCGCTCACATGCCCGCCGGCAACGCTCCAGCCTTGCCGGGCGGCCTGTTCCAGCGCTCCGCGCCGCGTGCGCGCGGCCGCGGCAGGGTCGAGATCATACACCAGGCCGACGTCCGGATCGGCGGGCTGAAGCGTCTCCAGGTGCAGCATGTCCGCCCAGAGCAGCAGACGATCCGCGCCGTCACCGATGAGATAGCCGGTGTGGCCGGGCGTGTGGCCCGGCAGCGGGCACGCATCGATGCCTGGCATGACCGTCCCCGGACGGATGGGGCGGATGCGCCCGGCATAGATGCGCTGCAAGGCCGCGGCGATGTCGAAGCCGCCCTGCCGGGCCTTCGGGATCGCCGCACGGGCCTCGGCATCGGTGAAGAAGGCCAGATCCGCCTGCGGCACCAGAATCTCTGCCTCTGGAAAATAAGGCGCCTCGCCATCGAACAGGCCGAGGGCATGGTCGCCATGGACATGGGTGAGCAGAACGCAGCCGACCTCGCCGGGTGCCACGCCGATGCCGGCGAGCGCCGCGCGGGCATGGCCGAGATGCGCGCCCCAGCTCGGGCCGGTGCCGGCATCCACAAGGACGACACCGGAGGGACCGCGCAGCGCGAAACAGTTCACGTCCATGCGCAGGGCGGGCAGCCCCCAGGCGGCGATCGCCTGCCGCCGCGCGCCCTCGCCGGCGACATGGACCAGCGCTTCCGCGGGCGCCTCGAAGACCCCGTCGCGCAGCAGGAACACATCATAGGCGCCGAAGCGCCGGGGGCCATATTCCATTCGCGCGGGTTCCGGTGTGGTCCGCCTCCTTACAGCACGGTGCCGGCGCGGTGGTCCAGGGCCCGGCAACCGGCCCCCTGCCGCTGCGGCGAGGCTTGCCGCCGGAGCACACCCGGTCTATTTCCTCTTTCCGGAATGACGTTTGCGGTCTGTTCATGACCGCCCGCCACAATGCCGGCGGAAAGCGCCATTAGCGCCGTAAGCGGTGGCCTCCTCGCCAGCAGAGGCATGCGCCTCAATGGGATCTGAACGTATGCGCCTTTTCATCGACGCGGTTCCGTTTCGCGCTGGGACTGCCCGCGCCGCGGCCCTGCTGGGTGTGCTTCTCGTCTCCGCGACGCTCGCGGGCTGCGCCAACGACAAGGACGTCACCCCCCCCGACGAGCCGGCCGAGAAGATCTACAACGAGGGCCTGACCCTCATGCGCAAGGGCGAGATGGACGCCGCCGCCAAGCGCTTCGAGGACATCGACCGCACCCACCCCTATTCGGAATGGGCCCGCAAGGCGCTGCTGATGGACACCTATGTCTATTACGAGGCGGGCAAGTACGACGAGGCCATCGCCGCCGGCAAGCGCTACATGACGCTGCATCCCGGTTCGCAGGACGCGCCCTACGCTTCCTATCTGGTGGCCTCGGCCTATTTCGACAGCATCCCCGACATCACCCGCGACCAGCGGCGCACCCGCCAGGCGCTCGACGCGCTGGACGACGTGATTCGCAAATATCCCAACACCGAGTATGCCGCCGGCGCCAAGCGCAAGGTGGAGGTGGCCCGCGACCAGCTCGCCGGCAAGGAGATGCTGGTCGGCCGCTACTATCTTGAGCAGCGCAACTACACCGGCGCCATCAACCGCTTCAAGGTGGTGGTGACGCAGTATCAGACCACCCGGCAGGTGGAAGAGGCGCTCATGCGCCTGACCGAGGCCTACATGGCGCTCGGCATCGTCTCCGAGGCACAGACCGCCGCCGCCGTGCTGGGCTATAACTTCCCCGACAGCCCGTGGTACAAGGACGCCTACAAGCTGGTGCAGTCCAAGGGCGTTCTCCCGCAGGAGAACAAGGATTCCTGGATCAGCCAGTCGTTCAAGAAGATGGGCCTCGGCTGATACCCCATGATCTCGTCCCTCTCGATCCGGGACATCGTTCTTATCGAGAGGCTTGACCTCGCCCTGTCGGACGGCCTCACCGTCCTCACCGGCGAGACGGGCGCGGGGAAGTCGATCCTGCTCGATGCCCTGTCCCTGGCGCTCGGCGGCCGGGGCGACGGCGCCCTGGTGCGGCATGGCGAGGCCAAGGGGCAGATCACCGCTGTCTTCGACATCGCGCCGGGCCATCCCGCCCGCGCCCTGCTCGCCGAGGCCGACATCGCCGACGAGGGCGACCTGATCGTCCGCCGGGTGCAGATGGCCGACGGGCGCACACGCGCCACCATCAACGAACAGCCGGTCTCGGTGCAGACCCTGCGGGCGCTCGGCGCGCTGCTGGTGGAACTGCACGGCCAGCATGACGACCGCGCTTTGGTGGACCCCGCCAGCCACCGCGCGCTGCTCGATGCCTTCGGCGGCCTGATCCCCGACGTGCAGAAGGTGAGCGCGCTGTGGCGCGTCTGGCGCGCCATCCTGTCCGAGGCGGATGCCGAGCGCGCCCGCCTGGAGGCCGCCGCCAAGGAGGCTGACTTCATCCGCCACGCGGTGGAGGAATTGACCGCGCTCGGCCCCGAGGACGGCGAGGAAGCGCTGCTCTCCGAGCGGCGCACCTTCATGATGCGCTCGGAGAAGATCGCCGGCGACCTGTCCGAGGCGCTCGACGCCGTGGGCGGCGGCGCCTCCCCCGTGCCCTCGCTCGCCGCCGCCGTGCGCCGGCTGGAGCGCCGCGCCGGCGAGGCGCAGGACCTGGTTCTGCCCGCCGTGGAGGCCATCGACATCGCGCTCGACGCGCTGGAGACCGCGCGCAGCCACCTGGAGGCGGCCATCGCCGCCACTGCCTTCAACCCACGCGAGCTGGAACGGATCGAGGAGCGGCTGTTCGCTTTGCGCGCCGCCGCCCGCAAGTATGGCGGGGCGGTGGACGACCTGCCGAAGGTGGCGGCGAAATTTTCCGCCGACCTCGCCGCGCTCGACCGCAGCGCCGCGACCCTGGCCGGGCTGGAGACCCGCACGGCGGATGCGGAAGCCGCCTATCGCGCCGCCGCCGACAAGCTGGCCCAGCGCCGCGCCAAGGCCGCCGCCGCCCTGGACAAGGCGGTGGATGCGGAACTGCCGCCCTTGAAGCTGGAGCGGGCGCACTTCACCGCCCGCATCGACAGCGACCCCGCCCAGGCGGGCCCGGAAGGCTATGACCGGGTGGAATTCTGGGTGCGCACCAACCCCGGCACCCGCCCCGGCCCGATGATGAAGGTGGCCTCCGGCGGCGAGCTCTCCCGCTTCCTGCTGGCGCTGAAGGTGGTGCTGGCGGATCGCGGCTCTGCCCCCACCCTGATCTTCGACGAGATCGACAGCGGCGTCGGCGGCGCGGTGGCGGACGCCATCGGCCAGCGCCTCGCCCGCCTCGCCGGCAAGGTGCAGGTGCTGGCGGTGACCCACGCGCCGCAGGTGGCGGCTCGTGCCGGACAGCACCTGCTGATCTCCAAGGCCAGCGCCGCGGGGGCGAAGAAGGACGCGCCGGTGACCACCCGCGTTCAGCCCCTCACCGACGACCACCGCCGCGAGGAGATCGCCCGCATGCTGGCCGGCGCGACGGTGACCGCCGAGGCGCGCGCGGCGGCGGACCGGCTGCTGGGGGCGGAGGGCTGACCTGAAAAAGGCAACTTTTTAGTTGCATGTTTCGGCGGCCAATGCCCTAATCAGGCAACCGGGAGGTTGCTGATATGAGCACTGACATGAGCCAAGACATCGACACCGCCGATAGCAACGTCGTCACCAAGACCATCCTGCTGAAGGCGCCCATCGACCGCGTGTGGCAGGCCCTGACCGACCATCGGGAATTCGGCGCTTGGTTCCGCGTGCGGCTCGAGACCCCTTTCGTGCCAGGCGCCCCGACGAGCGGGCAGATGACCGTGCCGGGTTATGAGCATGTGCGCTGGTCGAGCGTGACCCAGCGCATGGATGCGCCGCACGTCTTCGCCTTCACGTGGCATCCCTACGCCGTCGAGCCGGACGTGGACTATTCCGCCGCAACACCGACACTGGTGGAGTTCCGCCTGACGGCGGTGGACGGGGGCACCCGCCTCGTCGTCACGGAGACCGGCTTCGATGCCCTGCCCGCCCATCGCCGCCCGGATGCCTTGCGCATGAACTCACGTGGCTGGGCCGCACAGATGGACAATCTTCGCGGGCATGTTGAACCCTAGCCTTTCCCCCGACGCCGCCGCCCCGCTCTTCGCCGCGCTCGGCGACCCCACCCGCCTCTCGCTGGTGCGGCGCCTGAGCGACGGCGAGGCGCGCTCCATCGCCCGCCTGTCGGAGGACACCGACCTCACGCGGCAGGCGGTGACGAAGCATCTGAAGGTGCTGGAAGGCGTCGGCCTCGTCAGCAGCACCCGCAGCGGGCGCGAGAGCCTGTTCGCGCTCCAGCCGGAGACGGTGGGCGCGGCGCGCGACTATCTGGCGAGCGTGTCGCGGCAGTGGGACGATGCGCTGGGACGGCTCCGGGCCTTCGTCGAGTAGGCCGGCGCGCCCGGCCATCGGCGATCTCCCGTGCGCATGAGTATAGCCAGCTATATTGCGCTTACAACACTACCGCCAAAGAGTCTTCGCCCTGCGCACATCTTCAGGAGAACACTCGACTTTTTCTCATACTGCTACGTCACCCCGGAGCATCGACGCCACTCGTCTCCTGCCTGTGCCACCTCTATTGAAGAGAGCCTGCAACCAATGGTATTGGTTAAGCAGGACTTAAGGTGGGGGCGGGTTATGGAAATCTCCTTTGATGGAGTCTCGGCCGCCGAGGCCGGACTGCTGGCGCGTGAACTGAGCATTGAGCTGAAGACTCTCGGGGCGCCGTCGAAAAGCCTTCAGATCAAGCGCTCATCCGAAGAGAATATGGATCTCGGCACGCTGCTGGGCGTCGACCTCAGCATGATGACTGAATTGCTGACCGCCGCCGGCGGCGTCACCGCATTCGCCCAGAGCATCTACAATCTCGTGCGCAAGAATTCCGTGACGGTGCACATCCACGGGCTGGAAAATTCCACCGTCATCCCGCCGAAGACCGCCTCGCTGGAGCAGATCGAGGAGATTCTGCGCCGCCTGAACAAGACGGACAATTGAGATGCGCCAGCTCGGCGTCATCATCCTCGGGGCCAGCACCTATGATTACTGGCAGAGCCTGAGCGATCCGCGTTTCGCGGCCTCGGCCAAGGCATTCCGCCGGCTGTTCGCCCATGGCGGGGCGCTGGGCGAGGCGGGCGCCGCCGCGCAGGTGCTCGATCTCTACGATTCCCCGGCCTCGGCCGACGACATCACCAGCCAGATCGTCGAATTCGTCGCCGAGTCCGAATTCGACGACGTCATCCTCTATTATTGCGGCCACGGCTTCATCTCCGCCGACCGCAAGGGCTATTGCGTCACCCTGCGCCGCACCAAGGAGCTGACCAAGACGTCAAGCAGCCTGCTGGTGCGCAACCTCGCCCATGACCTCAGCGAGCACCTCATCGGCAAGCGCACCTTCATCGTCTTCGATTCCTGCTTCTCGGGCGATGCGGTGAAGGAGTTCATGGCGCCGGGCTTCCTCGACAATTTCGTGGAAGACTATTTCATGGAGAGCTTCCCCCGCAGCGGCACGGCGGTGATCTACGCCACGTCCGGCGGGGACGTGGCCCTGTCCAAGCAGCAGGACACCATGACGCTGTTCACCGGCACGCTGGTCTCGGTGCTGAGTAGCGGCCTGGAGGCGAAGAAGGACGCCGCGCTCATCTCCTGGCGCGATGCCGTCGAGCAGGTGCGCAAGCTGACCAAGGAGCGCCTCGGCGTCGCCGCCCCGCGCCCCAGCATCACCGCCGTCAAGAGCGACGACGGCGACATCACCACCATGCCGTTCTTCGTCAACAGCGCCCATGCCGTGACGCCGCCGGCGGCACCGGCCCCCGTCCCCGCCGCGCCGCAGCCGGCTCCCCTGTCCGCCGCCGCGCCGGCGCAGGCGCTGGTCGTCGTGCCGCCGGAACGCCGCGCCGGCCCGCGCCGCGTCATGCTGGCGGCCGGGATCGCGGCGGGGCTGCTCGCCCTCGGCTCGGTCTTCTACGTGCTCGACGAACGCCAGACGCAGCGCATGTCCGAACTGCGCCAGGACATCGGCGGCAAGGCCGCCCCGGGCAGCGAGAGCGCGGCGGTCACGCAGGCCGCGAAGGATGCCGCCGCGGCCGCCGCCGAGGCTACGCGCCAGCGCACGGCCGAGCAGGAGGCCCAGCGGCAGGCGGCCGAGCGCCAGCAGGCGGAGCAGCTTGCCGCGCTGCGCCAGCAGCAGGCGGACGCCGAGGCAGCCCGGCTGCGGGCCGAGGAGGCGGACGCCGCCCGCCGCAAGGCCGTCGCCGATGCCGAGCGGGCCCGTGCCGAGCGGATTGCCCAGGCCGATCTCTGCGATCAGCTCGCCGCCAGCCCCTATGACCGCAGCAAGGCCGAGACCGCCATGGGCGTGAGCTTCCAGACGCTGAAGCTTCAGGCCAGCGACGCCATCGCCGCCTGCGCCGGCGCGGTGAATGCCTTCCCCGCCGAACTGCGCTTCAAATATCAGCTCGCCCGCGCCACCCAGGCCACCGACCCGCGCCAGGCCCTGGCGCTGGAGACCGAGCTGACCCGGGCGAACTATCCGGCGGCGTTCGATAATTTCGGCTGGCTGACGATCCAGCAGCAGAAGGACTACCCGGCCGCCGTCGCCGCCTTCCGGCGCGGCGCCCAGCTCGGCGACCCCGCCGCCATGGTCAGCCTCGCGCAGATGATCGAGGAGAAGCGCTTCACGCCGCAGACGCCGCAGGAGAGCAAGGTCGAGCTCTACCGGCGTGCCGCGGCCATCGGCCACCAGGGCGCGGCGACCGCCTATCTCGCCGCGCTCCAGGAGGAGCAGGACAAGGCGGCGGCGGCAGCCGCCAAGGCCCAGCAGCGGGCGGCTGCCCAGCAGCAGCAGCAGCAGCAGCGCGCCGCCGCCCAGCAGCCCAAACCTGCCGCGCAGCAGCCGCCGGCGCCCTCGGCCCAGGAGCAGGCCGCCGCGGCGGCGGCCAATGCCGCCGCCATGGGAACGATGATCAACGTCATCGGCGGCATCGCCAGCAGCGTGCGGCGGTGAGGCGGCGGCCGACGCACGGCCGCACCTGGCCCGGGACGTCGCGATAGCCAGGTCGACGCCGGTCAACCGCCGGCGAGGGCGTCCCACCCCTGCATTGCATGGCGGGCGACGGCTTCCAGTTCCGTCCGGCTCGCGCCGTCGCGGGCCTGGAGCGACATGCCGCCCTGCACCGCTAGCACGAAGCGGGCCAGGCCGGGGACGTCCGCGGCGGTGCTGATCTCTCCCGCCGCCACCCCTTGCGCGAGCCGCTCCTCCAGAAGCCGGAGGCCGAGGGCACGGGCCGCGCGCACCTGTGCGCCCAGATCCTCCTGGCCTTCGCCGCCGACCGCGGACAGTGTCACCATGCAACCGCGCGGATCCGCGCCCCCGCAGGCCCCGGTGAGCGCGGCGGCAGAATCCGTCAGATAGGCCGCCATCGCCGCGCGGGCGGTGGGAGCCGCCAGGAAATTGGCCCAGACGAGCGCCCCGTATTGCTGCTGGTAATGCTCCAACGCCTCCGCATAGAGCGCCTCCTTCGAGCCGAAGGCCGCATAGAGGCTGGGCGAGCCGATGCCCATCGCCTCCGTCAAGTCGGCGATGGAGGTGGCCGCATAGCCCTTGCGCCAGAACAGCCGCGTGGCCTCGGCCAGCGCGGCCGCACGGTCGAACGCCCGGGGCCGGCCGCGCGACCGGGCCGGCGGCTCCGGCGAGGGGGCGGAAGTGGGGACCGATTTATGCATCGGTCGTTATATAAATCTCTTGACGCTTCACCGCAACGCATCTAGCCATTTCTGTATCAATCGACACATAAAGGTGTGCAGATGACTGAACTGGCTGGAAAGCGCGCGCTCGTAACGGGTGCCTCGCGCGGCATCGGCGCTGCCATTGCGCTGGCGCTGGCGGAGAAGGGCGCCGACGTGGCGATCACCTACGAGCGTTCGGCGGACAAGGCCGCCGAGGTGGTGCGGGCCATCGAGGCCAAGGGCCGGCGGGGCATCGCCCTCCAGGCCGACAGCGCCGACCCGGCGGCGGTGAAACGCTCGGTGGACGCGGCGGCCGAACAACTCGGCGGCCTCGACATCCTAGTGAACAATGCCGGCATCGCCCGCCCCGGCGCGGTGGCCGACATGAGCCTTGCCGACATCGACGCCCTGCTCAGCGTCAACGTGCGCGCGGTGGTGCTCGCCTCCCAGGCGGCCCTGGCGCACCTGCCGCAGGGCGGGCGCATCATCTCCATCGGCTCGTGCCTCGCCGAGCGCGTGCCGTTTCCGGGGGTGACGGTCTATTCCATGTCGAAGTCGGCCTTGCTGGCCTTCACGCGGGGCCTCGCCCGCGAGCTCGGGCCGCGCGGCATCACGGTGAACCTCGTGCATCCGGGCGCCACCGACACCGACATGAACCCGGCCGGCGGCGAACAGGCGGACGGCCTGCGCGCGCTGACGCCCCTCGGCCATTTCGGGCGGCCCGAGGATGTGGCGGCGTCCGTCGCCTTCCTGGCGAGCCCCGCCGCCGGCCAGATCACCGGCACCGGCCTCGTGGTGGACGGCGGCTTCAACGCCTGAGAGCGCGGGCGGCGGCGGCCATCCGGCACCGCCGCCCCGCCATGATCGACGCCGAAGGACCGGCGCCGCCTCAGATCCCCCGCATCAGCCCGCCGTCCACCTTGATGTTCTGCCCGGTGATGTAGCCCGCCCCTTCCGAGGCGAGGAAGGCGATGGTGGCGGCGATCTCCTCAGACGTCCCATAGCGGCCGAGCGGCACGCCGGCGCGGCGTTCCTCGGTGGCAGTCAGGCTGTCGATCCAGCCGGGCAGCACGTTGTTCATGCGCACGTTGTCCGCCGCATACTGGTCCGCGAACAGCTTGGTGAAGGCGGCGAGCCCGGCGCGGAACACGGCGGAGGTGGGGAAGGTGGCGGCCGGCTCGAACGCCCAGGCAGTGGAGATGTTGATGATCGCCCCGCCCTTCTGCGCCGCCATGATCGGCGCCACCAGCCGCGTCGGGCGGATGACGTTCATCAGGTAGACGTCCATGCCGGTGTGCCATTGCGCATCGGTGATCGCCAGGATCGGCGCGCGCGGACCGTGGCCGGCGCTGTTCACCAGCACGTCGATGCGCCCATGGCGGGCCATGGTCTCGGCTACCAGCCGCTGCAGGTCGTCCACGCTCTGGTTGGAGCCGGTGACGCCGAAGCCGCCCAGTTCCCGCGCCAGCGCCTCGCCCTTGCCGGAGGAAGACAGGATAGCGACGGTGTAGCCGTCCGCCGCGAGGCGCCGCGCCGCCGCAGCCCCCATGCCGCTGCCGCCCGCCGTCACGATCGCCACCTTGCCCGCACTCGCCGCCGCGCTCATCTTCGCCGTCCTCGCCTCGCGCGGCGGAGCCGCTGCGGAAATGGGGAATCACCCCCGGTGCCGCCGAGACTGCCGGAACGCCCGCGCCCGCGCCAGCCGCTCCCGGCAAGGCGGGCGGCATTCCCCGGCACCGGCCGGCGGGCGTGCTGTCAGTCCACGTCCGGCTTGCCTTGCCGCAGGCTCTTCACGCTGCCGCGCCGCTCCTTGGCGGCGAGCCGGCGCTCCTTGGAGCCCAGCGTCGGCCGGGTGGGGCGGCGCTTGGGAACCACCACGGCGGCGGCGCGCAGCAGCTCCACCAGCCGCTCGATGGCGTCTTCCCGGTTGCGCTCCTGGGTGCGGAAGCGCTGGGCCTGGAGCACCAGCACGCCGTCCTTGGTCAGGCGGCTGCCGGCCAGAGTGGCGGCGCGCATCTTCACCCCCTCGGGCAAGGAGGGGGAGCCCATGAGGTCGAAGCGCAGCTGCACGGCGCTCGACACCTTGTTCACATTCTGCCCGCCGGGGCCGGAGGCGCGCACGAAGGAGAGGCTGATCTCCTCCTCGGCGATGCGGATGCGGGGCGTGATCTCGATCATGTCTGCGCCGGACGGGTGGGCGGGCCGCACCGGCCGGCGCCCCACCGGCGCGGCCGCTCGTCCCCTCCCCGCGTTTGAGCGCGTTTCGGGCGGCAGGTCAAAGCCGGGGCGAGGGAAGCAGCGTAGGAAACGCCGCCGCCCGCCCCTCACCGGCCCTGGAAATGGCCGGGCTTGAAGGTCCAGATGGTCAGGCCGTGGATCTCCCAGGACGGGCCGATCCAGCGCGGATCGAGCGCCTCGGCCTCCGCGAGGCGGGTGGGTGAAGGTGTCTTGGTGGAGGCCGGGGCCTTCGGCGCGGGCGAAACCGTTGGTGCTGGCGGCAGGCTGGGCGCCGACTGAGGCGCCGGCGGCGGCCCGTCGGCGGGCTTGGCCGGCTCATCCGCCAGCGCGGGCGCGGCCAGAAGAAACGCGGCAAGGAGGAACGCGGCAAGCAGGGCCACGGCCAGAACCGGCGCGGCGGCGAAACGGCACAGGCTCCGATGGCTCATCGCGGCGCCTCCCCGAAAGGGTGAAAATCAAGGATAACGCCGATCGGCCCGGGCCTCAACGGGCCGGTTCGCGCACCCCGGCCAGCAGCAGCCCGCCCAGGAGGAAGAAGCCGAGCAGCACCGCGACGCCGGCCCGCTGGCTGGCGGCAAGGCCGGTGACGATGGCCACCAGCGTCGGTGCCGCGAACGAGGTGAGCCGGCCGGACAGCGCGAACAGGCCGAAAAACTCCCCCAGATGCTCCGGCGGCGCGAGGCGGGCCAATACCGTGCGCGAAGCGGCCTGGAGCGGCCCCGCCACCAAGCCGATGAGCAGGCCGAGGCCGAGGTAGAACTTCTCCGGCAGCGTGCCGAACAGCCCGGTGCCCGGCGCGGTGGGGATGAGGCCGAACAGCAGGCTGTCGCGGGCGAGGCTGAGGACGCCCAGCGCCGCCACGAACAGGCAGGCGAGCGCGATCAGCACCACCCGCCGGCCGCCGATGCGATCGTCCAGCCAGCCGCCGATCAAGGCACCGGCGATGCCGGCGATCAGGATGAGGATGCCGAAGATGCCGATCTGCACCGAGCCCCAGCCGAGCGTGCCCGCCGCATAGATCCCGCCCAGCGAGAACAGGCCCACCAGCCCGTCGGTATAGATCATGTTGGCGATCAGGAAGCGGGCGAGGTTCGGCTGCCCCTTCAGGCGGCGCAGCAAGGCAGCCACGTCGCGTAGCCCGCCGCGGATCGCCACGTCGAGCGGCAGGCCGCGCGGCCGGTCGGGCGTGAACAGGAACATGGGCGTCACCAGCACCAGGAACCATACGGCGCACAAGGGCCCGGAGATGCGGTCGCCCTCCCGCAGCGCCGCGCTGAGCCCGAAGGCGGGCGGCTGGCCCAGCAGCGTCAGCCCGGTCCTGGCGTCGGTGGCGAAGAAGGCGAGCACGAGGGCGAGCGCGACGAGCCCGCCCACATAGCCCGCCGCCCAGCCGATGCCGGACAGCCGGCCGAGTCGTTCGGGGGGCACGAGGCCGGGCATCATGGCGTTGTTGAAGGTGATGGCGCATTCCGCGCCGATGGTGGCGAGCGCGAAGGCGGCGAGGATCAGCGGCACCCGGCTCTCCTCCCCCGGCAGCGCGAACCACAAGGTGGCGCTGCCCAGCACCAGGGCCGCGCCGCAGGCCGCGATCCACGGCTTGCGCCGGCCCGCCGCGTCGGCCACCGCGCCGAGGATGGGCGAGGCCAGCGCGATCATCAGCCCCGCCATGCCGGTGGCGAAGCCCCACAATTCCTGTCCCCGCGCCGGATCGCTGACCACGGCGGAGGCGAAATAGGGAGCGAAGATGAAGGTGGTGACGAGGCTGAAGAAGGGCTGG
The DNA here is from genome assembly GCF_000473085.1 of Azorhizobium doebereinerae UFLA1-100. Classification (GTDB taxonomy): domain Bacteria; phylum Pseudomonadota; class Alphaproteobacteria; order Rhizobiales; family Xanthobacteraceae; genus Azorhizobium; species Azorhizobium doebereinerae. The sequence goes on from NZ_AXBA01000005.1 coordinate 153,268, forward strand.
CAGGCCGGATCGAACAGCACCCAGCCCACCACCGCCGCGCGCGAGGCGGGCCGGGCGGACGAAACGGCGGAAGCGGAGGGCATCGCGGTCATGCGCCGGACAGTGGCACCATGGCCCGCGCGGCGGAAGCCGTCCCGCCGCCAGGCGGGACCGATCCCCAAGTATCGCGCAAGACCGGCCCGGCCCTGTCCCTCCCCCGCAACCCCTCACCCCCGGGCGAGGTCGCCCAGGAGGTTGGCGGCCAGCGTCAGCTTGGAGAGCGAGAGGCCGGAGGCGGTGATGTCCTGCACCGTAGCGCGGATGCGCTCCACTTCCTTGCGGCGGCGCTCCACCCAGGCTTCCACCCCTTCGACGCCGGTGCCGCCCTGCGCCAGCACCTCGCTGGTGATCTGGCGGGTGAAGGTCTCCACCTGCCCGAGCGCCCGGTCGAGGGCGAGCCGGTCGTAATAGTCCGGCGCGGTGATGGCGCGGGCGGAGGCGACGATGTCGTCGATGGCGAAATAGCGCCCCGCCGCGAAGAAGGTGGGCGCCGCGTCGGCGATGCTCCGCCCGCTGCGCTCGGCCAGCAGGGCGATGTCGGAACCGACCGCGAGGACCGGCAGCACGGCGATGTCCTTCGCCAACCCATCCGGCACGCGCTGCTGCACCAGCTCCGCCACGCGGCGGTCACGCGCCACGCGCCACGTATCCGGCAGGCTGGTGTCGAGCACCCGCTTGACCTCGGCGATGGCCGCGCCATAGCGCGCCACCACCCCGGCGATGCCCTCAGCGAGGCTGACGTTGCGCAGGAACCAGATGGCCCGGCCGATCATCAGGTCCTGCACCGCCATGTAGAGGCCGAGCTGCACCTCGCCGTCCACCTGGTTGTCCAGGGCGTCGATGGCGGCGTTAAGCTGCGGCAGGCGGTAGCTGTCGCGCACCACGGCGAAGGCGTGGGCGATGCCCGCCGCGTCCGCCCCGGTCTGGTCGGCGATGCGGGTGATGCTGGCGGGCCCGCCCTGGTTGACGATGGCATTGGCAAGGCCGGTGGCGATAATCTCCCGGCGCAGACGGTGCGCCGCGATGGCGGCGGGGAAGCGCTCGCGCAGCGCCGGCGGGAAATAGGTCACCAGTTCGTCGGCGAGATAGCTGTCGTCCGGCACCTCGGAGGCCAGCAGCTCGGCATAGAGCGAGAGCTTGGCATAGGCCAGCAGCACCGCCAGTTCCGGCCGGGTCAGGCTTTCCCCGCGCGCCCGGCGCTCCTGGATCTCCGCATCGCCGGGCAGGTATTCCACCGTCCGGTCCAGTTCGCCGCGCACTTCCAGCGCCTGCATCATGCGCTGCTGGAAGGCGAGATCCTCGGTGCCGCGCCGCTCGGCGAGCGACAAAGCGAGCGGCTGGAGATAATTGTTGCGCAGCACCAGCAGCGCCACGTCCGCCGTCATGTCGGCCAGCAGCTTCGCCCGGTCGGGCGCGGTCAGCACCCCTTCCGCCACCGGCAGCGACAAGGCGATCTTGATGTTCACCTCCACGTCGGAGGTGTTCACGCCGGCGGAATTGTCGATGGCGTCGGTGTTCAGCTTCACGCCCTTGCGGGCGGCCTCGATGCGGCCGCGCTGGGTCATGCCGAGGTTGGCGCCCTCGCCCACCACCTTCACCTTGAGGTCGGCGGCGCTGACGCGGATGGCGTCGTTGGCGCGGTCGCCCACCTGGGCATCGCTCTCCGCCGTGGCGCGCACATAGGTGCCGATGCCGCCGAACCACAGCAGGTCGGCGGCGGCCTTGAGGATGGCGGTCATCACCTCGTTCGGCGCGGCCTCCGGCTTGGCAAGGCCGAGCAGCGCCTGCGCCTGCGGCGACAGCGGGATGCGCTTGGCGCTGCGCGGATAGACGCCGCCGCCCTCGGAGATGAGCGCGGCGTCGTAGTCCGCCCAGGAGGAGCGCGGCAGGGCGAACAGGCGGGCCCGCTCCGCATAAGCGGCGGCGGTGTCCGGCGTGGGGTCGAGGAAGATGTGGCGATGGTCGAAGGCGGCCACCAGCTTGATCGCCTTCGACAGCAGCATGCCGTTGCCGAACACGTCGCCGGACATGTCGCCGACGCCGACCACGGTGACCGGCGTCACCTGGATGTCCACGTTCAATTCGCGGAAATGGCGCTTCACCGCCTCCCAGGCGCCGCGCGCGGTGATGCCCATGGCCTTGTGGTCGTAGCCCACCGAGCCGCCGGAGGCGAAGGCGTCGTCCAGCCAGAAGCCGTGGCGCTGGGAAATGGCGTTGGCCGTGTCGGAGAAGGTCGCCGTGCCCTTGTCGGCGGCGACCACCAGATAGGGATCGTCGCCGTCGAGCCGCACCACGTCCTGCGGATGGACCACCGCGCCGCCCTTCAGGTCGTCGGTGAGGTCCAGCAGGCTGGAGACGAAGGTCTCATAGGCCGAGACGCCCTCCGCCTGCACCGCGTCGCGGCTGCCGCCGGCGGGCAGGCGCTTGGGCACGAAGCCGCCCTTGGCGCCCACCGGCACGATGACGGCGTTCTTCACCTGCTGCGCCTTCACGAGGCCCAGCACCTCGGTGCGGAAGTCCTGCGGCCGGTCCGACCAGCGCAGCCCGCCGCGCGCCACATGGCCGAAGCGCAGGTGCACGCCCTCCACCTGCGGGGAATAAACGAACACCTCGTAGAGCGGGCGCGGCAGCGGCAGCCCCTCCACTTTGGCACTCTCATACTTGATGGCGATGGCCGGCTTCACCTGCCCGTCCGGCCCGGCCTGATAGAAGGTGGTGCGCAGGGCAGCGTCCACGAGGTTCACGAAGCGGCGCAGAATGCGGTCCTCGTCCAGGCTCGACACCTCGGCGAGCGCGGCCTCGATGGCCGCGCGCAGCGGCGCCTCGCGGGCGGCACGCGCCTCGGGCGCGGGGTCGCGGGCGGGATCGAAGCGGGCGTGGAACAGCCGCGCCACCTTCTCCGCCACCGGCGCATGGCGCACCAGGGTGGTCCACAGATAGTCCTGCGAGAAGGCAAGGCCCGCCTGGCGCAGGTAGCGGGCGAGCGCGCGCACCAGCGCCACCTCGCGCCAGGCGAGCTGGGTGTCGAGCACCAAAGCGTTGAAGCCGTCGTTCTCCGCCTCGCCGCGCAGCACGGCGGTGAGCAGGTCCTCCAGGCGCTCGGCCGAGCCCGACACCTCGATGGTGCCGCCGTCGGCCCGCTCCAGGCTCATCTCGTGCACCCAGCCGCGCGCGGCGGGTGCCCCGCCGGCACGGGCGGCGGTGGCGATGCGGTAGGAGCTTTCGTCGATGGCGCGCAGGCCCATGTTCTCCAGCGTCGGCACCCGCTGCGACAAAGGCAGGGGGCGGCCGAAGGAGATCAGGCGCAGCGAGATGCGGGTCGAAAGGTCGCCGGGCCGGCGGTAGAAATCCAGCGCCACCGGGCGGGCCTCGGACAGCCGCTCCATGCGGGCGATGTCCTCCACCGCCGTCTGCACCCCATAGGCGGCCACATAGCCGGCATCGAAGGCGGCGCCGTAACGCGCGATCAGCGCCTGGGCCTCGGCGGCGCCGTGGGTGGCCAGCAGCGCTTCGCGCAGGCGGTCGGACCAGGTGAGGGCAAGCCGGGCGACCTCCTTCTCCAGCGCCGCCCGGTTCACCTCGGGCGTGCGGCCTTCCTGGCGGCCGATGATGTAGTGCACGCGGGTGAGCGGCAGGTCATGCAGGAAGACCGGCTCCACCGTCGCCACCTGCCCGGAGAACACCTGGGCGAGATAGGCGCCGACGCGCTGGCGCAAGGCGGCGTCGAAGCGCTCGCGCGGCGCGAACACCAGCACGGAGACGAAGCGGTCGAACGCATCCACCCGCGGCAGCACCCGCACCCGCGGCCGATCGTAGAGCGAGAGGATGTCGAAGGCATAGGTCTGCAGCGTATCAGCGTCGATCTGGAACAGGTCGTCGCGCGGATAGGTCTCCAGCACGGTGGAGAGCGCCTTGCCCGAGTGGCTGTCGGGCACGAAGCCCGCCCAGTCCATCACCGCCTCCGCCTTGTGGCGCACATAGGGGATCTGCATCACCGAATGCGTGTAGGCGGTGGAGGTGAACAGGCCGATGATCCTGAGCTCGCCGGTGAGCTGGCCCTCGGCGTCGTGCAGCTTCACGCCCACATAGTCGAGGAAGGTGCGGCGGTGGACGCGCGAGCGCAGGCTCGACTTGGTGATGATGAGCGGCTGGCCACCGGACAGGAACTGGCGGATCTCCGGCGTGGTGACCACGGGGGCTGAGCCGAGGCGCAGTTCGTGCACCGCCGGGTCGCGCAGCACGCCGAGGCCGCTGTCGGCCACCGCCTCCAGGCCGCCTTCGGCGGTCAGCGCATAGGCACGCACGCCGAGGAAGATGAAATTGTCGGCCACCAGCCATTCCACGAGGTCGGCGGCCTCTTCCCGCTCGACCACCGGATACGGGCATTTCTCGCGCCGATAGGTCTTCGAGACCTCATGGACGCGGCTGCGCATGGCATGGAAGTCGCGATTGGCGGCGCGCACGTCGGCCAGCACCTGGAGCAGCGCGGCGCGCAGTTCCGCTTCCGCCTCCGGCCCGCTCAGCGCGGGGATGTGCAGGTGGATCAGGCTCTCGCGCTTGAGGCCGCGCGCCACGGCGGCGGCAAGGTCCGCCTCCAGGGCGCCGGCGCCGCTCGCGCCGCGTTCCAGCGCGAAGATGGGATGGGCCACAAGGCTCAGGTCGAGGCCCCGGTCGGCCAGTTCGCCGGCGACGGAATCGAACAGGAACGACATGTCGTCATTGATCGTCTCGACCACCGTGATGGCCGGCTGTCCCGGCAGGCTGGGGGTGAAGACATGCACGTCGCTCTGGCCCGGCTGGTGGGCGAGCAGGTGCGCCCAGGCCGTGCGCGACAGGTCGGCGATGGCCTCGGGGAGCAGCGTGTCCACGTCTTCCGGAGCGGCGGAGCCGAACAATTGGCGGGTGAAGGCCTCCGGCACGCGGGCACCGTCCGCCTTGAGCAGGCTCACCGCCACCGAGAGGCGGGCCTGGGGCCCGAAGGAGGCATCGGAACCCTGGCTTCCCTGGATATTCATCACACCTCTCCTGGGGCTCTTGCGAACACCCCGATTTGAGCGATCCTCATCCCCTCCGGGAGGCCATGGGTCTGAGCCCAAGGCGCGACAAAAGAATGACGAGGTCCCCCTCAATGGCGAAGAAGATGACGCCCGCCACGACGGCGCGCAAGCCCGCTGAAAACCTTGATAAACCTGCCCCCTTGCGCGCCGCGCCTGCAAAAGAGGCAACTGCCGGACGGTTGAAGGCTACCGCGAAATCCCCACCCCCGGCCCGGCGCCCGACAGCGCCCGCCGCCGCGCAGGCGGCCAAGGCGGAGCCCGCCATCGCCCTCGACCTGCCGCCCGCGCCGCTGGACGCGCCGACCCGGGCCTATTTCGACAAGTGCCTGGAGAAGATCGGCTTCGTGCCGAACGTGCTCCTGGCCTATGCCTTCGACATGGCCAAGCTCGGCGCCTTCGCCGCCATGTATAACGACCTCATGCTCGCGCCCTCCGGCCTGTCGAAGCTGGAGCGGGAGATGATCGCGGTGGCCGTTTCGGCGGTGAACCGCTGTTATTATTGCCTCACGGCTCATGGGGCGGCGGTGCGCGCGCTCTCCGGCACACCGGAGCTGGGCGAGCAGATCGTCATGAACTACCGCGCCGCCCGGCTCGACGCCCGCCAGCGGGCGATCCTCGACTTCGCGGTGAAGCTCACCGAGACGCCGCACCTGGTGGAGGAGGCGGACCGCGCCGCGCTGCGCGCGGCGGGCCTGTCCGAGCGGGACATCTGGGACGTGGCGGCGGTGACCGGCTTCTTCAACATGTCGAACCGCGTCGCCAGCGCCACCGACATGCGCCCCAATGCGCAATACCACGCCCAGGCGCGGGGTTGAGGATGCGGGGTTGAGGTCGCGAGGCTGGCCGCGCCGGGCCGGCCTCGGCGGCCCGGCGCGCGGCTTTATGCGCTTCCGCCGTCATGCTACCCCGCCGGCCGGCGATCTGCGATAAGGCACGGGTGACGGTCCGTCGTCCGGCACGGCGCGGGATCGCGCGGCCGGTTCCAACCGAGTGGATTGAGCATATGGCAGGACCCAGCGGCTACGGTCAGGACACGGCGGGACACGGGACGGCCCACATGGCCAACCCGGACGACATCATCCCGCGTGACATCCGCTTCGGGATCCTCGGCAACGCCCAGCGCCACTGGCTGGAAGACGATATCATCAAGACGGTGCTGATCGACGGCCTCTCGGTGTTCCTGCCGGAGGGCGAGCGCTTCTTCATCCGCTCGCTGAAGCACTATGCGGCCAAGATGCCGGACCGCCAGATGGCCGCAGAGATCAACGGCTATGCGGTTCAGGAAGCCTTCCATACCCGCGAGCATGAGGAATACAACCGGGCGATGATGTCGCTCGGCTATGACGTCGAGGCGATGGAGAAGCCGATCCGCTTCGGCTTCGAGGTGGTGAAGAACCCGCTGCACCGGCTGGCCATCACCTGCGCCATCGAGCACATGACCGCCACCCTCTCCACTCTGACGCTGCGCCATCCCGACCTGCTGGACAAGGCCGCCCCGGCCTATCGGCGGCTGTGGATGTGGCACGCGCTGGAGGAGCTGGAGCACAAGGCGGTGGCGCTCGACGTGCTCCAGGCGGCGACGCCGGAGATGTCGCGCTGGCAGCGCTACATGCTGCGGGTGCTGGGCATGAACGGCACGCTGCTGCCGTTCCTGGTCATCTTCCTGCGCAACGTGCCGATCTATGCCCGCGCCGACGGGGTGAAGACCGGCCTGCGCTTCTGGCTGCGCTTCATCTGGGTGACGCTCGGCTATCCCGGCTACTGGCGGCGCTGCCTGCCGAACGTGCTGCGCTACTATCTGCCGGGCTTCGACCCGCGCAACAGCGACGATGCCGAGCTGATGCGCAAGGGGCGGGAGTGGCTCGCCAACGACATGCCGCCGGGCAGCGGCGCCGCGCCCGCCGGCAAGGCCGGCTGAGGGACCCGCCATGGCCAGCCCCGTCTTCACCCGCATGCTCGACGCCATCGACCACGGGGCATTCCCACGCACCCGCAAATGGGCGTGGCGCGGCCTCTACGACATGCTGTCCTGGTTCTGGCGCGACGACGACTGGCGCTTCATGAACTACGGCTTCGTGCCGGACGGCGCGCCGTTTCCGCTCAGGCCGGAGGACGAGCCCGAGCGGGCCTTCATCGGCCTCTACCAGCAGGCCGTCGAAGGACTGCCGGTGGCCGGCGCCCGCGTGCTGGAGGTCGGCTCGGGGCGCGGCGGCGGCGCGCGCTACGTGGCGCGCTACTGCGCGCCGGCCGTGGTGGTCGGCCTCGATTACTCGCCGCAGACGGTGCAATTGGCGCGGCGGCTGAACGGCGACACGCCGGCGCTTTCCTTCCAGACCGGCGACGCCGAGCGGCTGCCGTTCGCCGACGGCGCGTTCGACATCGTCGTGAACATCGAATCCTCGCACTGCTACGCCGACGTTCCCGCCTTCGCCCGCGAAGTCGCGCGGGTGCTCAAGCCGGGCGGCTGGTTCACCTTCGCCGACATGCGCGGCAAGGCCATGGTGGCCGAGCTGGACCGCCAACTGGCGGCGCCGGGGCTGGAGCTGGCGGCGGCGCGCGACCTGTCGGCGGGCGCCGTGGCCGCGCTCGATGCCGCCGAGGCGCGCAAGCGCGCGCGCATCGGCCGGGTGTGGCTGATGCAGCGCTTCATGGCCGAGTTCGCCGGCGCCCAGGGATCGATGCTCTACAAGGGGCTGGCCAACGGCCAGGTGGCCTACGTGGCCCGCCGCTACCGCAAGGCGGCCTGAAGCCGGGGCGCTGCGGCCGGCGGCGAAACGTCCTCCTTGGGCATGCGCCCTGCCGGCGCGACGGCCATGCTATATTCAGGCGGATATATCATGGAGGCCTGTCCCATGCGCCGCTCCCGGCTGCCCCTGCTGATCCTCGGCTTCGCCCTTGTCCAGCCGCTGCTCCTGCCCGCCGCCGCCGCGGCGGCCGAGGGGTCCGGCTGCGCGGCCGCCGCCTGGCCGCTGGAGGCGGAGGGGGCGCGGCTCCAGGCCGCCGGCCTGCCGCGCCTCGCCAGCGGCGCGACGCTCGCGGCGGACAGCCCCACCGCCTTCGCCCTCGCGCTTGTCCCGGCCGGCGAGGCGGGCCTGCCGACGCCGCCGGAACGGGCTTCGGGCGCGGGCTTCGCCGGCTTCGTGCGGCTCGCCCCGCCGCGGCAGGACGGCGTGCTGCAGATCACCCTCGACCAGGGCGCCTGGATCGACCTGGTGCAGGACGGCAAGCCACTCAAGCCCACCGCCTTCACCGGCGTGCGCGACTGCCCGCTGGCGCGCAAAAGCGTGCGGTTTTCCCTGAAGGCCGGCGATGCCCCCGTGCTGCTCCAGGTCAGCGGCGCGGCCGCCGATACGCTGCGCCTCGCCCTGACCGCAGCGCCGTAACCACACTGCTGCACCGCCAAATACAGGAATCGATCATACGTTCATATCTTCACCGTTTGATCTATTGACGACAGCCATTCCTACCGTGCTACGGTCGCTGCCAACATAAGCGCTAACCATTAAGGCGCGTTCCAAGGGAGTACGCCAGAACCGCCGTGCGGTCTGGCGCAAACGCAAGCGAGGCGCCCGTGGCGATTCCGGACACTGTCTCAGACGTGCCCTATATCGTTGAAGCTGAAGGTCTCACCAAAGAGTTCAAGGGGTTCACCGCGGTCAAGAACGTGAACCTCAAGATTCGCCGCCACACCATCCACGCCCTCATCGGGCCCAATGGTGCCGGCAAGACCACCTGCTTCAACCTCATCACCAAGTTCCTGGAGCCGACCCGCGGGGCGATCCGCCTCAACGGGCGCGACATCACCCGCACCAAGCCCGCCGACGTGGCGCGGCTCGGCATGGTGCGCTCGTTCCAGATCTCCGCCACCTTCGGCCACCTCACCGTGCTGGAGAACGTGCGCGTCGCCCTCCAGCGCAAGCTCGGCACCTCGTTCCATTTCTGGGCCCCGGAAGGCGCGCTCGACGCGCTGAACGAGCGCGCCATGGAACTGCTGGAGGAAGTGGGGCTCGCCTCCTACGCCCAGCACCTGGCGGTGGAACTGCCCTACGGCCGCAAGCGCGCGCTGGAGATCGCCACCACGCTGGCGCTGGAGCCGGAGATGCTGCTGCTGGACGAGCCCACCTCCGGCATGGGCCGCGAGGACATCGCCCGCACGGCGGAGCTGATCAAGCGCGTGTCCGCCAACCGCACCGTGCTGATGGTGGAGCACAATCTCTCCGTCGTCGCCGACTTGTCCGACACCATCACCGTGCTGGCGCGGGGCGAGATCCTCACCGAGGGTCCGTATGCGGAGGTGTCGAAGAACCCGCAGGTGGTCGAAGCTTACATGGGCACGGGGCACGGTCATGGTTGAAGCCCGGACATCGGCTGAGGCGCTGCTCAAGGTCGACGACCTGCATGGCCACTATGGCGAGAGCCATGTGCTGCATGGCATGAGCTTCGAGGTGCGCCCCGGCGAGGTGGTCACCCTGCTCGGCCGCAACGGCGCCGGCAAGACCACCACCATGCGCGCCATCATGGGCCTGCTGCGCAAGCGCGCCGGCTCGATCCGCTACGAGGGCACCGAGACGGTGGGCCTCCAGCCCAACAAGATCGCCCGGCTCGGCATCGCGCTGTGCCCGGAGGAGCGCGGCATCTTCGCCAGCCTCAACGTGCGCGAGAACCTGCTGCTGCCCCCCGTGGTGAAGCCCGGCGGCCTCTCCGTGGACGAGATCCACGAATTGTTCCCCCGCCTGCACGAGCGCCGCAGCAGCCAGGGAACCAAGCTCTCGGGCGGCGAGCAGCAGATGCTGGCCATCGCCCGCATCCTGCGCACCGGGGCGAAATTCCTGCTGCTGGACGAGCCGACCGAAGGGCTCGCGCCGGTCATCGTGCAGCATATCGGCGAGATCATCCGCNCGCTGAAGACGCGCGGCTTCACCGTGCTGCTCGTCGAACAGAACTTCCACTTCGCCTCAACTGTCGCCGACCGCCACTATGTGGTCGAGCACGGACGGGTGGTGGACATGGTGCCCAACGACAAGATCGCAGAAAACGCGACGCGTCTGGAAGCCTTCCTCGGCGTCTGAAGCCGGGGATTTCGTACAGCGACACGCCGGTCCGTCCGGCAGGAGGAAACGAAATGCGTCTTGCAGCCATGTTCCTGGCCGCCGGCAGCCTGTTGGCCGCCGGCGCGGCCCAGGCCCAGACCCCCGCAGCCCCCCTCGCCGTCAAGATCGGCGTGCTCAACGACCAGTCCGGCCTCTATGCCGATCTCGGCGGCCCCGGCTCGGTCTGGGCCGCCAAGAAGGCGGTGGCGGACTTCCTCGCCACCCCCGCCGGCAAGAACCTGAAGGTGGACGTGGTGTTCGCCGACCACCAGAACAAGGCGGACGTCGGCACCGCCATCGCCCGCCAGTGGTTCGACGTGGACGGCGTGGACGTGATCCTCGACGTGCCCAATTCCGGCGTCGCCCTGGCGGTGAACCAGGTGGCCAAGGAAAAGAACAAGGTGTTCATCAATTCCGGCGCGGCGGCCTCCGACCTCACCGGCAAGGCCTGCACGCCCAACACCGTGCACTGGACCTACGACACCTGGGCGCTGGCCAACGGCACCGGCAAGGCCATCACCAAGAATGGCGGCGACACCTGGTTCTTCATCACCGCCGATTATGCCTTCGGCCATGCGCTGGAGCGCGACACCGCCGCCGTCGTCGCCGCCAACGGCGGCAAGGTGGTCGGGCAGGTGCGCGTGCCGCTCAACAATGCCGACTTCTCCTCCTTCCTGCTCCAGGCGCAGTCGTCCAAGGCCAAGATCATCGGCCTCGCCAATGCCGGCGGCGACACCATCAACTCCATCAAGCAGGCGGCGGAATACGGCATCGTGGAAGGCGGGCAGAAGCTCGCCGGCCTGCTGATCTTCCTCTCCGACGTCAACTCGCTGGGCCTGAAGACCGCGCAGGGCCTGACCCTGACGGAAGCCTGGTACTGGGACATGACCGACGAGAACCGCGCCTTCGCCAAGGAGTTCGCCGCGGCCAATCGCGGCGTGCATCCCACCATGGTGCATGCGGGCGTCTATGCCGGCACGCTGCACTATCTCAAGGCGGTGGCCGCGCTCGGCGCCGACAAGGACGGCGCCGCGGTGGTGGCGGAGATGAAGAAGCTGCCCACCGACGACAAGCTGTTCGGCAAGGGCGAGATCCGCGCCGACGGCCGCCAGATCCACCCCATGTTCCTGTTCGAGGTGAAGAAGCCGTCGGAATCCAAGTATCCCTACGACTACTACACCCTGAAGGCGACCATTCCCGCCAACGAGGCGTTCCGCCCGCTGAGCGAGAGCGAGTGCCCGCTGGTCAAGAAGAGCTGAGGCGTCAGCCGAAACACCGGGACCGGCGGCGGCGTCACGTCCCGCCGGCCCTTCCCGGCGCAGGCCGCGCGCGGCCCGCGCCGGCCTCTGCCCCTTCGACCGCACCCACCGGGATCTGAGACCGCCCCATGTTCGAGCTCCTCGGCATCGCGCCGCAAGCTTTGTTCGGCCAGCTGCTTCTGGGCCTCATCAATGGCGCCTTCTACGCCATTCTGAGCCTCGGCCTCGCGGTGATCTTCGGCCTGCTCAACGTCATCAACTTCACCCATGGCGCGCAGTACATGATGGGCGCCTTCGGCGCCTGGATGCTGCTGAACTACGTGGGCATCCCGTTCTGGGGCGCGCTGGTGCTGTCGCCGATCATCGTCGCCATCATCGGCATGGTGATCGAGCGCACATTGCTGCGGCGGCTCTACCATCTCGACCATCTCTACGGCCTGCTGCTGACCTTCGGCCTCGGCCTCATCATCGAGGGCCTGTTCCGGCGGCAGTACGGCTCCTCGGGCCTGCCGTACAACAATCCCCTGCCCGGCGGCACCAATCTCGGCTTCATGTTCCTGCCGAACTACCGCGCCTTCGTGGTGGTGTTCTCGCTGGCCATCTGCATCGGCACCTGGTTCGTCATCGAGCGCACCAAGCTCGGCTCGTACCTGCGCGCCGCCACCGAGCGGCCGGACCTGGTGCAGGCCTTCGGCATCGACGTGCCGCGCATGATCACGCTGACCTACGGTTTCGGCGTCGGCCTCGCCGCGCTGGCCGGCGTGCTCGCCGCGCCCGCCTATCAGGTGAGCCCCACCATGGGCTCCAACCTCATCATCGTGGTGTTCGCGGTGGTGGTGATCGGCGGCATGGGCTCGATCATGGGCGCCATCGTCACCGGCTTCGGCCTCGGCCTCGTGGAGGGGCTGACCAAGGTGTTCTATCCGGAGGCCTCCTCCACGGTCATCTTCGTGATCATGGCCATCGTGCTTCTGGTGAAGCCGGCCGGCCTGTTCGGCACGGTCAAGTGAGGGCGTCATGAGCACCACATCATCTCCCGCAGCCCTCGCGGGCGGCCCGGCCTCCACGGGCGGCGTCCTGCGCCTCGTGGGCGCCGCCATCGCCCTTGCCCTGCTCATCGCCGCCCCGCTCGCGATCTATCCCGTCTTCCTGATGAAGGTGCTGTGCTTCGCGCTGTTCGCCTGCGCCTTCAACCTGCTGCTCGGCTATGTCGGCCTGCTGTCCTTCGGCCACGCCATGTTCTTCGGCGGCGCGGCCTATATCTGCGCCCATGCGGTGAAGAACTGGGGCCTGACGCCGGAACTGGGCATCCTCGCCGGCGTCGCCTTCGCCGCGCTGCTCGGCCTCGTCGCCGGCCTGCTCGCCATCCGGCGCCTCGGCATCTATTTCGCCATGGTGACGCTGGCGCTGGCGCAGATGTTCTTCTTCTTCTGCCTCCAGGCCCGCTTCACCGGCGGCGAGGACGGCCTGCAGGGCGTGCCGCGGCGCGCGGTCTTCGGCCTCATCGACATCACCAAGGACCTCAATCTCTATTATGTGGTGCTGGCGATCTTCGTCATCGGCTTCGCCATCATCTACCGCACCATCCACTCGCCCTTCGGGCAGGTGCTGAAAGCCATCCGCGAGAACGAGCCGCGCGCCATCTCGCTGGGCTACCGGGTGAACCAGTACAAGCTGCTGGCCTTCGTGCTCTCCGCCGCGCTGGCCGGGCTGGCCGGCGCCACCAAGGCCATCGTGTTCCAGCTCGCGTCCCTCACCGACGTCGCCTGGCAGATGTCCGGCGAAGTCATCCTGATGACGCTGGTCGGCGGCATGGGCACGGTGCTCGGCCCGGTGGTCGGTGCCGGCATCATCGTCACCATGCAGAACTATCTCGCCGGCTTCGGCGAATGGGTGCTGGTGATCCAGGGCGTGATCTTCGTGGTGGTGGTGTCGCTGTTCCGCCGCGGCCTCGTGGGCGAGGTCATCGCTTTGTTCAGCCGCCAGAAGCCCGGCGCCCCCGCCGGCCACTGAGCCCGCGCGCCCTGCCGTCACGGGCAGGGCGTCCATTGCCTGCGGCGCCCTATCCGTCGAGGTCGAACGCCCCTTCCAGATGCTCGGCCCCGCCGTCGCGGCCGAGCAGGACGGCATCGAAGCGCATGTGGAGGCCGGCCAGCTCCGGCCGGGTGGCGAGATAGGCTTCCGCCGCCGCCGCGATGCGCCGGCGCTGGCGCGGTTGCAGGCTTTCCGCCGCCACCACGAGATCGGCGCGCAGCTTCACCTCGCAGAACACCAGGAGGTCGCCGCAGCGGGCCACCAGGTCCAGTTCGCCGGCCCCGGTGCGCAGGCGGCGCTCCAGAATGGCAAACCCCCGCGCTTCCAGCAGGCCCGCCGCGCGCGCCTCGGCGTCGAGCCCCCGGGCATGGGCGGCCTGGCGGCGCCGGCGCGCCGGCGTGTCGGCGGGCGGCGGCCGGGCCATGCTCAGTCGGTGCCGTCGCCGTCCGCGCCGCCCTTGGTCAGCGCCAGGGCGCGGGCATAGACCTCGCGCTTGGGCCGGCCGGTGGCGGCGGTGACGGCGGCCACCGCGTCCTTGAGCGAATGCACCGCCAGGGCGCGGGCGAGCGCGGCGTCCACGTCGTCGTCGGCGGCCGGGGCCTCCAGCGGCGGGCCGATCACCAGCACGATCTCGCCGCGTGGCGCGCCGGCCTCCGCGTAATGCGCGGCAAGCTCGGACAGCGGGCCGCGCCGCGTCTCCTCGAACGCCTTGGTCAGTTCGCGGCACACGGCGGCGGGGCGGTCGCCGAGCCCCTCGGCCAGGTCGGCGAGGCTGTCGGCGAGGCGCGGGCCGGTCTCATAGAGCACCAGCGTGGATGGCAGCGGCGCCAGCTCGGCGATGCGGTTGCGCCGCTGGCCGCCCTTCTGCGGCAGGAAGCCGTCGAACAGGAAGCGGTCGGTGGGCAGGCCGGCGGTGACGAGGGCGGCCAGCAGCGCGGAGGCGCCGGGCACCGGATGGATGCGGAAGCCGGCGGCGGCCGCCTCCACCACCAGCTTGTAGCCGGGATCGGACACCAGCGGTGTGCCGGCGTCGGAGACGAGCGCGATGGCCTCGCCCGCCGCGAGGCGCGCCAGCAGCTTCGGGCGCATGGAGGCGCCGTTGTGGTCGTGATAGGGCACGAGGTGCGTGGTGATGCCGTAGCGCTCGGTGAGACGGCGCGTCATGCGCGTGTCCTCGCAGGCGATCAGCCCCGCGCCCGCCAGCGTCTCCAGCGCCCGCACCGTGATGTCGGACAGATTGCCGATGGGGGTCGCCACCACGTGCAGCCCGGTCTCCAGGCGCCGCGCCGCCACGGTCTGGCCGAGCAGGGTGAAGGTGCCGGTGCCCTGGCCTTCGGCGGCGAGACTGGGCAGGTCGGTGTCGCCGTCCTCGGGCGCGGGGACGTCGGACGACAGCGGGGAAGTGTGCTGGCTCATGTCCCCGAGCATAGAGCGGGCGGCCCGCCGGCGACAGCCGGTAGCGCACATGCGTAGCGGGACACCATGACAGGGCGGCGCGATGCCGATAACGTGACCGCCGGTCACCGGGGCAGGCGCCGGCGCGGCATCGCGCGGGCCGCGCGCCGGTGACAGGATCGCCGAAAGGCTGGGGATTGCGATGCCGACGCAGGATCAGGCCCGCGTGCCTTTCCGTGCCGGCGCGGCTTTGTTATGTGCGTGCCCGACGGGGCATTCTGGGCTCCGAGGAGTAGAGTGGTGACCGATCGCGTTCAGCCCCCCGGCTTTGCCCAGGCTTCCCTCATGGCGGACCAGACCTCCGGCCTCACCCGCCGGTCGCTGCTCGGCGGCGGGCTGAAGCTGGCCGGCTCGGTCTCCGCGGCCGCTTTGCTGGCCGCCTGTGCCGGCGGCGAGGCGCCGCTCGCCACCGGCCCCCAGGCGGCGCCGACCCCACAGGTCGCCAGCGCCCCCCTGCCCTCCGGCCCGGTGGTGGCGCTGATCCTGCCGCTGGGCGCCCAGGGCAATGCGGCCCTGGCCGGGCAGGCGCTGAAGAATGCCGCCGAGCTGGCCATGGCGGAGATGGGCCAGCCGCCGTTCCAGCTCCTCATCAAGGACGATGCCGGCACCACCCAGGGCGCGCGCACGGCGGCGGAAGCCGCCATCAACGAGGGCGCGCGCATCATCCTCGGGCCGCTGTTCGCCCATGCGGTGGGCGCCGCCGCCCAGGTGGCGCGGCCGCGCGGCGTGCCGGTGGTGGCCTTCTCCACCGATACCAACGTGGCCGGCAACGGCGTCTTCCTGCTGAGCTTCCTGCCGCAGACCGACGTGGACCGCATCATCCGCTTCACCGCCAGCCAGGGGAAGCGCTCGTTCTCGGCGCTGCTGCCGGAGAATGCCTATGGCACCGTGGTGCAGGGCGCGTTCCAGCAGACCGTGGCGGAGACCGGCGGCCGGGTGATGGCGCTGGAGCGCTACACCCCCGCCCGCCTCGCCGACGCGGTGAAGCGGGTGGCGGACGTGGCCGCCCAGACCGACGCCATCTTCATCCCCGATGCCGCCGACAGCGTCACCAACGTGGTGCAGCAGCTCGCCGCCACCGGCATCGACCTGAAGCGCATCCGCCTGCTGGGCACCGGCCTGTGGGACGAGCCGCGCCTGTTCAGCGTGCCGCAGATGGACGGCGCGCAGTTCGCCGCCCCCGACGCCACCGGCTGGCGCTCCTTCTCCGACCGCTACAAGGCGCGCTACGGCTCCGACCCGGTGCGCACGGCGACGCTCGCCTATGACGCGGTGTCGCTGGTGGGCGCGATCGTGCGCACCCAGGGCGCCGAGGGTCTGAACAGCACCACCCTCACCAATCCGTCGGGCTTCGCCGGCGTGGACGGCGCCTTCCGGCTGAAGCTGGACGGCACCAACGAGCGGGCGCTGGCGGTGCTGGAGATCCGCGGCGGCGCGGCCACCGTCATCAGCCCGCCGCCGCGCACCTTCGCCGGCGGCTGAGACCCCGCGCACCGGGATCGCCGGGCCGACGCAGCGTCACAGCTTGGTTTGGCCGCAGAATCCGCTATAGGGTCCGGCGCGTCCCCGCGCTGGCCCCGGGCCACAAGAGCCTGATCCGTTCAGGTTGCATCAACCTGAACGGTGAATCAGTCTCTGAACGTTGGTAGAGAGCGTTTTACCGGCCCGGTTGCCATGCAATGAGGTCCGAACGTGCTCTGGAAGGAAGACAGGTCCATGAAAGTGATTGCACCTCTGGCGGGTCTCATCCTGGCCGTCTCCGGCTTCGCCGCGCTGGCGCAGACCGCGCCGGCGGCCGGCACCGCCCCGGCCACGCCCCCCGCCGCGCAGGCCCAGGCCGCCGACCCGGCCCCCGGCCAGCCGGAAATCGAGATCGCCCGTCCCATCGAGATGATGCTGACCCAGCAGTCGGCCGCCCTCTCCTTCGACGGCAAGGTGCTGACCCTGACCGGCGTGTCGCCCACCACCGCCTTCACCATCGACCGCCCCGAGCGGATCGGCGGCACCATGACCACCGAGCAGTTCGTCAAGATGTGGAACGCCACCGTGGCGACCATGAAGAACGATCCGCCGAACGTCTCCCTCACCACGCTCGGCCCGGTGCCGACCCAGGCCATCGTCGAGCTCGGCGCCGCCAGCCTCTCCGGCACCACGCTGACCTTCAACACCGTGGTGCTCGACGGCGTGCTGCCGCCCACCGGCGAATTGGTGAGCCTGACCTCCGCCCCCACCATCTTCCGGCCCATGCGCGAGGTGCGCGGCTTCCTGAAGTGCTGGTGGAGCCCCTACTGGTCGCAGCGCGTCTGCCGCGCCAACTGGTGAGCTGAAACGGCGCCTGCGGGCGCCGTTTCCACAAAGGCGGGGCTTGCCCCTCGCAATCCCGCCCTTGCGGTGCCATTTTGTTCTCACACCAGAATCGGTGCCCGAGGACGAGACCCGCGATTGCCCATGTTCGTTATCCATGCCCCATGAGAAGCACGGCCTGCCCGCCGACGGCGCGCGCCGTGAGGTTGCCCGCAGCGAGACCGGCCTGAGCGACACCCGCCGCAGCGAGACCGGGGTGGAACGCCCGGCGCTGAAGCCCGGCGGCATCGCCGAGCGGGCGCGCGCGGGCATGGGCCTTCCCACGGGCGCCCCGGCGCGCGCCTCCTATCTCGACGGCCTCAATCCCGAGCAGCGCGACGCGGTGGAAACCCTGGACGGGCCGCTGCTGGTGCTCGCCGGCGCTGGCACCGGCAAGACCCGCGTGCTCACCGCCCGCGTCGCCCACATCCTCTCCCAGGGCCGCGCCTTCCCCTCCCAGATCCTGGTGGTGACCTTCACCAACAAGGCCGCGCGGGAGATGAAGGAGCGCATCCATTCCATGGTCGGCGACGCCGTGGAGGGCATGCCCTGGCTCGGCACCTTTCATTCCATCGGCGTGCGCATCCTGCGCCGGCACTATGAGCTGGTGGGCCTGAAGAGCGGCTTCACCATCCTCGACACCGACGACCAGATCCGACTGCTGAAGCAGTTGCTCGCGGCGGAGCAGATCGACGAGAAGCGCTGGCCCGCCCGCATGCTGGCCGCCGCCATCGACGGCTGGAAGAACCGCGGCCTCTCCCCCGAGCAGGTGCCGGCCGGCGAGGGCTCGGCCTTCGCCCACGGGCGCGGGCAGATGCTCTACGCCGCCTATCAGGCGCGGCTGAAGGCGCTGAACGCGGTGGATTTCGGCGACCTGCTGCTGGAGGGCATCCGCCTGTTCCGCGAGCATCCCGACGTGCTGGCGGACTATCACAAGCGGTTCAAATACCTGCTGGTGGACGAGTATCAGGACACCAACGTCGCCCAGTATCTCTGGCTGCGGCTGCTGGCCCAGGGCTCGAAGAACGTCTGCTGCGTCGGCGACGACGACCAGTCCATCTACGGCTGGCGCGGCGCGGAGGTGGACAACATCCTGCGCTTCGAGAGCGACTTCCCCGGCGCCAAGGTGATCCGGCTGGAGCGCAACTACCGCTCCACCGGCCATATCCTGGCCACCGCCTCGCACCTCATCGCCTTCAACGAGGGGCGCCTCGGCAAGACCCTGTTCTCCGAGGGCGAGGCCGGCGAGCGCGTCTCCGTCACCGGCGCCTGGGATTCGGGCGAGGAAGCCCGCGCCATCGGCGACGAGATCGAGGCGCTGCAACGCGCCGGCCATCCCCTGTCGCAGATCGCCATCCTGGTGCGCGCCTCGTTCCAGATGCGCGAGTTCGAGGACCGCTTCGTCACGCTCGGCCTCAACTACCGCGTCATCGGCGGCCCGCGCTTCTACGAGCGCGCCGAGATCCGCGACGCGCTGGCCTACCTGCGCTGCGTCATCTCCCCCGCCGACGACCTCGCCTTCGAGCGCATCGTCAACGTGCCCAAGCGCGGCATCGGCGACGTGGCGATCAAGCAGATCCGCGATGTCGCCCGCGCCCACGGCGTGCCTCTGATGGAAGCCTCGCGCCTGCTCACCGAGAGCGAGGAGCTGAAGCCCAAGTTGCGCGGCACGCTGCGCGGCCTCGTCCAGTCGTTCGAGCGCTGGCGCGAGCAGGGCGAGACCACCAAGCACACCGAATTGGCCGAGATCGTGCTCGACGAGAGCGGCTACACCGAGATGTGGCAGAAGGACCGCTCGGCGGAAGCCGCCGGCCGGCTGGAGAATCTGAAGGAACTGGTCCGCTCCATGGAGCAGTTCGAGAACCTCTCCGGCTTCCTGGAGCACATTTCCCTGGTGATGGACGTGGACAGCGGCGCCGGCGACGACGCGGTGCAGATCATGACGCTGCACTCCGCCAAGGGCCTGGAGTTCGACACCGTCTTCCTGCCCGGCTGGGAGGAGGGCCTGTTCCCCCACCAGCGGGCGCTGGACGAGCAGGGCAAGGCGGGCCTGGAGGAGGAGCGGCGGCTGGCCTATGTGGGCATCACCCGCGCCCGCGCCTCCGCGCGGGTCTATTTCGCCTCCAACCGGCGCATCCACGGCATGTGGAACTCCACCGTGCCCAGCCGCTTCCTGGACGAATTGCCCGACGCCCATGTGGACGTGCAGGAATCCAAGGGCGGCTTCGGCTGGGGCGGGTCCGCCGGCCAGGGCGGGGGCGGCTATGGCGGCAGCCGGTTCGACAATGCGGCGCCGTTCGCCTCCACCTATGCCACGCCCGGCTGGCAGCGGGCGCAGAATGCCCGCGCGGACAGCCGCGACGCCGGGCCGCGCGGCGGCTTCGGCGCGGCCAACCGGCGCTCCGGCCCCACGGTGATCGAGGGCACGCTGATCGCGTCCTCCACCGGCGCGGCCTCGGCCTTCGATCGCGGCGAGCGGGTCTTCCACATCAAGTTCGGCTATGGCGAGATCACCGGCATCGACGGCAACAAGCTGACGGTGCAGTTCGACAAGGCAGGCGAGAAGCGGGTGCTGGACAGCTTCGTCGAGAAGGTCTGAGCCACCGAAAAGCCGGGGGCGCCCGCCGCAACGGCGGGCTCGCGCAAGCTCGGGGCGGCAGAAAAGCGCAGCCGCACCTGTCGCGGCATCTCCGCGCGGGGTAACATGCGGTTGGCCTGCTGCCGCGCGCGGCCATTT
This sequence comes from Azorhizobium doebereinerae UFLA1-100, assembly GCF_000473085.1. Lineage (GTDB taxonomy): Bacteria > Pseudomonadota > Alphaproteobacteria > Rhizobiales > Xanthobacteraceae > Azorhizobium > Azorhizobium doebereinerae. The sequence continues at coordinate 173,282 of NZ_AXBA01000005.1, forward strand.
CTGGCTCCGACACCGATTTCCCCGCCCATGTATCTCGGTAATTTCCTGGTGATCGCCGCGCAGATGGCGATCTATTTCGGCGGCATGCTGGCGCTGTTCCGCGCCCGGCGGCTCATCGGCATCGGCGCGTTCTTCTGCGCGCTCGGCACCACCCATTTCCTCGAGACCTACCTGGCCATCTCCTTCTACCTGAAGATGCCGTTCGGCCTCGCGCTGTCGCCCGGTTCGGCCATGCTGTTCTCCGGCAAGATCGCGCTGCTGCTGCTGACCTATATCCGCGAGGACGCGCCGGTCGCGCGCCAGCCGCTCTACGGCATGCTGCTGGGCAATGTGGTGGTGTTCCTGCTGGTGGCGACGCTGGCCATCGGCCACACCCGCCTGCCTTTGCCCATCGCGCTCGACGTGCCGCTGCTGGGCAAATATGCGGTGCTCATGCTGTGGGGCAACCTGCTGCTGTTCGTCGAATGCCTCGGCATGTTCGTGCTCTACGAGCGCCTGGCGCGCGCCTCCCGCCTCGGCCTCTGGCTGCCGGCCTTCATCGCGCTGGTGCTGGCGCTGACCATCGACCAGATCGGCTATTTCACCGCCCTGCACTTCTCCTTCAACATCCCGCTCGCCGCCGGCCTCGGCGGCTGGCTCGGCAAGCTGGCGGCGGCGGCGGTCTTCAGCGGCGTGCTGGCCTGGTACCTGACCCACATCGAGGCCCAGCCCGCCACCGGGCTGCGCGACCCGCACGAGATCTGGCGCGCCATGCGCCCCGGCACGCCGGCCTCCCGCCCGGCCACGCGGCGCTACGATCCGCTCACCGGCACCTTCCATACCTCGCAGTTCGAGCCGATCTGCGACCACCTGCTGTCCGTCACCACGCTGACCGGACGGCCCATGAGCCTGCTGCTGATGCATATCGACGGCCAGGACCCCGCCGCGCCGGACCTGGAGGAGCGCAATGCCGTCGTGCGCCGGGTGGGCGAGGCGCTGGGCGAGGGCATCCGCTCCGGCGACTATGTGGTGCGCTACCACGACAACATCTTCGCCATCCTCACCCCCGGCGCGCCGCACCAGGCCGCCATGCAGGTGGCCGCGCTGCTGCGGCGGGAGACCGAGGCGGTGCTGGGCGCTTCCGAGGGGCCGCCGCACACCCTGAGCATCGGCGTCGCCACCACGCCGCAGGACGGCAGCAGCGTGAGCGCGCTGCTGCGGGCGGCCGAGCAGCGGGTGCAGGAGGCCCGCCGCCTCGGCCCCAATCAGGTGGCCGGCATGTTCAGCGGCTGAGCGGGCTTTCGCGCACCGACGCGCGCATCGGCGTATGATGGCACTGGATATCCGGCGGCGGCTCTGGCACTGACCGTGCAGCCATGCGCCGCGCGACGCGCCCGCTTAAAGTTCGAGGATTGGATGCTGGAAGGTCTGCCGCCCAACGACGCCACCCATGTGATGCGCCTGAGCGCCCCCGAGCGCGAGGCCCGCCGCGTGGCCGACTTCCTGGCCGAGCATTTCGATCCGGCCGAGGTGGCGGTGGCGAATTTCGAGCAGCCGGACGGCGCCTGGGCCATCGAGCTCTATGCCGGCGAGGCGTTCGACGCCGACCTGCTGCGCGAGTTGGTGACCATCGCGGCCGGCCCGGAGATGGCGGCGCAGGTGACGTTCCACGCCATCGAGGAGACCGACTGGGTGGCGGCGAGCCTGGACGGCCTCGCGCCGGTGCGGGTCGGCCCGTTCATCGTCCATGGCAGCCATGACCGCAGCCGGGTGCCGGTGAATGCCATCGGCATCGAGATCGAGGCGGCGCTGGCCTTCGGCACCGGCCACCACGGCACCACGCAGGGCTGCCTCGCCGCCATCGCCGACATGGCCAAGCAGCGCACGCCGGCGCGCATTCTCGATGTGGGAACGGGGACGGGCGTGCTGGCCATCGCCGCGGCGCGGGAGTTCCGCCGGCCGGTGGTGGCGAGCGATCTCGATTGGGTGGCGGTGCGCACGGCGCGGGAGAACGCCCGCTACAACGGCGCGGGCCCGTTCGTGACCCTGCATCTGGCGGCAGGCGTGGACGCGACGAGTGTGCGGGCCTCGGCGCCCTACGACCTGATCCTGGCCAACATCCTGCTGCCGCCGCTGAAGCGGCTGGCGCGCCCGGTGCGGCCGCTGCTGGCCCCCGGCGGATGGCTGGTGCTGTCCGGCCTGCTCCCCAGCCACGCCAATGCGGCGCTGGCGGCATATCGGGCGCAGGGCCTGAAGCTGGTGCGGCGCCGCGACATCGACGGCTGGACCAGCCTTATCCTCTCTGCCACCGGGGCGGCGCCCCGGCGGATCTGACCCCGGGCAATCAGATCAGAGCAGCGGGTAGCGGCCGGGGCGCTGGATGTACTTCAGCACTTCGCGCTCGGCCTGCTCGGTGCGGGCGGCGATGATGGCGTCGAGCACGCGGGCGAAGAAGCCCTTCTTCGGCTCGGCATTCGCCTGAGCGTTCGCCTGGGCGGGCACGTACTTCGGGGTGGTGTAGCTTACGGCGCTCATGATGGCGGCCCTCTTGCACTGCAATATCTGCACTGCAAGATAGTCCGTGTTGCGCCGCAGCAGAATTGATAGGTCAGCATGTCTGACCTGCACGCAGCGCAGACATGCCCGCAAGCTGGGCACAAGCCCGCGCGACGCAGCGCTCGAGCGGCTTTCCCGCTCCGGTCGCGCGCAGACGGTTGCGGCACGCCGCGCCACACGCACCGGCCGGCGGGAAGGCCCGTCCGAACCGGGCGCGCGCTATCCATCAGGGCCGCCCACCGCCCATGCGGCTCAGCCCAGGCGCCTGCTCTATCAACGTGTTAGAGGGCGATTCACCGATCAGATTGAGTCAATCTGATCGGATCGCGCTCTAGCAGCGCGCCCGCATGCCGACGCTGCGGCCGATGCCGTCCGGCGGCGGCAGGGTGGCGTGGGCCGCCCGCATGGCGGCGATCCGCTCCAGCACGTCGTCGGGCATGGTGCGGGCGCGGCGGCTGTCCAGGTCCACGTGCAAAGCGATCTGCTCCGTGGTGGCGGCCACCCAGCCCTCGGTGCCGTGGTGCAGGCTCTCGAACAGGTGCAGCCGCTTGTCGTCATAATCGACCAGCCGCAGGGTGACGCGCACCGGCACACCGGTGGCAAGCTCCCGCAGGTAGCGGGTATGCGTCTCGACCGTGAAGAAGGATGTGTTGCGGCGCGCCAGCGCATGCGGCCCGAACCCGAGCAGGGCCAGCGCCTCGTCGAACGCACGGTCGAACATCAGGCTGTAATAGGCCACGTTGAGATGGCCGTTATAGTCCGTCCAATCCCGCTCGACCGCCATCGTCGAGGAGACGAAGGGCGCGAAGAAGACCGGTTCGAAGTCCGTGGTGTCCAGCATGGGAGAGACCTCCTGTCCCGGAAGGTGCTCGTCAGGCACTCAGTGTGCCGTTACTGGAGGCATCGGTCACTATCGAAGTGGCGTAAGATTGGCTCCGATGCGGAATCGAAAAGCAGATGCCCTCGTCTTTCCGCCCCATTGCGAGACCCGTTTTCACGAGCCTCCCGGCCCGATACACTCGCGCCGGAAATGCCCCCGCCACATATGTTAAGGAATTCTAAATGCTTGGTGCGGCTGCGAAGACCTCCTTCGCAAACGAGGAAACGCTCGGGCAGGCCCTCGCCGAACTCAGTGCCCAGCTTGGTAACAAGGTCGTGATGTCGCGCCCGGTGCGCGAGCAGCATGCCAATGTCACCACCTTCCTGCCCAACGAGCCCGCGGACGCCGTGGTCTTCGCCGCCAGCGTGGAGGACGTGCAGGCCGCCGTGCGCATCTGCGCGGCCCACAAGATCCCGGTCATAGCCTGGGGCGCCGGCACTTCGCTGGAAGGCCATGTGAACGCGCCCTACGGCGGCGTCTGCATCGACCTGTCCGGCCTCAACCGCATCCTCGCCGTGAACACCGAGGACCTCGACTGCGTGATCGAGCCCGGCGTCACCCGCAAGCGGCTCAACGAGGAGCTGCGCGACCAGGGCCTGTTCTTCCCCATCGACCCCGGCGCCGACGCCTCGCTGGGCGGCATGGCCTCCACCCGCGCCTCCGGCACCAATGCCGTGCGCTACGGCACCATGAAGGACAATGTGCTGTCGCTCAAAGTGGTGATGCCCAGCGGCGAGCTGATCACCACCTCCCGCCGCGCCCGCAAGTCCTCCGCCGGCTACGACCTCACCCGCCTGTTCATCGGCGCCGAGGGCACGCTCGGCATCATCGTCGAGATCACGCTGAAGCTCTACGGCATCCCGGAGAGCGTGGTGGCCGGCGTCTGCCCCTTCCCCACCATCTCGGACGCCTGCAACGCGGTGATCCAGACCATCCAGTCCGGCATTCCCGTGGCCCGCATCGAGCTCCTGGACGAGGTGCAGGTGCGCGCCTCCAACGCCTATGCCAAGCTCACCCTGCCCGAGACCCCGCACCTGTTCCTGGAGTTCCACGGCACGGAAGCGGGTGCGGCCGAGCAGGCGGAGCGCTTCGGCGAGATCGCGGCGGACAATGGCGGCGGACCGTTCGCCTTCGCCGGCAAGGCCGAGGACCGCACCAAGCTGTGGCAGGCCCGGCACGACGCCTACTGGTCCGTGCTGCCGCTGCGCCCCGGCGCCAAGGCGGTGGCCACCGACGTCTGCGTGCCGATCTCCCGCCTCGCCGAATGCGTGGAGGCCACCAAGGCCGACATCGTCGAGATGGGCCTCGTCGCCCCCATCGTCGGCCATGTGGGCGACGGTAACTTCCACACCACGCTGATGGTCGACGTCACCGACGAGGCGGACATCGCCAAGGCGGAGGTGTTCATGAAGCGGCTGGTGGAGCGCGCGCTGGCCATGGAGGGCACCTGCACCGGCGAGCACGGGGTCGGCGAGGGCAAGAAGAAGTACCTGCTCGCCGAGCACGGCGCCGGCACGCTGGAGGCCATGCGGTCGATCAAGCACGCGTTCGACCCGCACAACATCATGAACCCCGGCAAGATCCTCTCGATGTAAGGCCCCGCCTCGGGTCCGCCGGGCGCGGCGGACCCGCCATGGACACTGGAATGGGGACAGGCGCGTGCAAGCCATCCTGATCGGCCTCGCCACGGCGGTCATCCTTGCCATCGGCGCCGCCTTCGCGGCGCCGTTCGTCGTGGACTGGACCGCCTGGCGCAGCAGCTTCGAGGCCGAGGCCAGCCGCGTCCTCGGCGTGCCGGTGCTGATCCGCGGCCAGATCGACGCCGACATCCTGCCCACCCCGCACATCGTCCTGCGCAACGTCGCGCTCGGCGCCGACGAGGTCGCCACCGGCGGCACGGTGCGCGAGCTGCGCGCCGACCTCGCCCTCGGCCCGCTCATCCGCGGCGAGGTGGAGGCGAGCCGCGTCACCCTGGTGCGCCCCAGCCTGCGCCTGGTGCTGGACAGCGCCGGCCGCCTCACCGCCCCCACCGGCACCGGCCGCCCCGCCGGCTTCGCCATCGCCCAGATCGCCATCGCCCAGATCGCCATCGAGCAGGGCACGCTCGACATCCTCGACCGCGGCGCCGACCGCAGCCTCCGGCTCTCCGACCTCAACCTCAAGGGCGAGGTGCGCTCCACCCTCGGCCCGTTCCGCCTCGACGGCGACGGCGTGGCGGGCGGCGAGCGCTACGCCCTGCGCACCAGCCTCGGCCGGCTCACCGAGGACGGCGGCCGGCTGCGCCTCATCGCCGACGGCCGCACCCGCCCCTTCTCCATCGATCTCGACGGCCAGATGCGCTTTGCCGGCGGCACGCCGCGCTTCGAAGGCAAGGGCACGCTGGTGCGCCGGGGCGAGGCCGGCGCCGCCGCCGACGCCTGGCGCCTGTCCGCCGCTGTCCGCGCCTCTCCCGAGGCCATCGTCGCCGACACGCTCGACCTCGCCATGGGCGAGGACACCCGCCCGGTGCAGCTCTCCGGCTCGGCCCGGCTGTCGCTCGGCCGCGCGGTGGGCCTCGACGCGGTGCTGAATGCCCGCAGCCTCGATCTCGACGCCTTGCGCCCGGTGCCCGCCGGCGCCGCCCAGGCCCCCGCCGACACGCTGACCGGCCTCCTCGCCGGCTTCGCCGCCCTGCCGGCGCCGGACGTCACCTCGCGCATCGGCATCGCCGTGGACCAGCTCACCGTCGGCGGCACGGTGATCCGCGACGCCCGCGCCGACTTCACCGGCACGGCGGACGGCTGGCGCATCGACACCGGCGAGGCCAAGCTGCCGGGCCAGACCGCCATCCGCCTCTCCGGCATCGCCGCGCGCGGGGCGGCCCAGCCCGCCTTCGGCGGCGACCTCACGCTGACCTCCGAGGACCCCGCCACCTTCCTGCGCTGGGCCGCGCCCCGCGCGGCGCAGGACTATGCCGCCGCCGTGCGGGGCCCGGTGCGCATCGCCGGCCGGATCTCGGCGGATGACGCGCGCTACGCCGTCTCCGGGCTCGACGCCGCCTTCGGCCCCGCCCGCCTGCGCGGCGACGGCGCGCTGAGCTTCACCGCCGGCAAGCCGCCGCAGCTCGACCTTCGGCTCGCCATGGAGGGCGCCGACCTCGACCCGCTGGTCGGCCTCGCCCGGCGCGCCGTCGGCGGCGGCGTGCCGCTCACCGGCCGCGTCTCGCTGGACGGCCAGTCCCTCACTTTGTCCGGCCTGCCGCTGCGCGGCCTCGCCGTCACCGCCGAGGCCACCGGCCAGTCCTGGGCGCTCTCCCGCTTCAGCCTCGACGATCTCGTCGGCCTCAGGATCACCGGCACCGGGCAGATGGACACGGCGGGCGCGGCCCCCACCGGGCGGCTCGGCCTCGCCATCGCCGGCGGCAAGGCGGACGGGCTGGTGCCGCTGGCGCGGCTGGTGGCCGGGCCGGAGGCGGCCGACGCCGTCCAGCGCCTGCTGCCGGTGGCCGCCCCGGTGCAGCTCTCCGCCGCCGCCACCTGGGGCGAGAAGGGCGCCCACGGCCTCACCGCGGAGGGCACGCTCGGCCAGCTTTCCGGCCGCGCCGCCTTCGCCCGCACCGACGGGACGGCACCGAGCCGGGTGGACCTCGCCCTCACCGCCGCCGACGGCGCCAGGGCGCTGGAGGCGGCCGGCCTGCCCGGCCTGCGCCAGGGCCTCGGCCCGGCCCGCATCGACCTTGCCATCGATCCCCGCGCCGACGGCACCGCCGGCTTCGACGGCCGCCTGTCGCTCGGCAATGCGCAGGCCAGCGGCCAGGGCAGCGTGCGCCTCGCGCCCGACGGCGCGCTGCTGCCCACCCTCGACATGCGCCTGGAGGGCCCCGACCTCGCCCGCCTGCTGGCGGCGGCCGGCGCCACGGACGGGGCGGTCCCCGGCAGCCTCACCTTCGCCTTGTCGCGCGCCGGCCCGCTGTGGCGGCTCGAACGGCTGGCGGGCACGCTGGCCGGCGCGCCCGTCGCCGGCGCCCTCGACCTGGAGCCCGGCGCCCTGCCCCGGCTGAGCGGCCGCCTGGAGCTGGACGCCCTCTCGGTCCCCCGGCTGATCGGCCTGTGGAGCGCGCGCAGCGCCGGCCCGGACGTGGGCACCGGCCCGTGGTCGGCGGCGCGCTTCGCCCCCGCCGCGCCCGCGCCCGCCGCCTTCGCGCTGGATCTGACCGCGAAGAAGATCGAGCTGGGCGGGGCCTATGCCGTCGCCGACGGGCACATGCGCATCCTCGCCGACAGCAGCGCCTTCGAAGTCCGCGACCTCGCCGGCACCCTCGGCTCCGGCCATCTGGGCGGCGGGCTGACCCTGCGGCGGCGCGGCGAGATGCTCCAGGCCGACGGGCGGCTATCGCTGGACGCGGTGGAGAGCGGCATCCTCCTCGCGCCGCTCGCCGTGCGCGCCCCGCCGCGCGGGCGGGTGACATTGGTGCTCGACGCCATGGGCACCGGCCGCACGCCGCTGGCCATCGTCCAGGCGCTCTCCGGCCAGGGCACGCTGTCGGTGCAGGAGCTTGAGATTCCCGGCGCCGACCCCCGGGCGCTGGACAGCGTGATGGCCGACACCGCCACCGGCACGCCGCCGGACGAGCGGCGCATCACCGCCATGTATGACCGCGCGCTGGCGCGCGGGCCGCTGCGGCTGGACAGCCTGGAAGGCACCTTCGGCATCGTCAACGGCGTCGCCCGCCTCTCGCCCGCCCGCGCGGTGGTGGGCAACACCAGCATCATGATTTCCGGCAATCTCGACCTCGCCCGACAGGTGCTGGACATCACGCTGGAGCAGGAGGGCCGCGACGCCCCCGGCACCATGCCCGGCGGGGCGATCTCCTGGCGCGGCCCGCTGGCGGTGCCGGAACGCAAGGTGACGTCCACGGCGCTGACCGGCGTCATCTCCATGCGCGCCATCGAGCGCGAGACCAGGCGGCTGGAGGAGCGCCAGGGCCTCGGCGGCGGCGCCCCCGCCCTGGTGCCCGCCACCCCGGCACCAGCACCGGCATCTGCCGCGCCGGCAGCGCAGCCGCCCGCCGCCGCGTCTCCCGCCGCCCCCCCCGTTCCCGCGCCGGCGCCTCTGCCTCAGGTCGTGCCTCAGGCCGCCCCGCAGGTCGCGCCCCAAATCGCGCCCCAAGTCGCGCCCCAGGCCCCGCCCCAGGCCGCGCCTCAAGTCCCGCCTCAGACCCCGCCCGCGCCCCAGCCCGCACCCCAGGCAACGCCCACGCCGCCCGCCGCGCCGATCACGGCGCCGGCCGCGTCAGCTCCGGCGGCGACGCCCGCCCTTCCGGCCGCCCCGATGCCCCTGCCGGCACCGCCGCAGCCGCGCGCCGAGCCGCGCCAGCCGGACTCCCGCCAAGCCAGCCCCCGGCAGGTGGACACACAGGCCGCCCCGCCCTTGCCGCCGCCGGTGGAGATCAGCCCCACGATCCGGCCGCGCGCGGCCCGTCCGGACGCCGACCCGCCGCTGTCGATCGCCCCCGGCGTGGGCGGCTTCGGCACCTTCCCCCGCCCGCCGGGCCTGGTCCCGGACTGAGTCCCGGATTGAAGCTTGCCGGATCGGCACCACGCCTGCCCCGCCACCCGCGCGGCCCCACTCTCTCTCCCGCTCGCGGGGGAGGGCCGGGGTGGGGGCCGCGCGCCAGCGCGGAAACCGCGTCACAGCGCGAACGGCCGGCGACACCGCGCGGCCTCCGGCCGCCGGCGGCGCCCGGCGCAGATGGCTCGCTCCGGCCCCCACCCCCTCCCGCTGCGCGGGAGAGGGAGACATCGGTGGGCGGGCGTCGGTGTGGAGAGGGTGCCGTGTCGGCCGGAGCAGGCGGGCGGGTCCGTCCTGTCCGCCGGACGATCCCCGGAGGCTCAGATCCGTTCCAGCGTCACGTAGCTGAAGGGCAGGTCGTCGCCCGGGCCCTGGAGCGGGCCCTCGCGGTCGCGCTCGCGCCAGACGGCGGGATCGAACGGCGGCAGGCGGACGTCGCCCTCGGGCGCGGCATGCACCTGCGTCAGGTGCACCAGATGGGCCAGCGGCAGGGTGTCGGCGAAGATGCGGCGGCCGCCGATCACCATCACCTCGTCCGCGCCGAGATCCTGCGCCGCAGCCTCGGCCAGGGCCAGGGCCTCCTCCAGGGTGCGGGCCACCCGCACCTCCGGCGGCGGGGCGAAGGCGGGATCGGTGCCCACCACCACCGAGATGCGCCCCGGCAGCGGGCGGCCGATGGATACATAGGTGTGCCGCCCCATCAGGATCGGCTTGCCCAGCGTCAGCGCCTTGAAGCGCTTCAGGTCGGACGGCAGGTGCCAGGGCAGCGCCTGGTCGCGGCCGATGACGCCGTTCTCCGCCACGGCGACGATCTGGGACAAGGGACGCATCACCATACTCCGTCGTTCAGGCCGGCCGCACGACCAGCCATGTTGCGGCCGGTCCGCCGGCCGCAACGCCCGTCCACTTGCCCGGCCCTTCTGGTTGGCCCTTCTGGCCGGTCGTGCCGCGTGCCGGGCCGACGCCTCATGGCGATACAGGCAAAACCACGCCGGCGAAATGTCCGCCTCCCGCAGCCGACGAAAGCCGGACGCCGCCGGCGAGCGTCAGCCAGGCGGGTGCAGCGCCAGCGCCCGCTCCGCCGCCGCGATGCCGGACAGGTGCGCGCCGTGGCAGGTGGAAAAGGCGGTGCGATGAACAGCTTCGCCGGCAAACAGGATCCTGTCGGCCAGCGGCTCGAACAAATGCTCTCGCGCCCCGGCCTGCCCCGGCACGGCGCAGGAATAGCCGCCGCCGATGAAGCGGTCGTTCGCCCACGAGGTGGTGAAGCTGCCGCGCAGCCGGCGGCGCAGGTCCTCGCCGAACACGGCGCAGAGCGCGTCCAGCGCCGCCGCGGTCATGGCCGCCGGGCCCGCCTTGAGCAGATCGCCTCCCGCCGCACCCGCCAGATGGCCGATGGCGGCCGGACGGGCGCCGGGCAGAAGCTGGAACTGGATGGGGCCGCGCCGGGGATCATCCGCGCCCAGCACGCCGAGGCCGGTGCGGTCGGCGAAGCCGAACACGTCGCGGTCGAAGCTGAGCGCCACCTTCTCCGCCACTCCGAGAGGCAGGGCGGCGCAGGCTTCCGCCAATGCCACCGGCAGGGCCGGGAAGAAGCCCAGGCCGCCGTCGGCGATCACCTGGGTGGACACGGTGACGATGACGGCGCGGGCCTTGAGCGTGCCGGCATCGGTCTCCACCCCGACATGCGGGCCGGACCAGTCCAGCCGCCGCACCGGGCAGGCGAGCGTCACCGGCACGTCGGCGCCGGCGGCCCGCACCAGGGCGCCGTAGCCGTCCGTCACCGGCCAGTTGTCGTCAGTGTCCACATAAGCGGCGAAATCCACACACGAGATGCGCTCGGGCTCCTGCGCCGACATCAGCCCGAACCATTGCCGCACCAAGGCGGTCCAGCGCGGATCGCCGTCGCGCTCCGCCAGCGCGGCGGCGGCGGACACGTCCCGCCCGGCACGGCCGGCGGCGCGCACAACGTCGAAGGCGGCGTCCACCTCGGCGCGGGCCGCCGCCTCCTCGGTGGGGTCGGCCCAGCGGGTGCCCAGATGCAGGCGGCGGTTGCCGCGCCCCTCGGTCCGGCGATAGCGGAAGCCGAGCTGGTCGGCGAGGGCGACGAAGGGATTGTCGCGGGCGTGGTGCAGCCAGTGGCAGCCCAGGTCCCAGGGCTGGCCGAGGCTGGCGGTATCGGTGAAGGCACGCCCGCCGGTGCGGCCGGAGGCTTCCAGCACCCGCACATGGGCGCCGGCCGCGTGGAGGGTGCGCGCGGCCGCGAGTCCCGCCGCACCCGCACCCACGACAACGACGTCGAACTCGGCTGTCATGGGCGGCACTTCATGCGGGGGCGGCGGACCGCGCTATTTCTTGCGGAAGACGTCCAGGCGAACCACCTCGGCTCCGCCGGAGGCGGGCGGAGTGCCCTCCTCCCCGTCGCCGGAGGCGGCGGTTTCGGGCTTGCTGGCGCTGATCACCGGCGGCTCGGAGGCGGCGCCGCGCAGCGGGCGGACGGTGCCGGGCAGCGCGGCCGGCGCGGCGGTGTCCTGCGCCCCGTCCAGCTCGGGCTCCTCCTCGGGCGTGCCGAGGTCGAACTGGAGGCCGAACTTCACCGACGGGTCGAAGAAGCCCTTCATGGCGGAGAAGGGGATCAGCAGCTTCTCCGGCACGCCGCCGAACGAGAGCCCCACTTCCAGGGCGTGCTCGGTCACGGTCATGTCCCAGAACTGGTGCTGGAGCACGATGGTCATGTCCTCGGGATACTGCTCGCGCATGCGCTGCGAGAGGCGCACGCCGGGGGCGCGCGTGTCGAAGGACAGATAGAAATGATGATCGCCCGGCAGGCCGTCGCGGGCCACGTCCGTCAGCACGCGGCGGACGACGCCGCGCAGGGCTTCCTGGGCGAGAAGATCGTAGCGGATGTGATCGACCGGCGGCATGGGTCCTGCTGACTCTGTGTCCTGCTGACTGGCAGTCCTGCCGGCTCGGGGGCCTGCCGACTGCTGATCCCGCCGGAGGCTGCGTCGCGATGAAGCAGCGTCCCCAGGCGATGGCGCTGGCCGGCCCCGCCGGTCCCGCTCCGCCGCCGACGCGCGCCAAGCAGGAGGCCCGAGCGGAAACGCCATGCGACAGCCGCGATGCGACAGGGTGTTCCAAATGGGGAATTTCGCCCCATTCCCTTTCCCCCGGAGCCGGCACGCCCCCCGGAGGGAAGTGGAGGCTTCTGTTGCCAGGTGCCTCCGAACCCCGCCTATCCAGTGCTACCCAGTAGGACTTTTATTTCGGTACCTTTACCGCTCACGCGGCAACGGCAACCGGAGCATAGTTGTCATTCGCAACTATAGGTCGGCCCGATATCGGCGGAACCATGCCGAGCGAAAGAAAGCCCTTTACGCCCTCGTCGATCCTGTTTCGCCCCCGCCGGAGCCCAACCCGCGATGCGTCGCCGCGCCGCGTTGTGGGCTTTGGTGGAGGCGCCGGGTACTGCCCCCGGGTCCGAAAGGTTTATTCCGACAACCATTTATCGCCATAGCCGGCTTGCGCCGGCCCGTTGAATATAGGCGGGCGGGGCCGGCGATGAAAGGGGCCGGGCGCGGATAATGGGGACAGCCCCCCGATCTCAGCCGCCGGACAGGGGATGCAGGTCGCGCACCATGCTCTTCAGCCGCTCGTCCAGCACGTGAGTGTAGATCTGCGTGGTGGAAACATCCGCATGGCCGAGCAGGGTCTGGACGATGCGCAGATCGGCGCCATGGGCCAGCAGATGGCTGGCGAAGGCATGGCGCAGCACATGCGGCGACAAGGCTTCGGGCGCCACCCCGGCGGCCACCGCCAGATCCTTCAGTTCCCGCGCGGCGTGCTGCCGCGTCAGGTGGCCGCTCTCCGCCGCCGTCGGGAACAGCCATTTGGAACCGGCCAGCCCCTGCTCGGTGCGCGCCGCCAGATAGGCGGCCATGGCGGCCTTGGCCGGCGTGCTCAAGGGCACCAGCCGCTCCTTGCCGCCCTTGCCCGTCACCACCAGCACCTCCCGCGCCCGGGCGGCGGAGGCCGGCAGGGCGACGAGCTCGGAGACGCGCAGGCCGGTGGCATAGAGCAGCTCGACGAGGCAGACCACGCGCAGGCGGCGCAGCCGCTCGGCCGGCGGGGCGGGCTCGGCGGCGCGGGCCTGGGCGGTGTCGATCAGCCGGCCCACCTCCTCGACGCTGAGCACCTTGGGCAGCGGACGGCCGCGCTTGGGGCCTTCCAGCACGGCGGCCGGATCATCCCCCCGCCGGCCTTCCGCATAGAGGAAACGGTAGAGCTGACGGATGGCCGAGAGGCGGCGCGCCACGGTGGTGGACTTCAGGCCGCGGTCGCTCAGTTCGGCGAGATAAGCGCGGATGTCCGGCGTCTCCGCCTCCGCGACGCCGCGTTCCCGCACCGAGAGGAAATCGGCGAAATCGGCGAGGTCCCGGCCATAGGCGTCCAGCGTGTGGCTGCTCGCCCCGCGCTCCACCGCCTGCATGTCGAGGAAGAGCGCGATGGGGCCGGAGGCGCTCATCGTTGCCCCATCACTTGGCGAAGCGGTCGTTCGGGACCGTGAAGCTGGTGTCACGCTGCACCGGCTGGACCATGGTCGCGAGCGCCCAGACGCCGGCATAACCGAGGCCGGCCAGGATCGCGATAACCAGGAGGAAGCGCAGAAGGCTCGGCACAGTCTATCTTCCGAATCGCGCTGGACGTACTTTCCCGACTGGTCGCACGCCAGGGCTGAGCTTTCAACCGGCATTGCCGGTTCGCCCTGGCGGTGCTACGGGCGGCGCTACATCTCTATGAGCCGAATAACATGACCGGGGCGGAGGAGACGGCGGTGGGTGGTCATTTGGGCCGGAGCAAGGTGGAGGCACAGGGCGCGCCCGTGGCCGACGCTGCCGTGCTGGAGCACCTCGGCCCCCGCTGCATCGTGCTCGTGGGCATGCCGGGCGCGGGGAAATCCTCCGTCGGGCGCCGCCTCGCCAAGCGGCTCGGCCTGCCGTTCATGGACGCGGACGAGGAGATCGAGCGCGCCGCAGGCATGTCGATCCCGGAAATCTTCACCAGCCGGGGCGAAGCCGAATTCCGCGAGGGCGAGAAGCGGGTGATGACCCGCCTGCTCCAGACCGGCCCCTGCGTGCTCGCCACCGGCGGCGGCGCCTTCATGAATGCCGACACCCGCGCCGCCATCGCCCGGCTGGGCGTCTCGGTCTGGCTGAGCGCCGACTTGCCCGTGCTGCTGCGCCGGGTGCGCAAGCGCGCCGACCGGCCGTTGCTCGCCGAGGGCGACCCGGGCGAGAAGCTGGCCGCCCTGCTGGCCGCGCGCGGCGATGTCTATGCCCTCGCCGACATCCGGGTGGAATCGCGCGATACCGCCCATGAGGCGGTGGTGGAGGACGTGCTCCTCGCCATCGCCACCCATTTTCAGCGCAAGGCCGAGGGACAGGCGACGCCCGCCCCTCCCGCATCTTGAGGCCGAGGCTGCGCCCGGCCATCCCCCCGATCAGGACCCGACATGACCGCCTCTCCCGCAGTGCCCGCCCCGTCCCCGCGCCTGGTGCGCGTCGAACTGGGCAGCCGGGCCTATGACATCGCCATCGGCCCCGGCCTGCTGGCCGGCATCGGCGGGCGCATCGCCGCGCTGCGGCCCGGCGCGCGGGTGGCCATCGTCACCGACAGGAACGTGGCCGGGCGCCACCTCGGCACGGTGGAGGCCGCGCTGGCCCAGGCGGGCATCGCCCATTCCGCCATCGTGGTGGAGCCGGGCGAAGCCACCAAGAGCTATGCCGGCCTCCAGCAGGTGACCGAGGGCCTCATCGCCGCCCGCGTCGAGCGGCGCGACCTCGTGCTGGCGCTGGGCGGCGGCGTGGTGGGGGATCTGGCGGGCTTCGCCGCCGCGGTGGTGCGGCGCGGCCTTGATTTCGTGCAGGCGCCGACCACGCTGCTCTCGCAGGTGGATTCCTCCGTCGGCGGCAAGACCGGCATCAACTCGCCCCAGGGCAAGAATCTGATCGGCGCCTTCCACCAGCCGGTCCTGGTGGTCGCCGACACGGCGGCGCTCGATACTTTGCCGGCGCGAGAACTGCGCGCCGGATATGCCGAGGTGGCTAAGTACGGCCTGCTGGGTGACGCCAAGCTGTTCGACTGGCTGGAAGGCGCGTGGCGCGACATCGTCACCGGCGATGCCCAGCGGGTGGAAGCCGTGGCTGCCAGCTGCATGGCGAAGGCGGCCATCGTCGCCCGCGACGAGACCGAGACCGGCGACCGGGCGCTGCTCAACCTCGGCCACACCTTCGGCCATGCGCTGGAGGCGGGCGCAGGCTATTCCCAGCGGCTGCTGCACGGCGAGGCGGTATCCATCGGCATGTGCCTCGCCTTCGCTTATTCCGCGCGTCTTGGTCTCTGTCCCGGTCAAGACGTCGTGCGCGCCCAGCGCCATCTGGCGGCGGTGGGCCTGCCCACCCGCATCGCCGACGTGCCCGGCGACCTGCCGGACACCGACGGCCTGATGACCCTGATCGCGCAGGACAAGAAGGTCTCGCGCGGCCAGCTCACCTTCATCCTGGCCCGCGGCATCGGTGAAGCGTTCGTCGCCAGGGACGTGGACGCGGCGAGCGTGCGCGCCTTCCTGGCGGAGATGCGCGCTGCCTGAGCGCAGTTTGCAGAGATTCGCATCAACCAACGCCCCATTGCCGGACGGGCGGGACATCGCTATTTAGGCGCGCCAAGTCATGACCCGCAGCGAAACCTCTCTGCGGGAAGGGGTCAGGAATGTTTCAGCCGGTCGAGATCCGCGTGTCCGTCCCGCATCGCGCCATGGGTCGAACTCCCATGGGCGCCATGTCCGCGCACGCGACGGCGAAAGCGAAACGCCGCGCGCGAAAATGATGCGGCGGCGCGTGGCGCCCTTCGCCCGCTGACGGTTCGTTCTCCCTGGCAATCCGGTTTTTGAGAGAGGCACGAGCACATGGCTCGGCTGGTCATGAAGTTCGGCGGCACGTCTGTCGCCACCATCGAACGCATCCGCAACGTGGCGCGCCATGTGAAGCGGGAAGTGGACGCCGGCTATCAGGTCGCCGTCGTGGTTTCCGCCATGTCCGGCAAGACCAACGAACTGGTCGGCTGGTGCAAGGAAGCCTCCGCTCTGCACGATGCGCGCGAATATGACGCGGTGGTCGCCTCCGGCGAGCAGGTCACGTCCGGCCTTCTGGCCATCACCCTCCAGTCGATGGGCCTCGATGCCCGCTCCTGGCAGGGCTGGCAGATCCCCATCTCCACCGACGACGCGCACGGCTCCGCCCGCATCCAGGAGATCGACGGCACGGCGCTGAATGCCCGCCTCGATGCCGGCGAGGTGGCGGTGGTGGCCGGCTTCCAGGGCATCCACCTGCCCTCCGGCCGCATCACCACGCTGGGGCGCGGCGGCTCGGACACCAGCGCGGTGGCCATCGCCGCCGCCATCGGCGCCGAGCGCTGCGACATCTATACCGACGTGGACGGCGTCTACACCACCGACCCGCGCGTGGTGCCCAAGGCCCGCCGGCTCGACCGCATCGCCTTCGAGGAGATGCTGGAAATGGCCTCGCTCGGGGCCAAGGTGCTCCAGGTCCGCTCGGTCGAACTCGCCATGGTGCATCAGGTGCGCACCTTCGTGCGCTCCAGCTTCGAGGATCCCGATGCCCCGCACATGGGCACGGTCGAAGCAGCCGGCACCCTCATCTGCGACGAGGAGGAAATCGTGGCAAACCAGATGGAAGCCCGGGTGGTCACGGGCATCGCCTTCGCCAAGGACGAGGCCCAGGTGTCGATCCGCCGCGTGGAGGACAAGCCCGGCATCGCCGCCGCCGTGTTCGTGCCGCTGGCCGACGCGCACATCAATGTGGACATGATCGTGCAGAACGTGTCGGCCGACGGCCGCTACACGGACATCACCTTCACCGTCCCCAGCGCCGATTACGAGCGCGCCAAGAGCGTGCTGGAAAAGGCCCGGGACACCATCGGTTTCGAGACCGTGGAAGGCGCCACCGACGTGACCAAGGTGTCGGTCATCGGCATCGGCATGCGCTCCCACGCCGGCGTCGCCGCCGATGCCTTCCGGGCGCTCGCCGCCAAGGGGATCAACATCCGGGCGATCACCACGTCGGAGATCAAGATCTCCATCCTGATCGATGCGGCCTATACCGAGCTTGCCGTGCGGACTCTCCATTCGCTATACGGGCTGGATAGCTGATGCCTGCCTCGCGCCGCTCGTCATCCGAGTAGCGCGGGACGCGGTGCAAATGCCAAGTTGAAGGACGGCGTGCGGCCACGGGGTGATCCGGGCCGGTCCGCCCTTCGCGTGCCCTGGCTGGCCTGGAACCCGAGGCCGGCGGTGAGGGGCGCGGTGTGTGAGGTTTGAGTCGCCGGGGGGCGCCGTCCGCAGACCCGTTCCGGGAACGCGGTTCCCGGCCACCCGTTTTCGAGGATGCGGTCGATGCGTGGCGCGCTCGGCGGTCCCCGCGTGCTCTTGAGGCGTCTCCGCGAAGTCATGGCGGAGCCGATCAGCGCGCAGGACCGGCTGGACAAGATCGTGGTGCTGATCGCTGCCAACATGGTGGCGGAAGTCTGCTCGGTCTATGTGCTGCGCGTCGACGCCACGCTTGAGCTCTATGCCACCGAGGGCCTGAACCGCGACGCGGTGCATCTCACCGTGATGCGCACCGACGAGGGCCTCGTCGGCCACGTCGCCCGAGAGGCCGAATCGCTCGCCCTCTCCGACGCCCAGAACCACCCGGAATTCTCCTACCGGCCGGAAACGGGCGAGGAGATCTACAACTCCTTCCTCGGCGTGCCGATCCTGCGCGGCGGCAACACGCTGGGCGTGCTGGTGGTGCAGAACCGCGCCCGGCGCACCTATACGGACGAGGAGATCGAGGCGCTCCAGACCACCGCCATGGTACTGGCGGAGATGATCGCCTCGGGCGAACTGACCGCGCTCGCCAAGCCCGGCGCGGAGCCGGCGGTGCGCCGGCCGTTGCACCTGACGGGCGTGCCGCTGGCCGACGGCCTCGGCCTCGGCCATGTGGTGCTGCACGAGCCGCGCATCGTCGTGACCAACGTCATCGCCGATGACGTGCACAAGGAAACCGCACGCCTCGACGGCGCCATCGGCAAGCTGCGCGCCTCCATCGACCTGCTGCTGGAGGACGACGGCCTGTCCAAGGCCGGCGAGCATCGCGACATTCTCGAAGCCTACCGCATGTTCGCCCACGACCGCGGCTGGATGCACAAGATGCGCGAGGCGGTGCTCTCCGGCCTCACCGCCGAGGGCGCGGTGGAGCGGGTGCAGTCGGACACCCGCGCCCGCATCATGCGCGCCTCCGACCCCTATCTGCGCGAGCGCCTGCACGATCTCGACGACCTCGCCAACCGGCTGCTGCGCGAACTGACCGGGCGCACCCGCGCCTCCGAGCGCGCCGATTTGCCGGAAAACGCCATCCTCATCGCCCGCAACATGAGCCCGGCCGCGCTGCTGGACTATGACCGCACCCGCATCCGCGGCCTGGTGCTGGAAGAGGGCGGCACCACCAGCCACGTGACCATCGTCGCCCGCGCGCTCGGCATCGCCGCCGTCGGCCAGGTGGACAACGCCTCCGGCCTCGCGGAGGCCGGCGATCCGGTGATCGTGGACGGCCAGGCCGGCGAGGTGCATTTGCGCCCGCCCGGCGACGTGGAAGCCGCCTATGCGGAGAAGGTGCGCTTCCGCGCCAAGCGGCAGGCGCGCTATGCCGCGCTGCGCGACATTCCCAGCGTCACCCGGGACGGGGTGGCGATCGACCTGCACCTGAACGCCGGCCTGCTGGTGGACCTGCCGCACATCGCCGAGACCGGCGCCGCCGGCATCGGCCTGTTCCGCACCGAGTTGCAGTTCATGGTGGCCGCTACCTTCCCGCGCATTTCCGAGCAGCTCGGCCTCTACCGGGCGGTGCTCGACGCGGTGGGCGAGCGGCCGGTGACCTTCCGCACGCTGGATATCGGCGGCGACAAGGTGCTGCCCTACATGCGCACGGTGGAGGAGGAGAACCCGGCGCTCGGCTGGCGTGCCATCCGCCTCGGCCTCGACCGGCCGGGCCTGCTGCGCAGCCAGATCCGCGCGCTGCTGCGGGCCGGCGCCGGGCGCGAACTGCGCATGATGTTCCCCATGGTGGCGGACGTGCACGAGTTCGACCAGGCGAAAGCCATCCTGGAGCGCGAGCTCACCCACCTGCGCAAGCATGGCCACAGCCTGCCGGAGAAGGTGTTCGTCGGCGCCATGGTGGAGGTGCCGTCCCTGCTGTTCCAGCTCGACGAGATCCTCTCCCGCGCCGACTTCCTCTCCGTGGGCTCCAACGACCTGGTGCAGTTCCTGTTCGCCGCCGACCGCTCCAACGTGCGCGTGGCGGACCGCTTCGATCCGCTGTCGCCCGCCGCGCTGCGGGCCTTCCGCATGGTGGCGGAGGCCGGGGCGCGCCACGGCAAGCCGGTCACCCTGTGCGGTGAGTTGGCCTCGCGGCCGCTGGAGGCCATCGCGCTCGCCGCGCTCGGCTATCGCGCGCTGTCGCTGTCGCCGGCCTCGGTGGGGCCGGTGAAGTCCATGGTGCTGGACCTGGACGTGGGCGCCGCGCGGGCCATCCTGCTGCCGCTGCTGGACGACACCACCGGCGGCGCCGACATCCGGGCGCGGCTGAAGGCGTTCGCGGAGGAGAGCGGACTGCCGCTCTGACGCCATGCGCCTGCCAGCCCTCGTTTTCCTGTCCATCCCGGCCGCTGCGGTCACCCCCGGAGCGGCCGCATGAGCATCGACCTGCCCACCGCCAAGCTCGACCAGGTGGTGGCGCGCCATCGGGAAGTGGAGGCGCTGCTCGCCGCTGGCGCCGAGGGCGAGGAATATGTCCGCCTCGGCCGCGAATTCTCCGACCTGTCCCCGGTGGTGGAGCAGGTCCGGGCCCTGCGCGCCGCCGAGCAGGACCTGGCCGACGCCCGCGAGATGCTCGGCGACCCGGAAATGCGCGACCTCGCCCAGAGCGAGGTGGAGCGGCTGGAGGCGCAGCTCGACGTGCTGGCCAAGGAGGTCCGCCTCGCCTTGCTGCCCAAGGACGCCATGGACGAGCGCGGCGTCATCCTGGAGGTGCGCGCCGGCACCGGCGGCGACGAGGCGGCGCTGTTCGCCGGTGACCTGTTCCGCATGTATGCGCGCTACGCCGCCGAGAAGGGCTGGAGCGTGGAACTGCTGTCCGAGAGCGAGGGCTCTATGGGCGGCTACAAGGAAGTGGTCGCCGCCGTGCACGGGCGCGGCGCCTATGCGCGCATGAAGTTCGAATCCGGCGTCCACCGGGTGCAGCGCGTGCCGGACACCGAGGCCTCCGGCCGCATCCATACCTCCGCCGCCACCGTCGCGGTGCTGCCCGAGGCGGAGGAGGTGGACGTGGACATCAACGAGAGCGACCTGCGCATCGACGTCTACCGCGCCCAGGGCGCCGGCGGGCAGCATGTGAACAAGACCGAGAGCGCGGTGCGCATCACCCACCTGCCCACCGGCATCGTGGTGGCGGTGCAGGACGAGCGCTCGCAGCATCGCAACAAGGCCCGCGCCATGGCGCTGCTGCGCTCGCGCATGCTGGACGAGGAGCGCCAGCGGGCCGACGCGAGCCGTGCCGCCGACCGGCGCGGGCAGGTGGGCTCGGGCGACCGCTCCGAACGCATCCGCACCTACAATTTCCCGCAGGGGCGGGTCACCGACCACCGCATCAACCTCACCCTCTACAAGCTGGAGGAGGTGATGACCGGGCAGGCGCTGGACGAGATCATCGACGCGCTGCTGACCGAGCATCAGGCCGGCCTCATGGCCGCCGAGCGGGACTGACCCCATGCCGCAGGACGCGCCCGACACCATCGGCGCGCTGCGCCGGGCGCTCGCCGCCCGCCTCGAAGCCGCCGGGATCGACAGCCCGGACCTCGATGCCGGCCTTCTCGTCGCCCATGCCCTGGGCCTCTCCCACGCCGCCGTGCGCCTCGGCGCCGGCGATCCGGTGGACACCGCCGGGGCGGCACGCGCGGAAGCGCTGGCGGCGCGGCGAATCGCCGGCGTGCCGGTCGCCCGCCTGCTGGGAGAGCGGGAATTCTGGAGCCTGTCCTTCGCGCTGAGCGACGAGACGCTGGTGCCGCGCCCCGACACCGAAACCGTCGTCGAGGCGGCCCTCGCGCTCATCGCCGACCGCCGCGCGCCCTTGCGGCTGCTCGATCTCGGCACCGGCTCCGGCGCCATCCTGGCGGCCCTGCTGGTGGAACTGCCGGGCGCCTGGGGCCTGGGCGTGGACCGCGCCTATGGCGCCACGCGCACCGCCCGCGACAATCTGGCGCGCGCGGGCCTGGACGGTCGCGGGGCGATGATCGTCGGCGACTGGGCGGCCGGTCTCGCGGGGCCGTTCGACCTCATCGTCTCCAACCCGCCCTACATTCCCAGCATCGATATTCCCGGCCTCGCCATCGAGGTGCGCGAGAACGATCCCATGGCGGCGCTCGATGGCGGCGCGGACGGGCTCGAATCCTACCGCATCATCGCCCGGGAAGCCCCGCGCCTGCTGGCCTCCGGCGGCCATCTGGTGCTGGAATTGGGCATCGGGCAGGAAATGGACGTGGCAGCGCTGCTGGAGGCCGCGGGCATGCGCGTGGTCGGCCCGGCCCGCCGGGATCTCGGCGGCATTCCCCGCGCCCTGGTCGCCCGGCGGCCGTGAGCGACAATCACCGCCCCGTGCGAAGGAGCGCGCCGCTCTGCCGCAGCGCGGTAAAATCGAAAAAACTGCTTGGAACACCGGGTCGAACTGGCTAGTGTCCAGACAGGTGTCGAACCGATGCGGCAGCCCGAGGGGCTGATGCGAGCTTCCGAAATCTCGACAGGATCTCTCGGACGCTGCGGAAGGCGAAAGCCGGCGGTGCGGATAGCGCGCCACTGTGCACCTTCCCGGGACGGCTCATGACGCCAGGTTCTCGCGTTCAGGGCATGCCCGTGACGGCGAGGTTTGACGTGGCTTGCCGCGCGCGAATGCGCGGAGCGGGGCTCATGGTCACACAGATCCTGAATTCATTGTGTCCGGGACGAACGTGACAGCCGACGGGCGCATCAGCCCTGGCGAACAAACCGTTGCGACGTCATCGGGCTTTCGATCTCCGGCCGTGCCGGGCGCTTCATCAGCACCCGGTTTCGCGGTTCGGACGCAGGCGGCGGCGGCACAGCCGAGTGAGTAGAGAATGATCCTCATGAGAAATGGTCAGCAGAAGCGTATGCGCGGCCGTAACAACCGCCGCAGCTCCAACCCGATGACCCGGGTGTACGAGTCCAACGGCCCGGACGTGAAGGTGCGCGGCACCGCTCACCACATTGCCGAGAAATACCAGCAGCTTGCCCGCGACGCCCAATCCTCCGGCGACCATGTGGCTGCGGAGAATTACTACCAGCACGCCGAGCACTATCAGCGCCTGATCGCCGCCCTCCAGGGCCAGTTCGCCACCCAGCCCGGCTTCGGGCGGGAAGACGAGATGGACGAGGACGAGATGGATGACGGCGGCTTCGACGCGCCGCAGCCGAACTTCCAGCCGCGCGAGCAGAACTACCAGCCCCGCGAAGGCCAGCGCCAGCAGCGCGACAACCGCCAGAACGGCAACCAGCGTCGCCAGCGCGACGACGAGGGCGGCGAGGGCAATTACCAGCCGCGCGAATTCCGCGGCCAGCGCCGCGACGACGACCAGCAGGGCAATTATGCCCCCCGCCAGCCGCGCGAGCCCCGTTACCCCCGCGAGGAAGGCAGCGAGGGCTACGCGCCCCGTCCCCCCCGCCAGCCGCGCGAGGAGGGCGAGGGCTATGCCCCGCGCCAGCCGCGTCAGCCCCGTGAGGAAGGCGAAGGCGGCTATGCCGCCCGCGCCCCGCGCCAGCCGCGCGAGGAAGGCGAGGGCTACGCGCCCCGCCCTGCCCGTGAGCCGCGCGAGCCCCGCGAACAGCGCCAGCCGCGCCAGACTGAGGACGAAGCCCCCTACGCCGCCCCGGCGGCGGCGCCTGCCCCGGCCCCCGCTCCGGCTCCGCGCGCCTCCCGCGCCCGCAAGGAGCGCGAGGAAGTCCAGCAGCCCGAGCTCGGCCTGCCCTCCTTCATCACCGGCGGCACCCCGGCCCCGGCCGCCAAGGAGCGCGCCGCCGCCCCCGCGGCCGAGGAAGGCGGCGAGGACAGCCCCCGCTTCACCCGCCGCCGCCGCCGCTTCCGCGGCCAGTCGGAGGAAGGCGCCGAGGGCGCGGCCCCGGCCGCCGAGAGCGGCGCCGAGCCCCAGTTCGACAACTGAAGCGCGCCTCGGCACCAAGCCGGCGCCCACAATAAAAAAGGCCCGCTCGCGCGGGCCTTTTCTTTTGAACGCGATGGCTTGCCGCTCACAGCTTGCGCAGCTGAACCTCTTGGATCTCGTGATCGCCCGCCTTGCGCAGGATGAGGTCCGAGCGCTGGCGGGTGGGCAGGATGTTCTCCTGCAGGTTCGGCAGGTTGATCCGGTGCCAGATGGACAAGGCGGTGGCCCGCGCTTCCTCCTCCGACAGCTTGGAATAGCGATGGAAATAGGAGAGCGGATCCTTGAAGGCGGTCTCGCGCAGCCGCATGAAGCGCTGCACATACCATTGCTCCAGCACGTCCTCGTCGGCGTCGATATAGACCGAGAAATCGAAGAAGTCGGAGACGAACGGGATGGCCTTGCCGTCGCGCGGCGGCCGGCCGGTCTGCAAGACGTTGAGGCCCTCGACGATGAGGATGTCCGGACGGTCCACCTCCACCGTCTGGTCGGGCATCACGTCGTAGAAGAAATGCGAATAGAGCGGCGCCTTCACCGGCCGGCGCCCGGCCTTGATGTCAGTGAGGAAGCGCAGCAGCAGGGAGAGGTCGTAGCTTTCCGGAAAGCCCTTCTTCTCCATCAGCCCTTCGCGTTCCAGCACCGCATTGGGCAGCAGGAAGCCATCGGTGGTCACGAGGTCCACCTTCGGCGTGTTCGGCCAGCGGGCAAGCAGCGCCTGGAGCACGCGGGCAGTGGTGGACTTGCCCACCGCCACGGACCCGGCCACGCCGATGATGTAGGGCATCTTGCCCTCGCCGGTGTCGCGATGGTCGAGGAAGTGGCTCATGGCGCGGAACAGCTTCTGCGTCGCCCCCACATAGAGCGACAGCAGGCGCGACAGCGGCAGGTAGATCTCCTCCACCTCGGACAGGGACAGGCGATCGTTCAGGCCCTGGAGGCGGATGATCTCTTCCTGCCGCAAAGGCATGGGCGTGTCTTCGCGCAACTGCGCCCATTCAGCCCGCGTAAACCTGCGGAAGGGCGAGAGGCCTGGGTCAAGCCGTTGATCCATATAGTGCGTTCCCTCCCAAGACGGCCCCTCTCATGACGGCTCAGCTGCGTTGTCTCGCGGCTTTTTCTTGGTGCCCGGACTGGCTGGTGCGTCGCGCCAGTTCCGCGTGGATGTCATCGAGCGGCACGCCCTTGGCATGGAGTAGAACCGCCAGATGGTAGAGTAGATCGGCGGCCTCGGATACCACCTCCGCCCGGTCGCCGGCGACGGCGGCAAGCGCCGTCTCCACCGCCTCCTCGCCGACCTTCTGGGCACACTTGGCGATGCCCTTGTCGAGCAGGGAGCGGGTGTAGGACGCCCCCGCGTCCGCCTGCGCCCGCGCGGCGACGATGCGCTCCAGATCGGCGAGGGTCACGCGGTCTTCGCTCATCGTCATCCCCGCCATAGTGCGGCACCCCGAGGGCGCGAAAAGATCTTCAGGTTTCCAGCCGGACCGGCAGGCCGGCCTCCGCCAGGCGCTCCTTGGCCTGGCGCACGGTGAAGGTACCGAAATGGAAGATGGACGCCGCCAGCACCGCCGACGCGCCGCCTTCCCGGATGCCTTCCACCATATGGTCCAGCGTGCCCACGCCGCCCGAGGCGATCACGGGAACGTGCACCGCGTCCGAGACCGCGCGGGTGAGCACCGTGTCGAACCCCCGGCCCGTGCCGTCACGGTCCATGGAGGTGAGCAGCAGCTCGCCGGCCCCGAGGTCCACCACTTCGCGGGCATATTGCACCACGTCGATGCCCGTGGGTTTGCGCCCGCCATGGGTGAAGATCTCCCAGCGCGGCGCCTCGCCGGGGCCGGACACCTGCTTGGCGTCGATGGCCACCACGATGCACTGCTCGCCGAACTTCTCCGCCGCCTCGCCGACGAAGGCGCGGCGGGCCACGGCGGCGGTGTTGATCGCCACCTTGTCCGCGCCCGCATGCAAGAGGGTGCGCACGTCGTCCACGGTGCGCACGCCGCCGCCGACGGTCAGCGGCATGAAGCACTGCTCGGCGGTGCGCTGGACCACGTCGAGGATGGTGCCGCGATTCTCGTGGCTGGCGGTGATGTCGAGGAAGGTCAGCTCGTCCGCGCCGGCGGCGTCATAGGCGCGCGCGGCTTCCACCGGGTCGCCGGCGTCGCGCAGGTCGACGAACTGCACGCCCTTCACGACGCGGCCGTCCTTCACGTCCAGGCAGGGGATGACGCGGACTTTCAGCATGGCCGCGCCTCAGCCCCGCCCGGCCACGAGCGCGAGCGCTTCGCCGGGGTCGAGCCGCCCGTCGTAGAGCGCGCGGCCGGTGATGGCGCCGGCCAGCTTGTGGGCGCGAGGGGTCAGCAGCGCCTCCACGTCCGCCAGCGAGGCGAGGCCGCCGGAGGCGATCACCGGGATGTTCACCGCCTCGGCCAATTCGATGGTGGCATCGAGATTGAGGCCCTTCAGCAGGCCGTCACGGGCGATGTCGGTGTAGATCAGCGCGGCGACGCCCACGTCCTCGAAGCGGCGGGCGATCTCCACCGCCGGCACGTCGGAGCTTTCGGCCCAGCCCTGCACGGCGACGCGGCCGTCGCGGGCATCGAGGCCCACCGCCACCCGGCCCGGATGGGTCTTGGCGGCGGCGCGCACGAAATCGGGATCACGCACCGCGGCGGTGCCGAGGATGACGCGCGTCACGCCCTTCTCCAGCCACGCATCCACCGTCGCCATGTCGCGGATGCCGCCGCCCAGTTGCACCGGGATGGAGACCGTCTCCAGGATGCGGTCCACCGCCGCCGCATTGACCGGCCGGCCGGCGAAGGCGCCGTCCAGGTCCACCAGATGCAGGTAGCGGAAGCCGAGCGCCTCGAACTCGCCCGCCTGGCTGGCGGGGTCGCGGTTGAACACAGTGGCCCGCGCCATGTCGCCCTGTTCCAGGCGCACGGCGAGGCCGTCCTTCAGATCGATGGCGGGAAACAGGATCACGGGCGCCACTTCAGGAAATTGGCGAGAAGGGCGAGGCCAAGCCGCTGGCTCTTCTCGGGATGAAACTGGGTGCCGGCCACGTTGTCGCGCGCGACCACGGCGGTGATGGTGCCGCCGTAATCGGTCGTCGCCACGAGGTCGGCGGGATCGGCGAGCTGGAACGCATAGGAATGCACGAAATAGGCATGCAGGCCGCCCTCGCCCACGGGGATGGCGTCGAGCAGCGGGTGCGGCCGGGCCGGAACCAGCGTGTTCCAACCCATGTGCGGGATCTTCAGCGCCGGGTCGGCGGGCGTGATGCGGTCCACCTCGCCCTTGATCCAGCCGAGGCCCTGCGTGGTGCCGTGCTCCAGGCCGCGCTCGGCGAGAAGCTGGAGGCCGACGCAGATGCCGAGGAACGGCCGGCCCTTGCCGTGCACCGTGTCCTCCAGCGCCTCAACCATGCCCGGCACGGCATCGAGCCCGCGCCGGCAGTCGGCGAAGGCCCCGACGCCCGGCAGCACCACGCGGTCGGCGCCGCGCACCACGTCCGGGTCGCTGGTCACGACCACGCGTTCGGCGCCGGTGTCCAACGCCGCGCGCTCAAGGGCCTTGGCGGCGGAATGCAGGTTTCCGGAGCCGTAATCGACAATGGCGACGGTCATGATGCGTAAGGCTCCGGCAGCGAGCCGATCACCGGCCCCGGCCGCGCGGGCGTGCGGCGACCGGCGGAGGGCGGCGCAGACGCGTGTCCCGAGGCGCCGGTGGGCGGCGTCCAGTCCGCGAAGAAGCGCCATTCCGCTTCCATCTCGTCACGGGCGACGACGACGCCGGCCTCCTCATAGCCGCGCCAGCGCAGCTTGCGGATGCGCAGCGCCGGCAGCTCCAGCGCGACCAGCACGTGGAAGCCGAGCGACACAGCGCCCGTCACCATGTCATCGAGGCCGAAGCGGTGCTCGGCCACGGCCAGGATGACCGCCACCGCCACATAGGCGGCGAACACCAGCCACAGGCGGTAGCGCAGCAGCACCAGCGGGGCGAAGAAAAGCGCGGCCCAGGAGAAGCGCTCGCGCACGAACACCACCCGCTCGGCGGCCCGCACCGGCGTGTCGCCCGCCACGTCCCTGGTCAGAACGGTCCAGCTCGCCATGACGCCTCCTTCAGCCGCCGAGGGCGCCCTTGGTGGAGGGGATTTCCCCCGCCGCCGCCGCGTCGATGGCCACAGCCGCGCGCAGCGCACGGGCCAGGCCCTTGAAGCAGCTTTCGGCGATATGGTGGGCATTGTCGCCGTACAGCGTCTCCACATGCAGCGTCACACCGGCATTGGAGGCGAACGCCTGAAAGAACTCGCGCACCAGCTCGGTGTCGAACGCGCCGATCTTGGCGACCTTGAATTCCGTGCGGAAGACGAGATAGGGACGGCCGGAAATGTCCAGCGCCACGCGGGTCAGCGTCTCATCCATGGGCAGGTGCAGGTCGGCATAGCGGGTGATGCCGCGCATGTCGCCGAGCGCGCGCTTCACCGCCTGGCCGAGCACGATGCCGACGTCTTCCGTGGTGTGGTGGAAGTCCACATGGAGATCGCCCTTGGCCTCCACTTCGAGATCGAAGCGGGCGTGGCGGGCGAGCAGGTCGAGCATATGGTCGAGGAAGCCGACGCCGGTGGAAATGGCGGCACGGCCCGTCCCGTCCAGATCGAGGGACAGGCGCACCTTCGTTTCTTTGGTCTCGCGGACGATCTCGGCCTGACGCATGGAACTCCTCCAAGGCCGCGCCTTCTAGCAGGTACCGTGCTGCAACGCCATATGGCGGCCATGTGACAACCGCATGGGAGATGGACGTATGCCCCTGCGCGAAGCACGTCTTTCCGGGGCGGTCACAGGGGGATGGCATGACAGCGTTTGCGACCAGCGGCGGCCTCAGGATCGCCTATGACCTCCAGGGCGACGGCCCGGCGCTGCTGCTCATCGGCGGCCTGTCCGCCGACCGGGCGTTCTGGAGCTTCGCCCGGCCGCATCTGTCCGCCTTCCGCACGCTGGCCTTCGACAATCGTGACATCGGCGCCAGCGACCGGGCCGAAGGCGCCTATGCCCCCGTGGACATGGCCCGCGACGCACTGGCGGTGATGGATGCGGCCGGCATCGGCAAGGCCCATGTGCTCGGCCATTCGCTCGGCGGCGCCATCGCCCAGGAACTGGCGCTGCTGGCGCCGGAACGGGTGGACCGCCTGGTGCTCGCCTGCAGCTTCGCCCGGCCGGACCTCTATGTGCACGGCGTCCTCACGCTGCTGAAGCGGCTGCGGGCGGAACTGGCCGACCCGGTCTCCTATGTGTCGGCCCTCGCCACCTTCACGCTCGGCCGGACGTTCCTGGAGGCGAACGGGCTGGAGGACATCGCCCGCGCCGCGCTGGTCGCCGGCCCGCTGCAGGAGGTGGCGGCCTTCCAGCGGCAGGCCGATGCCACCCGC
Organism: Azorhizobium doebereinerae UFLA1-100; assembly: GCF_000473085.1. Taxonomy (GTDB): domain Bacteria; phylum Pseudomonadota; class Alphaproteobacteria; order Rhizobiales; family Xanthobacteraceae; genus Azorhizobium; species Azorhizobium doebereinerae. The sequence goes on from NZ_AXBA01000005.1 coordinate 202,018, forward strand.
AAGGTGGACACCCTGGCCCGCCTCGGCGGCATCGCCGCGCCGACGCTGGTGCTCTCCACCCCCGAAGACCGCTTCTTCGGACAGCTCTTCTCGGACGCGATCGCCGCAGCCATTCCCGGCGCGCGGCAGGCGATGGTGGGCGCCTGCGGCCATTGCCCGATGATCGAGGCGCCGGAACGCTTCGCCGCCGCCGTCTCCGGCTTCCTGCGCGGCCGTTGAGGACGCAGGGGCCAGACCGCCCCGGGGGGCTCCTTCCGCGCGCCTTGGCCGAGGGGGCGTTGCGCCGGCGGCGGAACGCCTTAAGTAAGGCGTCGTCAGCGGAGCCTTGCATGCATTCCCCAGATACCATTTACGGCACGACCATCGTCACGGTGCGCAAGGGCGATCGCGTCGCCATCGCCGGCGACGGGCAGGTGACGCTCGGCCAGACGGTCCTGAAAGCCAATGCACGCAAGGTGCGGCGGCTGGGGAAAGGCGACGTGATCGGCGGCTTCGCCGGCGCGACCGCCGACGCCTTCACATTGTTCGAGCGCCTGGAAGCCAAGCTGGAGCAGTATCCCGGCCAGCTCCAGCGCGCCGCGGTGGAACTGGCCAAGGACTGGCGCACCGACCGCTATTTGCGCCGGCTGGAGGCGATGATGATCGTCGCCGACGCCCAGGTGTCGCTGGTGCTCACCGGCACCGGCGACGTGCTGGAGCCGGAAGCGGGCGTGGCCGGCATCGGCTCGGGCGGCATGTACGCGCTCGCCGCCGCCCGCGCGCTGCTCGACCGCGAGGAGGCGCCCGAAGCGATCGTGCGCCGCTCGCTGGAGATCGCCGCGGATATCTGCGTCTATACCAACCGCAATATCGTCGTGGAGACCATCGGCTGACCTTTGCGTCCGCCGGCCCCCGCGCATCCCTGTCACCGGAGGGCCAAGCCCTGCGGGACGCGAAAGACCTGGACCGATGACCGACTTTTCCCCCCGCGAGATCGTCTCCGAACTGGACCGCCACATCGTCGGCCAGGCCAAGGCCAAGCGCGCCGTCGCCATCGCGCTGCGCAACCGCTGGCGCCGGCAGCAGCTCGAAGGCCACATGCGCGAGGAGGTTCTGCCCAAGAACATCCTGATGATCGGCCCGACCGGCGTCGGCAAGACCGAGATTTCACGCCGCCTCGCCCGCCTCGCGGGCGCCCCCTTCCTCAAGGTGGAGGCCACCAAGTTCACCGAGGTGGGCTATGTGGGCCGCGACGTGGAGCAGATCATCCGTGACCTCGTTGAAGTGGGCATCGGCCTGGTGCGGGAAGCCAAGCGCAAGGACGTGCAGGCGCGCGCCCATCTCGCCGCCGAGGAGCGCGTGCTGGACGCCCTGGTGGGCGCCAACGCCTCCGCCACCACCCGCGACGCCTTCCGCAAGAAGCTGCGGGCGGGCGAGTTGGACGACAAGGAAGTGGAGATCGAGGTGCAGGCCGGCGGCCAGGGCCTGCCCATGTTCGAGATCCCCGGCATGCCCGGCGCGCAGATGGGCGCCGTCTCGCTGGGCGACATGCTGGGCAAGGCTTTCGGCGGGCGGAGCAAGGCGCGCCGCGTGCTGGTGAAGGACGCCCACCCCCTCCTCCTCACCGAGGAGGCCGACAAGCTGATCGACCAGGACGCCACCACCCAGGAAGCCATCTATGCGGTGGAGAACAACGGCATCGTCTTCCTGGACGAGATCGACAAGATCGCCGGCCGCGAGGGCCGCTCCGGCGCCGACGTCTCGCGCGAGGGCGTGCAGCGCGACCTGCTGCCGCTGATCGAAGGCACCACCGTCTCCACCAAGCACGGGCCGGTGAAGACCGACCACATCCTGTTCATCGCCTCCGGCGCCTTCCACGTCTCCAAGCCTTCGGACCTGCTGCCGGAGCTGCAGGGCCGCCTGCCCATCCGCGTCGAGCTGGAAGCGCTCACCCGCGCCGACTTCGTGCGCATCCTCACCGAGACCGAGGCCAGCCTCGTCAAGCAGTCGCTGGCCCTCATGGGCACCGAGGGGGTCACGCTGGACATCACGCCGGACGCGGTGGAAGCCATCGCCGACGTGGCGGTGGAGGTGAATTCGAGCGTCGAGAACATCGGCGCCCGGCGGCTCCAGACGGTGATGGAGCGGGTGCTGGACGACCTGTCCTTCACCGCGCCGGACCGCTCCGGTGAGAGCGTCGTGATCGATGCGGCCTATGTGCGCGACCGGGTGGCGGACCTTGCCAAGAATGCCGACCTGAGTCGCTACATCCTCTGATCCCGGCGCGGGACGGCTCCGTCCGGATCGATCACGGATCCGGGCAGCCTATCCCCGCGGCTGGACGGCGGAGACCGAGCGCGGGGTCAGGCCCGCTTTTTCCAGCTCATCCAGCGCCGGCTCGGCCACGTCGGACTGCGGCAGCAGGTTGCGCACCACCCGGCGGACCCCGGCCGCGCCCTCGGGCGTGTCCTGCGCCAAGGCGACGACCACATCATGCTCCTCCTGCGCCCGGCCGAGCGTATGCAGCGCGAGGGCCAAGGCGACACGGGTCTGCGGCGTCGGATGGAGCTGGAGCGGCAGCACCACCGAGCCGGCGGCATGGGCGTCGTCCCGCATGAAGGCCGAGACCGCGAGATAGGCTTCCTGCAAGGGGGTGCGCAGGGCGCCGTGGGCGCGGGCGAAGGTCAGCAGCGCCTCACCCTGCTCCGGCTGCCCGAGCCCGATGAGCAGCGAGCCCACATCCGCCGCGGCGTCATAGTCCAGCGGATTGAGAGCCAGCGCCCGTTCGGCCGCTGCGAGGGCCGCGTCCCGCTCGCCGCGGGAGAAATCCACCTTCGCCAGCACCCGCGCCGCATAGGCGCTGGTGGGAACCAGATCGGCGGCCAGTTCCGCCTCGCGCAGCATCCGCGCCTCGCGCTCCACATCGGGCGGCGCATCCGGCGCGCGCTGCGTCTCATCGAGCAGAAGCTGCGCCCGCACCGCATGGGCGAGGGCAAAGCCGGTGTGCTGCCGCGCCACCTGGACGAGGCATTCGTGGATCTGCGTCGTGGCGCCGGCCTCCGCCGCCCGCGTGACCGCATAGACCTGGGCGATGCAGCCGAAGCCGGAGGGCGTCACGTCGGCGCGCGCCTGCGCCCGCGCGCGGGTGGGCAGCACGCCGTAGGCCTGCATCAGCGCCACCGACATGTCGCGGACCACCCGCTGCTCGGTGGCCGGCATGTCCGCACCCCGCCGCAGCCCCTCGAAGGCCGAAGACCAGACGATGGTGCCCTCGCAGCGGTCCACCAGGCGCACCAGCAGCGAGAAGGTGCCGTCATCCCGGCCCTCGGCCAGGCCGGACAAGGCGAAGACCGAGCGCGGCGGCGGATCCCGGCACTCCCGCACCGAAGCCTCCTGCCCGGGCTCCATCACATCGACGAAATCGAAGCGGGCGAAGGCGTCGCGCAGCCGGGCTTCGATGGCATGGGTTTCGGCGAGCGTGGGCGCGCGGCTGCCCACCGTCTCGAACGGGCGCACGTCCAGTACCGGCATCCCCAGGCGATCGGCGAGATCGCGCGGGCCGTCCTGCGCCAGCCCGAAGGCCCGGCCGAGGGAATCCGCCCCGACCCCGTAGCGCAGGCTGGTCCAGCCCAGCGCGGCGCCCACCAGCAGCAGAAGCGCCGCGATCCCCCACTGCGCCCGCCGCCCCGAACGCGCCGGGGCCGGAGGCGGCGCGACGGGAACCGGCAATGCGGGATCGATGTCGGGCAGCGGCTCGGCAGCGTCGCCGCGCTGGCGGAACTGCGGCACGTAGCTGCCCTTGGGGATGACGACTTCCAGCGTCTCCTCGGGACCCGCGCCGGCATAATAGCGCTCCAGCGCGCGGCGCAGGCGTGTCGCCTCGACGCGCACGATGGGGTCGCTTTGGGGGTCGAACGAGGTCGGCCGGCCGAGGGCCTCCACCGCGATGGTGTAGCCCTTGATTTCCTCCGCCCGCCCCGCGAGCTTGGCTTCCACCACGAAGCGCAGGAAATCAGCGAGGCGCGGCGAGGACACGAATTCCTCGGAGGCGAGGACGCGCGCCAAAGCCGCCCGAACCAGGGCGCCTTCGTCCGCTTCCGGCGAGGTCTCGCCGGCGTCACCCGTCGCCATGTCCATGTCAGCCCCCCTCCCCGGCCGACGCGCACGCGCGCGAGCCCGCGCCGTTGCGCGCAGGCGTGCGGCGGCGGGGGGCCATGGGGGACGCAGGGTGACGTATCGTCATAACGCTCTTTTCGATCAGCCCGCTCCCGCGCGCAAGGGGCGATCGGCACCGGAACGGCCAGCGAAACCTGCCAACCCGGCGAAACGCCTCGCTCCCGGTGCTTTGCGCGCAACAGCGCGCCTTCGCTGTCCGCTCAAAACCCCGTGTTCTCTTGCCGTGACACATCCCTGCGTCGGTATGCGGCGGATCTGAGGCCGCGGCGCGCCAGGGCGCCGGAGCGAACGCCACGCTGAACGCAAAAACCCGGGGAGGTGCCTCCCCGGGTCTGCCCGCTTGCGCGAGGTTCGCTAGATGCGTCCCGTCAAGGCAAGGACGATCACCACGACCAGCAGTACGCCCACGATGCCGCCGGGGCCGTAGCCCCAATTGCCGCTGTAACCCCAAGTGGGAAGCGCGCCGACCAGCAGCAAAACCAAAACAATGATGAGAATAGTTGACATGGCTGTTGCGTCCTTCTGTCACCTCTGGCGAAAGAACGCAGGCTCCAGGTAAAGGTTCCGCTGGGGTGCGGCGGCTTTGGAAAGATGAGACACAGAAAGCAAGGGGACGGAACAAAGCCCGTCGACCCTCGCTCCCCGTGCCGCAGAAGCTAACGTTGCGTCATGGCAGCATCGATCCGTGAGATGGGCCGAACGGCGCCGTTCATTCGAGCGGGGCCGTGGCAGCCTCCATCCAGGCCCGCGCCGCCGGATCGAGCAGCGGGCCGATGCTTGCCGCCACGCGGGCGTGATAGCTGTCGATCCACGCCGCCTCGCCCGCCGTCAGCAGAGCGGTGTCGATCAGCCGCCGGTCGATGGGCGCCAGCGTCAGCGTCTCGAAGCCGAGGAAGCTCTTCCCGCCGGCCGCCATCTCGCGCGGCTCCACCAGAATCAGGTTCTCGATGCGGATGCCATAGGCCCCGGTGCGATAATAGCCCGGCTCGTTGGAGAGGATCATGCCCGGCTCCAGCGCCACATGGCCGAGCTTCGAGATGCGGGCCGGCCCCTCGTGCACGGAGAGGCCCGCACCCACGCCATGGCCCGTGCCGTGCTCGAAATCGAGCCCCGCCGCCCACAGGAACTGCCGCGCCAGCGTATCCAGCTGCGCCCCGGTGGCCCCCTTCGGAAAGACCGCCCGCGCCAGCGCGATATGGCCCTTCAGCACCAGGGTGAAGTGCGCCCGCATGTCGGGGCTGGGGGTGCCCACCGCCATGGTGCGCGTCACGTCCGTGGTGCCGTCGGGATATTGCGCGCCGGAATCCAGCAGGAACAGATCGCCCGGCGCGATGGTCCGGTTGGTGGCCCGGGTGACGCGGTAGTGCACGATGGCCCCGTTCGGCCCGGCGCCGGAAATGGTCGGGAAGGACACGTCGGTGAGCTGTCCCGTCTCGCGCCGGAAGGTCTCCAGCGCCTCCACCGCCTCGATCTCGGTCAGGGTGCCGGAGGCGGCCGCGCCGTCGAACCAGTGCAGGAAGCGGGTCAGCGCCACCCCGTCGCGCAGATGCGCGGCGCGCATGCCGGCGATCTCCGCCGCATTCTTGCGCGCCTTCAGGGCGCTCACCGGGTCCGCGCCCTTGGCCACCGTGCCGCCCGCCCGCTCGACGATCTCGGCGAGATGCACCGGGGCGGTGGCCTGATCGAGCCGCAGCGCGCGCCCGACGGCAAAAGCCGCGAGCGCAGCCTCCAGTTCGTCCTCGGGCCGGATGTCGACCACCGGGGCGAGCGCTTCGCGCACGGCGGGCGACAGCTTGGCCGGCGACAGGAAGAGCTGCGCCCGCCCCTCGGCCGGGACCAGCGACCAGGCGAGCGGCAAGGGCGTGTGCGCCACGTCGCCGCCGCGCACGTTGAACAGCCAGGCCGTGGCGTGGGGATCGGAGATCAGCGCCCCGCCCACTTTCTCCTTGGCGAGCACCGCCTGCACCCGTTCGAGCTTGGCGCCCGCATCCTCTCCCGCCAGCGCGGGATCGAGCAGGCGCAGCGGGGCAGACGGCGGCAGCGGGCGGTCGGCCCAGATCGCGGCGACAGGATCGTCCGCCACGCCGACCAGGACGCCCCGTGCCGCCGCCACCGCCCGGGCGAACTTGTCGCGGCCGTCCAGCGTGGTGCGCCAGGGATCGAAGCCCAGGGTCAGGCCCGCCGGCAGGTTGGCCTCCAGCCAGCGTTCCGGCGTGGTCTCGGCCAGGGGAACGATGGTGAAGGCATCCCCGTCCACCTGGGCGGCGGCCTGAAGCGTGTAGCGCCCGTCCACGAACAGCGCGGCGACCTGCGGCAATACCACCAGCAGCCCAGCCGATCCGGTGAAGCCGGTCAGCCAGGCGAGGCGCTCTTCGCCCGGGGGCACATATTCGTTCTGGTGCGCATCCGCGCGCGGCACCACGTAGCCGCCGACGCCGCGGCGCTCAAGCTCCGCCCGCAGGGCCGCAAGGCGCGCCGGCCCGGCGCTGCCGTCGGCGGTCTCATCGAAGGACTGGAACTCGGCACGAAACCGGCGGGCGGGCGCGGGAGGCGGGGGCATCTGTGACATGAGACCAGCTTAGCCAGGACGGGCAGGGTTGGAAATCCGCATGGCGCCCGCACGGGCCGGCGCTCACCGCGAGCGTTCAGGCGGGGATGACGCGCCGTGCCCCTTGATGCGCGGGCCACCTCCTGTCTATGGTGCCCCCGCTGCGGGCGTAGTTCAGTGGTAGAACGACAGCTTCCCAAGCTGTATGTCGTGGGTTCGATTCCCATCGCCCGCTCCAATTTCGCGAGCTTCGACAAAGGCTTGTCGGTCTACCGTTGAGCTACGCGTTCCCCACGTTCCCCATCGCGTTCCCCATGTGTGTTTACGGCTTGTTCCGGTGTGCCGAACGAAGCTCGGCAACTTCGCGGCTCCTCCCCATGCCGCGCACGTAGCGGAGCGTGGTGGAAGACTGTGAATGACCCGCCGTGGAGCGGATCGCGTCGAGATCAGCGCCGGCGTCATCGGCCTCGGAGATCCCACCGGCGCGGGCGTCCATGTTCCACACCTCATCGGGAATGCCGGCCTCGCGGGCGATGCTGCGCCACTCACGGGCATAAGCATGCTCAGCGTAGGGGCGGCCGGCGGTTTCATCGATGATCAAGGGGCCGACGCGCTGCGACGCGGGCACTAGGTAGTGTGGACTCTTGGGGTTCCCGGGCTGAATGATCTGTGATTCAAAGCTGCCTTTGATGAGGCAGCGATGGGTGTTCTTGATCGACTGGTGCTTGGGGATGAGCAGTGGGCGCGGATAGCGCCGCACATCATCGGCGACGAGCGGACGCGCGGCTCTTCGGGCCGGGACAATCGTATGTTCATCGAGGCGGTGCTGTGGATCGTGCGCACCGGCTCGCCTTGGCGCGATCTGCCGGAGCTGTTTGGAGAATGGAACACCGTCTTCCGTCGCTTCAGCCGCT
>NZ_AXBA01000044.1 GCF_000473085.1 Azorhizobium doebereinerae UFLA1-100
CTGAAGCGACGGAAGACGGTGTTCCATTCTCCAAACAGCTCCGGCAGATCGCGCCAAGGCGAGCCGGTGCGCACGATCCACAGCACCGCCTCGATGAACATACGATTGTCCCGGCCCGAAGAGCCGCGCGTCCGCTCGTCGCCGATGATGTGCGGCGCTATCCGCGCCCACTGCTCATCCCCAAGCACCAGTCGATCAAGAACACCCATCGCTGCCTCATCAAAGGCAGCTTTGAATCACAGATCATTCAGCCCGGGAACCCCAAGAGTCCACACTACCTAGAGCACGCGCCGATCAGCTTGCACCGCAAGCTGATCGGATGACGCGTTCTCCATCCCGCTCCAGAGGCTCCGCCGCCGGAGGGGTGGCTACAGCCGCTCGAAGGTCAGGTAGGTGGGCACCCGCCCGGCGGCAACGGCCTTCGCTTCGTAGCGGGTGCCGGGCCAGCCGGGATAGGGCGTGCGCCAGTCGGCGGCGGTGCGGTCGGCCCAGCGGAAGGCGGGATGGGCGCGCACCTGGCGCAGCGTCCAGTCCACGTAGTCGGGCACGTCGCTGGCGAAGCGGAAGATCCCGCCGGGACGCAGGGTGCGGGCGATGAGGTCGAGATTGTCCGGCCGGACGAACCGCCGCTTCCAGTGCCGGCGCTTCGGCCACGGGTCCGGATACAGCAGTTCCACCTGGGCGAGGCCGGCGTCGGGCAGGCGCGCCAGCAGCAGGGCCGCGTCGAGGTTGAACAGCCGCACATTGCCGAGCGGCGCCTTGTCCAGCTCGAAGGCGGCCTTGGCCATTCCGTTCAGGAACGGCTCGACGCCGATATAGCCGCAGTCTGGGAAGCGCGCCGCCTCGGCCAGCAGGTGCTCGCCGCCGCCGAATCCGATCTCCAGGCGCAGTTCGCGGACCGTTCCGGCGAACAGCGCGGCCGGGTCGCCGAGCTCCTCCAGCGAAAGCAGGAAGCGCGGCAGCGCGCGGTCCAGCGCCTGCAACTGGCCCTGGCGCAGGGCCTTGCCCACCCGGCGGCCGTAGAAGGCGCCACTATGCTCGGTCTCGCTCAACGCTGGTCACTTGGTCTGGCAGGAATGGCGGTTCACGGGCAACGCCCGCGGCGGCCCCCGAGATCCACGGAAGCCGGGGTCCAGAAACAGGCATGGCCGGGACAGGCCCGGCCATGCAAGCTCAAAGAGGGTGGCGCGCGCTCAGGCGAGCGCGGCCTTCAGCGCGTCGGCGATGTCGGTGCGCTCCCAGGAGAAGCCGCCGTCGGCTTCCGGGGCGCGGCCGAAATGGCCGTAGGCGGCGGTGCGGGCGTAGATGGGCTTGTTGAGGCCCAGGTGCTCGCGGATGCCGCGCGGACGCAGGTTCACCACCTCGCGCAGGGCCTTCTCCAGCTTGTCTTCCGCCACGTGGCCGGTGCCATGCAGGTCCACGTAGATGGCCAGCGGGTCGGACACGCCGATGGCGTAGGCGAGCTGGATGGTGGCGCGATCGGCGAGGCCCGCGGCCACCACGTTCTTGGCAAGATAGCGCGCGGCATAGGCAGCCGAGCGGTCCACCTTGGTCGGGTCCTTGCCGGAGAACGCGCCGCCGCCGTGCGGGGCCGCTCCGCCGTAGGTGTCCACGATAATCTTGCGGCCGGTGAGGCCGCAGTCGCCGTCCGGGCCGCCGATGACGAACTTGCCGGTGGGGTTCACGTGCCACACCGTCTCGTCGGTCACCCAGCCGGGGGGCAGGGCCTTGACGATGTAGGGCTCGACGATGGAGCGCACGTCGTGGGAGGTGAGGTGCTCGTCCAGGTGCTGGGTGGACAGCACCAGCTGGGTGACGCCGACCGGCTTGCCGTTCTCGTAGCGCACGGTGACCTGGCTCTTGGCGTCAGGGCCGAGGGCGCGGGTCTCGCCGGAGTGGCGGGCGTCGGCCAGCACCTTGAGGATCTTGTGGGCGTAATAGATCGGGGCTGGCATCAGCTCCGGGGTCTCGCGCACGGCATAGCCGAACATGATGCCCTGGTCGCCCGCGCCCTCGTCCTTGTTGCCGGCGATGTCCACGCCCTGCGCGATGTCCGCGGACTGCGCATGCAGCAGCACCTCGACCTCGGCATTCTCCCAGTGGAAGCCGGCCTGCTCGTAGCCGATGTCGCGGATGGCGAGGCGGGCGAGATGGGTGATGAGATCGCGGGTCACGACGGACGGACCACGGGTCTCGCCGGCGATCACCACGCGGTTGGTGGTGGCCAGCGTCTCGGCGGCCACACGCACCTGGGTGGTGTCGAAACCGTGCTCGATGGAGGCCCGGAAGAACGCATCCACCACCTCGTCAGAGATGCGGTCGCAGACCTTGTCCGGATGACCTTCAGAGACCGACTCGCTGGTGAAAAGATACGACTCGCGCGCCATGCTTGCTTCCTCTTGCCCCCCACAACGGCTGGCCATCCTTGTGGCAAGCCGTTGTGGGCGGGTCAAGATCGTCGAAGCGAAAGCGTTCGTCAAATCGAACGCTGGGCTTCCATCTCCTCCCCGGCGATGGCGGACACGAGGTCCACGATCCGCCGGCGGACTTTCGCATCGCCGATCCGCATGAAATTGCGGGTCAGCGCCAGACCGTCCGAGGTCGCGAGGAAGTCGGACACATAAGCGGGCGAATGATCTTCGGAGAAGCCCTCTCCGTCCCCTTCCGGATTACCCGACGGCGCGCCTTCGAAAAAGAACGCAACGGGTACGTTGAGACAGGTGGAAATCTGCTGCAACCGGCTTGCGCCGATCCGGTTAGTTCCTTTTTCGTATTTCTGGATCTGCTGGAAGGTGATGCCAAGATGCTCCCCAAGCTTCTCCTGGCTCATGCCCACCATCATACGGCGCATACGTACGCGGCTACCCACATGCTTATCTATGGGGTTCGGCGCCTTCTTGACCATGGTCTCTCCGGCTATGTCGGAAAAGAGTGTTTCACTTCGCAATGCGAAGGCTGCCCTGAGTGCGGCCAAGATAGGCATACAATCGGTATACGTCGATCAACCCAGGCGTGTATGATGCCGCCGAATTGCACAGACCGCAACGAGTGATGTTAAAAGCGTCACGAGACCTAGAACGACTCCAGAGAGCCAGGTGCCGGGTGGCGGATTTGCAAGCGCCGCGGGCAGATCGGCGTCCAGAATCCCGCGTTCCCCCAGGTCCAATGCTGCGACAATCCGTCCCACCGGGTCGACGATGGCGGAAATGCCGGTATTCGCCGCGCGCACCAGCGGCAGCCCCTCCTCTATGGTCCGCAGCCGTGCCTGGAGGAAATGCTGGTACGGCCCCGGCGTGTCGCCGAACCACGCGTCATTGGTGAGATTCAGCAGGAATCCCGGCCGCGGCCCGACCGGCAGGACCGCGCCGGGGAAGATCACCTCGTAGCAGATGAGAGGCGCCGCCGCGGGGGCGCCGGGCAGCGGCAGCGGCCGCAGCGTTGTACCGGCGGAGAAGCCGCCGCGCACACGCGTAAGTTGCTCCAGGCCCAGCCATTCCAAAAAAGCTTGGAAAGGTAGGTATTCTCCAAAGGGAACCAGATGCACCTTGTCGGCGGTATCCAGCACCTCGCCACGGGCATTCATGACGCGGATGGAATTATAGAAGCTGGAGCTCTGCCCCGGCGGCGGCAGGCCGAGGCGGGCGGCGCCGGTCACCAGGGTGACATTCTCCGGCAGCGCCTCGGCAATCCGCGCCTTCGCCCAGGGCTCGCGCTCATAGATGAAGGGGAAGGCGGATTCCGGCCAGATCAGCAGGCTCACGTCCTCAAGGCCCTTGGGGTAGAGGATGCTTTTGCGCGTGCTCAGTTCCAGATAGTTCGACAGCACCGTCTGGCGCTTGTCATAGGCGAACTTCTCCCCCTGCGGCAGCGCCGGCTGCATGATCCGCAGGTGCACGGTCTCCAGGAACCGCGCGGGCGTGACGGCGAGGCGGTAGGCCCCTGCCCCATAGGCGCCGGCCAGCACGGCGAGCGCCGCCAGCGGCCATCCGGCCCGGCGCCAGAACCCGCCCGCGCGCAGCAGCAGCACCGGGGTCGAGAACAGAAGCAGCGTGAAGAAGGTCAGCCCCCAGAGCCCGACCACCGCCGCGCCCTGGGCCAGTTCCAGCGTCGCCGCCGGCCCGTAGCCGAAGGTGTTCCAGGGAAAGCCGGTGAGCACGTGGCCGCGCAGCCATTCGGAGACGGTGAAAGCGGCGGTGAAGGCGCACAGGCGCGCCGGCCCCGGCGACCACAGCAGCCGCGCCAGCACGGCACCCAGCGCCATGAACAGAGCGAGCCCGGCCGGCAAGGCCAGCACCGCCACCGGCAGCAGCCAGGCGAACACGTCCGCCTCCACCAGGAAGGCGTCGCCGATCCACCACAGCGAGGCGAGGAAATAGCCGAAGCCGAACGCCCAGCCGGCGGCGGCCGCCGCCCGCAGCATGGCGCCGCGCCCGCGCACCCGCGCATGGCCCGCGCCGTCGATCAGCAGCACCAGGGCCGGAAAGCCCAGCGCCAGCACCGGCCAGAGGCCGTATGGCGCGGTGGACAAGGCCGAGAACGCCCCCGCGGCCATGCCGAACGCCAGCCGGCGCCAGCCGGCGAGGCCGCGAACCCAGGATGCCAGAGCCACGGGGGGCGGGCTCAGGCGCCGTTGCCGGTGGAGCCGGCGGCGACCGCCTCGGCCACCGGCGGGATGATGCGCAGCGCCTTCACCCGGCGGGGGTCGGCCTCCACCACCTCGACGCGGTAGGCGCCGGGCAGCTGGATGATCTCGCCCGGCTCGGGCACGCGGGCGGCGAGCGTCACGATCAGCCCGCCTAGAGTGTCCACTTCCTCGCCCGCCTCGCCGGGCACGAAGTCCGCGCCCACCACCTCGGCCACGTCCTCCAGCGCGGTGCGCGCGTCGGCGAGGAAGCTGCCGTCCGGCTGGCGCTGGATCAGCGCCGCCTCGTCATCATGCTCGTCCTCGATCTCGCCGACGATCTCCTCCACCACGTCCTCCATGGAGACGAGGCCGTCGGTGCCGCCATATTCGTCGATGACCAGAGCGAGATGGATGCGCGCGGCCTGCATGGAGACCAGGAGGTCCACCGCCGGCATGGAGGGCGGCACATAGAGCAGGCGGCGGATGAGCCCGGCCTCGTCGAGCGTCTGCGCCAAGTTCACGGCGGAGAGATCCGGCAAATGGCCGTCCTCCGGCTCGTCGCCGGGTTGCACGCCGGTCATGAAGGCCAGCAGGTCGCGGATGTGGACCATGCCCACCGGGTCGTCCAGCGTGTCGTCATAGACCACCAGCCGCGAGTGGGACGCCTTGGCGAACTCGATCAGCAGGGCACCCAGGGTGACGTCCTTCTGGACCGCCACGATCTCGGCGCGCGGCACCATGATGTCGTCGATCCCCACCTCCTTGAGGTGCAGGATGTTACGGAGCATCTGGCGCTCGGACGGGGTGAATTCGCTCACCTCCTCGGAGGTTCCGGCGGCGTCCAGCACTTCCACGAGGTCGGTGCGGAGCGAGCCATGGGGCCGGAACGTCCCGAGGAGGGCACGCAATCGATCGAGAAAACTCTGCGGCTCCGAGGCGTTCGGTTCGCTCGACTGGTCGGTGGAGGACATGGTCTCCCTTTGGGGTTCGGTTCAGCCCTCGAGGGGCAGGGCATAGGGGTCGTTGATGCCGAGGCCGGCGAGGATGGCGCGCTCGGCGGCCTCCATCTCCTCGGCCTCGTCGTCGTCTTCGTGGTCGAAGCCCATAAGGTGCAGCGTGCCGTGGACCACCAGATGGGCCAGATGGTCCTCCGGGCGCTTGTCCTCGGCGGCGGCTTCGGCCAGCACGGTCTCGCGGGCGACGATGACGTCGCCGAGCGGCTGCGGCGCCACGCCCTCGGGCAGCTCGGGCGCCGGGAAGGACAGCACGTTGGTGGCCTTGTCCTTGTCGCGCCAGTCGCGGTTGAGGATGCGGATGCGGGCGTCGTCGGTGAGCGTGATGCTCATCTCCGCCTCGGCCGGAACCTCCTCGCCCAGGCTGGCGAGGGCCGCGCGCGCGGCGCGCTCGGCGATGGCCAGGGCATCGGGCACGGCGCTCCAGCCGTCGTCCTCCACCAGCACGTCGATCTCCACCGCGGGGGCATCGCCCGCCGCAGGCTGGGCACGGGGCGCTTCCGCCGGCGTGGCGGGAGCGCCCGTGGATCGTTGTCGCGCAGCATCACCCATGGTCAGCGCCCCTCGTCCGGCGCGGCAAAGTCCGACGGCCCCATATCCATAGGCACCGCTTCCACCACTGCGCCCTCCGCCTGCGCGGGCGCGCGGCGGGCGAACAGGCGGCGCGCCACGGTGGCGTCGTGCGCCTCATAAGCCGACACGATACGCTGCACCAGTTCGTGGCGCACCACGTCCTCGGCCTTAAAGTGGGCGAAGCCCACGCCCTCGACGCCCTCCAGCAGGCGCACCGCCTCGGCGAGCCCGGAGGTCATGCCGTTCGGCAGGTCGGTCTGGCTGGGATCGCCGGTGACGATCATATGGGAATTCTCGCCCAGTCGGGTGAGGAACATCTTCATCTGCATGGAGGTGGCGTTCTGCGCCTCGTCCAGGATCACCGCAGCATTGGCCAAGGTGCGCCCGCGCATGAAGGCGAGCGGGGCGATCTCGATCTCGCCCGATTGCAGCGCCCGCTCCACGAAGGCGCGGTCCATCAGGTCGTACAGCGCGTCATAGATCGGCCGGAGATAGGGATCGACCTTCTCCTTCATATCGCCGGGCAGGAAGCCGAGCCGCTCGCCCGCCTCCACCGCCGGGCGGGTCAGGATGATGCGGTCCACCATCCGCCGTTCCAGCAGATGCACGCAGAAGGCCACCGCCAGCCAGGTCTTGCCGGTGCCCGCCGGCCCCGAGCCGAACACCAGCGTATGGCGCTTCAGGGCGCGGATATAGGCATCCTGCGCCGGCGTGCGGGCGCGCACGGGGCGGCGGCGGAGCTGGATCTCGTCGAAGGACTGGCGTTCCTCGCTGGGATCGAAGTCGAACAGCGAACCCTGGGAGACCGCCTCGCGGATAGCGCCCTCCACATCGCCCGGCGCCACGTCGCGGCCGCGCTTGAGCTGCTCATAGAGATGCTCCAGCACGCGGCGGGCCTGCTCGCAGCCGTCCCGCCCGCCTTCCAGCGTGACGTGGTTGCCGCGCGATTCGGCCTTCACCGCGAGCTTGCGCTCCAGGAGCGCGAGGTTGCGGCCGTAATGGCCGAACAATTGGGTGGCGAGGCGATTGTCGTCGAAGGCCAGCACGACTTGTGTGCTGCCGCTCTCCCCCTGGGCCGCCCAGGGGTCGCTAATGGCCGCCCGCGCAGGACCTTGCTGGGGGACGGCGGCAACGGGACGCTCTCGATCGCTCGCTCTTCGCACGCTCAAGCCTCCATGGCCGCGAGCGGGCGGTCGCTCGTCCGGCCTCGATCCTCGACAGCGTCAACGACACGTCCCGCCAGGGAGTTCGGTCCCACCTCGGTGATATCGACAGTCACGAATTCGCCGATGCCGGCGGGCGGTGCGGTCACCACCACGCTCTGCAGATAGGGCGAGCGGCCGATGAGCTGGCCCGGCAGGCGGCCGGGCTTTTCGAGCAGGATGTCGAACCGGCGGCCCAGGCAGGCGCGGTCGAACGCGGTCTTGGAGGCTTCCAGAACCTGATGCAGGCGGGCGAGGCGCTCGCTCTTCACCGATTCGGAAAGCTGGTCGCCATGCTCCGCCGCCGGCGTGCCGGGACGGATGGAATATTTGAACGAATAGGCGCTGGCGAAACCGACCCGCTCGGCCATGTCCAGCGTCGCCTGGAAGTCCGCCTCGGTCTCGCCGGGGAAGCCGACGATGAAGTCCGAGGACAAAGCGATATCCGGCCGGGCGGCCCGCAGCTTGTCGATGATCTCGAAGAACAGCGCGCTGCCGTGCCTGCGGTTCATGGCCGCCAGGATGCGGTCCGAGCCGGACTGCACCGGCAGGTGCAGATAGGGCATGAGCTGCGGCAGGTCGCGATGGGCGGCGATGAGGCCATCGTCCATGTCGCGGGGATGCGAGGTGGTGTAGCGCAGGCGCTCCAGCCGGTCGATGCCGGCCAGTTCCTCCAGCAGGCGGCCGAGACCCCAGGTCTTGCCGTCCGGCCCCTCGCCATGGAAGGCGTTGACGTTCTGGCCGATCAGGGTGATCTCGCGCACGCCCTGCGCCACCAGCGCGCGGGCCTCGCCGAGGATCTTGGCCACCGGGCGGGACACCTCGGCGCCGCGCGTATAGGGCACGACGCAGAAGGTACAGAACTTGTCGCAGCCTTCCTGCACGGTCACGAAGGCGGTCGGCCCGCGCTTGCGCGTGGCTGCGGCGCTGGGGGCGGGCAGGTGGTCGAACTTGTCCTCGGCGGGGAAGTCGGTGTCCACCACGCGGCGGCCGCCCTTCACCTGCGCCAGCATCTCCGGCAGGCGGTGATAGCTCTGCGGCCCGACCACCAGATCCACCACCGGGGCGCGCTTGATGATTTCCGCGCCTTCCGCCTGGGCGACGCAGCCGGCGACCGCGATCACGGTGTCGGAACCGGCTTCCTGCTTGGCTTTGCGCAGGCGGCCCAGCTCCGAATAGACCTTCTCGGCGGCCTTCTCGCGGATGTGGCAGGTGTTCAGGATGACGAGATCGGCGTCGGCCGGATCCTGCGTCTCCACATAACCCTCCTTCGCCAGGGTATCCGCCATACGATTGGAATCGTAGACGTTCATCTGGCAGCCGAAGGATTTCACATAGAGCTTACGGGGTTCGTGCATTCGTGCCTGTCTGTCGTCTCCAGCATCGCGCAGGGGCGCGACGCTCCCGTGACGCCAGCGCGGCCCATCCCCATCTTCCGTCAGCCTTCACTCTTACCGGCATTCGCAGGGTTTGAAAACTCACGCCGGCCCGCCGCGCCCCACAAGCGCGTGCGCATGGAGCAGCCGGACCTCCGCCTCGGCGGCGCGGGTGACGTCCTTGCGGTCATGCTCGCCGTCGAGCGCCATGGGCGCGCCGAAGCGCACCTCCACGTCCATCGCCCCCTGGCGCAGCACGCCCAGCAGATGGGGCGCCAGGTCCATGTCGCCATACCAGGCGGCAAGCGGACGGTGCGGACGGCCCATGGGCACGCCCTGCACGCCCACGTAGGTCACCGCCATGGGCTGCACCGTGACCGCGCCGGCGGTGGCGAACGCCTCGCGCACCGCCCCCACCAGTGCCGAGCGGAACGGCAGGATGCGGTTGCCGTCGCTGGAGGTGCCCTCGGCGAACAGCACCACGGGATCGCCCTCCTGGAGCCGGGCGGCGATCTCCTGGTTGACCGCGTGGGTGGCGCTGCGCCGGGCGCGGTCCACGAAGATGGTGCGCTGAAACTTCGCCAGCAGGCCGATCACCGGCCAGCCCGCCACCTCGCTCTTGGCGATAAAGAACAAAGGCGTCAGCGAGCCGACCACGCAGATGTCGAGCCAGGAAACGTGATTCGACAGGATGAGCAGCGGGCGCTGCGGCGCCGGGGCGCCGATCACCTTCACCCGCACCCCGATCAGCCGCAGCACGATGCGGTGGTAGAGCGCCGGGATGCGCCGGCGGGCCGGCAGCTTCAGGCGGAGCGCGATCCATTGCAGCGGCAGGAGAACGAGCGTCACCAGGCCCACCGCCAGCAGCACCATGCCCACGCGCAGCCCGTCCAGCAGCCGCGTGGCGGCCGGCATCTCCGGGCCCAGCTCCACGATCGGCACGCCATCGCCCGGCGCGGGCCGGGCCCCGAGCGGACGGCTCATGGCGCCTCCTCGTCGAGCGGCAAGACGTACAGTTCCAGCCGGTGGCCGACGATGCGGTAGCCGAGCTTGCGGGCGATCTCCTCCTGGAGGCGCTCGATCTCCTCGGAGCGGAACTCCACCACCCGGCCGGAGCGCAGGTCGATGAGGTGGTCGTGATGCTCGTCCGGCACCGGCTCGTAGCGCGAGCGGCCGTCGCCGAATTCATGGCGGGCGATGATGCCGGCGTCCTCGAACATCTTCACCGTGCGGTAGACGGTGGAGATGGAGATGTTGTCGTCGATGGCGCTGGCGCGGGCGTAGAGCTCCTCCACGTCCGGATGGTCCTCGGCATGGCTGAGCACGCGGGCGATGACCCGACGCTGCTCGGTCATGCGCATGCCCTTGGCGAGGCAGGCCTCCTCGATGGCGCTGGTCTTCTCGCTCAAAAGCGCTCACCCCTTCCCGATGTGCGTGTCCCGCCTACGCGCGTCCAAGCTATGCATGTCCTGGCGCCCGTGCCGGCGAGGCGAGCTTATCATCCCGCGCGCCGCCGACCGCAAGCGGGCCGCTCAGCGCGGGCCCAGGCGGCGGCGCAGGAACAGCGTGCCGGCCACGGGCGTCGCGTAATAGGGCGCCGTGGTCTCGAAGCCGAGCTTGCCGTACAGCGCCTGCGCGCCGGCCATGGCGGGCAAGGTGTCGAGGCGGATCTCGCCATAGCCGATGCGCTCGGCGGCGGCGACGATGGCCTCCGCCAGCCGGCGGCCGAGCCCGCCGCCCCGGCCCTCCGGCGCGACGTAGAGCCGCTTCATCTCACAGCAGCCCGGCGCCTCCAGCGGGCGCAGGGCGACGCAGCCCACCGGCGTCCCGGCCTCGTCGCGGGCCAGCAGCAGCTCGCCGCCGGGCGGGGCATATTTGCCCGGCAGCATGGCCAGTTCGGCGGCGAAGTCCTGATAGGCGAGGTCCACGTCGAGCGCCGCCGCATAGGCGCGGAACAGGCCAGCGACCGCCGCCAGGTCCGCCGGCGTGCGGACCGGCGTGATCGCAGGACGCTGACGGGGCATGGGCCGCCCCTCTCCGATCAGGAGGCCGCCCGCCGGGGCAAGCCGGCCACCACCGCGAATACGCCGGCCACCGCCACCGCGCCGGGATCGGCCACGCCCTCCAGGTCGTGCGCGCCGAGATAGGCGGCCCGGCCGGCCTTGGCATGGGCCATGGCTTTCGTCGCCTCGACCCCGGCGTGCGCGGCCGTGGCCGCCGCCTGGATGTCGCCGCCGGCCAGCGCCTTCAGCGCCGGATCGAGCGCATCCACCATGGTCCGGTCGCCCGGCGCCGCTCCGCCATAGAAGCTCAGGCGCTCCAGCCCGGCGAGCAGGGCCTGGGCGAGATCGGCCTTGTCCGCCAGCGCCTTGGCGGCGGCGGTGAAGAAGATGGAGAGCAGCACGCCGCTCGACCCGCCCATGTTGGTGCCGAGGATATGGCCGAGCGCGCCGAGGGTGGCGGGCAGGTCCGCCAGCGGCAGGTCCCCCAGGCGCGCCTGGATCGCCCGTGCCGCGGTGGCCACCGTGGAGCCGGTATCGCCGTCGCCGATGCGGGCATCGAGCCGGTTCAATTCGGCCTCCTGCGCCACCAAATGCGCGCAGACCGTGGCGAGCACCTCCTCCACCGCCGGATCGGCGCTGGCCGGGGGCGCCGCCGCCGCCCCCTCGGCCTTGGGCGCGGGCAGAATGGCGATGTCGTGCCGCTCCACCGGCGCAACCCAGGCGGCGGGGTCCACGGGCGAAAGCAGGGCCGCCTCGCGCGCCGGGTCGAGCCGGAGCAGCGAGAGGGAGAAGCCGTTCATGTTGAGGGCGGTCATCAGCGGCCGCGGGCCGAGGATGAGCTTCACCTGCGCCGCCAGGGACGAGGTGAGCACCGCCTCGGCGATGAGGCTCATTTCCAGCGGCGGCACGGCGCCGAGATTGTTGATGAGCACAGCATAGGGTGCCCCCGCCTGGAGCCTGGCCGAGAGCCGCTCGGCCAGGGTAGCGACGATGGCGGAGGCGGGCTGGAGCGGAATGCGCTCCGCGCCGGGCTCGCCATGGATGCCGAGGCCAAGCTCGCCCTCCTCCTCGCCCAGCCGGTCTTCATGCGGCTGGCCGGGGATGGAGCAGGTGGAGAGCGACACGCCGAGCGAGGCGATGTCGCCCGCCGCTGCCCGCGCCGCGTCCGCCACGGTGGCGAGGTCCGCGCCCGCCTCCGCGTGATGGCCGGCGATCTTGTGCACGAACAGCGTGCCGGCGACGCCGCGCGGCTGGGCGATGCCGGGCAAGGCGATATCGTCGCCGACGATCACCATCTCCACCGGGAAGCCCTCGGCCCGCGCCTTCTCGGCGGCGAGGCCGAAGTTCAGCCGGTCGCCGGTGTAATTCTTCACCACCAGCAGGCAGCCGGGCGCGCCGGTGACGGCGCGGATGGCGGTGAGCACCGCTTCCACGCTGGGCGAGGCGAAGATCTCGCCCGACACCGCCGCCGTGAGCATGCCCTTGCCGACGAAGCCGGCGTGCGAGGGCTCGTGCCCCGCGCCGCCGCCGGAGATCACCGCCACCTTCGCCTTGTCCCAGTCGGCGCGCAGCACGACCTTGATGTCGGGATAGGTATCCAGCCGCGCCAGCTTGCCCGCCGGCGCCGTCCGCAGCAAGCCGTCCAGCGCCTCGGTGACGATGCTGTCCCGGCGGTTGAAGAAATGCTTCATAGACATGATCCCGTGCAAGGGAAGGAAAGAGGCTGTCCCGTACCTTGGGGACAAACGGCGACATCCTGAAGAAAGGGCGGGCAGCAGGCGGCGCACAGGATTTAAGCGCCAGCCGTGCGGGCGGCACAAGAGGCACGGGTTATTGCGTCGCACCATGCGCGAGGCAGATCATCACCTCCGGCATCTTTACCGATACATGGAATGCCATGCGATCCCGCCCGGCGGCGCTCAGAAATCGCGGCGCAGCACCAAGGCGTCGGTGCGCCCGGAGGGGCCTTCGTAATAGCCCTTGCGGCGGCCGACCTCCGCATAGCCAGCCCGGCGGTAGAGCGCCAGCGCCGGGGCGTTGCCGGCCTCCACCTCCAGGAAGGAGGCGGTGACGCCCTGCGCCGCGAGGCGGCCGAGATGGTGCGCCAGAAGGCGTCCGGCGAGGCCGCGCCCCCGGCTCGCCCCGTCGAGGACGATGGACAGGATTTCCGAGTCCGGCGGCACGGCGTGCGACAGCACGAAGCCCAGCAGCTTGCCGCGCGGGCCGGCGCGCATCACGTGCCCGACGCCGGTGCGCTCGGCCAGCAGGCGCTCGAACTCCGGCGCCGACCAGCCACGATGAAAGGCGGTGGCGTGCAGGCGGGCGAGGTCCGCCGCATCCGCCGTCGCGGCATCGCGGATGTCCGGCGCGGGGCCGGAGAACAGGCGGGTGAAGGCGCTCATCGGCGGGCGATGCGGGCGGCGTCCTGCGGCTTGGCGTCCGGCGGGCGCAGATAGAGCGGGCGCGGTTCCGCCCGCGCCGGATCGGCCACGGCGCCGAGCCGCGCCACCCAGGCCACGTCCGGCGCCACCATGTCCTCCACCACCAAGGGCAGCTGTTCCTTCGGCGGCCAGGCTTCCGCCACCAGCGCCGCGCCGGAGCCGACGAGCCGCACCGGGCCGATGGCCACCGCGCGCGCCGCATCCTTCACTGCCGCGATGCGCGGGGCGATCAGCGTGCGCCCGCCGGCGCCGAACATCTGGAGATAGACATGGCCATGCCGGGCATCGATGGCTGAGACCACGGGCAAGGTATCGTCCAGCGCCAGGAAGGGCGCGGCGAGGGCGGACAGCGTGGTGACGCCGACCGCCGGGCATTTGGCCACCAGAGCGAAGCCGCGCGCGGCGGAGAGCCCGACCCGCAGGCCGGTGAAGCTGCCCGGCCCCACGGTGGCGGCGACGCGCCACAGCGCGCGGAAATCCAGCCCCGCGTCACGCATCACCTGCTCGACGATGGGCACCAGCGCTTCCGCATGGCCACGGTCCATGAGCAGGGAATCGCCGGCGATGATCTCATCCGCCTCGGCGTCGAGCACCGCGACCGAACAGGCCGCCAGCGCGGTATCTATGGCCAGAACATACATGAATCGTGGATGCCAGCTCCCCGCAACCACGATTCACCGAAACCGGCGCTGACGGAAGGGGATTGAGGGGAAACCCCCGGAAATTGTGTGTTTTTCCCAGGTCCCCGCCCCGGACGGGGCCGTCCGGGGGCGAAGGCGCCGGGCCAGGATTTCAGCGGGCGCCGGTCAGACCGGGCGCACCTCGACCACTTCCGGCACGAAATGGCGCAGCAGGTTCTCGATGCCGTTCTTCAGCGTCGCCGTGGAGGACGGGCAGCCGGAGCACGAGCCCTTCATGTTGAGATAGACCACGCCTTCCTTGAAGCCACGGAAGGTGATGTCGCCGCCGTCCGCCGCCACCGCCGGGCGCACCCGGGTCTCGATCAGTTCCTTGATGGTGGAGACGATCTCGCCGTCCGTGCTCTCGAAGAATTCCTCGCCATCCTCGTGGCTGGCTTCCACGCCTTCCGCCAGCACCGGGGCGCCGGACATGAAGTGCTCCATGATGGCGCCGAGAATAGCGGGCTTCATGTGCGCCCAGTCGCCGTCGGTCTTGGTGACGGTGACGAAATCGGAGCCCAGGAACACGCCGCCGACGCCCTTCACCTCGAACAGGCGCTGGACCAGCGGGGAACGACCGGCCTCCTCGGGGGTGCGGGCTTCGAGCGTGCCGTCGCCGAGCACGGTGCGGCCGGGCAGGAACTTGAGGGTCGCCGGGTTCGGCGTCGCCTCGGTCTGGATGAACATGGCTCTGATCCTTGAGCAATCCGGGGCAGCGGTACGACCGCTGTTGTCCCCTCCAACATAGGCGCCCCTGCCCCGCCCGGAAAGGGCGGGCGGCCGGGCCGTGCCGAATCGGGACGGCGGCAGGACAGGACGGGAACGGAAGCGGCCCGAATCGCTGGCGCACCCGTGGACCCGATCCGTTCCGCCGCGCCCGGGGGACTGGCCGGATTGTCCATTTTAGTGGATTATTATGTGATGATATTGGAGAACGACATGCGCGTCCGGGACGCGGACACCGGCGACGTCGGCGGCATCCTCGCCATCTATAACGACGCGGTGGCCCACACCACGGCGATCTGGAACGAGACGCCGGTGGACGCCGCCAACCGCGCCGCTTGGCTCACCGGCCGGCAGGGCGCGGGCTTTCCGGTGCTGGTGGCGGACGACGGGGCGGGCAGCGTCGCCGGCTATGCCACCTTCGGCGACTGGCGGGCCTTCGACGGCTACCGGCACACGGTGGAGCATTCCGTCTATGTGCGCGCGGATGCGCGCGGCGGGGGCATCGGCATGGCGCTGATGGAGGCGCTCATCGGCCGCGCCCGGCGGCAGGGCAAGCACGCGATGGTGGCCGGCATCGACGCCCAGAACGCCGCCTCGCTGAAGTTGCATGCGAAGCTCGGCTTCGCCACGGCGGGGCACCTGCCCGAGGTCGGCACCAAGTTCGGCCGCTGGCTGGACCTCGCCTTCCTCCAGCTCATCCTCGACCCGCCCGGCACCCTGCCGCGCTGATCCGTCCCGAAATGGGACGAGCGGACGAAACCGGGAACGGGACGGGACCGAATCGCGCCGCGCCTTGACAGGGGACTGCCCGCCGGGGCTCCCATGGCGTGGGCGCACGGTCCGTGGTGTCTGCGAGGTCGGCATGAATCCCTATGAGTCCCTGCCCGCCACCGCCTTCTGGCGGACGGCGGTCGCCAGCCGCCCGCCGCTGGAAGTCGGCCCGCTGTGGCAGCCCAAATGGCCGATCGACCGCGACACCCGCATCGCCGCCTTCGGCTCCTGCTTCGCCCGCAATTTCGGCCGGGCGGTCCGCACCCGCGGCTTCACCTTCGTCGATGCCGAGCCCGCCCCCGCCACGCTGCCCGAGGCGGATCGGCGGCGTCTCGGCTATGATCTCTTCTCCGCCCGGATCGGCAACATCTATACGCCCCGCCAGTTGCTCCAGTGGCTGCAATGGGCGAGCGGCGAGCGGCCGGTGCCCGACCATTTCTGGACCCGCGACGGGCGCACCCACGACCCCGTCCGGCCCGGCGTCGAGCCGGACGGCTTCGCCAGCCACGCCGAGGCCGAGGCCTCCCGGCGCACCACCATCGCCAGCGTGGCGCAGGCGCTCGCGCAGACCGACCTGCTGGTCTTCACCCTCGGCCTCACCGAAGCCTGGCGGGACCGGGCGAGCGGGCTGGAATATCCCATCGCCCCCGGCGTTTTCGCCGACAGTTTCGATCCCGCCCGCGATGCCTTCCACGAGCACAGGCTGGCCGAGGTGCTGGACGACCTGACGGCGGTCCTCGACCTGCTGCAACGCCTCCGGCCCGGCATGAAGATCCTGCTGACGATCGCGCCGGGACCGATGATCGCCACCGCCTCCGGCCAGCACGTGCTGGTGGCCACCAGCGGCTGCAAGGCCATCCTGCGGGCGGCGGCGGGCGAGATGGCGCGGCGGCCGGAGTGCGACTATTTCCCCTCCTACGAAATGGCCACCAGCCCGCCCTACCGCGCCATGTTCTTCGCCCCCAACCTGCGCGACATCAGCGCGTTCGGCGTGGGCGTGGTCATGAACACCTTCTTCGGCGCCCTCGGTCTCGATGCCGAGACGGCGCCAGGCACCGGGCCGCAGCCCGCGACAGCGGATCCCGAATGCGACGAAGCCGAGCTTGAGACCTTCGCACCCCAGCCATGACCTTCGCCATGCCCACAGCCCCGACGTCCCCGCCCTCCACGCCAGCTTCTGACCTCCGGTGACCGCATGAGTCTCTTTCTGCTGGGTGATTCCAATGCTCACACGCTGGTCAAGGTCGCGGCGGAGCAAGGCTGGCCGGTCTATGGCGGCCACATCGCACCGGGGCGGTTCCTCAACGCGGCGGGCTTCTTCACGGTGGACGACGGCGACGTGCGCTTCCACCGCCCCGAGTCCGAGGTCAAATACCGCGCCGCTTTGGCGGGCGCGGGCGCGGCGCGGCTCGCCGACATCGCCATGCCGGTGCTGTGCCTGTTCGGCATGAACCTGCATTATCAGGCGCGCGCCGAGGTCTGGGACGGCTTCGCCATCGCCCCGGACGAACCCGGCCGCTTCCTGAGCGCGGCTACGGTGCAGGCCACGCTGCGGGCGCAGATCGCCGGCGCCATCGCCTTCCACGGCCACCTCGCCGCCCTGGGGCTGAGGGTGTTTTCGGCGCTGCCGCCGCGCCGCTGCGCCGCGCCCCCCATCTCCACCCGGCGGGACGTCCTGCTGCGGGCCGAGGACGTGGCGGCGGAGGAGATCGCCGCCGCCGGCACGCGGTTCATCGATCACCGGCCCTGGTCGCTCGATCCGGACGGCGAGCTGAAGCCCGAATTCGCCAGCCAGGCGGACAGCGTGCATGGCAGCGACGCCTTCTGCCACCGCCTGCTGGAAGATGTGTTCGCGGCGGTCCGGGCCGGCTGAGGTCCGGCCCGCCTGCCCTTGCGCGATCCCCTGCACGTGCCCACGTTTTGCGCTGACGCGCTGCCCCCCACGGGGCGGCGGAGGAGGGCAGAATGAACTACGTGCGCACGGCCATCCTGCTGGCGGGGCTGACCGCGCTTTTCATGGTGGTGGGCTTCGCGCTCGGCGGGCGCGGCGGCATGATGGTCGCCTTGCTGGTGGCCGCCGGGACCAACCTGTTCAGCTATTGGTATGCCGACAAGCTGGTGCTCGGCATGTATGGCGCGCGGCAGGTGGACCGCGCCGCCGCGCCCGAGCTGGTGGACATGGTGGCCGAGCTCTCCCGGCGCGCCGGGCTGCCCATGCCCAAGGTCTATCTGATCGACAATCCGCAGCCCAACGCCTTCGCCACCGGCCGCAACCCGCAGAATGCCGCCGTGGCGGCCACCACCGGCCTGTTGCAGGCGCTGAACGCCGACGAGGTGGCCGGCGTGATGGCGCACGAACTGGCGCATGTGAAGAACCACGACACGCTGACCATGACGATCACCGCCACCATCGCCGGCGCCATCTCCATGCTGGCGAACTTCGGCCTGTTCTTCGGCGGCGGCAACCGCGAGAACAACAGTCCGTTCGGTGGGATTTCCCTGATCCTGATGGCGATCCTGGCGCCCATCGCCGCCATGGTGGTGCAGATGGCCATCTCCCGCTCGCGGGAATACGAGGCCGACCGGGGCGGGGCGGAGATCAGCGGCCAGCCCCTGTCGCTGGCCTCGGCCTTGGCCAAGATCGCCGGCGGCGCCCACCAGGTGCCGAACTACGAGGCCGAGGCGAACCCGGCCACCGCGCACATGTTCATCATCAACCCGCTCTCCGGGGCGCGGATGGACAACCTGTTCTCCACCCATCCCGACACCGGCAACCGCATCGCCGCCTTGCAGGAACTGGCGCGGCAGATGGGGACGGGCGGCGGCTATCGCCCGGCGGCGGCTCCGGCGGCGGCTGCGCCGCGCGGGCCGTGGGGCGGCGCCGCGGGCGGGCGGAAAGGGCCGTGGGGCTGAGCCTCAGGCCAGTTGCCGGACCGTGAGATAGCTGCCCGGCCCGTAATGCAGCGTGTTGCGGGCGAAATAGGGCGGCCCCGGCATGTCGAAATGCACATAGCCGTGGCTGACGTCGCTGCGCAGCAGATCGAGCCGGCTCGCCACGTCTAGCCGCAGCCGGTCGCCCGGCTCCAGCCGGGTGGGGCCCGGTGTGAGACTGAAGGTGAGGTCCACCGGCGTGCCCGGCACCAGCGGCTCGCGGACCGAGGTGTCGTGGACGATCTCGCAGGCGGTGTCGCGGGCGGGATCGCGCCGCCGCCGCGCCGGGCTCATGGCCCCGAGCGACAGCAGATGATAGCTGCCGTCCTTCGCCACCCGGCCAAGCCGGGCGACGAGCGAGGTGTCGATCTCGTTGGAGCTGATCGTGAGGTTGAGCGACACCGGCCCGGCCAGCGTCATCGCTTGGTCCGCCGTCATGTCGAAGGTCAGCATCTGGTTCGCCACCGCGTCGAACCCGCCGAGGATGGGCAGGCCCAGCGGCACGGCGGCCCAGCGGTTCGCGCCCTCGCCCGGCCCGTGGGCGAGCCGGTGCGTCGCCGCGTCCACGCCGTTCGAGGCCAGATAGAAGCGCCGCTCCGCCGCCTCCGGCACGGGGAAATCGGCGGCGCCCGCATAACGATCCTCGCCCTCCAGCCAGTAGCGCACCGGCGGCTGGGCGGCATAGCCGTTGTCCGTGCCGTGCAGCACATGGTCGAAGAAGGCCAGCGCCTCCAATTGCCAGGCATAGACCGGCAATTCATAGGCCGGCGGGGCGAGGATCATCCATTTGCGGCCCGCTGGCGTACCCGCGTTCTCGAACAGGTCGTAGGCGCCGAACTGGTGCAGGTTGAAATAGCCGAGATTCTGCACCGTCACGAACGGCACCTCGATGCGGTCGAGACGGCCGGAGGGGCCGGACTGGAGCGAGGCGGTCTCGCGTGACTTCGCGTCCAGCATCCAGTTGGCATAGATCTCGCGGACATTCTCCTTCGGCGTCTTGGCCATGAAGGCGCGGTAGAGCGCATCCACCCGCTTCATCATGAAGGGCTGCCACAGGCGCTTCAGCGGCGAATTGGTGAGGTGGCTGAGCAGCGCCCGCACCACCGGCGGCACGCGCAGCCGGTACATGGCGGGCGTAAAGTTGGCGCCCATCCAGAGATTGAAGAAGAAGAGATTGCAGACGCCGCCGAAGTGCAGGAGATGGCGGAAATAGTCCGTACAGATCTCGTTGCAGAAGAAGGCCTTCAGCGCCGGCGGGCGGCGCACCGCCACCAGCGGCTGCGTCATGCCGTAATAGGAGGTGCCGAACAGCACCACGCGCCCGTCGCACCAGGGCTGGGCGGCGGCCCAGGCGATGACGCGCTCGTGGTCGTCCACATCCTGCTCCGACAGGAAGACCGCCTCGGTGCCGCCCGAGCGCCCCATGCCCCGGCGCATCACCACCACCTGGGCATAGCCGCGATCAGTGAATACCGGCGGGCAGCCGATCTCGTTGCTGCCGGTGGGCATGCCCGCCGTGTGCAATTCGCGCGTATAGGCGGCGAACTGGACCACGGCGGGATAGCGCCCCGGAACACGCGGCACATAGACGTCCGCCGACAAAGTGACATCCGGCGCCACCGCGATGCGCTGATCCGCCAGCAGGCGGCAGCCGAGGCCCTGCGCGGCCGCCCCGTTCGGCCGCCAGCCGGCCAGTTGCTCATGCTCCAGCGCCGGCACCTTGATCGGGATGAGGTTATCCAGCCACGCGCCCATCCTGCTCTCCTGCTCCCCACGCCTGTTCAAGCCGCGCCGGATGGGCCGGCATCCCCCTCGCCCGCCCGCGCCGCGTCGGCGCCCAGCAGGCGGAACACTTCGCTGAGCACCATGGCGTTGACCTCCCGTCCCGCCTCGGGGCCGAGCGCGGCGCCCATCACCGCGAGCCCGGTGCCGAGCGCGTGCAGCAGCGCCACCTGCGCCGGAGTGGGGTCGAGCCCCGCGCCGGCGATGAGGCCGGCGGCCCGGCCGCGCATGGCCGCCACGAGGCGCCCATAGAGATCGCGAAACGCCGGATCGCCATCCGCCGCCAGCACCAGGGAGACGAGGACGCGGGTGTTCTCGGCCTGGGTGAGCGCCTCCGCCAGGCGGGCGATCCGCTCCGCGGGGGTGGCCGGCGCCGCCATGGCGTCGCCGAGATTGGCGATCTGCCCGTCCACCGCCGCCTCCAGCACCGCGCGGACCAGATCGGCGCGGGTTGGGAAATAATAGGTGAGGTGGCTCTGCGAGACGCCGGCGGCCTTGGCGACGCGCGGCTGCGTCAGCCCCGCCGGCCCCTGCGCCCGCAACAACCCGACCGCCGCCGCCAGAACCCGCTCGCGCACCTCGGTGGGGGGCATCGCTCATCCTTGGTTGGTACACCTACCAAAGCATGGGCGGAGCGGCTGATCAAGAGAAGAGCGGGCCGCAACCGCACCGCGCCGCAGACGCAGCGGACGCCATTCTCCCTTGCGCCGTCCCCCACAACCCCTTAGGTGCGCGGGATGAAAGCACCTTCGCGCCCCAATCGCTCCTCCGGTCCCTCGCGCGGCAAAGGCGGCGTGCCCGGCGGTGGCGCCCCCCGTGGCCCCCGCCCGCCGCAGCGGCCCGCCGAGACCGCCGGCCTGCCGGCCCGGCTGCTCGCCGCCGATGCGCTCGACCGTATCCTGCGGGGCAACGCCTCGCTGGAAGACGCCTTCATCAATGATACCGGCCTTGAGCCGCGCGACCGGGCGCTCGTCTTCCGCATCGTCGCCACCACCCTGCGCCGCCTCGGCACGCTGAAGGCGGTGATCGCCGGCCTGCTGGACAAGGGTCCGCCCAAGTCCGCCCCGAAGGTCGAGACCGTGCTGCTGGTGGGCGCGGCGCAGATCCTGTTCATGGACGTGCCGGACCATGCGGCCGTCGGCCTGGCGGTGGATCTCGCCCGCGGCGACCGCACCACGGGGGGCTTCGCCGGCCTCATCAATGCGGTGCTGCGCCGCCTCGCCCGCGAGCGGGACGAACGGCTCGCCGCCGCCGAAGCGCTGAACCTCGATACGCCGGACTGGCTGCGCCAGCGCTGGACCAAGGCCTATGGCGCCGAGCGCGCCGCCGCCATCGCCGCCATCCAGGCGCAGGAGCCGGGCCTCGACCTCACCGTCGTCGGCGATCCCGCCGCCTGGGCGGAAAAGCTCAATGGCGAGGTGCTGCCCACCGGCACCGTGCGCGTGCTCCAGGCCGGGCCGGTGCGTGCCCTGCCCGGCTATGAGGACGGCCAGTGGTGGGTGCAGGACGCCGCCGCCGCGCTGCCCGCGCGCCTGCTGGGCGACATCGCCGGCAAGAGCGTCGCGGACCTGTGCGCCGCGCCCGGCGGCAAGACCGCCCAGCTCGCCGCCGCCGGCGCGCAGGTCACCGCCGTGGACCGCTCGGGCCAGCGGCTCGCCCGCCTGTCGGAAAACCTCGCCCGGCTGAAACTGAAGGCGCAGGTGCTGGAGGCGGACGCCACCACGCTGAAGGCCGGGCCGTTCGACGCCATCCTGCTGGACGCCCCCTGCTCGGCCACCGGCACGCTGCGCCGCCACCCGGACATCGCCTGGAGCAAGCGGCCCGGCGACATCGCCGCGCTCGCCGCGCTCCAGGCCAAGCTGATCGACCATGCGCTGGAGCTGCTGAAGCCCGGCGGCCTGCTGGTCTATGCCACCTGCTCGCTGGAGCCGGAGGAGGGCGAGCAGCAGGTGGAACGCCTGCTCGCCGCGCGCTCCGACGTGACGCGCGAGAAAATCCGCCCCGAGGACGTGCCGGGCATCGCGCCGTTCATCACTCCTCAAGGTGATTTGCGCACTCTGCCCTGTGATTGGGTGCGCGGGGAGCCGGAACGCTCCGGCCTGGATGGCTTCTTCGCGGCCCGCCTGAGGAAGCAGTGATGCATCCTCTCGCACGGATTGAGAGACGGATGCACCGATCAGGCTGATCCGCCGGGTCGGCTCCGGCTCTCGCGCAAGAGCGGCTGACGCCGCCGAACGAGGGCCATGAGGACCGATGCCGCTCCGCCCCGCCCGAGCGCGCCCCTTCGCGGGCGCCCGGTCGCGGCACGGCTGGTTCTCCGGCTCCTGTGGGGAGCGGATCGATGGCGAATACGACAGCCGGGCAGATGCCCTGGAACGGCAGCGGGCGGCGGCGCCGACCGCACGGCCGGGCCGTGAGCCGGGGCATGGTGATGGAGCGCGCGCGCCTCACCCTCTATCTGCTCGACCGTTTCTGGCGGCTCGTCTCCGCCCGCGCGCCCGGCGCCCCGCTCACCCTCGCCCAGGTGGTGGTGCCGGTGCCCGAGCGCCTGCTGATCGCGCCGCAGGACCTGCGCACCGGCGATCCGACGCGCGCCACCGAAATCTATTCCGGCCGCTTCGCCTTCGCCGGCAAGGTGGCGCTGCTGGACGGCAAGACCCCGTTCGAGCTCGACCCGCCGTCGCGGGAATGGGCCGAGGTGCTGCACGGCTTCTCCTGGCTGCGCCACCTGCGCGCCGCCGGCACCACCATCGCCCGGGCCAACGGCCGCGCCTTGGTGGGCGACTGGATGCGCAATCCCGGCCGCGCCCGCGCGGTGGCCGCCGATCCCGAGGTCACCGCCCGGCGGGTCATCGCCTGGCTCACCCAGGCGCCCTTCATCCTCCAGGACGCCGACCACGATTTCTACCGCCGCTTCATGCGCTCCATCGCCCGCCAGGTGCGCGGGCTGCGCAAGGCGGCCAATGACGCGCCGGACGGCTATCCCCGCCTGCTGGTGGTGATCGCTCTGGTGTTCGCCGGCCTGTGCATGTCCGAGCAGTCGCGCCTGCTGCGCGCGGCGCAGAAGCGCCTGTCGGAGGAGCTGGAGCGGCAGATCCTGCCGGACGGCGGCTCCATCACCCGCAGCCCCGGCGTGCTGATAGACCTGCTGCTGGACCTGCTGCCGCTGCGCCATGCGTTTGCCGCGCGCAACCAGCCGGCGCCGCCGGCGCTGATGAACGCCATCGACCGCATGATGCCCATGCTGCGCTTCTTCCGGCACGGCGACGGCGCGTTCGCGCTGTTCCACGGCATGGGCCACACGGCGGCGGACCAGCTCGCCACCATCCTCGCCTATGACGACGCGCGCGGCGCCCCGGTGGCCAATGCGCCGCATTCCGGCTTCCAGCGGCTCGACGCCAAGGGCACGGTGGTGATCGCCGACACCGGCCCGCCGCCGCCGCTGGCCGCCTCGGCGGAGGCCCACGCCTCCTGCCTCGCCTTCGAATTCTCCAGCGGCCGCAACCGCATCATCGTCAATTGCGGCATGACCAGCACCAATCGCGAGATGTGGCGCCAGGTGGCCCGCGCCACCGCCGCCCATTCCACCGCCGTGGTGGGCGACACCTCGTCCTGCCGCTTCCTGCACGGCGCGCATCTCACCCGCCTCGCCGGCGTGCCGATCATCTCCGGCCCGCGCGACGTGCCGGTGCAGCGCGGCGGGCGCGAGGGCGCGGTGCTGCTGCGGGCCAGCCACGACGGCTATGCCGAGCCCTTCGGCATCCTCCACCAGCGCTCCTGGCGGCTGGCGGCGGACGGCTCGCGCCTCGACGGCGAGGACATGTTCCGCCCCGCCGAGGGCGCGCCCTCGGTGATGCCGCAGGTGCCGTTCGCCGTGCGCTTCCACCTCCACCCGCAGGTGCAGGTGGACCGGCTGGACGACCCGTCCACCGTGCTGCTCGGCCTGCCCAACGGCGAGGCCTGGGCCTTCGTGGCGCCGGGCCAGCAGGTGGTGCTGGAGGAGAGCGTGTTCCTCGCCGCCCCGGACGGGCCGCACCGCACCACGCAGCTGGTCCTGCTCGGCGCGCTCGACGAGTTGCCGCGCATCGTCTGGACCCTGCTGCGCACCCGCGAGGCCCAGGTGCCGCGCGGCGGCGGATCGCGCGGATCGCGGGGCTGACCAAGGCTGAACGGGTCGCGCGTCTGGTGCATGGGGGATCACGCTTCGGCGGCGGGTGACGGCTTGGCCCGCCCGTGATAGGGCCACGGGCAAAATCGTCCCCTGAAATGGCCCTGCGCCCGGAGTGCCCCATGTCCGTCGATGTCCGTCCCGTCACCCGCGCCCTGCTGTCGGTGTCCGACAAGACCGGGCTGGTCGCCTTCGCCACCGCGCTGGCCAAGAGCGGCGTGGAGCTGGTCTCCACCGGCGGCACCCGCAAGGCGCTCAGCGACGCCGGGCTTCAGGTCAAGGACGTGTCCGACCTCACCGGCTTCCCGGAGATGATGGACGGACGGGTGAAGACCCTGCATCCCAACATCCATGGCGGCATCCTGGCCATCCGCGCCGACGCCGGGCACCAGGCCTCGCTGGCCGAGCATTCCATCGCCCCCATCGATCTGGTGGTGGTGAATCTCTATCCGTTCGAGGCCACGGTGGCGCGCGGCGCCGAATTCGACGACGTGATCGAGAATATCGACATCGGCGGCCCGGCCCTGATCCGCGGCGCGGCCAAGAACCACAATGACGTGGCCGTGGTGGTGGACACCTCGG
Organism: Azorhizobium doebereinerae UFLA1-100; assembly: GCF_000473085.1. Classification (GTDB taxonomy): domain Bacteria; phylum Pseudomonadota; class Alphaproteobacteria; order Rhizobiales; family Xanthobacteraceae; genus Azorhizobium; species Azorhizobium doebereinerae. The sequence continues at coordinate 24,873 of NZ_AXBA01000044.1, forward strand.
ACTATGAGGCGGTGCTCGCCGAGCTCGCCCTGCACGGCGGCACCACGCTCGCGCTGCGCAAGCGCCTCGCCCAGACCGCCTATGCCCGCACCGCCGCCTATGACGCGGCCATCTCCAACTGGTTCGCCCGCCAGGTGAACGCGGACGCCCCGCTGTTCCGCGCCGTGGGCGGCAAGCTCATCGAGAGCCTGCGCTATGGCGAGAACCCGCACCAGAAGGCGGCGTTCTACGCCTCCGACGAGGCCCGCCCCGGGGTGGCCACCGCCCGGCAGGTGCAGGGCAAGCAGCTCTCCTTCAACAACATCAACGACACCGACGCCGCCTTCGAGGCGGTGGCCGAGTTCCACCCCGCCCGCACGGCGGCGGTGGTGATCGTCAAGCACGCCAATCCCTGCGGCGTCGCCGAGGGCGCCTCGCTCAAGGACGCCTATGTGAAGGCGCTGGCCTGCGATCCGGTCTCCGCCTTCGGCGGCATCATCGCGGTGAACCAGACTTTGGACGCGGACGCGGCGAAGCTGATGGTGGAGATCTTCACCGAGGTGATCGTCGCCCCCGACGCCACCGAGGAGGCCATCGCGCTGATCGGCGCCAAGAAGAAACTGCGCCTGCTGCTCACCGGCGCCCTGCCGGACGTGCGCGCGCCGGGCCTCAATGTGCGCACGGTCGCCGGCGGCCTGCTGGTGCAGAGCCGCGACAATGCCAGCGTGGACGACCTGGAGCTGAAGGTGGTCACCAAGCGCGAGCCCACCGCCCAGGAGCTGGCGGACCTGCGCTTCGCCTTCCGCGTCGCCAAGCACGTGAAGTCCAACACCATCATCTATGCCAAGAACGGCGCCACGGTGGGCATCGGCGCCGGCCAGATGAGCCGGGTGGATTCGGCCCGCATCGCCGCCCGCAAGGCGATCGATGCGGCGGAAGCCGCCGGCCTCGCGGAACCCTTGACCAAGGGCTCGGTGGTGGCCTCCGACGCCTTCTTCCCCTTCGCCGACGGCCTCTTGGCGGCGGTGGAGGCGGGCGCCACGGCGGTGATCCAGCCGGGCGGCTCCATGCGCGACGCCGAGGTGATCGCCGCCGCCGACGCGGCCGGCCTCGCCATGGTCTTCACCGGCGTGCGCCACTTCAAGCACTGAGACCTTTCACGGACGCCGCCCACGCGGCGTCCGCCGTCCCCGACGCGCCCGCAGAGGCGCACGGGACCGCCCGCCGAGGGGAGACGCATCCTTCAGGGAGAGCCACGCATGAGCGCGGGCATCACCGCTCCACGTCCCGGATTCTGGCGCGTACCGGGCGCGCTCCTGCTGCTGTCCGCCGCCCTCTATGCCGCCGGCCCCGCGCTCGGCCTTGCCCCGCGCACCGCGCTGGGGGCCGCCGTCGGGCTGCTGTGCATGGGCCTGTGGGCCAGCGCGGCGCTGCCGGAGATCGTCACCACCTTCCTGTTCTTCGCCCTCGCCACCCTCACCGCGCTGGCGCCGCCTCAGGTGGTGTTCTCGGGCTTTGCCGCCTCCGCCTTCTGGCTGGTGCTGTCCGGCATGGTGGTGGGGCTGGCCATCGCCCGCACCGGCCTTGCCGCGCGCATCGCCGGCGCGCTCGCCGCGCCGCTGTCGCGCTCCTATCCGCAGCTCATCGCCGGCGTCATCTGCATCACCTACGGCCTGTCCTTCGTGATGCCGTCCAACATGGGCCGCATCGCGCTGCTGATCCCCATCATGCAGGCGCTGTGCGACCGCATCGGCCTCGCGCCGGGCCGGCCGGGCCGCACCGGCGTCATGCTGGCGGTGGGCTTCGGCACCTTCCTGCTGTCCGCCTCCATCCTGCCGGCCAACGTGCCGAACCTGGTGATGACGGGGGCCGCCGAGCAGCTTTACGGCCTGCACTTCGGCTATCTGCCCTATCTGGCGCTCCATGCCCCGGTGGTCGGCCTCGGCAAGGGTGTGCTGCTCATCGCCCTGATCTGCCTGCTGTTTCCCGACCGGCTGGACGGCACCATCGGGCCCGCCCCGGAGCGGGCCGGCTGGAGCCGCGCCGAACGGCGGCTGGCCCTGCTGCTGGTGCTGACGCTGGCGCTGTGGATGAGCGATAGCCTGCACCACATCTCTCCCGCCTGGATCGGGCTCGCCGGCGCGGCGCTCTGCCTGATGCCGGGCATCGGCGTGCTGCCGCCGGAGGCCTTCGGCCAGATCAACATGCGCACCATCTTCTACGTGGCCGGGCTGCTCGGCCTCGTCGCCACGGTGAACGCCACCGGGGTGGGCGACGCGCTCGGCCACGGGCTGGTGGCGCTGATGCCGTTCGCGCCCGGCGCCCCGGCGCAGAATTTCGCCCTGCTGCTGGCGCTGGGCAGCGCGCTGTCGCTGGCCGCCACCGCCAACGGCGTGCCGGCGCTGCTCACCCCCATGGCCAGGGAACTGGCGGCGGCCACGGGCTTCTCGGTGGAAGCGGTGGTGCTGACCCAGGTGCTGGCCTTCTCCACCGTGATCCTGCCCTATCAGGCCCCACCGATCATCGTGGCGGTGGAGCTGGGCAAGGTGCGGCTCGGCGATGCGACACGGCTGGCGCTGGCGAGCTCCGCCCTCACCTTCCTCCTGCTGGCGCCGCTGGACTATGCGTGGTGGCGGTTCCTGGGGGTGATCTAGCACTACTTTGGCATTTTTTGATTTTTGGATCCCCGCTGGGATTCCCTCGGACCGGGTTGCGTGATTCATGGGTGGTCGGCTTATGGAGTGCCGACCATGAACGAAAGCTGGAAAGCGGATCTGGAAGCATGGCTGGCGCCCTTCGTGAGCGCTCTGGGTCATAAGGTCCGGGCGCGGCTGTGTCCCTTGTATGTGGCGGGGCTGATCGGTCCGGGCGATCGCAAGAGCATCCAGCCGATGGCGGCGCGTCAAGGCGGCGTCGGCTATGACCAGTTGCATCACTTC
>NZ_AXBA01000045.1 GCF_000473085.1 Azorhizobium doebereinerae UFLA1-100
ATCGCCGGCGAGGCCCTGCAGCGCATCGCCGAGCTCTATCACGTCGAGGCTGCGATCCGGGGGCGGCGCCCGGATGAGCGTCAGGCCACGCGCCAGGAAAAGAGCAGGCCGATCATCGAGGCTCTCGAGCCATGGTTGCGGGCGAAGCTGGCGCTGATCAGCCAGAAGACCAAGCTCNCGGAGGCGATCCGCTACGCGCTCTCGCGCTGGGAGGGGCTGCCCCTCTTCCTCGACGACGGCCGCGTCGAGCTGGACAACAATATCGTGGAGCGCTCCATCCGCCCCCCGGCCCTCACCCGGAAGAATGCGCTCTTCGCCGGCTCCGACCGCGGCGCCGAGCACTGGGCCGTCATCGCCTCGCTGGTCGAGACCTGCAAGCTCAACGGAAGCGATCCCGAGGCCTACCTCGCGGACGTCATCACCCGCATCGTCAACGGCCACCCCAACAGCTGCATCGACGACCTTTTGCCATGGGCCTATCCCGCACAGCCCGTCCTCAGCAACGTGGCCTGAAGACGACGCTTACGGTTGAAGTGGATGCCCCGAGGGCGATCGAAAGGACAGAACGGTTGCGCCACTGACGTTTCGCCCGCAACTGTCCGCCCGCAACCTAAAGGTTCAGCTGGTAGCGCGTGTACCGGCGCTCGCCGGTTCGCGTCAGGGCGCCTTTCTCCACGAGGTCGTGCAGGTCGCGTGTGGCGGTGGGGCGTGAGGTGTCGGTGATCGCGAGGTAGTTCTCCGCGCTCAGGCCGCCCGTGAAGCCGCCCGGGCCCTCACGGAAGAGACGGCCGATCACCTTTTCCTGCCGTTCGTTCAACTTGTCGCGGAAGCGATCGAAAAAATGTGCCTTGGCGATCTGGAAGGCGACGCGGCCGAGCGTCGTCTGCTGGGCCGCGATGATCGTTTCCGCAAAAAAGACCAGCCAGCCCGTGACATCGAGCGTCCGCTGATGGACCTCGAGCTGATCGTAATAGGCCTTGCGATGCTGCTCGATGGTATGGGCGAGCGCGATCAGCGTCGGCTGGCCGATGTTCTGTGCGAGGGATTTTTCAGCGAGCGTTCGCCCGATGCGTCCATTGCCATCCTCGAAGGGATGGATGCTCTCGAAATAGAGATGTCCGATCCCGGCCCGGGCAAGTGCCGGCAAGGGCGCGTCCCCGTTCGGGGCCGAGCCATTGAACCAGGCGAGATAGGCGGCCATCTCGTCCCGAACCCGAGAAGATGGCGGCGCCTCGAAATGCACCGTGGGCCGATCCTGGCGGCCGGACACGATCTGCATCGCGTCTTCATGGCGACGATAGCCGCCGATCGTTTGCAGATGCCGACTATCGGCCATCAGCATGCGGTGCCAGCGGAACAGCGTATCGGCGTCGAGGGGATCCGCCCAGCTCCGGTAGAGATCGACCATCATCTCCGCGATGCCCCGCTCCTTCGGCTTCACGTTGCGATTGTCGGTGTCGAGGCCGAGCTGACGGCGCAGGGAGGATTGCACGCTGAGGCGATCCAGCGTCTCCCCTTCGATCGCGCTGGTCTTGACCGCCTCGTCGCTGAGGAGTTCGATCCGCAGCAGGTCCCGCTCGTCATCGCTGACATGCCGGACCGCGCCGATCACCTCGCCGGTGAGCAGCAGGAACCGCCGCTCCAGCGGTTCGAGGGCAACCGGATCATAGGCAAAATGCGGCCAGCCGTGCCGCGTCCAGTTCCACTCCATGAGCGATAGGGTCTCCGGCTATAGCTCACATAATAGCGGATACGTGATTGATAGATAGTCGTCCTATCGCTCATGGCAGAGCCGCGCGATCGCGCCACGCAGGTTGATCGAGCGACCCCATCCCCATTTCCTGCGCTGGCATGGGGAGCATTGCTTCAAGCCGTGAAGCGGAGGCTCCGTATGCCGCTTCCGATCACTGCACAGCAGTTCCGCCGTTTGCCTGTCATTGCACGCCACGCTGCGACGCGGATCGAATCCTGTTGAACCGGCCCAATATCGGGCTCTTTTAATCATCCCCACCCGGGATGAGATCGTCAGGACCCCGGCACGTCGGGGTTCGCATGGCGGCAGCACATCATCATCAAGGTTTTGCCCGCGGCGCGCGGATGCTGCGCACGGCGTTGGGTCCGGCGATCGCCCGGCACCTGGAAGACCCGTCCGTCGTCGAGGTGATGTTGAACCCGGACGGGCGGCTGTGGATCGACCGGCTTTCGGAGGGACTGTCCGACACGGGTGAGCGGCTCTCGCCCGCGGACGGCGAGCGCATCGTGCGGCTCGTCGCCCACCATGTCGGTGCCGAGGTACATGCCGGAGCTCCGCGTGTTTCAGCCGAGCTGCCAGAGACGGGAGAACGTTTCGAGGGCCTGCTGCCGCCGGTCGTGGCGGCACCGACATTTGCCATCCGCAAGCCCGCCGTCGCGGTCTTCACGCTCGAGGACTATGTCCGCGCCGGGATGATGTCCGGCGGACAGGCAGGCGCTTTGCGCCAAGCTGTCGCCTCGCGCGCCAACATCCTCGTGGCCGGCGGCACCTCGACGGGCAAGACCACGCTGACCAATGCGCTGCTCGCCGAGGTCGCGAAGACCTCCGATCGCGTCGTCCTCATTGAGGATACGCATGAGCTGCAATGCGCGGCGCCGAACCTCGTCGCCCTGCGCACCAAGGACGGCGTTGCCTCGCTCTCTGACCTCGTCCGTTCAGCGCTGCGGCTGCGGCCCGACCGTATACCCATCGGAGAGGTGCGGGGCGCGGAGGCGCTCGACCTGTTGAAGGCCTGGGGCACCGGCCATCCCGGCGGGATCGGTACCATCCATGCTGGCAGCGCCATCGGCGCGCTGCGCCGGATGGAGCAGCTCATCCAGGAAGCCGTGGTCACCGTCCCGCGCGCTCTGATCGCCGAGACCATCAATCTCGTGGCCGTGCTCTCCGGCCGCGGCTCCGCACGCCGGCTCACAGAACTCGCCCATGTCGAGGGCCTCGGCCCAGATGGCGACTACCGCATCACCCCTGCTTTCACCGGAGATCCCTCATGATCCGATCACTCCATCGCGCCCGTAGCGCCGCCCGGCTGGCCGTGTCTGCCACCTTCATCAGCCTGATGGCCACGGCCAGCGCTCATGCCTCCGGTTCCTCCATGCCATGGGAGGCGCCGCTGCAATCCATCCTCCAGTCTATCGAGGGGCCAGTCGCCAAGATCATCGCCGTCATCGTCATCATCTCGACCGGCCTCGCGCTGGCCTTCGGCGACACGTCGGGTGGCTTCCGGCGGCTGATCCAGATCGTGTTCGGCCTGTCGATCGCCTTTGCCGCCTCGAGCTTCTTCCTGTCGTTCTTCTCCTTCGGCGGCGGGGCGCTGGTGTGATGGGCGAGCCGATCGATATCCCCGGCTTCAGCGTACCGGTCCACCGGGCGCTGACCGAACCGATCCTGCTCGGTGGCGCGCCGCGTGCCATCGCCATCGTCAATGGCACGCTTGCCGGGGCCGTGGGTCTCGGCCTGCGTCTCTGGCTGGTCGGCCTCGCCATCGGGGTGATGGGCCATCTCGCTGCGGTGTGGGCCGCGAAGCGCGACCCGCTTTTCGTCGAGGTGGTGCGCCGGCATCTGCGCATCCCCGCGCACCTCTCGGTCTGAGCGGGCCGCGCCGATGATGAACCTCACTGAGTATCGCCGCCGCAACCGCCGCCTTGCCGACTTCCTGCCCTGGGCGGCACTGGTCGCGCCGGGCATCGTGCTGAACAAGGACGGTTCATTCCAGCGCACGGCGCGCTTTCGCGGCCCGGACCTGGACAGCGCCGTTCCCGCCGAGCTCGTCGCGGTCGCCGGGCGGCTGAACAACGCCTGCCGCCGCCTCGGCTCGGGTTGGGCGATCTTCGTGGAGGCGCAGCGCCATGCCGCCGCGACCTATCCGGTCAGCACCTTTCCCGACGCCGCCTCCGCTCTGGTCGATGCCGAGCGCCGGGCCGATTTCGAACAGGCCGGCAGCCATTTCGAGTCGAGCTACTTCCTGACCTTCACCTTCCTGCCGCCGGCCGAGGATGCCGCCCGCACCGAAGGTTGGCTCTATGAAGGGCGGGGCAAGGCGGGCTTTGATCCCCAAGAGACGCTGCGCGGCTTTGCCGACCGAACCGATCGGCTCCTCAACCTCATTGATGCCTTCATGCCGGAATGCCGCTGGCTCGATGACAGCGAGACGCTGACCCACCTGCATGGCTGCGTCTCGACGCATCGGCACCATGTTCGCGTGCCGGAGACGCCGATCTATCTCGACGCGCTGCTGGCCGATCAGCCACTCACCGGCGGGCTGGACCCGCGCCTTGGCGACAAGCATCTGCGGGTGCTGACCATCACCGGCTTTCCCACGGTGACGACGCCCGGCCTGCTCGATGAGCTCAACCGGCTGGCCTTTCCCTATCGCTGGTCGACCCGAGCAATCCTGCTCGACAAGACGGATGCCGTCCGGCTGCTCACCAGGATCCGCCGCCAGTGGTTCGCCAAGCGCAAATCCATCGCCGCCATCCTGAAGGAGGTCATGACCAACGAGGCCTCCGTCCTCGTGGACTCGGATGCGGCAAACAAGGCGGAAGATGCCGACTTCGCGCTGCAGGAGCTCGGCGCGGACCATGCCGGCATCGCCTATGTCACGGCGACGGTGACGGTGTGGGACGCCGATCCGCGCATCGCCGATGAGAAGCTACGACGGGTCGAGAAGGTCATCCAAGGCCGCGACTTTTCGGTGATGACCGAGACCATCAACGCCGTCGACGCCTGGCTCGGAAGCTTGCCCGGTCATGTCTATGGCAATGTCAGGCAACCGCCAATCTCGACGCTCAATCTCGCCCACATGATCCCGCTCTCGGCGGTGTGGGCCGGCGAGAGCCGCGATGCGCATTTTGATGGCCCGCCGCTGCTGTTCGGCAAGACTGAGGGCTCGACCCCGTTCCGGTTCTGCCTCCACGTCGGCGATGTCGGCCACACCCTCGTCGTCGGCCCCACCGGCGCGGGTAAGTCTGTTCTGCTGGCGCTGATGGCCTTGCAGTTCCGGCGCTACGCCGGTGCGCAGGTGTTTGCCTTTGATTTCGGTGGATCGATCCGCGCTGCGGCGCTCGCCATGGGCGGGGACTGGCACGATCTCGGCGGCGGTCTCAGCGAGGGGAGCGCGGAGAGCGTTTCGCTCCAGCCGCTGGCGCGCATTGATGAGGCCGCGGAACGCGCCTGGGCCGCCGACTGGCTCAATGCCATCCTCACCCGCGAAGGCGTCCCCATCACGCCGCAGGTGAAGGAGCACATCTGGACGGCGCTAACGTCGCTGGCATCCGCGCCGGTCGAGGAGCGCACCCTCACAGGCCTCTGCGTCCTCTTAGCGTCCAACGACCTGAAGCAGGCACTGCGTCCCTATTGCATAGGCGGCGCCTGGGGCCGGCTGCTCGACGCCGATACCGAGCATCTGGGCTCGGCCACCGTCCAGGCCTTCGAGACGGAAGGTCTGATCGGCACGGAGGCCGCGCCGGCGGTGCTCGCCTATCTGTTCCACCGGACCGAGGACCGGCTCGACGGATCACCGACGCTTATCATCATCGATGAAGGCTGGCTGGCGCTGGACGATGAGGGCTTCGCGGGCCAGCTGCGGGAATGGCTGAAGACGCTGCGCAAGAAGAACGCCTCCGTCATCTTCGCCACGCAGTCGTTCTCCGACATTGATGGCAGCGCCATTGCCCCGGCGATCATCGAGAGCTGCCCGACACGCCTTCTGCTCCCCAATGAGCGGGCCATCGAGCCGCAGATCGCCACCATCTATCGCCGCTTCGGGCTGAATGACCGGCAGATCGAGATCCTCGCGCGGGCGACCCCAAAGCGCGACTATTACTACCAGTCGCGCCGCGGCAACCGGCTGTTCGAGCTGGGCCTCAGCGAGGTCGCGCTGGCGCTGTGCGCGGCGTCCTCCAAGACCGACCAACAGGCCATCAGCAAGATCGTCGCGGATCATGAGCGCGAGGGCTTCCTGGATGCCTGGCTGCGTCATCGCGGCCTCGGTTGGGCCGCCGACCTCATCCCCAACCTCGCCAATCTGGAGACGCAGCCATGACGCTGTCCCGTCCGCGCGTATCCGCGTTCGCCGTCGCGCTGCTGACCGCGCCGCTCGGCCTGTGCCCCGTGCTGCCCCAGCCCGCACAGGCCCTCACGGTCTATGACCCGTGGAACTACGCGGAGAATATGATCTCGGCGGCGCGGGCGCTCGAGCAGATCAATAACCAGATCACCTCGCTGCAGAACGAAGCGCAGATGCTGATCAACCAGGCCCGCAATCTCGCCAGCCTCCCGCGCTCCTCGCTGCAGCAGATCCAGCAATCGGTCCAGCGCACCCAGCAGTTGCTCGGCCAAGCACAGAGCATCGCCTTCGATGTCGGTCAGATCGACCAGGCCTTCCAGCAGCGCTACGGCAACATCCCGCTCTCGGCCTCCGATGCCGATCTCGTCGCCGGTGCGCGTTCGCGCTGGCAGACCACGGTCGGGGGCCTGCAGGATGCGCTGCGGGTGCAGGCCGGCGTCGTCGGCAATGTCGACGCCAACAAGTCCGAGATGGCGACCCTCGTCGGCCAAAGCCAAGGCGCCACGGGCGCGCTACAGGCCACGCAGGCCGGCAACCAATTGCTCGCTTTGCAGTCGCAGCAGCTCTCTGACCTGATCGCGGTGATGTCCGCCAATGGGCGCGCCGCGGCGCTGTCCGAGGCGGAACGCGCAACCGCCGCCGAGCAGGGCCGCGAGCAGCGCCGGCGCTTCCTCACTCCCGGCGCCGGCTATCAGGCCGGCAATGCCCGCATGTTCAGCAACTGAAGGAGGCCGACATGGACGGAGCCATGCTGGCCCGGCGCGGCGCGGTGATCTTTGTGGCCATCGCCGGCACGGCGGCGGTCCTGGAGATGAGCCGGGAGAAGGCGCCGGAGCCTTCACCCATGCGGACGGTCGAGGTCGAGCGCGATCCTCTGCGAGACGAGCAGCGGCGGTGTCAGCAATTGGGAGAGGCGGCCGCGCAGGACGCGGCGTGCCTGAAGGTCTGGGCGCAGACGCGGGATCGGTTCCTCGGGCGTCCCGCATCGATTGAAGGGCGCTGAGATGGGCGGCACCGGCGTCATCGACAACTTCCTGGGGGTCTTTACCTCCTATATCGACAGCGGCTTCGGCCTGCTCGGCGGCGAGGTCGCCTTCATCGCCACCACGCTCATCGTCATCGATGTGACGCTGGCGGCGCTGTTCTGGTCGTGGGGCGCGGATAACGATGTCATCGCCCGGCTGGTCAAGAAGACCCTGTTCGTCGGCGTCTTCGCCTACATCATCGGCAACTGGAACAACCTCGCCCGCATCGTCTTCGAGAGCTTTGCCGGGCTGGGGCTGAAGGGCTCGGGAACGGCATTCTCCGTCAGCGATCTCATGCGTCCCGGCAACGTGGCGCAGACCGGGCTCGATGCCGGCCGGCCGCTACTCGAGGCCATCTCGGACCTGATGGGCTGGGTCGCCCTTTTCGAGAACTTCATCCAGATCGCCTGCCTGCTGTTTGCCTGGGCGCTGGTGCTGCTCTCCTTCTTCATCCTTGCCGTCCAGCTCTTCGTCACCCTAATCGAGTTCAAGCTAACGACGCTCGCCGGCTTCGTGCTGATCCCCTTTGGCCTGTTCGGCACGACCGCCTTCATGGCCGAGCGGGTGCTGGGGAATGTCGTGTCCTCCGGCATCAAGGTCATGGTACTCGCCGTGATCATCGGCATCGGCTCGACCCTGTTCGGCCAGTTCACCGCCGGCTTCGGGGGCCATACGCCGACCATCGACTACGCCATGGCCATCGTGCTCGCGGCGCTGTCCCTGCTCGGCCTAGGCATCTTCGGCCCCGGCATTGCGGCCGGCCTTGTCTCCGGTGGCCCGCAGCTAAGCGCCGGGGCCGCCGTCGGCACGGGCCTTGCCGCCGGTGGCGCGCTGCTGGCAGCGGGCGGTGCTGCCGGCCTCGCAATCCGCGGCGGCGGGGCCGCGCTCTCAGCGACGGCGGCTGCGGCGCGGGGTGGAGCGACAGCCTACAGCCTCGGTTCCGCCGGACCGTCCGGCATGGCGAGTGTCGCCTCGGGACTAGGTGACGTCGCGCGGGCCGCAGGCTCCGCCGCCGTGACCCCGCTCGCGAACGCCATCAACGGCACGGCCTCGGCTTCCTCGGCCGGTGACGTGCCCGACTGGGCCAAGCGCATGAAGCGCGGCCAGTCGCTTCGCCACGGCGTCTCCGCCGCCGCCCATGCTGTGCGTTCTGGCGACAGCCATGCCGGCGGCTCTTCCGTCTCCCTCAGCGAGAGCGCCCCCTCATGAGCCTCTTCAAGCGACCTGCGACCCATTACGGAACTTCGCCCAAGCCGGTCACGCCCTATCAGAAGGCGGCCCAGGTGTGGGACGAGCGCGTCGGCTCGGCCCGAGTGCAGGCCAAGAACTGGCGGCTGATAGCCTTTGGCAGCCTGTTCCTCTCGGCCGGCTTTGCCTCGGCGCTGATCTGGCAGTCAACAAAGGGCACGGTCGTGCCCTGGGTTGTCGAAGTCGATCGTCTCGGCCAGACGCAGGCCGTGGGACCGGCCACCGGAGACTATCGCCCGACCGATCCGCAGATTGCCTGGCATCTCGCCCGCTTCATCGAGCAGGTGCGCAGCCTACCCGCCGATCCCGTGATCGTCAGGCAGAACTGGCTCAGAGCCTATGAGTTCACCACCGATCGCGGCGCCGCCGCTCTGAACGACTATGCCCGCGCCAACGATCCCTTCACCCGGGTGGGCAAGCAGCAGATCTCCGTCGAGGTCTCCAGCGTGATCCGGGCCTCGCCGGATTCCTTCCGCGTTGCCTGGGTCGAGCGGCGCTACGAGAACGGCCAGCTCGCCGCCACCGAGCGCTGGAGCGCGATCCTAACCCTGGTGATCCAGTCGCCGCGCGATACTGAGCGCCTGCTCACTAATCCGCTCGGCATCTATGTCAACGCTATCAGCTGGTCGCGGGAGATGAGCCAGTGAACACGTCTTTCCGTAAACCCGCATCTTCGGCTTTCCGCCGATCCGCGTTTGCGGTCCTCCTGCTCTCCGCAAGCGCGCTGGGCGGCTGCGCATCGGCACCGAAGCCGCCGCAGATCAGCTATGACAGTGAGGTGCCGGCGCTGCCGACGGTGCCCGCCGTTGTCACGGATGAGCGTCCGCGCGCGCTCCACACGCCGCCCGCCTGGACGCCGGCCAAGGGCGGCACGGACGCCCAAACGCCCGTCGCCCGTGTGAAGAATGCCAATGCCGCAGCGCGGGTCGAGCCGCGCCGCGAGGGCTATTACAACGCCATCCAGATCTATCCCTGGAGCGAGGGTGCGCTCTATCAGGTCTATGCCGCGCCCGGCCAGATCACCAATATCGCGCTGGAGCCGGGCGAGAGCCTGACCGGCAGCGGCCCCATCGCGGCTGGCGACACCGCACGCTGGATCATCGGCCACACCGAGAGCGGCGACGGTGTGAACCGGCGCGTGCATGTGCTGGTGAAACCGACGCGGGCGGACATAACCACCAATCTCGTCATCACCACCGATCGGCGCAGCTACATGATCGAGCTGCGCGCCGGCGAGAAGCCCTACATGCCGGCTGTCGCCTGGGCCTATCCGCAGGTTCCGGGAGCACAGCGCGCCAGTGCCCCAGCGGCACCAATCATTCCGGCCTTCACGGCCCGAAACTATCGCTATGCGCTCACCGGCGACACGCCGCCCTGGCGGCCGATGGCCGTCTATGACGATGGGCGCAAGGTCTATGTCGAGTTCCCGCGCGGCATCGTTCAGGGCGAGATGCCGCCGCTCTTCGTCGTCGGCGCGGATGGCGATGCGCAGATCGTCAACAGCCGCATCCACCAGAACATCCTGATCGTCGACGGGCTGTTCGGTGCCGCCGAGCTGCGCCTCGGCGGCGGCGAGCGTCCGCAGAAGGTGCGGATCGAGCGCACGGACGGGAGGCCGGCATCATGAGCAGCCCCGACAATCATGACCTCGAGGCCGATCTTGCCGCTCCGACCACCGATCACGCCGCCGCCATGCGGCTGCGTCCCGAGCCGCCGCGCGTCACGCGTCTCTCGCGCAAGGTGCTAGCCAGCGCTGGGCTGGTCGTCAGCCTTGGCATTGGTGGCGCGTTGATCTATGCGCTGCAGGGTCGCGACAGAGGAACCGGCGGCGAGGAACTTTATTCCACCCAGAACCGCTCCACCGCCGATGGCCTTGCCGGCCTGCCGCGGGATTACACCGGGCCGATCCTGGGTCCGCCGCTGCCCGGCGATCTCGGCCGGCCGATCCTTGATGCACAGAACCGCGGCCAGCCCGTCGTGCCGCCGACAATGACAGCGCCACAGGTCGATCCTGAGCAGCAGCGGCGTCTCGCCGAACAGGAAGCCGCGCGGACCAGTCGCGTGTTCTTCCAGGCTGCGCAGGCTCGCGCGCCGGCGCCTTCAGCATCCGCAGCTTCCGGCTTCAGCGGGCTTGGCGCCGTCGGGCCGGGCGGCACGCCTTCAGCCCAGGATCGCCAGCTTGCCTTCCTCAATGCCGCTGTCGATCGACGCGTCGTGGCTTCCGATCGCGTCATGGCGCCGGCGTCGCCTTATGTGCTGCAGGCGGGCGCCGTCATCCCGGCCGCGCTGATCACCGGCATCCGCTCTGACTTGCCCGGCCAGATCACTGCGCAGGTGACCGAGAACGTCTATGACAGCCCGACCGGCCGCATTCTGATCATCGCGCAGGGGACGCGGCTGCTCGGCCAATACGACAATGGCATCGGCTTCGGACAGCGTCGCATCCTGCTGGTCTGGAACCGCCTGATCTTCCCCAATGGCCGCTCCATCGTGCTGGAGCGCCAGCCCGGCACGGATGCGCAGGGCTATGCCGGCCTCGAGGACGGCGTCGACATGCACTGGTGGGATCTCGCCAAGGCGGTCGGGCTTTCGACGCTACTCTCCGTCAGCGCCGAGCTCGCCATGGATGATCAGGATGCATTGATCCAGGCCCTGCAGAGCGGGGCGCGGGACACCATCAATAATGCTGGCCAGGAGATCATCCGGCGGCAGTTGAACGTCGCGCCGACACTGACCATCCGCCCCGGCTTCCCGGTGCGGGTCATGGTCACGCGCGACCTCGTGCTCGAACCCTACAGGTATTGACCATGGCGAAGCTGAAACTCGGACCCATCCCCAACGACAAGCCGGTGAAGGTGGTGCTCTCGCTACCAGGCGCGCTGCACCGCGATCTTGTTGCCTATGCCGAGGTGCTCGCGCGAGAAACCGGCCAGCCGGTCAAGGATCCCGTGAAGCTCATCGCGCCCATGCTGGAACGCTTCATCGCCACCGATCGCGAATTCGCCAGGGCGCGCCGTGCGGTTGGCGGTGCTGCGAACATCAGCGCATCGTAGTCCGCTACTGGGCCATCGTCCGTGTGAGGCTGAGCGAGGTGCGTACCGCTGGGTTGTCGTTGCGAGGCGAGTAGGTCACCGTGAACGGGATTACCTCACCGACTGACATGCTCCCCAACGCTGGACAGGCCTGCAGGCCTTCTTCCAGGGGGAATTCACTTGCTTCACGACGGCGGGCTGGCTGCGCCGCCGGGTTCTGCGACATGTAGACGAGGTTGAGATGGGAAAGGCGCAAGCTCCCAATAACTTTTGTGCATAGACCTAACCGCGATCGACATTGGATCGAAATTCGGCCGGTATGTATTGGTTGAAAATGTCGGGCATGAGCAAGACTAAGCTGCTTTGCGCGACGATTTCGTCGATGCCGTTCCTGAGGAAGTCGACAAGCAGAGAGCCATCCCCTCTGTTATTCGCTGCACGCAAAGAGAGTCAATTTTATGCTTACAATTAGCAACGTCCGCGTTTTCAACATCCGCAGCGGACCTCAGCGCCCTGTCATCGTGGAGTTGTCGACGCGCGATGGCATCGTCGGCTACGGCGAGGCCGCCGTCGCCTATGGCATTGGCGCGGACGCTGCGGCGGGCATGCTGGCGGACATGGCACCGTCTATCGTGGGGGTCGATGCGCGATATCCGCGTAACGTCTGGCATGAGATCTATGACAACTCCTTCTGGACGAAGGGCGGTGGGGCCGTTGTCTTCGCCGCGCTTAGCGCGATTGACCTGGCCTTGTGGGACATCAAGGCTAAGGCCCTGGGTGTCCCGGTTCACGAACTCTTTGGCGCCCGGTTCACCAGCACGATTGAGGTCTACGCCAACGGCTGGAGCACTCGGCACGACGATGTGGTCGGCTGGGCCAGTTCGGCCGAGCGCCCCATCTCCGAGGGCTATCGGATGCTGAAATGCTATCCGCTTGCCAGCTACGAGAAGGGGCGGACCCTGAGGCATGTACAGCGTCGCCAGTTGGATGACGGCGCCTTCAAGCGGGCCGTCGACCGCGTGAGGACGCTGCGCAAGGTGGTGGGGCCGGACATCGGTTTGATGTTCGATCTGTCCGGAGGGCTCAACAACGACCAGTTGCTCCGCTTCATGGACGTCTGTGCCGAACTCGATCTGATCTGGGTCGAAGAACCGCTCGATGCTTTTAATTTCCAAGGACTGCGCCATCTCGCCGGCCGATGGTCCATTCCCATTGCGGCGGGCGAGCGGATCTATACCCGCGGCGGCTTCCGCAACCTGCTGGAGACCGGCGGCGTGGATATTGCGATGCCGGATGTCGGAAATTGCGGCGGCATCTTCGAGTTCGTGCAGATTGCCGCAATGGCGGAAGCCCACAATGTGCGCGTCTCTGCGCACAATTGTGCCAGTTCCCTTTGCACCGCCGCTTCCATTCAGGCCATAGCGGCGTCCGCCATGGCGATGCCGCTCGAAACATATCCGTATTATTCGGAAGCGAATGACTACGTCCAGGTGCTGAAAAATCCCCCTGACAAGACAGTGGTGGATGGCAGGCTGGCGGTGCCGACGGCGCCGGGGCTCGGCGCGGACGTCGATGTCGATGCCATCGCGCCGTTCCGCTGCTTCGACTATCGCGAGGCTGCGGCCTGAAGCGGGGCCGGCACGGATCGCCTGCGTTCAGAGGCATGCGTGCCGCCCGCGACGTGTCGCTCGATTGAGATCGGATCGCGCCGGTCTCTCCTCGCCGATTGGCAGAAAGCCATGCCGTCATGGTCATCACAGCTTCCGATGCCTGGATTCGCGCGCCGCGGATCTATGTCGAAAATGCCCGCGGACGCGATCCGGCCTACGAGGTCACTGCGGAAGCCGTGCTTGGCAGTCTTCGCTCCTTGTGCGCACCGGCGGAGTTGACCTGCCGCTTTTCCGATGAGCGCGATCTGCCCGCCTTTCGACGCGCTGACATTCTCATTGCCGGCAGGCTCGACACGGCGCTCATCGCGTCCGAGGCGCGCGAGCTGAAACTCATCCAGTGCACCAGCGCTGGCGTGGAGGCTTATGCGCCCTTCGACTGGCTGCCGCCGACGCTGACGCTAACCAACGCGAGCGGTGTCCACGCGGCCAAGGTCGGTGAATTCGGGCTCATGGCATGCTTGATGCTGCATGAGGGCGTGCCGGAGATCGCCTCAAGTCAGCGGCGCCATGCGTGGAACCGGCGCCTGCGCGGCGTGGCCGCCGGACGACGCGTGCTGATCCATGGCGTCGGCGCGCTGGGCGGCGCCGTCGCCGAGCGGCTGCATGGCGCGGGCTTCCGCGTCACAGGGGTTCGCCGCAGCGGGAAGCCGCACGCCGCAATCGAGCGGATGACGACGCCGGCCCAGTTTCACGACGAGCTGCCGCTGGCGGACATCATCGTTCTCGCCTGTCCGCTGACACCGGAGACGCGCGGCCTCGTGGGCGCCCGCGAACTTGCGGCGCTACCGAAGGGCTCGGGCCTCCTCAACATCGCCCGCGCGGGCGTCATCGACCATGCGGCGCTCACGTCGTCGCTCGACAGCGGCCATTTGTCCGGCGCCATCCTCGATGTGTTCGAACAGGAGCCCTTGCCTGCGGGCTCTCCCCTGTGGGACGTGCCAAATCTGATGGTCTTTCCGCATGTGTCCGCGGACGCTCCCGACGGATACGTCGATCGCTGCCTTGCGATCCTCGCCGACAACCTCGCGCGGGCGAAGGCGGGACAGCCCCTGCACAACACCGTGGACCCGCAGCTCGGCTACTGACCTCACGCGAGCGGATTGCGGATCCACGGGCCCGGCTCCGTCAATTGCCCGAAGGCGGCCTCGCCTTCGGCGCTGACGAAGACGCCGAAACGCTGGATGATCTCCCGGAGAAATGGCACCGCCCGCTTGTGCGCGATCGACCGGAACATCTCCACGGCCCCCGTAACCGGGCGGTCCGGCGCATAGATCATCAGCGTCCTGAAAGTGATCCGCGGCAGGAACGGGCGGACGACGACGCTGTCGGTGGCGACCGCGTCGAGACAATAAGGATTGATCAACCCGACACCCAGCCCCTGCTGAACGAACTGGCAGATGGTCAGGGCAAAATGGGTTTCCGCCACCACGTTGCGCGCGATGCGCTGATGGTCGAACAGCTTGTCGATGCGATGCCGGGCACGATCGGCATGGGACAGCGATATGAAGGGTTGATCGACCAGATCCGCCGGCGTTATGACCGCCTTGCCGGCGAGCTCATGGCCCCGCGGCAGCGCGCAGACGGCCGGCGGCATGGCGAACTGCTCTGCGAACACGCCGGAGATATCAATTTCCTCCGCGGCAAAGCCCACGTCGATCTGCCCGGCGGCGACCAGATCGCGCACGAAGTCCGAGCTGGCGACCTCAAGGTTGATCGTCGTCCGAGAGTAGGCTTCATGGAAGCTCCCGACGACATGCGGCACGAATGAAAAGCCCAGCACCGGCAGCGCCGCGACCTTCAGCGTCTCGGCCCGATAGTTGCGGATGTCGTCGGCGATTGTGCCGAGGCGGCTGAACGACTGAAAGGCGCGACTGACCTCCGCGTGGAACAGCAGCCCCTCGCGCGTCGGGATGAGGCGCCCGCCGCTGCGCTCGAACAGCTTCAGCCGGGTCGAATGTTCCAATTGCTTGATGAGGCGGCTGATCGCCGGCTGCGAGACACCGAGCATGTCGGCGGCCCGGGTGGTTGCTCCCATGATCATGACAGCATGGAAGGCTTCAAGCTGGCGGTGGTTGATCATGCCTATACCAAAATTGAATAGCGTATGCCGTTTACGCTATTTGTAAGCGCCTGGCTATCGCGCCTAGTCTAGCGAAAGCAACGTGACATCCGGCGTTCTCATATGCCGCCGGATCGCATCGGACCCGCAAGAAGGTATGCCGATCACCACGGACGAGACTCGGCGCCCGCACAGAGTGGCGCCCGTCAGCCGGGATCCGCAGCATGCAGCGAACCAGAGAGGCGATGATGAGCCCGCTTGGCGTTCCCACCATATTGAGCCGCAGATCATTTCTCGCAGCCGCCGGAGCCGCCGCGACGCTGACGACGGTGGGCATTCCGGCCGGTCCCGCCTATGCCCAGCGCGCCGGCGTCCTGCGCTTCGGGCTCTCGTCCTTCCCGCCGAACCTCGCCCCATTCGAATATACCGGAACCGCGTCCCTGACGGTCAAATTGGCGCTCTACCGCTCGCTGATGTCCTACGGGCAGGACGGCTCCGTGAAGCCGGAGATCGCCGCCTCGATCGAGCACCCCGATCCGCTCACCTACACGTTCCGGATCAGGGACAACGCCGTCTTCCACGACGGGTCGCCGGTGGAGGGGGAAGACGTCAAATTCTCCTACGAACTCATCACGGCCGCCAATTCGAAGGCCTATCTGCGCGCCGACATGCAGGTCATCGACAGGATCGAGGTGGTCGATCCGAAGACCGTGCGGATCACATTGAAGGAGCCCACGGTCACCTTCATCCAGGTTCTGGCCAGCGGCTACGCGCCGATCGTCTCCCGCGCCTCCAAGGCGCCGGACTATATCGGCGCCGGGCCCTTCGTCCTGGAGAAGGCGGAGCGCGGCAGCACGATCACGGTCAGGGCCTTCCCGAATTTTTACAATGCGGGCTATCCCAAGGTCGGCGGCATCCAGTTTGTGGCCATTCCCGACGAGAGCCTGCGCATCGCAGCCCTGGAGTCCGGCGATATCGACCTGATCGAGTACGTCTCCACCCAGCAGATGGCGCGCATCGAGGACGGCCCCTCCACCCACATCGCCTCCGTCGACGGGCCGTTCATGTACCTCATGTTCAACACCGTCAACGGGCCATTCAGGGACCCCCGGCTGCGGCAGGCGGTGAATTATGCTGTCGATCGCAACGGGCTGAACAAGTTCGCCTTTTCCGGCATGGGCTCGCCCATCGATGGCTTGCCGGTGCCGTCGAGCCCGGCCTATGATCCCGCCTTGGTGAAGGAGCGCTTCAGTTTCGACATCGCCAAGGCCAAGGCCCTGATGAAACAGGCGGGCGTAGGCAGCCTCACCATCGAGTTGCTGTCCACCGCGCAATATGCCCAGCACAATGACACCGCGCTCGTGGTGCAGCAGAACCTCGCCGCGGTGGGCATAAATGCCAACCTACGCCTCCCCGACTGGGCCTCGCGGGTCGCACTCGGCAATGAGGGCAAATACCACATCGGCGTCAACGGCACGGCCGGCGCCTACAACGACCCCGACGCCGTGTCCACCTATCTGGACGGGCGGCAGGCGCCCTCCTACACGCGCGCCTTCGGCTACGACAACAAGGACATGGATGCGCTCCTGGCACGCGGGCGCGCGGAAAGCGAGAACGCAAGGCGGGCCGAGATCTATGCCGGCGTCGAGCGCATCCTGATCAACGAGGTTCCCATCCTGCCGCTGCTGTGGCGTCCGCAGGCCTACGGGCTGCGCGACCGGGTGAAGAATTTTGCGCCGCTGCCCGGCTTCCTGTCGTTTCAGAGCGCACTCCGTCTCGAACAAGCGGAATTGAGCTGACAGGCCGGTAGAGCATTCACAGAGACCAGACTTCGATGCATTATTTAGCCCGCAGAACGGCGGTGGCAGCAGTGACGCTGCTGACCGTTGCGACGCTTATCTTTCTTCTGCTGCACCTGGTGCCTGGTGACCCCGCCGAGGTCCTGCTGAGCAGCGGCGGCATGGCTCCGAGCCACGAGAGCGTCCAGGCGCTTCGGCTCGAACTCGGCCTCGATCGCCCCCTCGGGGCGCAATACGCCTCCTACCTGGGGCGGATCCTACAGGGCAACCTCGGGACCTCCTTCCAGGACCACGCCTCGATCAGCGCCGAGATCGCGCAGCGGCTGCCCCGCACCCTGGAGCTGATCCTGGCTTCAACAGCCCTGTCGCTTCTGGTCGGCGTGCCGGCCGGCCTGCTGGCGGCCCTGCGGCGGGGCGGCTTCTGGGACGGGCTCTTTGCCTCGCTGGCGAGCCTCGGGCTCTCGATGCCGGCCTTCGTCACCGGCACGCTGCTCATTCTCCTCTTCTCGCAGACCCTGAAGCTGGTGCCGGCCGGCGGCTATGTCGGCTTCTGGGAAAGCCCCGGCCAGCACCTGATCTATCTCCTGATGCCCGCCGTCAGCATCGCCGTCGGCCTCATTCCGGTGGTGTTCCGCATGGTGCGGACCTCCGTCCTCGAATTTCTCGAGCGCGAATGGGTGCGCACGGCACGGGCCAAGGGGCTGGGAGAGCGCCGGGTGCTCACGCTCCACGTCCTGCGCAACGCGCTCTCCCCCGTAGTCACCGTGATCGGCCTGCATCTCGGCACGCTGCTCGGCGGCACCGTCCTCGTGGAATATGTCTTCAACTGGCCCGGGCTCAGCGGCATGCTCGTCCAAGCGGTCGAGCAGCGCGACTATCCCGCCGTCCAAGGCATTGTCCTCGTCATCTGCATTCTTTTCGTGTTGATCAATCTGGGCGTGGACGTGATCTACGGCCTGCTCGATCCGCGCGTGCGAACCCGTTGAAAGCGCACATGGCCAAGCATGTCACCCAGAACCTGGCCCTGGCGTTCCTGGCCGGCATCGTGCTCCTGGCGATCCTGGCACCCGTCCTGCCGCTGCCCGATCCGATCGCCATGGACGTCATGAACCGTCACGGTAGCCCGAGCTTCGCCCATCTCCTCGGCGCCGACGAATTCGGCCGGGACACGCTGAGCCGTATCGCCTTCGGCGCGCGGGCCTCCCTGGCGGTGGCGTTCATCGCCGCCGTGCTTGCGGGCGTCGCCGGCGTCGCGCTCGGCCTCGTCGGCGGCTATTTCGGCGGCTGGCCCGAGATCCTCGCGATGCGGCCTCTCGATGTCATTCTTTCCTTTCCCCCCATGCTGCTGGCGCTACTGACCGTGGCCCTGATCGGCCCCGGCACCGAGACGCTGACGGTGCTGCTCGCGGTCCTCTTCGTGCCCACCTATGCCCGGGTCGCCTTCGGTGAAACCCTATCCGTCCGCCATCACGAATATGTGGAGGCGGCGCGTGCCCTCGGCCACACGGCGCCGCGGATCCTGTTCCGCACCATCCTGTCCAATGTGGCGGGTCCCATCCTCGTGCAGTTCTCCCTGGTGGTGGCCGCCTGCATCCTGCTGGAATCCGGCCTGAGCTTCCTCGGGCTCGGCGTGACCCCTCCGGAAAGCTCTTGGGGCCTCATGATCCGCGGGGCGCGGCCTTACATGTACCAGGCTCCCATGCAGTTGCTATGGCCCTGCCTGGCGCTGGTGCTGACGGTGTATTCGGTGAACCGCGTCTGCGACATGCTGCGCGACAGGTTCGATCCGAAGGCCGCCGTCCTCTGGTTCCCGGCGCCGCGGAAGACGGCGCGCGCCGCCTCCCCCGCTGCCGTCCCGGCCATGGGCAAGATGCTGGACGTGCGCGGCCTAGTGACCGAGATCGCGACACCACGCGGGGTCATCCGGGCGCTCGACGGGGTTTCGTTCAGTGTGCGCCCCGGCGAGACGGTGGCGCTGGTGGGCGAGTCCGGCTCCGGAAAGTCCATGACCGGCCTCTCCATCATGCAGCTCCTGCCCCGCCGTGTCGGCCGCATCGCGGGTGGCGAGATTCTCTATGCCCGCGAGGGCGCGGAGCGCTCGGGCGCCAGCGCGGCTGCAGCGGTCGACCTCGCACGCATCCCCGCCGCGAGGATGCGCGCCCACCGGGGGCAGGAGATCGGCATGGTCTTCCAGGAGCCCATGGCCTGCCTCAACCCGGTCTATACGGTCGGCTTCCAGCTGACGGAGGCGCTGCGCGCCCATGGGCGCATGACCAAGGCCGAGGCCCGCGCACGCGCCGAAGAAGAACTGCGCCGCGTCGGCATTCCCGATCCTGCCCGGCGGCTCAACGACTATCCGCACCAGCTCTCCGGCGGCATGCGCCAGCGCGTGGCCATCGCCATCGCCCTGTGCGGCCGCCCGCGCCTGCTCATCGCCGACGAGCCGACGACCGCGCTCGACGTCACCGTCCAGGCGCAGATCCTCGTCCTGCTCGACGACATCCGCAAGATGCAGGGCATCGGCCTGGTCTTCATCACCCATAATCTCGGCGTGGTGGCCGAGATCGCGGACCGGGTGGTCGTGATGTATTGCGGGCAGGTTGTGGAAGACGGGCCGGTGGAGGACATCTTCTACCGGCCCCTCCACCCCTACACCCGGGGCCTCATCGCCAGCGTGCCCCAGGACGGCGGCAGCGCCGACAAGAGCCGCCAGTTGTTCTCGATCCCCGGCACGGTGCCCAATCCCCTTGACCTGCCGCCGGGCTGCCGCTTCGCGCCCCGCTGTCCGGAGGCCATCGCGGCCTGCACCAAGGCGCCCCCCGCCATGGAGGCGGCCGGCGCCGGGCATCAGGTCCGCTGCATCCGCTGGAGGGAAATCTGATGACGGCGCCTCTCCTCTCGGTGCGCAACCTCGTCAAGCTCTACGGCGGCAGGGGTGGCCCGTTCTCCAAGGCCGCGGCCGCGATCCGCGCCGTGGACGACGTGAGCTTCGATATCGCCTCCGGCGAGGTGGTGGGGCTCGTGGGCGAATCCGGCTCCGGCAAGAGCACGGTGGGCCGCACGGTGCTGCGGCTCAACGAGCCGACCTCCGGGGCCATCTCCTTCGACGGCGAGGAGCTCACGCGCGCCACGCCGGCGCGCATGCGGGCGCTGCGGCGGGACATGCAGATCATCTTCCAGGACCCGTTCAGCAGCCTCAACCCCCGCGCCCGTGTGGAGGAGATCATCGGCGAGGCGGTTGACCTGCGCGGCCCTCTGCCGCGCGGTGAGCGCCGCGCGAGCGTGGTGCGCATGCTGGAGCATGTGAGCCTCTCGGCCGACCATCTCCGCCGCTTCCCGCACGAATTCTCCGGCGGCCAGCGCCAGCGCCTGTCCATCGGCCGCGCGCTGGCGGCAAGGCCGCGCCTCATCGTCGCCGATGAGCCGGTCGCCGCCCTGGACGTCTCCATCCAGGCGCAGATCATGAATCTCATCGCCGCCCTCCAGCGGGAGACGCAGGTGGCGATGCTCTTCATTTCCCACGATCTCGGCCTGGTGGAGTTCATCGCCGACCGGGTGATGGTGATGTATCTGGGGCGCGTGGTGGAGACCGCACCGACGCGCGAGATCTATCGCCGCCCGCGCCATCCCTATACCCGCGCCCTGCTGGCGGCGACGCCCTCAATCGATCCGCGTGCCGCGCGCGCCCGGCCGCGCGTCCTGCTGCGGGGCGAGCCGCCGAGCCCGGCCAACCCGCCGAGCGGCTGCGCCTTCCGCACCCGCTGCGCCTTCGCGCTGGAGGCGTGCGCGGTGGCAAGGCCCGCGCTGCGGGACATCGGCGGCGGCCATCAGCATGCCTGCCTGCGCGACGACATCGACACGCCTCGTGTCTAGCCACATCCCGACCCTACCAGACAATAAGCAAATGGAGGCATCATGTACCGTATAGGCGTCGATGTCGGCGGCACATTCACCGATTTCACACTGCTGAATGAAACCGACGGCGAAGTGAAATTCCACAAGGTTTCTTCAACGCCCTCCGACCCATCCGATGCGATTCTGATCGGAATCCGGGAGATGCTGGAGAAATTCGGCGTCGATTCCGGCCGGGTCAACTTCATCGGACACGGCACCACGGTCGCCACCAATCTGGTGATCGAACGCAGGGGCGCCAGGGCGGCGCTGATCACCACCCGCGGCTTCCGCGACGTCCTGGAGATCGGCCGCCAGACCCGCCCGCACCTCTATGACTACCAGGTGCAGAACCCGCCGGTCCTGGTCCCGCGCGCCCGACGCTTCGAGGTGTCAGAGCGCATGAACAGGGATGGCGAGGTGCTGCGCGCGCTGGACATGGCCGAGGTGGACGCGGTCATCGACAAGATCATCGCCTGCGGGGCGGTGGCGGTGGCGGTGTGCTTCCTCCACGCCTATCGCAACCCTGCCCACGAGGCCGCCGTGCGGGATCGGCTGCACGAGCGCGCGCCGGGCCTCTATGTCACCGCGTCGTCCGATCTCCTGCCGGAGTTCCGCGAATATGAGCGGCTCTCGACGACGGTGCTGAACGCCTATTCCGGCCCGCGGATGCAGACCTATCTCGACCGGCTCGCCGCCAATGTCCATTCCCTCGGATCGACGGTAGTGCCCTACACGGTCCACTCCAACGGCGGGCTGATGTCGATCCCGACGGTGCGGCAGTTTCCGGTGCGCACCTGCCTGTCCGGGCCGGCGGCCGGCGTGGTGGGCGCGGCGGTGGTGGCCAAGGAGGCCGGCTTCGACAATGTCGTCACCTTCGACGTGGGCGGCACCAGCACCGACGTGTCGGTCATTGTCGACGGGCGTCCTCAGTTCACGTCCAACCGCACCGTCGCCGATTATCCGGTGAAGACGCCGATGATCGACATCCACGTCATCGGCGCCGGCGGCGGCAGCATCGCCTGGATGGACGATGCCGCGGCGCTGAAGGTCGGGCCGCAGAGCGCGGGCGCCGTGCCCGGCCCCGTGGCCTACGGGCGCGGCGGCACCCTGCCCACTGTCACGGACGCCAACGTGATCCTGCATCGCCTGAGCCCGCAGGCGTTGCTCGACGGCAAGCTCAAGATCGAGGAAGCGGCGGCTCGGGAGGTGGTCACGCAGAAGGTGGCTAGCCCGCTCGGCCTGTCCGTGGAGGACGCCGCCATCGGTATCCTGCGCATTGCCAACGCCAATATGGGCCGGGCGATCCGCTCGGTCTCCACCGAGCGCGGCCATGACGTGTCGAAGTTCGCCCTCATGGCCTTCGGCGGGGCCGGGCCGCTGCACGCCTGCGACGTGGCGGCCGAATGCGGCATCCCTACGGTCATCATTCCCCGTGAGCCAGGCACCATGTGCGCACGGGGCATTCTGCTGTCGGACATCAGCCTCGATTTCGTGCGCACCTGCATCATGCCCGCTACCGCGCAATCCTGGGCCGCGGCTCAGCAGAACTTCGAGGAGATGCGCCGGGAGGGGGCCGCCTGGCTCGACGGTGAGAATGTTGCCTCAGCCATGCGCCGCTTCGTCCAGCTCGTCGAGGCCCGCTACGAAGGACAGAATTTCGAGGTGGCCGTGCCCGTCCCCCCGGACGCCGCGGTGAGTCTCGGCGCTTTCCTCGCCGACTTCGCTGCCGCCCACCGCGCCGGATATGGCTACGACATCACCGACCGGCAGGTGGAGATCGTCAACTGCCGCATCAAGGCGGTGGGTCTCGTGCCCAAGCCCCATAATGACTTCCGCCCAGAAGGCGTCGGCACACTCGCGGAAGCACGGATCGGGGTGCGCACCGTTGTGTTCTCGACCACGTCCGGCCGGGTCACCACGCCAGTCTACGAACGGGGGCGGCTGCCGCCCGAGACCGACTGCGCCGGGCCGGCCATCGTCGAAGAGATGAGTTCCACCACCGTCATCCCGCCATCCGCGAAGTTCTACGTGGACGCCGCAGGCAACATCATCATCACCAACATCAAGGCATCGCAATGAGCACGGGCACATCCGCCAAGGCCGCCCTCGTCCGCGGCCAGACCATGGCTGATCCGATCGCCATGGAGGTCTTCTCCAACCGTCTCCTCACCATCACCGAGGAGATGGGCAACACGCTGATCCGGTCCTCCTTCTCCACCAACATCAAGGAGCGCAAGGACTGCTCGGTTGGCCTGTTCGACCGGCATGGACGGCTCGTGGCGCAGGCCTCCCACATCCCCCTGCACTTGGGCTCGCTGCGCGGCAGCGTCAAGGCGACGCTGGAGCGCTTTCCCGCCGAAAACATGCGACCGGGCATGAGCTTCATCAGCAACGACCCTTATCTCGCCGGCGGCACCCACACGCCGGACATCGCCCTTGTCACCCCCATGTTCGCCGACGGCGAGCTGTGCTTCTTCACTGCCAACATCGCGCACCATTCCGACGTCGGCGGCAGCGTTCCGGGCTCGATCTCGGCTAATGCACGGACCGTGTTCGAGGAAGGCATTCGCCTGCCGCCGCTCCTCATCATGGAGGACGGTAAGGTGCGCGAAGACCTCCTCGACCTTATTGTTCAAAACACCCGCGAGCCGGAAGAACGCTCGCTCGATCTGCGCGTGCAGATCGCCACCAACGAACAAGGCAACGCCGCCCTGCGCGGACTGACCGCCCACATGGGCCTTTCTGCCGTTGAGCAGGCGGTGGAGGATATCCTCGCCTATACCGCGCGGCGGCTTCAGATGCGCATCGACGCGCTAGGCAATGCGCGCGGCACCTTCACCTGCTATCTCGACGACGACGGATCGGGAGGAGACCCGGTGCCGATCACCACCACCGTCTGGGTGGAGAACGGCCGGCTCGTCGTCGACTTCGCCGGCACCGGCCCGCAGGCCAAGGGCGCGCTCAACGTCTCCGCCAGTGCGCTGGAGGCAACGGTGTTCTATTCGGCCAAAGCGCTCCTCGATCCACAGCTCATGCCCAACGAGGGCATGATGCAATCCATCGAGATCCGCGCCGAGAAGGGCATCATCGTCAACGCGCAGTTCCCCGCGGCGACGGGCGCGCGTTCAATCACCTGCCAGAAGATCGCCCGCTCCATCTTCGGCGCCTTCCGCAGCATCTTGCCTGCGGACCGGCTGATGGCCTCGGGCAATGACGATCTGCCCACCGTAGTCTTCTCGGGCCGGCATGCGCGGCGCGAGGGCACCTATGTCTATCTGGAGACGCTCGGCGGCGGCGGACCGGCCACGGGGCGGACCGACGGCATGAATGCGGTCCACGTGCACGTCACCAACACCTCCAACCTGCCCGTGGAGGCTCTGGAGAACGAATACCCGCTGATGGTGGATGCCTACGCATTGGTGGAGCGCTCCGGCGGGGCCGGCAGGCAGCGCGGCGGACTCGGCCTGGTGCGCCAGGTCACCTCCCTTCAGGACGGCACCATCTTCTCCGCCCGCTCCGATGGGCAGAAGCATGCCCCCACCGGCGTGGCCGGAGGATGCGACGGACTGCCGGCACGCCTTTATCTCGACTACGGCCTTCCCGGTGAAAAGATTCTGCCGTCCAAGGTCACGCACCTGACGCTCAACCACGGCGAGAACATCCGCATCGAGACGGGCGGCGCCGGCGGCCTCGGCGACCCCACCGAACGACCGGCTACGGCAGTCCAGACAGATCTCGACAACGGCTTTATCGCTCCCGAGGACCTATCACTCTACGGCCGCGGCTAAGGCCTGGGGCGCGCAGCATGAGCCAGCGCACGCCGAAAGGGGAAGCCGCTCTGTCGGCCCTCTGCAAGACCAAAGCACAGGAATGGGGGATGCGCATAGTGAGGCCTGGAATGGACGTGCCGGACATGGAAACGCGCCTGGAGCACGATCTCCTCGGTGACAAAGACGTGCCGTCCTCCGCTTACTACGGCGTGCATACCTTACGTGCGGTGGAGAACTTTCCGATCACCGGCACGCCCATCGCGATTTATCCTGATCTCATTGAAGCCTTGGCGTGCATCAAGCAGGCGGCGGCGCTCGCCAATGTGGATCTGCGCCTTTTGGACGCA
This sequence comes from Azorhizobium doebereinerae UFLA1-100, assembly GCF_000473085.1. Taxonomy (GTDB): domain Bacteria; phylum Pseudomonadota; class Alphaproteobacteria; order Rhizobiales; family Xanthobacteraceae; genus Azorhizobium; species Azorhizobium doebereinerae. Next base: position 24,943 of record NZ_AXBA01000045.1, read on the forward strand.
CGCAGGTGTGACGCCATCGTCGCGGCTTGTGTGGAGATCCGCGAGGGCAAGCTTCACGATCAGTTCGTTGTCGATGTGATCCAAGGCGGCGCCGGCACCTCCACCAATATGAACGCCAACGAGGTGATCGCGAACCGGGCCCTCGAGCTTCTGGGCCGGGAGAAGGGCGACTACCAGGCCCTCCACCCCAATGAACACGTCAACCTGAGCCAGAGCACCAATGACGTCTATCCCACCGCATTAAAGATCGCGGCCCATGTGGGGATCCTGCGCCTGGCGGAGGCGATGTCCACCCTCCGCCGGAGCTTCGAGGTGAAGGCAGAGGAATTTCATGACGTGCTGAAGATGGGGCGCACTCAACTGCAGGATGCCGTGCCCATGACGCTCGGCCAGGAATTCAGCACCTACGCCGTCATGCTGGGCGAGGACGAGGACCGCTTGAGGGAGGCCGCGTGTCTGATCTGTGAGATCAATATGGGGGCCACCGCCATCGGCACCGGCATCACCGCCCATCCCGACTATGCGAAGCTGGTCTGCACCCACCTGTCGGCGATCACTGGCATCCCCTTGGTGACCTCTCCCAATCTGGTGGAGGCCACCCAGGATTGTGGGGCGTTCGTCCAGCTCTCCGGCGTCTTGAAGCGGACCGCCGTCAAGCTGTCCAAAACCTGCAACGACCTGCGCCTGCTCTCCAGCGGGCCAAGGGCCGGGTTTGGAGAAATCAACCTGCCGCCGGTCCAGGCGGGTTCTTCCATTATGCCGGGAAAGGTCAATCCCGTGATTCCGGAGGTGGTGAACCAGGTGGCCTTCGAGGTGATTGGCAACGACCTCACCGTCACTTTTGCCGCAGAAGCTGGCCAACTGCAGCTGAACGCTTTCGAACCCATTATCGCGCACAGCTTGTTCAAAAGCATGACGCACCTGATGCAGGCCTGCCTTACCCTGGAAGAGCGCTGCATCCGGGGAATCTCAGCGAACCAAAGCGCCATGCGCGCCGCGGTGGAGCGCTCGATCGGCATTGTGACGGCGCTCAATCCCTACATCGGCTACGCCAACGCCACGGCCGTTGCTCAGGAAGCGCATGCCACGGATCGCGGCGTCTATGAAGTCGTCCTCGCGAGGCGCCTCCTTTCGAAGGCGCAATTGGACGTGCTGCTCCACCCGGACGTCCTGACCAAGCCCCAGACCATGTTCGATGGGCAGGAGAGATGATCGCGTCCTGATGGCGTTCGTCTTCCGATGGTTTTGGCAGGTGTGCAGGATCGGCTGTCATCGGCCGACCCTCACGCTTTCAATTTGACGGATTGAATTGGGACATGCCGGATATTTTTACCGGAACGCGGGTGCTGCGCTGTTTCGTCGAGGTGGCGAGCCACGGCAGCTTTCGCAGGGCCGCCATCTCAATGGGTATCCAGGAGTCATCCGTCAGCCGGGGCATTCGTAATCTTGAGCACCAGATCGGCGCCTCTCTCTTTATCAGGCACTCGGGGGGCATAACGCTCACACTCGCGGGGCAACGCTTTCTTGATCGGGTGCGCGACGCGCTCGATCAGCTTGAAACCGGTGTTAGAGAAGCGGCTGCCACAGCGCAGCCGGACAGAGCTCATCTGAGAGTCGGGGTGTTTTCAGTTGCGGCTTGCGGACCTATTTCGCAACTGTTCGTCGATTTTGATCGCCAGTACCCTCATATTGACATTGAATTTCATGAATCATCAGCGGCGCACCACCTGCTATCCCTTGGAAAGGCGCATCTTGATTTGGCGTTCACTATTGGGAATTCGCATCCACATTCGTATGATGCAACCGAGGTCTGGCGCGAGCGAGTGTTTCTCGCCTTTTGTGAGGGGCATCCATTGACGCTTAAAAGCCGCTTGGCCTGGAGCGACGTTGCTCAGGAGCGCTTGTTAACATCCTCTGGCGGATCAGGTGATGAGATCCGTGATTACGTTACAGATCGCGTAAGGGCCATGGGCGGCGAGTCGAAGGTGGTAGTGCATAACATTGGGCGTTATAGCCTTTTGGGGCTGGTAGCGGCCCGCCAGGGAATCATGCCCCTGCTGGAGTCGGAGACAATTCTTTCGATACCGGGGGTCACTTATCGACCGATCGGCGGAGAGGCGCTCCCGATCTTTGTCATAACCTCTCCTAAGAATGATAGCCCAGCTGCTCGTGCACTCCTAACTCTCGCTCGGACGACAGGTCAGTCGGGCTGATGGCGCCGTGGACCATGCGCGTATCGCTACGGTCTGGCCGCCGCGTCCTTGCGAATGCCCGATCCTCGGCATGTCAGCCTCCATAGGGATCGAGACCGAGGTCTGGCGTGACAACGACCCGCATCGGGTACGGACGGTCGAGGCCGGCCTTGAGGCGCTGTGCGGTGCTTCTCGCATGTCCTGGACGACAAGTTGAGGCAGACGGCAGCGGGACAGCATCGCGGTGCACGGATCGAACCTCTGTAGGCGATCTCCGACCGCTAGGTGGTGTGGACAGTTACCTGATCCACAGGACGATGGCAGCGATTGTGACGATGGCGAGGTAGTTTCGCGCGGTCTTCTCGAAGCGGGTCGCGACACGCCTGAACTGCTTGAGCTTGGAGAAGCAGCATTCGATCAGGTGGCGCTGAGCGTAGAGGTGCCTGTCGAGGCTATGCTTCCTGGCGCGGGATGGATTGGACGGGATGACCGCCTGCGCGTTCCTTGCCGCGATTGTGGCGCGCAGGGCGTCGCTG
>NZ_AXBA01000046.1 GCF_000473085.1 Azorhizobium doebereinerae UFLA1-100
CAAAGCGGTTGTAGAGCGTCTTACGCGGCCCATATTCAGGCGGCGCGTCGATCCATCGGCCGCCCGATTTCAGAACATGCACGATGCCGCTGATCACCCGTCGGTCATCGACGCGCGGCTTACCACGCGTGTCCTTGGGCAGATGCGGCTCAAGCCGTGCGAACTGTCCATCCGTCAGCCAGAAACAGTCTCCGCTCATCACCAGATCCTCCATGGATCTGGTGAATCACAACACGCTGCCAACGCAAATCATTTTATGGGTCTGAACCCTAAGTTCGCCGCAAAGGCATCCTAAGCCTACGTTGGGTCGGCTCGGCTCCCGCAGCGGCGGGAACCTGGCCGTGAACACAGCATATCGGCGGGCGACGGCCGGTGCGGGCAACCGCGCCGGGCGGGTGCGCCGCGATTGAGGACGGGACGATGGAAGTGTTGTCGGGACTGGGTGCCATGGGGCACTCGCTGCTGGGTTATGTGATCCCCTTTCTCTTTGTCCTGACACTGGTCGTCTTCTTCCACGAGCTGGGGCACTTCTGGGTGGCGCGCCGCGCCGGCGTGCGGGTGCTGACCTTCTCGCTCGGGTTCGGGCCGGAACTGTGCGGCTTCAACGACCGGCACGGTACGCGCTGGCGCCTCGCCGCCATTCCGCTCGGCGGCTATGTGAAATTCTATGGCGATGAGGACGCGGCCAGCACTCCCGATCCCGAGAAGCTGGCGCAAATGACGCCGGCTGAGCGTCGGCAGAGCTTCTTCTACCAGCCGCTGCGCTGGCGCGCGGCCATCGTGGCGGCCGGCCCGGTCGCCAATTTCATCCTCGCCATCGTCATCTTCTCGCTGGTGTTCATGGTGTTCGGCCGGCAGGTCAGCACCCCGCGGGTCGACCAGATCTCGCCGGGCAGCGCGGCCGAGCGGGCCGGCTTCAAGCCGGGCGATCTGGTGCTGACCATCGACGGCACGCCTGTGGAAAGTTTCGCCGACATGCAGCGCCTGGTCGGCGCGCACGCCGGCAGCCCGCTGGCCTTCTCGGTGGATCGCGGCGGCGCCCCGGTGGCGCTCACGGCCACGCCCGAGCTGAAGGAGATGAAGGACGCCTTCGGCAACGTCCACCGCATGGGCATGCTGGGGATCTCCCGCTCGCTGGCGGCGGCCGATGTGACCACGCGCCGCTACGGCCCGGTGGAGGCGGTCAGCATGGGCGTGCAGGAGACCTGGTTCGTGGTCGCCCGCACCTTCGACTATCTCGGCGGGCTCATCTCGGGGCGGGAATCGGCGGACCAGCTTGGCGGCCCGATCCGCATCGCCCAGGTCTCGGGGCAGGTGGCGACCTTCGGATTCGGCGCCTTATTGTCGCTGGCGGCCGTGCTTTCGGTCTCGATTGGACTTCTTAACCTCTTTCCCATCCCGCTCTTGGACGGCGGTCACCTGATGTTCTACGCTGTTGAAGCGGTCCGCGGGCATCCTCTCAGCGCGCGGGCGCAGGACATCGGTTTTCGCATCGGCCTCGCCATCGTTCTTATGCTGATGGTGTTCGCGACCTGGAACGACGTGGTGCATATCGCCACCATGTGACCGCCCACGAGACTCAAGTGCGAGTCTCGTGTCGCGGGTGCAACGGTCACAGGAAAAGCGGAAGCTGCTGTCCGGACAGGCGTTTGCAGTGCGATCAAAAGTCTGTACAAGCGCCTCGAAGGTGGAGAATCCAGGGGTGTACCCCTGGGTTGAGAACAACGAATTCAAGGTTGCGCGCCATATGACTGCTCCGGCTCGGGTTTTGGTGAAGCTGGCCGCCGTCCTCGGTATCGCTCTGGCGACCGCCGTGACGACGACCGCCGGATCGATGATGGTCGCGGTACCGGCGATGGCGCAGTCCGCGTCGATCGTCGTTCAGGGGAATCGGCGGGTCGATGCCGATACCATCCGCTCCTATTTCAATCTGAAGCCGGGTGAGGCCCTCACCTCCGCCAAGATCGATGATGGCCTCAAGGCGCTGTATGCGACGGGGCTGTTCGCCGACGTGCGGGTGTCCCAGCAGGGCGGCCGCACCGTGGTGACGGTGGTCGAGAACGAGGTCATCAACAAGATCGCGTTCGAGGGCAACAAGAAGATCAAGGACGAGCAGCTCTCGGGCGAGATCCAGTCCAAGGAGCGCGGTCCGCTGTCCAAGGCCCTCGTGCAGGCGGACACCCAGCGCATCGTCGACCTCTATCGCCGCACCGGCCGCATGGAAGTGAAGGTCAATCCCGTCACCATCGATCGCGGCAATGGCCGCGTTGACCTCGTGTTCGAGGTCAATGAGGGCGAGAAGACGGGCGTCAAGGACATCAAGTTCGTCGGCAACAAGGCCTTCTCGGACTGGAAGCTCAAGGACGTCATCTCCACCACGACCACCAACTGGCTGTCCTTCCTGAAGTCCTCCGATGTCTATGACGCGGACCGCGTCAATGCGGACCAGGAACTGCTGCGCCGCTGGTATCTGAAGAACGGCTATGCCGACTTCCGCATCGTGTCGGCCTCCGCCGAGCTCGATGCGGGCGGCGGCGGCTACATCATCACCATCGTTCTCGACGAGGGTGCGCAGTACAAGTTCGGCAAGGTGGATGTGGTCTCCAACATCCGTGACGTGCCGGCGGCGAGCCTGCGCAACGCCCTGCGCATGAGCGACGGCCAGATCTACAACGCCGAGCTGGTCGAGAAGTCGGTGGAGAACATCACCATCGAAGTCTCGAAGAACGGCTATGCCTTCGCGCAGGTCCGCCCCCGCGGCGACCGCGACTTCGAGAACAAGCGCATCAACGTGACCTTCGTGGTCGAGGAAGGCCCGCGGGTCTATGTCGAGCGGATCGAGATCCGCGGCAACACCCGTACCCGCGACTGGGTGGTCCGGCGCGAGTTCGACATCGGCGAGGGCGATGCCTACAACCGCGTCCTCGTGGACCGCGCCGAGCGCCGCCTGCGCAACCTCGGCTACTTCAAGACCGTCAAGATCACCAACGAGCCCGGCTCGGCGCCTGACCGCGTCATCCTGGTGGTGACGGTGGAAGACCAGCCCACGGGCGAATTCTCGGTCTCCGGCGGCTATTCCACCTCGGACGGCTTCATCGGCTCGGTCTCGCTGGGCGAGAAGAACTTCCTCGGCCGCGGCCAGTATGTGAGCATTTCCGGCACGCTGGGCCAGTACTCCCAGGGCGCGCAGTTCTCCTTCACCGAGCCCTACTTCCTGGGCTATCGCGTGGCGGCGGGCTTCGACCTCTACTGGAAGGAAACCTCGGCCAACAGCTACACCGCCTATGACAGCCAGACGATCGGCGGTGGCCTGCGTCTCGGCCTGCCGATCACCGACGAGATCACGCTGGCCCTGCGTTACAACCTCTACCAGCGCGAGCTGAGCCTGCCGAGCTGCACCTCGATCTATGGCACCAACCTCACCGCGACGAACTGTAACGTGTCGTGGGCCATCATCGAGGCGGTGAACCAGGGGCAGACCATCACCTCGGTGGCGGGCTACACGCTCTCGTTCAACGGGCTGGACAGCAACGTCAACCCGACCAGCGGCCTCTATGCCGAACTGAAGCAGGACTTCGCGGGCCTCGGCGGCGACGTGAACTTCATCCGCACCACCGGCGACGTCCGCTACTACTATCCGCTGATGTTCGACTCCGTGCTGCTGCTGCGCGGCCAGGCCGGCTACGTCACCGCCTGGGGCGACAAAGACCTGCAGATCATGGACAATTTCTTCATGGGCCCGAACCTGGTCCGCGGCTTCGCGCCGTCGGGTATCGGTCCGCGCGATCTGCAGAACTACAACAACGACGCGCTGGGCGGCACGACCTACTGGGGTGCTTCGACCGAAGTGCAGTTCCCGCTCAGCTTCCTGCCGAAGGACGTGGGCATGAAGGGTGCCGTCTTCTTCGATGCCGGCTCGGTCTATGGCTATGAAGGTCCGACCCAGTTTGCCGGTGCCGGCGCCGCCAACTATCAGGCCTGCACCAACTCCGCCAGCAAGAACGCCTACGGCGCCATCTGCGTCGCCGACGACGACGTGATCCGGACCTCGGTCGGCGCCAGCTTGATCTGGCAGTCGCCCTTCGGCCCGCTGCGCTTCGACTATGCCTGGGCGCTGACCAAGGCGTCCTATGACCAGCTCCAGCAGTTCCGGTTCTCCGGCGGCACCAAGTTCTGATCGCCGCCTTCCCATCCTCAACGGGCGCCGCCGGCTGATGCCGCGCGGCGCCCGAGCCATATTCGGATCATGAACGAACCCGCGTTTTTCCCCCTCCCGTCCCCGCTCTCGCTGGCGGAGGTCGCGGCTTTGAGCGGGGCCCGCCTCGTCCAGGCGGGCGCAGCGGCGGATATGCTGGTGCGCGGGGTCGGCGCGCTTGCCGACGCCGGGCCGGGCGATCTCGCCTTCTTCGACACGCCTCGCTACCTGGATGCGTTCCGCGCCTCGCGGGCCGGTGCCTGCATCACCACCGAGCGCCTCGCGGCGGACGCGCCGGCGGGCATGGCGGTGTTCGTCGCTGCCCGTCCGGCTCATGCCTTCGTGGCGGTGACCCGGACGCTGTTCCCGCAAGCGCTGCGGCCGCAGCCGGTCTTCGGCCATGCGGGCATCGCCACGGGCGCCTTCGTCCATCCCACGGCGCGGCTGGAAGACGGCGTGACCGTGGACCCGGGTGCGGTGATCGGCCCGGAGACGGAGATCGGTGCCGGCACTGTCGTCTGCGCCAATGCGGTGATCGGCGCGCGGGTGCGCATCGGCCGCGACTGCGCCATCGGCCCCGGCGCCAGCCTGACCCACGCGCTGCTCGGCAACCGGGTCATCATCCATGCCGGCGCGCGCCTGGGCCAGGACGGCTTCGGCTACCAGCCCGGTTCGGCGGGGCACCTCAAGGTGCCGCAGGTCGGGCGGGTGGTGATCCAGGACGACGTGGAGATCGGCGCGGGCACCACCATAGACCGCGGCGCCCTGCGCGACACGGTGATCGGCGAGGGCAGCAAGATCGACAATCTGGTGCAGATCGCCCACAACGTGGTCATCGGCCGGCATTGCATCGTGGTGTCGCAGACGGGTATTTCCGGCAGCACCACCCTCGGCGACTTCGTCATGCTGGGGGGGCAGGTGGGCGTTGTCGGCCATTGCACCATCGGCGAGGGGGCGCAGATCGCCGCGTCCAGCAACGTCAAGGGCGATGTGCCGCCGGGCGTGCGCTGGGGCGGATCGCCGGCCAAGCCGGTGCGGGAGTGGTTCCGCGAGATCACCACATTGAAGAAACTTGCCGAAGCGGGGGCGCGGTCCGGCGCCGCGACGCCGGGAGACGGGGAATGACCGAAGCCACCAAGACGGAAGAGACCAAGTCGCTCGCCAGCGTCGACATCCTGAAGATTCTGGCGCTGCTGCCGCACCGCTATCCGTTCCTGATGGTGGACCGGATCGAGGAGATTGACGGCGACCTGAGCTGCGTCGGCTACAAGAACGTGTCGGCCAATGAGCCGCACTTCCAGGGGCACTTCCCGACCAATCCGGTGATGCCCGGCGTGCTCATCATCGAGGGCATGGCCCAGTCGGCCGGTGCCATCTGCATCTTGGACAAGGGCAAGACCGAGCATCCCTCGCTGGTCTATTTCATGACCATCGACGAAGCGAAGTTCCGCCGGCCGGTGCGGCCCGGCGATGTGCTCGAATATCACATGACCCGCATCGCCAAGCGCCGCAACATGTGGTGGTACAAGGGCGAGGCGAAGGTGCGTGGGGAAATCGTGGCGGAGGCGCGGGTTGGCGCCATGATCGCCGAGGAGTGAGCGTGGCCCTGATTGATCCGACTGCCCGTGTCGCCGATGGCGCACGGCTCGCCGATGACGTGGAAGTAGGACCCTTCTGCCTCGTTGGCCCCGACGTGACGCTTGAGGCCGGTGTGCGCCTCATCTCGCATGTGAACATCCAGGGTGTGACGACGCTCGGCGCGCGCACCCAGGTCTATCCCTTCGCCTCGCTGGGGACGCCGCCGCAATCGGTGCACTACAAGGGCGAGAAGACCACGCTGAGCGTGGGCACCGACTGCCAGATCCGCGAGCATGTCACCATGAACACCGGCACCGCCGGCGGGCGCGGGGCGACGGTCGTGGGCAATCACTGCATGCTGATGACCGCGTCCCACGTGGGCCACGACTGCCTGGTCGGCGACCATGTGATCTTCGCCAACAACGCCACGCTCGGCGGCCATGTGGACGTGGGCGACCATGTCTTCCTCGGCGGCCTTTGCGCGGTGCACCAGTTCGTGCGCATCGGCGCGCAGGTGATGGTGGGCGGCCTGTCCGGCATCCGCGAGGACGTGATCCCGTTCGGCTACGCCATCGGGCAGAATGCCAACCTGGTCGGCCTCAACGTCATCGGCATGAAGCGGCGCGGTTTCTCGCGTTCGGACCTGCATGCCGCCCGGGCGGCCTATCGCGATCTGTTCTTCGGCGCCGGCACCTTTGCCGAGCGGCTCACGGACCTGCGTGGCCGCGTGGACCAGTCGCCCTTCATCTCGGCCCTCGTCAGCTTCGTGGATGCGGGCGGAAATCGTGCCTTGTGTCATCCCTCGCGCGGCGTGGTGCAGCCGGAGGATTGATCCCAGTGGCCACCGCGCCCGCCATGCCCCCGCGCCAGGGGCCCGATGCCGACGCAGCCGGGCCCGTGGGCATCGTGGCGGGCGGCGGCGCCTTTCCGGCCGCCGTGGCCGATGCCGTGCGCGCCCAGGGGCGCGAGGTGATGCTCGGCCTGATGCAGGGCTTCGCCGATCCGGCGCTGGAGCGCTATCCGCATTTCTGGTTCCGGCTCGGCTCGCTGGGCATCGCCACCGGCAGGTTCCGTGCCGCCGGCGTGCGGGACGTGGTGATGGTGGGCACGCTCACCCGCCCGCGCGTGCGCGATCTCGGGCTCGACTGGACCATGCTGCGCCTGCTGCCGCGCATCGCGGCGCTGTTCCGCGGCGGCGACAACCACCTGCTCTCCGGCGTGCTGAAGATCGTCGAGGAGCAGGGGTTCCGCATGCGCGGCGCCCATGAGGTCGCCCCGGCGCTGCTGCTGCCGGAAGGCGTGCTCGGCGCCTACGGCCTGCGCCCGGTGGACCAGAGCGACATCGCGCTCGGCCTGTCGGTCATCGCCACGCTGGGCACCTTCGATGTGGGGCAGGCGGTGATCGTGGTGGACGGCTTCGTCGTCGCCGTGGAGGCGGCGGAGGGCACCGACCAGATGCTCGCCCGCTACGGCGCCATGCGCGCGAGCGGGCGGCTGCGCTTTCCCACCGGCCATGGCGTGCTGGTGAAGGCGCCGAAGCCGCAGCAGGATCGGCGGGTGGACCTGCCCTCGCTCGGCCCGGCCACCGTCGCCCGCGCGGCGGAGGCCGGCCTCGGCGGCATCGCCTTCGAGGCGCACGGCGCCATCGTTCCGGACGTGCAGCAGCTGATCGCCGCGGCCGATGCCGCCGGCCTGTTCGTGGTGGGCGCGCCGCCGCCCGCGCCGCAGTCATGACCGGCCTGCCGCGGCGCCCGCTGGATGTCTTCATCCTGGCGGGCGAGGAATCCGGCGATGTGCTGGGCGGGGCGCTGATGGCGGCCCTGGCGCAGGACGCGCCCTATGGCGTCTCCTTTCGCGGCGTCGGCGGCGAACGCATGGCGGGGCAGGGGCTCGCCAGCCTGTTCCCCATGGACGACCTGACGGCCATCGGCTTCGCGGCGGTCCTCGGCAAGCTGCCGACCATCCTGCGCCGGCTCAGGCAGACGGTGGACGCCATCTGCGCCCGGCCGCCCGACGTGCTGGTGCTGATCGACGCCCCCGACTTCACCCACCGGGTGGCCGCGCGGGTGCGCAGGCGCTGCCCGCAGGTGCCGATCGCCAAATATGTCTCGCCCACCGTGTGGGCGTGGCGTCCGGGACGGGCCAAGGCCATGCGGCCCTATACGGACCGCATCCTGGCGCTGCTGCCGTTCGAGCCGGCGGTGCATGCGCGCCTCGGCGGACCGCCGACCACCTATGTGGGCCATCCCTTGCTGGAGCGCCTCGGCGACCTCAGGCCGACGCCGCAGGATCAGGCGCGCCGCGAGACGGCGCCGCCCATCGTGCTGGCGCTGCCCGGCAGTCGCCGCATGGAGCTGGAGCGGCTCGGCCCGGTGTTCGGCGCGGCGCTCGGCCAATTGGCGGCGCGGCGCGCCGTGGATCTGGTTCTGCCCACGCTGCCGCGCCTCGTGCCGCGGGTGGAGGCGCTGGTTGCCACCTGGCCGGTCAAGCCGCGCATCATCACCGACCAGGCCGAGAAATATGCCGTCTTCCGGCAGGCGCGGGCCGCGCTGGCGGCCTCCGGCACCGTGACCCTGGAGCTGGCGCTCGCCGGCGTGCCCATGGTCGCCGCCTACCGGGTGGCGGAGTGGGAAGCCAAGATCGCGCCGCATGTGCTGAAGATGATCACCAGCGTCATCCTCGCCAACCTCGTGCTGGGCGAGAATGTGGTGCCGGAATTTCTCCAGTACGACTGCACGCCCGAGAAGCTCTCGGCCGCGCTCGACAGCGTGCTGGACGACGGCGCGGGTCGCGCGCGCCAACTGGCCGCCTTCGCCCGGCTGGACGAGATCCTGGGCGCGAACGACGAGCCCGCCTCCCGGCGCGCCGCCCGCGCGGTGCTGGACGTGGCGGCGCAAGGCCCCCGGCAGGGCTGATCCTCACCCGCCGGACGTCCGGCGCCGGAGCGCCGGTCCCGCACGCTCCATGTGGAAACGGAACGCGGCACCCCTGTGCGCAAAAGAAAAGGCGCGGCCGAAGCCGCGCCTTTCACTATCCGGGACCAGCGGGGGCATTGCCCCCGCGCCCGATCACGCGGTCCCGCTCACTTGCGCTTGGACATCGCCACGTAATCGCGGCGGGCGGCGCCCGTGTAGAGCTGGCGGGGACGGCCGATGCGCTGGCTCGGGTCCTCGATCATTTCCTTCCACTGGCCGATCCAGCCGACCGTGCGGGCCAGCGCGAACAGCACCGTGAACATGGTGGTGGGGAAGCCCATCGCCTTCAGCGTGATGCCCGAATAGAAATCGATGTTCGGGTACAGCTTCTTCTCGATGAAATACTCGTCGCTGAGCGCGACGCGCTCCAGCTCGATGGCCACGTCGAGCAGCGGATCGTCCTTGATGCCGAGCTCGGTCAGAACCTCGTGGCAGGTCTGCTGCATGATCTTGGCGCGCGGGTCGTAATTCTTGTAGACCCGGTGGCCGAAGCCCATGAGGCGGAACGGATCGTTCTTGTCCTTGGCGCGGTTCACGAACTCCGGGATGCGGTCCACATGGCCGATCTCGGTGAGCATCTTCAGCGCCGCCTCGTTGGCGCCGCCGTGCGCGGGACCCCAGAGGCAGGCGACGCCGGCCGCGATGCAGGCGAACGGGTTGGCACCCGAGGAGCCGGCGAGACGCACCGTCGAGGTGGAGGCGTTCTGCTCGTGGTCGGCGTGCAGGATGAAGATCTTGTCCAGCGCGCGGGCGAGCGTCGGGCTGACCTTGTAGTCCTCGCAGGGAACCGCGAAGCACATGTTGAGGAAGTTCGACGTGAAATCGAGATCGTTTTTCGGATACACGAAGGGCTGGCCGATGGAGTACTTGTAGGCCATCGCCGCCAGGGTCGGCATCTTCGCGATCATGCGGATCGACGCGATCAGGCGCTGCTGCGGATCGGAGATGTCGGTCGAGTCGTGATAGAAGGCCGACAGCGCGCCGACGCAGGCCACCATGATGGCCATGGGATGCGCGTCACGGCGGAAGCCGTTGAAGAAGCGGTTCATCTGGTCGTGAACCATCGTGTGACGGGTCACGGAGAAGTCGAAGTCGGCCTTCTGCGCGGCGGTCGGCAGCTCGCCGTACAGCAGCAGGTAGCAGGTCTCCAGGAAGTCGCCGCCCTCGGCCAGCTGCTCGATCGGGTAGCCGCGATAGAGCAGCACGCCCTCGTCGCCGTCGATATAGGTGATCTGGCTCTCGCACGAGGCGGTGGAGGTGAAGCCAGGGTCGTAGGTGAACATCCCGCTCTGGCCGTAGAGCTTGGAGATGTCGACCACGTCAGGCCCGATCGTTCCCGTCTTGATGGGGAATTCCCAGCTCTTGTCGCCCACAGTCAGTTTGGCCGCGGTGGCGTTGTTGGTGGCGTCCATGAGGTCTCCCTTGAACTCGGGCCTGAGGCACTGCCCTTCGCGACTGCGAAGGCATCCGGGGCGCAGTCGTAAACCCTCCCCAATTTTGCCGCAAGCATGACCGCGCCTCACGTTGAGGCAGAAATGTTCCACTCTGACCGAGCTAGTTCTTCCGGCGTATTGACGTTCAGAAACGGGTCGGATCGCGTGCAATCCCAGTCCACCGCGACGGCGCCGCTGTCGGCCAGGAACCGGCCGACGCGCCGTTCTCCCGCTGCGAGATAATCGCGCAGCGCATGGCGCAGGCGCACCGGCCAGAGCGCGATGACGGGATGGGTCCGGCCGGCGGAGGCGGCGTGCGTCAGGGGCGCGCCGGCCGCACTGCACGCGTCCCGCAGGCGCCGCACCAGATCCTCGGGGATGAAGGGCGCGTCGGCCGGCGTGCTGACCATCCAGTCCACCTCCGGCGCGGTGGCGGCGAGGTGGTCGAGCCCTGCCAGCACGCCGGCCAGCGGGCCGGGATGATCCGGCAGGGTATCGGGCAGGACCGGCAGGCCGAAGGCGGCGAAGCGCTCCGGCGGGCCATTGGCGGAGAGCAGCAGCCCCTCCACCTGCGGCGCGAGGCGGTCGATCACATGGCGCAGCAGCGGGCGGCCGGCGAGGGGCAGGAGCGCCTTGTCGACGCCGCCCATGCGCCGGCCGAGGCCGCCGGCCAGGATCAGGCCGAAGACGCGGGGCGGGGCTCTGTCCGTCACATCGGCAGTCGGGGCGGCGTCGGGGGAGGGGGCGGCTGTCATGGCGCCATCATAGCAAAACGCCCGGCCGAGGCCGGGCGTCTGTGCAGGTCAATGACGAAGCGCCGGTTCGCTCACTCCACCACGGCGGGCGGGGTGGGCGCGCGCAGGCGGCGGGGCACGAGGCCGAGCCGGGCGCGGGCCGCCCGCCAGGCGGCGAAGTCGTTGAGCTTGGAGCCTTCGCCGAGCGCGATCAGCGCCGCGGCCAGGAACGGCAGGCTCTGGATCACCAGGGCCAAAGCGTAGAGGTCGATCTCCCGCACCGCGTGCCAGTTCTGCATGTGCACGGCGACGCCGGAGGTGAACAGCAGGCCGCCGATGATCGCCTCCGGCAGGGCCGGGAAGGAGCGGGCCGCCCCGGCGAGCCAGTTGCCGCCCTTCGCCGTGCGGGCGAAGGCCAGGTCCTTGTAGCGGAAGCCGTCATAGACCGCCTTGGCCACCGTGAACTGCACCGCCATGGCGGCGAAGGCCGCGCCCAGCATGCGCAGCGGCGTGGTGGCCACGCGCAGCCGGTACATGGCGATGAAGTGCAGCACATAGACCAGGAAGGTGGCGATGATCGGCAGCGTCAGCACGTGCGCCGGCACGGCGATGCCGAGGGCGAACACGAAGGGCACGAACAGCAGCGACAGGATCGCGGCGAGGGCGCCCACCGACTCGGCGCCGAGCCAGGTGACCCAGCCGAGCAGGAAGTGGCGGCGCTGCGCCGTGGTCAGGCGCGAGTGGCCCGGCAGGAAGCGGTTCCAGTGCTTCTTGACGATCTGGAAGCCGCCGTAGGCCCAGCGGTGGCGCTGCTTCTTGAACGCCTCGAAGGTGTCCGGCAGCAGGCCCCAGCCGTAGCGCACGCGGGTGTAGTGGGTCTTCCAGCCGTTCTCGGCGATGGAGAGGCCGAGGTCGGTGTCCTCGCAGATGGTGTCGGACGACCAGGAGCCGGCCTCCATCATCGCCGCGCGGCGCACCAGGCACATGGTGCCGTGGACGACGATGGCGTCTTCCTCGTTGCGCTGGACCATGCCGATGTCGAAGAAGCCGGCATATTCGGCGTTCATCGCCTCATGCAGCGGGCTCACCGCGCCGTCACGATGGTCCTGCGGCGCCTGGACGAGGCCCACGGTCGGGTCCTCGAACACCGGCACGAGATCCTTCAGCCAGTCGGGATGCACGGTGTAGTCGGCATCGATCACGCCGATGATCTCGGCATCGTCCGCCGTGTGCTCCAGCGCGATGCGCAGGGCGCCGGCCTTGAAGCCCTGGACCTTCTCGGCATTGATGAACTTGATGTGGGCGCCGAGCGTCGCGCAATACTCGCGCACCGGCTCCACCATGGCGGGGTCGGGCGTGTTGTTGACGATGATCACCGCTTCGAAGTTCGGGTAGTTCAGCCGGGCCACGCTGTCGATGGTCTGCTTCAGCATCTCCGGCGGCTCGCGATAGGCCGGGATGTGGATCGAGACCTTGGGGAAGCGCGAGGGCGCGGCGATGCGCAGGTTCTCCACCAGCCGGCCGGGGCGGCGGCCGAAGGCGACGGCGGCCAGTTCCTCGGCGCGGTAGAGCACCACGAGCACCAGCGGGCCGAGCAGCAGCAGGCTCAGGGTGACGGTGATGTAGTTGCCGCCCGTCACGTAATGGGTCAGCCAGTAGTTGAACACCAGCGCCACCCAGGCGCCGGCGCCGTTGGCGGCGGCGGAGAGGGCGAGGCCCTGCGACAGGGTGACGGGCACGCCGCGCAGCATGGGCAGGGAGAACAGCACGCCGAGCAGCAGAGCGAGGATCGCCGTGCGGCCATAGCTCTGCTCCACCAGCGGGCCGGTGAGCGGGAACTTCAGGTGCCGCTGGGCATCCATCACGCCCCAGTACTGGCCGACGGAGCCCTCGAAAGACTTCCACGGCGCATCGAAGGCCTCGATGATGTTGTACTCGATGCCCAGCGCCTCGGCGCGGGCGGCGAAGGTGCGGATGACCTTCGCCTGGGCCAGTTCACCGGGCACCGAGGCGTCGCGATTGTAGCCCGCACTCGGCCAGCCGAACTCGGCGATGACGATGCGCTTGCCGGGATAAGCGGCGCGCAAGCGGTTGTAGATGTCGATGGAGCGGTCCACCACCTGCTCGGCGGGGACGCCTTCCCAGTAGGGCAGGATGTGCGCGGCGATATAGTCCACCGCCGAGACCAGCTCGGGATGGTCCAGCCACACGTTCCAGATCTCGCCGGTGGTGACCGGGGTGCTGGTCTGGCGCTTCACCTTGCGGATCAGGTCGGCCATCTCGCCGGCGGTCTTCTCGCCGCGGAAGATGGCCTCGTTGCCGACCACAAGGCCTTCGACGTTGGAATTCTTGCGGGACAGGTCGACCGCGTTGCGCAACTCGCGCTCGTTGCGGGCCTCGTTCTTGTCGATCCAGGCGCCCACCGTGACCTTGAGGCCGCGCTCGGCCGCGATGGCCGGGGTTAGCTCGACGCCGCCGGTGGAGGAATAGGTGCGGATGGCGCGGGTATAAGGAGCGACCGCGTCCACGTCGGCGCGGATCTGCTTCTCGTTGGTGGCCTCGCCCGCGTCCGGATCGGCCCCACGGCCGTAGGGCGCGAACGACAGACTCGAAAACCGATCGGTGACCGCCGGAGCGTTCACCTCGGTCTTCATGGACATCCACATCGCGGCGTGGAACGCCGTCACAACCGCAATGATCGCCGCCGCAGCAGCAAGACCGGGACGCATGGCCAGACCCACTCGAAAGGGGAAATCGAACCTGAGAACGCACGCCACAGGCCAAGGTTCCTGGCCTGAGACGCGGGACACCCTTTCGACCTGCCCCCTCGGTCGGCACCTTCAGCTCGCGCCGCAGTGCAATGAGACACTAAACCTCTCAAATCAAGAGGTAAATGCAGACTGTGGCGGCGGTTCGGCGGCGCTGCGTCGGGCCAATGATCTTATTGTTGCGCAGGTGCAGCAACATAGTCGGGATTCACCCAGCATTGCTGCACGCGGCCGCCGAGCCGCTCCTGCGTTTTTGGATCTATGTTGCCCTGGCGCACCAGGCAGCGGAAAGCCAGCTTCAGATGCTCGGTCGGGCAGCCGAAACGCTCGTACAAATCCAGGTGCCGCCGTGCGGTGTCGATATCGTCGCGCCACAACAGTGCGGCGATGCGTCGGCCGGTCCACACGCATTCCGGCAGTCCGGCGGTGCCCGGCAACTTTGACGCTTCCACGAATTCCTCGACCGAGCGGCGCTGCGCCTCGCGGGCGGCCTGCTGCTCGGGGGTGATCTGCTCCGCCGCCGGCGGCTTGGTCTCCCCACTCTGAGTCTGGGCCGCGAGCGGGCCCGTGCAGGCGATCAGGAAAGCGCCCAGGATGAGCGGGAAACGGAAGCTGTGCATGACGGCCATGAAGTTTGGAAATGGAAGCGGGCGACGACGGACGCCGACGTTGCGCGGGGCACGTTAGAAGAAGGCCAGGAGTTTGTCAGCAAGACGACGCCAGGAAGCTTAAGGACGGCGCAAGCCGTGGAACAGCTTCGCCGGCGGACGCCGGGAAAAGGTCTGCCGCACGGTCACGCCGCCGCCACGTCCACGCCTTGCTGACTTCACACTGGGCGTGTGAAGCTCTATGTCGCATTTCCCTTGCGGCCGTCCGCGCCGTCGTTTCATCCCGCCGTTTCCGCTGTCCGTTTCCGGAGCCCCCATGTCCGTGTCCTATCGGTTGCCGCTCGTGCTGGCCTTGGTCGTGTCGGCGGCGGTGGTGGCGCTCTGGGCGTGGGCGGGGCGGCCGGTGGCCATGCCGCCCTCGCCCCTGGCGGCGGGCGAGAAGCTGCAATGCGTCTCCTACGCGCCGTTCCGCGACGGCCAGTCGCCCTTCACCAAGGGGCTGGTGATTCCGGAAAGCCAGATCGACGAGGATTTCGCCCAGCTCGCCAAGATCACCGATTGCGTGCGCACCTATTCGGTGGAGATGGGCCTCGACAAGGTGGCCCCGCTCGCCCGCAAGCACGGCCTCACCGTGCTCCAGGGCATCTGGCTCGGCGGCGAGCCGCAGAAGAACAGGATCGAGATCGAGACCGGCGTGCGCCTCGCCCGGGAGAACCCCGACGTGATCAAGGCGGTGGTGGTGGGCAACGAGGTGATGCTGCGCGGCGAGATGTCCGCCGCCGACATCTCCGCCGTGCTGCGCGACGTCAAGTCCCGCGTCGGGCCGGTGAAGGTCACCTATGCGGACGTGTGGGAATTCTGGTCGCGGGCCAAGGCTCTGGCCAATGACGTGGACTTCATCACCATCCACATCCTGCCCTATTGGGAGGACCTGCCGGTCTCCGCCAAGGAATCCGGCCGCCATGTGGACCAGATCCGCCAGCAGATGGCGGACGAGTTTCCCGGCAAGGAGATCCTGATCGGCGAGACCGGCTGGCCGAGCGCGGGCCGCATGCGCGAGGGCGCGCTGCCGTCCCCCGCCGATCAGGCGCAGGTGATGCACGACCTGATGCGTCTCGCCAAGGAGAAGGGCTACCGGGTCAACGTCATCGAGGCGTTCGACCAGCCCTGGAAGCGGGCCAACGAGGGCACGGTGGGCGGCCACTGGGGCCTGATCGACGCCGGCACCCGGCTGCCGAAATTCGCCTGGGGTCAGGGAGTGACGAACCATCCCAACTGGGCCGCCCATGCCGCGCTCGGCGTGGTGACCGTGCTCGCCGCTTTCGGCGCCGCGCTGTGGGGCGCCCGCCGGCGGGCNGAGCCGGTGCCGGCGCGGGACTGGCTCGGCGTCGCGCTGATCGCCCTCGCCGGCGGCGGCACGCTCGGCGGGGCGTTGTCCGCGCTGCCGCTGGAGAGCCTCGGCGTGCTCGGCTGGACGCGCAACGGCGCCTTTGTCGGCGTGGCCATCGCCGCTTTGCTGGTCATTCCCGCCGCCATCGGCGCCGGGCTGCGCCTGCCCAGCCTGTCGCTGGCGCTCGATGGCGCGCGGCGACGCACCGCGACGCCGCTCGCCATCGCCACCGGCGTGGTTCTGGCGCTGGCCCTGCTGGCCATCGGCGAGGTGGCGTTCGAACTGGTGTTCGACCCGCGCTACAAGGATTTCCCCTACTTTCCGCTGACCCCCATCGCGGTGGCGGTGGCGGTGCTGGCGGCGCTGCGGCGGCCGGACGGGGAAGGGGCGGGCCTGGCGGAGGATTTCGGCTGCTTCGGCCTCGTGCTGGCGGGCCTCTACATCCCGCTCAACGAGACGCTGCGGAACTGGCAGGCCCTGTGGTTCGGGCTGATCTGCCTCGTCCTGGCCTTCACGCTGTGGCGGGTGCGGGGCGCGCGAACGAGAGGATGATGAGCATCGCCGCCACGGCGGATGCGACATTGTTATACAGGACGAGGCCGATGCCGGCGAAGGCCAGGGCCACGCCGAGCGTCACCACCCACGGGCGCCAGAGCTGCAACAGCGCCGCCGCCAGCGCGATGCCGCCGAACACGCTGTAGCCGAACAAGGCGATGACCACCTTGCGGGCGTGGCACTGGAAGGTCCCGAGGCCCGCCTCGCAGGCGAGACCCACCACCGACGGCTCGATCACCATGTAGCGCATGTACATGGCCCATCCCGTCGCCAGGAAGGTGGCGGTGATGAGCCAGTTCATGGCGCTGGGGCTCGGGCGGAAGCTGCGGTCGGTCATGGCGGGGTCCTGGTGCCCTTGGGATGGCGTGCAAGCTGGAACGACCACATGGCATTGCCAAGGCGGGCTGACAACGCCCAAGGCGGCGCCGGTCCAAAAAGCGCGGTGACGCACGGCGTCCGATGGCCCGGCGCCGGGCCACGGACAAGCTTTGGCGGCACCGGGGAACCACCCGGTTCGCCTGCGGCGCCACGGGCATTGCGCCTGCCGTCAATATCGCCATTATCCGCGAACTCTCGATCCACCGCTTTTTGATTGACCTCATTTAGAAGGCGTAGCGATGTTCCGCTCGCTCCGGGTTTGCGTAACACTGGCCTGCATGCTCCTCTCCGGCGCCGCCCTGGCGCAGACGGTCCCCCAGAACCAGACGGTCCCTCAGAACCAGGCGGCCCCCCAGAACAGGACGGAATGGGTAAAGGCGGCCTGGTCGTCGCTGGCCCATCTGAACAACCTGCCGCCGGAGACGGCCGACCTCACCGGCAAGTATGAGGTGCAGGTCGCCGTCACCGTTCGCCGCGACGGCACGGTCACCGCCTCGAACCTGGCCAAGAGCTCCGGCCAGGAGGCTCTGGACCGCAACGCCGTCCGCCTCGTGATGCGGGTCTCGCCCCTGCCGCCGCTGCCGCCGGACATGCGCGACCGCGAGCATGTGACGCTGGCGGTGGCCTATGATCTGGGCTCCCCGCCGCCGCAGCTCACGCGCGCCCAGCGCCGCCGCATGTTCTCCCGCCAGCCCTGACGCCGGCTCGCGCCGGCCTTTCCGGCCGTGTCGTCCGGCCCTGTCCAGCCGGCTTCCGGGTGATTTGCCGCGCGCGGCGCCGCTGGCGCTTTCATCCGCGCGGACGGCGCTCTATGGAAGCGGCATGATGCGGGAAAGGATATGCCGATGACCGAGCGCAGCCTTCTGGTGGTGGTCCTGGCGGCGGGCGAGGGCACGCGCATGGCCTCGCGCCTGCCCAAAGTGCTGCACGCGATCGCCGGCCGCTCCATGCTCCACCACGTGCTGGAGACGACCCGCGCGGCCGGGGCCACGCGCGTCGCCGTCGTGGTCGGGCCGGACCGCGAGGACGTGGCCGCCGAAGTCCTCCGGGTGCGGCCGGACGCGGAGGTGTTCGTGCAGCGCGAGCGCCTGGGCACCGCCCATGCGGTGCTCGCCGCCCGCGCCGCGCTCGGGACGCCGGTGGACGATGTGCTGGTGCTCTATGCGGACACGCCGCTGCTGACGCCGGAAACCCTCGCCCGCCTGCGCGCGCCGCTGGCGGCCGGGGCCGGCGTCGCGGTGCTGGGCTTCCGCCCCGTCGACCCCACCGGCTACGGCCGGCTGCTCACGAAGGGCGACGACCTCGTCGCCATCCGCGAGGAGAAGGATGCGACCGCCGACGAGCGCGCCGTCGATTTTTGCAACGCCGGCGTCATGGCCCTGCGCGGCGACAAGGCGCTGGAACTGCTCTCGGCCATCGGCAACGCCAATGCCAAGGGCGAGTATTATCTGACCGACGCGGTGGAGATCGCCCGCGCCGCCGGCCTTTCCGCCGTCGCCGCCGAGGCGGAGGTGGACGAGGTGGCCGGCGTCAACAGCCGTCTCCAGCTCGCCGAGGCGGAAGCCATCCTCCAGGCGCGCCTGCGCCGCGCCGCCATGGCCGGCGGCGCCACGCTGGTCGCGCCGGAGACGGTGTTCCTGAGCGCCGATACCCGGCTCGGCCGGGACGTGATCATCGAGCCCAACGTGGTGTTCGGCCCCGGCGTCAGCGTGGAGGACGACGTGGTGATCCACGCCTTCAGCCATCTGGAGGGCGCGTATCTGGAGCGCGGCGTGTCCATCGGCCCCTATGCGCGGCTGCGGCCGGGCACCCGGCTCGGGGCGGGGGTGCGCATCGGCAATTTCGTCGAGACCAAGGCGGCGCAGATCGATGCGGGGGCGAAGGTGAACCATTTGTCCTATGTGGGCGATGCCCATGTGGGGGCCGGCGCCAACATCGGCGCGGGCACCATCACCTGCAATTACGACGGCTATTCCAAGCATCGCACCGAGATCGGCGCCGGGGCCTTCATCGGCACGAATTCCTCGCTGGTGGCCCCTGTGCGCATCGGCGCGGGTGCCTATATCGGGTCCGGCTCGGTCATCACCGACGACGTGCCCGACGACGCGCTGGCGCTGGGCCGCGGCCGGCAGGCGGTGAAGGCGGGCTGGGCGGCGGAACTGCGGGCCAAGCGGCGTAAGCCGCAAGCCTGAGCATCGGCGTAAGCCGCAGGCCTGAGGATCGGCGGAAGCCGCAGGCGCGGGGATCGGCGGACGCCGCGCGGCGGAGGCTGCGCGGAAGAGAAGGCCGAAGGTGTGAGGATCGGAAAAACGAAGTGATTCCGCTTTTCGCGCCGAAGCAGGCTAGAGCTTGTGTGGTCCGCTCCGGAGGCACGGGGCGGAATGCTGAACGATTTCCTAACCCTGCGCAGAACAGACGGATGCGCGGTCCTTATTTCACCCGTCTTTGAGTGAAACGTCTTTGGCGCGCGTCCCCGGGCGTGCAGCGTGACCCTTGTGGAGTTCTATCCCTCATGTGCGGCATCGTCGGAATTCTCGGAAAGGGCCCCGTGGCGGAGGACGTCATCGACGCCCTGAAGCGCCTGGAATATCGCGGCTACGATTCGGCCGGCATCGCCACGCTGGAGAACGGGCACCTGGCCATCTGCCGGGCCGAGGGCAAGCTGCGCAACCTCGACCAGAAGCTCGCCCGCCATCCCCTCAAGGGCCACAGCGCCATCGGCCACACCCGCTGGGCCACCCACGGTAAGCCGACCGAGCGCAACGCCCATCCCCATTCGGGCAAGAAGGTGGCGGTGGTGCACAACGGCATCATCGAGAATTTCCGCGAGTTGAAGGAGGAATTGATCGCCGGCGGCGCCCACTTCCTCAGCGAGACCGACACCGAGGTGGTGGCGCTGCTGGTGGACCGCGAGCTGCGCGCCGGCCGCACCCCCGCCGAGGCGGTGGGCGCGGTGCTGCCGCGCCTGAAGGGCGCCTTCGCGCTGGCCTTCCTGTTCGACGGCGAGGACGATCTGCTGATCGCCGCCCGCAAGGGCTCGCCGCTGGCCATCGGCCTCGGCACCGGCAGCACCTATCTCGGCTCGGACGCCATCGCGCTCGGCGAGTTCACCGACGAGATCGTCTATCTGGAGGAGGGCGACTGGGCCATCCTCACCCGCGAGGGCGTCGAGATCCGCGACGTGGACGGCGCCGTGGTCACGCGGCCGGTCATCAAGGTGCCGGCCGCCGCGCTGATGGTGGACAAGGGCAACCACCGCCATTTCATGGCGAAGGAGATCTACGAGCAGCCCGAAGCCATCGGCCACACCTTCGGCCATTATCTCGATCTCGGCGCGGAGACGGTGACCCTGCCGGACCTGCCGTTCGATCTTGCGGAGGTGGCCAACATCTCGATCACCGCCTGCGGCACCGCGCTTTATGCGGGGGCGGTGGCGGAGTACTGGTTCGAGCGCTTCGCCCGCATCCCGGTCAGCATCGATATCGCCTCCGAGTTCCGCTATCGCGAGACCCCGCTGCCGAAGGGCGGCATCACCATCGTCATCTCGCAGTCGGGTGAGACCGCCGACACGCTGGCCTCCCTGCGCTATGCCAAGGAGCAGGGCCAGAAGGTGGTGGCGGTGGTCAACGTGCCCACCTCCACCATCGCGCGGGAGGCGGACCTGGTGCTGCCGATCCTGGCCGGGGTCGAGATCGGGGTGGCCTCCACCAAGGCCTTCACCTGCCAGTTGGCGACGCTGGCCAGTTTCGCGGTCGCCACCGGCCGGGCCAAGGGCGTGCTGTCGCAGGAGGACGAGCACAGGCTGGTGCGCGCGCTCATCGAGGTGCCGCGCCTGATGACCGAGGCGCTGAAGCTCTCCCCCGAGATCGAGCTGCTCGCCCGTTCGCTGTCCAAGGCGCAGGACGTGCTCTATCTCGGCCGGGGCACCAATTATCCCCTGGCCCTGGAAGGCGCGCTGAAGCTGAAGGAGATCAGCTACATCCATGCGGAGGGCTATGCCGCCGGCGAGCTGAAGCACGGCCCCATCGCGCTGATCGACGAGAAGATGCCGGTGGTGGTGATCGCCCCCTACGACCGGGTGTTCGACAAGACGGTGTCGAACATGGAGGAGGTGGCGGCGCGCGGCGGCCGCATCATCCTCGTCACCGACCCCAAGGGGGCGGAGCTGGCGCATGTGGCGGCGATGCAGAAGCTGATCCTGCCGGAGATGTCGGCCACCGTCGCGCCGCTGGTCTATTCCATCCCGGTGCAGCTCATCGCCTACCACACGGCGGTGATCATGGGCACCGACGTGGACCAGCCGCGCAACCTGGCGAAGTCCGTCACGGTGGAGTGAGGGGGGAGACGGGGCGCTGCCGGCGCTCGGGCACGGCGACATTCGTCAGGATACAACTGGGGTGCACACGCCGAATTGGCTGAAAGCCGCGGGTCCAAGCTAAATCCGCGGGCGCACCGTGGGAGAGGGACATGTCGGGCAAATCGATCGCAATTGCGGACGGTATCGCCGCCCCATCAAGCCCCTCGGAGACGTTCATGTCAGCCATCTAAGGGATTAGGATGCAATTGCTCGCCCCTAACGCTCGACAACTAAATCCGATCGAGCGCCTTACGTTGGCCTGCTCCCCGTCTTTATGCCATCCGGAACCGGAAAATTCCGGGGTTATGGCTCATGCCGGCGGGGGCGCCGGAGAGCCCTCATGAGCGCGATCGGCGGCTTGTTGCCGATCGCGCTGTGTGCGCCGTACCTCATTGTAATCTTTAGGCCAAGCCTCCATTTTCGACCGGGTGTCGTCAAGGCTCATGAACCAGTGAGCGTTCAGGCACTCCGCCCGGAACTTGCCGTTGAACGACTCGGTGAAGCCGGGGCGGTTCGAACCTCGCGCAGCCATTACTCCCAGGGGCGGAGGGCTTCCAGCGTCCGGTCCATGGCGTAGGCGCTGAGCCAGGGCAAGGAAATGTGTCCATAGGCCAACGATAGCTGGCCTTCCGAGGCTGCCCGCCCTCGGCGGGTGACGGCGCCGAGATAGAGGGCGGCCGCAAGGCCGCTGCGATCCGCTCCCGCCTGACAATGCACCAGGATCGGTTTGGGTGCGTACCTGAATGTCTCGACCAGAGCGCGGGCCTCGGAGCTTGAGAGTTCGCGGCTGGCGGACATCCGGAAGTCGATATGTCTCATACCCATCCGTTCAGATGCTGTCATCTCGGCATCGTACCAATCCCTGCCGGGATTGGCTCCGCGCAGGTTCACGACGGTGCGGATGCCGTATTTGATCTGATACCGTGCCAGTGCTTCCGCCGAGAGCTGAGCCGAGCGATAAAGCTCCCGCGGCACCACGGGATGGAAGTTGCCTGTCAGTTGAAGGATCGTGAAGTAGCCCCCTATGCATAGACTCAGCAGGAGCGCAGTGGGGATTGCTTTTCGTACGGCACGTACGACGTAGGCGAGCCGGTTGCCGGGCATCGGCACTCTCCGAAAGGGGCATGTGTGCGTGGGCGGGAAAATGACCTTCCGGCTTCAGTGGTGGCCGGTCATCTATTCGGCGGGGTGCGGCACGGCAGGAGCCTGTTGCTCGGGCGTCGGACGCTTCACGAAACGATCGAAGGCCAGATAGACCACTGGTGTGGTGAACAGGGTCAGCACCTGCGAGATGACCAGGCCGCCAACGATAGCGATGCCGAGCGGCACACGTAGCTCCGCGCCTGGCCCATGGCCGAGTGCGAGGGGCAGGGCGCCGAGCAGGGCGGCAAGGGTGGTCATCATGATCGGCCTGAAACGCAGCAGGCAGGCCTCGCGGATGGATTCCAGAGAGCTGAGCCCCCGCTCGCGTTCCGCCTCCAGCGCGAAGTCGATCATCATGATGGCGTTCTTCTTCACGATGCCGATCAGAAGGATGATGCCGATCATGCCCATGATGGAGAGATCCTGGCCGCTGATCAGCAGCGCAAGAAGGGCGCCGATGCCTGCGGAAGGCAAGGTGGAGATGATGGTCAGCGGGTGGATCGCGCTCTCATAGAGCACGCCCAGCACGATATAGACGGCGATCACCGCCGCCAGGATCAGCCAGGGCTGGCTGGCGAGGGACGACTGGAAGGCTTGCGCCGTGCCCTGGAACGTGCCGGTGACATTGACCGGCATGCCGAGATCGACTTGGGCCTTCTGGATCTCGGCCACGGCATCACTGAGTGCGTATCCCGGCCCGAGGTTGAAGGAGAGGGTGACGGCGGGCATGGCGCTCTGGTGATTGACGGTCACCGGCAGCACGCCAGTGCGCACGCTCGCCACCATGCTGAGGGGCAGCAGCTTGTTGGTGGTCGATGACTTCACATAGAGGTGCTTCAGCGCATCGGTGTTGAGCTGGAAGCGGGGATCGAGCTCCATGACCACATGGTACTGGTTGACCTGCGTGAACAGGGTGGCCACCTGCCGCTGGCCGAAGGCGTCATAGAGCGTGTTGTCGATATCCTGCACCGACACGCCGAGGCGAGCAGCGGTCGGCCTGTCGATGTCCAGCGTTGCGCTCGTCGCGGGCTTCTGCCGGTCCGACGATACGTCGAGGATGCCCGGCAGCTTGGCCATGGCGCCCGACATGGCGGTCGCCCACGTGTCCAGTTCGGCGGGATCGGAACTCTGGAGCGTGTACTGATAGGCTGCCGCGGCGCTGCGGCCGCCCACCTGGATATCCTGGCGGATCTGCATGTTGAGCTGCAGCCCCTCCATGTTGGCGGTGGCCTGCTTGATCCGATCCATGACCTGGAAGGCCGTGTCGGTCCGTTCGCTGAACGGCTTCAGGTTGATCTGGATCTGGCCGACACTGGCGGAAGGGCTCGGATTGATCCAGTAGGCCACGTTGAACACCGCGGGATCCTTATCTGCGATCGCTCCCAGCTGCTGCATCTTGGTGGACATCAGCTCGAACGAGATATCGGTCGCGGCCCGCGCCTGCCCGACGATGAAGCCGGTGTCCTGGAGTGGCAGGAAACCCTTGGGCGTCACCACGTAGAGATAACCCGTCAGGACGATGGTGGCGACGGTCACGAGCAGGGTCAGCTTGCGATAGGACAGCACCACGTCGAGGCAGCGGGCATAGCCGGCGGTAACGGCCTCGAAGGCGCGCTCTGACCAGTGGTAGAGGCGGCCGTGCTCGGCGTCATGATCGTGCGAGATCAGCCAGGCGCACATCATCGGCGTGACGGTCAGCGAGATCAGGCCCGACATCAGGATGGCGATGCTCACCGTGACCGCGAACTCGCGGAACAGGCGACCGACGATACCGCCCATCAGCAGCAGCGGAATGAACACCGCGATGAGCGATATGGTCATGGAGATGATAGTGAAGTTCACCTCCCGCGCGCCGTCGATCGCCGCCTGCAGCTTCGACTTCCCCATCTCCAGATGACGGATCACGTTCTCGATCACGACGATGGCGTCGTCCACCACGAAGCCGACGGCGATCGTCAGGCCCATGAGCGAGAGATTGTCCAGGCTGTAGCCCAGCGCATACATCACGCAGAAGGTACCGAGCAGCGACAGCGGGATGGTGATGCTGGGTATGATGGTTGCCCACAGGTTGCGCAGGAAGATGAAAATGACGCTCACGACCAGAGCGATGGTGATGAGCATAGTGAACTCAACGTCGTCCACCGAGGCCTGGATGATCTGCGTGCGGTCACCGACCACTTCAAGCTTGATGCCCGCCGGAAGACCGGCCTGGAATTCGGGGATTCGCGCCTTGATGGCCTGGATGGTCTGGAGGACGTTCGCCCCTGCCTGCTTGTGGATGTCGATCATCACCGCCCGCTTGCCCTGCAGCCAGGCGGCCTGGTGATTGTCCTCGGGCGCGGTGATCACGGTGCCGAGGTCGCTCAGCAGGATGGGCGCGCCATTGCGATAGGCCACCACCATGTTCTTGTAGGCGGGCGCGTCGATGAGCTGGTCGGTGGCATCCAGGACGATGGTGCGGTTGGCGTCGCTGAGCTGGCCCTTGGGAGCGTTGACGGTCTGCTCACCAATGACGGTGCGGACGTCCTCCAGCGTCAGGCCGCGCGCCGCGATCTTGTCCGGGTCGAGCCGGATGCGGACGGAGGGGCGCTGCGGGCCGTGAAAATCGACCAGACCGACGCCGGACATCTGCGAGATCTGCTGCGCGATGACATCCTCGGCGTAATGATCGACCTCCGGCGTCGGCACGCGGTCGGAACTGAGCGACAGCGTGAGCAGAACCGCCTCGGCCGGGTTCACCTTATGGAAGGTCGGCGGGTTGGGCAGGTTCTTCGGCAGCGCTCCGGAGGCCGCCGAAATGGCGATCTGCACGTCCTGGGACGCGGCGTTGATGTCGCGGTTCAGGTCGAACTGCAGGATGATGGTGGCGCGGCCTGAGGAACTGACCGAGGTCATCTGGGCGACGCCCGGCACATTGGTGGCGAGCGAGTTCTCCAGTGGCGTCGCGACGGATGTGGCCATGGTCTCGGCGCTGGCGCCGGGCAGGCTGGCGGAGATCTGGATGGTCGGGAAATCCACTTGCGGCAGCGGCGCAACGGGCAACTGGAAATAGGCGACGATCCCGAGCAGGACCAGGCCTATGGCGAGCAGGCAAGTGCCGATGCGGCGGCGGATGAAGAGCTCGCTCATCAGCGTGCCTCCTCGGCCACGTGCTGGGGCGTCTGCTCCGCCTGCTTGGCGGCCACCCTGGTGCCGCGCGTCAGCCGCGACTGGCCGGACAGGACGATGTCCTCGCCGTCCTTCAGGCCGCTCTTGATGGCGGTCAGCTCACCCACGGTCGGCCCCATCGTGACATCGAGGATATCGACCGTGCCATCGGGCTTCACACGGAAGACATACTGGCCCTTTTGGCCGTTCTGGATGGCGATGGAGGGCACTGTCACCACGTTAGTCTCATCCCGCACATGGACACGGGCGGTGACGAGCTGACCCGGCCACAAAGCGTGGTTGGCATTGGAGAACTCCGCCTTGAGCTTGACCATGCCGGTGGTGCTGTCCACCTGGCTGTCGATTACGGTGAGCTTGCCGTCGGCGAGGTGCTGGCTGCCGTCGCGGCTATCCACCGAGACGTCCAGAGGGGCCTTTTTCTGGCCCGCGAGAAGATCCGGCAGATTGTCCTGCGGCACCGCGAACTGCACGGCGATCGGCTCGATCTGGGTGATGGTTACAAGGCCGCTATTGTCGCCTGGATGGACGATCGCGCCCTCGTTGATCTGCTTGAGGCCGGCGCGGCCCGAGATGGGCGCGACGATCCTGGCATAGCCGAGATTGAGCTTGGCGGTGTCCACCGACGCCTGGTCGGCGAGGATGGTGGCCTGCAGCACGGCGACCTGCGCCTTGGCGTTGTCGGCCGCCTGGGTGGTGCCGAAGCCCTTGGTGTTGAGCTGCTGGGCGCGGGTTTCCTCGACCTGGGCGTTGGCCAGTTGCGCCTGGTCCTTCTGAAGCGTGGCCTGTGCCCCCGCGAGGGTGGCCCGATATGGCCTGGGGTCCACCTCGGCGAGCAGGTCGCCCTTGCCGACGTCCTGCCCTTCCTGGAAGGCGATCTTCTGCACTTGTCCGTCCACGCGGACCTTCACATCCACCTGGTTCAGCGGCGTCACCGTGCCGAGGCCCGCCTGCAGGATCGGCAGTGTCTGCATCGTGGCCTTGGTGGCGGTCACCGGAATGGGGGCGAGCGCCGTGGCCTGATGGGTCGGGGCCTGGGCTGCGTGCAGCATGTAGAAGGCGGTAGCGCAGGCGGCCACCGTGGCCGCGCTCAGCAGCATCCACCTCCGCCCTTTGCCCGCGTGGCGCGCATGGGCCGCCCCGGAGCCTGTTTCGTCGGAGGGGCGCTGTGACATGGGGTCCACGAAGGCAACCTTTCAGATCCTGGAGCATCGGCTGTCCATCGGGGCGATGGCAGGTGCGAGGCGAGACAGTCAGGCCCCGATGGCGTCGGCAGGCTCATCTTCCGGCTGGAAGATCGGCAGAGCTGCGTCAGCGCATCGGGGCTGATGGCGGGTAAAGCGGGTACCCTGCTTCCTCATCATGCGAGCGAGGCCATGGGCCGCAGTTCGCGCCAGCATGAATTGCATTTCATGTTGGCGCCTCCCGGCAGCGCCGGCGGCCCGATGCGCGCGGCGCAGCGTCAGATTGGGATTTCCCAATGTTGAGCCAGCCTGCACCCAATGTGGGTGCGGCTAGGCTCAGGACTCATTGATCACAGCCAGAAGATGACGACTGCTGCGATGCATATGGCAGAGAAGAAGGTGTGGGCGCATCGGTCGTATCGCGTGGCGATGCGCCTCCAGTCCTTGAGCTTGGCGAACAGGTTCTCGACCTTGTGCCGCTGCCGGTAGAGGGATTTGTCATAGAGGAAGGGCTGCTTGCGGCTCCGCGATGAAGGAATGCAGGGATTGATGCCCCTGGAGGCCAGTGCCTCGCGGAACCAGGCACTGTCGTAGCCCCGATCGGCGATCAGGCTTCT
>NZ_AXBA01000047.1 GCF_000473085.1 Azorhizobium doebereinerae UFLA1-100
GTCGCGCACATGGTCCGCCGTGAACAGCGGGTTGCGGGAGAGCAGCGCGAGGCAGAACACTTTCACGTCGCCCGTATTGGCGATCTCCAGCACGCCCTTGCCGCGGCGGGCGGCACCCTTGTCCACGGCGAGGCGATGGGTGGTGCCNGCCGCCTTCACCGCCCGCCAGCGGGCGAGCGTGCGCGGCGTGACGGACTTCACCGCTTCGCGCACCCAGGGCGTCACCTCGACGGCACCGGCCGCATAGGCGGCGCAGAACAGCGCATCCGCCCGCTTGCGGCCGATGCCGGCGGCGGCAGCGAAATCATCCACCGCCGCCAGGATGGCGAGGCGCCCATCCCGCTGATCCAGCGCGGTGGCGCTGGCCAGCTCGGCCTCGGGCTCGCTGGCGGCAGCCTTCGCCACCTCCAGCGGCACGTCCAGGGCCCGGAGGTGACGGGCGACATAGGCGGCACGGGCCGCGGTGGGCAGGGCTGAGAGCGGATATTCGCGGCCACCGCCGGAGGCTTGCCGGGGACGCGAATGCCACGCAGCTTTTTTGGCTCTCAGCGTGATGCCCTGTGCCGTGCTGGGCAGGCCGGGTAGGTTGTCAGCGGCCCATTCGGCCGGCGTCTTCCAAATCTCGCTCACGGCCGCCCCCCACGATAGCGGGCCTGAACCGCAGCCTTACGGCGCGCGATCTCGGCCTCACGTTCTTCCAGGAGGTGCAGCTCGATCAGGTCCGCGTAGCGCGCGGGAACAACCACATAGCCATGCTGGGCGGGGAGCCACCCCAGGAGATCGTGATCACCCGTCGCATCGATCAGCGCGACGAAAGCGTCCAGAGGAATGCGGTTGTTGGCCTTTGCCGGGCTCGCCCACGCATCAAGAGTATCCTTGCTCACCGGCCGACCGAGGTAGGCACTCACATGCTGCGCAATGTCTTCGCGGCTGCGCTCAGATTTCTTGATGGCGGTGCTGATCAATCGGGTGATGACCAGATCGAGCGGGCCTCTCGTCTCTTCACAGTTGGGGCCGACCGCAATCCGGGGCGGCTCCCAATCGCGGAACAGGTCCAGCGTATTGCGATCCGGCGCGCGCGCCATTTCACACGCCTCCCTGCCGGGTGAAGCTCGCGCTCATAGGCAGACCAGCAGGACGATGGCGAGCAGGTGCGCGCCGAGGATGACGGTTGCGAGCCCCATCATGACGTGCAGGCTTTCCGTGCGGATCTGAGCCAGCCGCCGGATCTCCCGGTCCATGGGATGCAGCGCGATGTCAGCGCGCGGCTTGGGCACAGACAGCCTGGGGCTCATGCCGCTGCTCCCATGTCCACGTCGCGCATCGCGATTTGGCTGGTGGGAGCACCTGCCTCGGGGCTATCTTTGTCCATGGACGTCGTGCCCGGATAGCGCTCAGGCCAGAGCAACGAGACATCGACGCCGAGGAAGGCAGCGAGGGCGCGTTCCCCTTTCAAGTTGCGGCGGCACAAGGCCACGCGGCAGGCGGAGGGTTCCAGGCCCGCATCGGTAGCGACACGCGTTAGTGTCGAACGCCGCCTTATCACCTCGGCTCGTATTTCGTGCCGGCCCCAACGCTTGCGCCGCATACCGTCCTCCGGGGAAGCCGGTCCTGGCAGGGAGCGGCTTTTTTCGGGTCTCGAACCGTGATCGCGATTCGTGAGGTGACGATCCCGCATTTTTGCGTGGTAGGCAACAAAAAAGCGGGCTTTCAGCCTGTGGCCGACCTGTATTTTTGCGAGTTTCGCCATTCTCATTGAAATTCAATGAGTTGTTCAGGATGCAGCGGCTTGAAAGCGACGAGGGCGATGTTTCAGGTTGGCCGCCTCAGGTTGAAGCGCGCTTCAAGCTCGTAATTTCTCGGCTCGGCGGCCTGAAAAAATGCGGGGATCTGGTCGGTGTCACGGCAGAACAGGTCGGGCGGTGGCGTGACGGGAAGTCCAAGGCGCCGTTCGTCGCCGTCGCTAAGCTGGTGGCTTCCGCGGGCCTCACCCTAGATTGGCTCACGACCGGCGAGGAAAAGCCGGACGTGAGACAGGTCGACGATGGGGTCCATGTCGACGACGAACTGATGGGCCGGGTAACCGATGCGATCGTCCGCCTCTACAAGGATGAAAAGGTAGCTCTTTCACCCGTCGACCTCGGGCGCCTCAGCGCCCGAAAATATTCCGAGATCGCATCCGCCACGGACGATGCGCTGGAACGGCTGGCGATGATCAAGCTGGTGGTGAGGCAATTGCGGGCTGATTTGCGCTCTGCCGCGGACGAGCCAGGCACCGGTAAACGCTCGGCCTAAGGGTCGTGAAGAGGGCCATTTTCGGCGTCATCGTTGACGCTGTGTTGGAAATCGCTCATTCCATGCTTGCGTCTGGCTGCCGCTAAAGCCCTGATATGCAAGCAATTTTTTTATCCGCCACCTTCCGGTTGCGGCTAAGTTCAAGCTTCAACGGTTTGCCGGCCAGCCGGCGGGGCGGCACTCGCAATCGGTGTGGGGATATGTCTCGTCGGGGAGTGACGACATAGGACGTAAGCGGGTGACATTCGATCTTGCGCGAACCGACGAAGCGCGTCGCGGTGCCATTCGATCTTGCGCGGCGACGAAAGGTGCCATCGGCGGCCAGCAGCGCAGCCAGCTCCGTCACCGCAAGGCTTTCCCGTTCATTCCCGGCAAATCCCGCCTAATCCCGGCTGTGCCCCTGGATGACATCTGATCCTGCGTGTCACACCAGACCATCGTCGCCACCGCCATGCCCACCATCGGCGCGGAGCTGCACGATTTCGAGAACCTGTCCTGGGTTGTCACGGCCTATCTCATCACGTCCACGGCTGTGACACCGCTCTACGGCAAGCTCAGCGACGTGCACGGCCGGCGGGCCATGATGCTGTGCGCCATCTGCGTGTTCTCCATCGGCTCGCTGGCCTGCGCGCTGGCGCCCAGCATGCTGGCGCTGATCCTGGCGCGGGGCCTCCAGGGGCTGGGCGGCGGCGGTCTCATCTCGCTGGCCCAGACCATCATCGCCGACGTCGTCTCGCCGCGCGAACGGGGGCGCTACCAGGGCTATATTTCCAGCGTGTTCATGGCCAGCAGCATCGGCGGACCGGTGCTGGGCGGCGTGATGGCCGAGCACCTGCACTGGTCCATGATCTTCTGGATCAACCTGCCGCTGGGCCTTGCCGCCTTCCTGATGACCGATCGCCAGCTCCGCCGCCTGCCGCGCCATGACCGCAAGGCCAAGGTGGACGTCATCGGCGCGCTGCTGATGATGATCGCCACCTCGGCGCTGCTGCTGATGCTGACCTGGGGTGGCGTGCGCTACCATTGGGACGATCCGGAGATCCTGTCGCTGGGCGCCGCCTCGGCCATCTTCGCCGGCCTGTTCGTGTGGCGCATCGCCACCGCCGAGCAGCCGTTCCTGCCGCTGTCCATCCTGCTTCACCCCATCGTGGCGCGGGGCACGGTGGCGGCGCTGCTCACCATGGGCACGCTGATCGCGCTGTCCATCAACGTGCCGCTCTATTTCGAGGCGGTGCGCCACCTCACCGCCAGCCAGTCCGGGCTCGGCCTGATCCCGCTCATGGGCGGCGTGGTGCTGGGCTCCTATATCGCCGGCCAGGCGCTGGCCCGGCTCACCCACTACAAGCGCATCGCCATCGCCGGCCTCAGCACATCGATCTCCGGGCTGCTGGTGCTGGCGCTCGGCCCCGCGCTCATGCCGCTGCCGCTGATGGCGGTGATCCTGGGCTGCGTCGGCACCGGCATGGGCTGCCTGCTGCCCGTGACGACGGTGTCGATCCAGAATGCCGTCGCGCCGCACCAGCTGGGCACGGCCACGGGCGCCATGAACTTCTTCCGCTCGCTCGGCTCGGCAGTGCTGGTGGCGGCGTTCGGCGCGGTGCTGATGGCGGCGCTGGGCATCATGCCGGGGCAGGGCGACGTCACGCGGCTGGTGGCCGGCGCGGACGCCGACGGCCTCGTCCATGCCTTCCGGCTGGTCTATGGCTGCGCCGCCGCCAGCCTTTCGGTCGGCCTCATCGCCTTGCTGAGCATGGAGCAGCGGCCGCTGCGCACCAGCGTGCGCAAGAATGCCGAGGACACCGCCGGCGAGGACGTGGTGGCGGGGGCGGCCGAGTAGCCGCCGCCCGCCGTTCCGTCCCGGTCAGCCTTCGCCCGCGGCCTTGGCGGTCTTGGCCGGCGCCTTCTTGGCGGCGGCCTTTTTGGCAGGGGCCTTCTTCGCCGCCGCCTTCTTGGCCGGTGCCTTCTTCTCGGTGCCGCCGTCCGCCGCGCTCTTGCTCGCGCTGCTCTTGCTCGGGCTGCTCTTGCGCGCCGGTTTGCGGGCGCTGGGATTGGCCGCCGCCTTGGCCTCGATCAGCACCACCGCCTGTTCCAGCGTCAGCGCGTCCGGGTCCTGCGCCTTGGGCAGGGTGGCGTTGATCTTGCCGTGGTTCACATAGGGCCCGAACCGACCGGCACGCACCGTGATGGCGCCGCCCTCGGTGGGGTGGTCGCCCAGCGTGCGTCCGGGCGCCGCCGCGCCGCGTCCGCCCCGGCCCTTGGCCTGCTTCTCCGCCAGCAGCACCACGGCCCGGTTGAGGCCGATGGCGAGGATGTCGTCGCCCGCCTCCAGATTGGCGTAGACCTTGCCGTGCTGGATGTAGGGCCCGAACCGGCCGATGCCGGCGAGGATGGGCTGGCCGTCCTCCGGATGGGTGCCGATGGGGCGGGGCAGGGCCAGCAGCGCCAGCGCCTTTTCCAGGTCCACGTCCGCCGGGGCGAGGCCCTTGGGCAGGCTGGAGCGCTTGGGCTTCTCGCCGTCCACCGCCTCGCCGAGCTGGAGATAGGTGCCGAAGCGGCCGTCGCGCAGCGTGACCTCGAGATTGGTCTCGGGATCGACGCCAAGCTTGCGCACGCCGTCGCCGCCCGCCTCGGCATCGCCGGAGAGCGGCCGGGTGTAGCGGCATTCGGGATAGTTGGAGCAGCCGATGAAGGCGCCGAACTTGCCCATCTTCAGCGACAGGCGGCCGGTGCCGCAGGTCGGGCACAGGCGCGGGTCGGTGCCGTCTTCCTTGGGCGGGAAGAGGTGGGCGGTGAGGATCTCGTCCAGCGCGTCCAGCACCTGGGAGACGCGCAGCTCCTTGGTGGCGTCCACGGCCAGCGAGAAATCGCCCCAGAAATCGCGCAGCACCTGCTTCCAGTCGATCTCGGCCGCCGACACCTCGTCGAGCTTCTCCTCCAGATCGGCGGTGAAGTCGTATTCGACGTATTTCTTGAAGAAGCTTTGCAGGAAGGCGGTGACCAGCCGGCCCTTGTCCTCGGGCACGAGGCGCTTCTTCTCAAGCTTCACATATTCGCGGTCGCGCAGCACCGCGAGCACGGCGGCATAGGTGGAGGGGCGGCCGATGCCGAGCTCCTCCATGCGCTTCACCAGCGAGGCTTCCGAATAGCGCGGCGGCGGCTCGGTGAAATGCTGCTCGGTGACGATCTCGCGCTTGTCGAGGCTTTCGCCGGCCGTCATGGCGGGCAGGCGGCGGCTCTCCTCGTCGTCGTCCTCGTCGTCCTTGCCTTCGCGATACAGCGTGAGGAAGCCGTCGAACTTGACCACGGTGCCGGTGGCGGTGAGTTCCAGCTCCTTGCCGGCGGCGCGGGCGATGATGTCGGCGGTGGTGCGCTCCAGCTCGGCCGATTCCATCTGGCTCGCCACCGTGCGGGTCCAGATCAGCTCATAGAGCCTAGCCTGCTCGGCATCGAGGTGCCGGGCCATGTCGCGCGGGCGGCGGGTCGGATCGGTCGGGCGGATGGCCTCGTGGGCCTCCTGCGCATTCTTCGCCTTGGTGGTGTATTTGCGCGGCGCGCCGGGCAGATAGCGCGGGCCGAATTGGGCGGAGATGGCGGCGCGCGTTGCGGCCACGGCCTCCGGGGCCATGTCCACGCCGTCGGTTCGCATATAGGTGATGAGGCCGACCGTCTCGCCGCCGATGTCCACGCCCTCATAGAGGCGCTGGGCGATCTGCATGGTGCGGGCGGGGGCGAGGCCGAGCTTGCGGCTGGCTTCCTGCTGCAAGGTCGAGGTGGTGAAGGGCGGCTGCGGGTTGCGCCGCATGGGCTTGGCTTCGACGCCGCGCACGCTGAAGGCGGCGCTGTCGAGCGCGGCGCGGAACGCGGCGGCCTCCTCGGCCGTGCCGACCGACAGGCGGGTGATCTTCTTGCCGTCCGCGCCGGACAGGCGGGCCTCGAAGGCATCGCCGCGCGGCGTCGCCAGCTGGGCGACGATGGACCAGTATTCGCGGGCCTGGAACAGCTCGATCTCGCGCTCGCGGTCGCAGACCAGGCGCAGCGCCACGGACTGCACGCGGCCGGCGGAGCGGGCGCCGGGCAGCTTGCGCCACAGCACCGGGGAGAGGGTGAAGCCGACCAGATAGTCGAGGGCGCGGCGGGCGAGATAGGCATCCACCAGCGCCACGTCGATGGCGCGCGGCGCCTTCATGGCGTCCAGCACGGCCTGCTTGGTGATGGCGTTGAAGACGACGCGCTCGACCTTCTGGTCCTTGATCGCCTTCTTCTCGCGCAGCACTTCCAGCACGTGCCAGGAGATGGCCTCGCCTTCGCGATCCGGGTCGGTGGCGAGGATCAGGCCGTCAGCGCCCTTGACCGCCTTGGCGATCTCGTTGAGGCGCTTCTGCGCTTTCGGATCCACTTCCCAGAGCATGCGGAAGTCCGCCTCCGGGTCCACTGAGCCGTCCTTGGACGGGAGATCCCGAATGTGCCCGTACGAAGCGATGACCTCGTAGCCTGGACCCAGATATTTGTTGATCGTCTTCGCCTTAGCCGGCGATTCGACGATGACGACCTGCATTGGACAACAATCTCTTGAGAACGCCGCGGCCCCTGGCGGCGGCCGCAACATGGGGTTGGACGGCAGGGCTGTCAAATCCCCCGCATCCGGACACCATCCACGGCGTCGCTCGCATTATACAACCATAGGTAAGTTGTAATGGTGATCATATGCCGGAGGATGTAACGTGAGGGGCGGGGGATCAGGCATGAGCGGCGCGGAACCGGAGCATAGGACAGCCAATCCCGACGACTTCGCCGCCTATGTCGCGGCCATGGCCGGCGAGTTGGCCGGCCTGGCGCGGGGGCATGGCTTCAGCACGCTGGCCTATCTCCTGGAAATGGTGCGGCTGGAAGCGCGGGGCGCCATCCGCAAGTCGGTGAACCGGCGTTCGTCCGCGCTGCCGCCGGACCACGCGGCGCAAGGGCTCAGCGGGGTTGCGCCAGAACGCCGATGACGGCGAGGGTGATCACGAAGGCGCCATAGACGTCGGCGGTGGCCTGCAAGCCCAGGTCGCCGGCCAGCCGGCCGGCGGCGATGGCCGGCAAGCTCAAGGCGAGATAGCTCTCCACATAGAAGGCCGAGAGCAGGGCGCCGCGTTCCTCCGGCGCCGCCAGCGGCACCACGGTGCGCACCGCGCCCAGGAAGCCGCCGCCGAAGCCGATGCCGGTGATCATCATGCCCGCAATCAGGACCTGGGCGGCACCGGCATGGACACCGGCGAGGATCACCGCGAAGCCGCCGGCCAGGAACAGCGCACCGAGCGTGCGGGCGGTCCGCGCCGAGCGCTGGCGCAGCAGCAGCACGGCGGCCGCGCCGGGCAGCGTCAGCGCGCCGACCAGGAGGCCTCCGAGCAGCGGCGTCGCGATGCCGGTGGCCATCCGCACCAGCGAGGGCATCAGCGACAATGAGAACCCGCCCACGGACCAGATCGCCACGTTGAGCGGGGTGATCCGGACGAGCGCCGTGCGCGCGGCCGGCGGCACCTCGACCCGCGGCCAGAGGGAGGCCAGCGCGCCGGAGCGCAGCGTCACGGTCTCCCGCGTGCCCCATAGCAGCACCGCCTGGAGCGCGAAGGCGGACAGGAAGACGCGGTAGATGACGAGGGTCGGGGCGGAGACGTAGGCGGCCAGAAAAGCTGCGCCCATGCCGCCCACGGCCATGCCGACCAGCGGCGAGATGCTGTTGATGATCGCACCGTGGCGCCGGCTGCTGTCGATCAGCGCGGCGCCGAGGACGCTGCTGGCCGCTCCCGTGGCGAAGCCCTGCACGAGACGCGCGGCGATCAGGTCGCCGACGCCGTCCGCCCGCTCGAACAGCAGCATGGCGACGATCTCCAGCACCAGCGCGGCGCACATAACCGGCCGCCGCCCCACATAATCGGACAGCGCGCCGACCGTGAGCAGGGCGACCAGCAGGCTGAGCGCATAGACGGCGAAGATCACCGTCAGCATGGCCGGCGAGAAGCCCCATTGCTCCTGATAGAGCCGGTAGAGCGGCGTCGGCGCCGCCGAGGCGGCGAAGAAAGTGCCGAGGATGCAGCCCTGGAGTGCCACAGCCGCCCCGGCCCGCCACGGGGGAGCCTGTGGCGGCCTGGCTTCCGCTAACATCGACATGGGATCATCCAGACGTTATTGCAAAGAATGTGCGTTAAGATCCTATAGGTCGCTCACTGGATAAAAGCAAATAATTTGCGTTAGTGGGCGGCGTGACCGAGGGCAGGACGAATGAAGGAAGCCGGCAAGCCGAAGGGAGAGCCGCGCGGCGCGGCGACGCCGGGGCTGCGACCGGGCGGGCGCAGCGCGCGGGTCCAGGCCACGGTGCATGCGGCCGTGCGCGACCTGCTGGCGATGCACGACCGCTCCGAACTGAGCGTGCCGCAGGTGGCGGCCCGCGCGGGCGTGACCCCGTCCACCATCTACCGCCGATGGGGCGACCTGCAGGAACTGCTGGCCGACGTGGCGCTGGAACGGCTGAAGCCGGAGACCGATCCGATCGATACCGGCAGCCTGCGCTCCGACCTCGAGCTATGGCTGGAGCAGTATCGCGAGGAGATGTCCTCCGCGCCCGGTGCGGCGTTGATCCACGACGTGCTGGCGAGCATCGACCGCCCCCTCGGCGCCGCGCAATGCTGCACCTTCTCCAAGCAGCAGTTCGCGGTCATGACCGCCCGGGCTGCGGCGCGGGGGGAAGCTGTTCCCGATCTGGATACGATCGTGGATGTCTGCCTCGCCCCGATCGTGTACCGCATCCTTTTCGGCGACACGGTGCCGGGTGCGGGCTACGTGGAAGGGCTGGTGGCGCGGCTGCTGGCGGGCCTGGAGCCCCGCCCGGCCCGCTGAGCCCGCGCCGGGTGTATCGGGGCTTGCGTTCGGCCGGTGTGTCCGGCATCTGCCCCTTGCGGGAAGGGCGGTATGATCAGCGCCTGGGGAGGCGGCCAGATGCAGGGCGGCGCGGCACGGATGCGGCAATGGCGCAAGCGCGTCTATGAGGTGCTGGAGCGCGACGCCGTGCAGGACGCCACCGCGCGGGTGGTGCATGTGGCGCTGGTGCTGCTCATCCTCGCCAACGCAGCTGCGGCGGTCATCGAGACGGTGCCGGAACTGGACGCGCACTACCGCGCCGAACTGCACGTGTTCGAACTGGTATCGTTCGTCATCTTCTGCGTGGAATATGTGCTGCGCCTCTGGGTGGCGCCGGAACACCCGCGCTTTCGCGGCTTCACCACGTCCCAGGCGCGCATGCGCTATGCGATGACGCCGGCCGCCATCATCGATCTGCTGTCGGTGGCTCCCTTCGGCCTCGTGCTGATGTTCAACGCCGACCTGCGGACGGTGGCGCTGTTCCGTCTCGTCCGCTTCATGAAGCTCGCCCGCTATTCGCCGGGCTTGTCCTCGCTGGTGGAGGCGATGCGCAA
Organism: Azorhizobium doebereinerae UFLA1-100; assembly: GCF_000473085.1. GTDB lineage: Bacteria > Pseudomonadota > Alphaproteobacteria > Rhizobiales > Xanthobacteraceae > Azorhizobium > Azorhizobium doebereinerae. The sequence continues at coordinate 9,747 of NZ_AXBA01000047.1, forward strand.
CGAACGCCATGCGCTGTTCGCCTGCCTCGGCATCATCTCCGCGGTGGTGCTGATCGCCGCTTCCGCCATGTACGTGGCCGAGCGCGACGTCCAGCCCAAGGTGTTCGGCTCGATTCCGCTGGCGGCGTGGTGGGCGGTGGTGACGGTGACCACGGTCGGCTACGGCGACGCCGTGCCGATCACCTTGGCCGGGCGGCTGGTGGCGGCCGCCGCCATGATCTCAGGCCTCGTCATGCTGGCGCTGCCCGTGGGCATTATCGCCTCGTCCTTCGCCGACGTCATCCGGCGGCGTGATTTCGTGGTGAGCTGGGGCATGGTGGCGCGGGTGCCGCTGTTCGCCGAACTGGACGCGGGCGGCATCGGCGAGATCCTGCGGCTGCTCTCGGCCCACACCGCGCAGCCGGGCGAGATCCTGGCGCGGCGGGGCGACCCCGCGCACTCCATGTATTTCATCCTGTCCGGCGAGGTGCAGGTGGAGCTGAAGAACGGCATCGTCCGGCTGGGCGAGGGGCATTTCTTCGGCGAGATGGCGCTGCTCTCGCGCACCGTGCGCAGCGGTACCATCCGGGTGCTGAGCCGCACGCAATTGCTGATCCTGGACGGCCGCCACCTGGACGACCTGATGGCGCGGCGGCCGGAAATCCGCAAGCGCATCCGCGACCTGCAAGGCGCGGGCACGATGCATCCGCTGAAGCCGCAGGGCGACATGACCACAGAGGAACTCAACGAAGACGACGGCCCGCGCCAGTCCTGAGGACCGGGCGGGCCACGAAGGTGACGGACGCGCAGGCGCGCCCGGAGCACTCAGTGGACGTCACTCATGCGCGCGAAGGGCCATGGCGCGTCGCGCGACGGGCCTCAGGCCGCGAGGGCCTTGGCGAGGTTGTCCGACACCTTGTCCAGGAAGCCCGTGGTGGAGAGCCACTTCTGGTCCGCGCCCACCAGCAGGGCGAGGTCCTTGGTCATGTCGCCGGCTTCCACCGTGTCGACGCAGACCTTCTCCAGCGTGTCGGCGAAGCGCTTCAGCTCGTCATTGCCGTCGAGCTTGGCGCGGTGCGCGAGGCCGCGGGTCCAGGCGAAGATGGAGGCGATGGAGTTGGTGGAGGTCTCCTTGCCCTTCTGGTGCTCGCGATAGTGGCGGGTCACCGTGCCGTGGGCGGCTTCCGCTTCCACGGTCTGGCCATCGGGCGTCATCAGCACGGAGGTCATCAGGCCGAGCGAGCCGAAGCCCTGGGCCACGATGTCCGACTGCACGTCGCCGTCATAGTTCTTGCAGGCCCACACATAGCCGCCGGACCACTTGAGCGCCGAGGCGACCATGTCGTCGATCAGGCGGTGCTCGTAGATGATCTTGCGCTTCTCGAACTCGGCCTTGAACTCGGCGTCATAGACCTCCTGGAAGATGTCCTTGAAGCGCCCGTCATAGGCTTTCAGGATGGTGTTCTTCGTGGAGAGGTAGACCGGATAGTTCCGCATCAGGCCGTAGTTCAGCGAGGCGCGAGCGAAATCGCGGATCGACTCGTCCAGGTTGTACATGGACATGGCGACGCCGGCGCCGGGGAACTTGTAGACTTCCTTCTCGATCTTCGTGCCGTCTTCGCCCACGAAGGAGATGGAGAGCGTGCCCTTGCCGGGCACCTTGAAATCGGTGGCGCGGTACTGGTCGCCGAAGGCATGGCGGCCGACCACGATCGGCTGGGTCCAGCCGGGCACGAGGCGCGGGACGTTCTTGCAGATAATCGGCTCGCGGAAGATCACGCCGCCGAGGATGTTGCGGATGGTGCCGTTGGGCGACTTCCACATTTCCTTGAGGTTGAATTCCTTGACGCGGGCTTCGTCCGGAGTAATCGTGGCGCACTTCACGCCCACGCCGTGCTTCTTGATGGCGTTGGCCGCGTCGATCGTGACCTGATCGTTGGTCGCGTCGCGGTTCTCGACCGAAAGGTCGTAATACTCGAGGTCGACATCAAGGTAGGGGTGGATGAGCTTGTCCTTGATGTACTGCCAGATGATCCGCGTCATCTCATCGCCGTCGAGCTCGACGACGGGATTTGCGACCTTGATCTTCGCCATAGGTGACACCTCACGCGGATTCCATGTCGTATTGGGGCCTCGGCGCCGATCCGCGCGGCTGGCGCCGGTTTGCGCGTCATACCGCGATGCCGCGCCAAGCGAAAGCAGGGCGTCGCGCCGACTTTAGGGTAAGGGGCCGCGCGCCCGGGCCGGGGGGCGGCAAGGGCGGGCGGGCCGGGCGGCCCATGGGTGATCCTCGGGGTGTCGCGAGAGCTTCACGGTCGTTTGCTAAGCGCGCCTTATCACCCCGTCCCGGAGGCAGCAGGCTGCCCCCTAGGAGCCCCCATGATCGCCCGACCTCTGCCCATGCCCCGTCGCCGTTCCGCCGCCCGCATCCTAGGGGCCGGCGCCCTGGGCGCCATGACCCAGGCTGCTCTGACCCTGGCGGCCCTGGCCCTGGCCGCCCCCAGCGTGATGGCGCAGGAACAGCGCGCTCCCGCGCAGACCATCGCCCGTTTCGACATGCCCGAGGCGCGCCAGGCCGTGGCCGTGACCGACCGCTATGTCTACGCCATCGACGACCGCACCATCGTCAAGCTCGACAAGGTGACCAGGCAGGTGCTGGCCAAATGGGAAGGCCCCAAGGCGGGCCCGATCCTGCATCTCGACAGCGGCGTCGTGCGCGATGGCAAGCTCTATACCGCCCATTCCAACTACCCGAGCTGGCCGATGGCGAGTTCGATCGAGGTGTGGGATGCGGAGACGCTGAAGCACCTGGAAACCCACAGCTTCGGCATTGACCGGGGCTCGTTCACCTGGCTCGACCGCGATCCGCAAGGCCGCTGGTTGGGCGCCTTCGCCAATTACAACCGCGTGTTCGACAAGAGCCCGCTGGCCTATGGCAACAAGTATGCGACCCAGCTGGTGCGCTTCAATCCCGACTGGTCCGTGGCGGAAGCGTGGGTCTATCCGGACGCCCTCATCGCCAAGTTTCAGGACATGAGCAATTCCGGCGGCGCCTTCGGTCCCGACGGACGGCTGTACATCACCGGCCACGACAACAGCGAACTCTATGTCGTCGCCCCGCCGGAGATGGGCCCTGTCATGCGCTGGGTCGAGACGATCCCGATCGAGATCGGCGGCCAGGGCTTTGCGTTCGATCCGGCCGAGCCCGGCGTGGTCTGGGGCCTCATTCGCGGCAAGTCCGGCGGCCCCAGCCAGATCACCGTCAGCCGCCTGCCGGCGCGGCCCTGAGACAGCCCCGCTCCGGCGCGCCGGGGCGGGAAACCCGTTCAATTCCGCCCGGACATGTTCTAGGAGGGGGCATGTCCGAGCATTCCTTCCTTCATCGTCTTCGCACCGGCGCCGGCCCTGTCCTCCGAGGGGGCTGCTGATGCCTGGGTCCGGAACAGACAGCAGCAAGCCATGGGCCGAGGGCGGGCCGGTGGTGATCCTCGTGGAGCCGCAACTGGGCGAGAACATCGGCTCGGCGGCGCGCGCCATGGGCAATTTCGGCCTGTCGCGGCTGCGGATCGTCAATCCGCGCGAGGGCTGGCCGAACGAGAAGTCGCGCATCTTCTGCGCCGGCGCCGACCGCATTCTCGACGAGGCCCGGCTGTTCCCCGACCTGCGCAGCGCGCTGGCCGACGTGACCTATGCGGTCGCCACCACGGCGCGCGAACGCGGCATGGCCAAGCCCGTCCATGCCGCCGACGCGGTGGCGCGGGACACGGTGGCGCGCCTTGCTGCGGGGGACGACGTGGCCCTGGTGTTCGGCCGCGAGCGCACCGGCCTCTATACCGAGGAGGTGTCGCTGTGCGACGCCATCCTCACGCTGCCGGTCAACCCCGCCTTCGCCTCGCTGAACCTGGCCACGGCCGTTGCGGTCACCGCATACGAATATTCCAAGGCGGCCAGCGGCGGCGCGCTGCCTTTCGCCATGCCGGAGCGTTCGCCGCCGGCCGAGCGCATCGACCTGTTCGCCTTCTTCGATCATCTCGAACGCGAACTGGAGGAGGCCGCCTTCTTCCGCTCGCCGGAAAAGCAGCCGTCCACCACGCGGAACCTGCGCAACATCTTCCACCGCTGCGAACTGACCAAGCAGGACCTCGCCACCCTGCACGGCGTGGTGACGGCGCTGGTGGAGGGGCGCCAGGGCCGGGAATTGCGCAAGGCCGAGCGCAACGCCCGCGCCGCCGCCAAGCGCCGCCCCGCCGGTCCGCCGGACGGGGAGGGCGGCCAGGAGGGTTGAGCGGCGCGCGGGGCAGCCATCCCCCGTTATTTGCCGCGGCCGAGAACCAGCCGCCGCAACGGCTTGCATGGCCGGGCGGGGGCATTCCATCCACAGGCGGCTTGCCGGCGGCGCTTTTTTTCGCATCAGGGGTTTCAATGGCGGGGGGGTATTGCTACATACGCCTCACCAACCGCCCGGTTCGCCGGCAAACGGTTTGGCTCTGACGCGGGGTGGAGCAGCCCGGTAGCTCGTCAGGCTCATAACCTGAAGGTCACAGGTTCAAATCCTGTCCCCGCAACCAAAACTTGAAGTTAAATCAGGGAGCTAGGCAATCGCCTCGCTCCCTGATTTCGTTTTGGGGCCCAAAACGCGCCTCCGGTACGGCGGATGGCTTCCTGTTCGCCGTTGGTCCCCTGGCCGGTGCGGCCGCCGACAGTGCAGCGCGCCGGACGCTCTGCGCGGGTCACGTCAAGCGGCACGAGCGGGTGAGCTCAAACAGAATGTCGTAGCCGTCCCAGACGTGGTCGAAATCGAGCGCGGCGCCCACCGGCGCCCATCGCGACACGCCGGGGCCGAGGTATCTCTCCGCGGCCAGTCGAATCTCCTCGGCCGAAAAGCCGAAGTGCGTCACGGTCTGGTCCCGCTCGCGCAGCAGGCCGTTGAGGTCCGCGAGGTCGGGGATGAACGCGATGCCCAGGAAGCCGCCACCGACCCTGCGCTCGATGCGGTCCGGGCCGGCGGCGAATACCGCGGTCAGTTCCGCTCCGCGCCAGGACACCTCGTTCGCGTCGCCCGTCGCGGCGGCGGAGAAGGCCGCGGCCATCTTGGTGATCTGCTGGCCCGTCGCGCTGGCCGCGCCCCGGCCGGCCGCCACCAGGGACAGGCTGCCCAACAGCGCCTTGACGGCAGCGGCATGCTCGGATGCGCTGCCGACCACATAGAGGGCCTGGGGAGAGGAACAGGCCATCTGGTCGAAGACGAAGACGTCGTTGAACAGGCGATGCGCCAATGCGTCCGTCCCGCCCGCGTCGAGAGCGGCGATCGCCGCCCCCTTCAAGACACCAAGGGACGAGCGGTCGCCGAACCACAGGGACTTGCCGCCGTTGCGCAGCGGCAATCTTTCGAACGCGGCGATCTTCGCGTCGCCGCCCCAGACCACCCGCGCGTCGCAGTGCGCCGAGATGACCGCGCTCATCTCGCTGTCGGACGGATAGTGGATGAACATCTGGGTGCGTTCGCCGGTCGCCTCCAGCGCGCCGAGAAACTGATCCAGCACCCAGCTCACCTCGGGGCTGAGTTCCTGAGGCATGCGCACGACATTGGCGTTTCCCGCCAGGTACGAGAGGATCCACGAATAGAGAAAGATCGTCTCGACATTCTTGGGAGGCAGATGGAAGGCGAGGCCACGGGGGCGGCGCAGGGTGCCGGGCAGGTCCCTGTCGCGGAAACTGCGCTCCAACTGCCGAAGCGCGGCAAGGCGCGTCCAGAAGCCCAGATAGGTAACGAAGGGCGACACCTCCGCCTTGCGCCGGATGATCGCATCGGCGACCGACGCCACCAGTTCCACCCGCCCGGCATCGAAGGGCGGCGGCAAATGCAGGCGCGACGCGTCGAGGCGCTCACGGAGCTGGTGCGTTTCGAGCGGGTGCCGGCCGCCTTGCGGGCCGAAGGAGGTGATGGTCATCTGCGTGTTGCCCATGGCGCTTCACCGAGCCTCCGAGGCAATGACGTCGCTGCATCCGCGCAGTTCAGCCTTGGCGACCCGTCCGGCGATGGTGATGGCCTTGCCGAAGCGATCGCCCCGCCCGCTGTCCATGGCGACGACCGTGCCCCGGTCCTCCGTCAGCACGCTGTGGCCGGGATAGGATTTCGGCAGCAGCGACACCACCTGGAGCACGCCCTCTTCGCCCTCCGCCGCTTCCTCCCAACTGCCGGGACGGCGCACGATGACGTCGGTGAAATTGGGCGGGTACAGCAGCCCGTCGGGGCCTTCCACGAACATCGAGCCGATCTGCTCGACGAAGCCGTAGAAATTATAGATGTGCGTGAGGTTGAACCTGGTCTTCAGCGCGGCCCGGAACACCGCGTTGGAGACACGCTTTTCCTCGAGTTTCTTCCAGCCGCCGGAATGGACCAGGATCGCATTTGAGAGATCGAGTTCGCCATCGCCATACTGCTCGAAGAGCTTGGTCCACACCAGGAAGGTGAAGCCGAAGATCAGGAACGGCCGTCCGCCGTTGGCGGCAACGAAGCGGCGCACGGCGGCATCGTCGATCTCCAGATCCGGCGCCAGCGCGAACGTCGCCTTCGCGCCGAATTTCATCATGCCGAGCACGCCTGCGCCGCGCGCCGTCAGATTGTCGGCTTTGATGACATCCTTCGTGTCGATCGCAAGGAACGGCAGCCGGCTGTCGCCCAGGATCGGCCGGAACGTGGCCACCAGCGCGCGGGCCTGGCGCTCGGCCGTCTCCGCGTCGAGGACGATGCGGCTGGGTGTCTGCCCCGTGGTGCCGCTGGACTGGAGGGTCATCACGGGCGTGGCGGTCGACGCAAGGACGTGCTGCTTGAACAATTGCACCGGCAGGAACGGCAGATCCGCGATCGAACCGCAGGCTTTCAGGCCGCCCCAGGCGGCATCGATGATCCGGGCGTAGGGCGCGCAGCGCTCATAATGGAACCGCGTCAGGTCGTTCAAGCCGGGCAGCAGCAGGGCGCCCTTCTCGGCCTGCCGCAGGGAATAGGGCGGAGCCTCCAGAAGCCGTTCAAACATCCAAGGCTCCCTTCAGGCGGGCATAGTCGATCTTTCCGCTGGATTTGCGCGCCAGCTCGGGCAGGGCGCGCAGGACGAAGCTGGCCGGAGGGATCTTGCAGGCTCTGGCCAGCGCCTTCGCCTGGTCCCTGGCCGTCGGCGGAACCTCCCCTTCGAACGCCAGGGCGATGCGCTCCCCGAGGTCCACGCAGGCGACCGTGCCGAGCGAGGCCAGTTCCCGTTCCATGTCATCGAGGCTGAGCCGCAAGCCGGCGATCTTGGCGAAGCGCGCGGCACGCCCGGACAGAAACAGGAAGCCCTCCGCGTCCAGCCGTCCCAGGTCCCCGGTTTCCAGTCGCCCGCCCGTCACGTCGCCGAGCGCCAGGTCGGCGCGGTGCTCGGCATAGCCCAGCATGACGTTGGGGCCTTCATAGACCACGCGGCCGGTCTCTCCGGCCGGAAGGGGCGCGCCCTCGGGATCGACGATGGCCAGCCGCCCGCCGGGCATGGCCATGCCCACCGATCCGAGCTTCTCCCGCAGGCGTTCGCTGGGCAGGCAGGCGATGCGCGGGGCCGCCTCGGTCTGCCCATACATCACGAAGAAGCGGGCCTCCCGTTCGTCGGCCCTGGCGCGCACCGCGGCCTGGATGCGCCCGTCGAGGTGGCCGCCCGCCTGGGTGAAGGTGTCGACCGACGGGGGCACCACGTCGAAGCCGAGGCGGGCAAGGACGCTGTAATGGAACGGCACGCCGGGAAAATGCGTGCCGCCGCCGGCGCGCACCTTGGCCCAGAAGTCCGGCGAGGTGATCGCGTCGTCCATGACGGCGATGCGCCCGCCCGCGGCCAGATGCGAGGTGACCACCGACAGGCCGTAGGAATAGTGGAACGGCAGATGGGCGATCGCCACGCTGTCCGGCGTGAGGGAGAGGCTTGCCGCGATCTGCCGTGCATTTGCCGCGACCGCGCGCCAGGACAGGCGCACGAACTTCGAGCTTCCCGTTGTTCCCGAGGTCAGCAGAAGCAGGCCGAGTTCCGGCGCCAGCGAGCCGGCGCCTACCGCGGCCCGCCGCGACGCCATGGCCGGAAGCGGGCCGCCGCCGGTGGCGCGATCCCAGTCCTCCCCGGCGCAGGCGTGGGCGCTGCCAGCCCCGAGCACGATCTCGGGCCGGTAGCGGTCCAGCAGGCCCGCCAGCTTCTCGCCGGACAGCGTGGGGTCGATGAGCGCGACCGCGTGGCCCGCGGCTGCGGCCGCCAGGACGCCGATCAGGGTGCTCCGGTGGTTGGTCGCGAGAACAAAGACGAGTTGCTTTCCCGGCCGCTCCAGGGCCGCGGCAAACGCCAGGGCCAGGTCGCGCACCTCTCGCCCCGTCAGCCAGCTTGCGTCGTCGTCATCCCACAATAACGGGTGGTCGGACGCGCCCGTCCGCTCGGGCAGCAGGTCGGCGCATGTCGGATCGATCATGGGTCCGATCCCCGCTCAGATGACCATGCCGCCGTCGACCCGCAGCACCTGTCCGGTGATGTAGCGCGACATGTCGGAGCACAGGAACAGCACGGCGTCGGCCACATCCTCGGGCGTGCCGGCCCGGCCGAGGCCTATGGCCTTGAGCGACTGGGCCTTCACCTCGTCGCCGAGCCGGGCGGTCATGTCGGTTTCGATGTAGCCGGGTGCGACGGCGTTGACCCGCACGCCCTTCGGCGCCAGCTCCTTGGCGGCGGCGCGCGTCGCGCCGATGACGCCGGCCTTGGAGGCGGCGTAGACCAATTGCCCTGCGGCCCCCTCCATGCCCACCACGGACGCCACGTTCACGATGCTTCCCCCCGACCGCGCCATCAGGCGGGCGGCCGCCTGGATCAGGTGGATCGGGCCGGCGAGGTTGAGATCGAGGGTGGCGCGCATATCCTCGTCGGAGATCATCCCGATCATCGCCGCCCGCATGATCCCGGCATTGTTGATCAGGGCATCGAGCCGCTTGTGACGGGCGAACACGGCGCGCACGAGCTGCCGCGCGTCCTCCGGGTCCGACATGTCCCCGGCCTGGACGAAGACCCGGTCCGGCGCCGGGCCTGCGAGCTGGTCGACGATGGAGGCGTCGATCTGCCGTGCGTTGAGGACCACGGTGGCGCCCGCTTCGAGCAGGCGCCGCGCAATGGCAAAGCCAATGCCCCGCGACGCCCCCGTGACGAGGGCGACCCTGCCGGACAGATCAGTGTTCATCGTACTTGGCCATGATTTCGACAGCCTTGTCGAAGCTGCTCATGGCCAGGATCTCGTTCGCCTCGAGCATGGCGTCGAACTGGGTTTCCAGAGCCGCCACCAGAGTCATGTGCCCGATGGAATTCCACTCGGGGAACTCGCGATAGACCAGCGAGGCGCGGTCAATCCCATCCTCAAGGTCGAAGGCGTCCTTGAACGCAGCAAATACCTTTTCCTCCAATGTCATATGACACCCCCGTGGCGTGAACGGCTTCAAATCGTCCGATTCAAGATCGCGCGTTGATTGTGATTTCTGACTAGTGCAGTGGGGCCAGCGCTCTCTGGAGAAGAATAACGTCATGCCGCTGCTCAGCCGCATCGACGAAATGGCTTTCCAGCGTGCCGATCGTCTTGTAGCCGCACAGATGGTTCATCCGGATGGCATCGGTATTGTCGGCCCTGATCTCAGCCATGAGCTTCAGCAGGCCCAGTTCAGACCGCGCCGAACGCATCAGTTCACGCATGGCGAGGAGCGCGACCCCGGGCAGGCGGCAGTGGTGCGAGACGGCCACGGCGCCATAGCCGAAACGGTCCCGCGCATTGACTTCGCTGACCTGGATGAAACCCAGAACTTGCTGCGCCTGCGCTTCGGAAATCACACGAAACAGCCCGCCGGGCTCGCTGACGCGACGCGCGATCCAGTGCCGGACGGCCTCGTCGTCCGTGCGGTCGGGGATCGACATCAGCATGGCCTGCATGCGCGGGTCCCGGCGCATCTCGGCGAGCGCCGCAAAATCTGCATCGACCGGCGGCCTGAAAATGACCGACAAGTCGCGCGTCTCGCCTTCCGGCATCACCCTCTCCTTGCGGAAAACGGTCTCGGTAAGTCCGTGCCCAGCGACGGAGCATAACCTCCCATAGTCCCTCCACGAGAGCTTTCCCCGGTATTGCTTGCGCAGGGGTTGCGCGTCCGGTTTTCCGGTTGCCGCGGCGGTCCCGTGCGTTGCGCGCCGTATGCAAGGCTTTGGCGGAGAGGATGCGCCGGGGCGCGCGCTCCCTGTCCCGCGGGGCGCGGTTCGGCTGGTCTGCATCGGCCGAAGGTCATAAGCTCGACCGCGGTCAGCGATGCCGCTGGCGAGTCCCGCGCGGCGGGTTCATTGTCAGCTATTATTTTTATAGATTTTATCGGATATGGCTTGTAAACCGCTGTGCCGTTCCGGCGGCCGCACTCGGAGTTCCACCTGATGCTTTCCTTCCCGATCAAGCGTGCCCTGAGGCTGGGCCTGGCCATCGGCGTCGCCGCCTCCGTCCTCGCGCGGGCCGGGATCGCCGACGCGGCGGACAAGGTCCTGATCGGGCTCGCCATTCCCCCGACCGTGACCGATGGCGGCGTCTATGCCATCGCCGATGAGATGGGCCTGTTCAAGGACCAGAACATCGAGGTGGAATCGGTGGTGCTGCAAGGCGCCGGGGCCATCGTGCCGCAGTTGCTGCAGAAGAAGATCACCCTGGGCTTCCCGCTGCCGGAGACGCTGCTCGCCGCCCACAAGCCGGGCGAGGCGCCGCTGCCGCTGGCCTATGTCTACAACGCCAATCCCTACAATTCGCTGGAACTGGCGGTCCTGGCCTCGTCCAACATCACGTCCATCCAGGATCTGAAGGGCGGCAAGATCGGGGTGGGCGCGCTCACCTGGGGCACCATCCCGCAGACCCGCGCGCTGCTGCGCAGCGTCGGCCTGGAGCCGGGCAAGGACGTGTCCATCGTCGCCGTGGGCGTGCTCGGATCCGGCTTCCATGCGCTGCGCGAACAGCGGGTGGAGGCGCTGAACTTCAACAGCACCTGGATCGACCTGATGGAGTTGGAGGGCACCAAGGCGCGGCGCCTCGCCTATCCTCCGGTGTTCGCCAACATGGTGGTGAACGGCTTCCTCACCCATCGCGACGTCATCAAGGACAATCCGGACCTTCTCGCCCGCTTCGGCCGGGCCTATGCGCAGGCGGTCATCGCCTGCGACGCCAACCCCAAGGTATGCGTCGAGGCGTTCTGGAAGCGCAATCCCCAGGCCAGGCCCCAGGCCGACATGGACAAGGCGCTCAATGACAATGTGGAGATCCTGAAGCGGCGCCTCGCCCTCGTGGTGCGCGATGCCGACGGGAAGGATCGCGTGCCCGGCCAGTTCGACCTGGAGGTCATCCGCGCCTATGTCCAGGCGATGCACAAATATGGCGAGTTCGCCACCGCCGACATCCCGCTGGACGCCTATTTCACCAATCAGTTCGTGCCGGACTATGCCAAGTTCGACCGCGCGGCCGTGATCGCCAAGGCCAAGGCGCTGCCGTGAGGGGCTCTGTCGTGAGAATCCGACCATGACGTCGGCGCCCTCGGGCGCGGCCCTTGCCGCGGCCCCCGGTGCGGCCCCGCCGCGCCTCGTCATCTCCGACCTCGCCTTCGGCTATGGCGGGGGCAAGGGGGAGGCGGTCCTGCAGGACCTGTCGCTCAGCGTGGAGGATGGCGCCTTCGTCGCCGTGCTCGGCCCGTCCGGCAGCGGCAAGTCCACCTTGCTGCGGCTGGTCTCCGGTCTCGCAGCGCCGACCTCCGGCAGCATCGCCCTGGACGGCACGCCCATCACCGGCCCGCGCTCGGACATCGGCATGGTGTTCCAGAAGCCCACCCTGCTGCCCTGGCGCACGGTGCGGGACAACGTCCTGCTGCCGGCCGGCTTCGCCCGCGCCGCCGGGCCCAAGGCGAGGGCCGAGGCGGACCGGCTGCTGGCGCTGGTGGGCCTGTCCAAGGCGGCGGGGGCCTATCCGTTCCAGCTTTCCGGCGGCATGGCGCAGCGCGTCGGCATCGCCCGCATGCTGCTGCACGATCCCACTTTGCTGATCCTCGACGAGCCGTTCGCGGCGCTGGACGCGATGACGCGCGAGGATCTCTCGCTCGAACTCCAGTCCATCTGGATGCGCGGCCGCAAGACGGCGCTGTTCGTCACCCATTCCATTCCCGAGGCGGTGATGCTGGCCGACCGCGTGGTGGTGCTGGCCGGGCGGCCGGCGCGGGTGGTGGCGGACATTCCCGTGCCGCTGCCGCGCCCGCGCACCATCGAGACCCTGACCTCGGCGGACTTCAACACCATCGCCTACGACCTGCGGCAGATGTTCCGCGACATCGCGGGCCATGCGGGTGCGGCGATCCCGGGAGGCCCGGCATGACGGCCCTGCGCAACGCCATCTATCCGCTCATCACCCTGGCCATCGTGGTCGCCCTGTGGGCCTTCTTCACCCGGCCGGGCGGCCTGCCGTCCTATCTGCTGCCGCCGCCGGGCGCGGTGTTCTCCGCGCTCTATGCCGGGCTCGCCGATGGCAGCTACTGGCCGCACATCCGCTTCACGCTGCTGTCCACGCTCTCCGGCTACATCATCGGCAGCGCGGCGGCTGTGGTGGTGGGCATCCTGATCGCGGAATCGGAGACGTTCGAGAAGTTCGTCTACCCGCTCATCGTGGCGGTGCAGTCCATGCCCAAGGTGGCGCTGGCGCCGCTGATCCTGGTGTGGTTCGGCTTCGGCATCACCTCGAAGATCGTGCTGGTGGCGCTGATCTGCTTCTTTCCGCTGCTGGTGAATACCATCGTCGGCATCCGCCGGGCCGATCCCGAACTGGTGGAGATGTGCCGCTCCTTCAACCGCTCGCGGGCCTTCATCTTCCTCAATGTGAAGCTGCCCTCCGCCGCCAGCTCCATCTTCGCCGGCCTCCAGATCGGCATCGTCCTGGCGCTGATCGGCGCGGTGGTGGGCGAGTTCATCGCCTCCGAGCAGGGGCTCGGCTATCTCATCGGCTCGGCCACCGTGAACATGAGCGTGAGCACCATGTTCGCCGGCGTGCTGATCCTGTCGGCCATGGGCATGGCGGGGTCGAGCCTGATGCGCTTCATCCACCGCCGCGTGGTGTTCTGGGAAGGCGCGCGCCAATCCATGCCCTCTGGAGAGGTCTGAAGCGATGACCATCAACCTGGCTTCCACGCCCGACAGCCTGGCGTTCGCCTCCGCTGTCGACCTGCTCGGCCGGCTCGCGCAGGGCGCCATCACCTCGCGCGGCCTGCTGGAGCTCTATCTGGAGCGCATCGCGCACCTCAATCCGGCGCTGAATGCGGTGATCTATCTCGACACCGAGGCGGCCCGCGCCCGCGCCGATGCGGCGGATGCCGCACGGGCGCGCGGCGAGAGCTGGGGCCCGCTGCACGGCCTGCCCATGACCGTGAAGGAATCCCACCACGTGGCCGGCTGGCCGACCACCTGGGGCGACCCGGCCTATGCCGACTTCCGGCCGGACCATACCGGCGTGGTGGTGCAGCGGCTGATCGATGCCGGCGCCATCGTGTTCGGTAAGACCAACGTGCCGATCCATCTGCTGGACTGGCAGAGCTACAACGCCATCCACGGCACCACGCACAATCCCTGGCGGCGCGGCGTCACGCCGGGCGGCTCCTCAGGCGGCTCGGCGGCGGCGCTGGCCGCCGGCCTGACGGCGCTGGAGCTGGGCAGCGACGCCGGCGGCTCGGTGCGCTTTCCGGCGCATTTCTGCGGCGTGTTCGGCCATCGGCCGAGCCTCCATGTCATTCCCCAAGCCGGCAACGAGCGGCCGGGCAGCACCATCGGCAACGACGTCTCGACGTCCGGCCCCATGGCCCGCTCGGCGGCGGACCTGGAACTGCTGCTGGACGTGCTCGCCGGCCCGGCGGCGCCGGAAGCCACCGCCTGGCGGCTCGATTTGCCGCCGGCGCGGGCGCGCAAGCTCGCCGACTTCCGGGTGGCCGTGCTCTACGGCGCCGAGGTGGCTGAGGTGGACGAGACCTATGCCGCGCGCCTGCGGGCCCTGGTGGAGCGGCTGCGGGCCGAGGGCGTCCGGGTCAATGACAATGCCCGTCCGGATTTCGACTTCGCCGAGCACCACCACGTGCTGCTCCATGCGCTGCGCGGCGCGGCCAGCGGCCGGGCGCCGCAGAGCGCGGTCGATGCGGCCGAGGCGACGCTGCGGGGCGTGTCGCAGGACGACCACGGATATGTGGCCGAAGCCGCCCGCGCGCTGCTGCAGAGCCATCGCGCCTGGCTCGGCATCCAGGAGCGTCGCGCTGCCATCCAGCGGGCCTGGGCCCGCTTCTTCGAGGATTACGACGTGCTGCTGGCGCCGGTGACGGTGGCGGCCGCCTTCCCCCTGGACGAAGAGCGCCCGCGGGAGCATCGCACCCTGACCATCAACGGCCATGCGGTGGATTATAACGACCAACTGTTCTGGGCCGGGCTCGCCACGTTGTCGGGCCTGCCGGCGAGCGTCGCCCCCATCGGCGAGACCGCGGACGGGCTGCCGGTCGGGGTGCAGATCATCGGTCCCTATCTGGAAGACCGCACCCCGCTGGCCTTCGCCGCGGCGCTCGAGCCGCTGTTCGGCTTCCACATCCCGCCCGGCGTCGCTTAAAAGGCAGCCCCCGCGCCGGCGCGGGGGCTCGGGCCATCCTCAGGCCGGTCCCGCGCCGTATTGCGCGTCGGTGACGTGCTCCAACCAGTCCACGGCCTTGCCGTCGAGGGATTCCTGGATGGCGATATGGGTCATGGCGGTGGTCGGCGCGGCGCCGTGCCAGTGCTTCTCGCCCGGCTCGAACCAGACCACGTCGCCCGGCCGGATCTCCTCGATCGGGCCGCCCAGGCGCTGCACGAGGCCGCGCCCGGCGGTGACGATCAGCACCTGCCCGAGCGGATGCGTGTGCCAGGCGGTGCGGGCGCCCGGCTCGAAGGTGACGGCATTGCCCGATGCGCGGGCTGGCTCGTGGGTCGGAAAGAGCGGATCGATCCGCACCGTGCCCGAGAACCACGCCTCGGGGCCCTTGCCCGAGGGCTGGGAGCCGCTTCGCTTGATATCCATGGTCGGCCTTTCTGCGGCGGTCGCGCATCGCTGCGGCCGTCGCTCGTTGCGTGCATGCCGTCCAGTCTAGAGCGCGATCCGATCAGATTGAATCAATCTGATCAGTGAATCGCCCTCTCACTTGATGATAGAGAACGTTTTGCCGTTCAAATGGCGATGCCATTTGAACGGAACGTACTCTAGGTGGTGTGGACAGTTACCTGATCCACAGGACGATGGCAGCGATTGTGACGATGGCGAGGTAGTTTCGCGCGGTCTTCTCGAAGCGGGTCGCGACACGCCTGAACTGCTTGAGCTTGGAGAAGCAGCATTCGATCAGGTGGCGCTGAGCGTAGAGGTGCCTGTCGAGGCTATGCTTCCTGGCGCGGGATGGATTGGACGGGATGACCGCCTGCGCGTTCCTTGCCGCGATTGTGGCGCGCA
>NZ_AXBA01000048.1 GCF_000473085.1 Azorhizobium doebereinerae UFLA1-100
CGCCCACTGCTCATCCCCAAGCACCAGTCGATCAAGAACACCCATCGCTGCCTCATCAAAGGCAGCTTTGAATCACAGATCATTCAGCCCGGGAACCCCAAGAGTCCACACTACCTAGCGGCCCCACCCAGGCGCATCGGCTCGCCACACAGATGCTGGAGGAGGTGATGGCGATGCCGAAGGCGCCGGTCCTCGGGCAACGGGCCGCGATGGAATAGGTCACGTTTTGTCCTCATTCTTGATATTATAATGAAGTATATAATATCGTGATATAAATTATATCAAGTATAAATCTAAAGAAAAGCCATTTATTATTGTTGTATCAATGTGGGGCTGAATGCTTTTTGTGTTTGCGGAGATGGATTTGTTGTGCATGCTTGCCGCTTGCGCGGCAGGCACCCGCCGCTGCCGTCCCGTCCTCAACCGGAGATCCCGAATGACCGACATCACCCGCTCCGTCCCGAAGCTGACCCATACCGGAGCCATGGTGGCGCTGGCGGCGGCGGTGGCGAAGTCCGAGGCCCTCGGCGTGCCGCAGAACATCAATATCGTGGACGAGGGCGGCAATCTCCTTGCCTACGTGCGCATGGACGGCGCGAAATTCCTGTCGCGCGAAACCTCGCTGGCCAAGGCCATCAGCGCGGCCTCGCACCGCCAGCCGACCTCGCGTCTGTTGCCGGAGCTGGAGCTGAAGCTTGCCGTCGCCACCAACGGCCGCCTCACCAATCTGGAGGGCGGCCTGCCTATCCTGTTCGGCGGAGCGTGCGTCGGCGGTATCGGCGTCGGCTCCGGCACCGGGGCGCAGGATCTGGAGGTGGCGCGCGCCGCGCTGGCGGCGCTGGGCGCCGACCCCTGCTGACGCAAGGGTGATTGGAAAAAGCGACCGGCGCGGGCCGGGCCCCCCTGACAAAAGCCTACCTTCATCCTTATATCGCGCAGGCGTGCCGTTAGGGCATGTGAGGCGCGGTGTCCGCGCGATAGAGGATGAAGATGAGCGTTTTCAAAGGTCTGTCTCGGTTCGCCGCGGTCGTGGCGCTCGGCTTGGCCGTAACGCTTCCGGCCGTGGATCATGCCGATGCCCGCCAGGGCGGCAGTTTCGGCAGCCGCGGGACGCGCACCTATCAGGCGCCCGCCGCCACCACCACGGCGCCCACCGCCAGCCAGCCGATCCAGCGTTCGGCCACGCCCTATAACCAGACCACGACGGCAGCGACGCCGGCGCGGACGGGCGGCCTGTTCGGCAACGGCTTCGGCGGCGCGCTGATGCGCGGCCTGCTGATCGGCGGCCTCGTCGGCATGCTGTTCGGCGGCGGCTTGGGCGGCTTCTCCGGCTTCCTCGGCCTGCTGCTCCAGGCGGCCCTGCTGGCCGGCGTGGTCATGCTGGCGCTGCGCTTCTTCGCCAATCGCCGCCAGCCGACCCCGGCCGGCGCGGGCGCGGGATATGGCATGGCGCGTGACGCCGGCCCCGCCGGCGGTCGTGGCCCGACGAGCGCGCTCGGCGGCCTTGGCGGTCTCGGCAGCATGGGCGGCCTGGGCGGTGCGGGCGCCGCACCCCAGCCGCAGCGCGCCCCGTCCGGTCCGAAGGATGAGATCGGCATCAAGCCGGCCGATTTCGACGCCTTCGAGCGGATTCTGGGCGAAGTGCAGTCCGCCTTCAGCCGCGAGGATCGGGTCAAGCTCGCCGAACTCGCCACCCCCGAGGTGCTGGGCTATCTGGAGGAGGAGCTCCGCGCCAATGCGGAGCGCGGCGTGCGCAACCAGGTCAGCGACGTCAAGCTGTTGCAGGGCGACCTGTCGGAAGCCTGGCGCGAAGGCCCGCTGGAATATGCCACCGTCGCCATGCGCTATCAGGCGCGCGACACCATGCGCGACCGCATCACCGGCGCGCTGGCGCAGGGCTCGACCGACGAGATCGGCCAGAGCACCGAGGTGTGGACCTTCATCCGCCCCCGCGGCGCGCCCTGGAAGCTCTCCGCCATCCAGTGACCCTTCGGCCGCCCGTGCCTGGCACGGGCGGCTTTTCCGCGCCGCGCGCTTTCGCGGCGTTTTCCCGCAATGCTAGGTTGACCGGCCAGGGCGCCCGCGCGGCGCCCGCCGGATCCTCGTGCCTGCGTCTGACCTGTACGTATCCCGTCCGCGTGCCCCGCACGCATCCCCCAATCCCCGGCCGCGCCCGTTCCGGTGCGCCGGCCTGCCGATGAGAGACCGATGGACTATCTGGTTCAACTGGCCTCCGATCCCGCCGCCTGGATCGCGCTGGTCACCCTCGTGGCCATGGAAGTGGTCCTGGGCATCGACAACCTCGTGTTCATCTCCATCCTCACCAACAAGCTGCCGGCGGACCAGCGCTCACGCGGCCGGCGCATCGGCATCGGCCTGGCGCTGATCCTGCGGCTCGGGCTGCTGAGCACGGTGGCGGTCATCGTCCAGCTCACCACACCGATCCTCACCGTGTTCGGGCAGGGTTTCTCCTGGCGCGACCTCATCCTCATCGCCGGCGGCCTGTTCCTGGTGTGGAAGGCGACCAAGGAGATCCACCACAACGTGGACCCGCACCCCGGCGCGGACATGTTCGAGAGCGGCAAGGTGACCATCTCCTTCTCCGCCGCCATCGTGCAGATCCTGATGCTGGACCTCGTCTTCTCCATCGACAGCATCATCACCGCCGTGGGCATGACGGAGCACATCCCGATCATGGTCATCGCGGTCATCGTGGCGGTGCTCACCATGCTGCTGGCGGCCGACCCCCTGGCGCGCTTCATCGAGGCCAACCCCACGGTGGTCATGCTGGCGCTCGGCTTCCTCATCATGATCGGCATGACGCTGATCGCGGAAGGCTTCGGGGCCCATGTGCCCAAGGGCTACATCTATGCCGCCATGGCCTTCTCTGCGGCGGTGGAGGGGCTCAACATGATGTCCCGCCGCGCCAAAGGGCGCACCGGCGGCACGCGGCACTGACGGCCCGCCCCGCCCCTCCCGGCGGGGCGCGTCCGTTTCCGCAGGGTTGCCGCAATGGAACGGCAGGATGGTGCCTGCCGTTGCCATCAAGGGCTGCGGTTGCGGAAAAGACGTCATCATGATGCGGATCGTGGCCCTGTTCGGCTTGCTCGCCGCCTTTGCGGGCGTCCTGCCCTGGGCGCTGCCGGCGGCGAAGACGGGTGTGCGCCTTGTGGCGGCGCGGGACGATCCGCCCGCTCTGGCGGATCTTGCCCTAGACCGGCTCGACCCCGCCGCCCTGGCGCATGAGGCGCAAGCGACGCTTGACGCGGGAGATGCGGCGCTCGCCGCCTCTTACCTCGCGGTCGCCGACGCCAGAGGCGTCGCCGTGCCCGAGGATCTCCGGGGCGGCGTCGCCGCCGCGGAGGCGGAGGCCCGTTCCACCTGGCGGCAGATGCGCAATTTCGGTGCCGGCTTCGTCACCGGGCAGCCGGAGGACTTGCCGGGCTTCGCCGGTGCGGCGCTTGGCGACTTCATGGTGTGGGGCGATGTCCGCGACGCCTCCCGCGAGGGCTGGAAGCTGGCCCGTGGCGAGGAGGCGGATGAACTGCTGCTGGGCCTGTCCGCCGTCGGTCTTGCCGTGACCGCCGGCACGTATGCGACGGTGGGGATCGGTGCCCCGGCGCGGGCGGGGATCTCCCTGGTAAAGGCGGCCAGGCGCGGCGGACGGCTGTCCGCCGCCATGGGCGCGACGCTGGTGCACGCGGTGCGCGAGAGCGTGGACTTCGCCGCGCTGCGCCGGGCGCCGGAGCGGGTGGCGGCGCTCGACGGCGCGGCGCTGAAAAGCGTGGTCCGCGCCGACCGGGTGCGCGATCTCGGCCGCATGCTGTCGGATGCCGGCACCATCGAGGCCAAGGCGGGCACGCGTGCCACCCTGGAGGGGCTGCGCCTCGCCGACGGGTCCTCCGACGTGGCGCGGACGGCGCGCCTCGCCGAAACCAAGGGGCCGCAGACGCTGGCTTTGCTCAAAAGCTTCGGCCGGGGGGCCTTCGCCGTCACCGGCGCGATCCTGTCGCTGGTGTGGTGGGGCTTCGCCGCTCTGGTCTGGCTGGTGGGCGCCATCGCCACTTTCAATGCCCTATGCGTCGCGCTGGTGCGACCTCTATGGCGCCGCCGCGCAGGCCGCACGACCATGCGGATGCACGCCGTCCACAGCACCTGACGGTATCGACCTGCTGCCGCTTCCCTCCGGCGGCCTCCCGCTCTAGGTTCCCCCCGCTTCGCCCCGCCCGCCGAGGAACCCCATGCCCAGCTTTCTGTCCGACGGCCTGGAACTCGCCTATCTGGACGAGGGGGAGGGTGCGCCCGTCCTGCTCATCCATGGATTTGCCTCCACCAAGGAGATCAACTGGGTCTATCCCGGCTGGGTGAAGACCTTGAACGATGCCGGCCGGCGCGTGATCGCCTTCGATCATCGCGGCCACGGCGCCTCGGCCAAGCTGTACGATCCGGCCGAGTATCACACCGGGCTGATGGCGGGGGACGCCTACAACCTGTTGCACACGCTGGGCATCCCGCAGGCCGACGTGATCGGCTATTCCATGGGCGCGCGCGTCACCGCGCAACTGGCGATCAGCCACCCGGAGGTGGTGCGCAAGGCGGTGCTGGGCGGGCTCGGTATCCATCTGGTGGACGGTGTCGGCCTGCCGCAGACCATCGCCGACGCGCTGGAGGCGGACAGCCTGGACGACGTGAGCGACCCCATGGGCCGCATGTTCCGGGCCTTCGCGGATTCCAACAAGGCGGACCGCAAGGCCCTGGCCGCCTGCATCCGCGGCTCGCGCCAGAGCCTGTCGCGGGACGAGGTGGCGCAGATCCAGCAGCCGGTCCTGGTGGCGGTGGGCACGCGCGACCTGATCGCCGGCGATGCCCATGCGCTGGCGGCCCTGCTGCCGCACGGCCGGGCGCTGGACATTCCCAACCGGGACCATAATCCCGCCGTGGGCGACAAGGCGTTCAAGCAGGGCGTGCTGGATTTCTTCGCAGAGCCGGGTTGAACCCGGCGAATGCGGGGTGGCCTGACCGGCGCGCCGTCTGTGTGTTAGAAAGAAGGCCAATGACGTTCAGGGAGGCAGGAATGCTTCAACACAACCTTCAGGCGGCCAAGCCCGCGAACGACCGGCGGCCCGAACTGGTGGACCCGGTGTGGGCGCGCCTGCGCAAGGAGGCGGAGGAGGCGGCCGCGCGCGAGCCCATGCTTGCCGGCTTTCTCAAGGGCGCCATCCTTGGCCAGCAGAGCCTGGAGGGGGTGATCGCCGAACGCATCGCCGCCCGTCTCGACCATCCGGATCTGCCGGGCTCGGTGATCCGCACCGCTTATCACGAGGCGGTGGCGGCGGACCCGACCATCGCCCAGGCGCTGCGGGCCGACATCATGGCCGTGGTGGACCGCGACCCCGCCACCACCCGCACGCTGGAGCCGGTGCTCTATTTCAAGGGCTTTCACGCGCTCCAGGCGCATCGCCTGTCGCACTGGCTGTGGATGAACGGGCAGCGCGACGCCGCGCTCTATCTGCAAAGCCGCGTCTCCTCGGTGCTGACCGTGGACATCCACCCCGCCGTGCCCATGGGGCGCGGCATCTTCCTCGACCACGCCACCGGGCTCGTGGTCGGTGCCACCGCCGTGATCGAGGATGACGTCTCCATCCTCCAAGGCGTGACGCTGGGCGGCACGGGCAAGGAGCGGGGCGATCGCCATCCCAAGATCCGCCGCGGCGTGCTCATCGGGGCCGGCGCGAAGGTGCTCGGCAATATCGAGGTCGGTCATTGCGCCCGCATCGCCGCCGGCTCGGTGGTGCTGCACCCTGTGCCGCCGGCCACCACCGTCGCCGGCGTCCCCGCCAAGGTGGTGGGCACCGCCGGCTGCGCGGAGCCCAGCCGCGCCATGGACCAGATGTTCGACATCACCATTTTCGCCGGCGCCGATATCTGACCGCCCGCGTTCCCCTTGACCCGGCCGCGTCACCGCGGCCGCTTTCCACGGGTGCCAGCGAGGCCGCCGTGACATTTGGAGGATGACCATTGGAAAAAACCGAGCTCGAACGCGTCCAGCGCTATCTCCGCACGCTGTTCGGCAATCCGCAGATCAAGGTGACGGGGCGTCCCAAGAAGAAGGACTCTGCGGAGGTCTATCTCGGCGACGAGTTCATCGGCGTCCTGTTCAAGGACGAGGAGGATGACGAGCTCTCCTATAACTTCCAGATGGCCATCCTGGACACCGACCTGGACTGACAACGGCACGGCCCCGCTGACACGCGGCGGGGCCCAAGGCCTCGGCCGAGGGCGCACCCGGACGTCGCGACGCGCGGCGGAAAGGCACTTCCCTCCCGCCGGGCGAGCGGATACATCGGGTTGGCATACAATATCCAGCCGAGGCTCCCGTGTCCGTCCTCGAAATCGCCGGTGAACGCTTCCGCATCCAGATCGATGGTCCCGACGGCGCGCCGCCGCTGGTGCTGGCGCATTCGCTCGGCACGACGCTCGATCTTTTCGACCGGGTCACCCCGGCGCTCTCCCAGCGTTTCCGCGTGGTGCGCTACGATTCCCGTGGCCATGGCGCCAGCACGGCGCCCGATGCCGTCCACGGCATGGGCGACCTGGGGCGCGATCTCATCAATGTCCTGGACGGCCTGAAGCTCGGCGCGGTGCATCTGTGCGGCCTCTCGCTGGGCGGGATGGTCGGCCAGTGGATGGCGCTGCACGCCCCGCGCCGGCTCAACCGTCTCGTGCTGTCCAACACCACCGCCTATGCCGGCCCGCCGCGCATCTGGGAGGCGCGCATCAAGGCGGTGCGCCGCTCCGGCACCGCCCCGATCGCCGATGCGGTGATCGACAGCTGGTTCTCCGCCGATGTGCGCGCCCGCATCCCCGACGAGGTGGCCAAGGTGCGCGCGCAGATCGTCGCTACTCCGGCGGTGGGCTATGCGGCCACCAGTTGCGCCATGCGCGACATGGATTTCCGCGCCGCGCTGCCGCGCGTCACGACGCCCACGCTGGTCATCGTCTCCGAGGACGACCGCTCGACGCCCCCCGCCTGGGGCGAGGCCATCGCACAGGCCATCCCGGCCGCACGGCTGGCCCGCCTGCCGGGCGGGCATCTCTCGGTGATCGAGCAGCCGGAGGCGTTTGTCGCCGCCGTCACGGGCTTCCTCGCCTGACGCGGGCCGTCACGGCCCTGCCATCCGCGCGCGCTACCTGGGCACGCTCCAGGCGTGCAGCCGCGGAGGTGACTCGCCCTGCCGCTTGTGGGCAAATGGGCGCCGCTGTCGCCCCCTGGGGGCGTGACGAAAGCGGCGGGCAGGGTTTCACGGACGGAGCGGACGGATGAGCGTCGGACACGGCCAAGGTATCGAACCTTCCGGCGCCAGCGGGGGGCCTGAGGCGGCGGAAGCCGCCCCGCCAGCCGCGACCGCGAGCCATGGTCATCCCGGTCATGATCACCCAGGTCATGGTCACTCGGGTCATGATCACGCCGGTCACGACGATTCCGGTCATGGTCATGCGGCGCACGATCGTGGGACGTCCAGCCACACGGACCATGCCGAGGACGGCCATGGCTCCCACGGGCATTCCCATGGCCCTGGCGGCCACAGCCACGCCGTGCCGAGTTCGCTCCGGGCGTTCGCCATCGGCGCCTCGGTGAATTTCGCCTTCGTGCTGGTGGAGGCGACGTTCGGCTATTTCGCCGGCTCGCTGGCGCTGATGGCGGATGCCGGCCACAATCTGTCCGACGTGCTGGGTCTCCTGCTGGCCTGGGCGGCGGCGTGGCTGGCGCAGCGCTCGCCCACCGCCAAGCGCACCTTCGGCTATGGCCGCACCTCCATCCTGGCGGCATTGGCCAATGCCATCATCCTGCTGGTGGGCACCGGCGGCATCGTGGTGGAGGCGCTCTCGCGCCTCTCCGACCCCGAGCCGGTGCAGACCGGCATTGTGATGCTGGTGGCGCTCATCGGCATCGGCGTGAACTTCGGCACCGCGCTGCTGTTCATGGCCGGCCGCAAGGGGGACCTCAACGTCCGCGGTGCCTTCGTGCATCTGGTGGCGGATGCGGCGATCTCGCTTGGGGTGGTCGTCGCCGCCGGCGTCATCGCCGTCACCGGCTGGCTGTGGCTCGATCCCGTGGTCAGCCTGGTGATCGCCGTGGCCATCGTCCTCGGCACCTGGGGGCTGTTCCGCGACAGCGTGGACCTGGTGCTGGATGCCGTGCCGCGCCACGTGGACCGGGCCGAGGTGGAGGCCTATCTCGCCGGCCGGCCGGGCGTGGTGGAGGTGCATGACCTGCACATCTGGGGGCTGTCCACCACCGAGGTGGCGCTCACCGCGCATCTGGTGCGGCCGGAGCATGCGCTGGACGACGCCTTCCTGGCGGAGACCTGCGGCGTGCTGAAAAGCCGCTTCAGCATCGGCCACGCCACCATTCAGGTGGAAGGCGGCACGCAGCCCTGCATGCTGGCGCCCGCCCACGTGGTGTAGCGCGGGGAAACGGGGTGGAACCGGCTCCCGGAGTGGCTGGTTCAGTCGAGGTTCAGCGCAGCCAGGGTTTCGGCCACGCGGCTGCGGGCGGCGTCCCCGAGCGGCAGGATGGGACGGGGCGGCTCCACCCGGCAGAGGCCGAGCAGATCGGCGCTCACATACATCACCCGTAGGCTGGAAAATTCCTTGAACAGCCGCCATAGCGGCTCCAGCCGTGCATTGAGCGCACGGGCCTGCGCCGCATCGCCACTTTGGGCCGCGCGGGTCAGGGCAAGTGCGGTTCTGGGAAACAGCCCGGCCATGACGCTGTACCAGGTGTCGCCGCCGGCGATGAGGGCTTCGGTCACGTTCCAGTCGCCGCTATAGCCGAGCGGGAAGCCGTCCGGCACGGCGCGGCGCAGTTCCGCGAGATGGGCGGCGGCCCCCGGCGCCTCCGGGGTCGGGCTCTTCACGCCGATGATGCCGCCGAGGCCGCTGAGACGACCAACGAGCGCCGGGCTGAAGCGGAAATGGGTGGTGCCGGGATTGTCATAGATGCACAGCGGCAGTCCGCTCTCCCGCGCCACGGTGACGAAATGGGCGTAGACCTCGTCCTCGGTCAGAGGGGTGTAGGAGACGGCCGCCAACAGGCCAGCGGCGGCACCGGCCGCCTTGGCATCCTGGGCCAGCCGCACCGCCTCGTCCGTGCGCAAGGCCCCCACGCCCACCAGGATCGGAACATCGCCGGCGACGGCGCGTGCGGCTTCGATCGCGCGGCGGCGCTCGGTGCGGGTGAGATAGGCGTAAGTGCCAGTGCTGCCGAGGAGACCGATAGAGTCCACCTTGGCGGCGCACAACGGCGCGATGAGCCGGCCGAGGGCAGCGGTGTCCACATGGCCGTCCGCATCCGCCGGGGTGATCGGAAAAGCGGAAAGCCCCTTCAACTCGATCGGCATCTCGTTTCCATCCTCGCTGCGTGCCGCACGCTACACCAGCCCCACCTGGGTGCAACACGGCGTGCGGGGCGGCGCACGGGAAGATGCGCGGGCGTGATCGGTCGGTCGCGGAGGTTCCACGAACGCCGCTCGCGGATGGGTGGGATCGGCCTGCGCCACCCGAGGACCCTCAGGTTCTCAGGTGCCGCCAGGGTGGAATGAGACGCGCTTCAGCTCACCGCCGGTCGGCTGAGCCCTTCCAGGGCCTCCTTGGCGATGGGTGAGAGGCCCGTGCCGCCATGCTCGACGATGGCGGCGATCCGCGTGCGCATGCGCGGATCCCAGAATTTGCGGATGTGCTGGCGCGTTCCGTCCACCGCCTCGGCATGGGGCTGGGTGGAGAAGAAGGTGGCGATCTGGTTGGCCATGTAGACCAGGCGATCGTCCGTGGTCTTGTGCGAGCCGCTTTGGGAATGGGCGGCGCCATGGCTGTGGTCGTGGTGGTGCGGGCTATGCGACATGGGCGTGCCGTTTCGGGTTTCCAAGGTCGATGCGACCGGGATGGGTGAAGACTTCAAAGCCATCGCTGCGGACGATGGCCGCGAGAGTGATGCCCGCCCGCTCCGCCGTGCGGATGGCGAGCGAGGTGGGGGCGGAGACGGCGGCGATGACCGGCACGCCGAGCACGGCGGCCTTCTGCACCATCTCGATAGAGACGCGGCTGGTGAGCAGCAGCAGGCCGCGCGCCGGCTCGGCCTCCAGGCGGGCCACCTTGCCCACCAGCTTGTCGAGGGCATTGTGGCGGCCCACGTCCTCGGCCACCGCCAGCAGCCCCTGGCCGGGCTGGAAATAGCCGGCCGCATGCACGGCCCGGGTTTCGTGATTGAGCGCCTGGGCCGGCCCCAGCGCCGCCATGGCCTCCAGCAGCAGCGCCGCCGGCACCACCAGGTCGCCGGTGACCTGCGCCGCCGGCCTCACCGCCTCGGCGAGGCTCTCCACGCCGCAGAGCCCGCAGCCCGTGGGGCCGGCGAGATAGCGGCGGCGGGCGCCGAGAACCGCCATCTTCTCCTCGGCGATCCACATGCGCGCCTCGATGCCCTCTTCCACAGCGATCACGTCGAGGGAGAGGATGTCGGCGGCGGAGGCGACGATGCCTTCGGTCAGCGAGAAGCCGAGCGCGAACGCCTCGATGTCGATGGGGGAGGCCATCATCACGGCGTGCGTGGTGCCGTTATAGGTGAGGGCGACCGGGGTTTCCTCGGGCACCGCGCGCTCGCCGGACGTGACCTCGCCCTCGCGCCAGACGGCGCGCGTCACGCGCCGCACCGGCTCGGGCACCTCCGGGATTTCCGGCAGATCAGCAGCGATGGGGGCGGCGGTGTCGGTCATGGGGCATCCCGAGATACAGGAACCCCACAGATTGGGCAGGAAGCCAGCGAGCGCAAGCGTCCGGCCCGCCGCTTCAGCCGGTCAGCCCCTCTCCCGCGCACGGGAGAGGGCGAGCCGACATCCACGTTGGGCCGGGCCTCGCGCACGGCTCACTCCGCGGCTTCGGCGATGCGCCGGCTCTCGCGGGAGAGCTTCTCATACTCTTCCTGCCACTGGCTCGGCCCGTTGGAGGGGGCCACCTGCACGGCGGTCACCTTGTATTCCGGGCAGTTTGTGGCCCAGTCGGAGAAGTCCGTGGTCACCACGTTCGCCTGGGTAAGCGGGTGGTGGAAGGTGGTGTAGACCACGCCGGGCGACATGCGATCGGAGATGCGGGCCTTCAGCGTGGTGCTGCCGGCGCGGCTCTCCAGCTTGACGAAGTCGCCGTCGCGGATGCCGCGGTTCTCGGCGTCGTGCGGGTGGAGCTCCAGCACGTCCTCCCCGTGCCAGACCACGTTGGCGGTGCGCCGGGTTTGGGCGCCCACATTGTACTGGCTGAGGATGCGGCCGGTGGTGAGCAGCAGCGGGAACAGCGGCCCGGTGCGCTCGTCGGTCGGCACGTATTCGGTGAGCATGAACTTGCCCTTGCCGCGCACGAAGCCGCCGATGTGCATGACCGGCGTGCCTTCCGGCGCCTTCTCGTTGCAGGGCCACTGCACCGAGCCGAGGTCCTCCAGCTTCTTGTAGGAGACCCCGGTGAAGGTGGGGGTGAGGCGGGCGATCTCGTCCATGATCTCGCTCGGATGGGCATAGTCCATCTGGTAGCCGAGCGCGTTGGACAGCAGGATGGTGATCTCCCAGTCCGCATAGCCGTTCTTCGGCGCCATCACCTTGCGCACGCGTTGGATGCGGCGCTCGGCATTGGTGAAGGTGCCGTCCTTCTCCAGGAACGAGCAGCCGGGCAGGAAGACGTGGGCGTAGTTGGCGGTCTCGTTCAGGAACAGGTCCTGCACCACGAGGCATTCCAGCGCGCCGAGGCCAGCGGAGACGTGGCGCGTGTCGGGGTCGGACTGGAGGATGTCCTCGCCCTGGACGTACATGCCCTTGAAGGTGCCATCCACCGCCGCGTCGAACATGTTGGGGATGCGCAGGCCCGGCTCATCGTCCAGCGGCACGCCCCACACGCTCTCGAACAGGGCGCGGGTGGCGTCGTCGGAGACGTGGCGATAGCCGGACAGTTCGTGCGGGAACGAGCCCATGTCGCACGAGCCCTGCACGTTGTTCTGGCCGCGCAGCGGGTTCACGCCCACGCCATTGCGGCCCACGTTGCCGGTGGCCATGGCGAGGTTGGCGATGGCGATGACCGTGGTGGAGCCCTGCGAATGCTCGGTGACGCCGAGGCCGTAATAGATGGCCGCATTGCCCCCGGTGGCATAGAGGCGTGCGGCGGCGCGCACCTGTGCGGGATCGACGCCGGTATATTTCTCCACCGCCTCGGGGCTGTGGCGTTCGTCGGCGACGAAGGCGGCCCACTCCTGGAACTCGTCCCACTCGCAGCGCTCGCGCACGAACTGCTCGTTCACCAGCCCTTCGGTCACGATGACATGGGCCAGCGCCGTGACCATGGCGACGTTGGTGCCGGGACGCAGCGGCAGGTGGTAGTCCGCCTGCACATGCGGTGTGCGCACGAGATCGATCTTGCGCGGGTCGATGATGATGAGCTTGGCGCCCTGGCGCAGGCGCTTCTTCATGCGCGAGCCGAACACAGGGTGGCCATCGGTCGGGTTGGCGCCGATGACGAGGACGACGTCGGTTTCCTCGATGGAATCGAAGTCCTGCGTGCCGGCCGAGGTGCCGTAGGTCTGCGAGAGGCCATAGCCGGTGGGCGAGTGGCAGACGCGGGCGCAGGTATCCACGTTGTTGTTGCCGAAGGCGCCGCGGATCAGCTTCTGGACCAGATAGGTCTCTTCATTGGTGCAGCGCGAGGAGGTGATGCCACCCACCGAGCGGCGGCCGTACTTCGCCTGGATGCGCTTGAATTCGGAAGCGGCATAGCCGATCGCCTCGTCCCAGCTCACCTCACGCCACGGCTCCTGGATGGAGGCGCGGATCATCGGCTTGAGGATGCGCTCCTTGTGCGAGGCGTAGCCATAGGCGAAGCGGCCCTTGACGCAGGAATGGCCACGGTTCGCCTTGCCGTCCTTGTAGGGCACCATGCGCACCAGCTCGTCGCCGCGCATCTCCGCCTTGAAGGTGCAGCCGACGCCGCAATAGGCGCAGGTCGTCACCACCGAATGCTCGGGGGTGCCGATCTCGAACATGGCCTTCTCGTTCAACGTCGCGGTGGGGCAGGCCTGCACGCAGGCGCCGCACGAGACGCACTCGGACGACAGGAAGGTCTCGTTCATGCCCGGCGAGACGCGCGAGCCGAAGCCACGGCCGGAAATGGTGAGCGCGAACGTGCCCTGCACCTCCTCGCACGCGCGGACGCAGCGATTGCAGACGATGCACTTCGACTGCTCGTAGGTGAAATAGGGGTTCGACTCGTCCTTGCCGAGCTTGGTGTGGTTCTCGCCCTCGTAGCCGTAGCGCACCTCGCGCAGGCCGACGACGCCGGCCATGTCCTGCAACTCGCAGTCGCCATTGGCCGAGCAGGTCAGGCAGTCCAGCGGGTGGTCGGAGATGTAAAGCTCCATCACGCCCTTGCGGATCTGTTTCAGCCGCTCGGTCTGGGTCTTCACCACGATGCCGTCCGCCACCGGCGTGGTGCAGGAGGCGGGCGTTCCGTTGCGGCCCTCGATCTCCACCAGGCAGAGCCGGCAGGAGCCGAAGGCATCCAGCATGTCGGTGGCGCAGAGCTTGGGGATCTGATTCCCCACCTCCATGGCCGCGCGCATGATGGAGGTGCCTTCCGGCACCTGCACCTTCATGCCGTCGATGGTCAGCGTGACCAGCTTCTCGGACTTGGAGACCGGGGTGCCGTAGTCGATTTCATGCACGAGGGACATGGCGTGTCTCCTATTCGGCGGCCGCGGGCAGCTTCGGCGTGGCGCCGAAGTCTTCCGGGAAATGGGTGAGGGCGCTGAGCACCGGATAGGGCGTGAAGCCGCCGAGGGCGCACAGCGAGCCGAGCTTCATGGTCTGGCAGAGGTCGGTCAGGACGGCGAGATTGGCCTCCCGCCGGTTGCCGGCGATGATCTTGTCCAGGGTCTCGACGCCGCGCGTGGAACCGATGCGGCACGGGGTGCACTTGCCGCAGCTCTCGTGGGAGCAGAACTCCATGGCGAAGCGCGCCATGTGGGCCATGTCCACGCTGTCGTCGAACACCACGATGCCGCCGTGGCCGATGAGCGCGTCCTTCGCGGCGAAGGCCTCGTAGTCGAACGGTGTATTAAACTGGGAGACCGGCAGATAGGCGCCGAGCGGGCCGCCCGCCTGCACCGCCTTGACCGGACGGCCCGACGCCGTGCCGCCGCCGATGTCATAGACCAGTTCGCCGAGCGGAACGCCGAAGGCGGTCTCGAACAGGCCGCCGAACTTCACGTTGCCGGCGATCTGGATCGGCATGGTGCCGCGCGAGCGGCCCATGCCGAAGTCGCGGTAGAAGGCGCCGCCCTTGTCCAGGATCACCGGCACGGTGGCCAGCGAGATCAAATTGTTGATGACCGTGGGCTTGCCGAACAGGCCCTTGTGGGCCGGCAGCGGCGGCTTGGCGCGCACCACGCCGCGCTTGCCCTCCAGGCTGTCCAGCAGCGCCGTTTCCTCGCCGCACACATAGGCGCCGGCGCCCATGCGCATCTCGATGTCGAACTCGTATGCGGAGCCGGCGACGTTCTTGCCCAGCAATCCTGCCGTGCGGGCGATGGCAATGGCCTTCTCCATCACCATCAGGGACAGCGGATATTCCGAGCGACAGTAGACGAAGCCCTTGGTGGCGCCCACCGCGAGGCCGGCGATGGTCATGCCCTCGATGAGGCAGAAGGGGGCGGCCTCCATGATGAGGCGGTCGGCGAAGGTGCCGCTGTCGCCTTCGTCCGCATTGCAGACGATATAGCGCTGGTCGGCGGGGGCGGCGGCGACGGTGCGCCACTTGATGCCGGTCGGGAAGCCTGCGCCGCCGCGGCCGCGCAGGCCGCTGTCGAACACCTGTTCCACGGTGGCCGAGGGGCCGATCTCGATGGCCTTGGCGAGGCCCTTGTAGCCGTCGTGCGCCTTGTAATCTTCCAGCGACAGCGGATCGATGATGCCGCAGCGGGCGAAGGTGAGGCGGGTCTGGCGCTTGAGGTAGGGGATCTCCTCCACCAGGCCGACGCAGAGCGGATGGTCGGCGCCGTCGAGGAAGCCGGCGGCGAGCAGGCCTTCCACGTCCGACGGCTTCACCGGGCCGTAGCCGACGCGGCCGCGCGGTGTCTCCACCTCGACGAGGGGCTCCAGCCAGAACAGGCCGCGCGACCCATTGCGCACGATGTTGGGGATGATGCCGCGCGCCGCGAGGCCCGCGTCCAGCGCGACCGCCACGCAGTCGGCACCGCAGGCGACGGCGGTCGCATCATTGGGAACGTAGATGCGGTGGCTCATCGGTCGGTCTCCGCCACGAGTGCGTCGATGGTGGCCTCATCGAGCCGGCCGACGAGGCGGCCGTCGATCATGGCCGAGGGCGCGCAGGCACACAGGCCGAGGCAGTAGATGGGCTCCAGCGTCACCCGGCCGTCCGGCGAGGTCTCGCCCATCTCCATCCCGAGGCGTTCCTCGGCGTAGCGGACCAGCTTGTCCGAGCCCATGGACTGGCAGGCTTCCGCGGCACAGAGCTTGATCACATGGCGACCCGGGGGCTCGCGGCGGAAGTCGTGGTAGAAGGTGACGACGCCATAGACTTCGGCGCGGGAGAGATTGAGGCTTTCGGCGATCATCGGCACGACAGGGTCCGGCACGAAGCCGAAAGTCTCCTGCACCGCGTGCAGGATCGGCATGGTGGCGCCATCCAGATGCCTGTGCGAGGCGATGATCTCCGATGCGCGGTTGGCGCTCCACGGTTCGTAGCCGGCCATCGGCGAAAGCCCTTCCCTATGCCGCTTGAAGCGGTTTCCTTGTGATCGTTCCAATCAATCTGGCATAGGAGCCATGCGGATCAAGCGGGCTGTGGGATGTTGCGATAGAACATCTCTATCGAAATAAGGCGTGCCGGAGCGCCGGATTCCCCAGAACGGAAAGCTTTTCCAGCCCGACGCCGACCGTATCTCACATGCCGGATACGGTGTTTTGACCTGTTTTGATCGGGGTTTTCTATCTGGAGCGTTGGGGCGGGTGGCGCTCCATTCGCGCGATGTTGCGCTGCATCAATGCGGCGGTCGCGGCTGTTGCCGGGGCGGGGATCACAGGAAATTTTTCATGTCCGACGCGGGCGCGCCGCCAAGCTTCGCAGCGGTGGCGGTGGGGGCTGGCGGGAATCGCGCGGGCGATCTGAACCGGGCGGGCCGGGGCAGGACGGGCGGACGCATGCCCCTTCGCCTCGGATGTGCCGCTCATGCCAAAAGAACGCTCCGGGGCGGACCATGTCCGCCCCGGAGCGGGGTTCATTCACAACCACAGGCCGGTGCCGGCCGGAAGGCGATCAGGCGGCGGCGCCGGCTTCCAGCTTCTGCAGCGTCTTGCGCGCCTCATCCAGGGCCTTGAAGGTGTCGTAGGTTTCCTGCGCGACCTCCAGAATGCCCTGCCAGTTGGTGGGCAGATCCTCGGAGAGGTCGTGCAGGTTCATCTTTGCGTTCACCGATTTCGACGACAGCTTCTTGATCTCGGCCTTCAGGGTCTCGATGTCGGACACGGGCGTTCTCCTTGCCAGAGCTTGCGTTGCCAGAGCGTGGGCCAGCCCGAGGGACGTTGCCTTCGGGCGCGCGATCGCGGAAGCGCCGCGCCGTCAGCCGAATTTGAACAGGACGCCGTAGCCGCCGCGCGGATAGGTCCATTCGATGTCACCGCTGGGCTCGGCGACCACGCGGCAGGTGCCGCATTCCACGCAGCCGTCCACGGTTACTTCCACTTGTCCGGCCTCGTTCATCTCGTAGCAGCGGGCCGGGCAGAGCTTCAGCATGCTCAGCAGAGGCGCCGTCGGAACGGTATGCGGGCGCACCTTGATGTGGGCACGGCCCGCATCCACGAGGTAGCGGTTGTAGAAGAGCTTGTCTTCGACGCGAACCGACGGGTCGCTCATCTTTTCTCTCCATGTTTCCAGCCGGCATGACGCCGGCGATGGCCAACACATGCCGCGCCTGCGCGCGGCGGACACTTACGCAAACGACCGGCGCCTCACCGCCAGGCGCGGGCGATACGGAACGCATCGCCGAACAGACCGAGCCAGGAACGCGCCTCCACGAAGGCGCGCAGGGAGCGCTTCTCCTTCTCCACCTTCGGCGTGCCGTCCACGCGCACGAAGTTCTGCATCGCCTTGGAGACGAGCTGCGGATAAGTGAGGAAGAAGTTCTGCGAGTTGATATGCATCAGCGCCGGCATATCCTTGTATTTCTTCATGTCCTTCATGACGAAAGACTCGTCCAGCATCGCCTTGTAGAGAGCGAGGTTCTTCGCCGTCATCGGCTCGCGCCGCGACTTGATCTGGAAGATGGCCTCGGCGGCGATGCGCCCCGAAGTCATGGCGAGGTTGGAGCCCTCGCGATGGATGGCGTTATTGAGCTGGGCGGCATCGCCCACCACCACCCAGCCCTCGCCATAGAGCTGCGGAATGGCCTTGAAGCCGCCCTCGGGAATGAGATGGGCGGCATATTCCTTCACTTCCGAGCCCTCGATCAGAGGGGCGACGGACGGGTGGCTCTTGAAGCGCTCCAGCAGGCCGTAGGGCGTCTCGCCGGTCTTCTGGAAATCCGACACCAGGCAGCCGATGCCGAGCGAGACGCATTCCTTGTTGGCATAGATGAAGCCCATGCCGGTCATGCCGCGGGAGATAGTGCCGGCGGCCTCGATGACCACGCCCTCGTCGCCCTTCAGGTTGAAGCGGGCTTCGATGGTCTCGCGCGGCAGGAAGTGCATCTCCTTCACCGCCAGCGCCACATTCTCCGGCTTCGGCCGGGGGCGCAGCTCGGCGCGGGTGCCCAGCAGGCCGTTCACGCCTTCGGCCAGCACCACCACGTCCGCATGGATCTGGCCGCCGGCGCGGTCTGTGCGCACGCCGATCACCCGGCCATAGGCATCCTGGATCAGTTCCGTCACCGTGGTCTCGCACAGCACCGTGGCGCCGGCCTCCTTCACCTTGGAGGAGAACCACTTGTCGAACTGGGCGCGGATGATGGTGTAGCGGTTCGGCTTCTCCTCGTTGAATTCCTCCGAGCGGTAGTGGAGGCCCACATGGGAATTGTCGTCCATCATCCAGAAGCGCTGTTCCACCAGATGGCGCTCCAGCGGCGCGTCCTCGCGGAAGTCCGGGACCAGCTTCTCCAGCATGTCGGCATAGAGAATGGCGCCCTGGACGTTCTTGGAGCCGGAATATTCGCCGCGCTCCAATTGCAGCACCTTGAGGCCGCGCTGGGCGAGGGTGAGCGTGGCGGCGTTGCCCGCCATGCCCGCGCCGACGACGATGGCGTCGAACTTTTCTTCGATCATGGCACGCTCCTTAGCTGGCGATCCGGTCGCGCGAATGGGGGGACAGGCGGGCGCGGAAAGCTTCCGTCAGGGCCGGCAGCAGCCGGATGGCGTCGGTGACGATGCCCACATGGGCGAATTCGAAGATCGGGGCGTTCTTGTCGGTGTTGATGGCCACGATCAGATCGGAGCCTTCCACGCCCACGCGGTGCTGGATGGCGCCGGAGATGCCGGCGGCGATGTAGAGCTTCGGCCGGATGGTCTTGCCGGTCTGGCCGATCTGCCGGTCGGAGGTGACCCAGCCCTTCTGCACCAGTGGCCGCGAGCAGCCGTATTCGGCGCCCAGCACGCTGGCGAGCTGCCGCACGAGCTGGAAATTCTCCGGCGAGCCGAGGCCGAGGCCACCCGCCACCACCACGTCGGCAAAGGCGAGGTTGGACTTGGCGGAATCGCGGTCCGGCAGGAAGGACAGAACCTTGGTGACGATGTCGTCCTCAACCAGCCCCAGGGGATGGGTGATGATGCGGCCGACGGGATGCTCCACACGCTCCGGCATGGGCATCACGCGCGGGCGGACGGTCGCCATCTGCGGCCGGTAGTTCAAGGTGTAGATGGTGCAGAGCAGGGAGCCGCCGAAGGTCGGCCGGGTGGCGGCGAGCGAGCCGTCCGTGTCCACGTCCAGCTCCGTGCAGTCGGCGGTAAGGCCGGTCAGCAGGGTGGTGGCCACCGAGCCGGCCAGATCGCGTCCGAGCGTGGTGGCGCCCAGCAGCAGGATCTCCGGCTGGTAGGTGTTCACCACGTCGGTGAGCGCCTTGGTATAGGCCTCGTTGCGATAGTCGGTCAGCAGCGGGTCGGCCACCATGTAGGCGAGGTCGGCGCCGTAGCAGAAGGCTTCCGCCGCCGCCTGGGCGGTGGACTCGCCCTCGGGGCCGATGACCACGGCGGCCAGCTCCACATTCAGCTTGTCGGCCAGCTTGCGGCCGGCGCCCATCAGCTCCCACGAGACCGGGTGGACCTGGCCGCGCTCCTGCTCGATGAACACCCAGACGTGCTTGTAGGACTTGAAGTGCTCCGGCAGTTCCTTCTTCGTCGCAGCGCGGCTTCCGGCGGACGCGGCGGGTGCTTTGGTGGGTTCGCTCATGACGTGCTCCCTCGTCTGTCCGTCAGTAGCCGCGTGCCAGCGTGGCGAGCTCGGTCTCGAGCTTTGGCTGGCGCTTGAAGAGTTCCGCGATCAGCGCGTCGGCCGGCGGGGTGTCGCTGAAGTCCACCATGGTGGCCTTCTCGGCCCGCGCCTGCGGCGCGAACACGCGCTTCACGATGGTCGGCGAACCGCGCAGGCCGCATTTGGTGATGTCCTCGACGCCGGCGTCCTTGGCGCTCCACGTGACGACTTCGGCGCGGGCGGCGCGCAGGGCGTCGGCCATGCCGCCGCGGCGGATCTCGTTGGTGGCTTCCAGCATGGTGATGAGGCAGGGCAGCCGGGTCTGCAGGATCTGGACGCCGCCCTCGGAGCGGCGTTCGGCCTCGATGGTCTTGTTGTCGAGATCAAGGGCGCTGATCTTCGCCACGTAGGTGAGTTGCAGCAGGCCGAGGCGCTTGGCGACGCCGGGGCCGACCTGCGCGGTGTCGCCGTCGATGGTCTGCTTGCCGGTGAAGACCAGGTCCGGCGCACCGAAGGTCTCGCCGATCTTGCGGATGGCGGTGGCGAGCGCATAGGTGGTCGCCAGCGTGTCGGCGCCGGCGAAGAAGCGGTCGGTGAGCAGCACGGCCCGATCGGCGCCGAAGGTCAGGGCCTTGCGCAAGCTGTCCGCCGCCGAGGGCGGGCCCATGGTGAGCACCGTGACCTCGCCGCCGTGCTGGTCGCGCAGGGCGAGGGCCGCCTCCAGCGCGAACAGGTCGTAGGGGTTGATGATGGTCGGCACGCCCTGACGCATGATCGTGTTCGTCACTGGGTGGACGCGGATCTGCGCCGAGTCCGGAACCTGCTTGATGCAGACGACGATATGCATGCGTTCACTCCCGAAAGTCCGTGACGGTCTTGAGGGGTAAACAGCAAGTGTCGTACCAACTGCGCCGGGCAGCTAAAAATACTTGTAAATCAAGTAATTGATGATGGTGCTGCGAAGCGTCGGGAAACCGGCCCGGGACCGCGCGACAGGAACTTCGCCACTGGCGTCGGGAATGCGACAGCGGGCCGCCGGGACCGGACGAAGATGTGGGGCCAGCGCCGCCAGCGGACAGATCGGGCAATGCGAGGAGAAGGCGCGCAACCGCGACCCGGCCGGCTTCGGGCAGGGTCGCTTGCGGCGCGGCGAGCGGGGGCGGGCTTACTTCAGCGGGGTGAGCGAGACGATGGTGCGCGGCTTGGGCGGCGCCACGGCGTCCTTCAGAACCTTGAACACCCGTTGGTCGAGGGGGGAGGAGGCGAGGAAATCCGCATAGGCCTGTTCCAGAACTTCCTTGCAGCGGGCTTTGATCGCCTCGTCCGGCTGGCCGGAGAAATCCTCGCTCACCAGATATTGCCCCATGCGCCGCAGGATATGCAGGCGGACGACGTTCACGACCTTGGGGTCATACGCGACGTCGAGCAGGGCGAAGAAATCCTCGGCGCTGGCGGCCTTGTTCAGCTCGGCGAGGATGCTGCCGGCTGCGGGGGCATCGGTCTTGGTCATGGTCCGTCTCCTTCAAGGCGTGCGCTGGGCGGCCAGGAACGGGGCACGACCAGGACACCTGGCGGCGCACGTCCACTCGCCCTTGGCACGAAGCAACCGTCATGCCAGCGAGACGTTCTCCCTAATTATCTGAAATATTGAATCTATCTAAGATTTCACCCTGTCGGGAATCCGACAGACGGGGCGTTGCCGACCTTCGCGCCTCTAATTCCGTTTGCGGCGCAGGCGCACTACCACGTCGATGCCCGCGACCTCGCTGTCATCCGGGATCGCCGGCAACTGCGCGATGCTCACCGCCTCGGGCGGGATGTCATAGAGCGCATGCTCGCCCTCGATGAAAAAGTGATGATGGCGGCTCGGATTGGTATCGAAGAAGGCGATGGTGGCATTGATGCCGATGCGCCGCAGCAGCCCCGCTTCGGTGAAGTGGTTCAGCGTGTTGTAGACGGTGGCCAGCGACATGGGGATGCGGGCCTTGATCGCCTCGTCATGCAGGCCGGCGGCGGTGACGTGGCGATGCCCCTTGGCGAACAGCAGGCGCGCCAGCACCACGCGCTGACGGGTGGGCCGGAGCCCGTGACGCCGCAGCATGGCGCTGCAATCGAGCCAGGGCAGATCGTCCTGCTTCAGCCGCCGCCACACCAGCCGGAGCTGCTGCTCCATGTCCATGTCGGCCTGTTCGGGGGAAAGGGGAGCGTGCATGGCAATCAATCCGCGGGCAATGGTCAGGAAGGGGTGACGGGTTGGCCGGCGAGGGCCAGGGCCCGCCGCCGGTCGGCCATGCGGCTCTCGCCGCTCTCGTCGCCGAAGCAGAGGGCGAAGTCTGCGCATTGGGTGCAGACCGGGGTCGAGCACATGACGAAGCCATCGTCCTCGCACAGCATGCGGTAGAAGAAGCGCTTCCAGCGCATATTGTTGATATTTCGCTCAGCAAGCGGCGCGAAATGGCGGGCCATGAGACGGCTGAGCTCAGTGCGCTGCCGTAGCCCGAGATCCTCCCACAGATGGTTTGGCTCCAACGCCCGGCGGGCCAGCATGCCGGCCAGCCAGCGGCCGACCTCTCCGGCTTCCGAGCGACGGGCCAGCAAAAGGTCACGAACCATCACCACTTCGTCATCCTCCGCGCCCGGGCGGGTGCGCCAGCGCGGCCCCATGTCGCCGGCGGCGGGGAAATGGCGGTGCAGCAGCGCGGCGAGATCCTCCGCCGACAGGCCCGCGCGCTCGGCCACGCTGCCGCCGTCGGCGGCGGCGACGGCGAGGATGGCGGCCAGGACGTGGCGATCGAAGGTGATGTCGTCGCCCACCAGAGCGGTGGCGGGATCGCAGCCGGTGAGCCGGCGGTAGACGGCGGCGGGGCTTGGCGCCTCGCCCTGCGGGCGCGGGGCAAGGAACGGCAGCGCAGATGCCGGAGGCGGTTCGACCATGCCTGCCGCTGATGCCATGGTGGTCATGGGTGCGCTCCAAAACAGTGCGGGGTTGCGACCCCGCCGGCCATTCGCTGCTGGCGCCTCTTCGTGCGGTTTCGCTCCCGTCCCTTACGGCCCGCCCGCGAAGGTCTCGCGCTGGCGCTATTCCGGCCGCCCGGGGAATCTATGTTCTTGAATTCGGCGTCGATCTCAAAAACAGCGCCGCGCCGTTCGGCGGCGAAGCATGTCCCCGGCATTCGCGGACGAATGCCGGGGACGGTGGCGATCAGGCCGACATGACGTTGAGGTCAGCGGCGGTCTTGCCGACCTGGCTCTCGTCGACGGCCTTCATGATGCCGTGCTCCATGAGCATGTCTTCCAGCTCGTCCATGGTGATGGGGGTCGGGATGATGCCCTTGCCGCCATTGCCGTGAACGCGCTGGGCGAGCGTGCGGTAGTGCTGGGCCTGGACGCTGTCCGGGGCATATTCCAGCACGGTCATGCGGCGCAGCTCGGCGTGCTGGAC
Source organism: Azorhizobium doebereinerae UFLA1-100 (assembly GCF_000473085.1). GTDB lineage: Bacteria > Pseudomonadota > Alphaproteobacteria > Rhizobiales > Xanthobacteraceae > Azorhizobium > Azorhizobium doebereinerae. The sequence continues at coordinate 22,946 of NZ_AXBA01000048.1, forward strand.
GATGTTGTCGCGCGGCACGAAATAGATCAGCTGGGTGCCGAGCTTCTTGGCGAGAGCCTCGGCCAGTTCCAGTTCCTTGTCGGTCTGGCGCTCGTTGCAGACCAGCCCGCCCAGGCGCACGCCGCCGGAATTGGCGTATTTGAGA
>NZ_AXBA01000049.1 GCF_000473085.1 Azorhizobium doebereinerae UFLA1-100
GTGATCCAGGAAGCCTATGTGCAGGGCATCTCGACGCGATCGGTCGATGATCTGGTCAAGGCCATGGGCATGTCGGGCATCTCGAAAAGCCAGGTCAGCCGTTCCCGCCTGATCCCTCGTCGAGGTCATAAGGCTCGCCATTAGTGACGTCGTCTCCGTCCAGGTCCTCCTCGTCTCCCTCGCCCACCATGAGCCCCAGCGGCATATCATCGCCCAGCAGCTTGTCCTTGCTGAGCAGGCCGGCATCCTCAAGCGCCTCCATGTCGGGCAGGTCGCGCAGCGTATCGAGGCCGAAATGCGCCAAAAACCCCTTCGTCGTGACATAGGTGTAAGGCGCGCCGGGCTGCGGGCTGCGCGGGCCGGCGGCGATGAAGCCGAGCGCGCGCAGATAACCGATCGTGTCGCGGCTGACCTGCTTACCGATCATCTCACCGAGCTCGCCACGCGTCACCGGCTGGTGGTAGGCGATGCAGGCCAGCACCAGCATCTCAGCCTGGGACAGCTGGACCGGCGCCGACGTCGATCCGAAGGCGGTGTGGATCGCCTCCGCGTAGCGTGGCCTTGTGCGCAGCTGCCAGCCGCCGGCGACGGAAACCAGGTCGTAGGCGTGGCCGCGCAAATTTTCGCGGATGTCGTCGATGACTAGCTCGATGCTGCAATCACGGCCGACCACGCGCACCAGCGTCTCGCGCTCGACCGGCCCCGGCGCGGCGAAGATCACCGCCTCGACCCGCGCCACCCACTCGCGCCAGCGGAGCTCCGCGGGCACCTCGGCGAGCTCCGTGTCGAGGCTCGCATCCGCGCGGCGCCGGCGTGCCATGGCTACAATCCGTAGAGCCGGAAGGTAGGCCGGCCACTGAGCTCGCGCACCGCCTCGAACTCGTGAAGGCGCTCGAATAGCCGCCGCGCCGCCCAACGCGACAGCGCCGGCGTCGTCAGCGATCCCGCGACCGCGTCGTCTTCGAGCAGCCGCCAGATGGCATCCCCTGCCCCCTTGGTCCGCAGCTTCGGCGTCGCCGCCTCGAGACGCCGGGCGCGGGCGGCGATCTCGCCGGCGATCCGGCAGGCCTCCGCCCCGCCCGCCGCGGCCGCGACATAGACGGCGCTCACGAACCCCTCTTCTCCCGGCCGGATTCGCCGGCGGCCCGGGCCACCGCGCAGCATTGGTGCATGGATCTGCGTCGCCAGGAGCGGGAACGCGACGGGCCAGCGGAAACGCGCGGCAAGCGCCAGATCGGCGCACCACCATGCCAGCACCTCAGCCCGAGGGCCCGCTGCAGCGACCTCGCCCGCGACGGCCGCAGCGACCAATGGGGCCGGCCGGATCGCGCGCGCTTGTTCCGCGACGAGCTTAGGGATCGCGCCGAACCCGTCGCTCCAGCCAAGGCCGAGCAGGCCGACGATGGAGCGCAGGCTATCTACCTCGATCACCGGCGAGCGCGAGGCGAGACGCCGCCATGCCGCCAGGACGTTGCCGGCTGGCCCGAGATCGGCCCCGGCGGGGCGCAGGTGCCAAGCGTCGCGTAACGCCGTCTCGTCCTCGCGGTGCCCGAGCAGGCGAGCGGTCGCCGCGGCGGCGCGCAGCGCCAGCCGCTGGCGCCAGGCTCCTGCCCAGGAGGGCTCGCCGCGCACGAGATTGTCCAACGAATTCAAAGCCGCGCCCGCCATATAGGCGGCCTCGGCAAGGTCGGCGACCGGCGCGCGCGGCACTGCCCAGCCGGGGACAGCGCGGGTGTCGAAGGTCGTGATCCGGGTGGAATCGGGCGCGGGCATCACGCGGAAGGGTAGCTGCGCTGTGCGTTTCTTGCCAGTGGAAAGGCCGTAAACCGCACCGCCCGTCGCTGCATAAAACATCCGATAATCTTGCATTATCGGATGTCTGACACCTTTGTAAGAGTGGCCGGCGAAACCGGCCGAAATCGCCTTTATTCGCCGGAAATTGGACGGCTTGACCCGTCAGATTTGCCAGCTATATAGCTAGACAGTCTAGCTAGGAGACCGTAGAGATGGAATGGCCGCTGCAGGACGCCAAGAACCAGTTCTCCAAGGTGGTGCAGAAGGCCCGCGCCGAGGGGCCGCAGATCGTCACCCTGCGCGGCGAGCGCGCCGCCGTGGTGCTGTCCGTCGCCGATTATGACGCGCTGCGGGCCGGCCGGCCGAGCCTGGTCGACGATCTGCTCGCCGGCCCGGCCTGGGACGCCGACGTCGCCCATGCCGTCGAACAACGCGACAGCGCCCCAAGCCGCGACGTCGCACTCTGATGTACCTGGTCGACACCAACATCATCTCGGAGGCCCGGCGCGGCTCGCCGCAGGCGACCTCCTGGCTGCGCGGCGTGGATCCGCTCAGCGTCCATCTCAGCACCCTGACCCTGGGCGAGATCATGCGCGGCATCGCGCTGAAGCAGAAGGCCGATCCGAAGACGGCCGGGCACCTCGCCGAGTGGCTGCGCAAGATCCGCCACGATCATGCCGACCGCATCCTGCCGGTCACCGACCCGATTTCGGTCGAGTGGGGGCGGATCGCCGCCATCCGGCCGCGCGGCGACATCGACGGGCTGATCGCGGCAACCGCCATCGTCCACGACCTGATTCTTGTCACCCGCAATGTCTCGGATTTTGAGGACACGGGCGCGTCGGTGATCAATCCATGGGAGTCGAGCCCATGACAGCTGCGACGTCCAACGGCACTACCCGGACGACAGACGACGACGCGCCGGCGCAGGTCGTGGGACAGGTGACAGAAGTCACCGAGACTCCCTCCCCTGCCCTCCCCGCCCATCTCGAGCGTCTCGCCGGCCGCGCCCGCGATTATGTCAAGGCGTCGAGTTCCGCCAATACCCGCCGCGCCTACGCCAGCGACTGGGCACACTTCTCGTCCTGGTGCCGGCGCCAGGGGTTGGACCTTCTGCCCCCCTCCCCTCAAGTGGTCGGGCTCTACATCACCGCCTGCGCCTCCGGTGCCGCGATCCCCGGTGGTAAAGCCAACTCCGTCGCCACCATCGAGCGCCGGCTCTCCGCCATCACCTGGAACTACGCCCAGCGCGGCACGCCGCTCGATCGCCGCGACCGGCACATCGCCACCGTGCTCGCCGGCATCCGCAACACCCATGCCGCCCCGCCCCGGCAGAAGGAGGCGGTGCTACCAGAGGATCTTATCGCCATGCTGGAGGTACTGGGGCGCGGTACGCTGCGTGGCCTGCGCGACCGCGCCATGCTGCTGCTCGGCTTCGCCGGCGGCCTGCGGCGCTCGGAGATCGTCGGGCTCGATTGCGGGCGCGTCCAGACCCAGGATGGGCGCGGCTGGGTGGAGATCCTTGACAAGGGATTGCTGGTGACGTTGCGCGGCAAGACCGGCTGGCGCGAGGTGGAAATCGGCCGCGGCTCCTCCGACGCCACCTGCCCGGTGGTCGCGCTGCAGACCTGGCTGAAGCTGGCGCGCATCGGCCATGGACCACTGTTCCGCCGCGTTACCGGCCACGGCAAGGATGTCGGTCCCGACCGGCTGAACGACCGCGAGGTCGCCCGCCTGGTCAAGCGCACCGCGTTGGCCGCCGGGGTGCGTGGGGATCTGACCGAAGGCGAACGGGAGGAGAAATTCGCCGGGCATTCGCTGCGCGCCGGCCTCGCCTCCTCCGCCGAGGTCGACGAGCGCCATGTCCAGAAACATCTCGGCCACGCCAGTGCCGAGATGACCCGCCGCTATCAGCGCCGGCGGGATCGCTTCCGCGTCAACCTCACCAAAGCCGCCGGGCTGTAGGACTCCCCCCTCCCCTTCCGCATCAGAACGCCCAAGGTGAGATGAGGTCGAGGCTCGTCGTCTCGAAATCCGTCAGATTGCGCGTTGCCAGGCGCCCGCCATTGACCTGGGTAATGGCCGCGATCATGCCATCGGGCGCCGACATGCCACGTCCCTGTCGGGAGGCATGGCCCATGATCTCTCCATAGGCAAGCGCCGCCTCTTCGGTCAGGCCGAAGATCCGATCGGCAAACCGGCGACGCCAATCGGCAAGGCCCTGTTCCAACCGATCAGCACGCTGGTCCGGTCGGATCTTTTGGATGCCGAAGGCAATCTCCGCGATCGTTACGGTCGGCAGAGCGAGTTCGGCATCGTACCGGACTAGCCACGCCACCACCGCCTCATTGGGCGCCCTCTTCAGCGTTTCGGAAACGACGTTGGTATCGAGGAAGATCACAGGTCGAGCCCCGGATGCGGACGTCGTGCTTCACGGATGACAGCGTCGAGATCGACATCCGTACCCGACTGATCCGCCAAGCGTCGATAAAAGCTCAATGCTGGCTCGCGACCCGCTTCCCGAACCTCGTAGGCCTCCAGTGCCCGCTCCACCACATCGGCAATCGAGCGGTTCTCGCGCCGCGCCAATCGATGGGCCAGATCGCGTGCTCTGGAACTACGTACAGATAGTTGTGGCTCAGCCATGGCGACCTCCATTCCGGTGAATATAGAGATGGACAGACCTGCCATCAAGATGGCAAGGAATGGCATGCCATCTGACTAACCCCAAAATCGTCCACCGGCATTGGCACCTGTCAGGCAGTGTTGTGAATCCACGCACTGTCAACTTGGACATCTCGACCTCTTTCCCAGTAGGCGATCACTTCGTTTGCTTGCCCCTGACCTCAGATCGCACGATAGCCGGCCCTCTCTGTCATCGTGGCTTCACTTTGCTCAGGCTTTTCAGTAGGGCATCTGACGCCCGAAGGCCGGTAGCGGCGGGGAAACCGCCCGATTGCGCTGGATCCAGGCCTCCAGGCACCTTCTGCGCATCGAGCTTGGCCCGCAGCAGCGCCATGATCATCGGCCAGGTCGAGAATTTCCCGTCCTTGGCCCGATCGGTCAGGCTGCGCAGATAACCGCCCGGAGAGCCGATCTGGTCGGCGCGCTGGTAGATCGCGGCCAGCGTGATTGCGGCGTGCTGCTCGCCTAACGCCTCCTGTGCTTCCCGCCAGGCGCTTGGACTGATCCCCAGCATCGGACGAGCAAGCTCCGCCGCGGCCAGGAAGTCCCGCCAATGGCGGATTTCGCCTCCCTGCATCAGTTCAAGCACGCCGGGGCAGGCGTCTAGCACGATGCCCAAAGGCAATTCCCGCTTCGGCAGGCTCTGCACGGTGGCAGCGTTCGCGACGCTGCCACCCGCTTCTTTTATCTTTCGTAGGCCGTATTCAGATTCAGTATGAAGGTCTGTATTTGAATTCTGTATGTGGCGACCGGAATGGGACTCATTGGCATCCGGATTCTGCGTTTTCGTAAACGTTTCCAGAGCGTCGCGGATCTCCGCATAAAGGGGTGCTAGCTCGGCGCTGATAGTCTCTACCAGCTGGCGCGGAGCTGAGCGGGGCAGGCGGGTGATGATCGCCTGATAGTCCAGCAGCACCTTTCCCCAATTGCCCGGAACCCGTTCCTCGATACCGGCATCGATCAGCTTGACGATGTCCCGTCGCAGCAAAGTGAGGCGCTCCTTCGCCACGCGGAAGGCCTTCCTCTCCGCATGAACCGCTTCGGCCAGGTCATGGAGCTCCTGCGCCCGCGCGACGAGCGGCGAGAGATCGAAGCCATAGGCCTGCTCGATCTCCCCGCCCCTGCCCTTGCGGGCGAAGCGCTTGCCGTTTGGACTGTCGCGCCGGATCACCAGCCCGCACTCAACCAGCACGGCGATATGCCGGCGCAGCGTCGTCGCCGGCATGCCGTTCGCGCGCGCCGCCAGTTGCTCGTTGGACGGCCAGACGATCAGCTCGGCATCGCCGGTGAGCGCGGTTTCCGGATGAAAGGTCAGCAGGGCATTGAGGATCGCCAGCGAGCGATCCGTGGCGCCGAGCAGTTCCCTCGCCTCCCGGATGTCCTGGAACACCTGCCATTTATGCGCGACGGCGTCCGGCTTCACCGCCTTCGCCGCCATCTGGCTTGAAATCTGGCCGAGCGTCATCGGCCGCCGCCCAAAAGGCGTCGTCGAAACATGCGTTTGCATTGTCCTTCACCTATCGCTAGGCAAAAGAAATCCGCTCGCCGAAACGGCGTTCAGTCCCTTTCGGGGCTCTTGACTGTGATTCCGGGAAGTGCGACTCTCAGGCTGTCACACGTTGAGAAGGGCTTCCGGAATCCGTTTCGGGGGCCTTTTTCTTTTTGCCGGATCTCCATTCGGCACCGGCGGTGCCGACTTCATCCCATCAGTTGGTCGGCGGCATCTTCCTCCTCTGCCTTAGAAAACTCGTCGAACAGCGTTTGCAGCCGCGACGCAACGAAATCCGCAAAGGCGGGCACGACCTTCTCGTTGAAGACTAGCGCCGTCCGCCCATTTCCACGCTCGACATGCCCCCCTCGGCGCCCCTTCGGGGTCATCCAGACATCCGTCCGTGGGGTAGCCTTTGCTCTATCGGCTAACCTTAGCCAGAGGGTTTGAAACCGATGATCGCTGTCCATCGCCTGAAGTGCGGGCTCATCGAGCATCGCCTCAACGCGCGACAACACCGTGGGATCGTCCAATTTCTCCGCCAAGCTGAGCCATCGAGCTCGCCCCGATTTCGAAGCCGGCCCTATTCGCCGAATGAGCTGCTCAGGAATACGACGGGCGACCGCGATGTAACGACTGAGATCCGCTTTGTCGGTGGAGAGAGCCGCTATGATCGTCTGCCGGTCATATCCTGCATCCTCAAGCCGCTTCGCGAACAAGGCCTTCTCGATGAAGGACAGATCCTGACGATCAAGATTTTCACGCCCCTGTGCAACGACGAGTTCGGCATCGCTCAGCGCTTTAACGATCGCCTTCACTTGGCGGCCCAGACGTTCAGCCGCGCGCAGTCGGCGACGTCCATAGGCAATCTGAAAACGTCCGACTGTCTCAGGGTGAGGCCGAACGAGAATAGGCACTTGCTGCCCGTTCTCGGCGATACTTGCTACCAATTGCTCGAAGCCGGGGTCGATCTCAATCGAAATCCGGTCCGCGATTGTCGAGCCGTCGATATGCCCAGCGTCTAGCGACACGACGACGTCGCTCGCCGCGAGCTGCTGCTTCAGCCGCTCACCAGCTTTCGCGGTCTCGGAGAGCTCCTGCAACGATGCCCCCATAGCCGCAACGGCCCCCGTACGGACACGCTCAGCCGAGCGGGTGGGGGAGGGGGCCGCAGCGTCCGGCTTCTTCAAGAAAAGCGAATTTATCGCATCCTTCCGGCTCATGGCCTGCCCCTTCGTCCAGGAGTCGCCCCATTCGCGCCCGGCAATTTGAGGCCGTTGGGAGCTCCCAACAGGTAAATCTGGGAAACGGAATGCATCGACTCTCCAAGCCGAGCCCCCGCACGATTCTCAAAGGCGTTGGGAGCTCCCAACGCCGGCGCAACCCCATTCGCCGGAACGCGCACGACTGCGCGGCTCGCCCTCATAGCGCCCGCCCCCATGAAGCCTTGATCAATCCCTCGATCTCGGCATTGACCGCGTCCAGGGCTTCCATGGCCCGGTCATAGGTGGAGCGCGTGAGGTTCTCGCGGCCTATTTCGTAGAGGGTCTGCTTGGTCAGCCCAGCATCGGAAACCGCGGCCGACTTCAGCATGGGATTGGTCAGGACGTAATCGTCGAACAGGTTACGAAGCAGCGCCGCCACCTTGGTCTGCGGCGCGTCCTGCGGCTCGAAGCGAGTAAACAGATAACGGATGAAGTCATATTTCAGCTCGCCGCCCGCCTCCCGGACCACCCCAAGAAGATCCCGCGTCATGAGAAGGAACTGGCTCATCGAGGCGATATCCAGCATCTGCGGGTGCACCGTTACGATCATCGCCGTCGCCGCACATAGACCGCTCAAGGTGAGGAAGCCAAGCTGGGGCGGACAGTCGATGACGATGACATCGTACCGGTCGGCGACCTCGTCAAATGCCGACGCTACGCGGGTGAAGAAGAGATCCCCTCGCAATCTATCGCTCGCCGCTAGGGCTTTGGGCGTCGTATGCTCGAACTCCATGAGTTCGAGATTGCCCGGCACCAGATCGAGGCCCTCGAAGTAAGTCGGCCGGATCACCTCCCGCAGCGGCCGGCGCGCGGCGTCATAGCGAATGGCGGCATAAAGCGTCTCGTTCGCGACGACATCGGTCTCGGGCAGCACGCCCAGAAGAGCGGACAGGCTCGCCTGAGGATCGAGATCAACGGCGAGCACTCGATACCCCTGCAGCGCCAGATACTGTGCGAGGTGCGCCGACGTCGTGGTTTTGCCCGAGCCGCCCTTGAAATTCGCTACCGCGAGGACCTGGAGATGTTCACCCGCGCGACGGTGCGGGACGAACTCGACGCTCTCCCGTCCGCGTGTGGAGCCAGCCAAAAGGCGGCGAACTTCATTGATTTGGCCGAGTGTATAGAGGCGCCGCCCATTGCTTGCCATGTCCGGCATCGGACCTTCACCAGCAAGTGTCATTTTCCTGAGAGTCGAATCTGAAATGCCAATGAGGCGTGCCGCTTCTCCCGAGGTAAAGCGTCGGAGAACTTTCTTCGACGACGGCGGAAACAGAGCCTCGCTCATCGCCTGCAGCTGAGAACTCAGGAGCTCGGCCTGCGCCCCGATGGTCTCGTCGACCCCAGTCATCACATTTCGCGCATGTTCGGCAGCGGAGTTCACGTTGAAAGCCTTCATCACGGTTTTTCTACCCTATCGGCGATTTAACCGTGACCATCAATGACGTAACGATTCGACGCAAGCGTTTAGTGGTTAACGAGACCTTAACGCCCGGATCGCCTTTTGTCGGCCCTAAGGTCGTTTCGCTATGTTTTCCAAGACTTACCGCGAGTCGGCCGAAAACGAATGCCCCTTGGGAACTGCAAATTTGCACCCACAGGCGCGCTGATCCCGCGCTTCCGGGCTCGTCCCCTCGATCACCTCGGCCGCAGAATCACCCACTGCAAATCTGCACATAGCCGGACCATGCCACCGGTGATCTGTCTCCACACAGCGCGTTCATGTGGAGAGGTTGATGCGGATTCAGGTTGTTACCCCGGCACAGTATGAGACGTACGCCGACCTTCTGGTCGAGATGCGACGCCTGCGCGCCGCGATCTTCTCGGGTCGTCTCGAATGGGACGTCACCATCGAGAACGGCGAGGAGCGGGACCAGTATGACGAGTTGCAGCCGTCCTATGTCCTGGCGGTGACCGCCTCGGGGCAGGTTGCCGGATGTGGTCGTCTGCTCCCCGCGGCCGGACCGACCATGCTGGAGAGGACGTTCCCGCAACTGCTCGCGAGCGGTTCGCTCGATGCTCACGCGGCAATGGTCGAGAGTTCGCGCTTCTGCGTCGACACCACGCTGGCCTCCGACAGGGCAGGGGGGCTGCTGCACGAGACGACGCTGTTCCTGTTCGCCGGGATCATCGAATGGTCGATGGCCAATGGCTACAGCGAGCTCGTCACCGCCACCGACCTGCGCTTCGAGCGGATTCTCAAGCGCGCGGGCTGGCCGATGCAGCGACTGGGCGAACCGGTCCGGATCGGCAACACCACGGCGATCGCAGGCGTGCTGCCCATCGACGCGGCCAGCTTCCGGAACGTGTGCCCGGCTCACTATCGCTCGGAATTCAGCGCAGACGCCCTCGCAACGCTGAGGAGCGCGGCGTGACCCAGCTCCGCTCGCATTCCCGGCTGGTGCGCAAGCTCCAGGAGGCACTGGGCGACCAGCTCTGCGTCGCCCTCGACGATGCGACCGTCGTCGAGATCATGCTCAATCCCGACGGCAAGCTGTTCATTGAACGGCTCGGCCAAGGGGTCGCCGAGGTCGGCGCCATGAACCCGGCCGCGGCCGAGGTCGTGATCGGCAGTGTCGCCCATGCCCTACAATCGGAAGCCGACGATGAACAGCCGATCATCTCCGGCGAACTGCCGATCGGCGGTCATCGTTTCGAGGGGCTGCTGCCCCCGGTCGTGGCCGCCCCCACCTTCACCATTCGACGGCGCGCCTCCCGGCTGATCCCGCTCGACGACTATGTGAAGGCGAAGGTGATGAGCGAGGCGCAGGCCTCGGTCCTGCGTAGCGCGATCGCGTCGCGGATGAACATCGTCATCTCCGGCGGCACCGGCTCCGGCAAGACAACGCTAGCCAATGCGGTCATCGCCGAGATCGTCGCGGAGGCTCCCGACGATCGCCTTCTCATTCTCGAGGACACCGCCGAAATTCGCTGTCCGGCGGAGAACGCCGTCTGCCTTCATACCAGCGACACCGTCGACATGGCGCGTCTGCTCAAGAGCACGATGCGCCTGCGCCCGGACCGCATCATCGTAGGCGAAGTCCGCGACGGCGCGGCGCTGACACTGCTCAAGGCCTGGAACACCGGCCATCCCGGCGGCGTCACCACGATCCATTCCAACACCGCGATGTCGGCCTTGCGCCGCCTCGAACAGCTCACCGCCGAGGTCAGCCAGCAGCCCATGCAGGAAGTCATCGGGGAAGCGGTCGACCTCATCGTCTCGATCGAACGCTCGGGTCGGGGGAGGCGGGTGCACGAAATCCTTCACGTCGAGGGCTTCAGCGCCTCCCGGTATCAGCCCGAACGCTATGGGAAAACCGATGCGGACAGCCATGTCGCGTAGCCTTCACCTTGCTCTCGCCGGCGCCGGCCTTGCGGCCCTCGTCGCGGCGTCGCTGATCGAGCCGGCCTTCGCCTCGTCAGGCGGCAGCCTTCCTTGGGAGGGTCCGCTCGAGCAAATCCAGCAGTCGATCACCGGACCGGTGGCCGGCTTCATCGCGCTCGCAGCCGTCGCGGTCGCCGGCGGCATGCTGATCTTCGGCGGCGAGCTGAACGATTTCGCGCGGCGGCTGATGTATGTCGTGCTCGTCGCGGGCATCCTGTTAGGGGCCACCCAGATCGTCGCCCTGTTCGGATCGACCGGCGCCTCCATCGGCACGCCGGTCGCACCTGCGCAGACGGCGGCTCCCGCGTCCTCCCATGGCGGGGCAGGGGAGGAGACCGATGGCTGACACCGGCTCCCGCCTCGCGCGATCGCGCATCCACCGCGCCCTGTCCCGGCCGAACCTGCTGATGGGCGCCGACCGGGAGCTGGTGCTGCTGACCGGTCTTGCCTCCGCGATCCTGATCTTCGTCGTGCTCACCTGGTACGCGGCGCTGTTCGGCGTTGCGATCTGGCTAGTCGTGGTGGCGGCGCTGCGCATGATGGCCAAGTCCGACCCGCTGATGCGACGCATCTACGTCCGCCATATCACCTACCAGTCGCACTACCGGGCGACCTCGACGCCCTGGCGGCGGTTCTGAGTTCGCCCATGGTCGCGCTCAATTCCTTTCGCCATGCCGGTCCGTCCTTCGCCGACCTCGTGCCCTATGCCGGCCTCGTCGACAATGGCGTGCTCCTGCTCAAGGACGGTGCGCTGATGGCCGGCTGGTATTTCGCCGGTCCCGACAGCGAGAGCTCGACCCCGACTGAGCGCAACGAGGTATCGCGCCAGATCAACACCATACTGGCGCGTCTCGGCTCCGGCTGGATGATCCAGGTCGAGGCCGTTCGTGTGCCGACCTCGGATTATCCCGACGAGCAGGACTGCCATTTCCCCGACTCGGTCACCCGCGCGATCGACGCCGAGCGCCGGTCACATTTCCAGCGCGAGCGCGGCCACTATGAAAGCCGCCACGCACTCATCCTCACCTGGCGTCCGCCGGAGCCGCGGCGCTCCGGGCTCACACGTTACATCTATTCCGACGCGGCAAGCCGCAGCGCCTCCTACGCCTCGTCGACACTCGACACCTTCCGGACCTCGATCCGGGAAATCGAGCAATATCTCGCCAATGTCGTCTCGATCCGCCGGATGGTGACCCGCGAGACCGAAGAGGCCGGAGGTTTTCGCACCGCACGCTATGATGAGCTGTTCCAGTTCATCCGCTTCTGCATCACCGGCGAGAACCATCCCGTCCGCCTGCCGGACATCCCGATGTATCTCGACTGGTTGGCCACGGCCGAGCTCCGGCACGGGCTCACGCCTCTTGTCGAGAACCGCCATCTCGGCGTCGTCGCCATCGATGGGCTGCCGGCCGAGAGCTGGCCCGGCATTCTCAACGCGCTCGACCTGATGCCGCTGACCTATCGCTGGTCGTCACGCTTTGTCTTCCTCGATGAGCAGGAGGCTCGTCAAGAGCTCGAGCGCACGCGCAAGAAATGGCAGCAGAAGGTGCGCCCCTTCTTCGACCAGCTGTTCCAGACACAGAGCCGATCGGTCGACCAGGACGCCATGATGATGGTGGCCGAGACCGAAGACGCCATTGCCGAGGCCTCCTCGCAGCTCGTCGCCTATGGCTATTACACACCGGTCATCGTCCTGTTCGACACCGTGCAGACCCGCCTACGGGAAAAATGCGAAGCTGTGCGCCGGTTGATCCAGGCCGAGGGTTTCGGGGCCCGGATCGAGACGCTCAACGCCACCGACGCCTTCATCGGCAGCCTGCCCGGGGTCTCCTACGCCAATGTACGCGAGCCGCTGATCCACACCCGCAACCTCGCCGATCTCATCCCGCTCAATTCGGTTTGGTCAGGCAGCGTCTACGCGCCATGTCCGTTCTATCCGCCCGGCTCGCCGCCGCTGATGCAGGTGGCGAGCGGCAGCACGCCGTTCCGCCTGAACCTCCATGTCGACGACGTCGGGCACACGCTGGTTTTTGGGCCGACCGGCTCCGGCAAGTCGACCCTGCTGGCGCTCATCGCCGCGCAGTTCCGCCGTTACCACCAGGCGCAGGTCTTTGCCTTCGACAAGGGCCGGTCCATGCTGCCGCTGACACTGGCAATCGGCGGCGAGCACTACGAGATTGGCGGCGAGGTTCCCGGGGCAGGGGAGGGCGCTCCGCTCGCCTTCTGCCCGCTCGCCGAGCTGTCGAGGGATACCGACAGGGCCTTTGCGAGCGAGTGGATCGAAACCCTCGTCGCCTTGCAGGGCGTGACGATCTCGCCCGACCATCGCAATGCCATCTCCCGGCAGATCGGCCTGATGGCAGGGTCGCGGGGGCGTTCGCTCTCCGACTTCGTATCGGGCGTCCAGATGCGCGAGATCAAGGACGCGCTCCACCATTACACCGTCGACGGTCCGATGGGGCAATTGCTCGATGCCGAACAGGACGGCCTGTCGCTTGGCGCCTTCCAGTGTTTCGAGATCGAGGAGCTCATAAACATGGGCGAGCGCAATCTCGTTCCCGTGCTCACCTATCTGTTCCGGCGTATCGAGAAGCGCCTGACCGGCGCGCCGAGCCTGATCATTCTCGACGAGGCCTGGCTGATGCTCGGGCACCCGACCTTCCGCGCCAAGATCAGGGAATGGCTGAAGGTGCTGCGCAAGGCCAATTGCGCCGTCGTCCTCGCCACCCAATCGATTTCGGACGCCGAACGCTCCGGCATCATCGACGTGCTGAGGGAAAGCTGCCCGACAAAGATCTGCCTGCCGAACGGATCGGCACGCGAGCCGGGCACCCGTGAATTCTACGAGCGCCTCGGCTTCAACGAACGCCAGATCGAGATCGTCGCCAGCGCGCTGCCCAAGCGCGAATATTACGTCGCCTCCCCGGAAGGTCGGCGGCTTTTCGACATGGCGCTGGGACCCGTTGCGCTCTCCTTCGTCGGCGCATCCGGCAAGGAAAACCTCAAGCGCATCCGCGCGCTGCACTCCGAACAGGGGGCCGGCTGGCCCCTCTCCTGGCTCCAGCAGAGGGGGATCACCCATGCCGAAACCATCCTTCCCGTCGCCTAGGTCACCAATCGTCCTCGCGACCGCAGCCATGCTGCTCATCACGCCCATGCCTCGGGAGGCGGTGGCCGGAGGCGCCACGGGCGGCGCGACCGAATGGACGCAGCTCGCCAACAACGCCGAGCTGGTGAGCCTCGTCGGCCAATCCACCGAGCAGGTCAACAACCAGATCAAGCAGATCTCCCAGCTCGCCGAGCAGATCCAGAATCAGCTGAACATCTACAACAACATGCTGCAAAACACGGCGCAGCTGCCGAACCATGTCTGGGGCCAGGTCGAGAACGACCTGAAGAACCTGCAGAACGTCGTCTCACAGGGCCAGGGCATCGCCTTTTCCATGGGCAATGCCGACGATGTGCTGCGGCAGCGCTTCCAGAGCTTCGCCGAGATGAAGAGCAGCCTACCCGATGGCGCTTCCTTTTCTTCCACCTATCAGGGCTGGTCGACCACCAATCGCGACACCATCGCCGGCACGCTGAAGGCCGCCAACCTGACCGCGCAGCAATTCAGCAGCGAGGATGCCACCCTGTCGTCCTTGCGCGCGATGTCGGAGAGCGCCGATGGCCAGATGAAGGCCTTGCAGGTTGGCCACCAGATCGCGACCCAGCAGGTTGCGCAAATGCAGAAGCTGCGTGGCCTCGTCTCCCAGCAGATGACCATGATGGGGACCTGGTATCAGTCCGACCAGGCGCAGAAGGACCTCGCCCAGGCCCGCCGCGAGCAGTTCTTCAATGCTCCCACGCGCGATATTCGCGGCGGTCAGACCATGGAGCCGCGCTGGTGAGCTCCCGTCTTGTCATCCTCCTGCTCGCCGGGGCCCTTGGCCTGTGCGCAACGCTCGCCATCTCGACAGTCGGGCCCTCGTCCACCGAGCCGGCCCCCGCGACAGCCGAACCATCGTCCCCTCCGGCATCCGACACCGCACGTCGTGAACATATCGAACGCTTCCTCAGTGGCGATCCGAACATGGATGTGCGCGGCGGCCAGGAGATGAAGCCGCGATGGTGATCCCGCGCCCTTGCCGTCCGCTCGAACTCGCCATTGCGGTCGCCGCGATCGTCTTGCTCGCGAGCGCACCCGCGCTGGCGCAGGAGGGTTCCGTTCTCACCACGCTGGAGAACTCCGTCGTGACCGCGGCCCGCGGCTGGGAAACCACGGTCATGGATGCCGCCCGGTCGCTGTTCTGGATCCTCGCGGGGATCGAGATCGGCATCGCGGCCGTATGGCTGGCGATCAATGCCGCCTCGCTCGACGCCTGGTTCGCCGAACTCGTGCGTCGCATCATGTTCATCGGCCTGTTCGCCTTCATTCTCGACCAGGGACCGGACTTCGCGAAGGCCGTCGTCGACAGCCTCTTCCAGATGGGGGGCAGCGGAGGGGACGCTTCACCCGCCAACATCTTCGATGCCGGTATCCGCGTCGCGTCCAAGATGTCGGAACAGGCCAAGTTCGGCCTGTTCGAGGACAATGCGCTGGCGATCGCCGCCATCTTCGCCATGGTAGTGGTTGTCATCTCCTTCTCGCTGGTCGCCGCGATCTTCGTCGCGGTGATGGTGGAGATGTATGTCGGCCTGCTCGCCGGCATGATCATGCTCGGCCTCGGCGGCTCCTCATTCACCAAGGACTTCGCCGTCCGCTACCTCGTCTATGCCTTCTCGGTCGGCATGAAGCTGATGGCGCTGGTGATGATCGCCAGGATCGGCTCGGACATCCTGCTCGGCCTTGCCGAGGCCCCGACCGCGACCTCTGACCAGTTCATCACCACGCTGGCCATCGCCGGCATCTCGGTCGTTGTCTTCGTCATCGCCATGTATGTGCCACCCATCATGCAGGGCGTCGTCCAGGGCGCCTCGATCTCCGGCGGCATGGAGGCGATCCGGCACGGTGCACAGGTCGCGACCTTCGCCGCCGGCGGCGCCTTTCTGGGGGCGAGCGCGGCCGGAAAGGGCGCGCAGGCGGCCAGTGACGCCCGCGCTAGCGGCGCCTCGCTGGCCGGCGCCGCCCTGCGCGGCATGGCCTCGGGCATCGGCAGCGCCGCAGGAGCGGCCGGATCGGCGGCAAAGGAAAAGGCGATCGCCGCACCCGGCGCCTATGCCGGCTCTCTGCTCGGCCTTGCCAATGCCAAGCTCGACCAGGGCCGGCAGTCGGGCGGCACCCGCTCGTCCCATCCCGTGCCGCCGCCAATCGACGACAACAAGTAAGGAGACGGTCCGGCATGGCCACCGGCAATCCACCCGAGAACCCCTACATCGCCGCCCGACAGGAATGGAACGAACGCTACGGCTCTTATGTCAAGGCGGCCGCCGGCTGGCGCGTCGTCGGCATCACCGGCATGGTCATGGCGGTGATCGGCTTTTCCTACGCCCTGTTCCAGAGCACGCAGGTCAGGCTTGTTCCCTACATCGTCGAAGTCGACAAGCTCGGCACCGCCTCGAGCGCCGGCTATCCGCAGCAGATCGAATATGCCGATCCACGCGTCGTGCGAGCGACACTTGGAAGCTTCGTCTCGAATTTCCGCAGCGTGACGCCCGATGCCGTGGTGCAGAAGCAGTACATCGACCGCACCTATGCCCATCTGCGCACCTCCGATCCGGCCACCGAGAAGGTCAATGCCTGGTTTCGCTCCGCCTCACCCTTCGACAAGGCGAAGAACGCGACGGTCGCCATCGAGGTGAACAACATCGTCGCGCTGTCGAACCAGAGCTACCAGGTCGACTGGACCGAGTTCGAGCGCGACCGCAAGGGCAAGGAGACCGCGGTCCGGCGGTTCCGTGGCATCGCCACCGTCACCCTGACGCCGCCGCAGGATGAGGCGAGCATCCGCCTCAACCCGATCGGCCTCTATCTGCGTGACTTCGATTGGACGGCCCAGCTTTGAAAGGCTCGCACGCACGCATGCGCGAACAACACGCAGCAATCCGGCCTCGTATACCGGCTACCATCGGCGCGGCCATCATGGCTTGCCTCCTTGCAATCCCCGCTTCGGTGGACGCGCAAGGCCTCAGCGCCAACGAGGCCAAAGGCACCGGCATTTCGGGGCGCTGGCGGGGGAGTCCCGGTGTGGTCACGCGAGGAGCCGATGGGAAGGTCATCTTTCTCTATGGCGAGATCCAGCCCTCTGTCGTCTGCTCCCCACTGCAGGTCTGCGACATCGAGCTCCAGCCGGGCGAGGTGGTCCGCGATGTGCTTGTCGGCGACACCGTCCGCTGGAAGGTCGAACCCGCAACGTCGGGCGCGGCCGACGGCCAGGCCATCCACCTGATCGTCAAGCCGTCGGAGCCGGGGCTCGTCACCTCGATGGTGGTGACCACCTCACGCCGCACCTACCACATCCAGCTGAAGTCGCATCAGAGCCAGTACATGGCGCGGGTCGGCTTCGCTTATCCCGAGGATGTTGCCGCCAGAATGGCGGACATCAATGCCCGGATCGAGGCCAGCACCATCCCCGGCGCTGGCGTGCCAGCCGAGCAGCTCCAGTTCGAATATTCGATTTCCGGCCGGGCCGGCTGGCGGCCGAGCCGGGTCTATAGCGACGGACAGAAGACCTACATCCAGTTTCCGCGGTCGATCACCGGCCAGGACGCTCCGGTTCTCTTCGTAACGTCAGGCGGACAGAACCGCATCGTCAATTACCGCATGAAGGACGACATGATGATCGTCGATTATCACGTCGACAGGGCCGTGCTCGTGTCGGGCGTCGGGTGGAACCAGGAAAAGGTGACGATCAGGAGGGGTGGCTGATGCTCTTGCCTCCCTCATTTCGTTCCTTTGCACTCGCTGTGAGCCTCGCGCTTTCTCTCGCCGGCTGCCAGACCGCCGGTCAGGCCGGTCTCGGCACCAGCAATGCACCCGCCGAAATCTCCGCTCCTGCCGCCAGCGCCATCGCCGGCGAGATGGTGAGCCGGTTGGCCGAACAGGTCGGGCCGGGCACGGCGACAATCGCGCTCAAACAGGACGGCTCGCCTTTCGGGGAAGCTCTCGAATCCGCCCTGAAGGGTTGGGGCTATGCCGTGGTCACGGTTCAAAAGACCGACGCCGGAACAACCACCATCCCGCTTGCCTACATGATCGTCCCCTTCGAGGGCCAGATGCTGGCGAGGCTCGTGACGACCGACGTGGAATTGGGCCGGGCCTATACGCTGACGGCGACCGGCGCCTCGCCGGCGAGCCCGGTCTCCCTCATGCGGCGTGGATAGGACGGCTGCCATGACGCAATCCCTCAAGCTCGGCGGCGCGGCGAATGACGGGGCCGAGGCGGGCATGCGCCGGATCAACCGGCTGCCCGTCATGATCGTCATCGTGCTCGTCATCGCCTTTCTGGGTGTAATCTTCTACGGCTTGGCCTCACGCGGCCTGCGCATGGGAGACGCGGGCGGACCTGGGGCGAGCGCCGGCAATCCGGCTTCCACCTTCGCCGACCAGCTCAAACGCGGTGTCGGCGACGCGATCATCGGCGAGCCACAGCCGGCGACGTCGCCCCCGCCCGTGCCGGCCGCGACCAAAGAGGAGCCGGCGGCCAACCCGTTCAAGACCCCGCCCGCCCAGCAAGCCGGCATACGACCGGAACCTGCGCTCGAGCCGGAAACGGTTTGGCGGGCGCGGTTGCAGCGCGAGCAGGAAGAGCAATATCTGCGTGAGCGTCATCGTCAGGACATGGCGCGGTTGCAGGCGAACGACGCGGCCTATGATGCCCCCGTCGCTATTGATCGCAGCAAGCTCGACGGGCTCGGCGCCGGCTCAGCATCCCGTCAAGGCGCGCCGACTATGCCTTCCGCGTCACCTTCGGGCGGCGCCTCGGACCTTCTCGCCGCCGCGTTGCGCGCGGGGGCCGGCGGCATCAATCCGGATCCTAATGGGCAACGTGCTAAGGAGGATTTCTTCAACGCCGATCTCAAGGATCTCGGCTATCTGCCGAACCGGGTGGTGCCGCAGCTCTCGCCCTTTGAGCTGAAGCGCGGCTCGGTGATCCCCGCCATCCTGATCACCGGCATCAACTCCGACCTGCCGGGGCGCATCACCGCGCAGGTGAGCCAGAATGTCTATGACAGCGCCACCGGCCATCGCCTGCTGATTCCACAGGGCACGAAGCTCTTCGGCCGCTACGACAGCAAGGTGTCGTTCGGGCAGAGCGGGGTCCTCGTCGTCTGGACCGACATCATCTACCCGAACGGCTCGACATTACAGATCGGCGGCATGGCGGGAACGGATGCGGAAGGCTATGGCGGCTTCCGCGACAAGGTCGACCGCAAGTGGCTGGAGACCTTCGGCTCCGCCATTCTGATCGCGCTGATCGGCACCGGGATCGACATAGCGATGCCGCAGAACAATAACCCGTTCAATTCCAACAGCCCCGAGGATGCGGCGCGGATCAATTTCGCCGAGACCTTCGGTCGGACGGCGGAGCAGACCATCCAGCGCAACATGAACGTCCAGCCGACGCTCAAGATCCGTCCAGGCTACCAGTTCAACGTTCTGGTCGACCAGGACATCGTGTTCCCCGGCGCCTATCGGGGATAGGGAATCTCCACTCAAGGCACTGTTCCTCTGACAGATTTCATAGGACGCAGGCCACCTTGCTGCGGCCCGCCACTGGCGCGGCGGCCCCATGCTCCGTATAAGGAGGTCGGGGCAGTACGCGCTGTCCTGGGGCTTAGAATCCCCTGATGAACGGTTGGTGCCGACCGGAATGGCACCAGAATCCTCTGACCTTACAGCCGGGGGCCTGTGACGCATGTCCAGGCGCTTCGGTGCTAAAGGTCTCAGGGCCGATTCATCTCGGATTCTAACCCCCGGCTAGGGCTCATGGGATTATCGTCAGCGGGGGCGCACCGCGGACAACATCAAGCGGGCAGAAGATGGAAACGAATGAGACCACAACGGAGAGCAAATTAGAGCTTCGTCCTCTCGTCGGGCTGACGCGAGGACTACCGCGGTCGGATCTCGAAGCCATCACGGCCAATGCTATTCGCATTCACAGGCAACTGGTCGATCGCGCCGATGAGCTGTTTCACGGACTTCCCGAAGTCTGCAAGATCGGGAAGACGCATGGGGGAGAACAGCATATTCGATATATTGAGGCAGCCATCGAGATGCACTCTCAAATGGCTGCCGTCGCGACTCTTATCGCGCTTCTCGGATATACGCCGAGTGTTTCAGTGAACTAATCGTCAGATCAGCTTCCGACGGATCGCCACCGCGACAAGCTGTGTAGTCGTATAGACGTTAAACCGCTTTTTTGTTTCAGCGAGTTTCACCCGCACGCTATTATATTTGACGTTGTGGAGTTCAGCAACTTCCTCCACCGTCTTGCCCAGGGCAATCCAGCGTAGATAAGCGGCCTCCTTCGCATCGAGCCATGCGTGCTCCTCGATCGTCGGCGTCGCCTGCAGATGCGCAATGCGCGCATGAAGCTGACCCACGGCAGCAGCGGCCGCGACAGCATCGATATCCCGCTCGGGATCGATCCTGTGTTTGTCGGATGCCAGCGTGAACATCGACATGAAGCCGTTCGCGGTGGTGACCGGAATGGTAAACCCAGACCTGATGGAGAAGTCGGCGGCGTGCGAGAAGAAGGAGCGCTGTTCCTTCGACAAGCGCGAGCGATCCGCCTCGCCGTCCCAGGAGAAAGCTCGCCTGAGCCTCCTTGCCCGCTCCACGACTGGATCAACGCCGGCGTATCTCTCGCTGAAGTATACGCGCTGCCATTCATTAGAATAATTTGAAATGGCAAATGTATTATTCATCTGCATATGCAAATAGGCATACCCGCTAAAGCCAAACGATTCAGTCAAATCCGTTAGCGCCGATTTAAGATCAATTTCGTCCAATCCTACGGCCGTCAGATCGGTAAGCCTCTCAACCCAATGCGTCACTACGGTCCTCCGAGTGGCACCTCGTTTCCGTGCGGAGGAGTTTTAACCAGCAGAACTGCCAACTCAAAAGCCAGTTTTTCGCAATCTCCCTCGGCAAATGGTAGCGGGGCGGAAAGCGGCGTACCAGGAACACCTGCGGACGTCGCGGCATCCCTACGCCAGTCGTCAAGGGGCAACCTCAACCAGCACGAGCCGCCCGCCGCCGCTTCCGTCACGATCCATGAGACATGGTCCTAACCACACTCAAGCAGGTCACCATCGGAAAGGCCGGTGTGCATTCTTCCGCTCACATCCTCGACGATCAGCAAACGTATTTTCGATCGTTTCCCACCACGTGGTGTAGGTGGCGCTGGCGGTCGGTGTCGTGTTCGGCGCGGGCCTTGCTGATCAGGATGCCGCAGCGGGCATGCTG
>NZ_AXBA01000050.1 GCF_000473085.1 Azorhizobium doebereinerae UFLA1-100
GCCGCCTTGACGCGCCGCCATCGGCTGGATGCTCTTGCGATCGCCCGGACCGATCAGCCCCGCCACATACAAGGGACACAGCCGCGCCCGGACCTTATGACCCAGAGCGCTCACGAAGGGCGCCAGCCATGCTTCCAGATCCGCTTTCCAGCTTTCGTTCATGGTCGGCACTCCATAAGCCGACCACCCATGAATCACGCAACCCGGTCCGAGGGAATCCCAGCGGGGATCCAAAAATCAAAAAATGCCAAAGTAGTGCTAGAGTGAGAGGCCGATGGGATTTCCGTGACGGGTTGAGGGCTGGGAGAGAGTCTTCCGGCGCCCGTCAAGGAGGGGGATCCCCATGAACATGCAGGTTCTGGATGCCGGTCGCGACGCCAGTGGCGGCTACAAGGTGGATGTCACGCGCGGTGACCGGGTCGGCCGCGTGTCGTCGGAGTGGTTCTCCCGGCCGGATGACGAACGGTTCCTGTCGCTCGGCGAGCTGGCCGCGATGGTGCGGGGCCGTGCCGATCACAGCCGGTCCCGCCTCGTGGAGACGTCGCGCATCCATGTGTTCCTGCTCCTGGTGGACGATCTGAACCCGATTGAGGCAGGGCGACTGCCGGACGGCTCGCCGGACCTTTATTTCCGGGGCTTCTATTGCTGGAACTCGGAGGTGGGGGCCAAGAGGCTCGGTATCGCGAGCTTCTATCTGCGGGCCGTGTGCCAGAACCGCAATCTCTGGGGTGTCGCGGATTTCCAGGAGATCACTATACGCCACTCCAAATACGCTGCCTCGCGCTTCGCGCACGAGGCAGCTCCGGCCCTGACCCGCTTCGCCAATTCCTCGCCGATGCCCTTCGTCAACGGCATCAAGGCCGCACGGGAGAAGATCGTCGCGCGCACCGACGAGGACCGCAGCGACTTCCTGCGCAACCGGGGCTTCTCCAGGGCCGAGACCGCCAAAATCATCGATACGGTGCTGGCCGAGGAAGGGCGCAAGCCCGAGAGCATCTTCGACTTCGTGCAGGGCATCACCGCGGTCGCACGCGACAAGCCGCACCAGGATGCGCGGCTCGACCTCGAGGGCCGGGCCAAGAAGCTGCTCGAGCGGGCTGCCTGACTCGCGGAAAGCCGGAGATGCGGACATCCGTGTCTCCGGCTTTGCACTTTTGCGGATCTGCGGTTCTGCAGCGTCGCCCTCCAGAGTGAGAGGGCGGCGCTGCGCTTCGTGACGGGTTGGAAGGCCGAGAGAGAGGCTCCCGGCCGCCCGTCGCGGAGGTGCCGTCCATGGCGACGAATGTTCAGAAGATCACGCTCTCGCCCTCGCGTGACATCCCATTCAACAAGCTCCTGCTCAGCCAGTCGAACGTCCGGCGCATCAAGGCCGGCGTCTCGATCGAGGAACTGGCCGAGGACATCGCCCGCCGTGGCCTGCTGCAGGGCCTCAGCGTCCGGCCTGTGGTTGACGACACCGGCGTCGAGACCGGCATGTTCGAGATCCCGGCCGGCGGGCGGCGCTATCGGGCGCTGGAACTGCTGGTGAAGCAGAAGCGCCTCGCCAAGACCGCGCCGGTGCCCTGCGTCATCCGGGAGGGCGGCATCGCCGAAGAGGATTCCCTCGCCGAGAATGTCCAGCGCGCGCCGCTGCACCCGCTCGACCAGTTCCGCGCCTTTCTGGCGCTGCGCGAGAAGGGCCAGTCCGAGGAAGAGATCGCCGCCGCCTTCTTCGTCTCCGTCGGCGTGGTGAAGCAGCGCCTCAAGCTCGCCTGGGTCTCGCCGGTGCTGTTGGAGGTCTATGCCGAGGACGACATGACGCTGGACCAGCTCATGGCCTTCACCGTCTCCGGCGACCATGCGCGCCAGGAGCAGGTCTTCGAGCGGCTGAAGACCTCCTATGACAAGCAGCCCTATGCCATCCGTCGCATGCTGACCGAAGGTGCTGTCCGCGCCTGTGACAAGCGCGCCCAGTTCATCGGCCTCGAGGCCTATGTCGAGGTCGGCGGCACCATTCTGCGCGACCTGTTCCAGGGTGATGATGGCGGCTGGCTGCAGGATGTCGTGCTGGTTGACCGGCTGGTGGCCGAGAAGCTGAAGGCCAAGGCGGACGCTGTCGCCGGCGAAGGCTGGAAATGGGTCGAGATGGCCCCTGACTTCGCTTATGGCCACACCTACGGTCTGCGGCAGTTGCGTGGTGAGACGGTCCCGCTCAGCACCGAAGAGGAGGCCAGCCGCGCCGCCCTGCAGGAGGAATATAATCGCCTCTCGGAGACTTATGCCGAGGCGGATGAACTGCCGGACGAGGTCGATGCGCGGCTCGGCGAGATCGAGACGGCGATCGAAGCCTTCGAGGCGCGCCCGATCACCTTCGATCCAGCGGAGGTGGCCCGCGCCGGCGCCTTCGTCGGCATCGCCCATGATGGCACGGTGCGCATTGAGCGCGGCTATGTGCGCCCGGAGGACGAACTGCCGGTGGAGCCCGAAGTCGCCGCGGAAGACGCCGGTCCGCACCACATCGCGGCGGCGGCGATACGTACCGGCGACGCCGTCATGGCAGACGCGCCAATCCCCGAGCCCGAGGAGGACGAAGGGCTGTCTGCCCTCTCGGACCGGCTGATGACCGAGCTGACGTCGCATCGCACGCTCGGCCTGCGCCAGGCGCTGGGCGATCGGCCCGATGTCGCCTTCCTCGCGGCCCTGCATGCCCTGACACTGAAGAGCTTCTATCGCTATGGCTCGGATAGCTGCCTCGAACTCGACCTGAAGAGCGTGGCGTTCAGCGCGCAGGCACCGGGGCTGAACGACAGCGCCTCGGCCGAAGCGATCCACGCCCGGCATGAGGGCTGGGCGAAGGTCCTGCCGAAGGACTCAGCTGATCTGTGGGAGGCTCTGCAGGATTGGGACAGCGACAGCCGCTCCGGCCTGTTAGCCCATGTGGTGAGCCTGTCGGTGAACGCTGTTCATGAAGCCTGGAACCGGCGCCCCCGCGCGCTCCACCATGCCGATCAGCTTGCCCGCGCCGTCGACCTCGATATGGCGGCCGCCGGGTGGAGGCCCACCGTGGACAATTTTCTCAGCCGCGTGACCAAGGCCCGCATTCTGCAGGCGGTGAGCGAGGCGAAGGGGGCGCATGCAGCGGAGCGTATCGCGCACCTCAAGAAGGGCGACATGGCCCGCGAGGCCGAAACGCTGCTGGCCGATACCGGCTGGCTGCCGGAACCGCTGCACGGAGCCGAACCAGAGGCCGGCGAAGAAACGGCGGCGCAGGACGGCACAACGGCCATGGGCGAAGACGAAAACCTTGAGGATACTGAGGACACCACGGACATCCCCCCTGCCGTGGCGGCGGAGTAGCCCTCAACACGACCCTGAACCTCGGCCCGCCGGCTCTGTTGGCGGGCCTTTGTTTTTGAAAAGCTGGCCATGCCCGGGATTGCTCACGATCTGTCGCGCCGGCTCGCCGATCGGGCCGAGGCGGTCTGCCGACATTATCTCTCCAACGGTCGCCGGGAGGGCCGCTACTGGCTCGTCGGCGATATCAGAAACACGCCCGGCCGCTCGCTCTTTGTCCGGCTCCGCCCATCCGCGAAGGGGCCGGCGGGCAAATGGACCGATGCCGCCACCGGCGAACATGGCGATCTCCTCGACGTCATCCGCGGATCGCTGGGTCTCCTCGACTTCGCAGACATTGCTGCGGAAGCACGGACATTTCTCAGCCTGCCGGATCCCAAACAGGAACCTACATCACCACCTCGCCGTGTCCTGCCGGCTCCATCAGGGTCGGTCGAAGCGGCACGCCGGCTATTCGCCATGTCGCAGCCCATCGCCGGGACCATCGCAGAGACGTATTTGCGCCAACGCGGCATTACGCTTTTGCACGAAACCGGAAACCTGCGCTTTCATCCGCGCTGCTACTACAAGCCTGACGATGGTCCGACCGAGGCGTGGCCCGCCATGATCGCCGCCGTCACTGATCTCACCGGCAGGATCACCGGCGTACACCGCACCTGGCTCGCCCCCGACGGCTCAGATAAGGCTCCGGTCGACATGCCGCGCAAGGCGATGGGTAATCTGCTTAGGTCTACCGTTCGCATCGGTGTGCCTGACAGCGTGATGGCAGCGGGCGAAGGCATCGAGACCATGCTGTCGATCCGACAGGTTCTGCCGGGCATGGCGATGGCGCCCGCGCTCTCGGCCGCGCATCTGGCCGCCATCCCGTTCCCACTGCGGCTGCGGCGACTCTACATCGTTCGCGACAACGATCCGGCGGGAGACGGCGCACGGGACATGCTGATTGAACGGGCGAACGCCGAGGGCATCGAGGCCATTCCATTGTCGCCAGCCCTCGGGGACTTTAACGAGGATCTCCAGCGGCTCGGTATGGATGCCTTCCGGACGGGTGTTCGGGTGCAACTCGCCCCGGAGGACGTGGCGCGCTTCATGAGCCTGACCCCATAGCCGGAGCGGGCTAAACCGCGAGACGTGGCTGCCATACCCGCAAGGATGCGTCAGCCCACGGAAAGGACCGCGCCCTGCGCCTTCGAGAGGGCGATCGGCCGTCAGCCGGGCCGGATCGGCAATGGCTGCCGCCGACGCTTTTCCGGCGCGCCCTTCGGGCCGCTTTCCATCGCGAAGCAAAATCGCCGGCTTGTCGCCATCCTCCGCTGCGCTTCGGCCCTGCGCGCTTTTCCGGCATGGTCTTGTCACGAAACCGGTTCCCACTTTCGGTGACCATGCACGCGCTCCGGATGCAGGTCCGTCCCGTCTGACGGCTTCGTCGCCATGAAGGCCGCGAAGGTCGCGGTCCAAACCGACGGAGCATCCCATGAGCGCGCATGACGACCACGAGCCGCACCACGTCTCATCCCCGACCGATCACCTGATCCAGGAATTGCAGCTCCACGGCCATCGTCCTTCCGAAGACGAGCGCGACCAGCGCCCGCCACCGGAGGACCGCCTCATCGAAGGCGCCATCGCCGATATCTTCGACGCCCTGGTCGCCACGATCAGCGAAACCAGCCTTGATGCCGAGCTTCCCGATCTCCTCTGGTCAACCGTCAACATGTTCCACCGCGCCGTGGACCGGATCGAACAGAAGCTCGACGACAACGAGCAGGCCCAGAAGCAGCTTCAGCGCGAACAGGACGGGTCGGAGGTGAAATCCCTCGAGCTCGAGCGCCTGATCGACATCGGCATGAACCTGATCGGCCGACGCGACGGCATGGAAACCTTCCGCGAGGCCGCCGCCGACCGCTACCGTATCGCCACCGGCTCTCCTTGGACGCCACGGGCCGGATCACGGGTCAACCATCGCCACCTCACCGCATCGCTGATCGATAGCCGGGATTTCCTCGCCGCCAGAAGGCGTGCCGATACCGAGGTCCTCGTGCCCGCCGGGCCGAAGATCGCCTTCTCGGGCGGAGACACCGCCGATCACGGGCAGATCTGGGCCAAGCTCGATCAGATCCACGCCAAGCACCCGGACATGGTGCTGCTGCATGGCGGCTCGCCAAAGGGCGCCGAAAAGATCGCGTCCCTCTGGGCCGACAGCCGCAAGGTGCCGCAGGTGGCCTTCAAGCCCGACTGGACGAAGCACGCCAAGGCGGCGCCCTTCAAGCGCAACGACCAGATGCTGAACGTCCTGCCGATCGGGGTCGTGATTTTCCCCGGCACCGGCATTCAGAACAATCTTGCCGACAAGGCCCGCAAGATGGGCATTCCGGTCTATCGCTTCGGCTGCGGCGGCGCATAACAGGCTGTGTGGAAACCAGGGCGGCAATGTTGCCCTGGTCCTCGTGGCAACCGGTCGCGAAGCGCTTGACGTCGTGAGGCGTTGCCGGTCTGCTGGGCGTCATGTTTGGACCTCCTAACGCCGTTCAACTCAGGATATCGATCGATGGGATCGAGCCGGCCGTTTGGCGACGACTCGTCTTGCCGAGCGAATGGACCCTCAATCAGCTTCACCTGGCGATCCAGGCGGCCTTCAATTGGTGGAATTACCACCTTCACGAGTTCGATATCGGGGGACTGCGGTATGGCGATGCGGCGGAGGCCGCAGAGGCTTCGGCCGTCGGTGATCCGCAGGTGTTTGACGAACGCGAGGTCCATTTGCGGGATTTCCGCAGCGCGGGCACGAACTTCACTTACCTCTACGATTTTGGCGATGACTGGCATCACACCGTCGAAATCGAAGAGCTGCTCTTCCTCGAAAGCTCTCCCAACCAGGCGGTCTGTATCGATGGCGCACGGGCACGACCGCCCGAGGATGTCGGCGGTCTTCCGGGGTATGGACGGTTCCTGGAGGTGATGAGCGATCCTAAAGATCCCGAGCACCGGGAAACCAAGCGCTGGTGTGGCGGGCATTTCGATCCCGAATGGTTCGACCTGGCGACCGTCGACAAAGATGTTCGAAGCGCCCTGAAGCCGAATGTGAAGCGAAAGCTTCATCAGCCGAAGCCGAAGCAGGCCAAAGTTTAGGCTCTGTTACGCAAGTGAAGCACCGCGTGAACGTCAGTCGACGGACGACGCCGCCCCCCGAAACATGATATTGTTCCGCCCACGAAATAGATGTGAGTGCGTCATGGTGTATATCGTGGGCAACGACCGCCAACAGCCGAGTTTTCTGCCGCCTGCAATCGATGAATATGTCGGGCCGGACGCGCATGTCCGCGTCATCGATGCCTTTGTGGATAAGCTGGACTTTCGAACTCTCTGCTTCGAGCGTTCTGCACCGGCTACCACGGGACGTCCCGGATATGATCCTCGCGATATCCTGAAACTCTACGTCTACGGCTATCTGAATGAGGTGCGATCGTCGCGCCGCCTGGAGCGGGAATGCAAGCGCAACGTCGAACTCATGTGGCTGATGCGCATGCTGGCGCCCGACCACAAGACCATTGCCGACTTTCGAAGGGACAACGGGGCCGGCATCGTCGGAGCGTGTCGGGCCTTCGTCCTGTTCTGTCGTGATCAAGGACTGTTCACGGCCAGGCTGGTCGCGATCGATGGAGCGAAGTTCCGGGCCGCCGCCAGCCAGAATCGCGTTCTCGACCAGCGTAGGATCGATGAAGAGGCGGAGACGGTGGACGCCCGGATCGGCTCGTATCTCGCCGCGCTCGATCACGAGGATGGTGCCGAGGCCGCCGCCGCCGATGGTTCCGCGGCTGCTGCTTTGGAGGCCTTGAAGCGCCGCAAGGCGGACCTCGGCCGCTTGAGCGCATATCTTGATCGGGATGATCGCAAGCTGGTGGTGGATGGCGAACTGGAAGCGCGGCCTATGGGCTTCGGCCAAGGCGGCAAGCCACCGTCCTACAACGTTCAGATCGCGGTCGACGCCGATACCGGCATGGTTCTCCATCATGCCGTCACGGACGAGGTCAACGATCTCCGGATGCTTCATCCCATGTCGGTGGCGGTCAAGGAGATGCTGGAACGGGACGATCTGACGGTCGTGGCCGACACAGGCTACTCCAACGGCAATGCGGCGGCCGCCTGCGAGACCGACGACATCGTGGCATGTGTGCCGGTGAAGCGCTCGGTAAACAACCGAGGCGACGGTACGCAGTTCACCCGGGCAGACTTCGTCTATGACGCAGAGCAGGATCGTTTTACGTGCCCGGCAGGTCGCATCCTCTCACGCAGCGGTCGGGTGACGCGCCACAGCGTCTTCTACGCCGCGAGGAACTGCGGCGGATGCGAATTGAAGTCCCAGTGCACGACGGCGCGCAACCGGTCCTTGACCCGGCACGTCCATGAGGACGCCCTGGAGCGGATGGTCGCACGTGTTGCCGAGACGCCCGACGTGATGCGTCGCCGGCGATGCTCGGCGGAACATCCGTTCGGCACGATGAAACGGATGATGAACGGCCGCTTCCTGACACGAGGCATCACAGGAACCAGTACCGAAATGGCGCTTTCAGTGCTGGCGTTCAACATGATCCGCAGCGTCAACCTGAACAACGCCCGGAGTTGAGCCGCTCCGCAGCTGTCGCGCCGAGTCCGGTGGAGCACCAAATCATCGCGCGAACACCGTGGCGACCTCTCGCCACGGTTTCCACACAGCCTGGTAAGCGCCGCCACACCCGCCATCTTGAAAATGATGGCAAGTTATCTATTTTGCCATCAACGCTATCAGCCTTACTGGAGGCGCCATCATGCCCGCCGTGACGATTCGTAACCTCTCCGAGGCGACGCACCGTGCCCTCAAGGTGCGCGCGGCCCAGCATGGCCGCAGCACTGAAGCCGAGATGCGCGACATCCTTGAAAGCGCCGTCCGCCCTGACACGCGCCTGCGGCTCGGCACCGCGCTCGCGGAGCGCAGCCGCCGCCTCGGCCTGACCAATGAGGACATCGACGCGCTCAGCCCGGCGCGCGACCGGACGCCCGCCGAGCCCATGAGCTTCGAATGATCCTTCTCGACAGCAATGTGATTTCGGAGGCGATGAAGCCCACGCCTGATGTGGCCGTGCGGGCGTGGCTCGACGAGCAGGCGACCGAGACGCTCTATCTCTCCAGCGTCACGATTGCCGAACTGTTGTATGGCATCGGTGCGCTGCCCACTGGCAAGCGCAAAGACCGGCTCACCGAAGCCCTGGACGGGGTGATGGAGCTGTTCGCTGACCGCGTTCTGCCGTTCGATGTCACTGCCGCACGACACTATGCCGACCGCGCCGTGAAGGCGCGTGCGGCTGGGAAGGGCTTTCCGACGCCCGACGGCTATATCGCTGCAATCGCAGCCTCCCGGGGCTTCGCTGTGGCCACGCGCGATACCAGCGCCTTCGACGCCGCCGGTGTGGCGGTCATCAATCCGTGGAACGCGGAACGCTGACGACCTGGAACTGGCAGCAGGCGTAGGGCTGGGCAACCCCATGGATCGGCATTCGCGAACACCTGACACCCAGGTCTCCTGACCGGACGACCGTCCCCGCTTCACGACGCTGATCCTTTGGTCCAGCCGATGGCCTGACGCCATCAACCCATGAAGGGTCGGGCTACGCTACGCGTGCCGCCGCTCCGGCTGCGCCTCACGCGGTGATTGCGGCCAACGGCCGGCCCTTTCGGGCGCCTGTCAGCGGGGGATGGACCTCCGGTCGCGCAGGAGCCAGGTCGATGTCCGTCCAGATCGCTCACGCCTTCGCCTTAAGCCTCGCCACCACCCTGATGGCCACCGTCGTGATCTTCCGCGCCGGCGACGGAACGCTCTCCGTCATTCCGGCTGCCGAATATGACGGCGACGAAGCCGCCATCGTCCGAGAAATCGATCCCTTCGCCTCCTGAGAGGCGAACAGGCGGCCATGAATGGTGGCCGCCGCCAATTCTGCTCATCGGGCGGGCGCGTCGGAGCCGGTGGCGATGCATCCCGCCGATATTACGGAGCCACCGCCATGATCTTCATCGGCATTTTCCTCAGCATGGCGACGATCGCATTAATTTGCTGGCTGTTCTTCACGCTGGCGGTATTCGCGTTGCCGCTGTTTGCGGGCATCACGGCGGGCACATGGGCCTATGGCACGGGCACCGGATGGCCCGGCGCTATCCTTGTCGGCTTTGCTGCCGCAGCCCTGACCTTCGGTCTGGGCCGGTTCCTGCTCGCCACCGTCCGTCCGACCTGGGCGCGCCTTCTCATCGCCGCCGTGTTCGTCTTCCCGGCCGCAGCCGCGGGCTTCCACGCCACCCATGGCATCGTGAGGTACACCATGCCCTCCCAGACGTGGCATATGGTGTTTTCGATCCTCGGAGCCGGCGTGGTTGGCATTGTCGCCTTCGTGCGCATCACCGGAAGGAAGACGTTCGCCCCTTCTGACGAGCACAGTTCCCCTCACTGACACCGCGATATCCGTTTGGCGCACCAGACGGCGAATGACATAGCGTCCGCGTCAATGGGCTGGGCCGGGAGGGAGGGGAAGTCCAGAGCGTCCGTTTCGCCATGCTGTACGGCAGAGTTAGCGCGCGCGGCGAACGGCGGCCGCGTCGCTGTCGAAAGGCCCCTCGGGGTGGAGCATTCGCGGCGTTGGCGGAACGGGGAATCGGCAGCTTGGCCAAGCTCAGGGTATCGTCCGCCTATTGCTCGCCGGTCGGGTCTCTATATCGGCGCAAGGCCAAACCATCTCCCTCATCCATCTGTCCGTGCCCGCTCCATGCGGCCTCTTCAATGGCCTGATCTGGCCGAAGGTCGGCTGCGCCTCGAGCGCCTATGCCACAACGGCTGGGCCCGACTTTCTTCCCCTGCCGACGCCCACCCCGCGCGCTGCGCGGGGCCCCGTATCGCCGTCATTCCTCGCGCAGCAACAAAGTCGCGCCTGCGCCGTCTTCCGCTGCGCTGCGGTCGCAATCCTCACCCCATCGCGCGAGCGCGACGGGGACCCCGAGGCGATGCGGCGTCGCTCGCCTTCGGCCTTTCGATCGCCATCGAGGCCGCAATGGCGCGGGCTCAGAAGACAGGACGGAGACGGAACATGGCCACCATCGGCACCTTCAAGAAGACCGGCACCGACGAGTTCACCGGCGACATCGTCACCCTCGGCGTGCAGGCCCGGGGCGTGCGCATCATCCCCGACACCCGCGCCACCGGCGAAAACGCCCCCAGCCATCGGGTCCTGGTCGGCCGCGCCGAGATCGGGGCGGCCTGGTCCAAGCGCTCCACCGAGGGCCGCGACTATCTGGGCCTCAAGCTCGACGATCCGAGCTTCACCGCTCCCATCTACGCCAATCTGTTCGACGACGAGGACGGCGAGACCTCCTCCCTCATCTGGTCCCGCCCCAACGGGCGCCGCGGGGACTGATGCGCGGACCGCGTTCCCGGCCACCGAGGCCGGGGACGCACTCCATCGGCAAGTGGCGAATATCGCGACGGGACAATCGAACCCTACGTGTCGTCCTTGAGATCGGTCTCGGTCGAGTTTTTCGGCCGGCGCCGGACACTGGCCGCTATCTGCAGCTGTTCCGCCATCGTCGCCGGGCGTGAGGGGTGGGGATTTTAGCCCCCCGATCTTCCCCATCCCTCCCGACGTTCCTTCTCCGCCACCGTGGTCACCGTCCGCCGCCGCATTCCGGCGGCACGCGCCACATCCACGGAGGCCCGCTCCATGCGACCCGATCTCGCTTCCCTCCCGCCGCGCTACCTGCGCACCAAGGAAGCCGCCGCGTTTCTCAGCCTGTCGGCCCGCACCCTTGAGAAGCACCGCACCTACGGCACCGGTCCCGCCTATCGCAAGCTGGGCGGACGCGTCGTCTATTCCATCGACGACCTGCAGGCCTGGACCGAGCGCGGCGCCGTCACCTCGACTTCCGATCCGCGCGGCACCGTGCTGCCGGCCAAGCGCCATGCGCTTGCCGCCGGCTCGTTCGCCGGCCGCGCCGCGCGCTGAACGCCCCCATGGCGGCGCGGCATCACAGCGTCTCGGAGCGCGGACAGCTTGATCTGTTCCGCGCCCTGCCAGGCGACTTCGCGCCACGAGATGCGCAGGATCTCATGGCCTATCCCTTCTTCTCCCTTTCCAAGACGCCACGCGTCGCGCCGATCGATTTCCGGACCGGCAGCATCGCCATACGGGTCGAGGCCGTGCCCGACCACGGCATGGCGACCATCTGGGACGCGGACATTCTCATCTGGGCGGCAAGCCAGATCGTCGAGGCGCGCGACGCGGGGCTTCGCACCTCGCGCCTGATGGCGGCGACGCCCTATGAGATCCTCACCTTTGTCGGGCGCGGCACCTCGCTGCGAGACTATCAGCGCCTCAAGGCTGCGCTCGACCGTCTCCAATCGACGACGATCTCGACCACCCTCCGCCAGCCGGCGGAGGGACGCCGGCACCGCTTCTCCTGGATCAATGAATGGCGGGAGCGCGCCGACCGCAACGGACGGCCCGATGGCGTCGACCTCATTCTGCCGGACTGGTTCTACCGCGCCGTGCTCGACGACGCCCTCGTGCTCACCATCGACCGGGCCTATTTCGGGCTGACAGGCGGACTGGAGCGCTGGCTCTACCGTCTGGTGCGCAAGCATGGCGGGCGGCAACAGGACGGGTGGCGCTTTGATTTCCGGCACCTGCACCAGAAGTCGGGCAGCCTGTCACCGTTCAAGCGCTTCGCCTTCGAGCTCAGGGATCTGATCCGGCGCCAGCCGCTTCCCGGCTACATGCTGTTCGTTGAGGTCGAGGTCGGTGGCCGGCTGCTGCTCGCCTTCGAGCCAGCCGCGCCCTGTGGACAACCTGTGGATAGCCTCGTGCTATCGGGAACCCGAACTATCGGGCCATCGGGAACCGGTGCCTCGTGCTATCAGGAACTCAAACAGGCATTAAATCCCTGTCCTAAATCAGGAAATCGCGCCCTTAACTTAGAGTCTAACTCAGAATCTAACCTTAAGAGGCGCGCGAGCGCTTTTGCGAGCGCCGTCGATCAGCCCCGACTGGGGGCGAAGTGGCCGGGAAAGACGCCGCCTGAGAGCGTCTTGCAGACGCCCCCTCGCTCGAGGGGGCATCGATGATCGTCGCGCTCCTCAACCAGAAAGGCGGGGTCGGCAAGACGACGTTGGCGCTGTATCTCGCCGGGCAATGGTCTCGGCAAGGACAGCGGATCACGCTGATCGACGCCGATCCGCAGGGCTCCAGCCTCGACTGGTCGGAGCAGCGCAGCCGCGGGGCATTGCCGCGGCTGTTCGGTGTCGTCGGGCTCGCCCGCGACACGCTGCACCGGGAGGCGCCCGAGCTCGCGCGTGACGCCGATCACATCGTCATCGATGGACCGCCCCGTGTCGCTGGGCTGATGCGCTCGACGCTGCTGGCAGCCGATCTGGTGCTGATCCCG
This sequence comes from Azorhizobium doebereinerae UFLA1-100, assembly GCF_000473085.1. Lineage (GTDB taxonomy): Bacteria > Pseudomonadota > Alphaproteobacteria > Rhizobiales > Xanthobacteraceae > Azorhizobium > Azorhizobium doebereinerae. The sequence continues at coordinate 12,787 of NZ_AXBA01000050.1, forward strand.
GTGCAGCCTTCGCCCTTCGATGGATGGGCCTCGGCCGAGATGCTGGCGCTGATCCGCGAGGCGCGGATCTACCGCCCGCAATTGTTGGTCCGGTTCATCCTGAACCGCTGCGGCGCCCGCACCGTTCTCGCGCGCGAGACAGCGCAGACGCTGGCCGACCACGATCCGCCGGTGCTCGGCAGCACCATAGGCCAGCGCATTGCCTTTGCGGCGGCGGCGCAATCCGGCCGTCTCGTCTTCGAGCGAGACGATACGGGGCCGGCCACGCGCGAGATCGCCGCGCTGAGCGCCGAGATCAATGGTCTCGACCTCGGGAGGTCGTCGGGATGAGCGAACGCCTGATCCGCCGCGACTTTGCCTCCCGACCTGCCGATCCCGAGCACTGGATCAAGGCGGCAGATGGCTCGTCCGAACGCCGTCCCGGCGCCGCGTTCACCGCGCGGCTTACCATCGATGTGACGCCCGACCTGCGCGGGCGGATCAAGGTCGCCGCCTTCCGGCGCGGCGTCACCGTCGCCGAGATGCTGCGCGACCTCCTCGCGCGCGAATTCCCTCCCCAATCTGGAGACTAGCCATGAGCGCGGCGTTTGCGCCCTGTGCGGCAAGCACGGCATTCGCACCTGTTCCCCCGTCCGATGCCATGACCCATGTCGAGCTGACCCATATCGAGAAGCGCATCGAGAACTGGATCCGCTTCGGCCATCACGCGCATGAGCAGCTATTGGATCGCCGCCGGCGCATCCTGTCTTTCCCTCCCGGCTGCATCTTCGCGTTTGTCCGATGGGCGTCGAACGATTTCGGCACCGTGGCCTCCCGCCTCGACATCGTGCGCTGCGTGGCGCCAGGCGAGAGCTACCAGACGCTGCCCTTCGTGCGGCCCGGTGGCGAGATCCTGCTGCGGGTGGACGGCTGGCCGAAGGTCGAGAAAATCCTGCAGCACATCGACGCCATTGAGGCGATCGGCATCGATCCGGCCACTGTCGCCCCCGATCATTGGGGCCATGTCGCGCACCGCACCAGCGTCGGCTTCGAGCCGCGCGCCTACACGATTGAGCGCCATCAGGCGTGGCTGAAGCGGCGGGAGTGCGGACAATGAACCGCGCCGCCTATGTGCTGGTGACGACAGCCGCCAGCGTCGGAGTGGCCTACGCGGCCACGGTGCCGACGCCGCTCAAGCTGATCTGGAACGTCTCGGCGAGCGTTCCTGTCGGGCTCTACTCGGTCGAGCCGGCGGATCATCTCGAGGTCACCGATCTGGTGGCCGTGATGCCACTACCCCAGCTCGCCGCGTTCCTCATCGGGCGCGGCTATATCGGTGAGGGCACGCCGCTGTTGAAGCGTGTGATGGGGCTTCCGGGACAGGAGGTCTGCCGTCTGGGCGACGCCATCACCGTCGATGGCGTGCCGCTGGGCGAGGCTCTGCGGCGCGACCACATGGGGCGCGATCTGCCGGTCTGGCAGGGATGCCGTCGTGTTGAGCCAGGCTACCTTTTCCTCATGAACCCGGACGTCGGCGACAGTCTGGATGGGCGATACTTCGGCCCTATCCTGGCTTCCACCGTCATCGGTCGTGCGATGCCAGTCCTCACGGATGAAGCTGGTGACGGCGACTTCACCTGGCGCGCGGCGGTGCGCTGACATGCGTCGCGCCGCGCTCCTCCTCGCCTCCGGACTGTTGATCGGCGGTGCGTCGCCTGGCTCTGCCACGGCGCAAACCGCGATGCCGACCGTGGCATATTCCGTCACGTCCTACGCAGCCCATATCGACGAGGCTGCGCAGCGCTTCGAGCTTCCGGCCAACTGGATCCGTGCGGTCCTGCAGGCCGAGAGCGGCGGCGATCCGCACGCCGTCTCGCCCGCCGGTGCGATGGGGCTGATGCAGATCATGCCAGCGACCTGGGACGCGCTTCGCGTCCATCACGGTCTCGGCACCGATCCGTTCGACCCGCGTGACAACATCTTCGCCGGCGCGGCCTATCTGCGCCAACTCCACGACCGATATGGCAGCATTCGCGCCATGCTCGCGGCCTACAATGCCGGGCCTTCGCGCTATGAGGCCTCGCTTTCCGGAAAGCCGCTGCCGCCAGAAACGCGCACTTACATCGCGGCTATCGCGCCGATCATCGACAAAGAGCCTGCAGCCGGCGCCACCGGATCGGTGCGGCCAATGGCGCAAAGCTGGCGCGAGGCGCCGCTGTTCTCCACGCCGCCCGCGCGCAGCAATACAGCCGATGCGGCGCTCCTCGCGCCGCGATCGGGCGCGCTCTTCGTTGCACCTTTGCCATCCCGGAGGGCGCCATGAGCAGGCTGACCCATTTTCGCACCCTGTCGGGCTCTGGCGTTCAATGGCGCGCGAGGAGGCTTAGGACTGGGACCACGACCGCACGAAGGCAGGATAAAAGGGCGCACAGTGCGCGGCGGTCGGGATGTTGTTTTTGCAGGTGTTTTCCGCGCTCTCGGCACCTTGCGGAGCCAGATCACACGTTTCACGCGTCCCGCAAACGGCGGCGCATCAACGCTTCTTCGCACATTGCGAGGCTTCGCCATGAGCGATGACCGCGAGTTCCGCGTCCGTCCCGGCCGCATCCGCTCGACCCGCGGCCAGCAGGCCCGCCCCTTCGTCGCCCAGGCGCTCGCTGCGGCCCGCAAGGCCGGCGGCGGGGTCTCCCGCTCCGGCAAGATCGCCGCCGGCAACCGCTCGCGTTTCGGCAGCGGACAGGTCGCCAGCCTTCAGGCCAGCCGCCGGATCACGCCGCGCTCACGCGGCGCCTTGGTAAAGGCCCGCGTCGTCCGACACACGGCCCGCGCGGGCTCACTCAGTCAGCACCTCACCTATCTCCGCCGCGAGGGCGTGACGCGCGACGGCGAGAAGGCGCGGATGTTCGGTCCCGAGATCGAGAGCGTGGATGTCGACGCCTTCAACGAGCGTTGCCGCGATGACCGTCACCATTTCCGCTTCATCATCTCGCCCGACGACGCCTTGGAGATGGAGGACCTGCGGGCCCTCACCCGAGACCTCGCCCGGCAGATGGAAAAGGACCTCGGCACCGGTCTCGACTGGGTCGCCGTCGATCACTGGAACACAGAGCATCCCCATGTGCATCTGATCGTGCGAGGCCGCCGCGACGACGGCCAGGATCTCGTGATCTCCCGCGACTACATCAAGGAGGGCATGCGCGACCGCGCCCGTGACCTCATCACCCAGGAACTCGGCCCCCGCACCGAGCTTGACGTTCGCCGGAGTTTGGAGCGTCAGATCGAGGCCGAGCGCTGGACCGAACTCGATCGCCAGCTTGTGCGCGAGACCCGCGAGAGCGGCATCATCGACATGGCGCCGGTTCCCGGCCGACAGCCGGACGGCCACTATGCGCTCAAGATCGGGCGCCTTCGAAAACTCGAGACACTCGGCCTCGCCACCGAGATGGGCAATGCCCAATGGGTGATGGAGCCGGACGCCGAGGCCACCCTGCGCGGGCTCGGTGAGCGTGGCGATATCATCAAGCGCATGCACCGCGCCCTGAACGAGCGGGGCATAGAGCGCGGCACGGCAAGCTATGTCCTCGCCGCCGAGAGTCTCGATGTGCCGGTGATCGGCCGGCTGGTCGCGCGCGGCCTCGACGATGAACTCCACGGCTCCGCCTATGCCATCGTCGATGGTGTGGACGGCCGCTCCCATCACATCCGGCTGCCCGATCTCGATGCCGCCGGCGATGGCGCGCCAGGCTCCATCGTCGAATTGCGGACCTTCGACGATCCCACGGCAAGCGGCGTGTGGCACTCGCCGTGCGCTCCGATCTGGATATCGCCCATCAGGAGACCGCTACCGGCGCCACCTGGCTCGACCGGCAGGCCATTGCGCGTGACGCCGTCGCTCTGTCTGACGGCGGCTTTGGCGCGGAGGTGAGCCGGGCGCTTGATAAGCGCGCCGAGCATCTCGTCCGGGAGGGGCTGGCCGAGCGGCAGGGACGGCGCGTCGTCTTCGCCCGCAATCTCATCGACACGCTCCGCCGTCGGGAACTGGGGGCCGTGGGGGAGAAGCTCGCCGCCGAGAGCGGCCTGCCATTCAACAAGGCCGGCACCGGCGAGTATGTCGCCGGCACGTATCGCCAGCGCCTTGTGCTCGCCTCCGGTCGCTTCGCCATGCTCGATGACGGGCTCGGCTTCCAGCTCGTGCCCTGGTCGCCCTCGTTGGAGCGCCAGCTCGGCAAGCATGTCTCCGGCGTCGCCCGTGACGATGGTGGCGTCGACTGGAGCTTCGGCCGCAAACGCGGCCTTGGCCTCTGACCCGAGAGAGATCATCACCATGTCGGCGACGAAAATACTCTGGGGGCAGATCCTCACCGTGCTGCTGATCGTGCTCGCGGCGATCTGGGGCGCAACACAATATGTGGCCTGGAGCCTCGGCTTTCAGGCGCAGCTGGGCGCGCCGTGGTTCACGCTTGTTGGCCTTTCGATCTACTATCCGCCGGCCTTCTTCTGGTGGTGGTACTTTTTCGATGCCTATGCGCCGGAGGTGTTCTTCCGGGGGGCGCTGATCGCCGCCTCCGGCGGCTTCCTCTCCATCGCGGTCGCCATCGCCCTGTCGGTCTGGCGGGCGCGGGAGACCTCCAGAGTCGACACCTATGGTTCGGCGCGCTGGGCCGAGAAGGAGGAGATCCTTATCGCCGGGCTGCTCGGCACGGATGGCGTCGTGCTCGGCCGGTATGAACGCGACTATCTGCGCCATGATGGGCCCGAGCATGTGCTGTGCTTCGCGCCAACCCGCTCCGGCAAGGGCGTCGGCCTGGTGGTGCCCTCGCTGCTGACCTGGCCGGGATCGGCCATCGTCCATGACATCAAGGGCGAGAACTGGCAGCTCACCGCCGGCTTCCGCGCCCGGCATGGCCGTGTGCTGCTGTTCGATCCGACCAACGCCAAGTCCGCCGCCTACAATCCGCTGCTCGAGGTGCGCCGCGGTGAGTGGGAAGTGCGGGATGTGCAGAACATCGCCGACATCCTGGTAGACCCCGAGGGCTCGCTGGAAAAGCGGAACCACTGGGAGAAGACCAGCCACGCGCTGCTCGTCGGTGCCATCCTCCACGTACTCTATGCCGAGGAGGACAAGACGCTCGCCGGCGTCGCCGCCTTCCTCTCCGATCCCAAGCGGCCGATCGAGACGACGCTCGATGCCATGATGAAGACCGCGCATCTGGGCGAGGCGGGCCCGCACCCCGTCATCGCCAGCGCCGCCCGCGAACTGCTGAACAAGTCCGACAATGAGCGATCCGGTGTCCTCTCCACCGCCATGTCCTTCCTCGGACTTTACCGAGATCCGGTGATTGCCGAGGTGACGCGGCGCTGCGACTGGCGCATCGCCGATATCGTCGGCGGCAAGTCTCCCACCACCCTCTACCTCGTGGTGCCACCCTCCGACATCAACCGCACCAAGCCGCTGATTCGCCTGCTGCTCAACCAGATCGGCCGGCGCCTAACCGAAGACCTACAGGCCAAGGGCGGGCGTCATCGGCTGCTGCTTATGCTCGACGAGTTCCCGGCGCTCGGCCGGCTCGACTTCTTTGAGTCCGCGCTCGCCTTCATGGCCGGCTATGGCCTGAAAGCCTTCCTCATCGCCCAGTCGCTGAACCAGATCGAGAAGGCTTATGGGGCGAACAACTCGATCCTCGACAATTGCCATGTGCGCGTGAGCTTCGCCACCAACGACGAGCGCACCGCCAAGCGGGTATCCGATGCGCTCGGCACCGCCACCGAGATGAAAGCGATGAAGAATTATGCCGGGCATCGGCTCTCGCCCTGGCTTGGCCATCTCATGGTCTCGCGCTCGGAGACCGCTCGCCCCCTGCTCACCCCCGGCGAGGTCATGCAACTGCCGCCCACGGACGAGATCGTCATGGTCGCCGGCACGGCGCCGATCCGGGCGAAGAAGGCCCGCTACTATGAGGACGCGCGCTTCCGGGACCGGGTCCTGCCGCCGCCTACACCGTCTCGTTGTTCGAGCGCTCGACACGACGATTGGACCGCGCTTCCGAGGCCCAGGCGACAGGAGGGCATGGGTGGGAGCAGCACGGACGAAGGTCGAGACGATGACCCGACCGGCTCGGAGCACCGGTTTCAGCCCGAGCTCAACCGGGTGAAGCCAGTCGAGAAACTGCAGCCCATCGAGCATGAGTTCGAGTTCGATCTGGATCGCGACGACGAGATGGAGGATGTCGCCAGCCGGAGCCGGCGTATGACCGGCCTCATGCAAGGCGTGGCCCGACAGGTCAGCCTCAATCCCAATGACGGCATGGAGCTGTGATCGCCATGGCAGGCCGCACGAAGAAAGCGCAGATCTCCGTCTACCTCGAGCCCGACATCATGGACATGCTGGCCCACTACGCCGCCCAGCGCGACCAGTCCATGTCCCTGATCGCTCAGGCTGCGATCGCTTCCTTCCTGTCGCCCGACAGCGCCGAGCGCCAGGAAGCCGCTCTTGCCCGGCGCCTCGGCCAGATCGATCGCCGCCTCGCGCGGCTGGAACGGGATCTCGGCATCTCAACTGAGGCCTTCGCCACCTTCATCCGCTTCTGGCTCGCCATTACTCCAGCACTGCCTGAACCGGCCGCCCAGGCCGCCCGGGCCAAGCTCTCCGAGCGCTACGCTGCCTACACAAGCGCGCTCGGTCGGCGTCTCGCGAAGGGGCCACAGCTGCGGCAGGAGATCGTGAATGACGTCGCCGGAACGAAGGAAGACGGGGGCGGTCGAAGTTGAGCCATAGCTGCCCCTTGACTGGCCCTGCAGTGGAGTGCGCCCCTTGAGGCGGACAGTGTGACGGTGAGCAATTGACCGGAGAGCCGGGCTTTCGAAGGATGAAAGCCCATGGCCCGACACCGCACTCACAGCATCGAGTTCAAGCGCCAGGTAGCCCAGAATTACCTGGCGGGCGAGACGCTCCACAGCCTCGCTCGACGACACGATCTGTCGCGAAATCTGATCCGTATCTGGATCCAGAAGTTCGAAGTCGGCGCCTTCGACGACGAGGCCGCCGCCGCCGATACGATCGAAGCCTACGAGGCGCGCATCGCTGCGTTGGAGCGGCTCGTTGGCAGACAAGCTCTGGAGATTGAGTTCCTAAAGGGGGCTCTGAAGCACGGACCGCGGCCGAGAAGCGCGACTACATCCGTTGTCACCGGCCCCGCGGCATCTCCGTCGCAGAAGGATGCCGGTTGATGGGGATCGCGCGTTCGACCTATTACGACACGACGGTCACCAGCATCGACGACACGGCGCTCGTCGAGACGATGGCGGCGGTCTCCGACAGCTTCGAGGCCTATGGCTACCGCCGGATGCAGGCAGCGCTGCGGCACCGCGGCTTTGTCGTGAACCACAAAAAGATCCGGCGCCTGATGCGCGAGCATGGTCTTCAACCACGTCGGCGCCGGCGCTATGTCGCCACCACCGATGGCGATCATGAACTGCCGATCTTCCCGAACCTGGCGAAGGATATCCTGCCGGATGGGCCGAACCAGCTCTGGGTGGCCGATATCACCTATGTCGCGATCACCGCGGGCTTCGTCTACGTTGCCGTCATCCTCGACGCCTGGTCGCGCAGGGTCGTCGGTTATGCCATCGGCCGCTCGATCGACGTTAGGCTGACGCTGGCCGCCCTGCGCTCCGCCATCGAAAAGCGAAAACCGCCGCCCGGCTGCGTCCACCACACCGACCGCGGATCGCAATACGCGGCCGGACGCTACCGGCAGGCCCCGGCCGAACATGGTCTCGTCGGATCGATGGGGCGCCGCGGTAATCCGTACGATAACACCAAAGCCGAGAGCTTTATGAAGACGCTCAAGGTCGAAGCCGTCTATCCGATGGCCTATGAAACCTTCGAGGATGTCGCCGCCGACGTTCCGCGCTTCATCGATCAGGTCTACAACGCCAGCCGACTGCACTCCGCGCTCGGCTATCTTAGCCC
>NZ_AXBA01000051.1 GCF_000473085.1 Azorhizobium doebereinerae UFLA1-100
CGATGTAAAGGGCCTCTCGGACCTTTCGCCGGCCGCCCCAGATGCGCCGGGCCCCGCGCCATGTGCCGCTTTCGCGTGCATGGGGCGCAAGGCCGGCCAGAGAGGCGATGCGGCGGCGGCAGAGTGTTCCCAGCTCGGGCAGCTCGCCGAGCAGCGTGGCCAGCACCGTGGGACCGATGCCTGGCACGGCCGTCAGCAGAGCGGCCTGGGCCGAAAGGGCGCTGTCGTCAGCGATGAGGCCAGCGATGCACCGGTCGATCTGGGTGATCTGAGAGCTGAGCAGTTCGATGAACGCCACGATCTGGGCGCCGATCTCCTCCTGGCCGGCGCTGTGGCGACGCAGCTTTTCGGCCTTTCGCATCTCGACCAACTGCCTGCGGCGACGCAGGAAATCGGCAAGTTGGGTGCGGGCTGCGCTGACCGGGATGGTGACCGGCAGGTTGAGCGCACGGCCCATCTGGGCGAGCACTCGGGCATCGACTTTGTCGGTCTTGGCCAGGACGCCGCAGGCTCTGGCGAACTCTCGGGCTTGGCGGGGATAACGCGGGAGAATGGGCGGCTCCGCTCCGTCAGGGCGGCAATGATATCGCCGTCACAGTCGCATGTGGCCTCGAAGACGACGAGGGCGTCCCCTCGATCTCGGCGACCCATGCGGTGATAGCGTCCGGGATATTGGGGATTCTCAGCGTCTGGCCGGACGGCAGAGCGCAGAGGTCGAGGAAAGCGCGCGACAGATCGCAGCGGATGACGGGCTGTGGCATGGTGACGGCTCCTGTCCATGTCGTGCGGGATCTGCAGTCTCCCAAGCAACTGTTCAGGGTTCAGCGACAGCGGAAGGGACCCTTGCTCCCGCACGCACACCCTCGGGGGGCTCTCTTCCGCACCATCACTCTCTCACAGCTTCAACAGACGGGGGGCGTCCCGCGGACAGCGGAGCATGGGTGGCGCGGAGATAATCAAATGCCGAAGCGGCGTCCATGCGGATCGGGTGAGTAGAGGGCCCCCTGCTATTTATAGTAAAATTCGATGCAGCCTTTGAAGCAAAAAACGTCGCGGATATTGTCATTAGCATTTAATATGAATTCTCAGATGGTATCATTAATTCAGATTCTCGCATTCTGAATTGTCATTAATGATCAAATATAACGATTCGTTGCGGTTGATGGCTACCCTGTATCTGGTTCAGGTTTCTCAGCCTGAGGCGGGCCTGCAAGCTCCGCGTCAGCCTTAAGTGGAATAATATATCCATATAGTTCGCTACATTTATTGGAGGTAACGGTGGGCACGTTGATAACACTGGGAATCGATGCATACGTGAAGAAGGTCACGGATTACGCATCTCCTTGGTATAAAATTCCTAAGGAAGCGCTAGCGCCTCTCCCGCCAGAGCAAAAAAAGGAGCTGGCGGATCGAGAGGCGGCTGCCAAGAAGCTTGAGGCTGATGCCGCAAAGCTGATCGCTCAACATCAGAGCGGTGTATACGGCGAGGATGCCCCCTCAATCCTCGTGAGGAAAGATGTTTCGGCACTTTCTCTCGACCAGACGGTGGACGAGCTCGAAATAATGACACGCCTGTCCAAGGCAAATTTCTTCAAAAATGTAACCATTGAGGCACACCAAGGGGATAACGCAACCGACTCAGTCAGTACATATATGACATGGCTGCAAGAGCGGGTAACTCAACTGGGCACTGACGGCACATATTCGCAATTCTAACGGGCAGTTGCGCCCACCGGCATTGAACCGCCCCGGCTTTGCCGGAGGCCCCAACTCCTGAGAGGATGGGGCTATTCCGCGAGGAGTATGAAAGCACTGTGGCGACATCGCATTCCAACGGAAATTGCAATGTCCCGACGGGATCCCATCGACTAAACAGATACTTCGAGCCCCGTCTCCATGCAATTAGCACGAGGGTTTACACCGATACAGGCGTCCATGCCGACGTCACGGCCGGCTTTCTGTTCCTTTCTACGAAGAATGTTGTCAATTTTCTGTGGAATCAGGATCACGAAAATTACTTCTTGTTTCAAGAACATTATCATTATCTAAATTTTTACATCCCCTTCATCAAGGGAAAGGTCGAGGCGTCCAATATGCGCCTCATTCCATTCGATAGCCGCGGCCGCCCTGATCATATCTCAAGAATCGTCGGCAGACGGGGCAAAGCGGTTTCGCGCCGATGGCAACGGCACAACTGTTTTCGACGACGAGCACGACACGACATACTCGATGCCCGTAAATCTCGATCGCATCGCCGTTGTTCCTGAACTCAACGCCGGAGACCTCTTCCTGCTTCGAGGCGACATCATCCACAGGACCCAGGATTCGACCTCCAACCGGGTCGCCGTCTCATTTTGAAAGGTCAGCTCCCGCTCGGTCATCAGCCGGCGCAGGCTAAGCTTGGGCAGACAGACGAAGCGAGACATGATGAAGAAGGGAGGCGCCGTCTATGACGTTGCCATCGCCTATCTCGACAGGGAAAATCTGCAGGAGACGACGGCAATGGATCTGCTGCCTTACCTCCATGAACACCTGTACTGTTGATCCAAATTGCGCCCACATGAAACGGAGCGGCGAACCATTCCCCCCGACGAACAGCGAGAGCGCACCCTACTAAATACTGACGACAATCCCGCCGTTCTGGGGCCCGATCTCGGGTAGAGCGAGTTGTCAAACATTGGAGCCATCACTACAGTACATGGCAATAACAATAACGATCTCGGCGACACCGATGAGGCACATAGCCATGTCAGCGGCCCTTTGGATTGCGCGCGACTGAATCGGAAGCTGGCGCAAAGAATCTGAACCTAGTATTGCGAGCAATCAATACAGCACGAACCAGAAATAGTTGCCCAAAAACAATGAGATAATAGCGGGAGCATACGCCACATGAAGAAGCTGGCCGGCCCGATCATCGGAGCATTTGCATGTGCCCTCGTCGGGCTGCAGCCATGCGGTGCGGCTGAGCCGGAGCCGAAAAATGGCGGCACGATCGTCATGGCGACGACCGCCCAGGTCCAGGGCTTCGATGGGTTGACGACACGCTCAGCCAATCGCGAGACCACGATGGCCGGCGGGCTGGTGTTCTCCAACTTTTTCACACGGAACGACAAAGGCGAACGGATTCCGGACCTCGGGATCTCGCTCGACAGCTCGCCCGACGGCCTGACCTGGCGGCTGAAGCTGCGGCCCGGCCTCAAATTCTCCAACGGGGCGCCCTATACCGCGCACGATGTGGCGAACCATTTTCAGCGGATCCTCGATCCGTCGCGGAACCAGATGTTCGCGGCTGCGACGGGTTCGCTGAAGGAGGCGGTCGCCATTGACGATACCACCGTAGACTTTCATCTCGCCTATCCCTGGGCCGCCTTCCCGAGCATCTTCCTGATCGACAATTTTCTGATCTGGGTGATGCCCGCCGAGCATGAGAACACTGCCGGCCCCGACCTCAACCGCCGGCCCATAGGCGCCGGTCCCTATATGATGACAGAGTGGAAACAGGACGACAGCATCACCTTCGAGAAAAATCCCAACTACTGGAATCCGAAGGCCCAGCATCTCGACAAGATCGTCATCCGTTTCCTGCCCGATCCCACCGCACGCTTCACGGCCCTGAAGACCGGCGACATCGACATCTTCTATGAGCCCCTCGGCAAGCAGGTCGTGGCGGCGCGCGGCGATAAGAGTCTGAAGATTGTGGAGTACGTCGGCACCGGCGCCAGCACGGTCAACATCAACACCTCCGTGCCGCCGTTCGACGATGTCCGGGTCCGTCAGGCGCTTGCCCATGCCCTGGATCGCAACATCGAGCTGAAGGTCGGTTTCGACGGCGTCGGCACGCTCGCAACCAGCTTCTGGGGCGCGAACTCCGAGTGGCATTGCCCGGACGTCGGCTATCCCGAATACGATCCGGAGAAGGCAAAAGCCCTTCTTCAAGACTACGGCAAGCCGGTGAAGGTCGTGCTTCAGGTGCAGCCGACAACCATCATGAGCATTCCTGCGCAGCTCTACCAGAGCTTCTGGCTGAAGGTCGGTATTGAGACCGAGATCAAGAGCATTCAGGGTGGCCCCTCCTACATCAACCCGGTACTGCGGGGCGACTATCAGCTCGCCATGTGGGAAGTGGCCGATGTGCCCGACCCCGACTTTCAGGTCTATCAGGCCTTTTTCTCGAAGAGCGGCGGCAACATCACCAAGATCAGGGATCCGGTTCTCGACCAGGCCATCGAGACCGGCCGCCGCAGTCTCGACATCGAGGTCCGCAAGACGGCCTATTGCGATTTCAGCAAGGAGATGGCCAGGCAGATGCCGATCCTGCTGCGGCTGCAATCTAACTATTTCGCCATCACGCTGCCACGGGTCCACAACATCCCGCTGATGCGGCGGGGTCTCGTGCGGCTCAACGAAGTCTGGGTCGATCCCAAATAGGATGCGCATGCACGACCACACCGCAGGGGGCCGGCCATGACATCCTATGTTCTGCGCAAGCTGTTGCGCCTGGGCCTCGTCCTGCTGGTGGTCGCGGCCGCAAGCTTCCTGCTCATGAATTTGCTCCCGGGTGACGTCGCCTTGGCTCTGCTCGGCAACGAGGCGACGCCGGAAGCGGTCGCGCAGGTCCGCGCCGAGCTCGGCCTCGATCAGCCGCTCCTGATGCGCTACCTGCACTGGCTGGGTGGCTTCCTGTGCGGCGATCTCGGCCGCTCCTACATCACGCAGGTACCGGTGATGGAATCCATCCTCGATCGCCTTCCGGTGACGATCGAGCTGATGCTGTTGAGCCAGGGACTGGCGCTGCTCATCGCTGTTCCGACCGGCGTTCTGTGCGCCTACAAGGCCGGCAGCAGGATTGACCAGCTCGCGAATGCGGTGGGGCTGTTCCTGCTCGCGGCGCCGGTGTTCATTCTCGCAATCCTGCTGATGTTCCTGTTCGCGCTCAAGTTGCGCTGGCTGCCGTCCACCGGATACGTGCCGTTCATGACCGATCCGGTCCGAAACCTCGCGCATCTTGCATTGCCTGCGCTCGCGATCGCGCTGGCGGAATGGCCGTCCCTCTTCGCCGTGCTCCGCGGCGACATGATCAAGACGCTGCAGCAGGACTATATCGCCCTCGCCAAAGCCAAGGGCCTCGGTCCCGCTTTCATCCTGTTCCGCCACGCCTTGCGGCCATCCTCGTTCACGCTTGTGACGCTTTCCGGCCTGCAGATCGCCGCCACCATTGCCGGCGCGCTGGTGGTGGAGACCATTTTCGGATTACCGGGGATCGGCCGCATGCTGACAGGCGCGGTCTACAATCGCGACATGATGCTCGTGCAGGGATGTGTCGCGGTGATATCCGTCGGTTATGTCCTGATCAATTTCGGCGTCGATCTGATCTACGCGCTGCTCGATCCGCGCGTGCGGCAATGAACGCTCTCGCCGACGATCCCGGACATGAGACCGCATCGCCGGTCGGCGCGACCATCCCGATGCGCGTGCGCGATCGGCTGGGACTTCGCTTCTGGCTCCCGGCGGCCTGGATCACGATGGTGGTCGTTCTGGCCGCGACGGCCAGCCTTCTGCCATTGCCGAGCCCGATCGAGACGGACTTCACGGCGCTCTCCAACTGGCCCGATCGCGCCCACTGGTTCGGCACCGACCAACTCGGCCGGGACATCCTCTCCCGCGCCATCTTCGGAGCCCGGATATCCCTGACCGTCGGCCTGCTGGCACCGGCGCTCGGCCTTGGCATCGGCATGCTCCTGGGCATGACAGCCGGCTATTTTCGCGGGCGCGTCGAGATCGTCATCGGCGCCGCCATGGACGCGGTCATGGCGTTTCCCGGCATCCTGGTCGTCCTTGCCGTCACTGCCTATGTCGGGGCCAGCGTCCCGCTTCTGGTCATCCTGCTCGGTGTCTTGACGGTCCCCACCTTCATGCGGGTCGCGCGCGCCAATACGCTGGTGTTCGCCCAGCATGACTTCGTCCTGGCGGCCCGCGCCATGGGCGCGACCCACTGGCGGGTCCTGTCGCTGGAACTCCTGCCGAACGTCATGATCCCGATACTGATCTACGCGCTTCTCGTGGTCTCCCGCATCATCGTGGTCGAGGGCGTGCTGTCCTTTCTCGGCCTCAGCCTGCCGGCGCCGTGGCCGACCTGGGGCAACATGATCGCGGACGGCCAGGTCGAGCTGGCCACATTGCCCTACATCCCCTTCATTCCCGCCGCGCTGATGTTTCTCACGGTGCTGTCGATCAATCTGATCGGCGAGCGCCTGCGCGCGCGGACAGATCTGCGTGGCAGCGTGCTATGATGGATGCTGGCTTGCCCCTCCTCGAAGTGACCGACCTGGCGACGCACTTCCACACCCAGCGCGGCCTGCTGCGCGCGGTCGATGGCGTGTCGTTTTCGGTCCGGCGGGGGCAGACGCTGGGGATCGTCGGCGAGTCCGGGTCCGGCAAGAGCGCTCTCGCGCGCACGATCATCCGCATTCTGTCGAAGCGGCACACGACCACCACCGGCCGCATCACGTTCGAGGGCCGCGATCTGCTGACAGTGTCCGAGCCGGACATGCGCGACATCCGCGGCAGGGACATCGCGATGGTCTTCCAGGACCCGACGTCGTCGCTCAACCCGGTCAAGCAGGTCGGCGTCCAGATCGAGGAGGTCCTCGCCCGGCATCTGGGCTTGCGCGGCCGCGCCGCCCAGACGAGGGCCATCGAGCTTCTCACCTCCGTGGGCATGCCTCTCCCCCAGGAGCGTCTGCACCAGTATCCGCACCAGCTGTCGGGCGGCATGCGCCAGCGGGTCGCCATCGCCATTGCGCTCGCCTGCGAACCCAAGCTGCTGATCGCCGACGAGCCCACTACGGCCCTCGATGTCACCATCCAGGCGCAGATCCTCGACCTGCTGCACCGCCGGCAGAAGGCCCACCACATGGCGATGATCCTGATCTCGCACGACCTCGGCGTGGTGGCCGGATACACCGACACGGTCGCGGTGATGTATGCCGGGCAAATTGTCGAGCAGGCCTCGACACGATCGCTCTTCCGGAACTGCCGCATGCCCTATACGGCGGCCCTAATGCGGTCGGCGCCCAACCTGTCCGATCCGCCCCACACGCGGTTGCGCGCGATCACGGGACGGCCGCCGGACATGGTGCTGCCGCCGCCGGGATGCCGCTTCGAACCCCGCTGCGACGACGCAACCGACATCTGCCGAAACCGCCGGCCCGCGCTGTCGGCGTCCGACGCGGACGGTACGCACCGTTATGCCTGCTGGCACCCAGTCGCCTCTCCCGGAGCATCCGCGTGAGCCCGGCGGAACTCCTCGTCGTCGACGACCTGTCTGTCACCTACGCTCTGCCACGCGGGCGACAGCTGATAGCCGTCGCGAACGTCAGCTTTACGGTCCACAAGGGCGAAACGCTCGGGCTGGTCGGCGAATCCGGCTGCGGCAAATCGACGATCTCACGCGCGATCATGCAGCTTCCGCCGCCGACAGGGGGCGCGGTAGTCTTTGAGGGGCGCAACCTCGCCCACCTCGACACTGCGGCGCTGCGTCGGGCGCGCACACGACTGCACATGATTTTCCAGGATCCGATCTCCTCGCTCAATCCGCACCGCAAGGTGCGCGACATCGTTGCGGAGCCCTTGGCTATCGCCGGCATGGGCGACGCCGAAGACCGCAAGCGTCGCGTCCGGGCCGCACTCGAAAACGTCGGCCTCGATCCCGATCAGGTCATGGACCGCCGGCCGCACGAATTCTCAGGCGGCCAGTGCCAGCGCATCGCCATCGCCCGGGCACTGGTCACGGAGCCGCAGCTCGTGATCTGCGATGAACCAGTTTCGGCTCTCGACGTCTCCGTGCGTGCGCAGATCCTCAACTTCTTGGAAGATATGAAGGCGCACTACCACCTGACGCTGCTGTTCATCAGTCATGACCTTGCTGTGGTCAAGAACATCAGCGACCGCGTGGCGGTCATGTACCTCGGCCGCCTGTGCGAACTCGCGCCATCGGCGCGCCTCTACGAGGCGCCATTGCACCCCTACACGGCGGCATTGATGGCCGCCATTCCCGTCATGGACCCGGACCGGTGCCGCTCGCCGTCCCACCTGCTCGCCGGAGAGCTGCCCTCTCCCATGAACCCGCCGAGCGGCTGCCGCTTTCGGACCCGATGCCCCCGCGCGACGCCGCACTGTGCGGCGCATGAGCCGGAATGGCGGGAAACCGAAGCTGGCCACTTCGTCGCCTGTCATTTTCCGCTCGTCGCACCGCAAGGCGCGACGATCTCACCGGCGCGGCAGCCATGAGTTTCGCCAGTCTTTTCATGCCGCATTTAATCGTCAGGCGCGCCGGCCTCATGATCTGCAGCGACGGATGAAAATCAAGCGGGGCGCCCGATATCAGACCAACGCCCAATTGCATGAACGTTCGAATACAACATAAACTACGACCCATATCGCCGGATAACGCCACCTCCCGCCTTGGGAAGGCAAGAAGGATTCGGGTGATGCCAGATACCCCTGTTGTGTTTGCGATTATCATCCTCCTGCTTCCGATGATGTATCTGTTTCTCGCGGCGCCAGCCTTCCTGCTGGTGAGCCTTGAAATACCCTCCGTGGCGCGGCTGTTGCGCGCGATGTTCAATGGATATTTCGTTGCGCTGATCGGGGCCGGCGTCATCGGGGTGATCGCCGTTGCCGTCACCGGCCATCTCGGCTTATCGCTCAGCATTGGCTTGATCGTCGCCTTTTCCGCTTTGTCGCGGCGCTGGTTCTTGCGGCAGATGGATGAACGGATCAACCACCGAGACACCTCGAATACCGGCGCCACTCGGCAGCTACGACAACTGCATTGGGGCGGCATGCTCGCCAATGCGGTCCAGCTGATCGTGGTCCTGGCATGCATTCCATCCTTCGCTACGGCTTCATCCTGACCGGTCCAGTTCTGGCGGATCGGGTCCGGTGAACGACGGCAGCCAACAGCGGGGCCAGAGCCTTCGCAAGCGCATTGATGTGTGGAAGCTCGACGAGCCGATACTCCTCACGAATGTCAACATTCACCGCATTCTGGCTAAGCCCACCAGAGGTGGCGAGACCGCTGAAGTGAGGACTGGCTGCCTCCCTGAGCAATGGTCCTCCCTTAGGTATGGTTTCTTACCATCTGGAGAACTGTTTAATGCCGAGGAAGAGGCACACACCTGACGAGATCATCGCCACGCTGCGGCAGTTGCTGGCCCCCATCGAGTGGTCCGGTTGCAATGTTGGCTCATGAGCGTCACTGACGCTACCGTTGGTGTGGCCGGCGGAGCTGGTCGGGGTTGCGCAGCCGGCCATAGCGCGACCTCGGGTGCGGGCGGCCTGTAGCCGAGCGCCGAGTGCGCGCGGATGGCGTTGTAGAGCAGCCGCCAGCTCTCGATCACAGCCTTGGCTTAGGTGGCGGACATCAGGCCCTGGCGCGATCTTCGCCCAGCCCTCGAGATAGGTCTGGCGGCGCTGCTCCAACCACGCATCATTCGGCTGATTCCCCACACGCCACGAATCGGCCGTAGGGCCAAGCGAACGCTGGCGGGGTGGCGGGGTGAGCACGATCCCCGCCAGCGTTCTCTCAGCCGTGCGGGCTACTGCGCCGAGCCCGTTCCCGCTCCGCGATAGCGCGACAGCCAGTAGGCGTACTGCGTCGGCAGCGTGGCCCATTCCGGCCGATCCACGCCGAGGGCCTTGGCAAGCGCGAAGGTGTAGTGCGGGTCCGCCAGATGAGCCCGGCCGATCATCACCAGATCCATCTGGCCGGTGGCAATGGCGCGTTCGGCGTCGTTGGGACCGTCGATGCACCAGGAGGAGGCGACAGGAAGAGCCGCCTCGCGTCGCACACGCTCCGCCACTGGCGCGAGGAATGCCGGCCCCCACGGCGTCTTCCCACGGGCCGTGGAGAAGCCGATGCTGACGTTGAGCAGGTCCAGGCCGCCATCGCGCAGGTCCTTCACCAACGCGATGGATTCGGCCAGCGTCTCCTCGTCGTGACCGTCATACTCGATCACGCCGAAACGGGCCGTCAGGGGCAGGTTTTCCGGCCAGACGCCGCGCACAGCCGCAAGCGTCTGTCTCAGGAAGCGGCTGCGGCCGGCGAAATCGCCGCCATATTGGTCCGTGCGCTGATTGGCCTCGCGCGAGAAGAAGGACTGCGCGAGATATCCGTGAGCGAGGTGCAGTTCCAGCCATTCGAAGCCGGCCTCTCGGGCTCGCCGGGCAGCTTGGGCGAAATCCTTCTGCACCCGCTCGATGTCGCCGAGCGTCATGGCCTTGGGCACCTTGGGCAGGCCGCCGCCAAAGGCGATCGCCGAGGGGGCGATCGTTTCCCACCCGCGCGGATCGCCGTCCGGGATGTGGTCGTCACCCTCCCAGGGCCGGTTGGCGCTGGCCTTGCGTCCCGCATGGGCGATCTGGATGCCGGGCACCGCGCCGGCCGCCTTGATCGCGCGGGCGATGCGAGAAAGCCCCTAGATATGGGCGTCGCTCCAGATACCGGTGCAGCCGGGCGTGATGCGGCCCTCGGGCGACACGCCGGTCGCTTCGACGATGACAAGACCGGCGCCGCCGCGGGCCATGCCGGCATAGTGCGCTTCGTGCCAGTCGGTGATGAAGCCGTCTACGGCGCTGTACTGGCACATCGGCGGTACGGCCACGCGATTGCGCAGCGTGACGTCCTTCAGCGTGAAGGGGGTGAACAGTTCTGACATGGGATCATCGCTCAATTTGCAGAGGAGTGAGGCGGATCAGCGGCTTGCCGCCGAACCGTCGGTTCAGGGACATCGGCGAGATCCCGCGGCAATTTCCGAGACATCCCGGACGACCGGGGTCGTGCCCCGCAAGCGGCGCCCGGCCGGTTCAAGCCGCAGGTGTGCGTCGACGTCCGCCGGGCGCCGCTTGCGGGCCTCGCCATCGCCCGGCCGGCACAGCGCGCGACCTCGCGCATGGAAAAGGCGCGGCCGAAAGGCGGGGATGGCCGCTCCGATATCGCGGCAACCGGCATCCCTGCTCTCGTCGGCCATCGTGCTTTCCTACTCGCCGGCGGAGGCCTTCGCCGCCACGAGTGTGAGCCGGGCGGTCTCCTCCGAAGAGGACGGATTCTGGCCTGTCACCAGCCTGCCGTCGCTCAGCGCGAAGGGTTGGAAGTCCGGGCCACTCTCATATCGGCCGCCCAATTCCCGCAGGCGGCTTTCGAGCAGGAAGGGAACAGCCTTCTCAAGACCGGCTGCCGTCTCTTCGGAGTTGGAGAAGCCGGCAACGCGGCGCCCGGACACGACCGGCTTGCCGTCGGTATCCTTGACGTTCACGAGGCCCGCCGGACCGTGGCAGACGGCGGCAAGCACCTTGCCCTGCGCCCAAGCCTTCGACAGCAGCGCCGCGAGATCGCCGCTCCGGGGCAGGTCCCACATCGTACCGTGGCCGCCAGGCAGGAAGATTGCGTCATAGGTTTCGGAAGAGACATCCGTCACCTTCCTCGACGCCGCGACCGACTGCATCGCAGTCTGGTCGGCCAGGAAGCGCTCGACGCTCGGCTCATTCTCACCCTTGGGCTTCAGCGAGGCGGGGTCGATGGGAACCTTGCCGCCATCGATCGAGACGATGTCGACCTGCGCGCCGGCATCGACGAACGTGTAATAGGGCGTGGCCAATTCCTCGAACCAGACGCCAGTAGGCTTTCCGGTGTCGCCAAGTGCGGCATGCGAGGTCAGGATGATCAGGATCTTGATAGCTGTGGTCATGGCAGCTCCCTTGCGGATTGCGTCTTGGGCAAGACCCGGCGGCCCGCCCGATGGGCTCCAGAGCCGGCTCTGATCGGGTTGAAGCAACCTGATCGGTGAATCCGTCTCTCACACGTTGATGGAGAACGTTTTTGCCGTTCAAACGGCGATGCCATTCGAACGGAACGGGCTCTAGGCGGCGTTGCTGCGCGCTGCCGCGACGAGACCGTCCAGCCAGTCCTGGTGCCCGTTGATCATCGGGTTGGGCTTGGCGCGGGCCAGTTCTTCGGCCGGCTTCCCGTTCTGGCTTTCCTGGGTGAGGATGCGCACGCGGCCACCGGACAAATCCTCGACCAGCCACGCATGATGGACATCCAGGCGGTCGCCGGCCCCCTCGGCACCGGCCCAGCCATGCCAGGCGACACGGCCCGGCTGGCCGTTCGCCGGCGGAATATATTCGGTGCACTGCGCTTCGACCGGGAACCCGAACGTTTCGAAGTAGAAGCGATCGCCCTCGTCCAGTTCCGGTCCCTCGTCATCGTGGAATCGAACATTCGCTGAGTTTGCGTAATAAGTCGGCCATAGATGTGGTGTGACCAGAAATGGCCACACCATTTCGGCCGTCAGGCCGGAGACGATGACTTCGTTGGAGGCGAAATTGTCCGTAAATCCTGGAAGATAGCCTTCCGGCCATTTGATCGCATTCATCGCTGCTCCTTGGGAGGCTCCCCCGCTCGCACCTGCCCTGCTGTTTTCCTTGCCAGGACGATAAAAACATCGCAGACATAAGACAAATCATACGAGACGATCACAGCCATAACGATGAGAGATATCAGGACGCTCGACCTCAATCTCCTGCGCACGCTGGACGCGCTGCTCGATGAACGCAGCGTCACGCGCGCGGCCGAGCGCCTGGGCTTCACGCAGCCCGCGGTGAGCGGCATGCTCACGCGCCTGCGCGAAAGCTTCGACGATCCCCTGTTCGCGCGCACGCAGCGGGGAATCGTGCCGACGTTGCGCGCCACCGAGCTGGCCGGGCCGGTCAAGCAGATCCTGGCCGACGTCGAGAGCCTTCTACAGCCGGCCAGCTTCAATCCTTCCACGGCGGAGTTCACGCTGTCGATCGCCGCGACCGACTACGCGCTCCAGGCGGTGGTGGTGCCGTTCCTGGCCAAGCTGCGCCCAAAGGCGCCGGGCATCCGCGTCGCCATCCGCCCGGTCGAGGACGACCGCGTGCAGGCGCAATTCGAGTGCGGCGACCTGGATCTCGCGCTGATGACGCCGGAATCGGCGCTGCCCGATCTCCATGCACGCCGGCTGTTCGACGAGACCTATGTCTGCGCGCTGCGCAGCGATCATCCGGATGCCGGCGGCGGCACTCTGCCGCTGGAGGAGTTCTGCGCGCTGGACCAGGCGCTGATCTCCTACTCGGGCGAGCGCTTCTGGGGCGCGACCGACGATGCGCTGGCCAAAGCCGGCCGGGAGCGCCGCGTGGTGGTGACGATGACCAGCTTCCTCGCGCTGGCCGGCCTGCTGCGCACCACCGATCTGGTGGCGATCGTGCCGCGTCGGCTTGCAGAGAATGCTGCGGGTCTCGCCGTTCTCGAGCCGCCGATCGATATCCCCGGCTTCACCAAGCTGGCCGTCTGGCACGAGCGCACGCACCGCGATGCCGGGCATCGATGGATCCGGGCGCTGCTGTTCGAGACCTGCGGCTGCCTTGAGGTCGCCGGTCCTGAAATGGGAACGCTTCAGCGACGGTAAGCCATATGGCCTGGTGCTGCTCGCTCATGCCCGCATGCCTCGCGGCGGCGCGGGCCGCGCCGCCATCCCCATGACCGGCCGCGACGGCCGACGGTCCATCTCTATCGATCGTAGGCTCAGGAGGTCTACCGGCTGCCGCAGCGGGCCGGCACGCGGCGACTGACAGCATCCAGCGGAGATCGCGGTCCGACGTCTGCGCCGCCATCGCCGGACAGCGGAATGGCGGCCGCGTTAATACACGCAAAAGTTGCACAATTGACCGCCAGTCACAAGCCGAGCCGGCACGCAGTCACCCGCGATCGGGCCCCGGCGGCGGCTGGGCATGGCCCGATGAATACTTTCCATGCCATTCAAAGCACGCGAGAAAATGCTTTCATGGCTACGGTGTTTTTGCGCACCGGATGGCCTGCGGCGATTGACAATCGCGCGCCTCCTCGGATACACGTATTGCGATCGTCATCGGCATTATACATCTCTAGACGGATGTTCGCGATGCGCCTCGGCACGACAGCCTGCTTCCCGTTCGTGCCGCCGTCGCGGGCCCATGCGGCGCCGCTTGCGCGGCGGCCAGTTTCGGGCCCTCCAGGAAAGGGGCATCGCCGGGGCGGAAGCCCCCCGCGCCCGCCCACCCCCACCGATGACCGAGCCGCCGCAGCGGCTGGCACCTGCGGCCGCAATGCCGTCTGGCATGTGGCTTGCTGGTCGCGGGATCATCAATGCGCCGGAGACGCCGCGCGGACTGTCGGTCCGGTGCCGGATGCGGGGATGGCGCGCGCGTGCAGCCGGAGGCGGATCACGCCATGACCCTCCCGCTCATTCCCTACCCCTCCACCTCGGCGGCGCTGGAGCAGCCGATGCTGCGCCAGCTGGGGCCGAACCTCTATCTGCTGATGTTCCGGCTGATGAAGCTGGTACCGGCGAAGTTCATCATCGACCAGGCGCTCGCCCGGGGAAAACTGCCGCCCGGCGGGCTGGTGATGGAGACCTCCAGCGGCACCTTCGCGCTGGGCCTCGCCATCGTCTGCTGCGAGCGCGGCCTGCCCTTCGTCATCTTCAGCGATCCCATCGTCGACCGCGGTCTGCGCCGCCAGCTCGAGTTGCTCGGCGGCGAGGTCTGCATCATCGAGCAGCCGGCAGCGGTGGGCGGCTTCCAGCAGGCCCGGCTCGACGCCCTGGATGCGCGCCTCGCGGCCGCGCCGGGGGCGTTCTGGAGCCGGCAATATTCCAACCCCGACAATGCCCGTGCCTATGCGGAGCCGGCCGACCAGCTGCGCGCCGCATTGGGCGACCGGCTGACGCTGGTGGGAACGGTCGGCTCCGGCGGCTCGACCGGCGGCATGGCCGCGCGGCTGCGCGCCACCGGCGCAGCCTGCCGGCTGGTCGGCGTCGATACCTTCCACAGCGTGCTGTTCGGCCAGCCGGACGGGCCCCGCCTGCTGCGTGGCCTGGGCAACAGCCTGCTGCCGCCCAATGTGGACCATGCCGCCTATGACGAGATCCACTGGGTCAGCGCGGAGGCCGGCTTCAACGCCACCCGGCACCTGATGCAGGCCGAGGCGGTGTTCGCCGGGCCGACCACCGGAGCGGCGCATCTCGTCGCGCGCTGGCATGCGGCCGCGCATCCCGACGAGACCGTGGTGTTCGTCGGCGCAGACGAGGGGCACCGCTATCTCGCCACGGTCTACGACCGCGACTGGCTGGCGGCGGCGGGCCTGAGGCCGGATGCGCCCTTGCCCGCGCAGCCGGTGGCCGCGCCCCGTCCCGCCGCGGCCGGCGGCGACTGGGCGTGCTTCGCCTGGAACCGCCGGTCCCTGCGCGAGGTGGCGGACCCGGCATGACACGACGTCCCAGATCCCAGCGGCGCAGCGCGCCCACCACCGATGGAGAACCAGCCATGGCCATGGAATCGCAGGAGAGCAAGCCTTACGAAGCCACGGCTCAGCAGGCCGCGGCACCGGAGGCCGGCCCGAAGGCGAAGGCCCGCGTCCCTGTGGCGGACGAGCCCGGCGATCCGCCGCCGGAGCCGGCCGCCGATCCCGCCCCCACCCAGCCGTTCGAGGCGGCCCTGCTGGGCTATCTCGACGCCCTGCAAGGCGCCTGGCTGCCCCTGGAAGCTGTGCGGAAATCCGGCGGCGCCTACCGCCAGTTCCTTGACACCCTCGATGCGCCGGCCGAGCCGGGGCCGGGTCAGGGGCTGGCGCAGTTCGACAGCTACTGCGGCTATCTGCGGCTGATGGACGAGCTGTGGGCGCCCGACCGCTGCCAGGCGCGGGTGGCGGCGGTCTATCAGGACTATCTCGCCGCCTTGCGCGCGGCCTGGGTGGAGGCGGACCTCGCCCGGCTCGATCCGGCCATGCTCCACGCCGTCGCCAGCAGCATGGCGCTGGTCGCATCCAGCGCCGTGCAGACGCCGCCGCCCCCGCTCTGGCATCCGCAGATGTACCAGGAGGCGTGAGGCTGGCGAGGCGACGGGAGCCGCTGCCCCGCCCGTCCGCGATGGCGGACGGGACGCCCGGCCAAGAGTGCCCGGAAAGGGCTGACGGACAAGACTGACCGGAACGGCCAAGACCGACCGGCGCGCCCGAGCGCGGCCGGAACCGATGAGGATTCGCCGGAAAACGCCATGACCAGCATCGATCTTCGCATCGCCGCATTGTCGCCCGGCCGGCGGTCGGTCCTCGAACGCCGGCTGCTCGCCTGGGGCCGGCCGGCGGAGGCCGGCTCGGCGCCCCGCGCGGGCGACGCGGGCGCGGGGCCCGCCCCGCTGTCCTTCGCGCAGGAGCGTCTGTGGTTCTTCGAGCAGCTGCATCCGGGCAGCGCGGTCTACAACATCCCCGTGGCGCTGCGCTTGCCCGGCAGCCTCGATCCCGCCCTGCTCAAGCGTGCCCTCGCCGAGATCGTCGCCCGCCACGCCGCCTTGCGCACCACCTTCGCCGCCCGCGACGGAAGCCCGGTGCAGGTGGTCGCCCCGCATGTCGCGCTCGACCTGCCGCTGGACGACCTCTCCGCCCTCCCCGCCGACGCGCGCCAGGCCGAGGCTGCCCGCCGTGCGACCGAGGAGGGACGTCTCCCCTTCGACCTCGCCGCAGGCCCCCTGCTCCGCGCCCGCCTGCTCAAGCTCGCCGCCGACGATCATCTCCTGCTCCTCACCCTGCACCACATCGTCTCCGATGGATGGTCCATGGGCGTCCTGTTCCGCGAGCTCTCAGCCCTCTATCCAGCCTTCCTCGCCGGCCGCCCNTCGCCGCTCCCGCCGCTCCCCATCCAGTATCCCGACTATGCCCGCTGGCAGCGCGACTGGCTCGCCGGAGACGAGCTGGAGCGGCAGCTCTCCTACTGGCGCACGCAGTTGGCCGGCTGCCCTGCGCTCATAGACCTGCCCACCGACAGGCCCCATCCCCCGGTGCAATCCTATGCCGGCGGCCTCTTCACCTTCACCATCCCCGCACCCCTGGTGCAGCGCCTGCGCGCCCTCGGCCAGCAGCGCGGCGCGACCCTCTTCATGACCCTGCTCGCCGCCTTCAAGGTTCTCCTCCTGCGCTATTGCGGGCAGGACGACATCGTCGTCGGCACACCCATCGCCAACCGCACACGCGTCGAGGTCGAGCCGCTCATCGGCTTCTTCGTCAACACTTTGGTCCTGCGCACCTCGCTCGCCGCAGACCCCTCCTTCGCAGAGGTCGTCGACCGCGTCCGCGACACCACCCTTGCCGCCTATGCCCACCAGGATCTCCCCTTCGAGCGCCTTGTCGAAGAGATCCAGCCCGAGCGCAGCCTCGGACACCATCCCCTGTTCCAGGTCATGTTCGTGCTGCAGAATGCCGACGCGCCGGGCCCCGCCGCCGCGCCCGATCCGGCGCGCGCCGCGCCGCAGGTGGAACTGGGCACCGGCCGCTTCGACCTGACCTTTGCCGCCAGCGAGACCGGGCAGGGCCTGGAGGCCGTGCTCGACTACAATTCGGACCTGTTCGATCCCGCCACCGTCGCGCGGATGGCGGCGCACTTCCAAGTCGTGCTGGAGGCCGCCGCCGCGGCCCCGGGCCTGTCCGTTTCGCAGGTGCCGATCATGGACGCGGCGGAAGCCGGCCGCATGCGGGAGCTGGGCCGGGGGCCGGCGCTGCCCTATGCCTCGGACAGCTGCGTCCACCGGCTGTTCGAGCAGCAGTCCGCCCGCACCCCACGGGCGCCGGCCCTCGCCTGCGGCGCGGAGATCGTCGACTACGCCACGCTGAACGCCCGCTGCAATCGGCTGGCCCGCCATCTGCAAGCCTGCGGCGTCGGCCCCGGCAGCCGCGTGGCGCTGTGCCTGGAGCGTTCGGTGGCGATGGTGGAGATGATCCTCGCCACGCTGAAGGCCGGCGCCGCCTATGTGCCCCTCGACGCCGGCTACCCCGTGCCGCGGCTCGACGTCATGCTGGCGGATTGTGGCGCGGCTGTGCTGGTGGTGGACGAGGCCTCGCCGGCCGGCCTCGCGATCCCGGCCGGCACGCGGCTCGTGACCCTGGCCGAGGCGCGCGCCGGCGCCCGCGACCTGCCCGACGATCATCTGCCCGACGACCATCTGCCGGACGATAATCTGGCGGACGATTGCGGCGCCTCCGGCCTTGCCTATGTCATCTACACCTCGGGCTCCACCGGCACGCCGAAGGGGGTGTCCATCGCCCATCGCGGCCTGTGCAACGTGGTGGCGGCCCAGCGCATCCTGTTCGGCCTCGGCCCGCGCGACCGCGTGCTGCACGTCGCCTCGCCCTCGTTCGACGCTTCGGTATTCGAACTGCTGCTGGCCTTCGGCGCCGGCGCCACCCTGTGCATTCCCGTGCCCGATCGCGAGGCCCCCGGCGCTCCCGCCCTCGCCGCGCTGGCGGAGATGGGCGTGACCGCCGCCGTGCTGCCGCCCTCGGTGCTGGCCGTCCTGCCGCATCCCCTGCCCGCCTTGTCGACGCTGATCGTCGCCGGCGAGGCCTGCCCGCCGTCCCTGGCGGAGCAGTGGGCCGCCGGCCGCCGCTTCTTCAACGCCTATGGGCCGACCGAGGCGACGATCTGGGCCACCACCCATCGCTACCAGCCCGGTTCCGGCTGCCTGCCCATCGGCAGGCCCATCCCCAATGCGCGCCTTCTGGTAGCGGACAGCGCGGGGCGGCCGGTGCCGTTCGGCGTGCGCGGCGAAATCTGGATCGGCGGCGAAGGCGTGGCGGCGGGCTATCTCGGGCGACCGGAGCTGACCGCGGACCGCTTCGTCGCCACGGCGGACGGCGAGCGCTTCTATCGCACCGGCGATCTCGGCCGGTGGCGGGCCGACGGCACGCTGGAATTCCTCGGCCGGCGCGACAGCCAGGTGAAGATCCGCGGCGTCCGGGTCGAGATCGGCGAAGTCGAGGCGGCGCTCGCGGCGGCGCCGGAGGTGCGCGAGGCCGCCGTTCTGGCCCTGCCCGACAGCGCGGGCAGCCTGCGCCTCACCGCCTATGTGGTGCTTGCGGACGCGGCCGCCCCCATCGACGACCTGCGCCGCCGTCTGCGCGCCCGCCTGCCGGATGTCATGGTGCCCACCGCCTGGATGCGGCTGGACGCGCTGCCGGTGACGCCCAACGGCAAGGTGGACCGCAAGGCGCTGCCCCGGCCCGACGATGCAGGTCTCGACCGCCCGCCGTTTGCGCCGCCGTCAACGCCGGAGGAGCACAGCCTCACCCGGCTGTGGCAGGAATTGCTGGGCGTCGAGCCGGTGGGCGTCAACGACAATTTCTTCGATCTCGGCGGCCACTCGCTGCTGGCCACCCGCCTTGCCGCGCGCCTGCAGGAGGCGTTCGGCCGCGCCGTGCCGCTGCGGCTGGTGTTCGAGCAGCCCACCGTGGCCGAGCTTGCCGCCGCCCTTGCCGCCTCCGCCCCCGCGCCGCAGCCGGACGCCATCGCCGCCGATCCCGGCGCCGATGTGGCGGCGAGGGTCGATGCCATGGGCGCCGGCGATGTAGACCGCGAACTGGCCCGCCTCCTGGGGCTGGCGGCGCAAGCGGCGCCGGCGGAGCCCGCCGGCATGCCGCCCGATCCGCCCGCCCCGCTGTCCTTCGCGCAGGAGCGTCTGTGGTTCTTCGAGCAGTTGCATCCGGGCAGCGCGGTCTACAACATCCCCGTGGCGCTCCGCCTGCCCGGCAGCCT
>NZ_AXBA01000052.1 GCF_000473085.1 Azorhizobium doebereinerae UFLA1-100
ATCGCCGGCGAGGCCCTGCAGCGCATCGCCGAGCTCTATCACGTCGAGGCTGCGATCCGGGGGCGGCGCCCGGATGAGCGTCAGGCCACGCGCCAGGAAAAGAGCAGGCCGATCATCGAGGCTCTCGAGCCATGGTTGCGGGCGAAGCTGGCGCTGATCAGCCAGAAGACCAAGCTCNCGGAGGCGATCCGCTACGCGCTCTCGCGCTGGGAGGGGCTGCCCCTCTTCCTCGACGACGGCCGCGTCGAGCTGGACAACAATATCGTGGAGCGCTCCATCCGCCCCCCGGCCCTCACCCGGAAGAATGCGCTCTTCGCCGGCTCCGACCGCGGCGCCGAGCACTGGGCCGTCATCGCCTCGCTGGTCGAGACCTGCAAGCTCAACGGAAGCGATCCCGAGGCCTACCTCGCGGACGTCATCACCCGCATCGTCAACGGCCACCCCAACAGCTGCATCGACGACCTTTTGCCATGGGCCTATCCCGCACAGCCCGTCCTCAGCAACGTGGCCTGAAGACGACGCTTACGGTTGAAGCGAAGCGCCTTGAGCTGCTCGGCATAGCTGTAGGCCAGCAGCCAGTCCCGGACGTGGCGCCTGAGGTCGTCGATCGAGTCGTAGTGGAAGGCGCGGACAGTCGCGTCCCTGATGGTTCGGACCATGCGTTCAGCCTGGCCATTGGTCCACGGATGATAGGGCCTGGTCAGCCTGCGCTCGATGCCGCGCTCGGCGCAGACCCTTCCGAAGACGTGGGCGAGAAAGCCGGCCTCGGCCCTCTTGTCGTGCTGGACGAACTGAACCCCGTTATCCGTCAGTACCGTGTGGACCTTGTAGGGGACGGCCATGAGCAGAGCCTTGAGGAAACCCGCCGCCACGAGCTTCGTCGCCCTCCGGTAGATCCGGGCGAAAACTAGCTTGGAAATCCGGTCGACTGCGACGAACAGATAGGCCTTGCCGCCCTCGTAGCGCGGCTCGGCGATATCGATGTGGAAGTAACCGATCTCGTAAGCCTTGAACCGCTTCGGCCTTTCGCGATCCACCTTCGGCAGCCGAGAGATGCCGTGACGCTGCAGGCAGCGATGCAGCGACGAGCGGGTCAGATGTGGAATGACGTCCTTCAGCGCGACGAAGACGTCGTCCAGCGGCAGGCGAACCTGCACGCACAGAGCGACGATGGCGGCCTCCTCGATGGCCGAGAGTGTGGAGCTACGACGCTCCTTCGGCCCCATCGGCGCGTCCTCAACCGCCGGGCGGGCCCGCCACTTCCTCACGGTCTTTTCGTTGATCTCGAAGCGCCGCGCGAGTTGCGCGGCTG
This sequence comes from Azorhizobium doebereinerae UFLA1-100, assembly GCF_000473085.1. Taxonomy (GTDB): domain Bacteria; phylum Pseudomonadota; class Alphaproteobacteria; order Rhizobiales; family Xanthobacteraceae; genus Azorhizobium; species Azorhizobium doebereinerae. Next base: position 1,313 of record NZ_AXBA01000052.1, read on the forward strand.
AAGCTTGCGATCGCTGTAGCTCCGCTCGAACGGCGTGCGTGGTCGTGGCGCTCCCGTAAAGAATCTGACCCATAGCGCATCCTCTCTGACGGCGACAACGTTACGCCATCACACTGTGGGACTAAACACCTAGGGCACCATAGCGACCGCGGCTCGCAATATGTGAGCATTCGCTTACACCGAACGCCTGGCTGAGGCCGGCATCGAGCCCTTCATCGGCAGCGTCGGCGACGGCTATGACAACGCTCTCGCCGAGACGATCAACGGCCTCTACAAGGCCGAAGTCATCCATCGGCGGGGGACCTTGGAAATTCTTCGAGCCCGTCGAGTTCGCCATGCTGACCGGGGTCGACTGGTTCAACAATCGCCGGCTGCTGGAGCCTATCGGCAACATCCCGCCGGCCGAAGCCGAGGAACGCTACTATACTCTGCTCGATGAGCAGAAAACGGCGACTTGACTCAAACCAAATGGCCTCCAGTGAACCCCGGGCGGTTCACCAGCTCAAACTGGCTTAAAAAATGGGGCGTACGTCAGGACAGTGTAGGCTTCTTCGGGACCTTTACAATAGAAGCATCCCAGCCTCAGCGCAGGCGATTAAAGAGCAGAATAAAGTTATTCGTCGGCAGGTCAAGCGTGCGTGCAAGCTTCAGCCCAAAGCGAGCGGCCGCCTTTTCGAGATCGCGGATATCCTTGAGCCCCCATTCGGCGACGCCCGCGGCTAGGATTTCCTTATCGAACGCTTCGTTCGATGCGGCTGTATATTCTCCGTCAAGCATGAACGGCCCATAGATCGCCAGGATTCCGTCGGGCGCAAGAGCGGATGACGCAAGACGTGCAACACCCTCCTGTATCGAAATTGGCGCTACCTGGAATAGATTGATCACAAATATCACGTCGAACAGCAGATACTTTGGATTTGGAAAAGTCGCCGGATCCATAATATCAATTAACACAGGATCGACGACATTAGCATTTCGATCCCCAGACCTACTGGATTTTATTTCCCCGAAAACATCAGCATCACAGTCCGACGGATGGAAGCAGATACTTGGGAAATGCGGCGCGAAATATTTTACGTGCAGACCCGACCCACTCGCCAATTCCAGGGCATCACCTGATTTCGGGAAGATTTCCTTGAACACGGCCAAGATCGGGCCTTTGTTGCGGTTTCCCGCCCATGCCACGTAAGAGCTCAGGGGGCGGGGATCAATGGCAGGTCTTTGATCGGCTTGAGTCATATATTGCTCCTTGGCAGATAGCTCGCGCGCAGAGCTAACGAGCTGAGGTTAGGCCGGTTGAGCAAGCAACTCGGCAAGGAAGCCATCCACGGCGGTATTGAAGCCGAAATCGACACCAAGATGGCTAACTAGGCGTGTAGTTCCGAAGCGCGGGAAATCAGCGAGGCTGCCCCCAATTGCGGGAGGCACTATCAGCCAGACGCTTCATGCAGAGCGACAACCACCCACGCCATCCGAGCATCGAAGGCTCCGCTCAAAAGGCCAACAGCACGCTACAGCCTTAATCGAAAAACCATCACCGAGTGGTGTAGGCGCAGTTTTCTGTATGACGCGCCGATGTGACCGAAGGCGCCTCGTTTGACCGCCCTGTTCCGCGGGCATACTCTCCTACCGCCCGGACGATGACCTGCCTTATGCATTGCAGGCTTCGGCCCCGCACCCGACCGAGCGCGGCGAGCCAAGTTCCTGCGCGATCGTCGCGGCCGGGGTCGCACGCGGAGCCCGACGGAGCGCCAACCTCGCGTCACGAAACACCCGTTCGCCACCCGCCCGGAAGCAGTCCAGCCACCGGTATGCTGCACTGACCGACACGCCACCAGCCTTGGCTGCGACTAAAGTCCACCAACGCCTCCAACGATCAACTTTAACAGAATCAGCACTACCGCTAAAGAGCATCAATTTTAGAACGCCACCACCTGAGCTTAAATATCATTTCATTTGAAACACCCACTCCGACATACGACCATCCATCATATACACCTCAAATTAACGGACAGCAAAGCCAACCTAAACGCCAAAATCACCCCCCCATACATTGGGCGATAATAAATCAAATATTAGCCATATAGCCAAAAATACTCGAACACAAACCATTTACGGCGGCATATATTGTAACTACAAAAAGACACGAAACACAAATACCATAAAAATTCATGCGAGGATTCATATTTTTAATAAAAAATCGGAACGTCGCTGCATTTCAAGGTAGAGTAAAATATCTTTTACGATAGACGCATGCAGTACAATTGTTGATTGATTATAAAATATGATACAATAGCAAGTATAGATTCAGGCCTCATTGATCCAGAAGAGAACGATTGCTGCGAGGCAGATTGCCGAGAAGGAGGTGCGGGCGCAGCGATCGTAGCGCAAGGTGACGCGGCGCCAGTCCTTGATGCGGCCGAACATGTTCTCGATGCGATGACGCTGCCGGTAGACCGCCTTGTCGACGCCGTTCGCCGATCCCGGACGATTTCCAGCCCCGCGGCGGCTCAGGACGGTGTTGTTTATGCTCGTCGCATCGGGGGACGGCGTTGCACCCGATCAGCGGCAACTCGCACACGCCGCGGCCTCCCGCACATTCAGAGCGACACTCCACCCGCAATATCGCTACGGTAGCGGGCGATCGAGGTCTGATAGTATTGCGCGCGGATGGTCACCATGGCCTCGATCAACGGTCCCCAGGGTGCGGGAAAGCATTCTTCCTCCATCACCCTTTGCAGCATTCGCGCGTGGCCAGCCAATTCGTCGTCAAGGAACTCTACCACCGGCATCGCCGGATAGCGCTGCAGCAAGAGGATCGCGGCATTGTCCGCCTCGCCGGCCGACTGGTCTTTGTCGCGTCCATGCAGATCGTTCTGCAAGCGCCCTATGACGGAGATGAGCCGCAAGACCTGGCGAAACGCCGGACGCGCACGCAAGGCCACTATGTCCAACCCCCACAGCAATGATAGGCAACTAAGCACGTTCGCGTAGGCGATCGAATCGATGCCGTTGTGTAGGTACTCGGCGTAGGACCAGCCCCCCCCCCCCGCCTGCGCGTGTCCGGAGCGCAGTGCCGCACAGTAACGCCGGGTATCGTCAAGAAGCTGTGTATAGTCACGACGATTGTAGGCGAGGGCGGCCAGCGAAGAGCGCAGCACAGCGCAGCCTTCAAATCCGGGGAGCATGCACGGCACGCCCTGCCCTAGTGCCTGCTCCACCGCAGCCAGTTGCTCCGGCGCGATCAGGTCAAGATCGTTGCAATCATCGAGCCAAAACAGCAGGGCCAATTCACGACAGAATGCGACGATCAGCGTTTCGTCCAGCGGATCGCGGCCGGTGCGGGCGCTAGTTTCGCACAGGCTCGGGTGGATGCGCTGCAGGATATACTGGCCGCCCCTGACCGCTTCCACGGCATGCTCGTCGGCAAATCCAATCAGGGAACGTCCCCACTCCAGCACCTGCTGCAACACGCGTTCAATCTGAATCATGATATCCCCCCTGCTGCCTCGACCACAACGCTCCGCTTCCAATGAAGCGCCAGCCATAACCCGGCGAGTTCGGCTACACGGACGACCCGGGTGGGGCAATACAACTCCTTGCCGATCCATAATGGAGTCTGGGGCAACGCATAGGCTGCATGGCGGTCGAGCATCCACTGCCGCGCATGCGCGACCGCCTGTGCGACGCGCCAGCGCTCTGTAGGTTCTTCACTCCCATTCATCACGTGCAACGCGAACAGCGCATAGGCAGTTTCCTCGAATGTGGACGCGCGACCGACACCCCAGCTGCCGTCGGCGCGTTGCGCTTGGAGTAGCGCCGCCAGAGCGCGTTCGTCGCGCCACTGGGGTTTGCCCTGCGCCAGCGAAGCGATCGCGTGCGCGGTAGGATACAACCACGAAACGTGCCATTTTTCATTATTCCATACCCCCTCCGGGTTGCGCTTGGCCTCGATGTAAGCGCTGGTGCCGACGGCGGCATTTCCCGAGAGTCGTAACGCATGCAGGGCATGGATGTTGGTCGACAACGAGACGTTGCGCTCACCTGGGAAGGTCACGAACAGCTCGCCGATTTCGAAATGGCGCAACACATCGACCGCAGGGTCACGGCCTGCAAGGCGCAGAACGCATAGCGCAACGGCGGTGTCGTCCGCATCGGCCGCAAAGTGCAAAGCAGGCCCCAGACCGCGCACGCCTAGGCGGACGTCGAGCTGCGCAACGATTACGCGCACCGCCTCGGCGAGCGCGGGATGCGCAAATAGCCCGGCAAGATGCAGAGTGTACAGCGACCAGCATGGTTCGAACACATCAATCGGCCAAACGTTGGGAACGACACCTTCGATTCCGCTGCACGTCGCGCGCGATGCCGCCTTCAGATACGCCTCGGCGCGCGCCACCTGTGGCATGCCCCCCCGTGCCATGGCTTGCGCGCGCCACGCGGCTGTGGCCGCCGGACTGATGCCGATGCTGCCGTCGCCATCCAGACATACGGTTGTCGGCGACGTCCCCCACGCTTCCCAGGAGTGCAGCAAAGGATGGCCGCTCGGCAACGTCGCCGCCCCCAGCTTGGCTAAGCGCGTTTGCCGTGACTGCAGCAGCGCCGGGTGGCACGGAAACGCCACGCCTCCCGGCAAGGATGCGGCCTCACCGCACAGTTGAGGCAGGATCAGTTCCACTCCGATCGGCGCGTCATCCGGGACCGCATGCGCGTAAGGATCGGGCTGGCGCTCTAGGAACTGGGTCGCAACCTGGATCGCGTCGGCAGCGCCCGGAAGAGAGGCAGCACGCTGCAAAGCCAACAACGCCGCCAACGTTGGTGTATGGCGGAACAGCGGAAAGTCCGCACTTCCCCACCCGCCATCAGCCTGTTGCTGCCTGATGAGCCACTCGTATGCGCTTCGCCGACCGGTGACGTTGCCGTGGAATTGCAGAGCTCGCGCCGTGTCGTATACGGATGGACCGACGCTGCCGCCGTCGCTCATCTCTCTAAGCAGGTGGTGCAATTCGGAAAGGATCTGTTCGGACAGCAGGTTCACGCAGGATGTTCCTTCTGCGAATGGTTGACGAGAACCAGGATCAACAGACGCCACGCACATCCCCATAGGTTCGTGGCAGCCCGGCGCTGGGCCGCGACGGACAGCCGCCTATTCCACCGCGACATGCCAGAACGCTGGTGCCGGTCCGCCGTATGGGCCTACGCGCAGTGTGCGCCGCGGCCGTGCCCGGCGACCGCCGCGATCGACGGCCGACGCAGTGGAACACGGGCCACTCCACGCGGGGGGCTCATGCGCATGGCGCATGCTTGAAAAGATACGCGTTGGCCTGGTGCAGCATCTGTGCCAACCGTTCCGCACGCGGCCCCAATGGGGCGATAGCCTCCCCGGCTTCGCGCAGTAGATCCAGCGCGAACTGGCGCGCCTCCTGCAGCCCCATGATCGACGCGCAGGTAGGCTTCTGCGCCGCCGCGTCTTTTCCGGGAACCTTGCCCAGCGTCGCGGCATCCGCCGTCGCGTCGAGAATGTCGTTGACCACCTGCAAAGCTAGACCGAAACAGGCGCTGTAGTGATCAAGCGCACAGTACAGCATAGCGGGAGCAGCATCCTCTGCGATGGCACATAGTGCACCCATACGAACGGATGCGCGCACTAGCGCTCCGCTCTTCATCCGGTGCATTGCCACGATCCTGTCCAGCTCGACGTACTTTCCGACCAGCGCCAGATCCATGGCCTGCCCGCCAGCGGCACCCTTGGCAGATACCGCCTGCGCCAGTTCACGCACGAGCGCGATATGGTTGTCCCTCGACGCATCTAGGTTCGCCAGGGTCAGGAACGCGTGTGCTTGCAGAGCATCGCCGACGAGGATTGCAGTGGCTTCGCCGAACTTGACGTGCACGGTCGGAAGACCGCGGCGAAGCACGTCGTCGTCCATCGCGGGCAAATCGTCGTGGACTAAGGTACAGGCATGCATCATCTCGATGGCGGCGCCAACGTCGTCGAGGATGTGCGCCGGCGTGTCGGCCAGTGCGCCGGCAGCCAGACAGAGTAAGGCGCGGGTGCGCTTCCCACCACCTAAGGTGGCGTAGCGCATCGCCGCCATCAGCTCGATCCCACCGTCGTCTTCGGCGCAGAGAAGACGTGTCAGCGCCTGTTCGACCCGCTTTACGCCCTCCTGCATCCAGATCTCGGGTTGCAGCTGTCCGCCGGATGCGCCGCGCGCCTGCGCGCACAATCCGCTAGGCGCGGAAACGCCAGTTCGGTCGTCGTGTGGCGTGGAGCCGATCTGCATGTTGTTCATATCCTTGTTCCTAGCAGGAGAAGGCCACTACGAGCGGCGAGCCACCGCAGTGCTGTTGGCGTCGCACCGGCCCCACACTGAGTGAAGCAATGCCGCGCGTCCCGACGCCGCTGTCTCGCCACATGGGGCATACGATGCCAGCTCATGAGAACCCGATGCGGACTGTCATGGACGGATGTGCGGTCGGGTAATAGCGCTGACCTCTTTCGACGTTGCTCAGCAACCGCGGCCGCACCCCGGCCTTTTGCATCGTTAGCGCCAAGGCAATGCTAAACTGCACCAGTTCCAACCATACCAGATGGTAGCCGATGCAGACGTGGGGGCCGGTACCAAACTGCAGCATGTCCACCGGCCGGATCGGCTCCGTGCGGTGCAGCCACCGCGATAAGCGGAACTTATCAGGCGCATCGTGCAGCAACGCTGAGGTTGAAAAATGTAGCAACGGGATGCACAGAGGCGTGCCCGCGGGAACGCGCAATTGGCCGACTTGCAATTCCTGTAGCGCGCGACGCGGCAGGAGTGTGGTCGCCGGATGCACGCGCAGCGTTTCGCGGAACAGCGCCTCGGCGACCGGACATTGAGCTAAGTCCGCGTGCCGGGTCGGCACTGCGCCAACGCGTTGCGCCTCCTCGACCAGGGCATCCCACAGCATAGGCTGCCGGGCCAGCTCGATCACGATCCAGGCCATCGTCGAGGCGGTAGTGTCGTGACCAGCAAGCAGCAGCAGGCGGATATTGGCGACCAGAACGTCATCGGACAGCGCATCGTTACCGCGATCGAAGACGCTCACCATGTCGTTGATCAACCCAGTGCGCGCGGTATGGGCACGCGCGTCGCGAACGAACTGACGCAACTGCGCATCGATCCAATCGCGAGCCGCGCGGCCGCGCCGCAACGGCAGGCCGGGCAGGTCGACCGGGGGGGCAACGATTAACTGCAGCAATTGCCGGTACTTGCGATGCCATCCCGGCAGGTCCCGCGCGGGGATTCCCATGAGGTTGAAGATGAGCTTGAGCATCAGGTCTCCGGTTTCGCGCAGAATGGCTATGTCCCCGCGGTCGCGCCACGCCTGCACCCGCGCCCCGATGACCGGCGCAAACAGGTCGCCGATGCCGGCCTGGGTCAGCCCCTTCGGTAGGAATGCCGCCTTGATCGCATCACGTGCCTGCCGATGCGCAACGCCGTCCTGAGCGACCAACGTTCCGCTGAGCAATTCGGGCGCGATCTCTTCGATCAGCGCCGAGGACACATCCTTATGCCGAAGCATTGCGAACGCATCCGGATCCACACAGGTCATCAAGTGTCCGGCAGGGCCGAAATCCAGCCAGAAATGACTGCCCAGCGCCCGCTCCGCGCGCCGCAGCAGGCGAGGCAGATCGCAGACAATGGCGGGAAGATGCCCGACCACGGGAAAAGCGCCGGGAAGGACCGGAATATCGCACCGCAACCGGTGCCGACGGTCCAGTGGGTTGAGCAGCACGTCCATCAGCAATGCGGTGCCGCGACCGCTTCAGCAGAGGAACCAGCAGGCCGCTCAGCACGGCTGTTGCCACCGTCGGCGTACGTCGGCACATGCGCCAGCATACCGCCATCGATGCATAGAATCTGGCCCGTGACGAACGCAGCATCGTCGGAGAGCAGGAATGCCACCAGCGCGGCCACGTCCTCGGGGCGACCGACGCGCGGAAGAAGTTGGTGTCGGCGCAGATACCGTTGCGCTGGCTCATCCAGCTTGGCGAGGAGACGCTCTGTCATAATGAGCCCCGGTGCAACCGCATTGCACCGGATCTGCGCATGCCCATACTGGGTGGCGAGCGAGGCGGACAGCATGTTCATCGCCGCCTTCGACACTGCATAAGACGTCTGCGCGATGTCACCGCTGAGTCCCTGGCACGACGACATGTTGACGATCGCGCCCCCCCCCCGGGCGATCATCCGTGGTATGGCATGCTGGCAGCAGAGCAGCGTGCCGCGCAGATTGGTCGCCATCGTCTGATCCCAAACCGTCAGATCCAAGTCGAGGATCGCTTGGTCCCGAGGGGTCAAATGCATGGCGCTCGCATTGTTCACTAACAAGTCGACCCCGCCAAAATGCCGCTCCGCCGCCTCGAACAGCGCTGCCACCGCCTGCGCATCGGCGATGTCCATGGTTATGCTCAGCGCGCGGCCCGCTTCGGCCGCGATGTGCTCGGTACAGGCGATGGCCGCCAAGCCATCAATGTCGGCCACCACCACTCTGCCGCCTTCGCGCGCGATCAAGAGGGCGCATGCTTTTCCGATGCCGGCACCAGCTCCGGTCACCACAGCCACCTTGCCTTCAAACCGTCCCATCGTGTCCTCCTAAATTGCTTGGTTTTGGCCGCATGCCCTACGCTGGCAAAGGCGCGGGATCGGCACTGGCACGGTCGTCATCACCAACGTCGCTTTCGATTATCTGAATGGCAGCGACCGGGCACTGGCTAGCCGCGAGCCGCACTGCGGCACGCAACCCCTGCTGGACCGTCTCTACGCACACCTCGGCCACGCCATCTGGTTCGCGCTGGCGAAAGGTGCCCGGCAGTATCAACACGCACTGCCCGGTGGTGCCGCACAGATCCCGGTCGACCACGACGCGCATGTCAGCCCCTCCTCGGTGCACGCAGCCGCACCGGCAGCGCGCGAAACGTCCTGAGGAACGCCGAAGGCTCCCGACTCGGCTGCTCGGCCAATACCAGCGTGGGGAAACGCGCTTGGATCCGCGGCAGGCTCTCAGCCAACTGCACCCTAGCCAGCTGCGCACCGAGACAGAAGTGGATGCCATGACCGAAGCTTAGCATCATCTTCCCGTCGACAGACACGCCAGGAGCAGTACCGTAGAACCGCGCGGGATCGAAGCGGTCCGGATTGGAAAAGGCGTCCGGATCGCGATTGCCGGCCGCGATCAGCACGCGCACGTCTGCATTCTTCGGGATTACCACCCCCCCCAACTCCACGTCGCGCTGGGCGATACGTGGAATGGAGCTGAACATGGCGGGCGCTTCATAGCGCAGGACTTCTTCGACGAATGCCTTCACTCCCACAGCGTCGCCCTGCAGCCAGTGTCGTTGTCCGGGATACGCCAGCATCGCTAGGACTGCATGGTCGATAGTCGCGGCAGTGGTTGCGAAGCCGCCCAGCAGCATCCCCCACAACATGCTGATCAACTCCGCATCCGACAGTGTGTCTGCATCGTCGTCGTGAGCACCGACCAACATCGACACGATGTCGTGGCGAGGATCGTTGCGTTTGCACTGTATGAGGTCGTTGAAGTAGGCCTGCATCCTCGCGCTGGCTGCGTCCGCCGCCGCGAGTTCGGGATCGCTGGCGTGCGGGCTCAGGCCTTCCAAAATGGCACCGATGCCGGCAACGAGCCCGAACATGTCGTTTTGGGGCATGCCGAACAGTTCGGCGAAGACCAGCATGGGCAAGGCCAGCGCGAATTCCCAATGCAGGTCCACCGCCTCCCCGCGCTCCAGCGCGGGCGCCATGCCATCCAGGCGCGCTGCGACGATGCGCGCGATGCTCGGCCGTAGGTTGTCGATCTGGCGCGTGGTGAAATCGCGCGAGATCAGTCGACGCAGACGGGTATGCGTTGGTGGCTCCTTCATGGCTAGCGTGGAAGCCAGCAGATTTAGCGATAGGCTAGTCGCCGCACGCGGAAAATAGCGCGCCAATTCGCCCGGCGCCGGTCCCCGCAGCGCATCGCCCGTAGCCTTGAGCGCCCAGTCGATGTCAGCGTGGCGACTCAACAAAAAGAGGCCCGAGGCAGCGCGATGCACAGGATCATGTTCGCGCAACCAACGCATGAACGGATACGGGTCGTGGATACAGGCCAGCGACGCCAGTTCGGCGAAAGCGTCCCGACATGCCACCCTGGTTTCTTGCACGTTCATTTTATTACCTGTTGGCTGACTGATTTGGCCGGCGCGCGCAAGGCGTGTCGGCAAATTGCGGAGAAGAACGACGTGCGCCCATCACCAAAGCACCGGAAACTCCTCGAAGCCGCCGGTGATGATCTCTTTGCGTAACTTCAGTTTTTCGGACGCCACGGCCAAACGTAGCGCCGGAAAGCGCTGGAAAATCGAACCAAACACCACCTTGAGTTCCAGTCTGGCCAGCGCTAACCCGATGCAGTAGTGTGGCCCGTAAGAGAATGCCAAGTGCGGCTTTTCCTTGCGCCCGATGTCGAAGATTTCGGGGTTGTCGAAATGGCGCGGATCGAACGACGTCGCCGGCAGGCCGACCAGAACCTTACTGTCCGCGGGAATATTCACCCCCGCAATGGTTACATCGGTCCGCGGATAGCGCATGATGCCGTCCCAACCCGCACCCGGCGGATACATGCGCAGGATCTCCTCCACCGCCTTGTCCGCCAGGGATGGATCACCGACCAGACGTTCCCGCTGTTGCGGGTGGCGGAACATGGCCAGTAGGCCAAATTCGATCTGTGCGACGGTGCTTTCGTGCCCCGCGACCAACATGCCTGCAGCCAGACCGATCGCCTCTTCTTCGGTCGCCCTGCCCTGATCGACCGCCGCGAGCAAATCCGTCAGTAGATCATCGCCCGGTTCCAGGCGCTTGTTCAGCATCTTATCGCGAATGTAGGCGCGCAGTTCTTCCCAGGCTAGGCGCGACGCGCTGCGTGGGCCACTTTCATGTTGGTGCGTCATCACCTCGTCGGACAGCCCCGCAAAAAAGCCGTGATCCTCGTAATGCACGCCCATCAGCGCACTGATGACCATGGCCGGCAGCGGAAATGAGAGGTAGCGTCGCAGGTCGGCTGGCTGAGGCTGGGCAGCCAGCACCTCGAACAACTGCGCAGCAATCGTCTCGACCTGTTGCGCAAGCATCTCCACCCTACGGTTGCTGAAGGTCGGCGCCACGATCGCACGTAACCGGGCATGCTCCCCCCCCTCGTGCGAGACTAGCCACCCCGGCGAACCGAGGATCACCGAATCCGGGGTGAACGCCGCCGGCGGCATCCCCGCAGGCCTGAATGCCACATCGGACAGCACCATCTTGGCCTCGTCGTAGCCAGTCACCCACCAACCCTCATGCCCGGACGGGAACCGGACGCGGTGAATCGGACCATTGGCGCGTAGAGCCAACATCTCGGGCGATGGCTCGATGTGATCAACGCGCCACATCGGCAGAGTCGGCAAAGGCTGTTCGGACATGATCGCAGCTCACTCTCTAAGTATTGGAAAGACGGAAAGTGACCGAAAGTCTATGATGGCAGCAAATTACGCTAGACGGCATGTACACAATACCATCCACCACGACATCCAGCACCATCTCTTCCAGCCACGCAACCAGTAAGGAAAACGGGCAGCGCAATTCCAAGAACGACTACTCAGCACCCAGGCAGAAATGCCCCCCACCGAAAGACAAGTGCGGATTGTGCCGCAAGGTGAGATCAAACCTGTCAGCGCCGGGACCGAAGACTTCTTCATTTCGAATCGCCTAATGGAACGTCATCAGAACGGTATCGCCGCGACGGATCATGCATTCTTCAATCTCCACGTCCTGAGTTGCATAGCGGAATGGGAGATAGGCCACTGAGCCCCCTCCCCCTGCGCAGGATCTCCTCAATCGCCTTCGACCACGGAACTTGGCCGCTGCGCACCAAATGCAATTGCTGCGGAAGCATCAACAATGCCAGCACGCCATTACCGATGACGCCAGTGGTGTTCACAAAGCCCAGCAGAGAGCAGCACGAACAACACGTCGATGAACTCGGTGTCGGAAACGAACTCGCCGTTGTCGCGCCCGACGATCAAGACCGCAGCTAGATCATCGCCGAGCTGCCCTCGCTCGAGCTCAATGAGACGACGGAATAACTCTGGGACACGCTACCGCGCCGGTCGCCCCCCTCCCCCCCGCCCCCCTGCGGCTGAGGCCGAGGTGCTGGCCAGACTGTTGGTAAGCGCTACAATCTCCTCGCACCGCTCGTCCGGCAGACCGAACAGTTCAGCCATCACGTTGGAGGGCAGCGGAATGGCGAACTCGCTCATCAGATCGGCGCTGCCGCAGCACCGCGCCATCTCGACCATCAGTCGATCAACACATCGCTCGATCCTTGAAGCCAGCAGCGCGATACAGCTAGACACAAAACTCTTGGACACCAACCGGCGCAAGCGTTGGTGATCGCCCCCCGTGCCGCGACCATGTTGCTCAACTTGCACACCCCGATCAAAGGACAATCTTCGAGAATCTCGCCATCCCGAAGCGACCGCCACTGCCGCGAGCCACCATTGAAACACTGGCCAGAAAGCACTCGTCTGAGCGCCCGGTGACGGCCGGCCACCCAGATTACGACATCACCAGGCAGCGGCACTCGCGCCATGCCCCTCTGCCGTAGAACCACAGAAGACGAAACATCAAGTTGCGCGGACGCAGCCGACAAATCAATCACGTTACATCGATCACCTAGACTCATGCCACGCCCCCCCCCCCCCCCCTGCACATCAAATATATACTACAATATTTATGTAAAATTCAACCTAATTACACAACTCACCCCCACTCTTACCCTTTCAACGACCTCCAGATTCGCTATCGACATCGCAACGGCACGCACACAAGCACATCACGCAATATTATTTTTGCGCCACGCGCCATTTTTAATCTCATTAAATCTTAAATACCATCACAACAACATACAGACACAATAACAATAATTTCACATCAAACAACTTATACCCTTTATATAACACAACACAGCCCAGAATGCGCCAACCGAGCTCCGAGACCCGCTTCATTCGGTCGACCAAGCGACGCGCCAAAACCAATCCGCGCTAATGATTTCGGCCAAGCCCGCGCAGCCAACAGAAACGCTTGGCGCCTCTGATATCAACTGATGGCCCGAGGCGTAACTGCTACACCGTTCGATTGTCAACAGGTCAGCACAAGTAGAAGTCGTTGTCTGCATAAACAACCGAACCGGACAGAGGCCCCTGGACACAACCCACCAGGAAGGCGGCGACCCGCCCGACATCCTCAATTGGCACAAGTCGGTCCGCCGGCGTGCGCACCCTAACCTCGTCCAACAACTCGTCGAAACGGCCGATTCCGGATGCCCCGCACGTCTTAATTGGGCCGGGCGAGATTGCGTAAGCGCGGATCCCGCGCTCCCCCAACTCGGCAGCAAGATAGCGCACGCTAGACTCGAGAGCCGCCCTTACCGGCCCCATAAGATTAGAGCCCTCGACCACGCGATCGGCGCCATAGAAAACTACCGTCAGCAAACACCCCCCCTTTTTCATCAGCGGCGCTGCTAATTTCGCCATGCGAATAAAAGAGTGACACGATACATCCATAGCCAACGCGAAACCCTCGGCCGAGGAGTTGACCACGTTCGCACGCAGATCCTCGCGCGGCGCAAACGCAATTGAGTGAAGCAGGAAATCCAACTGCCCCCAATGCTTGCAAATGACATCGAAGAGGGCCTCCAACTGCCCAGACACACGCACATCGCAGGGAAAAAAAATTGGCGCGTTGAGCGTGTCGGCGACGGGCTGAACAAAGGGCTTAGCCCCTTCGTTGAGATAGGTTATCGCCAGCTCAGCTCCAGCCCTCCTGAAAGCAACCGAACAACCAGCGGCAATGCTGTGATCGTTGACGATACCAGCCACGAGCCCACGCTTGCCTCTGAGATCGATAATTGAACTCATCGAATTATCCTTTCCAAGGGAGAAGACCTCGCCCGAGATCGCCCACCCTTCGTCAGCCGGATTGACCAAGGCCAGTCAAGGCCGTGCACTACGCACGAACGAGCAAGATGGAGGTCGGAACCACCTCCCACCGACAACATTTCCCAACAGACGACCCCCGAAAGCGACCACACCGCGCCAGGGACCAATAACCACCCCGCCGCCCGGCGGGCGACAACTAAAATAAGGCCACACTGAACATTCAACACAATAAATCACCCCCCCCATTTAGAATACCTATTAGCGACCAAACACCGCAGAACGCACACGCGAAGCACGCCGCCCACCCGAGCTCCTTACAAAGGGACAACGTCGCAGCGCGCAAAAAGCGGGCCCCTCACCCCTCCCCGACAAAGGGGGTAGCAACACCTTACCCCCATCAACGCCAGAGAACGCCGGCGACTGCGACCCACGACACCCAACCAACATCAACCGATCCAACACCCCCTCCATACCAACCAGAAGCCGAACAACATCATCCCACACACCCAATTCCGACCACCGTACATAGCGATTATAAAGCGTTCGAGGCGAACCATAACAAGCGGGCGCATCACTCCACTTCACCTCAGACTTTAGCACATGTATAATTCCGCTTATTACCATACGATCATCAGCACGAGGCCGCCCCCGCACCGCACACGGGAGAAGAGGACGAACACACTCAAACTCATATTCAGTAAGCCAAAACCCGCCACCATTCATGCCACCCCCTCCCTCGCCATCTCGACACACGCGCCAAAACCACTCAACCACCCTGGGAATTCACCCTACACACACCAATGCGCAGAGCCACAACTGCAACCAAAGATTGACGGACACTCCAAATCATAGGATAGCAACACTCCGCCGGAATTCAAGACTCATATCCAGGGTATAAAATGTATTTATTGTCTTTTTTTCATTTGCTCTTAAAAGCAGGCAGTTTTTTACCGTCATTTTTACGTTGAAAATCATTATTATAGCTAGACTGGCATACACAGCTTGCAATTTAAACGAACATCTATGCGGCAACACACACAGAACTCACCCCAACGCTACACGGGGGAATGTCATGAATCAAATGGACAACCTGACTCGCCGAATGGATGAGTTAATATCCGAGGCCGATCAACTTGATAACAACAGGATATACTTTAAAGGCACGTACTCAACCGGCCACCACATCGACGAAGCGGCATTTGCCGCATGGAAAATGAGCGCGAAAAATATACTAATTGCGATGAATGGACCGGATTCTGTATATCTGCAAGCATTTATGCGGAAGGAGAATGGCGGCTTTTACAACACCAATCACTGCACGCTAATCTACCTCAAGGAGATAATCATATCCGCAAAAAAAGATTATTGCCAAAATGCAATCGCTAGATCTTCAAATATGTCCATCAATGATACTATCAGCCAACACCTCGGAGACGCAAAACGCCTACTTTCAGCCGGATTCACAAGAGAAGCAGCAATAATAACAGGTATTTCACTCGAGGCATGGCTAATTGACCTATGCTTACGCCACAAAGCATCCTATCTAGATGTAGAAACAAGCTCCAGGCATATGGTAAATATTGGCGCCATCGATTATAGTGATCGACAATTAATTATAGAGATATTGCAGTTGAGAAATGATATAGTTTTATCGTTAGATAGGCCTGTCACATCAGAGGAGTCTGAAAAATTATTCTTGCTGATAAATAAATATTTAAAAACGGCACGCCTGTAAACAGGGATTTGATTAATTGTATTATACATTTTGACGTGCAACGATTTTTTCTTTCCTGTGGAGGAAGGCCCAGCTGGGCTTTGGTCCTCATGAGACCGGCCTGCGAACATCGACGGCGCCACGCCGCCGAGACTCACATGGCGCGGATCGTGTTGTAGTCGATCCGCCAATGCCTCGATGATGCGCTGCGCCTCGGCAGGCGAGGCGCGGCGCGCTCATTGAGGCACCCGTTCCGGAAGTGGCCGTAGATGGGGTGGAGAGCCCCTGTCGCCCTGCATCTGCGTAACATGATGGCGGTCGGGACAAGCTGTTCATCAGAAGCCGTCCCAAGCAAATCAGCATCGTCGGCCTAGGTGTTTGATCCCGATGTTTGATGGTGCAGTCTTTTCGTGTGAATGGAAGGATGCGCTATGGGCCAGGTTCTTCATGGATGCGCCACGACGACAGAGGCGGTCCGTCGAGCGTACAGGATAGTCAAGAGCCTGAGGGCCCTGGCGAAGCGCTACGGGATCAACCAGAAGACCGTCGCGAAACGCAGCCTTCTTCGCGAGGGAAGTGACATGAAGTTCGCCTTCATCGCGAAGCACCGGACCATGTGGCCGGTGGCATGGCTCTGTGATGCCTGTTGAAGCTGAGAAAGAGACGGTCTCCCTTCGCACCATCTCTCTCAGCTTCAGACAGGGGGCCACTGTGTTGTTCAAGCCATGGCGATGGGTGCTCCTTTTCGGCTCATGGCGTTGATGATGACGAGGAGTTGGCGTGCGACGGCGATGAGTATGGTCTTGGGTGCCTTGCCTTTGAGACGCATCCTGTCGCGCATAGCCGTGAGGGTTGGAACGCGGCGGGAGGCCGATAGGGCGGCGATGTAAAGGGCCTCTCGGACCTTTCGCCGGCCGCCCCAGATGCGCCGGGCCCCGCGCCATGTGCCGCTTTCGCGTGCATGGGGCGCAAGGCCGGCCAGAGAGGCGATGCGGCGGCGGCAGAGTGTTCCCAGCTCGGGCAGCTCGCCGAGCAGCGTGGCCAGCACCGTGGGACCGATGCCTGGCACGGCCGTCAGCAGAGCGGCCTGGGCCGAAAGGGC
>NZ_AXBA01000053.1:0-15000 GCF_000473085.1 Azorhizobium doebereinerae UFLA1-100
TGAAGCGACGGAAGACGGTGTTCCATTCTCCAAACAGCTCCGGCAGATCGCGCCAAGGCGAGCCGGTGCGCACGATCCACAGCACCGCCTCGATGAACATACGATTGTCCCGGCCCGAAGAGCCGCGCGTCCGCTCGTCGCCGATGATGTGCGGCGCTATCCGCGCCCACTGCTCATCCCCAAGCACCAGTCGATCAAGAACACCCATCGCTGCCTCATCAAAGGCAGCTTTGAATCACAGATCATTCAGCCCGGGAACCCCAAGAGTCCACACTACCTAGGGCGTGGCGAAATTGGAATCCATCCGGAATGTGGCGAAAATGCAACGCCAGAATCCAGCATCCATGCGGGGTTGCCTAATGTGTGTGCAACTCTTGCCTCATTTTTTGCATTGGACAGGATCGGGAAAGCTGATTTCCTCAAATACAGAATTTCTATTGGGGGGTCAGCGTATGAAGACGTGGGCGAATATTGCCGCTGGTGTTGTTCTTGCGAGTGTTGCGTCCGTTGGGACGGCCTCGGCGGCGGATTTGGCCGCCATGCCCGTGAAGGCGGTTGCAGTCGCTCCCGAGCCCCCGCCGTTCGACGTGGCCTTCGGCGTGAAGCTCGGCAGCGACTATATCTTCCGCGGCATCACCCAGACCGACGGCAACCCGACCGTCCAGGGCTACGCCGAAGTGCGCGCCTGGGATTGGCTGTATGCCGGCCTGTTCATGTCCAACGTGGACTTCCCGGCGTCCGCCGGCCTGACCGATCCGGCGGCCGAGATGGACTTCTACGCCGGCATCCGCCACACCTGGGGCGCCTTCACCGGCGACGTCGGCTTCGTCTATTACTACTATCCCGGCCAGGCCAACGTTTACACCTACGGCGCGGGCCTCCCGGCGAACGACATCAATTACTGGGAAGTCTATTTCAAGCCCACCTACGCCATCAACGACATCGTGACGGTCGGCGGCAACCTGTACTACGGCAACAGCTATGCCGGCACGGGCGCCAGCGAGGTCTACCTGTCGGGTACCCTGAAGATCAACCTGCCCAACTACACGTCCTACAAGGACTGGGGCTGGTACATCTCCGGCGAGGTCGGCTATCAGTGGCTCGGCACCACCGACCTGAACAACATCTTCCTCTCCAACTACACGCTGCCGGACTACGCGACCTGGAACGTGGGCCTCGCCTTCACCTACAAGGCCATGACCATCGACCTGCGCTACTACGACAGCGACCTGAGCAGCTCGCAGTGCTTCACCATCGCCGGCCTGTCCAATGCCTGCGGCGACCGCTACGTGGCGAGCCTCTCCTTCGACACCAGCCTGCTCGCTCTGAAGTGAGCGTGGCAGGAACGGCCTGATCGCGGCGAAGGACCAGAATCCAAGCCCGCGTCCAGGACAGAAAAGGCGCCGTACCCCACCGGGTGCGGCGCTTTTCTTTTGCGTGGGCGATGCCGGGTGTTGGTGTCTCGGCGGCCGGGGGAGGGGCCGGGCCCTTGGGGCTGTGGGCGCCACGACCGGATGCCGGCGGCGGCTTCCTCCGCGTCCATCCAGGCCCCGAGGTCCGAAGCCCGGGGCACATCACATCAGGCGCAGGCCCTTCAGGCTGGCGTGGCCGTCCTTGCCGACGATGATGTGGTCGTGCACCTCGATGCCGAGCGGCTTGGCCACATCGATGATCTTGCGGGTCATGTCGATGTCGGCGCGCGAGGGCGTCGGGTCGCCGGAGGGGTGGTTGTGGCACAGGATGAGGGCGCTGGCGGAGACCTCCAGCGCCCGCTTCACCACCTCGCGCGGATAGACCGGGGCATGGTCGACGGTGCCGGTGTGCAGCACCTCGTCGGCGATGAGCTGGTTGCGCTTGTCGAGGAACAGCACCCGCACCTGCTCGCGGTCGGCGAAGGCCATGGCGGTGCGGCAATAGTCCAGCACCGCGCTCCATGAGGACAGCACGGTGCGCCCGCGCATCTGCCCCTTGGCGACGCGCTGGGCGGCGGCCTCCACCAGCTTCAGCTCGGTGATGATGGCGTCCTTCACGCCCGGCATCTCCGCCAGCAGCGGCACCGGCGCCGCCACCACCTCGGCGAACGAGCCGAAGCGGTCCACCAGCGCCTTGGCCAGCGGCTTCACGTCGCGGCGCGGCACAGCGCGGAACAGCACCAGCTCCAGCAGCTCGTAATCCGCCAGCGCCTGGGCGCCGGCCTGCCGGAAGCGGGCGCGCAGCCGGTCCCGATGACCGTGGAAGTGCGGCGCTTCCTGTAGGCCATCGTCCGGCTCGTCCATGGCGTCAGCCCAAAGCGTAGGGCGGCTTGTGGTAGCCCTTCGGGCTCAGCGTGAAGATCTCGCAGCCGGTCTCGGTCACGCCCACGGCGTGCTCGAACTGGGCCGAGAGGGAGCGGTCGCGGGTCACCGCGGTCCAGCCGTCGGACAGCACCTTCACGTGCGGACGGCCGAGGTTGATCATCGGCTCCACGGTGAAGATCATCCCGGGCTTCAGCTCCGGCCCCTCGCCCCTGCGGCCCACATGCACGATGTTGGGCTCGTCGTGGAACACCTGGCCGACGCCGTGGCCGCAGAAGTCGCGCACCACGCTCATGTGCTGGGGCTCGACGAAGCTCTGGATGGCGGCGCCGATGTCGCCCACATGGGCGCCGGGCTTGATGGCGGCGATGCCGAGCATCATGGATTCATAGGTCACGTCCAGCAGGCGCTCGGCCCGCCGGGGGATCTCGCCGATGGCGTACATGCGGCTGCTGTCGCCATACCAGCCGTCCACCACCAGCGTCACGTCCACATTGACGATGTCGCCCTCGCGCAGCGGGCGCGGGCTCGGCATGCCGTGGCAGACCACATGGTTGATGGAGGTGCAGACCGAATAGCGGTAGCCGCGATAGTTCAGCGTGGCGGGATAGGCGCCATGGGCGACGGCGAAGTCGAACACCAGCTTGTCCACCGCCTCGGTGGAGACACCGGGGCCGATCATCTCGGAAATCTCGTCCAGCGCCTGGGCGGCGAGCTGCCCCGCCTTGCGCATGCCGGCAAAGCCCTCGGGGCCGTGCAGCTTGATGTGTCCGGTCTTCCGCAGCGGCGCGCTTGCCGCCTCCACATAGGTCATCACACGTCTCCGGCGCGCTTGGCCGCGCCATGCAAGGATTTGCCTCCAGATTTAGGCCAAGCGGCGGGCAAAGCAAGCGAGCAGCGTGCCGCAGCGCGGGAAGGCGGGCGGTGGGCGCCGTCACGCGACGACCGAGAGCCGCACCTTCAGCCGCTCCAGCGTGCGGCCGAAGGCTGAGGGGTCGTCGAGTGCGCGGGCGATGACGAGGCCGCCCTGGATGGCGACCACCGCCTCCTCGGCCAGGGCCGCCGCCGCTGTCGGGTCGTGCCCGAGGCGGGCGAGGGCGCCGGCCAGCGCGTCGCGCCAGCGGGCGAAATAGCCGGAGAGGCGGGCGGCGAAGCGGTCGCGCGTCACGTTCAGCGCCAGCGCGCCCACGAGGCACACCCGGTTGCCAGAGCGGAAATAGGTGTCCACCGCCGCCAGCATGTGGGAGACGGCGGCGCCGGCGTCGGGCGCCTCGCGCAGCGGGCGGAACACTTCGGCCTCGAACCAGCGGTCGATATGCTCCAGCACCGCCTCCGCCATCTCCACCTTTCCGCCGGGAAAGAAGTGGTAGAGGCTGCCCTTGCCGAGGCCGGTGCGGGCGGTGATGTCGGCAAGGCTCGCCGCCTCGAAGCCATGCTCGCGGAACACTTCGCCGAGGAGGGGCAGGACATCGTCCCGCCCCTGGATCACGCGGGCCATGGTCCAGCGCTCCCGGTGCGTGCGGCTGGCGGGCGGCGATGGCGGGACCCGCGTGGAGGCCCCGCCGACACCCGGAATGCCATGCGGATCACAGCCCGAGCTCGGTCAGGCCGGGATAGTCCAGCGGACGCGGGCCCTTGTCCCACAGGAACTTGCGGTCGGCGGCGGCGATCGCGACATCGTTGATGCTGGCCTCGCGCCGGCGCATCAGGCCGGCCGCGTCGAATTCCCAATTCTCATTGCCATAGGCGCGGATCCAGTTGCCGGCGCCGTCGTGGCATTCATATTGGAAGCGCACGGCGATGCGGTTGCCGTGGAACGCCCACACTTCCTTGATCAGCCGGTAGTCCAGTTCCTTCGCCCACTTGGCGGTGAGGAAGTCGACGATGGCCGGCCGGCCCTGGAGGAAGGTCGAGCGGTTCCGCCACACGCTGTCCGGCGTGTAGGCCAGCGACACCTTCTCCGGGTCCTGCGTGTTCCAGGCGTCCTCGGCCATGCGCGCCTTCTGCGCGGCGGTCTCGGCGGTGAAGGGCGGAAGCGGCGGGCGGGACATGGCGGTCTCCTGTGCGGTTCCTGTACTGATCAGTACAAAGTGTACCGACTGGTACAACCATGGCCGGCGCCGGTCAAGCGGCACGCGGATTTCCCGTCGTCCGGGCGCATTTCCTGATGTCGGTCAACGCACGCCGGCGCCGACCGGCAAAAATGCAAAACCGTGGGCGGGGACCTCTTCCCAGCGGCGGAGGCTGTCCCCACATGAGCCACGGCGGCACCGCTCCAGGTGCGGGGCTGCCGCGGTGGCCGGGCAGACCGGCATCGCATCCAAGCGATCCGGGCGTGCTTCGCAGAAGGCGCCCAGGACGCCGAGGAGGGAAGACATGAATTTCGAGATCTATACCGAGCGCGCGCGGGGCTTCGTCCAGTCCGCCCAGTCCTATGCGGTGCGCGAAGGCCAGCAGCAGTTCGTCCCCGAGCACCTTCTGAAGGTGCTGCTGGACGACCCCGAGGGGCTGTGCGCCGGCCTCGTCCAGCGCGCGGGGGGCAACCTCCAGCAGGTGCGCGACGAGACCGAGGCCGCCCTGCGCAAGCTGCCGAAGGTTGAAGGCGGCTCGGGTCAGGTGTTCCTGAGCGCCGGGCTGGCGCGCGTGTTCGACGCCGCCGAGCAGGCCGCCAAGAAGGCGGGCGACGGCTATGTGACCGTCGAGCGCCTGCTGCTGGCGCTGTCCATCGAGAAGGAAACCGAGGCGGGCAAGATCCTGTCGCGCGCCGGCGTCACGCCCCAGGGGCTGAACGCCGCCATCGAGGCGCTGCGCAAGGGCCGGACCGCCGACACGGCGACCGCCGAGAATGCCTATGACGCGCTGAAGAAATATGCCCGCGACCTCACCCAGGCCGCGCGGGACGGCAAGCTCGACCCGGTGATCGGCCGCGACGAGGAGATCCGCCGCACCATCCAGGTGCTGGCGCGCCGCACCAAGAACAATCCGGTGCTCATCGGCGAGCCCGGCGTCGGCAAGACCGCCATCGTGGAGGGTCTCGCCCGCCGCATCGTCGACGGCGACGTGCCCGAGAGCCTGAAGAACAAGAGCCTTCTGGCCCTCGACATGGGCTCGCTCATCGCCGGCGCGAAGTATCGCGGCGAGTTCGAGGAGCGCCTGAAGAGCATCCTGAACGAGGTCACGGCGGCCGAAGGCGGGATCATCCTGTTCATCGACGAGATGCACACGCTCGTCGGCGCCGGCAAGACCGACGGCGCCATGGACGCCTCCAACCTGCTGAAGCCCGCGCTCGCGCGCGGCGAGCTGCACTGCGTCGGCGCGACTACGCTCGACGAATATAGGAAGCATGTGGAGAAGGACGCGGCGCTGGCCCGGCGCTTCCAGCCGGTGTTCGTCAGCGAGCCCACGGTGGAGGATACCGTCTCCATCCTGCGCGGGCTGAAGGAGAAGTATGAGCTGCATCACGGCGTGCGCATCACCGACAGCGCGCTCGTGTCCGCCGCCACCTTGTCCAACCGCTACATCACCGACCGCTTCCTGCCCGACAAGGCCATCGACCTCGTGGACGAGGCCGCCTCGCGCCTGCGCATGCAGGTGGATTCGAAGCCCGAGGAGCTCGACAGCCTCGACCGCGACATCGTGCGGCTGAAGATCGAGCAGGAGGCGCTGAAGAAGGAGACCGACCAGGCCTCCAAGGACCGGCTGAAGCGGCTGGAGAAGGAACTGGCCGAGCTGGAGGAGGCGTCGGCGACGCTCACCTCCAAGTGGCGCGCGGAGAAGGACAAGCTCG
Source organism: Azorhizobium doebereinerae UFLA1-100 (assembly GCF_000473085.1). Classification (GTDB taxonomy): domain Bacteria; phylum Pseudomonadota; class Alphaproteobacteria; order Rhizobiales; family Xanthobacteraceae; genus Azorhizobium; species Azorhizobium doebereinerae. The sequence continues at coordinate 6,082 of NZ_AXBA01000053.1, forward strand.
GCGAGGCCACCACGCTGAAGGCCAAGCTCGACCAGGCGCGGGCGGATCTCGCCAGCGCGCAGCGGCAGGGCGAATACCAGAAGGCTGGCGAATTGACCTATGCGGTCATCCCCGAGCTGGAGAAGCAGCTCGCCGCCGTGGAGGCCGCCGGCCAGACCGGCAACATGGTGAACGAGAGCGTCACCCCGGACCATATCGCGGGCGTCGTCTCGCGCTGGACCGGCGTGCCGGTGGACAAGATGCTCCAGGGCGAGCGCGAGAAGCTGCTCAAGATGGAGCAGGAGTTGGCCAAGCGCGTCATCGGCCAGTCCGAGGCGGTGGCCGCGGTCTCGACCGCGGTGCGCCGGGCGCGCGCCGGCCTGCAGGATCCGAACCGGCCCATCGGCTCGTTCCTGTTCATCGGCCCCACCGGCGTCGGCAAGACCGAGCTGACCAAGGCTCTGGCCAGCTTCCTGTTCGACGACGAGACGGCGATGGTGCGCATCGACATGTCGGAATACATGGAGAAGCACTCCGTGAGCCGGCTGATCGGCGCCCCTCCCGGCTATGTGGGCTATGAGGAAGGTGGCGCGCTCACCGAAGCCGTGAGGCGCCGGCCCTATCAGGTGGTGCTGTTCGACGAGGTGGAGAAGGCCCATTCGGACGTCTTCAACGTCCTCCTCCAGGTGCTCGACGACGGGCGCCTGACGGACGGGCAGGGGCGCACGGTGGACTTCCGCAACACCCTCATCATCATGACCTCGAACCTCGGGGCCGAATATCTGGCGGATCCGCGCCAGCCGGTCGGCTTCGGCATTCCGGGCCACGAGGGCGAGACGGTGGTGACCGACGAGGAAGCCTATGAGCTGGTGATGAATGCGGTGCGGCGTCACTTCCGCCCCGAGTTCATCAACCGCATCGACGAGATCGTCATGTTCCACCGGCTGCGGAAGGACCAGATGGGCGGCATCGTCGAGATCCAGCTCAAGCGGCTCGCCAAGCTGCTGGAGGATCGCAAGATCACCCTGGACCTCACCCCCGCCGCGCGGACCTATCTGGCGGACAAGGGCTACGACCCGGCCTATGGCGCGCGCCCGCTGAAGCGGACGATCCAGAAGCTGGTGCAGGACCCGCTGTCGCAGATGCTGCTGGCCGGCGAGGTGCCGGACAGCTCGGTGGTCCATATCGACCTGGAGGGCGGCAAGCTGGCGTTCCGCCCCGAGCAGGCGGTCGAACAGGCCGCCTGAGGGCAGACATTCCCCATCCTGAGAGCGGGCGGCGCACATCGCGCCGCCCGTTTTCGTTGGCGGGGCCGGTAATCTTGCGTGGCCGCGCACGACCTCCAGCAGCGGGCGCGACCCCCGCTATTTGCCGCGCATGGTCGCGAGGAGGCCCTCCGCCCGCTTCATCACCCCGGGATAGAAGGACTGTTTCGGTGCCTCGTCCGCATAGCATTTGCGGTAGGCGATACCGCCGTCGGAGAGGGCCGTCTGGGCTTCGTCCCATTTCGGGTCGTCCGCGCCCCTGCCCTTGGGGATGGCGGCGAAGAGCTGATTTGCCTTGGTCTGGTAGTCGCCCCAGACCTTGGTGCACGCGGGGATTTCCTTGGCGGCACTCGGTGCCTCGATGGTCGCCACCATCACCCGGTCCTTGGCGAGGCGCGCGACGACGAGCGAGCGGGGTGGGACGTCGCTGGGGTCGTCCTGCGCAAACAGCCCTAACAGCGCCACGACGGTCTCACCCTCCTGCGCGGCAAGCTGGAGCTGCATGTAGCTGATAAAAGCCGCATCGCTGCTCACGGCATTCGTGAGGAAGCCGTCCTCGCTCAGTTGCGACACCAATGAAGGCGCTTCGCGCCCATATGACTTGGCGTCTTCACCGACCCAGTTCGTGAGGATGGGCACGGTGGAGACGAAGATGCGCGTCGTGCCCGCCTCGTCCTGAAAGAGCAGCCCGTCCGGCCGCCCGGATTCCATCTCGCCACTGTAAAGCGCGCCGGGCGAGAAGGTGGGCGTCCTGCCGACGCCCTTGAAGGACAGCGGGCCGAGCACGGATGAGAGGCGCTTCTTGAGATCGACGCGCGCCTGCTCGTCCATCTTGTAGAGTTTCTGGTCGGGGATGCCGCTCTTCATCGCGGCGGCGATGGCCGTCACGTGGCGGTTGCGGGTGGCGATATAGGCGTCCTCCGCCTCGCCCGCACCGGCGGGGGAGGGGAGGACCGCGCCGGCCGTAAGCACCACGGACAGACAGAGAGCGAAGCGGAACGTCAAACCACGCATGACAAGACTCGTCCCTACGGAAAGAGACATTGTCGCCCGTCGCCCGGAGGCCGCCAAGTCGGGATAAGCCCCGCGCGCGGCCTGAAACGGGGCGGCGGCAGTTTCTGGGGCGCTCGGCGCGGGCGGGCGCCCGTCTCAGCGCTGGCGGGTGGAGGCCGGGGCGGCGGAGGCCACCTTCGGCGGCACCGGCGCGTGGCTGAGCAGCGCCTCGATGCGCTCGCGCTCCTTGTTGAACTCGGCCAGCACCTTGCCGTCGAGCGCGCGGCCGCGCGGCAGCTTCACGCGCATGGGATCGACGAAGCTGCCGTTGATCTTCACCTCGTAATGCAGGTGCGGGCCGGTGGAGAGGCCGGACGAGCCGAGATAGCCGATGAGCTGGCCCTGGCGCACCTGCATGCCCTCCTTCAGCCCCTTGGCGAAGCCGGACTGGTGCGAATAGGTGGTGACATAGCCGTTGGCGTGCTGGATTTCCGTGTGCCGGCCGTAGCCGGACTTCCAGGTGGCGTAGATCACCGTGCCGTTGCCGGCGGCATAGATGGGCGTGCCCACCGCGTCCGACCAGTCCACGCCCGTATGCAGCTTGGAGATGCCGAGGATCGGGTGGCGGCGATAGCCGAAGGGCGAGCGCATGATGCCGGCGGCGATAGGCTTGCGCACCAGGAACTTCTTCGCGCTCTTGCCCTCGGCGTCGTAATAGTCGACCACGCTGTCGTCCGGCGTCTGGAAGCGGTAATAGCGGCGCGTCTCGCCATTGGTGGTCAGCGTCGCATAGAGCACTTCGGCGTCCGTCGGGCTGTCTTCCGAATACAGCACCTCGAAATTGTCGCCCGGTTTCACGCGGCGCTGGAAATCCACGTCGAAGGAATAGATCCGCACTAGGTCGGCGATGACGCTGCGCGGCATGTCGTTGCGCAAAGCGGTCTCGTAGAGGCTCTCGTAGAGCCGGATGCCCGGCCCGCTGTCGTCGCCGTCCTCGTCGTCCGACATGTCCTCGGAGACGCCGCCGATGTCGCTTTCCGTGGGCTCGGCCACCGGGACGAAGGCGCCGGTGTCGGAAACCGCCACCGTGCCTTCATGGCCGGCATCGCTGAACAGCGAGACCCGCAGCGGGTGCACCTTCTTGGCCGGGTCGGTCTGGAGCAGGATGCGCAGGCGCAGGCCGTCCTTCACCGTCCCGTCACGGCCGCGCTTGAACGCCCCCGCCAGCGCGCGCGCCTCGTCCTGCGAGACGCCGTTGTCGGTCAGGATGGAGACGATGGTCTCGCCCTTCTTGACCACCACCGTGCTGTCGGACCAGTCGTTGCCGCCGGAGGTCTCGGCGGAGGTCTTGTCCAGGTAGCTGACGTTCTCCATCACCTCGGGCCGCGCGGCGCCCGGCACCGGCGGCACCGCGCCGGCGATCCCGGTGCCGGTGGGCAGGCCGTACTGGCCCTCCGAGGCATAGGCGAGCGAAGGGCTGCCGGCCGGCGCCGCGGACGGGCGCCCGGTGATGGCGCTGGGCAGGCCGGCGGGCACGGGCTGGGAGCGGGCGAGCTCGGCCACCTCGCGCACCTTGCCGAGCACGTTCTCCATCGGGACGGAGGAGCCGAAGTGCAGATTGCCGGCGGTGGCGAGGTCGCGCATCACCAGGGTGATCTCGCCGGTGGGCTCGGCCTGCGGCGCGGCCTCCTGCGGGTCCACCGACTGGGCCACCAGCTGCGCGGGATTGAAGCGCGGGATGTTCACCGACACCGAGGTGGTGGACATGGCAAGGTTCGCGGCGACGCGCGTGAACGGGCGCACGCGGATGATCTCCTTGTCGCCCACCCGGGTGGTGGTGGAGACGCGGAACGTCTGCCGCGCGCTGTTGGCCTCGGCCAGCAGCGACATGCGATCACCCTTGCGGGCGGCATTGGAGGGCTTCTCGCCCACGGCGAGCGCGCCGCGCAAAGCGTTGCGCACGGTCTCGGGCATGGAGGCGAAGCGATGGTCGCCGTCGAGCGCCGCATAGACCGCGCCGCCCATGAGGAAGCTGCCGCACAGGCCGGTCAGAAGCGTCGCCGCCAGCCAGCGCACCGAGATGCGCCGCCGGTCGATCTCCTCCTCATCGCCGTCGACGCCGAGCGGTGGGTCCTCGCCGAGGCCCGCCGTGCTCGTTGCGTCGCGCCAGGCGCCCGCCGACCGTCGCTGATGCAAATCCTGTCCCTTTGCTGATGCCCGTGCCGGATGGCCCGGACACATTCCTCCCGGAAGACCGCGACACGCCGGCTTTCCGCCTCTGTCGCAGCAACGTCACCTGATCCTGCCGTCGATCTGTACCGCAAGAGAGAGCGTGCGCAAATGCGCTCCCTCAAGCCGATGCCGCGACGCAGGCCACGGCGGACGACCGCCGGACGGGATGTGACCGCCTGGACGCGGCAAAAGCATGGCGAGCCCTGCGGAAGGCTTGCCGGCTGGGCCGGGGGCTCCCGGCGCCAAGTTCGGCTTGCAATGTTCGTTTGGTGCGTCCGCTTGGTACGTTCGTTTGCCAAACCCGCTTATCAGGCCCGCTCATCCGGTCCCGCAGCCGGTACACAGTACGCACGCGAGCGCGCGCGAACGACCGGGAGCCGGGTGATGGGGGCGGGGTGCCGAGGGACGCCAAACATTTTTCGTGCGGAGCAGCATGAAACTCGCCGGCTCGGGTGCGGCGCAGCTTTCGCGATGCACCCTGGGCGGGGCGGCGAAAAGCGTTGCCGCCTCACGATTTTCCCCAGGTACGCGGAGGGGGTTGTCCACAGTGTCATCAGCGTTTCACGGAGTGTGGGAGAGCGGTGTTGACAGGGAAAACGTGTGGTCCTATAACCCCGTTCATCGACGACGGGTTGCCGCTGACGCGGCGCCAACGTCTCCGACGCTTCTCACGACATTCGATGTTGTGACCGCCGGTTTAGGAACCGGAGGACGAGCTGTCGGCTCCGCCCTTCCAAGGGTGTGAGGTTGAAAGATTATAGAGAGGCTTCGGCCTTTCGGGAACAGCCCTTCGGGGTGTGTTCGTCGGATTGGGCCGGATGGCCGCAATCTGGAGCTTCGGCTCCGTGCTGTTTGACAGGTTGAAGAGAAGAAAGAGAAACGTGGACGGCGGAGTCCTTGCGGGTCTCGGAAGTAGGGAGCGATCCTTGCGGAAGAGACCGAGTATGACTTCGGCGGTCAACGTAACTCCGGACTAAACGAAATCATGCGAATGATGTCGTTTAGTCCGACCTCGTCATAGATGAGAGTTTTACGTTTTGACTTAGCCAAATCAAACTCAATACAACTTGAGAGTTTGATCCTGGCTCAGAGCGAACGCTGGCGGCAGGCCTAACACATGCAAGTCGAGCGCCCAGCAATGGGAGCGGCAGACGGGTGAGTAACGCGTGGGGATCTGCCCAATGGTACGGAATAACCCAGGGAAACTTGGATTAATACCGTATGTGCCCTTCGGGGGAAAGATTTATCGCCATTGGATGAACCCGCGTCGGATTAGCTAGTTGGTGTGGTAAAGGCGCACCAAGGCGACGATCCGTAGCTGGTCTGAGAGGATGATCAGCCACACTGGGACTGAGACACGGCCCAGACTCCTACGGGAGGCAGCAGTGGGGAATATTGGACAATGGGCGCAAGCCTGATCCAGCCATGCCGCGTGTGTGATGAAGGCCTTAGGGTTGTAAAGCACTTTCGCCGGTGAAGATAATGACGGTAACCGGAGAAGAAGCCCCGGCTAACTTCGTGCCAGCAGCCGCGGTAATACGAAGGGGGCAAGCGTTGCTCGGAATCACTGGGCGTAAAGCGTACGTAGGCGGGTCGTTAAGTCAGGGGTGAAATCCTGGAGCTCAACTCCAGAACTGCCCTTGATACTGGCGATCTTGAGTTCGAGAGAGGTTGGTGGAACTGCGAGTGTAGAGGTGAAATTCGTAGATATTCGCAAGAACACCAGTGGCGAAGGCGGCCAACTGGCTCGATACTGACGCTGAGGTACGAAAGCGTGGGGAGCAAACAGGATTAGATACCCTGGTAGTCCACGCCGTAAACGATGGATGCTAGCCGTTAGGCAGCTTGCTGCTTAGTGGCGCAGCTAACGCATTAAGCATCCCGCCTGGGGAGTACGGTCGCAAGATTAAAACTCAAAGGAATTGACGGGGGCCCGCACAAGCGGTGGAGCATGTGGTTTAATTCGAAGCAACGCGCAGAACCTTACCAGCCTTTGACATGGCAGGACGACTTCCGGAGACGGATTTCTTCCAGCAATGGACCTGCACACAGGTGCTGCATGGCTGTCGTCAGCTCGTGTCGTGAGATGTTGGGTTAAGTCCCGCAACGAGCGCAACCCTCGCCTTTAGTTGCCATCATTCAGTTGGGCACTCTAAAGGGACTGCCGGTGATAAGCCGCGAGGAAGGTGGGGATGACGTCAAGTCCTCATGGCCCTTACGGGCTGGGCTACACACGTGCTACAATGGCGGTGACAGTGGGATGCGAGCCTGCGAGGGTGAGCAAATCTCCAAAAGCCGTCTCAGTTCGGATTGCACTCTGCAACTCGAGTGCATGAAGTTGGAATCGCTAGTAATCGTGGATCAGCATGCCACGGTGAATACGTTCCCGGGCCTTGTACACACCGCCCGTCACACCATGGGAGTTGGTTTTACCCGAAGGCGTTGCGCTAACCTAGCAATAGGAGGCAGGCGACCACGGTAGGGTCAGCGACTGGGGTGAAGTCGTAACAAGGTAGCCGTAGGGGAACCTGCGGCTGGATCACCTCCTTTCTAAGGATGGTCCTTCAGCATCACGAAGACTTTCGGGTCTTCACGATCTATCGGACTTCTTAGGATATCAGCCGGCCATCGATGTTGCCTCACGCGGCGTTCTGGACTGGCATTGGCGGGACACCGCCGTCTTCGTTTCTCTTTCTTCGCGGACACGCTTGACGCTGCTTGAGCGCAGACTGTCTTCGTCCGGTAACGGACGGGGTCCAGGCTGCGGCGCGGTTTCGGGCCTGTAGCTCAGGTGGTTAGAGCGCACCCCTGATAAGGGTGAGGTCGGACGTTCGAGTCGTCCCAGGCCCACCACTGATCCAGACGATTGAGTGTCGACCTATTGATTTCCCTGGGGCCATAGCTCAGTTGGGAGAGCGCGTGCTTTGCAAGCATGAGGTCGTCGGTTCGATCCCGTCTGGCTCCACCATTTCCCTTTTTTGTTGATCGCAAGATGAACAAGGCCGGTCGAGATGGTTTGTGGTGACGAGCGCTTGAGCGTGATCCGAAGAACATGTGGTTCTTCGCGATCTTCTGTCCGCGGCAATCTGTTTTGCCGATCCTGGTAAGACCCGATCTTCGGGTAGGGGTCTGGCACGGCTGTCTGACATTGTGAATCTGGGCGTTTTCGATAGGCGGGGGAGAGATCCCTTGCGGATCGCGACGATCGAACCTTCGGGTTTGAGAGGACGCGATCACCGGGTGCTGACCGCACCGGGGTCGAAAATGTCGAAGCTGGTCTTTAGAATAGCGTCCTGCCGTTTGGCATTTGAGCTTCGGCTTGAATGACAAAACCCTGCCGAGGGGTGGGCATGGACGATGAGAACGATCAAGTGTCTTAAGGGCATTCGGTGGATGCCTTGGCGCTAAGAGGCGAAGAAGGACGTGGTACGCTGCGATAAGCTTCGGGGAGCTGCGAACAAGCTTTGATCCGGAGATTTCCGAATGGGGAAACCCACCTTCGATAATTGGAACTCCGAGGGCTTAGGCCTTCGGTGGGGTCGCAAGATCAAACCGAGGCTGTGAGGCTTCGGATTTCCAATTATCATATGAAGGTATCTGATCCTGAATACATAGGGGTTAGAGGCGAACCTGGGGAACTGAAACATCTAAGTACCCAGAGGAAAGGACATCAACAGAGACTCCGTTAGTAGTGGCGAGCGAACGCGGACCAGGCCAGTGGCTTTGGAGATTAAATCGGAAACCGATGGAAAGCGGTGCCTTAGCGGGTGATAGCCCCGTACGAGTAAATATCTTCAAAGTCCTCGAGTAAGGCGGGACACGTGAAATCCTGTCTGAACATGGGGGGACCACCCTCCAAGCCTAAGTACTCCTTAGCGACCGATAGCGAACCAGTACCGTGAGGGAAAGGTGAAAAGCACCCCGACAAGGGGAGTGAAACAGTTCCTGAAACCGGATGCCTACAAACAGTGGGAGCTCAAGGTTCGTCCTGGGTGACCGCGTACCTTTTGTATAATGGGTCAGCGACTTAGTCTGGCGAGCGAGCTTAAGCCGATAGGTGTAGGCGCAGCGAAAGCGAGTCTGAACAGGGCGTTCAGTTCGTCGGATTAGACCCGAAGCCGGGTGATCTAGCCATGAGCAGGTTGAAGGTGCGGTAACACGCACTGGAGGACCGAACCGGTGCCTGTTGAAAAAGTCTCGGATGACTTGTGGCTAGGGGTGAAAGGCCAACCAAACCCGGAAATAGCTGGTTCTCCGCGAAAGCTATTTAGGTAGCGCCTCGTGCGAATACTCCTGGGGGTAGAGCACTGGATGGGCTAGGGGGTCTTACCGATCTACCAAACCTAACCAAACTCCGAATACCAGGAAGTACTACACGGGAGACACACGGCGGGTGCTAACGTCCGTCGTGAAGAGGGAAACAACCCTGACCTACAGCTAAGGCCCCCAA